>NZ_JBAFVS010000127.1:0-207 GCF_043194565.1 Xanthobacter autotrophicus ATCC 700552 | reverse complement strand
TGGACCGTGGCTGGGGATCGACGTGAGGGTTCCTGCCATTGGTGGCGGTCCGTGGTTCCGGCGGGCGCCGGCGCGGCGCCGTCGGCGTGATCGACCTGCGTATGCCGGATGTCCGCGAGCGGGCGTGAACGTCGGTGTCCCGACTGGCGGTGGCCGGGACGGGGAGCGAGTGCGGCGGTGCGTGTCCTGCCTGGCGCGGGCGTGGCG
>NZ_JBAFVS010000126.1:0-209 GCF_043194565.1 Xanthobacter autotrophicus ATCC 700552 | reverse complement strand
ATGGCCAAAGAGAAGTTCAACCGCTCGAAGCCGCACTGCAACATCGGCACGATCGGTCACGTGGATCACGGCAAGACGTCGCTGACGGCGGCGATCACGAAGATCCTTGCGGAGACGGGCGGCGCGACGTTCACGGCGTACGACCAGATCGACAAGGCGCCGGAAGAGAAGGCGCGCGGCATCACCATTTCCACGGCGCACGTGGAATA
>NZ_JBAFVS010000125.1:0-214 GCF_043194565.1 Xanthobacter autotrophicus ATCC 700552 | reverse complement strand
CGCGGCCATGTTCCTCGGCACGGCGATCGGCATCGCCCCGGCATCCCTGTGGATGGCCCGCGTGGGGCGAAGGATCGGCTTCGTGGCGGGCGCCGTGCTTGGAACCCTCGGGGGCCTGCTGGGGGCGCTCGGAATCTTTTATGCGTCGCTGCCGCTGCTCTGCCTCGGGACGGGCCTCGTCGGCACCTACCAGGCCTTTGCGCAATTCTATCGC
>NZ_JBAFVS010000124.1:0-214 GCF_043194565.1 Xanthobacter autotrophicus ATCC 700552 | reverse complement strand
GGCGGCCATGTTCCTCGGCACGGCGATCGGCATCGCCCCGGCATCCCTGTGGATGGCCCGCGTGGGACGAAGGATCGGCTTCGTGGCGGGCGCCGTGCTGGGAACCCTCGGCGGCCTCCTGGGGGCGCTCGGGATCTTTTATGCATCGCTGCCGCTGCTCTGCCTCGGGACCGGCCTCGTCGGCGCCTACCAGGCCTTCGCGCAATTCTATCGT
>NZ_JBAFVS010000123.1:0-226 GCF_043194565.1 Xanthobacter autotrophicus ATCC 700552 | reverse complement strand
ACACACGAATGAAGCAATGCCGACCTCATGGGACGATCTCATGCGTGCGCGATAGGCGGCAGGCGAATGATCCTCCCGACTATGCGAGCGTTTAGATGTTTAGTCCCGGCATTTGATGGATCGGATTTAGCGTGAAGTTTTCGGGCTCGATCGTCCAACGTTTGCAGATGAACTCGTAGGGCGTGAGACCCTTCAGGGTCTTGAGCCGCCGGCCGAAGTTGTAGGC
>NZ_JBAFVS010000122.1:0-228 GCF_043194565.1 Xanthobacter autotrophicus ATCC 700552 | reverse complement strand
CCGCGCGACAACATCGTGCAGCACGCCGAGCTGCGCCGCATGACCGTGATCGAGTATGCGCCCGATTCGGTTCAGGCCCAGCACTACCGGAACCTGGCCGAGAAGGTTCACGCCAACAAGGGCAACGGCATCATCCCGACCCCCATCACGATGGACGAGCTCGAGGACATGCTGATGGAGCACGGCATCATGAAGGCCGTGGACGAGAGCCAGGTCGGCAAGACCGCC
>NZ_JBAFVS010000121.1:0-245 GCF_043194565.1 Xanthobacter autotrophicus ATCC 700552 | reverse complement strand
GATGGTGCAGCATGGCGAGCGGGGTCGCCGTCATGGCGAGGATCATCACGCCATAGCCCGTGGCCGCGCCGAACAGGGCCACGAGATAGCCGGGCTGCCGGATGATCGCGCCCAGCGGTCGCCCGCCGCCCGATGCGCTCTGCGCGGGCCGCGGCACGTCCACGGCCTGCAGGAGACCCGCTGCTAGCAGCGAAACGACGGCGAGGATCAGGAACGAGCCGGCATATTCCGCCGCCAGCAAGGGA
>NZ_JBAFVS010000120.1:0-247 GCF_043194565.1 Xanthobacter autotrophicus ATCC 700552 | reverse complement strand
CGGCTTGCGCCGGCCGATGCGGTCGGACAGGTAGCCGGAAAAGACCTTCACGATGGCGGCGGTGGATTCGCCCACCCCCTCGATGAGGCCCACCACGGCCACGCTGGCCCCGAGGGTCGCGGTGAGAAAGAGGGGCAGCAGCGCGTGGATCATCTCCGAGGAGATATCCATGAACAGGCTCACGAACCCGAGCGCCCAGACGGTTCTCGGAATCGACGGGCGCTTATCGGTGTCTTGAGCCGGAGCA
>NZ_JBAFVS010000119.1:0-256 GCF_043194565.1 Xanthobacter autotrophicus ATCC 700552 | reverse complement strand
CGGCCTCGACAAGCTGGTCGCGAAGGGCAAGCTGCCGGCGGAGGAGCGCGACGCGCTGGCGGCCCGGATCACGGTCGCCCCGTCCCTCGACGCCCTTGCGGGCGCGGGGCTGGTGGTGGAGGCCATCGTCGAGAAGCTGGAGGTGAAGCGGCAGGTGTTCGCCGCACTGGACGAGATCGTAGCGCCCGACGCCATCCTGGCGTCGAACACCTCGTCGCTCTCCATCACCGCCATCGCAGCGGGGCTGAAGCATCCG
>NZ_JBAFVS010000118.1:0-257 GCF_043194565.1 Xanthobacter autotrophicus ATCC 700552 | reverse complement strand
CTTGCTCTGTTCGTCCTCGCCTTGCGCCATCTCGGTGCGGCGCGGACCGGGGCCTATTTCTCCCTCGCGCCGTTCGTGGGCGCGGTGCTCGCGGTCGTCATGCTCGGCGAGGCGATTTCGGTGCAGTTGGTGGTCGCCGGGTGCCTGATGGCGGTCGGCCTCTGGCTGCATCTGTCCGAGCGGCACGAGCACCCCCATGCCCATGAGGCGATGGAGCACGAGCATCGGCACGGCCACGACGAACACCACCGCCATGA
>NZ_JBAFVS010000117.1:0-261 GCF_043194565.1 Xanthobacter autotrophicus ATCC 700552 | reverse complement strand
CCCTTTGCTGGCGGCGGACTATGCCGGCTCGTTCCTGATCCTCGCCATGGTTTCGCTGCTGGCGGCGGGCCTCCTGCTGGGCGTGGACATGCCGCAGCCCGCGCGGAGCGCATCGAGCGGCGGGCGCCCCTTAGGCGCGATCATCCGGCAGCCCGCTTATCTCGTCGCCTTGTTTGGCGCGGCCACGGGCTATGGCGTGATGATCCTCGCCATGACGGCGACCCCGCTCGCCATGCTGCACCATCACCACGACCTTTCGGT
>NZ_JBAFVS010000116.1:0-263 GCF_043194565.1 Xanthobacter autotrophicus ATCC 700552 | reverse complement strand
GCCGCGTGAACTCGAACCGCATCGCCGCACGGGCCGCGAGCAGCGGCGCGATGATCTGTTCAAGTTCAGCCATGCCGGCGACCAGCTCGCGCACGCGCGCCTCGAACCGGCCCGTCGACACCTCGCCGACCTTCAGGCCGAACGGCCGGATCACGCCGCGGATCATGTTCTCCATGTCGATGACCTTGCCGAGCAACGCCTTGCGGCCGGCGAGCAGCACGCGCAGCGCCTGCGCCTCGCGCGACTTGACGTGGACCGCGCGG
>NZ_JBAFVS010000115.1:0-264 GCF_043194565.1 Xanthobacter autotrophicus ATCC 700552 | reverse complement strand
TCGCGACCGCCGAAGCCTGGGGCAAGGTGCCGGTGCACGCCACCTCGACCCCCGGCTTCATCGTCAACCGGGTGGCGCGGCCCTTCTATGCCGAGGGCCTGCGCCTCCTGGAGGAGCGCGCCGCCGACGCCGCCACCATCGATGCCGTCATGCGCGAGGCCGGCGGCTTCCGCATGGGGCCGTTCGAGCTCATGGATCTCATCGGCCACGACGTGAACTTCGCGGTGACGAGCTCGGTGTTCCAGGCCTATTTCTGCGATCCGC
>NZ_JBAFVS010000114.1:0-269 GCF_043194565.1 Xanthobacter autotrophicus ATCC 700552 | reverse complement strand
TAAAGCGAGGCTCGCCCCCTCCAGCCGGATGAGGCCGGCACCGGCGCTGCGCGTCACCGCGATGCCGGCCTTGGCGATCAGGTCGGCGAGGCCCTCGGCGGGTCCGAGGTCACCCTCGACGGTCACGGCGCGGGGCGCCGGCTGGGCCGGCAGCGTGGCGGGCGCAGGGGGCACGGCGCCGGCTGCATGATCGTAGAAACCGCGCCCAGACTTGCGGCCGAGCCAACCCGCCGCCACCAGTTCCTGCTGGGTGAGGGAAGGGCGGTAGC
>NZ_JBAFVS010000113.1:0-269 GCF_043194565.1 Xanthobacter autotrophicus ATCC 700552 | reverse complement strand
ACTATCGGCCCTCGCTGACCCAGCAGGAGCTGGTGGCCGCCGGCTGGCTGGGGCGCAAGTCCGGGCGGGGCTTCTACGATCATGCGGCCGGCGCCGTGCCCCCTGCGCCCGCCACGCTGCCGGCCCAGCCGGCGCCCCGCGCCGTGACCGTCGAGGGTGACCTCGGGCCCGCCGAGAGCCTCGTCGACCTCCTCGCCAAGGCCGGCATCGCGGTGACGCGCAGCGCCGGTGCCGGCCTCATCCGGCTGGAGGGGGCGAGCCTCGCTTTG
>NZ_JBAFVS010000112.1:0-272 GCF_043194565.1 Xanthobacter autotrophicus ATCC 700552 | reverse complement strand
GCGGTGGCGTGCGTCATCCTGGGGGTCGAGGATCGCGCCATCGGGGAGGAGGGCGCCACCGGCCGTCCGCCGCCGGTGCGGCTCGCCGATCTCCGGCAGTTCGACGGCGCGTTCTGGGGCGTCGTCGCCATCGGCGTGGTGTTCACCCTTGCGCGGTTCAGCGAAGCCTTCCTCGTGCTGAAGGCGCACGACGAGGGCCTGCCGCTGGCCCTCGCGCCGCTCGTTCTCGTGGCCATGAACGTCGTCTATTCGCTCGGCGCCTATCCCGCCGG
>NZ_JBAFVS010000111.1:0-274 GCF_043194565.1 Xanthobacter autotrophicus ATCC 700552 | reverse complement strand
AATGATGTCGTCCACCGCACCCCAGTCCACTGACGGATTGCGCGCCATCAGGGCGGCGATGGGGATCGCGGCCAGATCGTCGGCGCGTACCGTGGAAAGGGCGCCGGCATAGCGCCCGACGGGGGTGCGGACGGCATCGCAGATGAAGGCTTCACTCATGGCATCAGGCCGCGCGCGGCCCCTCCTTGTCGGCCCGCAGGCCGGGCTTCATGGGATGGACGCCCCGGCGTCCGGTTCGGCATGGAGCGCGCGGCAGGCGGCGACGCGCCGGCGT
>NZ_JBAFVS010000110.1:0-283 GCF_043194565.1 Xanthobacter autotrophicus ATCC 700552 | reverse complement strand
CTGCGCGGGCAGACCGTGGAACCGGTGTTCGGCCAGATGAAGGAGATCCAGGGTGCGGACGGCTTCATGATGCGGGGCGACGAGGAAACCAGGGGCGAATGGAGCCTCCACTGCGCCGGCCACAACTTCAGGAAACTCCACTTGGAGTCCGTCCGCCAGGGCAAAAAGGGCGGGAAATGGCTCCTCAACTGAGCCCCGCGGCCCGGCGGGACGGCTGGGCAACGTCCCAACCATCAGCAGACCGCTCCATACCGGCAGTCTGGGGCCATTCGGCAACAGGCTC
>NZ_JBAFVS010000109.1:0-284 GCF_043194565.1 Xanthobacter autotrophicus ATCC 700552 | reverse complement strand
GTCATCAGGATCACCTCGCCCGACATCTGCCAGGCGACGTCCGTGAGTGAGGCCAACTGGAACACCAGCACCTTGGTCGATCCCGCAAGTCCGGCCAGAGCGGCCGACAGCACGAAGGCGAGCAGCTTGTACTGGTTCACCCTGTAGCCGAGCGAGATCGCCCGCGGCTCGTTCTCGCGGATGGCTTTCAGGACCTGCCCGAACGGGGAGTGGATGGTGCGGTAGATCACCAGGAACCCGAACAGGAAGATCGCCAGGACGAAATAGTAAAGATGGATGTCCTT
>NZ_JBAFVS010000108.1:0-288 GCF_043194565.1 Xanthobacter autotrophicus ATCC 700552 | reverse complement strand
GGCTTCCAGCCCGACGCGTTTCAGGTGGACGCCCCATTCGGCGAGGAACAGCTCGATGGCATCCGGATCGGAGGGCAATTTCCCCTCCCGGATGACCTTGCCCTCGGCATTCACCACGCACACGCTGGTCGATTCCAGCGACACATCCAGTCCCGCATAGACGTCCATGGCTCGCCTCCGTCGCCGATCCGGACGGAGCACCGCGCTCCGCGTTCCTGGATCGCAGGAGGGCATCATCGCCACCGCCAGACCGCTGGCGAAGGGGCACTGGTCAGTACCCCGGCTAAC
>NZ_JBAFVS010000107.1:0-293 GCF_043194565.1 Xanthobacter autotrophicus ATCC 700552 | reverse complement strand
CGTGCGCTCGCCGATCATCTTGAAGAGCCGCTCATGCATCCGGGCCAAAGCCTCGGCGAGCGCGCGCACCTCACGCGGGCCGTCGCGCGGCAAGGGCGGCGGCTCGGCGCCGAGCCCGAAGGCGTCGGCCGCGTCGGCCAGCGCGCGCAGGGGGCCGGTGATCCGCTTGAGCCCCAGCCAGAGCGCGCCGAGAAGCAGCAGCAGCGTCAGCAGGGTCGAGGCGAGCGCCTGCGGCGGCAGATGCATGCCGGGCCGCTCCAGCCGGGCGGCGGCGTTGAGCCAGAGGCCATCCG
>NZ_JBAFVS010000106.1:0-294 GCF_043194565.1 Xanthobacter autotrophicus ATCC 700552 | reverse complement strand
TCGATGCCGGAAATGTCGAAGGTGGCATTCACCGCGACGGCGGAGGAATTGGCGATGGAGCCCGCGCCCGACAAAGCCAGCGTGCCGGCATCGATCACCGTCTTGCCGGTGAAGTCGACGTTGGCGCCGGTGAGGATGAGGGCGGCCGCCCCCTCCTTGGTGAAGTCACCGCTGCCGGAGATGACGCCGGCGAATGTGGCGTCGGCCCCCTGGTTGACGGTGAGCGCCTTCGTGCCGAGCGCGATCGCCCCGTCGGCGCTGCCCGAGAGGGTCTTGATGCTGGTGCCGGCGCCG
>NZ_JBAFVS010000105.1:0-295 GCF_043194565.1 Xanthobacter autotrophicus ATCC 700552 | reverse complement strand
GGCGGAGCCGATCCGCTCCCACAGCACCCCCGCGACGACGCTCGCCACCAGCATGGCGATGCCGGTGGCGAGATTGAACAGGCCGAAGGCGGAGCCCCGCAGCGTCGCGGGCGCGTGCTGGGCAACCAGCTTGGCGAGCAGGCCCTGCGTGAGCGCCATGTGCGCGCCCCACAAGGCGATGCCGAGAAAGGCGCCCCACAGCCCCGGTGCGAAGGCCAGCATCAGGTCCGCGCCGATGAGGACCGCCAGCCCCACCAGCAGCAGGCGCGTGGGCGAGGCCTGGTCGGACCAGGCG
>NZ_JBAFVS010000104.1:0-295 GCF_043194565.1 Xanthobacter autotrophicus ATCC 700552 | reverse complement strand
TGCCTGGTCCGACCAGGCCTCGCCCACGCGCCTGCTGCTGGTGGGGCTGGCGGTCCTCATCGGCGCGGACCTGATGCTGGCCTTCGCGCCGGGGCTGTGGGGCGCCTTTCTCGGCATCGCCTTGTGGGGGGCGCACATGGCGCTCACGCAGGGCCTGCTCGCCAAGCTGGTTGCCCAGCACGCGCCCGCGACGCTGCGGGGCTCCGCTTTCGGCCTGTTCAATCTCGCCACCGGCATCGCCATGCTGGTGGCGAGCGTGGTCGCGGGGGTGCTGTGGGAGCGGATCGGCTCCGCG
>NZ_JBAFVS010000103.1:0-306 GCF_043194565.1 Xanthobacter autotrophicus ATCC 700552 | reverse complement strand
CTGATCCTCATCGGCTATGGGTTGGGCGCCGCGTCGAAGCCGTTCTTCGCCCTCGCTGGCGCACCGGCCATGGTGTTTGCCGCGCGCTTCGCCGACCGCATCGGCAAGGGGATCCGCGGCGCGCCGCGGGACGCGCTGGTGGCGGATGTCACGCCGCCCTCCATTCGCGGGCGCGCCTACGGGGTGCGCCAGGCGCTCGATACGGTCGGGGGGTTCCTCGGCCCGCTCCTCGCCATCGCGCTGATGGCGCTGTTCGCCGACGACATGCGAACGGTGTTCTGGTTCGCCCTCATTCCCGGCGCGCTT
>NZ_JBAFVS010000102.1:0-306 GCF_043194565.1 Xanthobacter autotrophicus ATCC 700552 | reverse complement strand
GAGCGCGCCGGGGATGAGGGCGAACCAGAATACCGTTCGCATGTCGTCGGCGAACAGCGCCATCAGCGCGATGGCGAGCAGCGGGCCGAGGAACCCCCCGACCGTATCGAGCGCCTGGCGCACCCCGTAGGCGCGCCCGCGGATGGAAGGCGGCGTGACATCGGCCACCAGCGCGTCCCGCGGCGCGCCGCGGATCCCCTTACCGATACGGTCGGCGAAGCGCGCGGCAAACACCATGGCCGGTGCGCCAGCGAGGGCGAAGAACGGCTTCGACGCGGCGCCCAATCCATAGCCGATGAGGATCAA
>NZ_JBAFVS010000101.1:0-310 GCF_043194565.1 Xanthobacter autotrophicus ATCC 700552 | reverse complement strand
CGCCCCCCATTGCAAGGACAGATGCCCCTCCCACGACAGGAGGACGGCACCCGCGAGGATGGCGAACGCACCGAGCAGGAGCCGCCGGTCCACGTTCTCGCGGAACACCAGCCAGGCGATGCCCATGGTGGCGAGGCCTTCCAGGTTGAGCAGCAGCGAGGCCGACGCCGCGTCGGTGAGGGATAGGCCGAACATGAGCAGCAGAGGAGCAAGGAGGCCTCCGGCGACGATGACCAGGGCAAGCCAGGGCATGTCCATCCGCCGCAGCGGCGCCTCGACGGCTGGCAGCCGCAAAGCGGCTCGGGACAGG
>NZ_JBAFVS010000100.1:0-322 GCF_043194565.1 Xanthobacter autotrophicus ATCC 700552 | reverse complement strand
GCTAGGCTCAGGACTCACTAATCACAGCCAGAAGATAACGGTTGCGGCGATGCAGATGGCTGAGAAGAAGGTGTGGGCGCATCGGTCGTATCGGGTCGCTATGCGGCGCCAGTCCTTGAGCTTGGCGAACAGGTTCTCGACCTTGTGCCGCTGGCGGTAGAGAGCCTTGTCGTAGGGATAAGGCCGCTTGCGGCTGCGCGTGGAGGGAATGCAGGGCGTGATGCCCTTGGCGACGAGGGCGTCCCGGAACCAGGCGCTGTCGTAGCCGCGGTCGGCGATCAAGCTCCTGGCCGGCGGCAAGGCGTCGAGGACAAGGCGTGCC
>NZ_JBAFVS010000099.1:0-324 GCF_043194565.1 Xanthobacter autotrophicus ATCC 700552 | reverse complement strand
ACCGGCAGGCCGTGCTTGCTCCAGGCCAGCATGGAGCCGTCATAGAGCATGACGTCCCGGTAGCCGAGCAGTTCGTGCATCACGAACCACGAGATGGCGGAGACATGGGCCGTGTTGCAATAGGCAGCCACCGTCTGCCGGGGACTGAGGCCGACGGCTGTATAGGCGAGGGCGAGTTCCTCCTTCGGGCGATAGGTGCCGTTGGCGGCAAAATTCGCATCGAAGGGAAAGAGGGTCGCGCCGGGAATGTGGCCCGCCTTCGCGATGTTCGGGCGCTTCTCCAGGCCCACATAGAAACTGAAGAACCGCGCGTCGAGAATGCCC
>NZ_JBAFVS010000098.1:0-324 GCF_043194565.1 Xanthobacter autotrophicus ATCC 700552 | reverse complement strand
AGGCATTCTCGACGCGCGGTTCTTCAGCTTCTATGTGGGCCTGGAGAAGCGCCCGAACATCGCGAAGGCGGGCCACATTCCCGGCGCGACCCTCTTTCCTTTCGATGCGAATTTTGCCGCCAACGGCACCTATCGCCCGAAGGAGGAACTCGCCCGCGCGTATACAGCCGTCGGCCTTGGCCCGCAGCAGACGGTGGCGGCCTATTGCAACACGGCCCATGTCTCCGCCATCTCGTGGTTCGTGCTGCACGAACTGCTCGGCTACCGGGACGTCATGCTCTATGACGGCTCCATGCTCGCCTGGAGCAAGCACGGCCTGCCGGT
>NZ_JBAFVS010000097.1:0-325 GCF_043194565.1 Xanthobacter autotrophicus ATCC 700552 | reverse complement strand
GGCGCCCCATTGCAGGGAACCCCATTGCAAGGACATGCGCCCCTCCCACGACAGGAGGACGGCACCTGAGAGGATGGCGAAGGCACCGAGCAGGAGCCGCCGGTCCACGTTCTCGCGGAACACCAGCCAGGCGATGCCCATGGTGGCGAGGCCTTCCAGATTGAGCAGCAGCGAGGCCGACGCCGCGTCGGTGAGGGACAGGCCGAACATGAGCAGCAGAGGAGCAAGGAGGCCTCCGGCGACGATGACCAGGGCAAGCCAGGGCATGTCCGCCCGCCGCAGCGGCGCCTCGACGGCTGGCAGCCGCAAAGCGGTTCGGGACAGA
>NZ_JBAFVS010000096.1:0-347 GCF_043194565.1 Xanthobacter autotrophicus ATCC 700552 | reverse complement strand
TAACTTAGAGTCTAACGTACTGACTCTAACTTGTTGTTGTTCAGCAACAAGCTGTGGAGACAACGCCTCTCCATTTCAGTCTGCCACCGACAGACTGATCCGTAAAGCCGCTTTTACTTGCGATGACGCACGCCGCCGCGCGCCGGAGCGCGCGGGCGCCGCCGTCTGTCCGCGCTGCGGCCGGTCCCGTCCAACTTCGTCACGCTGAGGTGCGGCGCATGTCTCTCCGAGGAGCACTCGCTAACGTCCGTGGTCGGCATGGTGTCCGCCACATTCCGGGATCTGGAGACCAGGCGGTCAGGCTAACAAGCGCCGTGCGGTTTCGTCCGAAGGCGGCCGCCGGCACG
>NZ_JBAFVS010000095.1:0-357 GCF_043194565.1 Xanthobacter autotrophicus ATCC 700552 | reverse complement strand
TCAAGTTTCGATCTCGCCCAAATCCCCGTCTCCCCGGGAGACGCCGCTCCGCCGTGGCGGAACCTGGTGACGCCGATGGTGGGGGCGGCCGGATCGCTCACGCCTCCATTATGCGCGCGTGAGCCGGCCGCCCTTCAGGCCGGCGCCGTATCGGAAGGTCGAGCCGTCGACCCAGATCTTGTGCAGGAGCACGCTGAGCGCCCGCGCCACCGCGGTCGCCGCCTTCTTCAGCCCCTTCTTCTTCATCAGCCGAAGCCCCCAGAGGCGCAGCTTGAAGCTCTTGGGGATGCGCGTGAGGATGGCGATCGCCGCCTCGTAGAGCATCGCCCGCGTCGCCTCGTCGCCGCATTTGGAGAT
>NZ_JBAFVS010000094.1:0-368 GCF_043194565.1 Xanthobacter autotrophicus ATCC 700552 | reverse complement strand
TTCGCGGTTCTCGGCCACCCATTTCGTCGTGCCGCCGTCCAGGATGGCCACCTTGTCGTGGCCATAATATTTAAGCTGCCAATAGACGTAGGCGGCATAGCCCGCATCGTCCGGTCCCCGTCCACGATGGGTGAGCACCACGGCCGCGTCGTCGCTCACCCCGGCCGATCGCATGAGCGCCGAGAACGCCTCGGGCGGGAGGTTCATGTCGGTGATTTCCACGCCGCGTTCGGTGGTGGTGCCGCGAGCCTTGCGGAAGTCGAGATGCACCGCGCCGATGAGGTGGCCGCCTTCCTTGTAGCTGGTGTCGTCATTGCGCACGTCGAGGACGAGGACCTCGTCCTGGTGGGCTGCGAGCCATTCGCTCG
>NZ_JBAFVS010000093.1:0-388 GCF_043194565.1 Xanthobacter autotrophicus ATCC 700552 | reverse complement strand
CCGGCCCGACCAGTCGGTTTCGCCCGACTGGTAGCGGCGCGGCGTCAGCCCGAAGTGGGCGCCGACGGTCGTGGATTTCTTGAAGCGGGTGGGATCATCGACGGTGGCGCGGAAGGTCAGCGCGACGATGGCGCCGACGCCGGGCACCGTCATCATCCGCCGCACCGCCTTGTCGTTGCGCGCCGCCGCCAGCGCCATGCGATGCATGCGGGCGAACTCGAACCGCATCGCCGCGCGGGCCGCGAGCAGCGGCGCGATGATCTGTTCGAGCTCGCCGAGGCCGGCGACCAGCTCCCGCACGCGCGCCTCGAACTTGCCCGTCGACACTTCGCCGACCTTCAGCCCGAACGGGCGGATCACGCCGCGGATCATGTTTTCCATGTCGATG
>NZ_JBAFVS010000092.1:0-402 GCF_043194565.1 Xanthobacter autotrophicus ATCC 700552 | reverse complement strand
CGATGCGGCGTGTGAGCATGCGGATGCTGGCGATGTGAGCGAAAGCGGTCGCGCTTTCGATGGATTTCTCCCAGTCCTTTGCGAGGCGGCGGCAGCGTCCGAGCCATGCGAATGTCCGCTCGACCACCCAGCGGCGAGGCAGGACGACGAAGCCCTTGGCCGTGTCGGAGCGCTTGACGATCTCGATGGTCCAGCGGCCGTGGCCGCGCATGGCGTCCTTGAGTTTGTCGCCCGCATAGCCGCCGTCGGCGAAGACGTGGCGCAGCCATGGATGGCGGAACCGGATCGCCCTGAGCAGGTCGGGAGCGCCGTCTCGATCCTGAATATCGGCCCGGTGGACCCGCACGAAGATCAGGAAGCCGAGCGTGTCGGTGATGATGTGGCGCTTGCGCCCTTTGATCT
>NZ_JBAFVS010000091.1:0-417 GCF_043194565.1 Xanthobacter autotrophicus ATCC 700552 | reverse complement strand
GCTCGACCGTGTTGTCGGTCGAAGAGGAGGCGGTGATCGTCACCTTTCGGAAGCACATCCTGCTGCCGCTCGACGATGGCCTGTATGCGCTGCAACCGACGATCCCGACGCTGACGCGCTCGTCCCTGCATCGCTGCCTTCAGCGTCATGGGATCAGCCGACTGCCCGAGGTTGAGGGCGAACAGCCCGCAAAGACGAAGTTCAAGAGCTACCCGATTGGCTTCTTCCACATCGATCTCGCCGAGGTGCGGACCGCCGAGGGCAGGCTCTACATGTTTGTCGCCATCGACAGGACCAGTAAGTTCGCCTTTGTCGAGCTTCATCGGCAAGCCAAACAGCGCACCGCAGGCGACTTCTTGCGGCGGTTGATCGAAGCGGTCCCCTACAAGATCCACACCATCCTGACCGACAACGGCA
>NZ_JBAFVS010000090.1:0-431 GCF_043194565.1 Xanthobacter autotrophicus ATCC 700552 | reverse complement strand
ACGGACGGCCGCACGGCAACGCAGCGCGTGGCGTCGGGCACGCCGGCCGACCTCGTGCTGTTCGACCTCGCGCTCGACTATGGATCGGCCAGGCGCATCGCCGTCGCGAAGGCGGACCAGGCAGGCGATACCGCGCTTGCAGCCGCCGCCGGGCTGTTCCAGGCCCTCGGCAAGGCGGTGTCGGCCGTCGACGACGTGCCGGGCCTCGTAGTGCTGCGCACCCTCGCCATGCTCGCCAACGAGGCGGCGGAGGCGGCGCTCATGGGGGTGGCGTCTCCTGCCGACATCGACCGCGCCATGACCTTCGGCGTGAACTATCCGCGCGGCCCGCTCACCTGGGCGGACCAAGTGGGACCGGCCTGCATCCTCGCCGCTCTGGACGCCCTTCAAGCGGCCTATGGCGACGACCGCTACCGGGCCTCCCAGTTCCT
>NZ_JBAFVS010000089.1:0-442 GCF_043194565.1 Xanthobacter autotrophicus ATCC 700552 | reverse complement strand
TGCTTTGCGAGCAACGCGAACGCGGATTGAAAATCCGCTTTATCTTGCCATCTTATTCGGTTCCTGTTTTCCGCGAGCTATCGCCATCGCCATCTTCCCTCTATAGCAGTAAAAGGCAGGCTATCCACGCCACGCCGCGTGGTTTCGCCAAGTCGTCGGGATCTGGTACGCCGTGCACTCTTCCGCGCTCATCGACGGGGGGGGGGGGCTGACTGTACGTCGGCAGCGCTCGAACCGTCGCGGCACATGTCGCCATCGGACTCACGGGGCAGCATCACAGGCACTCGGGCGCGGTGCGGCTGGGCCGCCCGCAGGCAAGATATCGTGCTTCCCGTCTTCCTCGTCTTTACCATCTCTCATCCGCCTGGGCGGACCTCCTCAGCGCCCCCGGCCGACCGTCCGGCCGTCGCGCAAGTGCGTCAGATCATGAGTTCGCATAGCT
>NZ_JBAFVS010000088.1:0-443 GCF_043194565.1 Xanthobacter autotrophicus ATCC 700552 | reverse complement strand
GTGTCCTCATGGCTGCCGTCGGTGCTGTAGACCACCTTCTTGGTCAGGGTCCCGGCCGCGTTGTAGCTCAGGACCACCGAGGCATCGTTCGCGGCGCCGAGGCCGTACTGGGTCTCGGTGCGGCTGCCGTCCGAGGCGTAGACGATCCGGGTCGTCAGGGTCCCGGCCGCGTCATAGGAGGTGAGGCTGGCCAGCGTCCCGCCCTGCGTCACCGACACCTGCTTCGAGCGGTCGGCATTCCAGGTGGTGAGCGTGGTGGTGGTGCCGCTGATGTCCTGGTCGTAGACCATGACCCCGTCGGCGTCGTAGCGCTCGATGGACGTCACCGTGTTGCTGGCCGAATAGTCGGTGACCACCGTCGCGTAGCTTGCCCCGGTGACCGGCTGGGTCTCGGTGCGGCTGCCGTCGGTGTGGAAGGCGATGGTCTTGGTCAGCGCCCCGGT
>NZ_JBAFVS010000087.1:0-466 GCF_043194565.1 Xanthobacter autotrophicus ATCC 700552 | reverse complement strand
CTCGGCTGCGCCAACCAGGCCGGCGAGGACAACCGCAACGTCGCCCGCATGGCGGCGCTGCTGGCGAAGCTGCCGGTGGAGGTGCCGGGCTCCACCGTCAACCGCCTGTGCGGCTCGGGCATGGACGCCATCGGCACCGCCGCCCGCGCCATCAAGGCGGGCGAGACCGGGCTGATGATCGCGGGCGGGGTCGAGAGCATGAGCCGCGCGCCGTTCGTCATGGGCAAGGCCGACAGCGCCTTCTCCCGCTCCGCGAAGATCGAGGACACCACCATCGGCTGGCGGTTCGTGAACCCGGCCATGAAGGCGATGCACGGCGTCGATTCCATGCCGGAGACGGCGGAGAACGTGGCCGACGACTTCCAGGTCTCGCGTGCCGACCAGGACGCCTTCGCCCTGCGCAGCCAGCAGCGCGCCGGCCGGGCCCAGGCCTCCGGGCGGTTCGCCCGCGAGATCGTGCCGGTCT
>NZ_JBAFVS010000086.1:0-468 GCF_043194565.1 Xanthobacter autotrophicus ATCC 700552 | reverse complement strand
TGCATCATGGCTCTCAACTTGACGAACCCGACCGGCGCCCACAAGGGCTCATGCGCCCTCGCCCCGTTACGCTGCGCGCACCAGCGTCATCATGCCGGGGGGCCCCATGTGGCAGAGGTGGCAGTGGAGGAACCACGGCCTTTTTTCTGGCCCGCGTCGAAGGCGATGGTCACCGGCGCATGGGCGGGGACGATCACCGTATCGCCCACCGGCCCGGAAAAGCGCCGTCCGCCGATGCCCACCACCTAGAAATGATGCCCGTGCAGGTGCATCGGGTGCATCATGGATGCGGGGTTCGTGAAGGTCATCTCCGCCCGCTCGCCCTGGCGCACGTCGAAGGGCCGGTGCCCGCCGCGGATGTGGCCGTCAATAACCCGGCGAGAGCCGGGCCCTTCGCCGAACATCACCGTATAGCTCTTGTCAGGTTGCCGTGGCGCGACGGGCTTTGCCGCGGGTCGCTTCAGTTCG
>NZ_JBAFVS010000085.1:0-475 GCF_043194565.1 Xanthobacter autotrophicus ATCC 700552 | reverse complement strand
CGAGGCGAAGTGGAAGTTCTGCTCCACCAGCAGCACCGTGAACCCCTTATTCTTGAGGTTCCGGATGATCTGGCCGATGTGCTGGACGATCACCGGGGCGAGACCCTCGCTAGGCTCGTCGAGCAGCAGCAGCTTGGCGCCGGTGCGCAGGATGCGGGCGATGGCCAGCATCTGCTGCTCGCCGCCCGACAGTTTGGTGCCCTGGCTGTTGCGCCGCTCCTCCAGCCGCGGGAACAGCTCGTGCACCTCGTCCACGGTCAGCCCGCCGGGCAGCACCACGGGGGGCAGCAGCAGGTTCTCGCGCACCGAGAGCGAGGCGAAGATGCCACGCTCCTCGGGGCAGATGGCGATGCCGAGCCGGGCGATCTTGTTGGGCTGCAACCCGACCGTTTCGGTGCCCTCATAGCGGATCGAGCCGGCGCGCTTGCGCAAAAGGCCCATGATGGCGCGCATGGTGGTGGTCTTGCCGGCGCCG
>NZ_JBAFVS010000084.1:0-475 GCF_043194565.1 Xanthobacter autotrophicus ATCC 700552 | reverse complement strand
GGAGGCGAAGTGGAAGTTCTGCTCCACCAGCAGCACCGTGAACCCCTTATTCTTGAGGTTCCGGATGATCTGGCCGATGTGCTGCACGATCACCGGGGCCAAGCCCTCAGACGGCTCGTCCAGCAACAGGAGCTTCGCCCCAGTGCGCAGGATGCGAGCGATAGCGAGCATCTGCTGCTCGCCGCCGGACAGCTTGGTGCCCTGGCTGTTGCGCCGCTCCTCCAGCCGTGGAAACAGCTCGTGCACCTCGTCCACGCTGAGGCCGCCGGGCAGCACCACCGGCGGCAGCAGCAGGTTCTCGCGCACCGAGAGCGAGGCGAAGATGCCACGTTCCTCGGGGCAGATGGCGATGCCGAGCCGGGCGATCTTGTTGGGCGCGAGCCCGACCGTTTCGGTGCCCTCGTAGCGGATCGAGCCGGCGCGCTTGCGCAAAAGGCCCATGATGGCGCGCATGGTGGTGGTCTTGCCGGCGCCA
>NZ_JBAFVS010000083.1:0-489 GCF_043194565.1 Xanthobacter autotrophicus ATCC 700552 | reverse complement strand
CGCCTAGGCTCAGGACCTATTAATTAGGCTCGATCTGTGATTCACAGTCTCCATTGAGGAGGCTGGTATGGGTGATTTGTTCCTGCTGAGCGAGCGTCAGATGGCGCGGATCTCGCCGTTCTTTCCCTTGGCCCATGGGGTGCCGAGGGTCGATGACCGGCGGGTGGTGAGCGGCATCGTCTATGTGATCCGCAACGGGTTGCAGTGGAAGGATGCGCCGAAGGACTACGGCCCGCACAAGACGCTGTACAACCGCTTCATCCGCTGGAGCCGGTTGGGGGTGTTCGACCGCATCTTCGCCAACCTCGCCGGCGAAGGGCCCAAACCCGAGCGCATCATGATTGATGCCACCCATCTGAAGGCCCACCGCACGGCGGCGAGCCTTTTAAAAAAGGGGCTGTTCCCCGTCGTATCGGCCGCACCAAGGGCGGCCTGAACTCAAAGCTCCACACCGTCTGCGACGGCGAGGGTCGCCCGATCGTCATGCTG
>NZ_JBAFVS010000082.1:0-490 GCF_043194565.1 Xanthobacter autotrophicus ATCC 700552 | reverse complement strand
AGAGCCAGATTTAAAAGGAGTTGAGCGATATCAGCAGGTTGTGATTCCCGTTTGGTGCTGAATCAAATGGGGTTTCCGATGGCCTGGACCGATATCGCTCGTGCTGAGCATAACCGTGACCGCCTGCGTTTTCCAAGTGATCTGACCGACCGCGAATGGGCTATTGTAGAGCCGATGATCCCCGGTGCCAGGCGTGGTGGGCGCCCCCGCACGACGGACATGCGCGATGTTATGGAAGCGATCCTGTTCATCGCTTCGAGCGGCTGCCCATGGCGCATGCTGCCGGGCGAGTTTCCGCCGGTTTCGACCGTGCGCAGCTATTTCTACGCCTGGCGCGACAGCGGCCTTCTGGCGACGATCAACCAGCTTCTGGTGATGGCGGCGCGCGAGATCGAAGGCAAGCAAGCCCAGCCCACGGCCGGCATCATCGACAGCCAGAGCGTCAAGACCACCGAAAGCGGCGGGGTTTGCGGATATGACGCGGGCAAGA
>NZ_JBAFVS010000081.1:0-516 GCF_043194565.1 Xanthobacter autotrophicus ATCC 700552 | reverse complement strand
AGGTTCGAAGGAGAGACAGATGTCTTCGCTGCGACAGATCGCGTTTTACGGGAAGGGTGGCATCGGCAAGTCCACCACGTCCCAGAATACCCTTGCTGCGCTTGCGCAGATGGGTCACCGGATCCTCATCGTGGGTTGCGACCCCAAGGCCGACTCGACCCGCCTGATCCTGCACGCCAAGGCCCAGGACACCATTCTTTCGCTCGCCGCCAACGCCGGCTCGGTGGAAGACCTCGAGCTCGAGGACGTGATGAAGATCGGCTACCAGGACATCCGCTGCGTGGAGTCCGGTGGTCCTGAGCCGGGCGTTGGCTGCGCCGGCCGCGGCGTGATCACCTCGATCAACTTCCTGGAAGAGAACGGCGCCTACGAGGACATCGACTACGTGTCCTACGACGTGCTCGGCGACGTGGTGTGCGGCGGCTTCGCCATGCCCATCCGCGAGAACAAGGCCCAGGAAATCTACATCGTCATGTCCGGCGAGATGATGGCCATGTATGCGGCCAACAACATCTC
>NZ_JBAFVS010000080.1:0-536 GCF_043194565.1 Xanthobacter autotrophicus ATCC 700552 | reverse complement strand
ACCGTGCGGCCACCCTCGCGGATGGCGAAGCGCAGCTTTTCTTCCATGGCGATGGGAACGATCAGCGCCACGTCCATGGACACGTTATCGCCCGGCATCACCATCTCGGTGCCTTCCGGCAGCGTGCACACGCCGGTCACGTCCGTGGTGCGGAAGTAGAACTGCGGGCGGTAGTTGGTGAAGAACGGGGTATGACGCCCGCCCTCTTCCTTGGTCAGGATGTAGGCCTCGGCCTTGAACTTGGTGTGCGGCTTCACCGTACCCGGCTTGCACACCACCTGGCCGCGCTCCACGTCCTCACGCTTGGTGCCGCGCACCAGGATGCCCACGTTGTCGCCGGCCTGGCCCTGGTCCAGAAGCTTGCGGAACATCTCGACGCCGGTGACCGTGGTCTTCTGCGTCGGGCGGATGCCCACGATTTCAACTTCCTCGCCCACCTTGATGATGCCGCGCTCCACGCGGCCGGTCACCACCGTGCCGCGGCCGGAGATCGAGAACACGTCCTCGATGGGCATCAGGAACGGCAGGTCCACCGG
>NZ_JBAFVS010000079.1:0-555 GCF_043194565.1 Xanthobacter autotrophicus ATCC 700552 | reverse complement strand
AACGAGATGCAGGAGATGACCGAGGCCACCTTGGCCTTTGCGCGCGGCGTGTCGGTGGCGGAGCCCCTGGAGCCGGTGAACCTGAACGGCCTCCTGGCCGATCTTGCGGCGGAGCTTTCCGCCTCGGGCCCACCCGTCACCCTCGTCGAGTCGCCGCCGCACATCCTCCCGCTCCGCCGGATGGCCCTGCGCCGCGCGCTGCGCAACCTCCTGGAGAACGCCCAGCGCTATGGCGCGGGCGCGACGGTCGGGATCAGCCACGCCGGAGGAGAGACCTTCGTCACCATCGACGATGCCGGACCGGGCATCCCGGAGGCGGATCTGGAGCGGGTGTTCGACCCTTTCGAGCGGCTGGAAACCTCCCGCTCGCGCGAGACCGGCGGCGCAGGTCTCGGCCTTCCCATCGCCCGTGCCATCCTGCGCGCCCATGGGGGCGAGGTGAGCCTGTCCAACCGGCCGGAAGGCGGGCTGCGGGCAACGGTCCGCCTGCCGGCAGCGAACCAAGGGGCCAAAGCTCGGGCGATCGCGTCGCGTAAGGTCTAGGCGTCTAGAGCA
>NZ_JBAFVS010000078.1:0-563 GCF_043194565.1 Xanthobacter autotrophicus ATCC 700552 | reverse complement strand
TGCCCCGCCCTCGCCCCCACCAGGCAGGACCCGCACCGCAGCGCCCGCCCCCCGTCCCGGCCACTGCCAGTCGCGACGCCGGCGCTCACACCCGCTGGCGGACATCCGGCATACGCACAACGATCCCGCCGACGGCGCCGCGCCAGCGCCCGCTTGAACCGCAGATCGCCACCTCGGCGAGAGCCTTCACGTCGAACCGGTGGCCCGGTCTCGGCCGCATCCCCGACAACGCGCAAGGCGACGAGGCATGCCCGACTTCACAATCGCAATCCCGGCACGTCCATAGCCGGCACCGGACCAGCCAGCGCGCGCGGTGACGGACTAGCCTCATCGGGGCGCATCTTTGCAAATGCGCCTTCCAGGAAGGCCAACCAAGGAAGGCGCCCGGAGGCATGGCAGGAACGGAGTTTGATTGCCGCTCGCTTGGTCTGAACCGTACAAGGCCGGTCCGTCCGAGTTGACTGCCGTCAACTTTTTGACCGCGAGCGCTCCGATCTCCTCGCGGCCAATCCGGAGGATGCTGCGGGACGGCGGAGTTGACGGCTGTCAACTCAAAGACTGAG
>NZ_JBAFVS010000077.1:0-564 GCF_043194565.1 Xanthobacter autotrophicus ATCC 700552 | reverse complement strand
TGGCCTGGTGGCAGGGGCTCCTGTGGTCGGTGGCTTCGAAGCCCATCCCCTCCTCTTTGCCGCCTGTGTCCGGGTCTCGGCCGCCTAGTGCCGTCAACCCCGCTGGCCACCCCACGATGCGGGCATCGCGGGGACCCCGACCGGGGGTTCCCCTGCGCTGCGGTGACGACGGCGTCCGGCCCCTTCCTTTGGGCGTCATCGGGGATGGTCCCCGAGCAACCTCAAGGAGACTTCACATGGCCACGATCGCAACCCTCACCCAGAAGGCGGACGGCAACCTCGAAGGCACGCTCGCCACCCTCAACGTCACCGCCCCGATCGCGCTGGTGCCGAACACCCGCAAGGCGAAGGACAACGAGCCTGACTACCGCGTGATCTCGCGCAAGAACGGCTTCGAGCTGGGCGCCGGCTGGAACCGGATCTCGAAGACCACCGGCGAGGAGTACATCTCGGTCTCGCTCTCGGCCCCCGAGTTCGGCACCATCTACGGCAACGTGGCGCCGGCGCCGGGCGAGGATCCCGCCAAGAAGGTCATCATCTGGAACCCCGCCAGCTGACCCGAAG
>NZ_JBAFVS010000076.1:0-597 GCF_043194565.1 Xanthobacter autotrophicus ATCC 700552 | reverse complement strand
GCGCCGACGCGTCGCCGCCAGCCGCGCGCTCCATGCCGAACCGGGCGTCCATGCGTCCATCCCATGAAGCCCGGCCTGCGGGCCGTCGAGGAGGGGCCGCGCGCGGCCTGATGCCATGAGTGAAGCCTTCATCTGCGATGCCGTCCGCACGCCCGTCGGGCGATATGCCGGCGCCCTTTCCACGGTACGCGCCGACGACTCAGTCCCCCCGGCGCTCTCGCGCCGCCCTCACAGCGTCAAGAGCGTTGAACAGCCCTGCCACGGACCCGGACGACCGGACAGAAGCAAGATCCTCAATCTGCCCGAGCAGCCTGACAAAGGATAATGCGCACAACCCATAGGTCAAAAAGTGCGAGCGCTAGATGTTTGATCCCGGGCTTTGATGGTGCAATCTCGACGCATGAATGGAGGGACGCGCTATGGGGCAGGTTCTTCACGGGAGCGCCACGACGACTGAGGCAATCCGTCGAGCGATACAGCATAGTCAAGCGAGCCTGAGGGCGCTGGCGAAGCGCTATGGCATCAACCAGAAGACGGTCGCGAAGTGGAAGAAGCGGACGTCGGTGGCTGATGTGCCGACCGGGCCGAAGAACCCGA
>NZ_JBAFVS010000075.1:0-651 GCF_043194565.1 Xanthobacter autotrophicus ATCC 700552 | reverse complement strand
ACCGAGCGGCCCGACCTGGTGCAGGCCTTCGGCATCGACGTGCCGCGCATGATCACCCTGACCTACGGCTTCGGCGTAGGCCTCGCGGCGCTCGCCGGCGTGCTCGCCGCCCCCGCCTATCAGGTGAGCCCCACCATGGGCTCCAACCTCATCATCGTGGTGTTCGCCGTGGTGGTGATCGGCGGCATGGGCTCCATCCTGGGGGCCATCCTCACCGGCTTCGGCCTCGGGGTGATCGAGGGCCTGACCAAGGTGTTCTATCCCGAGGCCTCCTCCACCGTCATCTTCGTCATCATGGCTCTGGTGCTCATGGTGAAACCCGCCGGCCTGTTCGGCACGGCCAAGTGAGGGCGCATCAATGACAACGTCTTCCTCCACCACAGCGCCCGTCACCACCTCCGCGACCTCATCCAGGTTCCCGATGACACTGGTGCTCGGGCTGATCGCAGTCGCGTTGCTCCTCGCCGCACCATTCGCGGTCTATCCAGTGTTCCTGATGAAGGTGATGTGCTTCGCGCTGTTCGCGTGCGCCTTCAACCTGATGCTGGGCTACACGGGGCTCTTGTCGTTCGGCCATGCGATGTTCTTCGGCGGTTCGGCGTACATCTCTGCCCACGCCATCAAGGTGCTGGGATTCACGCCGGAGTTGGG
>NZ_JBAFVS010000074.1:0-653 GCF_043194565.1 Xanthobacter autotrophicus ATCC 700552 | reverse complement strand
GCGGCGCGCAGGTACGAGCCGAGCTTGGTGCGCTCGATGATGAACCAGGTGGCGAGGCACACCACGAGGGAGGCCACCACCACGAAGGCGCGGTAGTTGGGCAGGAACATGAAGCCGAGGTTGGTGCCGCCCGGCAGGGGGTTGTTGTAGGGCAGGCCGGAGGAGCCGTACTGCCGGCGGAACAGGCCCTCGATGATGAGGGCGAGGCCGAAGGTGAGCAGCATGCCGTAGAGGTGGTCGAGATGGTAGAGGCGGCGCAGCAAGGTGCGCTCCATCACCATGCCGATGAGCGCCACCATCACCGGCGCCACGACGAGCGCCCCCCAGAAGGGCACGCCCAGATAGTTGAGCAGCATCCAGGCCCCGAAGGCGCCCATCATATACTGCGCGCCGTGGGTGAAGTTGATCACGTTGAGCAGGCCGAAGATCACCGCCAGCCCAAGGCTCAGCATGGCGTAGAAGGACCCGTTGATGAGCCCGAGCAGCAACTGCCCGAACAGGGCCTGAGGAGGTATTCCAAGAAGTTCGATCATGACTTGCCCTCAGACGCCGAGGAAGGCTTCGAGACGCGCGGCGTTCTCAGCGATCTTGTCGTTCTCCACCATGTCCACCACCCGGCCGTGCTCCACCACGTAGTGGCGGTCGGCGACGGT
>NZ_JBAFVS010000073.1:0-740 GCF_043194565.1 Xanthobacter autotrophicus ATCC 700552 | reverse complement strand
GACGGCAAGACGCTGCGCGGCAGCTTTGACGCCTTCAACGACCGCAAGGCGGCCCATGTGCTGAGCGCCTTCGCCAGCGATGACCAGATCATCCTCGGCCACCTGGCGATCGACGATAAGAGCAACGAAATCCCCGCCGCCCAGGATTTGATCGCCACCCTCGGCCTGACCGGGCGCCTGTTCACCCTTGATGCCATGCACGCCCAAAAAAACCTTCGCCACCGCCCTGGAGACCGGTAACCATCTCCTGGTCCAACTCAAGGAGAACCAGCCCAATCTGGACGCCGACGTCCGCGCCATCGCCGACAGGCGCCAGCCCAGCGACACCGCCTCCTCGCGCGACATCGCCCGATCCCGCCAGGAGCAGCGCACCGTCGACGTCTTTCCCCTCGGCGACGCCCTCGCCAAAAGCGAATGGCAGCCCTTCATCAAGACCATCATCCGCGTCACGCGCCAGACCTGGCTCCGCCACGCCGCCACCGGCCTGTGGACGCAACGCGCCGAGGTCTCCTTCTACGTCTCATCCGCCCAAGGCCTCGCCGCGCCCATCTGGGCCGAGATCATCCGCGGCCACTGGGGCATCGAGAACCGCAACCCCTATGTCCGCGACGTCTCCTGCAACGAGGATCGCAGCCGCATCCGCCACAACCCCGGCATCATGGCTCGCGCCAGAAGCTTCGCTCTCAACATCCTCCGACACAACGCCACCACCAACGTCGCTCAAGCCCTCTGGAACGGAG
>NZ_JBAFVS010000072.1:0-876 GCF_043194565.1 Xanthobacter autotrophicus ATCC 700552 | reverse complement strand
GTCATCACCCAGGGCTTCACCGGCAAGAACGGCACCTTCCACGCCCAGCAGGCCATTGCCTACGGCACCAAGATGGTCGGCGGCACTTCTCCCGGCAAGGGCGGCACCACCCACCTGAACCTGCCGGTGTTCGACACCGTGATCGAGGCCAAGGAAAAGACCGGGGCCGACGCCTCGGTGATCTACGTGCCGCCGCCCGGCGCCGCGGATGCGATCCTGGAGGCCATCGACGCCGAGATCCCGCTCATCGTCTGCATCACCGAGGGTATCCCGGTGCTGGACATGGTGAAGGTGAAGCGGGCGCTGTCGGGCTCCAAGTCCCGGCTCATCGGCCCCAACTGCCCCGGCATCGTGACGGCGGGCGAATCGAAGATCGGCATCATGCCGGCCAACATCTTCAAGACCGGCTCGGTGGGCGTGGTGTCGCGCTCGGGCACGCTGACCTATGAGGCGGTGTTCCAGACCTCGCAGGAGGGCCTGGGGCAGACCTCGGCTGTGGGCATCGGCGGCGACCCGGTGAAGGGCACCGAGTTCATCGACGTGCTTGAGATGTTCCTGGCGGACCCGAAGACCACGTCGATCATCATGATCGGCGAGATCGGCGGCTCGGCGGAGGAAGAGGCGGCGCAGTTCATCGCCGACGAGGCGAAGAAGGGGCGCAAGAAGCCGATGGTGGGCTTCATCGCCGGCCGCACGGCGCCTCCCGGCCGCCGCATGGGCCATGCGGGCGCCATCATCTCCGGCGGCAAGGGCGGCGCCGAGGACAAGATCGCGGCCATGGAGGCGGCGGGCATCCGCGTGTCGCCGTCCCCGGCCCGTCTCGGCAAGACCCTCGTCGAAGTGCTCAAGGGCTGAGTGACCTTGGGCTGAGTATCT
>NZ_JBAFVS010000071.1:0-907 GCF_043194565.1 Xanthobacter autotrophicus ATCC 700552 | reverse complement strand
AGAGCCCGTTTGAGAAGGCTGTGTTCTCATTGCCATCGGCGCAGGAGTGTGGCTGAAGCGGCGATGGTGATGAGGGTTTCGGCAACGGCGGTGATCTGCTCGTAATCGCGGACGAGGCGGCGGTTCTTGAAGATCCAGGCGAAGGTCCGCTCCACCACCCATCGACGCGGCAGGACCTCGAAGCCTTTGGCCTTGGCGCCGCGGCGTATGATCTCGAGGGTGATGTGGGTCTTGTCGGCGGCCCATGTGACGAGGCGCCCGGCATAGCCGCCATCGGCGAAGACGCGGGCGACGAACGGGTAGCGCCTGCGTGAGGCCTTGAGCGGCAGCTTGCCGCCGTCGCGGTCCTGGACGTCGGCGGCGTGGACGCGCACGCAGAGCAGGCGCCCATCGGTGTCGGTCAGGATGTGCCGCTTGCGCCCGGTGATCTTCTTGCCCGCGTCATAGCCCTTCGCGCCCCCTTTTGATCGGCGGTGCGCACCGACTGGCTGTCGAGGATTGCCGCCGAGGGCGACGCCGACCTGCCGCACCGCTCGCGGTCGGCCATGACGAGGGTGTGGTGGACGCGCTCCCAGACACCCTCGCGCTGCCAGCGGCGCAGATAATAATAGACCGTCTGCCACGGCGGCAGGTCATGGGGCAGCAGCCGCCACGCCATGCCGGCCCGCAGGAAATAGAGGATGGCGTTCACCAGCTCGCGCGACGTGGCCTTCCGGGGCCTCCCGCCTGCCTGCGCGTCGGGGATCAGCGGCGCGAGCAGTTCCCACTGCGCGTCGGTCAGGTCAGTGTCGTACCGCCGTCTTGCGGGCGGCTTCCTCTTTGCCATCGGGCGGCGGCTCGAATCGTTGGTCCGACGCCCTATGAATCACGCCAAAGCCCCCTTGGGAATCCTTCTCAAACGCGCTCT
>NZ_JBAFVS010000070.1:0-960 GCF_043194565.1 Xanthobacter autotrophicus ATCC 700552 | reverse complement strand
AGCCCATGCCGTCGTCGATCATGGCGAAGCGGCCGGAGACGAGTTTGGCGGAGCCGGTGAGCTTGCCGCTGACATATTCGCCGGCTTTCGCCTCGACGAAGGCCAATCCCCGTTCCGCGGCCATCTCGCGACCGACGCGCGTGATTTCGGCGCGCTCCAGACGCGCAAGGATGTCCCGCGGAGCCCGAACCGCCCCGTCCTCCAGCCGGACCGCGTGCCCCTGATCGACGAGGCTTTGCCGCCGCCTCTCCATCGCCTCGCTCACCTCCCGGCCGAACCCCGCCTCGGCCAGCGGCGTCCGCTCGCGCGAGGCCAGCTCCCGGTCGAGCCAGGTCGCCCCGTCGCTGCTGACCTGGTGGTCAAGGTTGAGGGTCGAGAACGTGCGGACGGAAAAGTCCTTCGCCCGATCCCGCGCATCATAGGCCATGCCGCGTTCGGCGATGTCGGCAGGGATCTTCCAGTGGTCGGCATCGAGGCGCTCCACGTGGCCTGCTCGGCGGAGCGCTTCGAGCCGGCGCACGTGGGAGCGGACATAGGCTTCCGGATCGCCCTTGATCCGCTCGATCTCCGGGCGGGCGGCCTCCAGATGCGTGCTCGGTCGGTAGATTCCGTCCGAGCGTTCTGCAAGGTCGCGAATGTTGAGGTCCGCAGCCCGCGGCTCGGCTTTGACCGGGACCGGATCGAGCGCAACGATGTGCCCCCGTCCGACCGCGTCCAGCCGGGTGGCGTCCGCCATCTCCACATAGTGGGTGCGTCCATCCACGGCGTCGATGACGAGGTGCATTCGGTCGCCCATCTCGTCACCGGCGGCAAGGCCCTTGGCCAACACCCGCCCGACGATGGGCTCGGTGACGGTCTGGCCGTGAATGGCGTAGCGATCCGTTCCCCGCTCCTCGGCGAGGCCGTGATCGGCCAGCGCGCGCTGCATGGTCGCGACGATCTCGTTGCGCGTGCCGAGAT
>NZ_JBAFVS010000069.1:0-1013 GCF_043194565.1 Xanthobacter autotrophicus ATCC 700552 | reverse complement strand
TCCGAGGCCGCGGCCCTCATCCACGGCCTGAAGCCCCGCGCCCGGATCGTCGCCATGGCTACGGCCGGCGTGCCGCCGCGTATCATGGGCATGGGTCCCGCGCCGGCGACCCGGAAGGTGCTGGCCCTCGCCGGCCTCACCCTTCCCGACATGGACGTGATCGAACTCAACGAGGCGTTCGCCTCGCAGGGGCTCGCCGTGCTGCGCGAGCTCGGCTTGCCGGACGACGCCGCGCACGTGAACCCAAATGGCGGGGCGATCGCGCTCGGCCATCCGCTCGGCATGTCCGGCGCGCGCCTCATCACCACGGCGCTCCATCAACTCGAGGAGACGGGAGGCCGCTACGCCCTGTGCACCATGTGCATCGGTGTCGGACAGGGCATCGCTACAATCATCGAACGCGTGTGAAGCAAGAAGAGATCCGGGGAGGAATTGATGAACGCTCCACCAAGTCAGACCAAAGGCGACGACATTGTCGACGCCCGCGGCCTTACGAAGGAATTCAAGGGGTTTGCTGCGGTCAAGGACGTGGATCTGAGGATTCGCCGGCACACGATCCACGCCCTGATCGGGCCGAACGGTGCCGGCAAGACCACATGTTTCAACCTCATCACCAAGTTCTTGGAGCCCACACGCGGCTCAATCCACCTGAACGGGCACGACATCACCCGCACCAAGCCGGCCGACGTCGCCCGCCTCGGCATGGTGAGATCGTTCCAGATTTCGGCAACGTTCCCCCATCTCACGGTGCTTGAGAACGTGCGCATCGCCCTGCAGCGTCCGGTGGGCAATTCGTTCCATTTCTGGAGCGCGGAGACGTCGCTCGACGTCCTCAACGACCGCGCCATGCAATTGCTCGCCGACGTTGATCTCACATCCTACGCCCGGCATCTGGCGGTCGAGCTGCCCTACGGTCGCAAGCGCGCCCTGGAGATCGCCACCACCCTGGCGCTCGAGCCGGAGATGCTGCTGCTCGACGAGCCCACCTCCGGCATGGGCCGCGAGGACATCGC
>NZ_JBAFVS010000068.1:0-1038 GCF_043194565.1 Xanthobacter autotrophicus ATCC 700552 | reverse complement strand
GGGCCGCCGGCGGGTGTGTCGAATGCCCGGACAGTCGCGGGGGCCGCGTCGCGAGCCCGCACCGGCAAGGCAGGGCCAGGCGCATGACCTCGATTGCACATCACGTCGGCATTGACGTCTCCAAGGCACGGCTCGACGTCCATATCCTCCCCGCGGGCGAGGAGATGGCGTTTGGCAACGACGAGGCGGGCATCGCCGCCCTGTGCGCCCGCCTGTCGGCGCTCGGGGCCTGCCTTGCGGTGCTGGAGGCCACCGGCGCGCTGCAGGAGCGGGCGGCGGCGGCGCTGTGCGCGGCCGGCCATCTGGTGGCGGTGGTCAATCCGCGCCAGGTGCGGGATTTCGCCCGGGCCACGGGACGGCTGGCCAAGACCGACCGGCTGGACGCGCAGGCGATCGCCGCCTTCGCCCAGGCGGTGCGGCCCGCGCCCCGCCCGTTGCCGGACGAGGCGCGCCAGCGCCTCATCGACCTGGTGGCGCGGCGGCGCCAGCTGGTGGAGATGCGTGCAGCCGAGAAGATCCGCCGGGCGCAGATGGCATCCGCCCTCAGGCCGGCGCTGGAGGCGCATATCGCCTTCCTCGACCGCGAGATCATCGCCTTGGACGGCGACATTTCCGGCGGCCTGAAGGCGTCTCCGGCCTGGCGGATGGAGGATGACCTGATGGCCTCGGTGCCGGGGGTCGGGCCAGTGCTGCGGGCGGTGCTGATCGCCAAGCTGCCGGAACTGGGCTCGCTGTCGCGGCGCCAGATCGCAGCCCTGGTGGGGGTGGCGCCCCTCAACCGCGACAGCGGACAGATGCGCGGCCGGCGCACCATCTTCGGCGGCCGCGCCGAGGTGCGCACGGTGCTCTACATGGCCACCATTTCGGCCATCCGCTGCAATCGCGTACTGAAGGCCTTCCACGCCCGCCTGCGAGCCATGGGCAAGCCGCCCAAGGTCGCCATCACCGCCGCCATGCGCAAGCTCATCACCATCCTCAACGCCATGCTCCGCTCCAAAACATCATGGAGGACCGCTTGACCACACAGTCGCTCCCCCG
>NZ_JBAFVS010000067.1:0-1041 GCF_043194565.1 Xanthobacter autotrophicus ATCC 700552 | reverse complement strand
GCGACGGCATCCGCCATGAGGAACACGGTGACCCGGTTTCCCGCATCCTGCTTGAGGATGCCGGCGGCGAGGCGCAGGCCGTTATAGACGCGCTCCGTGCGGTAGGGCGGATCGTTGAGGATGAACAGTGCGTGCATGTCCGACTCCACCGGCTCCCCACGATGCCCTAGCGGCATGGGCAGGATAATTATACGTTCAAGTTATCGCTTGAATGATGTATCGTTACCATCATGTGCAAGTCAACGGATCCCAAACGCGCTCTGTTCGCCGAGCTGGCCACGGTGGCGCGCGCCCTCGGCCACGAGCACCGCGTGGAGTTGCTGGAGCACCTCGCCCAGGGCGAGCGTAGCGTGGAGGCGCTGGCGCGGCTGACCGGGCTCTCCATGGCCAATGCCTCCCAGCACCTGCAGCAGTTGCGTCGCGCGGGCCTGTTGGATGCCCGCCGCGACGGCAAATTCATCCTCTACCGGCTGGCGGACGACGGGGTCGTCCAGTTCATGTCGGTGCTGCGGCAGACGGCGGAACGCAATGTCGCATCCGTCGGTGCTCTGCTTGCGCGCTATTTCGACGGGCGGGACGGGCTTGAGCCCGTCGGTTGCGCCGCCCTTGTGGACCGCGCGCAGGCGGGCCTCGTCACGGTGATCGACGTGCGGCCTCGCGAGGAGTTCGACCTCGGCCACGTGCCTGGAGCCGTCAGCGTCCCGCTCGAGGAACTCGATGCCCGCCTCGCCGAGTTCGATCCAGCGACGGAAATCGTCGCCTATTGCCGTGGCGCCTATTGCCTGCTCGCTGTGGAGGCTGTCGCACGCCTGCGCGCCAGGGGCTTCTCGGCCCGGCGCATGGAAGACGGCATGCCGGAATGGCGCGCCGCGGGACTGCCGGTCGCGTCGGGCTGACGCGCCGCCATCCCCCGAAGTCCAAACCAAAAAATGGGAGAAACGCCAATGTTCAAAATGCTATCGGGCGTGCTTGCCTTGGGGCTCCTCGCGGCCGTGCCCGCGACACCGGCAGCCGCCCTGGATCTCCCCGGCCCGCTGGTGG
>NZ_JBAFVS010000066.1:0-1196 GCF_043194565.1 Xanthobacter autotrophicus ATCC 700552 | reverse complement strand
CTGTTGCAGAATCACCACCTTGACCGAGGCTGACCGCTTGCGCCAATGACGGCGTGCTGATTCCCTTGGCACAGGCAACGTGAGGGGGAAGAGATGGCGAACTTCTATCGCGAACCGGATCGGCGACAGCGGTTTCTTCTTCCGGTGGACATGTCGGATTGGGTTTCCGACACGGACATGGTTCACCTGCTGCTGGATGCGATCGAGTTGATGGACCTGTCGGCGTTCGAGGCCCATTACACTAGGCGCGGCACCGGCGCGCCGCCGTTCTCGCCGTCGATGATGGTGTGCGTGCTGATCTATGCCTACGCCAACGGGCACCGCTCCAGCCGCAAGATTGAACGCCTGTGTGAGCGGGACGCGGGGTTCCGGATGATCGTCGGCGACGAGGTGCCCGATCACAGCGTGATCGCACGGTTCCGCAAGCGCCACCGGAGCGCTTTCGAGGCGCTGTTCGCCGAGGTGCTGAAGCTGTGCCACAGGGCGGGTCTGGTGCGGCTTGGCGTGGTGGCCCTGGACGGGACCAAGGTCAAGGCGAACGCGTCGCTGGCGGCCAACCGGACGGCCAGGTCCCTGGAGGCCGAGGTGGCGGCCCTGGTGTCGGCGGCCGAGGAAACCGACGCGGCCGAGGACGCCATGTTTGGCGACGAACGGGGCGACGACCTTCCCGCCGACCTGCGGAACGCTTCCGGCCGCCCAGCCAGGCTGCAGGCCTGTCTGGATCAGCTTCATGCCGAGGCGAATGCGCAGGCCGCCCGCCAGCAGGAGAAGATCGACGCCCGCGCAGCCGAGGAGGAAGCGACCGGCAAACGCAAGCGGGGCCGCAAGCCGAAGCCTGCCGAGGCGGTGGTCGACGAGGAGGCCAAGGCCAACGTGACCGATCCCGACAGCCGGATCATGAAGAGCCGCAAGGGTTACCTCCAGGGCTACACCGCCCAGGCGGTGGTGACGGCCGAGCAGATCATCCTCGCCCCCGATGTGACGAACCAGGCCAACGACGTTCGCCAGTTGGGGCCGATGATCGACAAGGCCCTGGCCATGGCCGAGGCGGTGATGGGCGAGGACGCCCGCATTGGGACGGCGCTCATGGACGCGGGCTACTGGTCGGAGGACAACGCGGCGCTGGAGACGGCGGACTGCGAGTACCTGATCGCCACCACCAAGGACTGGAAGCAGCGCAAGGCGATGCGCGCCGC
>NZ_JBAFVS010000065.1:0-1239 GCF_043194565.1 Xanthobacter autotrophicus ATCC 700552 | reverse complement strand
TTGTCTGCACATTGTTTTCTGTTCGAGAAAACGCGGGATTCGGTCATCGTGCAGGGTGCGCGGCTGCTCCTCTGTCTCAGAATATGATTTTGTATGAGTAGGTTGAGGTACTTTTCCTCGGAGGTGCGCGTCGAATTTTCAACGCCACGGCAAGTGTTTCTACGCTATACTACGATAGCCGGATTTGAAGGCTTGAATGCCTCCAATCCACCGGCAATTCTGCGCCCCATGGCAGACCGGGACGACAGTGATTTCCGTATCCGCGCGGGGCGGCCGCGCGCCAAGGGCACGCGCGCCCACCCGCGGGCACAGTCCTTCCTGAACCAAGTCCAGGCCGCCGCGCGCAAGGCCGGCGGAACGTCGTCTCATGGCGATGGTCCGGCCGAGAAGGGACGCGGGCGGTTCAATGCGCGCGGGCGCGGCGCCAGGGTGGTGGCCGGCTTCCCGGCGGACGGGCGGGGTCAGGACAAAGGCGGTTCACGCTTCCGGTCCCGTCGCGTGGTGGTGAAGGCCCGCATCGTCAGGCTCAACCCCCGGCGCGGGGCATCGGGCATGCGCGGCATCGCCCGCACTGCCATGGACGCCCATCTGCGCTATCTGGAGCGCGATGGGGTCACGCGGGAGGGCGAGAAGGGCCGGGCCTATTCCGCGTTGGAGGACGAGGCGGACGGCCGCGCCTTCGTCGAACGGGGACGCGACGACCGCCACCAGTTCCGCTTCATCGTCGCTCCCGAGGATGGCGTCGAGATGGGCGACTTCAAGGGCTTCACCCGCGACCTCATGCGCCAGATGGAGCAGGACCTCGACACCCGGCTCGACTGGATCGCCGTCGATCACCACAACACCGGCCATCCCCACACCCACATCCTGGTGCGGGGCGTGCTCGATGATGGCCGCATCCTCAACATCGCCGGCGACTACATCGCCCAAGGCATCCGCCACCGGGCGCAGGAGCTGGTGACGCTGGAACTCGGGCCGCAGACCGAGCTGGACGTGGCCCAGAAGCTCCGGCGGGAGGTCGGGGCCGAACGGCTGACGCGGCTCGACCGAATGCTCCTCGCCGAGCAGGAGGAGCGCGGCATCGTCGACCTTCGACCCGATGCTTCCGACAGCTATACGGTGCGGGCCAATCGTCACTTGCTGGTGGACCGGGCGAAGCGGCTGGAGCGCTACGACCTCGCCGAGGAAGTCGAGCCCGCCCGCTGGCGGCTGAAGGCGGATGCGGAGCGCACGCTGCGC
>NZ_JBAFVS010000064.1:0-1411 GCF_043194565.1 Xanthobacter autotrophicus ATCC 700552 | reverse complement strand
ACGACGGCATCCGCCATGAGGAACACGGTGACCCGGTTTCCCGCATCCTGCTTTTGAATGCCGGCGGCGAGCCGCAGGCCGTTATAGACGCGCTCCGTGCCGTAGGGCGGATCGTTGAGAATGAACAGCGCGTGCATGTCCGACTCCGTCGGTTCCCCACGATGCCCTTGCGGCATGGCCAGGATAATCATACGTTCAAATTATCGCTTGAATGATGTATCGTTACCATCATGTGCAAGTCAACGGATCCCAAACGCGCCTTGTTCGCCGAGCTGGCCGCGGTGGCGCGCGCCCTCGGCCACGAGCACCGCGTGGAGTTGCTGGAGCACCTCGCCCAGGGCGAGCGTAGCGTGGAGGCGCTGGCCCGGCTGACCGGGCTCTCCATGGCCAATGCCTCCCAGCACTTGCAGCAGCTGCGTCGCGCGGGCCTGTTGGATGCCCGCCGCGACGGCAAGTTCGTCCTCTACCGCCTGGTGGACGACGGGGTCGTCCAGCTCATGTCGGTGCTGCGGCAGACTGCGGAACGCAACATCGCGACGGTCGGCGCTCTGCTTGCGCGTTATTTCGACGGGCGGGACGGGCTTGAGCCCATCGGCCGCACCGACCTTGTGGATCGCGCGCAGGCGGGCCTCGTCACGGTGATCGACGTGCGGCCTCGCGAGGAGTTCGACCTCGGCCACGTGCCCGGCGCCGTCAGCGTCCCGCTCGAGGAGCTCGATGCCCGCCTCGCCGAGTTCGATCCAGCGACGGAGATCGTCGCTTATTGCCGCGGCGCCTATTGCCTGCTCGCCGTGGAGGCGGTCGCGCGCCTGCGCGCCAAAGGCTTCTCGGCCCGCCGCATGGAAGACGGCATGCCGGAATGGCGCGCCGCGGGACTGCCGGTCGCGGCGGGCTGACGCTACGCCATCCCCCGAAGTCCAAACCAAACAAAATGGGAGAAACGCCAATGTTCAAAATGCTATCGGGCGTGCTTGCCCTGGGGCTCCTCGCGGCCGTGCCGGCGACGCCGGCAGCCGCCCTGGACCTTCCCGGCCCGCTGGTGTCGAGCGAATGGCTCGCAGCCCACCAGGACGAGGTCCTCGTCCTCGACGTGCGCAATGACGATACCAGCTACAAGGAAGGCGGCCACCTCATCGGCGCGGTGCCTCTCGACTTCCGCAAGGCTCGCGGCACCACCACCGAACGCGGCGTGGACATCGCCGACATGAACCTCCCGCCCGAGGCGTTCTCGGCGCTCATGCGATCGGCCGGGGTGAACGACGATACGCCGCTCGTGCTCACCCACCGCGGGCGGGGACCGGACGATGCGGGTTATGCCGCCTACGTCTATTGGCAGCTCAAATATTATGGCCACGACAAGGTGGCCATCCTCGACGGCGGCACGACGAAATGGGTGGCTGAGAACCGCGAG
>NZ_JBAFVS010000063.1:0-1501 GCF_043194565.1 Xanthobacter autotrophicus ATCC 700552 | reverse complement strand
AGGCTGTTGAAGAAGTCGCTCGCCCGACGCATGTCGGCGTGATTCAATCCCCCTTGCTGGCGTGGGAGGGTTGATTTGCGGGGATCGGACGAGAGCACGAGGGCGCTGTTCAGCTACGTGGACCTGGAGTCTCGGGTGCGGGTGGATCATCCGCTTCGGGCGATCCGGGAACTGGTGAACGAGGCGCTGGCTGCGTTGGGGAGCGACTTCAGGGCGCTCTATTCGGGTCTCGGTCGGCCGTCGATCCCGCCGGAGCGGCTGTTGCGGGCCATGCTGTTGCAAGCCTTCTACTCGATCCGCTCGGAGCGTCAGCTCATGGAGCGGCTGGACTTCGACCTGCTGTTCCGCTGGTTCGTCGGGCTCGGCATTGACGATCCCGCCTGGGATCATTCGAGCTTCTCCAAGAACCGCGACCGCCTGCTCGCCGGCGACATCGCCGCCCAGTTCCTGTCAGCCGTGCTGGCCCAGCCACGGGTGAAGCGGCTCTTGTCGAGCGAGCACTTCAGCGTCGACGGCACGCTCGTCGAGGCCTGGGCGTCGATGAAGAGCTTCAAGGCCAAGGACGGCCTCGGGGACAGCTCCGGTCCGACTGACCCGCCGGCCCCTGGCGGGCGCAATGCCGAGGCCGACTTCCGCGGCGAGACGCGCTCGAACGCGACCCATGCCTCGACCACCGACCCGGACGCCAAGCTCTACCGCAAGGGTCCCGGCATGGAGGCCAAGCTCGCCTTCCTCGGCCATGCCCTGATGGAGAACCGCTCCGGCCTCCTCGTCGATGCCTGCCTGACAAAGGTCTCCGGCCACGCCGAGCGCATCGCGGCGCTGGCGATGATCGAGTCCCGGGCCGACCGGCCGCGGCCGATCACGCTGGGCGCCGACCGCGGCTACGACGCCGAGGACTTCGTCAACGAACTGCGCTCGATGAACGTGCGCCCGCATGTGGCGCAGAACCTCACCCGAAGCCGCGGCCGCTCGGCCATCGACGGCCGCACCACCCGCCATCCCGGCTATGCCGTCAGCCAGCGCATCCGCAAGCGCATCGAGGAGGGCTTCGGCTGGATGAAGGCCGTGGCCGGGCTCGACCGGCCGAAGCTGCGTGGGGTCGATCGGGTCGGATGGGCCTTCACCTTCGCGGCCGCCGCCTACAACCTCGTGCGACTGCCCAAGCTCCTCGCGGGAGCATCCTGATGGCCGCCCGCGACTGCGCCCTGATCGGCCGCTGGCGTATCGTCCAATCCGATCTGTGGGGAGTGGACGATCTCGACCTCCTCGGCCCTGCCAGGGTTGCCTTCGACGACCGCGGACACGGCGAAATCACGGTCGGAGCACTCACCGCATCGCTCCGGCTCGAATACGCTCGCACCGCCGTCTTCTTCCGCTGGCACGGCTCGGACGACATGACCGAGGTCGCGGGAGAGGCAGGGCTGTTCAACCCTAGGATCTTTGGTGGTCGGCGCGGCCGGGCTGGAGGCGAAGAAGGCTATTCCCTCGAAGCCTTTTG
>NZ_JBAFVS010000062.1:0-1654 GCF_043194565.1 Xanthobacter autotrophicus ATCC 700552 | reverse complement strand
CAAGACATTGTAAACCCGCGTGAACTTTTGAATCCGGCTCTCAGAGAAAAGCTATCCAAATACCGCAGAGATCTGAACGGTGCATTCTGAAGCTGGGCGGAGGCGTGGTTACTGCCCAGCTTCCGGAGCTGGACGATCGTGGACGACCTTGACAAACTGCAACCCCGCTGCTTGTGATTCAGGGCTCTGCTGATCCGTTCGGAACCATGCAACATGCACGTCTGATTCAGGAGCGTCCTGGCCGGACTCTGTTGATCGTGGAGCTCCCCGCGAGCGGTCACAATCCACATATGGACGCGGAATTAGTTACATTAGGCGCCCTGGCGCGATTTCTGCGTGGGATGGAGAATGGTAGGAGCGACAATGGCAGGCAGAAACGTAAGGATTCCGCCAATTTGGCTAAATTTTAGATTAACGGACGATGGTCGATGGCAAGAGTGAAGACGAAGATTGATGTGGAGAGCGCACGGGCGGCCGCCCCTCGCCGGATGGATCCTGACGTGGTTCCGGAAAACGAAGTGGCTGGGCTGCGTCGCCCCGCGACTCCGTCTCGCCGGCGCCGTTTGTCGGATGCCGATACCGATGCTGTTGACGAGCCCGTTGCCAAGTTCGCAACGCCGAGCCGGAACGCTGGCAACGATCACCTCAACAACCGAATGTTCTTCCGGATTTTCCAGCTTGGCAATGAGCTGCAAAGGAAGGCCGTCCAGCAGTTGGGGATTACGACGGTACAGTGGGCGGTTCTGGGTGCGCTCTCGCAGGACAAGTTCGCCTCGGGGATCCCGCTCAGCCAGCTTGGCGATTACCTCGTCGTCACAAGGCAGAACCTGGACGGCGTCCTCAAGCGCCTTGAACGTGACGGCCTTGTTCAACGGGTGACTGGCGCCGGAGACAAGCGCGCGCGCATCGTTCAGCTGACGCCTGTTGGGCGGACCTACTGGAACGAAACGCTCCAGCGAATCTACCAATTTTACGATCAGGCCACGGGCCCGGTTAAATTCGATGATCGCGTCGCATTCGTTCATTATCTCAATGCGCTCCAAAAGGGCCTGGCAAAGGTCGAGCTGTCGAAATCAGGCCTGCCCAAACGCAATGGTGGTGGCTGACCGCATCGCCTCGACGCTCGGAAGGCACACTGATCCTCGTTTTGATGAACCGGGCCTCTGCGGGCCTGCCAGAACTTTGGGGGCATTGTCGCAGCATTACAGACAACTGTGTCGCGATGAGTAGTGCAATAGAACGAGACATTACCTTCGGCGCCGCCGCCATATTGGCGGATCGTCCCGACGCTGAAGTCGCCGAGATCGCCTTTCACAATAAGGCAGTCGTCTATGCCATCCTGTTCGACGCCGTCGCCGCAACGCTCAAGACCATCGCCGCCGATCCGCGGCACCTCGGCGGTGAGATCGGGTTCCTGGCCATTCTTCACACATGGGGCCAGGCGCTCACCCATCATCCGCACATCCATTGCCTCGTCCCCGGCGGCGCTCTCTCTCCCGATGGACGCTGGCTCAACTGCCGGCCACGCTTCTTCCTGCCGATCCATGTCCTCTCCCGCCTGTTCCGGCGGCTGTTCCTCGAGCGGCTCCAGGCGGCCTATGCGGCAGGGCGACTGCGCTTCTCCGGCACGCTCGACGGGCTCGGTCAGGCCCAT
>NZ_JBAFVS010000061.1:0-1790 GCF_043194565.1 Xanthobacter autotrophicus ATCC 700552 | reverse complement strand
TCGCCTCCGTCGCCGACCCGGACGGAGCACCACGCGCCGCAGTCCCGGATCGCAGGAGGGCATCATCGCCACCGCCAGACCGCTGGCGAAGGGGCACTGGTCAGTACCCCGGCTGACTCACTTCTGATGCAGTCGAGCTTAAGGCTGACGTTCGTTCTCATGGGAATCAACGTCATGCGGGGCTCATTGCGGTTGTCGTCGTTGGTGCCGGGCGGGTTGGTCGCGGGTGAAGTGGCGATCGAGGGGAACATGCTGGTGGTGACGGCACATGGTGCCGCGGTGAACGGGCAATGCCCGTCCTGCCACCAGGACTCGTCACGGCAGCACAGCCGGTATTTTCGCGTCCTCTCGGACCTGCCGGCGTCGGGCCGAGGGGTGCGCATCCGGCTCGTGGTCCGGCGCTTTCGATGCGGCACCGAGACCTGCTCAACCCGCATCTTCGCCGAGCGCTTTGGGAATGAAGTGCTTCCTGTTCGATCCCGGCGGACGGCTCGGCTCGAATGCCTCGTCCATCATCTCGGATTGGCACTCGGGGGTCGGCCGGCGGCCAGCTTCGCCAAGCGGCTGATGCTGCCCGTCAGCAATGACACCTTGCTGCGTGTCGTGCGGCGCCGGGCCCGCCCGCGAACCGAGCCTCTCACCGCCGTCGGGATCGATGACTGGGCCTTTCGCCGAAATCATCGCTATGGAACGATCATCTGCGATCTGGAGCGGCGCCGGATCGTGAAGCTCCTGCCCGACCGCGAGATCGCGACGGTCCAAGCCTGGCTTTCCGGGCATCCCGGGATCAAGGTCGTGTCGCGCGATCGCGGCGGCGGCTACGGTGAGGCAGCCGCGAGCGCCTTGCCCGACGCCATCCAGGTCGCAGATCGCTGGCATCTGATGGAGAACGCAAGCTCAGCCTTCCTCGACGCCGTGCGCAAGTCCATGCGCGCGATCCGGACCGCGATCGGAGCGACGACAATCAATCCCGACCTGCTCACCTGTGCCGAAAAGCTCCAGTACGAAGGCTATCTGCGGCGGGAAGAGACCAATGCTGCGCTGCTGGCGCTTGCGAAGGAGGGCGTGCCAGTCAAGGAGATCGTCCGACGGACGGGGCACAGCCGCAAACTCGTTCGCCAGGTCGTCCGCGGCGAGAGAACCGATGTTTTCCGGGTCCGGCAGAGCACGCTCGAGGCCCATCTGCCCTTCCTCGATGCGCAATGGTCCGATGGCTGCCGGAACGGTGCCGAGCTCTGGCGTCGTTTGAAAGGACAGGATTTCCGAGGCTCCCTGCGCGTGGTCAGCGAATGGGCGACGCGTCGTCGGCGAGCCGAGAAAGCCACGGATCAGCAGCTGCAGAAGGTGCCCTCGGCCAGAACGATCGCGCGCCTGATGACCACGGCACGCGATCATCTGAGCACAGCTGATACCGTCACGATCGCCGCCATCGAGGGAGGGGTCCCGCAACTGGTCGAGGCACGCCGCCTGATCGCGAGGTTCCACGATATGATCCGCAAGAAGATCCCGGCTGATCTCGATCCATGGATCACCGAGGCTGGTGCCAGCCTGATCGCGTCCTTCGCCGCGGGCATCGCCAAGGACAAAACCGCCGTCAGCGCCGCCACGACCGAGGCGTGGTCGAATGGCCAGACCGAGGGCCAGATCACGAAACTCAAACTGGTAAAGCGCCAGATGTACGGCAGAGCGAAAGTCGATCTTTTGGAAGCCCGATTGATCGGCGTTGCGTAGACTTACAGAACCAGCATCGAAACTGCGTCAGACCCAATCTTCCATGCCGAAACACAGTC
>NZ_JBAFVS010000060.1:0-1886 GCF_043194565.1 Xanthobacter autotrophicus ATCC 700552 | reverse complement strand
ACTGACGAAGTCGGCGAGGTGCCGCTCAAGTTGGTCGTGGTCGTCATAGTGGTAGCGCTTGACGGTCGCATCCTTGATCGTGCGGTTCATCCGCTCGACCTGGCCATTATCCGGCATGATGCCGGCGGTGCATTTCTCGTCCGGCTTTTCTCTTTTTGGAACGGCCTTATGGTGAGCCCATCCGGGACGCGGGGCACCGGGAGCACGAAGGTGTGGGCAGGCCGCCGATAGACGTTGGGCCGAGAGCCCGAGCTCGTTATATGGCCGCCCCTTGCGACTTGCCCGGATGCGCCGCGAGCGCGGATCAGTAGGTGTCGTGTCGCCCGCCAGCTCCCGTTTTGACGAGCAACGCTCGGAAGGGAGGAGCCATGCGCATCATCGGACTGGACATTCACCGCGCCTTCGCCGAGGCGGTGGCCTGGGAAGCGAGGCGGTGGCCTGGGAAGACGGCAAACTCAAGCGGCTGGGACGCGTCGATATGCGACGCGATCTCCTGAATGCGTTCGCCGCGACGCTGATGGCGGACGATGTGGTGGTGGTCGAGGCGACCGGCAACGCGGCGGCGGTCGCGGCGGTAATGACGCCACACGTCAAGAAGGTAGTGATCGCGAACCCCAAGCAGGTGCGGGTGATCGCGTACGCGAAGATCAAGACCGACACGATCGACGCCGGCGTCTTGGCGCAGCACTACGCCAGCGGCTTCCTGCCGGAGGTCTGGATCCCCAATGAGCCGACCCAGGCGCTACGCCGGCAAGTCACCCGCCGCAACCAGATCGTGCGGCAGCGAACGCGACTGAAGAACATTATCCAGTCGATCCTCCACGGCCACCTGATCCCGTCCTGCCCGCACGCCGATCTGTGCGGACCCAAGGGTCGCGCCTGGCTGGCCGAGCAGGCCGTGCCGGAGGACGAGCGTCTCGCCATCGAGCGGCACCTTCGCGAGTTCGACCGTCTCGGCGAGGACCTGAAGGTGATCGAGCGCGACCTCGCGCGCTCGGCGCTGGCGGACGAGAGCGTGAAGCGGCTGATGACGATCCCCGGCATCGACATGGTGGTGGCACTCGCGATGACCGCAGCCATCGGCGACGTCAGCCGTTTCGGCAGCCCGCAGAAGCTGGTGAGCTACCTTGGTCTCAATCCGAGCGTCCGGCAGTCGGGATCGGGACCGGCCCACCATGGGCGGATTACCAAGCAAGGACGCGGCCATGCACGGGGCATGCTGGTCGAGGCGGCCTGGGCAGCGGCGCGCGCCTCCAGTCCACTGCGCGCCTTCTTCCTGCGCGTCCGGGCGCGGCGCGGCCAGCATGTGGTGGCGGTTGCGACTGCGCGCAAGCTCGCCGTCGTGATCTGGCACCTGCTCGCCAAAGGCGAGAGCTACGTCTGGGCGCGACCCTCGCTGCACGCCAAGAAGCTGCGCGATCTCGAGCTCAAAGCCGGACACAAGGCGGCACGCGGTCAGAAGGGCGCCGCGCATGCCTACAATATCAAGAGCCACCGCGAGGAGGAGCGGCGCTGGGTCGAGCAGGCCGAGGTGGCCTACGCGCGCTTCGTGGCCGGCTGGAACCCGCGAGGACCGAAAAAGGTGCGCACGGGCGCCGCAACCGAGGTGCGACGATAGAGGCTGCGCGGCAGGGCTCCCACCTCACGCCCTGCTCTTCGCCACGCGGTCACCCGCACGTGAGAGGAGAATATCGCAGATCGGAACAGAAAGCTCTTGTCGATCACATCAGTCGTCCAAGGATGCTTCGGCTTGGTGGTGCGGTGGTCGATATCGGCCTGGGCGCAGGCGTATTCGAAGGCATGGGCGCGGAACCGCTCTCCCTTCGCCATGGCCTCCCGGATCAGCGGTACCGCTGAGCCACCGGCGCCCGGCGTCGTGAAGTGGA
>NZ_JBAFVS010000059.1:0-1911 GCF_043194565.1 Xanthobacter autotrophicus ATCC 700552 | reverse complement strand
GTAGAGTCGGGGACGGGCGCGGTGGCATTGCCCCGTTTCCCGTCCCCGCTCATCAAACCGGACGTGCGGATTTCCCGCATCCGGCTTTCCGACTGGCTTCACCGCAAGGCCCACGGCGACGACCGACTGCGCTCGCGTCGAAGGCATCGCACGGCCAATTCCCCGTAAACATGTTCGCGGGAGAACTGATCCGTTCCACGCCCCTGCACTTTGTGTCGTTGACGGAGGAAGTGCCGCGTCCGGTCATAGACATGCTGATCGACGGCCTCGTATGCCGACGCAAGGGCGCCGTAGGAGAAGTAGGCCGACCAACCGCGCAGAACGCGGTTCAACCGTGCTCGCACTTCGTCCCAAGCGCCCTTGTTGCCGGGCACCAGAAGTTCGCCGATCTTCACCTTGACCCGCTGCACGCTCTTCTTGGACGGGCTCGCCCCCAGGTACCAGCGACCTCCATTGGGAAGGTGGCGCGGTCCCAGTGTGTAGCCAAGGAAGTCGAAGCCTTCACGCCGGGCATCCTTCACCGAGGTTTTCGCCTCGTTGAGCGTCAGCCCGAGCTTCGTCATCACCGCCCTCGTCCAGGTCAGAGCCTCTTCCGCGTGCCCGCGGCTGAGGATGACGAAGTCGTCGGCATAGGAGATGACATGTGCGTGGAATGCCTCGCCGCGCCCCGTCAACCGCCAATGTTTCAGGAACCGGTTCATGTAGATGACGGAGAGCAGCGGACTGGCGACACCACCCTGGGGGGTGCCGCGAGCGCTGCTCTTGCCGCCGCTCATGTGCCGTTTCCCGTCGCCATCCCGTTCCTCGACCGGTACTTGCAGCCACAGCTTGATCAGCCGCAGCACATTCCGGTCGAGGACACGGCGGGCCACCGATCTCAGGAGGTCCGCGTGCGGGATCGTGTCGAAATACTTCGACAAGTCGGCATCGACGACGTCGGTGTAGCCCCGGCATAGCAGCCGGTGCGTTTCCTTGACGGCATCGATCGCGCTCCGACGCGGCCGATAGCCGTAGGCACCGTCCTCGAAGTCCGCCTCGAAGATCGGCTCCAGCACGATCTTGGCTGCGGCCTGAACCACCCGGTCCCGGATCGTCGGGATGCCAAGCGGACGTTCGCCGCCGCCAGGCTTTGGGATCATCACCCGCCGCACTGGATCAGGCTGGTAGGTCTTCGAGACGAGGTCCTCGCGCAAGCTCGCCAGCCACGCGTCTATATCCGCCGCCTCGATCTGTCCGAAGGTCATCCCGTCCACACCTGGCGCACCCGCATTGGCGCGGGCAAGCGTATAGGCACGCAGAAGGATGTCCTTGCGGCAGATTTTGTCGTAGAGAATGTAGAAGCGGAAAGCGGGCTCCGCCTTCGCCTTGCAGTACAGCTTTCTCTGAAGGCTCCTGATCTTATCGGGTGTTTCGAGGCTCATCGCCAATCACCCCCACTTCGCCAACTTCGAAAGCACACCAGAAGTCAGGGTCCTTTCCTCTGCCGGCGTTACCCGGCTTCGACGGTCATACGACCCTGTCCGACACCCGTCCGATCCACCGCTCCGAAGCGGTGTTGAAGCCGCGACCTCCGACCCGGACGGGTCTCCCTCGATTACCCGCATCACCATTCCAACGTGCTGTGTCCAATACCCCGGCAGACCAGACAGGTGCGTTTGTCGATTGCTTCCCTGTCCGCGCGGCCTTCCCCGAGCAAAAGGCGGGTCGGCGCCTGCATCGACTCTTTCGAGGCCTGCTCGAACTTCACTCACGTTACGGCCCGTTGGATCGCTCGGCCGCCCAAGGCGGCCTTTGTCACGAGGCTTCGACGAGGCTGGTTGCCCGGCCGCGCCGCTCGTCAGCTTCCGGATCAATCGACAACTCTCCGGATGGAACCTTCCTCCATAGATGATGCGCGCCTTCGAGGCGCAC
>NZ_JBAFVS010000058.1:0-2496 GCF_043194565.1 Xanthobacter autotrophicus ATCC 700552 | reverse complement strand
GTACGCCTCCGCCGAAGGCCGCCTTGCGGGCTGTGGCGGAGGGATGAAGGTATGACCTTAAGTTCAGACTTAAGGTGATCAGGTCGATGAAGGTCGAGGTGCTCGGGGCCGAACGGCGACGGCGTTGGCGGGACGACGAGAAGGCGGGGATTGTCGCGGAGACGCTGGACGGCACCGCGACGGTCAGTGAGGTCGCGCGCCGACACGATGTCTGCCCGAGCCTCGTGTTCACGTGGCGCCGTCAGGCGCGCCAAGGGCGGCTCGGAGGCGTCACCAAGGTCTCCTCGCTGCTGCCGGTGATGATCCAGGCTGAGACGCCGCCCGTGGTGAACGAGACGGAGAGCGGGCCGCCGCGATCTCGGCGCGCGACAGGGGTGATCGAGATCGATCTCGGCCGCGGCAGGCGGGTTCGGGTCGATCGGGACGTTGATGCCGCTGCCCTGCGTCTCGTCCTTGATCTGCTGAGCGCTCGATGATCCCGGTTCCGGGCGGCGTGAAGGTCTGGCTCGCGACGGGCCACACGGACATGCGCAAGGGCTTCAACGGCTTGGCGCTGATTGCGCAAGAGACGTTGAAGCGCGATCCGCACGCGGGCCACCTGATCGTGTTCCGGGGCCGCCGTGGCGACCTGGTGAAGATTCTCTGGCACGACGGACAGGGCATGTGCCTGTTCGCCAAGAGGCTGGAGCGGGGGCGGTTCCTGTGGCCGTCGACGGTCGACGGCACGGTGACGATCACGGCCGCGCAGCTCGGCTACCTGCTCGAAGGGATCGACTGGCGGATGCCGCAGCAGACCTGGCGGCCGACCGCGGCGGGATAAGATAAACCATTGCTTCGGCACTGCTTTGTGGCAGAATCATCGGCGTGATCGAAGCTCCCGATTTGCCCCAGGATTTGGCCGCCGCCCACGCGATGATCCTCGCGGAGCGGGAGGCGCGGCTGGCCGTGGAGCGGGTGCAGGCGGGCGAGCGCCTGCTCATCGAGAAGCTCCGCCTGGAGATCGCCCGCCTTCGTCGACAGGCCTTCGGCACCTCCTCCGAACGGGGCCGCAAGCTCGAGCAACTGGAGCTGATGCTTGAGGACGCCGAGGAGACCCTGGCGGCGGCAGAGATCGCGGCACAGGTGGCGGTAGCCGCCGTAGATCCTTCCAGGAACGAGGCCCGCGAGCGGCGCCGGCCGATGCGCGGTCCGCTGCCGGAGCATCTGCCGCGTGAGCGTGTGGTCGTCCCGGGACCATCCGTCTGCCCGTGCTGCGGCGGGGATCGGCTGTCGAAACTCGGAGAGGACGTCACCGAGACGCTTGAGCGGATCCCGGCGCGTTGGTTCGTCGTCCAGCACGTGCGCGAGAGGTTCTCCTGCCGCGCCTGCGAGGCGATTGCCCAGGCGCCGGCCCCGTTCCATCCGATCGCCCGTGGCCGGGCCGGGCCGAACCTGCTGGCCGAGATCATCACCGCGAAGTACGCCATGCACCTGCCGCTCCACCGGCAGGGCGAACGCTACGCCCGCGAGGGTGTGGCCCTGACCGACAGCACGCTGGCCGACTGGGTCGGCGCCGTCACCGTCTCGCTCGCCCCCCTGGTGGAGCGGATCGAGGCGCATGTGCGTGCCGCCGAACGCATCCACGTCGACGACACGCCGGTCCCGGTCCTGGCGAAAAGCAAGACCCGCACCGGACATCTGTGGGCCGTGGTGCGCGACGACCGCCCCTTCGCCGGTGCCGCGGCCCCGGCCGCCGCCTACTTCTACTCGGCCACGCGCTCGGGCGAGCACGTCGAGGCCTGGCTCAACGGCTATGCCGGCCCGATGCAGTGCGATGCCTTCGCTGGCTACAACCGGCTCTACGACCCCAGCCGCAAGCCCGGCCCGATCCTCGAAGTGGGGTGTTGGGCTCATGCGAGGCGCAAGTTCTTCGAACTCGCGGATCTCAAGCGAGCCCCCATGGCGGCGGCGATCGTGAAGGCGATCGACACCATCTTCGAGATCGAGCGCGAGATCAACGGCAGGCCTCCCGACGAGCGGCTCCACGTCAGGCAGGATCGCAGCCGCCCTCTGGTCGCCGACCTGGAGGCCCGGCTTCGCGCCGACCGCGCCAGGCTGTCCTCCAAAAGCGATACCGCCAGGGCGATCGACTACATGCTGAAGCGCTGGCCGGCCTTTGCCCGGTTCCTGGACGACGGACGCCTCTGCCTCTCGAACAATGCGGCCGAGCGCGCCGTACGCGGTATCGCCCTCGGCCGCAAAAACTGGACCTTCGCCGGATCCGACGCTGGCGGACGCCGTGCTGCTGCCATGTACACCCTGATCGAGACCGCGAAGCTCAACGACGTCGACCCGAGGGCCTGGCTCGCCGATGTCCTCGCCCGCCTGCCCGGCCATCCCGCCCGGGCCATCGACGAACTGCTGCCCTGGAACTGGAAAGCCGCAGATCACCTGAAGAATGCCGCCTGAGCCACGCCCGCGCGACACCTCATCCCGCGGCCTTCGCCGGATGCGTAC
>NZ_JBAFVS010000057.1:0-2498 GCF_043194565.1 Xanthobacter autotrophicus ATCC 700552 | reverse complement strand
GTGTTGATTTCCGGCGAGAAGTGACCCTGGATTTCCACTGAGAAGTGACCCGGGGTGATGGTGGTCTTGGGTCAGGTTGCGGTCAAGTTTCGGGGCTTCTCCTTTGAGGGTTTAGGTGGTTTGGCCGAGCTGGCTCTGAAGCGGAAGCTGTCGTTTCCGGTCTCCAGGATATGGCAGTGGTGCGTGAGCCGGTCGAGCAAGGCCGTGGTCATCTTGGCATCGCCGAAGACCGTGGCCCATTCGGAGAAGCTGAGATTGGTGGTGATGATGACGCTGGTGCGCTCGTAGAGCTTGCTCAGCAGGTGGAACAGCAAGGCGCCGCCTGAGGCGCTGAACGGCAGGTAGCCGAGTTCATCGAGGATGACGAGATCGGTGTGGACGAGGCGGCCGGCGATCTGTCCAGCTTTGCCCTGGGCCTTTTCCTGTTCGAGGGCGTTGACGAGCTCGACGGTGGAGAAGAAGCGGACCCGCTTGTGATGATGCTCGATGGCGTGGACTCCGAGAGCCGTGGCGATGTGGGTTTTGCCGGTACCCGGACCGCCGATCAGGACGACGTTGTGTGCGTCGTCGAGGAACTCGCAGCGATGGAGCTGGCGGACGAGCGCCTCGTTGACCTCGCTACTGGCGAAGTCGAAGCCGGGGAGGTCGCGATAGGCCGGGAAGCGCGCGGTCTTGAGCTGGTAGGTGGTCGATCGCACCTCCCGTTCGGCGGTCTCGGCCTTCAAGAGTTGTGCGAGGATCGGCATGGCGGTCTCGAAGGCCGGTGATCCCTGTTCCGTTAGCTCCGTGATGGCCTGGGCCATGCCATGCATCTTGAGGCTGCGCAGCATGATGACGATGGCTCCACTGGCTGGATTATGACGCATGGCGCGCCTCCCTGGCTCGGCGCAGGGCGTCATAGCGCTCGACGTTGGCCTGAGGCTCAGTGGTCAGCGTGAGGGCGGGGGGAGCCGGGATCGTTGGCGTGCTCAGCGGCGTACCGTCGATCAGCCGGTGCAGCAGGTTGATGATGTGGGTCTTGGTCGGCACGCCGGCCTGAAGGGCGAGCTCTACGGCCGTGAGCACGACCTGCTCATCGTGCTGGAGGACCAAGGACAGAATCTCGACCATCTCGCGGTCACCGCCTGGCCGCTTGAGCAAGTGCTGCTGCAGGGATCGAAACGCGGGCGGCATCTCAGCGAACGGCGCGCCGTTGCGCAGGGCACCGGGCTTGCGCTGGACGACGGCCAGATAATGCCGCCAGTCATAGACGGTCCGGCTCAGACGATCATGAGAGCGAGCGAACACCCGGCGATGCTCGCAGATTGCTTGCCCTTCAGCGACGAGGACGATCCGGTCGGGATAGACCCGCAGGCTCACCGGACGGTTTGCGAAGGAGGCCGGCACGCTGTAGCGATTGCGCTCCAGATGAACGAGGCAGGTCGGGGAAACGCGTTTGGCGTGCTCGACGAAGCCGTCGAACGGCCGCGGCACCGCCATCAGGTGCCGGATCTCCTCGCTCCAGACATCGGCGATCGAGCCGGGCTGCGAGCCGTGCCCGGTCTGTGACCACAACTCCCGGCACCGGGTCTCCAACCAGTCGTTCAGAGCTTCCAGGGAGGGGACGTTCGGCAGGGGTTGCCAGAGCCGATGACGGGCATCCTGTACGTTCTTCTCAATCTGCCCTTTCTCCCAGCCGGAAGCGGGGTTGCAGAACTCCGCCTCGAACAGGAAGTGGCTCACCATGGCCGAGAAGCGGATGTTGACCTGGCGTTCCTTGCCGCGGCCGACCTTGTCGACGGCCGTCTTCATGTTGTCGTAGATGCCCCGCCGTGGCACGCCGCCCAACACCCGGAAGGCGTGGTTATGGGCATCAAACAGCATCTCGTGGGTCTGGAGCAGGTAGGCTCGAAGCGTGAAGGCCCGACTGTAGGACAGCTTGACATGGGCGACCTGGAGCTTGGTGCGCTCGCCGGCAATGATCGCCCAATCCTCCGACCAGTCGAACTGGAACGCCTCGCCCGGCACAAAGGCCAGCGGCACGAAAGTACCGCGGCCGCTGGTCTGTTGCTCACGCAACCGGGCAGCCTTCCAGTCCCGGGCAAAGGCCGCGACCCGATTGTACGACCCCTCATAGCCGAGGGTCACCAGATCAGCGTGCAGCTGTTTGATCGTACGCTTGTGCTTGCGCGACTTGCCGCTCTCGACCCGCAGCATCGCCGCGAGCTTATCCGCATAGGGATCGAGTTTGCTCGACCGCTCGGGAAGATGAAACCGGGGTTCGACGCTGTCCGCCCGCAGGTACTTGCGCACGGTGTTCCTCGAAAGGCCGGTGCGGCGGGAGATATCCCGGATCGAGAGGTGATCCCGGTAATGCCAGCGTCGGATGACGCTCAATAACTCCATGTCGATCACTCCGCTGTCCCCCGCGATGCCGCGTGAGACGTGGTGAAAACATGGGTCACTTCTCGATGGAAAAATCCGTGCCGGCCGGGTCAACTCTCAGTGGAAATCAACAC
>NZ_JBAFVS010000056.1:0-3271 GCF_043194565.1 Xanthobacter autotrophicus ATCC 700552 | reverse complement strand
TCATATGCCGAGTTCGGAACTATGCTGAGTTCTGCATGCATTCCGGCTTCTCCTGTGGTAAAAGTGTGGGAGCCGGTCGGCATAGTATTTGTCGATTGGAGCCGACCGGCGCTGAGTTGGCGTATGCAACGGGCGTGTCGAAAGAGGCCCGTTCGACTTCGTGTCGAAGGGCCGTTGGCTCCTTATCTGGGGCCTTATGCCGAATACCTCGCAGACTGCGGATATTCGCAGGTTTCTTATTGGAAGAAGACCTTCCTCGTCAGCGAGTTCAGTCGATGGCTGGGCAGCGAACGAATTGCAGCCAGCGAGATCACGGCCGAGCACGAAGCTGCGTTCCTGCGTGACCGCGCCCAATGCCGTATCCTGAAGGGCGGCGATGCAATCTCCCTGAGCGGCATGACAGGCTGGCTCCGGGACAGGGGCGTCGTTGACGACGAGGCAGCCCTTCCAACCGGGCCGTCCGGCGCCGAGGAGATATTGCAGGAATACGCGGGCTGGCTGCGGGAGGAACGTGGCCTGGCGCCGTCCACGATCGAGAACTACGGCGGCTATATACGGCGCTTCCTGACGAGCCTCTGCGGTGCCGACGAGCCGGACCTTGCCGGCATCAGCGCCAGCCAGGTCACGGACTATATCCGCCGCAACGCGCCGCATGACCAGACCTTCGCGCAAGCCAAGAACATCGTTACGTCGCTGCGCTCCTTCTTCCGCTTTGCGCGCTTCCGCGACTACATCCAGACGGACCTTGCGGCGGTCGTGCCCAGTGTCGCCGGATGGTCGATGGCGTCGATCCCACGAGCGATGCCCACCGATGACGTTCGCCGGCTTCTGGCCGAGAGCCGGAGATGGCGCACGCCGGCCGGGCGGCGCGATCGTGCCATCCTGCTGCTGCTCGCACGGCTGGGGCTTCGGGCGCGGGAGATCGTCTGTCTGGAGCTGGACGACATCGACTGGTCGCGGGGCTGGCTGACCGTGCATGGCAAAGGCCGCCAGGAACGGCCGCTGCCCCTGCCGCACGACGCCGGCGAGGCCCTTGCGTCCTATCTGAAGGACGGTCGGCCGGAATCGGCGTGCCGCAGGGTGTTCCTGCGCTCGCGCGCTCCCTTCGACGGGCTGGGGTCCCACAGCGACATCTGCCAGATCGTGCATCGCGCGATCGCCCGCGCCGGGATCAAGGTGAAGGTCACGGGCGCGCATCAACTTCGCCATGCGCTTGCCGTGGATATGCTGCGGCAGGGACTGTCGCTGACGGAGATCGGCCAGATGCTGCGGCATCGCAGCCCCGAGGCCACGCGGCGATACGCGAAGGTCGATCTGGACGGCCTGCGTGCGGTCGCCCTGCCGTGGCCGGGAGAGCTGCCATGACCAGCTTGCGCGAAGGCGTCGTGGAATATCTGGAGCTTCGCCGTTCGCTCGGCTTCCGACTGAAGAAGGACGAGCTTTACCTCGGCAACTTCGCCGACTTCATGGAGCGGCGTCATGCCACTCACATCACCGCGAAGCTGGCGGTGCAATGGGCGCGGCAGCCGGTCTCGACCGATCCGAACTATCTCGCCGGACGGCTGCGTGCGGTTCGCAGCTTCGCCCGCTACTGCATCCTGGGCGACCCGAAGACCGAGATCCCCGCCACGGACTTGCTCGCGCGGCGCAGGATCACCTTCCAGCCCCATATCTTCAGCGCCGAAGAGATGAAGCGCATCCTGGCGGGGAGCTTGGGGCAATGGGGTGGAGCAACCCGGTTCTACTGCCTGGGACGCTATACAATCTACGGCCTCATCAGCGTGACCGGGATGCGGGTCGGCGAAGTCCTCAGACTCGATCTGGACGATGTCGATCTCGAGCAGGGCGTCATCACCATCCGCAACAGCAAGTTCGGCAAATCCCGCCTTGTGCCCGTTCATGAGACGACGCGCGTCGCCCTGCAACGCTATCGGGAAGAGCGTGACGCCTTCCTGGCCGGCAAGGCCGTCAAAGCCTTCTTCATATCCACACACGGCCGCCGCGTCGGTCACACGGCGCTGGATCGCGCGTTCCGGCGACTGACCAGGCGGCTTGGCCTGCGTGATGTCGCGGCCTCCAGCGGGCCGCGCCTGCACGACCTGCGACATACGATGGCGGTCGAGGTCTTGCGTCGGTGCTACAGCACCGGCACGGACCCTGAGCGCCGCTTGCCGGCGCTGTCCACCTATCTCGGGCACACCCAGCTCACCTACACCTACTGGTATCTGCACCAGAATCCGGAGCTGATGGCGGAGGCGGTGGCGCGGCTTCAGCATCGCTGGGAGGCTCTGTCATGACGGCCTCGATCCCAACCTTCCCGACACTCCTTCAGCGGTTCTTCACCCAGCGCCTGATGCAGGAGAAGCGGGTCAGCGCGAACACGATCAGCTCGTATCGCGATACGTTCAGGCTGCTGCTCCGCTTCGCGCAAAAGCGCCTTCGCATCGCCCCGGACAAGCTGGCGTTCGAGAAGCTCGACGCGCCGCTCATCGCAGCCTTCCTGAGTGACCTGGAGAAGCAGCGCGGCGTGACCGTCCGCACCCGCAACTTGCGGCTTACTGCGATCCGGTCGTTCTTCCGCTTCGCCGCCTACGAGATGCCGACGAACAGTGCCCAGATACAGCGCGTCCTCGCCGTGCCGGCCAAGCGGTTCGACCGCAAGCTGATCGACTTCCTGACGCGCCCCGAGGTCGATGCGCTGCTCGCGGCGCCTGACATGGCCACATGGACCGGCCGCCGGGACCATGCGCTGCTGCTGACGACCCTGCAAACGGGCCTGCGCCTGTCGGAAGCGACGGGCCTGCGACGTCAGGACGTGGCGTTCGGCGCTGGCGCTCACGTCGAAATCCTCGGCAAAGGCCGCAAGCAGCGCGTCGTCCCGCTGTGCAAGCCGGTCGCCGATGTCCTCAAAGCCTGGTTCGATGAACTGGCCCCCGGCCAGGGCGAGATGATCTTCCCGAGCGCGCGCGGCGGCCGGCTCAGCCCGGACGCCGTGACCGGCCTCCTGAAAAAGCACGTCGCAGCCGCTGGCAATGTCTGCCCTTCGCTCAAGCAGAAGCACGTCACCTTCCACTGTCTGCGGCATACGACGGCGATGGACCTTCTCCACGCCGGGGTGGAGCAGACCGTCATTGCGCTGTGGCTGGGGCACGAGTCCATCGAGACCACCCAGATCTATCTCGACGCCGATCTGGCGCTGAAAGAAAAGATCCTCGCCAAGACGATCCCGTTCGACAGCAAGCCGGGCAAGTTCAAGCCCGACGACAAGCTG
>NZ_JBAFVS010000055.1:0-4051 GCF_043194565.1 Xanthobacter autotrophicus ATCC 700552 | reverse complement strand
CGCTCCAGGGCGAGCCCCTCCATGCGGCGCAAGCCCGTCATCAGGAAGAAGCGGATCGCCGCGAGGCCGGTCGGGTGCTCTCCGTCCTGCTCCGCGGTCCGCATCGCCGTGCCGAGTTTCTCGATCTCGGCGCGGCTGAGACGACGGTCGCGCGGCGTGCTGGCGAGGCGACGCACGCCCCGCGCCGGGTTGCTCTCGATCTTTCCCAGCCGGACACCGTGCTCGAAGATCGCGTGCAGCGTCGACATGGTGCGCGCCGCGACTCCTTCGCCGCCGGTGGTCGCGCCGCCACGGCTGAGGGCAGCTCTGCGGACCTGAGGCAGGGTCGGCCGTGGCGGGCAGCGCCCGCTTCTCCATCGTTTCATGCGGCCAACCGGCCCCGCGCGGGACAGCCCGAGGGTTTCGCGTCGGATCGAATCGCGAAACCCTCCGGCCTTTCGCCCTGGCGCGCCCACCGCGCGCACCGACCGGAAACGCTTCAAGATATTATACCGTCGCGGCGAAGCCGCTCCAGCTCCGCCCCGTCACAGTAGGGCGAAAGCACCTCGAGCGTGTGCTCCCCGAGCCGCGGGGGCGCGGCGCGGTAGGTGGCCGGGGTGGCGCTCAGGCGCGAGGGGAAGGCGACTACAGGGATCTCAACCCCGTCGCTGCGCGAGAGCACCACGCTGAGCTTGCGCGCCCGCACCTGGGGGGGTCCTCGAACACCTCGGACAGCTCGTTGATGGGGCCGCAGGGCACCTCGGCGGCCTCCATGGCGCGGATCAGCTCGTCACGGCCGCGGTGCGCCAACTTCGCCGAGAGGCGCTGGTCGAGTTCCTCGCGCGCCGCGATCCGGTCGCGATTAGTCCGAAAACGCGGGTCGAGAGCCAGGTCCTGCGCGCCGAGGACCTGGCACAGGCGCTGGAACTGGCCGTCATTGCCGCAGGCGATGATGAGATACCCGTCCCTGGTGGCATAGACGCCATAGGGGGTGACGTTGGGATGGCTGTTGCCCATCCGCGTGGGCGAGACGCCGCCGACAAGGAGGTTGGCGCTTTGATTGGCCAGCATGGCCACCTGACTGTCGAGCAGCGAGCAGTCGATATACTGGCCCTCGCCGGTCGTGCCGCGGTGGGCCACGGCGGCGAGGATGGAGACCGCCGCATACATGCCCGTGAACAGATCCGACACGGCGACGCCCACCTTCACCGGGCCGCCGCCCGGCACGCCGTCGGGCAGGCCGGTGATTCCCATCAGCCCCCCCGATGCCTTGCACGAGGAAGTCGTATCCCAGGCGGTGGGCGTAGGGGCCATCCTGCCCGAACCCGGTGACGGAGCAGTAGATGATGGCTGGATTGAGCGCCTTCAGGCTCTCATAGTCCAGCCCGTATTTCTTCAGGCCGCCGAGCTTGAAGTTCTCGATCACGATGTCGGCGTCCCGCGCCAGCCGGCGCACGATGTCGGCACCCGCGGGCCGCGAGAAGTCGATGGTCACGGACCGCTTGTTCCGGTTACAGGCGGTGAAATAGGCGGCGTCCGAAGACGCGTCCGCGGCCCCACCGAGGAAGGGCGGGCCCCAGTGGCGGGTGTCGTCGCCACCGTCGGGATTCTCGATCTTCACCACCTCGGCGCCCAGATCTCCGAGGATCTGCGAGGCCCAGGGGCCGGCCAGTATCCGGCTGAGATCCAGCACCTTGAGTTGCTGCAGCGCCCCGCGGGACCGAACCTGCATCGCATTCCCCCTTCATTTCATTGTATGAAATTGTACTTTATTTTCAGAGTAGCGCGTTTCGGCTATCAATCAATCGAAATCCGGTCGACTTACCGACAGAGGCCTAGATGAATTTCGAGCTCAGCCACGAACAACATGAATTACAACGGATGGCTGCGCGATTTGCAGGCGCGGAATTGCGTGATGTGGCGGTCCAGATCGAAATCACCCGCGAGCCGCCTAACCGGGACATCATGCGCCGCTTCGCAGAACTTGGATTCTTGGGCATAAATCTTCCCGAGGAATACGGTGGAGGCGGCATGTCGCATCTCGATGCCGTCCTGGTCCTTGAAGAGATCGGCAAGGTTTCCATCGCGGTCGCCTTCCCCATCTTCGAATCCTGCTTTGGGCCGGCGCGTGCCGTGGCCAATTTCGCGCCCGAGGCGCTGCGCCGGCGCATCCTTCCCAAAGTCTGCGCCGGCGAGATGATCGTCGCGGTCTCCATGTCCGAGCCCAACGCGGGTTCGGCGCTGACCGACCTCGCCACGCGCGCCACGGTCCGCGGAGACCGGCTGGTCGTCAGCGGCCAGAAGCGCTGGTGCTCCGGTGCCGGGCATGCAGACGCCTATGTGGTCTATTGCCGGATGTCCGACGCGCCGGGCGCCAAGGGGATCGGCGCCGTCCTGGTGGAGAAGGACAGCACCGGGCTGACCTTCGGCAAGCCCGAGGCTCTGCTCGGCTTCCGCGGCGTCTCCAGCGCAGACATATATTTCGACGACGTGGAGGTGCCGCTCGACAACGTGATCGTGCCCGCCGGAGGATTCCGCCAGCTGATGGAGGCGTTCGATCTCGAGCGCTGCGGCAACACCACGCTCAGCCTGGCCTGTGCGCAGTCGGCCTTCGACCATGTCCTCGGCTACGTGCAGGAGCGCCGCCAGTTCGGCAAGCCCCTGGTGGATTTTCAGGCGGTGCAGCTCCACCTCGCCGAGATGAAGATGGATCTCGATGCTGCGCGGCTGCTGCTGTACCGCGCGGTGGTCAACGCCCAGTCCGGCCTGCCTTCGGTCGGGGAAAGCTCGATCGCCAAGTGTTTCGCCAACGAGATGACCCGCCGCGTTACCGGCAAGGCGCTCCAGATCATGGGCGGCTACGGCTATTCCGCCGAGTATCCGATCGAGCAGAAGATGCGCGATGCCTGGGGGTGGGGGATTGCCGGTGGTGCCATCGACATCCAGAAGGTGAACATCGCCTCGACCCTGGCCGGACGTCGTTTCGACCAGCGCAGGTGAGGCGGGCGAGCACCACGCCGGGCGATCTGGACAGGACCGCAAACCGCCGGAATGATCGGCCGATCGTTCGGCATCCGCGAGAGGAAGACAGGACATGCAGTTCTTCAAGGGCGGAGAACGCCCGCACCGGCCGGGGAACCCGGACTACTTCACGGGCAGCGTTTCCCAGGACCCCATCATCGAGGCCCCGGACCCCGCGCGCGTGCGGGCCGTCATCGTCACGTTCCAGCCTGGCGCGCGCACGAACTGGCATACGCATCCACTTGGCCAGACCCTATATGTGATGTCTGGAGAAGGATGGTTTCAGCTCGATGGCGAGTCCGCGAGGGAAATTCGGCCCGGAGACACGATATGGATCGCGCCGGGCGAGAAGCACTGGCACGGTGCATCCGCCCATAGCGCCATGCGGCATCTGGCGATCCAGGAAGCGCTGGACGGCAAGCACATTACTTGGCTCGAGCCGGTATCCGATGAGCAATACCCGTCGCATGCTCCGACTTGAGTGTGGATCGGCGCGGCATATGATCCTTGATCAGTGCCCGACAATGCCCCGTCCGAAGCGGGTCAAATCCGTTCCAAAAGATCCCGGAAGTTCATCATGTCGGTGGTCATCGGTGGGTCTTTCGGTCTGGCGTTGGTGTAAGCAACCAGACCCTACCGGAACATCCCCGGTGACCACCTCAGCCAAGACCTACACCACGCCTGGGGACACGATCCCAGTCCTAGCCACCGCCTCCGATGTCGTTATCTTGTTGTAGTTCCGAAAATATCTAATGACGAAATGATGTTATTTTTGGGAGCCGCGCAGTTGATTTCAAATATACCAAGCTGTGGCAACTCATTCTCGACCCCTCCATTCCAAAGGGCGCTACAAGACTTCCGCTCTTTAGCTCCCACTCCACTCTTATGACCGTAATCAAGAGTGACGTGCAGGCTTCTTCGGCCCATGTCTTTGCCACAGGCTTGGTTTGTCGTTGATGGGCAGCATGGGCAGGGCTGTTCAACCCTAGGATCTTGGTGGTCGGCGGGGCCGGGCTGGAGGCGAAGAAGGCTATTCCCTCGAAGCCTTTTA
>NZ_JBAFVS010000054.1:0-4541 GCF_043194565.1 Xanthobacter autotrophicus ATCC 700552 | reverse complement strand
GAGCGTTCTCGGAGCCCGAGCAAAGGTCCCGAGACCCATCATCGAACGGGCAGAAAAGATCGTGAAAGAGCGGATCAAGGCCATAGAGGAAGAAACCACAACTGCTGACGACCCCGAAATCGGTCGCAGCAAGCGCGAGAACGAAACCTTCGACGACGCCGCAATCCAGAACCTTTTCGCGCCTCTTCTATCCCAATAGCGTCACAGGCACTGTTACGTAAAGGCTGCCGCCACCTTTCAGAGTGGGATTGTCAATCCTGCACGCTTAGGTTTATCGTCAAGCTTGATGCCATGACCCCCAGCGAGATCATCCATGCTGACATCGCTCAAGAAAATTGAAAACTTAGGGGTATTCTCCAAATACACAGCAGCAAACGACCTGCCGGAGTTTCAGCGCTTCAACGTGATCTACGGCGACAACGGCTCGGGCAAAACAACTCTGTCGCGGCTGCTCGCGACTCTTCCGGCCGGTAATCATCCTGAATACGCTGATCTCAAATACTCCGTTACGACGCAGTCGGGCGTTCTGACGCACGGACAAAAATATCCAAGGAGCATCCGTGTCTTCAACTCCGACTATGTCGAGGCAAATGTTGGTCAGTGTGAGGGGCATATCCCGCACATTCTGATCGTTGGGGAAGCTAATAAGGCCCTCGCGCAGGAAGTCTCTGACGAGCAGGCCGCCTATACCGAACGCCTCAACGGGATCGAGGCTGCGACAAACGCCATCGCAAAACTGGAGAGCAACCGAGGAAAGCTGTTTTCGGCCATTGCAAAGACGATCGGAGAAGCGACCAGCGGCGCGACTCTGCGGAGCTATCGCAAGCCCGACGCCGAAGCGGTATATCTCAAGCTGACGGGCTTCAACGAACTGTCCGACGCCGAACTCGCGGTCCATCGCGCGACCGTGCATCAGGAGCAGCTTGAGGCCGTGGAGCGCGTGGCTCTCCCCGTTGTGCACCGCGGCGACGGAACGAGCCCAAATCTTCTGGAGGTTCTCAGCATTATTGTCGCCGACGTGAACCTTCTCACTGCGCGTACCGCCCAGTCGGCGGTGATTGCTCGCCTCGAAGAGAACGGCGACCTCAACGACTGGGTCGAGCGCGGCGTCGCTATCCATCGCAATCACAAGTCGGAACGCTGTGAGTTTTGTGACCAGCAATTGCCGGCTGTGCGCATGATGCAGTTGGCAGGCCATTTCAGTGACGAGGATCAGAACCTGAAATTCGATATCGAGGCGGAGCAGAAGCATCTCGACGTCGTGCGGCACTACATTCGTCAGATGCTCGTCCCGGCAAAGGCGCAGTTCTATTCCGAGCTGCGGGATGAGGCCGAGGTCTCATCGGTCGCCCTCGAAAATGCAAAAGCGAGTGCGCTGAAATTCGTGGATGAGGTTGACGCCGCACTCGCACAAAAGCTCACGCAGCGCACGACGTCCTACACGGCGAGCTTGACACCGGATTTCTCAGACCTGTCGGCAGCGGTCGCGAGAGCGAAGACGCTGTGTGATCGCCACAATCAGAAAACCTCTGCCTTTGACGCCGAGAGGACGAAGGCGCGCGATGCCATCGAAGCGAGCTACCTGTCATCGATTTCGGCGCAGGTCATCGCGTTCGACGACGAGATCACCAAGGCCAGGAGGCTCATTGAGGATCTCAAAGCTGGCGCGTCAGAGCCGTATTCGACGCGCACTATTGAAGCGCTCAAAAAGTCGATCGCTGAGAAGCGTGCCAAGGTCGCAAATGCCCATACGGCTGGCGAAGACCTCACCAGGCGACTGAAAAACTTCCTAGGGCGTGCAGAGCTCAGCTTTGCATCAGCGGACGAAGGCTACTTGGTTCACCGCAGGGGCAAGGCCGCCAAGCGCCTAAGCGAGGGCGAGAAGACCGCCATCGCTTTTATCTACTTCCTTGTTCAACTCGGTGATCAGGCCTTCGATATCGCCGAAGGCGTGGTCGTGATCGACGACCCTATCTCAAGCCTCGATTCCTCGGCGATCTACCAGGCGTTTTCCTACCTAAAGAATGCCGTCAAGGACGCCAAACAGGTCATCATCCTCACGCACAACTTCGACTTCCTGAAGCTGGTGCTGAACTGGTTTCACGGCATCCCCAAAAAAGCCGGGTTGAAGGCGTACTTTATGATTGTGTGCGCCGAAGACGAGAACGGGCGCAACGCCCGGCTATGCAAGCTCGATCAGTTGCTTCAGGAGCACGCGTCCGAATACCAATACCTCTTCAAAAAGCTCTATACGTACAAATCGGACGGCACGATCGAAAGCGCCTACCACATCCCCAACGTCGCCCGAAAAGTGTTGGAGACATTTCTGGAATACTACGAGCCGTCCTCCGCTAAGCTTTACGAAAAACTGGATGCGATCGATTTCGATCCTCTCAAGAAGGCCGCCATTTTCAAGTTCGCCAATGATCTCTCACATATGACCGGCAAAGGGTTTGATCCGGCACTGGTAGCCGAGACACAAAAGAACACTGCCTATCTCTTAGAGATGATCGCAACCTTGGCCCCGAAGCATCACGCGGGGCTTGTGAAGCTCTGCGCTTAGGGCACCTGCGTCCGCCTCTCGGCAGACATTGTATGTCCGTTTCCGGCGCAGCCTATAGTCTGGCTTAGCGTAAGGCTCTCATAAGGCGATCAAAAATGGTGCGACAGCCCCAGCGGATCATCGAAGCCGCCTTGATTAATGGTATCGGACCGGTCATGGCCCGAGATCTACTCGCAATGCCGGAAAACAGATGGGGTCTATTGCGCGACCGCATCACGGACCGACGTCAGGGCAAAGACGGGCTCGTTGCCCGTTGTATGGCCTGCGACAGCGAAGTGTACATCAAAACTGCACGCTTGCGCAAAATGAGCCGTCCGTTGTTCGCCCACTACAGTGGAGGGGATCCTGACTGTCGCTGGCATCATGGGCGCCGCGCTGCGCCTGATGAAGTGCGGGCCGCGCAGTATCAAGGCCGCCAGGAATCGAACTTTCACCGGCTGATGTGCGAGCAAATTGCAGAGGTTGTAGAGCTTGACGAGCGCCATATCAGGCACACAATCGCTAAATATCTGCCGCCGACCGAGAACAAGCACGGCCGCTACCCAGATATCTATGTCGAATGGAAGGGCTGCGGCGCTTTCGCAATCGAATTTCAATTATCGGGGACTTTCCAGACGGAGATTTCGGCGCGCTGCAAGCACTATGAGTACGAGGGGATTCCGCTGCTCTGGATACTGTTTGGGATCGACATTTCTGCCGTAGTCCAGCAAAGCTTTCTGGACGTGATCCGCAGGCATCGCGGCAACGCTTTTGTCTTCGACCCCGCAGCGATTGCGGCGTCGAAGGAGCAAAAGACGCTCATGCTGACCTGTTATCTGCAAAATGCAGAGGGCTTCGATGCGCCCAAGCTTGTCCGCTTCGATGAACTGACAATTCCAAGGTCGAAGCTTCCCTTTCACGAAGATAGGATCGTCACGCCGCTTCTGGCAGAAATCGAACGTCGGCGTCGCCCTTGGTTCGAGGCGTTGGCCGATTGGGACCACTTTGCGCCATTGTGCAACCTCGATCGCCAACAGGGCCTGCTCGTCGCTGCCGCCTTCTCGATCGTTGCGACAGCCAACGGCAAGGAGCGAAACTATGCGAGCGATCACCCGAATATCCGCGCAATGCTCAATACCTATCTGCACACTGGAACCCTCGCGCCCTACACCAATCTGCTGACCCGGCTCATTGCTAACACGTCGATGGTGGACCTGCTTGGCACCACGGTTGGTGACCATCTGCGCCGCCACAGCGCCGAGCAGCTGGTGGACGAGGAATCATCGGTGGAGTGGCGTCTTCTCAAACATTTGCTTCCTGAAGCCCTAGATGCTGTGATCCGCGATGAACTCAAATACCTCGATGCGCTGCCGGGGTGGGCTATCACGACAAACGTTTCACCGCCCCGCCCCTTCCAGGTGATATCTCCTCCTTCGGCAGCGCCTGCCTAGCCGTCCCAGCGAACTATATCCCTGACGTCCATTTCCACGGGTATGATTATCGCCACAAGCTGCCCAAGCCCCGTCGGAAGGTCTCTTTTCTGGACTAGCGCCAGAGTCCGTTCCTGGCGCTGGGGGCTCAATCTGTTCCCGATTCCTGATTGTGGCGTTAGTTTATAGTGGGGCTGCTCCTCGGAAGGAGGACGCCATGCTGAGATCACCGGCCCGACCAAGGACGCACTTGCAGCTTGGCTCGCGATCCGGCGAGCACAAGAGCAGCGTTTGGCTTTGGCCAACCCGCGGAGGCACAGTGATGTTCACCTCATGTTCGCACCCTGCTAGGATGCGAACATGGATTCCACATCAGTGAGCATGTCGGGCGGATTGGGCGCGATTTACATGGGTGCGGCGATCGAGCTCGCATCCGAGCGCGCCGTTCTTGCAAGCATTGTCAACCAACTTGATCGTGCTCACGCCCCCTACGTCATCTTCGCCAACGTGCAGATTGGCGGCCGACAGCTTGATTGTATCGTTGCGACAGCCGAGGTTGTAACGGTTTT
>NZ_JBAFVS010000053.1:2500-5854 GCF_043194565.1 Xanthobacter autotrophicus ATCC 700552 | reverse complement strand
CTGGCTCATCTTGCCGGATTGTCTATCGGGGTGCCTTGGGTAGGGGCATTCCGGAGACAGCAAAAACCCCCGTCGCTTGGGAGCGCCGGGGGTTTTTGGGGAGTGTGGATATGGGCATTGCGCGATATGTGCTTTGCAGGCCTGGCAGCGACCTACTCTCCCGCGTCTTGAGACGAAGTACCATTGGCGCTGAGGAGTTTAACGGCCGAGTTCGGGATGGGATCGGGTTCAGGCTCCTCGCCATAGCCACCAGGCCGGCAAAGCACATATCGGGCAAACGAAGCTGGTTTTAATCAAAGATGACTGTCGTCTCTGTTCAGTGGTGAACATTGAGGATGAGAACGATCAAGCCAATCGAGCTATTAGTACCGGTAAGCTGAACGTGTCGCCACGCTTACACACCCGGCCTATCAACGTGGTGGTCTTCCACGGCTCTCAAGGGATTACTCGTTTTGAGGTGGGTTTCCCGCTTAGATGCTTTCAGCGGTTATCCCGACCGTACATAGCTACGCTGCACTGCGGCTGGCGCCACAACAGCTCCACCAGAGGTACGTTCATCCCGGTCCTCTCGTACTAGGGACAAATCCTCTCAATAATCCTACACCCACGGCAGATAGGGACCGAACTGTCTCACGACGTTCTGAACCCAGCTCACGTACCACTTTAATCGGCGAACAGCCGAACCCTTGGGACCTGCTCCAGCCCCAGGATGTGATGAGCCGACATCGAGGTGCCAAACGATTCCGTCGATATGGACTCTTGGGAATCATCAGCCTGTTATCCCCGGCGTACCTTTTATCCGTTGAGCGATGGCCCGTCCACGAGGGACCACCGGATCACTATGGCCGACTTTCGTCTCTGCTCGACTTGTCAGTCTCGCAGTCAGGCAGGCTTATGCCATTGCACTCAACGAGCGATTTCCGACCGCTCTGAGCCCACCATCGCGCGCCTCCGTTACTCTTTGGGAGGCGACCGCCCCAGTCAAACTGCCCACCATGCACTGTCCCGGACCCGGATGACGGGCCGCGGTTAGACATTCATATTTCCAAGGGTGGTATTTCAAGGGTGACTCCACGAGAGCTGGCGCCCTCGGTTCAACGTCTACCACCTATCCTACACATGCAAACACGAATGCCAGTGCAAAGCTACAGTAAAGGTGCACGGGGTCTTTCCGTCTGACCGCAGGAACCCCGCATCTTCACGGGGAATTCAATTTCACTGAGTCTATGCTGGAGACAGCGGGGAAGTCGTTACGCCATTCGTGCAGGTCGGAACTTACCCGACAAGGAATTTCGCTACCTTAGGACCGTTATAGTTACGGCCGCCGTTTACCGGGGCTTCGATTCAAAGCTTGCACCTCTCCTCTTAACCTTCCGGCACCGGGCAGGCGTCAGACCCTATACGTCATCTTGCGATTTCGCAGAGCCCTGTGTTTTTGCTAAACAGTCGCCACCCCCTGGTCTGTGCCCCTCGAACCTGGTTGCCCAAGCCCGAGGCCTCCTTATCCCGAAGTTACGGAGGTAAATTGCCGAGTTCCTTCAGCATAGTTCTCTCAAGCGCCTTGGTATACTCTACCAGTCCACCTGTGTCGGTTTCGGGTACGGTCTATGTGGGGGCTATTTCCTGGTACCCATGAATTGCCCGAGAAATCCAATAATCTCGAACCATCTGCCGGATACGTCACACACCCACTGGCCCACGAATATTCACGTGGTTCCCATCGACTACGCCTTTCGGCCTCGCCTTAGGGGCCGGCTAACCCTGCGCAGATTAGCTTTACGCAGGAACCCTTGGACTTTCGGCGACAGTGTCTTTCACACTGTTTGTCGTTACTCATGTCAGCATTCGCACTTCCGATACCTCCAGGATGTCTCACGACTGTCCCTTCGCAGGCTTACGGAACGCTCCGCTACCGCTTGCCCGAAGGCAAACCTAAAGCTTCGGCGCGTGGCTTGAGCCCCGATACATTTTCGGCGCAAGAATCCTAGACCAGTGAGCTGTTACGCTTTCTTTAAAGGATGGCTGCTTCTAAGCCAACCTCCTGGTTGTTTTCGGACTCTCACATCCTTTCACACTTAGCCACGACTTGGGGGCCTTAGCTGTTAGTCAGGGTTGTTTCCCTCTCCACGACGGACGTTAGCACCCGCCGTGTGTCTCCCGTGTAGTACTTCCTGGTATTCGGAGTTTGGTAAGGTTTGGTAGGTCTGTGGGACCCCCTAGCCCTTCCAGTGCTCTACCCCCAGGAGTATTCGCACGAGGCGCTACCTAAATAGCTTTCGCGGAGAACCAGCTATTTCCGGGTTTGGTTGGCCTTTCACCCCTAGCCACAAGTCATCCGAGACTTTTTCAACAGGCACCGGTTCGGTCCTCCAGTGGGTGTTACCCCACCTTCAACCTGCTCATGGCTAGATCACCCGGCTTCGGGTCTAATCCGACGAACTGAACGCCCTGTTCAGACTCGCTTTCGCTGCGCCTACGCCTATCGGCTTAAGCTTGCTCGCCAGACTAAGTCGCTGACCCATTATACAAAAGGTACGCGGTCACTCAGGACGAACCTTGAGCTCCCACTGTTTGTAGGCATCCGGTTTCAGGAACTGTTTCACTCCCCTCGTCGGGGTGCTTTTCACCTTTCCCTCACGGTACTGGTTCGCTATCGGTCGCTAAGGAGTACTTAGGCTTGGAGGGTGGTCCCCCCATGTTCAGACAGGATTTCACGTGTCCCGCCTTACTCGAGGACGAATGTTCGCATTACGTGTACGGGGCTATCACCCTCTGAGGCCCGGCTTTCCTGACCGGTTCCACTTGTCTTGCATTCGCCACTGGCCTAGTCCGCGTTCGCTCGCCACTACTAGCGGAGTCTCTGTTGATGTCCTTTCCTCCGGGTACTTAGATGTTTCAGTTCCCCGGGTTAGCTTTTAACCCCTATGTATTCAGGGTTAAATACCTTCATGTGAAAACTGGAAATCCGAAGCCTAAACCTCGTTGAGCCTAAGCTCTTCCGAGGTCGAAACCTCGGAGTTCCAGTCTTCGAAGGTGGGTTTCCCCATTCGGAAATCTCCGGATCAAAGCTCATTCGCAGCTCCCCGAAGCTTATCGCAGCGTATCACGTCCTTCGTCGCCTCTTAGCGCCAAGGCATCCACCGAATGCCCTTAAGACACTTGATCGTTCTCATCGTCGATGCCCACCCCTCGGCAGAGGTCACCCTTGCGGGAATTTGCCCAGGCCGCTTGCGCCACCAGGCCAAATGGATCGACGGTCATATTTGAAAAGACCAGCTTCGCATTGTCTCGACGAAGGTGCGGTCAGCACCCGACGATCGCATCGGAAAAGGCTTGCGCCTCTCCCCCACGACC
>NZ_JBAFVS010000052.1:0-7004 GCF_043194565.1 Xanthobacter autotrophicus ATCC 700552 | reverse complement strand
CGCCGGCACCAGCATCAAGACCCTCTCCGGCAGCGCCGACGGGGCGATCGCGCTCGGCACGAAGGCGCTCACCGTCAACCAGGGCGCCGATGCCACATTCGCCGGCGTCCTCTCCGGCGATGGCGCCCTGACCAAGGAGGGGGCTTCCACCCTCATCCTCACCGGCGCCAACACCTATGGGGGCGGGACGACCATTTCCGCCGGCACGCTGCAGATCGGCGATGGCGGCACTGCGGGCTCCCTCGCCGGCGACGTGCTGAACAATGCCGCCTTGGTCTTCGATCGCTCCGATGCCTATGGCTTCAGCGGCGGCCTTTCCGGCTCGGGCACGATGACCTTCCGCGGCGGCGGCACGGTGCAGCTCGGATCGTCCGGCACCTTCAGCGGCGGCACGTTCGTTGAAGAGGGCACTGTCACCCTCGCCAATGCGGCCCTCGACGCCTCCGTCTTCACCGTGCAGACCGGCGGCGTTCTGGCCGGCCAGGGCACAATCGGTGGGCTCGTGGTTAATTCAGGGGGCGTTGCGGCGCCGGGCAATTCGCCGGGCACCCTCACCGTGAAAGGCGACGTCGCCTTCAATTCCGGCTCGGTCTACCAGGTGGACGTGACCGCCGGCGGCGCCCACGACCTCATCGATGCCACGGGTGCCGTCGCCCTGTCTTCCGGCGCATCGGTCGTTGTGAATGCCGGCGCGGCGGTGTTCCTGCCGGGAACGGCCTACGCCATCATCACCACCTCCGGCACGGTCACCGGCACGTTCGGTTCGCTCACCGGCGACTTGCCCACCAGCACTTACATCTTCCTCGATCCGGGCCTCTCCTACGACACCCACAATGTGTATCTGGGGCTGATCTATAACGACATCGCGTTCTCAACCTTCGCCCGCACGCCGAACGAGGCCGGTGCCGCCAACGCCGCCCAGACCCTCGGCGACGGCAATCCCATCTATGACGCCATTCTCGCTCTGCCCAAGGGCACAACGCCGGGGGCCGCGTTCGCCGCGCTCTCGGGCGAGGCCTATGCCTCGGCCAGCACGGTGATCGTGCAGCAATCGAGCTATGTCCGCGATGCGGTGGGCGCACGCCTCATGCAGGCGCTCACGCCGGAAGGCTCAGCGCCGCTCGGCTACGCCATGCCGGTGAAGGCGCCGGCCACTGCCCTTCTCGGGGCGGGCCTCACCCCCACCTTGTGGGCGCTGGGCTATGGCGGCTGGGGCGAAACCAACGGCAACACCAATGCGGCCTCGGTCTCCAACACCATTGGCGGCTTCCTCATCGGCGCCGACGCGGCGGTGAGCGAGACCACACGCGCCGGCCTCTTCGGCGGCTATGGCCGGTCCAGTTTCGATGTGGCGGACCGGGCCTCCTCCGGCTCCATCGACACGTACGACATGGGCCTTTACGGCGCGGCCCAGTTCGGCCGCCTCGCCGCGCGCGGGGCCTTGGCCTATGGCTGGCACGATGTCTCCTTGGACCGCACCGTCGCCTTCCCCGGCTTCTATGAGGCGCTCTCCGGCGGCTATGGCGCCGGCTCCTTCCAGGCCTTCGGCGAATTGGCCTATGGCCTCACCTTCGGCACCGTCGACGTGGAGCCGTTCGCGGGGCTGGCCTATCTGAACCTCGATGGGGCCTCCCTCACCGAGACCGGCGGGGCGGCGGGGCTCGGCGTCAATATAGCATCGTTCGAGACGACCTATTCGACGCTGGGCGTGCGGCTCGCCACTTCCATTGGTGTGTTGGGGCGGCCTTTGACCCCGAGCGTGAGCCTCGCCTGGCAGCACGCCTTCGGCGACACGACGCCTTATGCGAGCATGCTCTTTGCCGGCGGGACGACGCCCTTCCAGGTGGCGGGCGCCCCCATCGCGCAGGATGCCGTGCTGGTGGGCGCGGGGCTCGGCTATGCCGCCTCGGAGCTTGCCACCCTCTCGGTCAAATATAACGGGCAGATCGCCTCCGGCGCCTCACAGAATGCGTTCTCGGCAGAATTTGCCTGGAAGTTCTGAGGTAAGGCTTATCTCAGGAATGACTCATCGGCGCCCTTGGAGGCTTCGTCGGCCCCCGAGATGTAGCCGGGAAGAACCCATACCGACCCGTCGCCGATCCGAGCCTGATAGCGGTTATGGGAGGCCACCTTGCGAATGGTCGAGCACGCGATCTCGCGAGTTCAACCCGCAGTTGTCCGAATGCCCGAAACCTGACATTCCAGACGGCAGCTGAGGGGCAACCTGGGCCACAAGGAAGGCATCAGGCAGCGCGCAGTCTTCCTGCTTGCTAGAGCATTTCCCCGTTTCACTGAATCGGGGAAATGCTCTAGGTTATTGAGTTTACGCGTTTTCTTTACGCGAACCGGTATCCACTTCGCTCGAAAACGCTCTAATGGGATGGCGAAACAGGCCTACTTTCGGCTCAGTTGTACGCGGATCCATAAAGTCGCGGAGAGGGGGCGCTCCCGCTGAGTGGCCCAGGGAGCGTGACGTTCGCCCCGCCCCCAACCGACCCGCCAAATCCCGCCAAAATCCGCCCGCGTCCGCCGACGCATACTCCCCAAATTCTTCCCAAAAACGCAAAAGCCCCGCAGCGAGCGGGGCTAAGGCATTAAAAAGAGTGGCGCGCCGATCAGGATGAAACTGAGAACGCCTATGTGATTGTTTTTGCGAAATAGCCCATTATCGGGGTTATGGATACGTGGCTTGTTATCATTTTTCTCCTTCGTCAGGAAGTTGACGCAATCGCCAAGCGTCATCTCGCTTCTTCTTCGCCTGCAACCGCTCCGCGTGCTTGGTCTGTCGATTCCGCCTCTTTTCTTCGCGGTATAGCTTTACTTTCTCAGGATCATTGCGCTCCTCGTGTTGATGAAGGGCTCCTTCCCTTCGATGATGGTGTTCCTGCATCTTCATCAAAATTGAGCCCGCCCAAGAATCGTCGAGGATTTTTGTCAAGTCGCACGTTGCGGCGCTGCTCTGGTTGGCACACCAAATATCGTAAAGTATCAGCCGGACGGCCTCTTCATGTTTCCAGCCACGCAGAACCTCATCTCTCAGGCCGGCAAGCTCCCGCGTAAGAGATATCAAGTCGTCGGCCGACAATGGGGTGTCCTTTGACCAACTCTTATGCGGCCAACGCTGTCGCAAGCCGCGCCGAAATGCCAAAGCTCCGCATGTCGTGCAGACCGGTTTGGTGCACAAATTAGCTCCTACCGCGTCAATGATATATCCTGTGAGCCAATCCCTGTCCGGACCGTTCGCCATCCGATTGCTCTCCATAACGGCCAACAAAACCCGAAGTGGGGCAGTGCTGCAACATGCAGCGGCGGCAGCGATGATCCTGTATGTGAACGCGGCCCCTATGTACAGATGATCTCTCTCGAGAAGAATCAAATCGCCGAATGCGGCCTTATTCAAAGCACGTCCCAGGCAAATGCTTCAGTAACGATAGGAACAGGTGTCCACTTGCCCTGGACGCGGCGGCAAGCAAACGTTTACATTGCGGGTTTGAGTCTGGCTTCGGTTCATATAAGCTGCTAGCCCTGCTGCGCGCGCCTGCGCTCGCTGGTTTGTTGCATTAATCCGGCATTGTACGTAGCCGTCGCTACCCGGCGCTACGCCATAGGAGCGACACAGCGCATCATCTTCCGTCTGCTCAGCCGCCGCAAGCTGCTCTCGATGTTCCTGCATTTGGGCGCATCCTCCCACAGTTAGGGCGATACACGACGCAATGATGCCGACCGGGATAAGGCGCATACTTTTCTCCAATTCAGCAAAACGCTAGGCATTATGGCCGTCAGAGGCCGTGAACCAATCTCAGCGTGCAATCCCTGCGGGGCCTTGCATTCATACCTGACGTTGTATATATAGGCAACATGCAAAAGGCCGACAAGGAGAGAGCTGAGTCCTTCGGCGATCACGTTCGTCGCTTGCGAGAGAAGCGTGCGAAAGCGGACTCCAGCTTTTCGTTGCGGCAGGTGGCAATGCGCTGCGGGGTGACCCCCGCCTATCTGTCGCGCATCGAGCGAGGCGAAGTAGCGCCGCCGGGGGAGGAAACGCTCGTCCGTCTTGCCGATGAACTCGGCGAGAACCGCGATGTGCTGCTAGCGCTCGCAGGCAAAATTTCCGCCGACCTGCGCTCGGCGATTCTCGCCCGGCCGCTGCTTTTCGCGGAGCTGATCCGGGCAGCCAAGACCATGCCCGACAATGCCATCCTGCGCATCGTGCGGGATGTGCGCGATGGTGAGTGGTAGGTAAGCGAATCACATAGTATGTTAGCTGAAAATCGGAAGGAGATATACAAATGAATAGGTTTTTGATTGGTTTTGCGGCCCTTATAGGGATGAATGTTTCAGCTAATGCTCAGTGCTATCAAGGTTTATACGGGCAGAGTTCCTGCGGAAATCGTGGTCTCTATGGTGGACAGGCCTCGGTCCCGACTCCTCCGACCACCTACAACACCTATGGCAATCAAACTTATGGGTCAAATGGTACCGTAGGCACCACCTACGGCAATCAGACTTTCATCACTGGCCCGAACGGCTATCATCGCACCTGCACCACCCAAGGCACTCAAACGACTTGTTATTAGTCAATGAATTAGTTGAGGTGTTGTCTAACGAGTAGGATGTAAGTTTTTGACATTTGCTATCAAAGATCTAACTCATCCACATCAGCCATCTTCTTAATTGGTTTAAGGAGGCCGTCTCGATGCCGACCCTTGAAGATGACACTCTCGTATTCCGTTTCCCCCGGATCGAGGAAAAGACCAACTTCTTTATCAGCTTCCAGCGAACACTACGCATTCCCGATACTGAAACAACGTACCCCTTGCCGCCCGGGTTTGGCGATTTTCCGCTGCGGCATGCCGAGGACTATGCGGGGAAGCGTTCTGCTGCGGCGGTTCTGCGTGGTGGCGTCGTCCTTCCTATGTGGCAGGCAGAGGCTATGTGGTTGCGTTTTCTCAGCCTCGGTCCGGACTGGGGCCTCGATTTTCCGGTGGCTATCAAAGTCGCTGCCGGCAAAATCAACGCAGTGACGGGCGAAGCTTGGCGGGCCGGGCTCCACCGGGAGCCTCAGGACTATGTGGTTGCTCCTGCCCAGCCGTGGCTCGACGGTTTTGCGGTCGAGGCCGGTGTCATCCGGCAATTTGTCGCTATGCCGCTCGGCGAGGGGTATTCAGTTGAGGGGCAACTGACAGGTAAGGAAGAATGGGGTGGGTTACAGATTGAGGTGACGCCCCTCAAGGCGCATGTTTGGCAGAAAGTACGTCGCGAACACAAGCGAACCAGCCGCATCATGACTGACTCTAGGGCACCGGCTGTTGCCTGCTCCGTCCCCGAACCGGAAATGGGCCTCGCCGCAGGTGGCCGTATGAAGCAAGAGATCTATCCCGATCGCTTCGCGCTCGAAGACTGGGATATGGAGGCATCGGAGCGGGTGTTCGTGAGCCTTCTCAACGCCAAGGATTGGAAGTCTGTGACCGGAGAGGATGCACCCAACCAACCGCCCACGGCGGATGACTATGCACGAGCCGGCCTGCCTTGGTTTGAGCACTATGGAGTTGATCAGTCCGCTCTTCCGGGTGGGGCGAACTTGGCGGATGCCAAGTCGGTGGCGACGCTTTATAAGGAGAAATCCGGAAATACATTTCAATATTCGGCCAACGTTGATGTCAGTTTTGTCAAAATAACATGAGCCAATACATCCAAATATGGTAACGAACCACGCGAAACGAAAACATAATTAATACAAATTAATAATTCTAAAAAGCTTATGCGATGATGAGGGATGAAAATGAAAATTATAAACAAAACATTTAAACCAAAAATCTATAGGGTTGTGACATGCATGCTTTTCTTGTTTATTGTGTCAACATCCGGCGGAAACGCATTATCTCAGGAGGCCTCGTTGCGAGAAAAACTCGCCTTTTTCCTGGCGGTTGGATCCATAGCTGAAATTACTTGTGGTATAAAAGGGGAATCAATGAGAGCAAAAAATTATGTCGACAGCTTTAGAACTGGATTTGACACCTATCATAATCAAGCTGATGGACTTCTTTTATTTGAAGCAGGAGGTCGCATTCAAGCAAACATAAACAGCACTGGCAAAAAAGAATGGTGTAACTCATATCTGAAAATGAGACGAGATCTGAATCTATGGTAGCATGGGGCCGTCACGGAAACTCATCGGAGGCCACAGGAACACTTTGGATCAGGCTCAGATTCAATATCAAGACAATTCTGGGAATTGGACGGCGGATGGTCGTCCCAAACCTCTCTCCGAACATCATGAACGCCAGATGGCTACCGCCTGAGCAAATCCCAGTTGTCGCGTCAGGACGATCGACGGGAAGGGGAGCGTAGTCGATATCCTGTGACGGGCTGACACTCCCCTGAAACGGGTCGGCTATGAAGCAGGAGCGCTGTCACGCTGGCTGCATCCTGAGCTCGCCGCGATCGGTCTACCGGTAGTCTGCCTCGAGACTCGTCTTGTTGCGCGCGTCGATGAACGCCCCGCGCAACAAGACCGACGCCGCCGACGCGCTCGGGATCGCGCATCGCTGCGCGACGAGCTCTATCGCGGTTCATGGCGGTCCCCGGCGTCGTCCCGATCCCCGCGCTCAGCTTCAGCAGCGCGATCGAGGATCCGACGCGCTTCCGCCGCTCGCGCGATGTGGCCGCCTACTTCGGGCTGTCGTCGAAGCGGTGGCAGTCCGGCACATCGATTGACGTCAAGGGGCGCATCAGCAAGGTGGGCGATCCTGACGTCCGGCGCACGCTCTACGAGGCTGCGTCGGCGATGCTGACCCGCTTCAAGGGCGCCGACCTCGTGAAGAGATGGGGCTGAAGCTGGCGAAGACCAAGTGCCATGCGAAGGCGCGCGTGGCAGTCGCCCGCAAGCTCGCGGTCATCATGCACGCGATGTGGCGCGACGGCACGACATACGTCGACGACGCGCCGGCCGACGCGCCGGAGACGAGCACCCGAGCTGCGGAGAAGGTGCAGCGGCTGAGCTATGC
>NZ_JBAFVS010000051.1:0-8525 GCF_043194565.1 Xanthobacter autotrophicus ATCC 700552 | reverse complement strand
GCAACAGCCGAGTTCGGGCGGGGGAGGGCAGGGTGGGGGCAACGGTGTTTCCGTTGGCACCGCCGATGCCCTTTGGCGCGGGCCTGCCCCCTCCCCAACCCTCCCCCGCACGCGGGAGAGGGGGCTGATTGTGCCGGGCGCCCTCACCGCGCGGTCTGGCGGGTGGGGCGATAGGCGGACTGGTCGATGCCGTGGCGACGCAGCTTGTCGTAGAGGGTCTTGCGCGGAATGCCGAGGGCCGCCACCGTGGCCTGGATGTCGCCCTGGCTCGCTTCCAGCGCGGCGCGGATCTCGCCCGCCTCGAAGCGGTCCACACGCTCCGGCAGGGTCCCGTCCGCCGGTTCGGTCGGCGCATCCAGCTCGTCCCCGAGGTCGTCCACCAGCCCCAGGGCGACGCGCTCGGCATAATGCACCAGCTCGCGCACATTGCCCGGCCATTCGTGCGTGGCGAGATGCTTGCGCACCAGGGCATCCAATTCCGGCGGCGGCCGTTTGAAGCGCTCCGCCGCGCGGGCGAGGAAATGGCCGAACAGCAGCGGCACGTCCGCCCGTCGCTCGCGGAGTGAGGGAATGCGCACGCCGGCCACGTGCAGGCGATAATAGAGGTCTTCGCGGAAGGCGCCCTGCCGGACCAGCGCCGGCAGGTCCACCTTGGAGGCGGCCACCACGCGGATGTCCACGCGCCGCGTCTCGTTGGTGCCCAGCGGCGCGATCTCGCGCGCCTCCAGCACCCGCAGCAGCTTCACCTGCAGGGCCGGCGACATGGCCTCGATCTCGTCGAGAAAGAGGGTGCCGCCATTGGCGTGCTCGATGCGCCCCACCCGCTTCTTCAGCGCGCCGGTGAAGGCGCCGGCCTCGTAGCCGAACAATTCGCTCTCGATGACCGTTTCCGGCAGCGCGCCGCAATTGACCGCCACGAACGGGTTTGAGGCGCGGCGGCTCCAGCGGTGCAGGGCGTTGGCCACCACCTCCTTGCCGGAGCCGGTCTCGCCCTCCACCAGCACGTCCACGTCGGCGTCGGCGATCTGGCGCAGCATCTGGCGCATGCGCGCCATCACCGGGGTGGTGCCGAGCAGGGGCATGTCCTCGCTGGCCGCTTCCACCGTGCGCTTCAGCTCGCGGTTTTCCAGCACCAGGCGCCGCCGGTCGAGGGCGTGGCGCACGCTGGTGAGGAGCCGGTCGTTGGCATAGGGCTTGGCGAGGAAGTCGTAGGCCCCCTCGCGCATGGCATCCACCGCCATGGCAATGTCGCCGTGGCCGGTGATGAGGATGACCGACAGGTCCGGATCGACCCGCTTGAGGCGCCGGAACAGTTCCAGCCCGTCGATGCCCGGCATGCGCACGTCGCTGACCACGACGCCGGGGAAATCGGCACCGATCTCCTCCAGCGCCGCGAGGGCGGAGGCATAGCCGGTGACGGTAAGGCCGGCCAGCATCAGCGCCTGCACATTGGCGGCGCGCAGCAGGTCGTCGTCATCGATGAAGGCGACATCGCTCATGAGGTTCCCTCGGAAGCCCTCGGTAATGTGATGGTGAAGACGGCGCCGCCCGCATTGGCCACGGCCAGCGTGCCGCCCGATTCGGAAATGATGTCCTTGGAGATGACGAGCCCCAGCCCCAGCCCCTGCGGCTTGGTGGTGGTGAACGGCAGGAACAGCGCGCCCAGCACCTCCGGCGGCAGGCCGGGGCCGTTGTCCGCCACCGTGATCACCACCTTGTCGGCACCGGTGGCGGAGGCGATGCGGATCGCGCCGTCGCGGCGCGTGTCGAGGGCCTCGGCGGCATTCTGGATGAGGTTGACGAACACCTGCTCCAGGCGGACGCGGTCGCCCGTCACCTGCGCTTCCGGCACATCCAGGGCAAGGCTCAGGGTGATGTCGTTCTGCAGCAACCGGTAGCGCAGCAGCAGCAGCGCCCCGTCCACCACCGTGCCCAGCTCCACCGGTTCGAGGCGTGCGGCGGACTTGCGGGCGAAGGCGCGCAGTTCGCCGGTGATGGCGCCGATGCGCTCGGTGAGCATGGCGATGGTGGCAAGGTTCTCCACCGCCGGGCCGGTCTGGCCCTGGGCCAGGAAGGCGCGGGAATTTTCGGCGAAGGTGCGGATGGCCGCCACCGGCTGGTTCACCTCATGGGCCACGCCGGCGGCGATCTGGCCGAGCACGGCGAGCTTGGACGCCTGCACCAGTTCGTCCTGCAGGGCGTCGATGGCGAGGCGGGCGCGCCGGCGTTCCTCCATCTCGGTGCGCAGCTGGGCATTGGCGGCGCTCAGCTCGGCGGTGCGGTCGGCGACCCGGGCCTCCAGCTCGCGCCGGGCCTTCGCCTCCTGCGCCTCGGCGCGGGCGCGGCGGCGGCGGCGGGTGCGCCACAGGCCCGCCGAGCCGATGCCCACCACCCCGAGAAGGGCGGCGGAGGTGCGCGCCGCGGTGGCGGCGAGGTTGGTGGTGGCCGCCGTGGGCGCGAGCACGGACAAGCTCCAGTCGGTGGTGGGCACGGGGAGGGAGGATTCGAGGAAATCCTCCCGCTTGGCCTGGCCCGGCAGCCGCAGCCGCTTCACCGCCGGATCGGCGGCGGTGGGATCGAGGTCGAGGAGGTCGAGGGGCGCATCGCCGAACTGCAGGCTCTCGCGGATGGCCTCGCGCTCCACCTGGTCGAGGGGGCGCGTGGTGCGGAAGCGGAAGCCGGGCATGCTGGAGATGAGCACGATGTGGCGGGCGTCGGTGACGAAGGTGGGCTCGGCGAAGCGCCGCCACTCGTCCTCCAGCGCGTCGAACTCGGCCTTCAGCACCAGCACGCCGATGGGCACGCCGTCGGCCTCCACACGCTGGGCGAGATAGAGGCCCGGACGGTGGCTGACCGTGCCGAAGGCGAAATGCTCGGCCCGGCCCTGGGCGAGGGCGAGGCGGAAATAGGGGCGGAAGCCGTAGTCGCTGTTCAGGAAGCTCTCGGGCGTGCGGTAGTTGCTCGCCACCACCGTGTGGCCGTCGGCGTCGATGAGATAGATGACGCCGGTGCGGGTCCCGGCCGCCAGCTGCTCGAACCTCCTGTTGAGGGCATCGATGCGCGCCGCATTGCCGGTTTCCAGAGCCCGGCGCACGTCGGGGTCCTGGGCCAGGGCGAAGGGCAGGGAGCGCTGCTTCTCGATCTCGGAGCGCAGCACCGCCACGCGCAGGGCGGCGGCGGTGGCCGCGCTCGCCTCCACCTGGGCGAGGGCCCAGCGGCGGGCGGCATAGTCGGCCACCCGGTCAAGCCCCAGCATGATGACGGCGACCGCCAACACCACCCCTGCCGCCTTGAGGATGGGTCGCCGGCGGGTCACCGGCCGACCTGTGCTGAGGGACGCGTCCACTCCCGATCCCTGCTCTCGATTGTGTGCGGATTTCCGCACGTCGTTGAGGGCGAGAGTGCATCCATCCGCACGCCAAGTCGAGGCAAATTCCGCGGCCCTGAAAAATTCATATGAGTTCGCAATGGCCTAACAAAGATACGCGTCTGACGCGGGACTGGCATGCAGCTTGCGCAAGATGGGGCGTACCCGGCGTCCTGCGCCATCCCGTCAACGAAGCATCCGGCGTCCGCAGTGCCCGTCGCAAGAGGCGCCCCGGCCCCGGTGGAGGAACTCTCCAATGGCCCATGCAATTCCCGCCATGGCGGTGCCGGCGCATCCGCGCAAGTTTTATCACCACCTGTATTTTCAGGTCATCATCGCCATTATCGCGGGCATTCTGCTCGGCCATTTCTATCCGGATGTCGGCGCCAGCCTGAAGCCGCTCGGCGATGCCTTCATCAAGCTCGTCAAGATGGTAATCGCCCCGGTCATCTTCCTCACCGTGGTCACCGGCATCGCCGGCATGCGGGACCTCGCCAAGGTCGGGCGCGTGGCCGGCAAGGCGATGATCTACTTCCTCACCTTCTCCACCCTTGCGCTGTTCATCGGCCTCGTGGTGGCGAACGTGGTGCAGCCGGGCGCGGGCCTCAACATCGACCCCGCGAGCCTCGACCCCAAGGCGGTGGCCGGCTATGCGGCGAAGGCCCATGATTCGACCATCATCGGCTTCCTGATGAACATCATTCCGGCGACGCCCGTCTCGGCGCTCGCCTCGGGCGACATCCTGCAGGTGCTGTTCTTCGCCGTGCTGTTCGGCATCGCCCTCGGCGGCGTCGGCGATGCCGGCGATCCGGTGATGAAAATCCTGAACTCGGCTTCGGCGGCCATGTTCCGCCTGGTGGCGATCCTCATGAAGGCGGCCCCCATCGGCGCCTTCGGCGCCATGGCCTTCACCATCGGCAAATACGGCATCGGCTCGGTGGCGAACCTCGCCATGCTGATCGTCACCTTCTACATCACCGCAGCCCTGTTCATCTTCGTGGTGCTGGGGCTGGTGGCACGCTACAACGGCTTCTCCCTGTGGAAGCTGCTGAAGTATATCCGCGAGGAACTGCTTCTCGTGCTCGGCACGTCCTCCTCGGAAGCCGCCCTGCCGGGCCTGATGCTGAAGATGGAGCGCGCCGGCTGCGCCAAGTCGGTGGTGGGCCTCGTGATCCCCACCGGCTACTCGTTCAACCTCGACGGCACCAACATCTACATGACGCTGGCGGCCCTGTTCATCGCCCAGGCCACCGGCATCCACCTGTCGTTCGAGGAGCAGATCCTGCTGCTGCTGGTGGCCATGCTCTCGTCCAAGGGCGCGGCGGGCATTACCGGGGCCGGCTTCATCACCCTGGCCGCGACCCTCTCCGTGGTGCCGAGCGTGCCGGTGGCGGGCCTGGCCCTCATCCTCGGCATCGACCGCTTCATGTCCGAGTGCCGGGCCATCACCAACTTCATCGGCAACGCGGTGGCCACCATCGTGGTCGCCCGCTGGGAAGGCGAACTGAACAAGGACCAGCTCAACCGCACCCTCAACGGCGAGCATTTCTCGCTGGAAGACGAGCTGGAGACCAGCGGCGTCCCGGCCACGGCCGTGGCGGCGGAGTGAGCCTGTCCTGACCCATCCGGCGGGTTCCGCCTCTCCCTCGGAGAGGCGGGCGGGGGCTCGCCGGACCGGGACCGCAAGGTCCCCTGCCGCCTCCCGTGACGGGAGGCGGTTTCATTTTGCGGATGGCGTTGTGCCGCCTTGACGGCCGGCCGGCGCCGATGACATCGAAGGCTCCGACCAACGGGGCCGCACGCCATGACCGAGCAGACCGCGCCAGGCGCGCAGGAGACCGGCGCGCAGGAGACCGGCGGACAGGAGACCGGCACTCACGGGACCAGCGCGCCGCCCGGCTCGCCCGGCGAAGTGTTCGCTGCCTTCCTCAAGCTCGGCCTGACCTCCTTCGGCGGTCCCGTGGCACATCTCGGCTATTTTCGCGACGAGCTGGTGCTGCGCCGACGCTGGATGGACGATGCGGCCTATGGCGATCTGGTCGCCTTGTGCCAGTTCCTGCCCGGCCCCGCCTCCAGCCAGCTCGGCTTCGCCCTGGGCCTGCTGCGCGGCGGCGGGCTGCTCGGCGGGCTCGCCGCCTGGGCCGGCTTCACCCTGCCTTCCGCCATGGTGCTCACGGCCTGCGCCCTGGGCGCCGCAACCCTCGCCGGTACCGACGGCCTGCTGCACGGATTGAAGCTGGTGGCCGTCGCCGTGGTGGCGCAGGCGGTGTGGGGGATGACGCGCACCCTGACGCCGGATCGCGCCCGCGCCGGCATTGCCCTCGCCGCGCTTGCCCTTGTGGTGTTCGCGGGCAGTGCCCTGGGGCAGGTGGTGGCCATCGCGCTGGGCGCCCTCGCCGGGCTGGTCCTGTGCGCCGAGGCGGCGCCCGCGCCCGCGGCTGTGCCGGGCCCTGAACCGGCCTTGCCGGTGCCGCTGTCCCGGCGCACGGGCGCGCTGCTGCTGGCCTTGTTCGCGGCGTTGCTGGTGGTGCCGCCGGTGATCACGGCGGCGACCGGCATCCAGGGGCTGGCCCTGTTCGATGCCTTCTACCGTTCCGGCGCTCTGGTGTTCGGCGGCGGACACGTGGTGCTGCCCCTGCTCCAGGCCGAGGTGGTGGCGCCCGGCTGGGTGTCCGCCTCCACCTTCCTCGCCGGCTATGGCCTGGCGCAGGCGGTGCCCGGCCCGCTGTTCACCTTCGCCGCCTATCTCGGCGCCGCCATGGGGCCGGCCCCCAACGGCATCGCCGGGGCGGTCATCGCGCTCGGCGCCATCTTCCTGCCGGGCCTGCTGCTGGTGACCGGCATGCTGCCGTTCTGGGACCAGCTGCGGCGCGGCACCCGCGCCCAGGCCGCCATGCGCGGCGCCAATGCGGCGGTGGTGGGCCTGATCGGCGCGGCGCTCTACAGCCCGGTCTTCACCGGAGCGGTGTTCGGCGCGCCGGATTTCGTGGCGGCGGCGGCCGGCTTCCTGCTGCTCACGGTGTGGCGGGTGCCGCCGCTGGCGGTGGTGGTGCTTCTGGCCGGCGCGGGGGTCTTCCTCGGCTGATACCAAAGGCCGGTGAGCTTTGCTCATGGGCCTTTGGCCAAGCCCGCGCGGCGCTTGAGCGTGACCCACTTGGCACCGGTCGAAGACCGGGGCCGAAGGTATGAGGTCCGCTCAGCGGCGGCGGCGCTGGCGCGCGCGCTGGTCTTCCAGCTTCAGGCGCACCGTGTCGAGGGCGCGGATGGTGTCTTCCAGCCGCTTGGCGATGGCACGCCGCATCTTGGCGGTGGCGTCCGGGAAGCGCTCCAGCATGGCGACGAAGGCGGTGCGGGGGATCTTCAGCACCTGAACCTCGTCGGCGGCCACCGCCGTCACCGGGCGGGGCGTGGGCACGATGAGGGCGGTCTCGCCGATGAGCGTGCCCGGGCCGACCTCCTTGAGCAGGCGCGGCGCGTCCACCTTGCGGTCGTCCACGAGGCGGATGTGGCCGGAGGCGATCACATAAGCGCAGTCCGCGATCTCGCCCATGCGGAACAGGGTCTCGCCCCGCGCCAGGGTCTCGGTCCGCGCGTCGGCCGCCAGCAGGCGCAGCGCCTCGCTGTTCAGCATGTCGAAGGTGGCGACTGACCGGAGCAGCGCGATGTCCCTCTCAATGCTCACCGACGGGGTTTCCTCACTTCATTGGAGCCTTTGGGATGCTGAGCATCCCAAGCTCAGGGCACCAGCTTGTAGCCGCCGGCCTGGGTTGCGAGCAGTGTGGGGTTGGAGGGATCGGGCTCGATCTTCTGGCGCAGGCGATAGATGTGAGTTTCCAGCGTATGCGTGGTTACCCCGGAATTATAGCCCCACACTTCCTGCAGCAGGGTCTCGCGCGGCACCGGCGTCTTTCCGGCGCGGTAGAGATAGCGCAGGATCGCCGTCTCCTTCTCGGTGAGGCGGATCTTGGAGCCGCGCTCGGTGAGCAGCAGCTTGGCGCCGGGCCGGAAGGAATAGGGGCCGATGGCGAACACCGCGTCCTCGCTCGCCTCGTGGGAGCGCATCTGCGCCCGCAGGCGCGCCAGCAGCACCGCGAAGCGGAACGGCTTGACGATATAGTCGTTGGCCCCGGCCTCGAGGCCCAGGATGGTGTCGCTGTCGGTGTCGTGCCCGGTGAGCATGAGAATGGGCGCCTTGAAGCCGGCGCGCCGCATCAGGCGCACCGCCTCGCGCCCGTCCATGTCGGGCAGGCCCACGTCCATGATGACGAGATCGATGGCGCCGTTCTTCGCCAGTTCCATGGCGCCGGCGGCGGTCTCGGCGGGCACCGGTTCGAACTCGTCCTGGAGCGCGAGCTGTTCGATCAGGGCGTCGCGCAGCTCCGGGTCGTCTTCGACCACCAGGATTTTCCACGCATTGGGCATTCAATTCCTCCTGCGCCCTTGCAGGCGCGCGAATCGCGCAAGTAGAGCATGCCCATGGCTTGACGCAAATTTCCATCCATGGACGGGCATCGGGGGGTACCACATTACGTCATGGTTGAGCGATATCCTGTGGGCATCTCCCAAATCACGGTCTGGCGACGTCCAGGCGCCCCTCATCTCGGCGTTTTGCGCTGCGGCGGCCTTTGCATTCCGGTGGCGCTGGGGCGCTCCGGTGTGGCCTTCGACAAGCGCGAAGGCGACGGGCGAACCCCCGCCGGACGCTGGCGGATCGAGCGGCTCCTCTACCGGCCGGACCATGGCCCGCGGCCGGTGACGCGCCTGCCCTGCCGGCCGCTGAAGCCGCAGGACGGCTGGTGCGACGACGCCGCCGACCGGCGCTACAATCGCCCCGTGAGGCTCCCCATCGGCGGTGCCCGCGCGGTCTCCCACGAGCGCATGTGGCGGGACGATGCCCTCTACGACCTGGTGCTGGTGCTCGACCACAACGCCCGCCCCCGGGTGGCGGGGCGGGGCTCGGCCGTGTTCGTCCATCTGGCGCGCCCCGGCTTTCGCCCCACCGAGGGCTGCGTGGCGCTGCGGCGGGCCGACATGGTGCGGCTGCTGGCCCGGCTGTCCCGCGCGCCCGACCTGCTGATCGCAGCGTGAGGACGGCGGCGGCGGCGTTCCCAGGGGCATGCTCGGGTGTGACTGAGTTTGAAATGGAGCACCGTCGCCA
>NZ_JBAFVS010000050.1:0-8713 GCF_043194565.1 Xanthobacter autotrophicus ATCC 700552 | reverse complement strand
AAGAGCACCTAACAAAACCTGCTGATGGCTCTGAAGCAGATGATTGCGGCGGCGAGGACCAGGAAGGCGCGGTAGAGGTCGGCGTGGCGTTCGTAGCGGATGGCGAGGCGCCGGAACTGGTTGATCCAGGCGAAGGTGCGCTCGACCACCCAGCGGTGCTTTCCCAGGTGCTCGCTGCTGTCGATGCCGTAGCGGGCGATGCGGGGCGTGATGGCGGCGCCTGCGCAGGTCCTTGCGGCACCGGTCGAAGTCGTAACCCTTGTCGGCATGGAGCTTTTTGGGCCGCTTGCGGGGCCGGCCACGCCGTTGGCGAACCGGGTGGATCGCATCGACCACCGTGGTCAGCGCCATGCTGTCGTGGCGGTTGGCGCCGGTCAGGACGACGGCGAGGGGCAGGCCCTTTCGGTCGACCACGATGTGCCGTTTGGTGCCCGGTTTGCCGCGGTCGGTCGGGTTCGGACCAATCTCGTCGCCCCCCTTTTCGCCGGCACGGATGAGGCATCCACGCTGGCGCGCGACCAGTCGATCTCCCCGGTAAGGTTGAGGCGCTCCAGCATGTGGCGATGGATCTCATCCCACAGGCCGGCATCCTGCCAGGCGCGCAGCCGGCGCCAGCAGGTCATCCCGGAACATCCGGCCACCTCGAACGGCAGCCGCTCCCACGCGATCGCGGTGTACAGCACGAACAGGATGCCGATCAGCGCCGCGCGGTTCTCCACCCGCGGCCGCCCGCCCTTCGGGCGTGGCGCCGCGGCAGGAACAGCGGGGCGATCTCGGCCCAGAGGGCATCGGGCAAAAGCGTCTTGGCCATGCCCAAGCCTCGGCCAGATATGGTTAACAAATGGTTTTGTTAGGTGCTCTAAACCGCTGCCGCGGTAACCGCCCTGCATGACGGTTTTCAGATGTTTTCGATGTGGCGTCCGGCATAGGCGGGCGGACGATCACGGGGTTTCTCAACCTTTGGAGAGCCCCATGGACGCTTCCGAGCACCCCACCAGCACACGGCCGGCCGTCAGCCCGCTGCGGCAGCGGATGATCGAGGACATGACCATCCGTCGGTTCGGCGAGCACACCAAGCGGGACTATGTCCGCCAGGTCGCCGAGTTCACCGCCTTCCTCGGTCGGGCGCCGGACCAGGCCGAGCCGGAGGACCTGCGGCGCTACCAGCTGCATCTGGCGAGCCTCGGCGCCAGCTATGCCCGCATGAACCTTGCCTGCACGGCGCTGCGCTTCTTCTTCCACATCACGCTGGGCTGGGCCGGCTTCGGCGACCGGATGGCGCGGATCCCTAGCCCTGAGCGCCTGCCCGTGGTGCTCAGCACCGAGGAGGTGGCGCTGCTGCTCGCCCATGCGCCGAACCTCAAGTACCGCGCCGCTCTCAGCATCGCCTATGGCTGCGGCCTGCGGGTGTCGGAGGTGGCCCACCTCAAGGTCGCCGATATCGACAGCGCCCGGATGCTGATCCGCGTCGAGCAGGGCAAGGGGCGCAAGGACCGCTACGTGATGCTCGCGCCCGACCTGCTCGACCTGCTGCGCCGCTGGTGGAAGGAGCGCCGGCCGCAGGGTTGGCTGTTCCCCGGCCGCGATCCCGGCCAGCCCATCACCACCCGCCAGCTCGACCGGGCCTGCAGGGCTGCGGCCTCCGCCGCCCGGCTCGACAAGCGCGTCTCCATGCACACCCTGCGGCACAGCTTCGCCACCCACCTGCTCGAGCGCAAGACCGATATCCGCGTCATCCAGGTATTGCTCGGCCACAGGAAGCTCGACACCACGGCCGTCTACACTCGCGTCGCCCTGAAGACCCTGCGCGAGGTGGAGAGCCCGCTCTCTTTGCTGACGCCGCCGCCTTTGTAGGCCGGCCGGTTCATGGCGCGGCCTGCGCTCGAGGTCGCGGATATCCTGGACGCCCATGGCGATGCCTATGAGAGGGCCCATGCCGGGCATCTCAGCCGCGGCCAGCTGAAGGTGATGTGGGCGATCAGGTCCTGCCGCACGGTGGTGCTCGGCGGGCACGTGTCGCGCTGCGCCGACTGCGCTCATGTGGAGGTCGCCTACAACTCCTGCCGCAACCGGCACTGCCCCAAGTGCCAAGGGGCGACGGCACGCGACTGGCTCGCCGCCCGGCAGGCCGAGCTTTTGCCGGTGCCCTATTATCATCTCGTCTTCACCCTGCCGGCCGCGATCGGCGCCATCGCCTATCAGAACAAGGCGGCGGTCTACGACCTCTTGTTCAAAGCCTCGGCGGAGACGCTGGCCACCATCGCCGCCGATCCCCGGCATCTCGGCGCCCGCATCGGCGTCACCACCGTGCTCCATACCTGGGGCTCGGCGCTCCACCCATCATCCCCACATCCATGCCGTGGTGCCCGGCGGGGGACTGTCTGCCGACGGCTCCCGCTGGATCGCTGGCCGGTCCCGGTTCTTCCTGCCGGTGCGGGTGCTGTCCCGCCTGTTCCGGCGGCTCTTCCTCGACGGGCTGCGCGCCCTGCATGCCGCCGGCCGGCTCGCCTTCTTCGGCGACCTCGACCCGCTGGCGGAGACCGCAGCGTTCGACGCCATGCTGGCACCCCTGTGCCGCGCCGAGTGGGTGGTCTACGCCAAGCGCCCGTTCGCGGGACCCGCGGCGGTGCTCGCCTATCTGTCGCGCTATACCCACCGCGTAGCCATCTCCAACAGCCGGCTCATCGCCATGGACGACCGTGGGGTCACCTTCCGCTGGAAGGATTATCGCGCCCGGGCCAAGACCTCGGGCAATGGCTGGATCAAGGCCATGACGCTCCCAGCGGACGAGTTCATCCGCCGTTTCCTGCTCCATGTCCTACCCGACGGCTTCCACCGCATCCGGCACTACGGCCTGTTTGCGAGCGCGGTGCGCGCCGCCAACATCGACAGGATCCGCGCCCTTCTCGCGAAGGAGGAGGCCGGCCCTGCGCGAGGTCAAGACCTGCCCGCCGAAGCGAAACAAGCAGAGGCCACGCTGCGCTGCCGGTGCTGCGCCGGCATCATGACCATCATCGAGGCCTTCGCCCGGGGCTCGGCGCCGAAGACCTGGCCCGCCGCCTCCATCAGGATCGACACCTCATGAGCACCGACCTTGTTCCCCGGCACCAGGGTCTCGTCGCAGGCAATGCCATCTCCGGCATCGGGACCGCATGCGCTCTGCCATCGGCAAGGCCGCGTCCATCATCATCGCGGCACCGGAAAGATGTCGCTGCCGCCACGACCCGCACACGACCCGAGCGGTTTGGCCCCCTCATCTGCCCGGATATCCGACCCCCGATCAGGATCTCCCCCGTCAACCCCTGCCTAAAATCCCCATAGCGCCGCGAAGACCTCGACCGTCGTGCACGTCGGACCGCGGTTTCCTCCCCTGGAGGCTTTCCGACGCCGGCCCGCGCGATCAGCCCCACCCTCGTGATCGGGCCGGCATCCGAAACCCTTCAAAACACGCGAACAAAGCGCCGCCTCCAAAAACAAAAGTCAGAACAAAGACGAGCATTCACTGATCCGCTGGTCAGTTCAGGAAATCCAGCGCATTGCTATCAGGCTTGCCCAAAGACGAATCAAGCTTACGCATATTATCACATGGTCGTAAGCGCGAAAATCCCTGCACCTATTCATTGGCGGAGCATTGAGGGATTCTGTGTCCACAACGGAGACTGTGGACACAATGACATTGAATGGCATGAGCCTTTCGGGGCCGCTTCGGGTGACCAAGGTTCTTCGCAACGGGAAGCGGCGGTTTGACCCACAGATTCAGCCTTCGCGGGATTTGTCACGCGGAGATTCACCCGATTGCCCTGGCACACCGCCGCCGGCCAGTTGACAATATTGTCCAATTATATTTTCATATTATAAACTTAATTTCGGATATATGAAATAAATGAGCGCTGTCCGATCCGCTTCCAAGGGTCCCTGGGAATACTACAAGGAGGTCCAGATGATTCCGGGCGACCAGGCTTTCGCGTCCAAGGTGGGGTCCAAGTGCAAGCTCTGGAAATGATGGAGAGGCCCTTCGGGTCTCCGAAGGGTCCATGATTTTTGCAACCACCCACTAACTAGGGAGACGAAACATGCCGACATCAGCGAGTGAGAAAACCGACAGCAAGGTGACGGCCTCGGCGGGCGTTCGGGCGTCGATTGCGGACGGCAAGGATTTGCCATTGCTCGACGTGGGCCCCTATCTGGCGGGTGCGCCCGGCGCGCTCGAGCAACTGGCCTCGGATGTGAAGTTTATCCAGGAAAACCTAGGCTTCTTTGCGATCGTCAACCACGGCATCCCGCAGTCCCTGATCGATGAAGCGTTCCGCCAGACCGAGAAGCTGTTCGAGATTCCGATGGAGGAAAAGCTCAAGCACCGGGTCGGCTTCCACCACCAGGGCTATCTCCCACCCAAGTCCTCCATCCTGAAATCGAGCGCGATCATGGAGAAGATCGCGGTCAATACCAAGAAGGACACCAATGCCGCTTGGGTGTTCATGCGCAACCGCAACGCCGACGACCCGAAAGTGTTGGCCAATGTGCGGCACCGTGGGCTGAACCAGTGGCCCGACAGCCTGCCCGAATTCAAGAAGGCGTTGGACGCGTACGTGACCGCAATGGAGCAGCTCTCCCTCAAGCTGCTGCCTATCTATGCGCGTGCGCTGGGTCTTCCCGCCGACTACTTCGAGAGCATGTTCAAGACGCCGGAGTACTACCTGCGCTGCGCCTACTATCACCCCGAAGAGGGGATGGAAGAAGGCCAGTACGCGCTCGCGCCGCACTCTGACGGCAGCTTCCTGACGCTGCTGCCGATGACGCCGGTGCCAGGGCTGGAGGTCATGACACCCTCGAAGGAGTGGCTCAAGGTCAGCTACGTCAAGGGCGCGTTGATCGTGAACACCGGGCAGGTTCTCAACCGCCTGTCAAACGACCGCTTCATTGCCACGCCACACCGTGTCGTCAACCCGCCGATGAAGCGCTACGGGGTGGTCTTCTTCTTCTACCCGGACGACGACGCCAACCTAGGCCCGATCCCGTCGTGCGTCGGCCCGGGCGAAAAGGCGAAGTACGACTCGCGCTCCTTCTACGACTTCTTCGTGCCCTACCTGGACGACCTTTACCACTACAACGACCCCAACTTCATGAAGGACGTCGAGCCTGAAGGCGTGACCTCTAAAGCTTGAGGGTTCGTCACCGTTGAAGGCAGATCCGGCCTGCGCGGGCCGGATCTGCGGCGGACGCCATGCCATGGGCTCAACTTGAAGGAGTAATGCATGAGCAAACTGTTGATCGACGGTCGATGGGTCGATGCACTCGAGGGCGACACCATTGACGTCATCGATCCCTGCAGCGGACAGGTGTTTGAAAAAATTGCCAGGGGCCGCGCCGCGGATGTCGACCTCGCGGTGGTTGCGGCGCGCCGCGCGATGGATGGCCCATGGGGTCGCATGACGGCCACGGAGCGCGGCCGCATCCTGCAGCGCCTGGGGCAGCTCATCCTAGACCATGGCGAGGCGCTGGCCGAGCTGGAAGCCCGCGATACCGGCAAGCCCATTTCCGTGGCCCGCGCGGACGCCAAGGCGGTGGCGCGTTACTTCGAGTTCTATGGCGGTGCGGCCGACAAGATCCTCGGCCAGACCATCCCCTACCTGAATGGCTACAACGTGAGCGTCGTTCGCATTCCCCACGGCGTCACGGCCCACATCATTCCGTGGAACTACCCCGCGCAGATGATGGGGCGCACGCTCGCGCCCGCGCTAGCGATGGGGAACGCGGCCGTGGTCAAGCCCTCCGAGGACGCTTGCCTGAGCGCCTTGAAGCTCGCTGAACTGGCCATGCTGGCGGGGCTGCCATCCGGCGCGCTGAACATCGTGACCGGCTACGGCACCGAGGCCGGCGCGGCGTTGACGGCGCATCCGGGCATCAACTTCACGACGTTCACCGGCTCGCCCGAGGTGGGCGTTCAGGTGCAGCAATCCACCGCGCGTCACCACGTGCCCTGTGTGCTCGAACTCGGGGGCAAATCGCCCCAGATCGTTTTCGATGATGCGGACCTGGCCAAGGCCGCGCCCATCATCGTGCGAGCCTTGGTCCAGAACGCCGGCCAGACCTGCTCCGCCGGCAGCCGCCTGCTCGTGCAGGAAGGCATCTACGACCGCTTCGTCGCGACGATCGCCACCAGCTTCGAGGCGCTGAAGGTCGGGACGCCGGAGATGGACCTCGACTGCGGTCCTTTGATCAATGCCCGGCACCACCAGCGCGTGAGCGCCTTCATCGCCGACGCCGTCGGCATGGGCGTGCCCAAATTGGCCGAAGGCAGCCTGGCGCCCGGGATTCCCGGCGAAGGCTTCTTCGTCAAACCCGTGCTGTTCGGCCCGGTGCCGCGCGAACACCGCCTGGCATGCCAGGAGGTGTTCGGGCCGGTGCTGTCGGTCCTGCCGTTCAAGGACGAGGACGACGCGGTGCAACTGGCCAACGCCACAGAGTACGGCCTCGTCGCCGGCGTCTGGACGGAGAACGGCAGCCGCCAGGCGCGCATGGCACAGCGCATCGCCAGCGGACAGGTCTTTATCAATTGCTACGGTGCGGGCGGGGGTGTCGAGCTGCCGTTTGGCGGTGTCAAGAAAAGCGGCTATGGCCGCGAGAAAGGGCTGCTCGCCCTGGAAGAGATGAGCTCCACCAAGACAATTGTTCAGCACTACGAATAAGGAAGATCATGTCCAGATTGAGCAACAAGATCGCGATCGTCACCGGCGCAGGCAGCGGATTCGGCGCGGCGATCGCGCGGGCCTACATCAAGGAGAATGCGAAGGTGATTCTTGCCGACGTCAACCTCGAAGCGGCGCGCGGGATCGCCGCGGAACTGGGCGACAACGCGAGCGCCGTGGCGTGCGACGTGACCCGGTTCGACCAGGTGCAGGTCATGGTCCACCGTTGCGTGGAACGCTTCGGTGTGCCCAGCATCGTGGTCAACAACGCGGGCACCACGCACCGCAACCAGTCGATGCTGGAGGTCGACGAAGAGACCTTCGATCGCGTGTTCGCGGTCAACGTCAAATCGATTTACCACATGACACGCGCGGTGGTCCCGTTGATGAAAGAGAAGAAGGACGGGGTGATCATCAACGTGGGCTCCGTTGGCGGTATCCGCCCGCGCCCCGGCCTTACCTGGTACAATGGTTCGAAGGGGGCCGTGAAGGTGATGACGAAATCCATGGCCGTCGAGCTGGCGCCGGATGGCATCCGCGTCAACCTCATTTCCCCGGTCATGGCGCCCACGGGCCTTCTTCAGGACTTCATGGGTGTGGCGGACACTGCCGAGAATCGGGCTCGCTTTGTTTCGACGATTCCCCTGGGAAGGATGTGCGACCCGGTTGACGTGGCGAATGCCGCGGTGTTCTTGGCCAGCGAGGAAGCCCGCTTCCTGACCGGTATCGAGATGCCGGTGGACGGCGGGCGTTCCATCTGACGGCGGCCCGGCATGCACCTCGCTTCTTCTTGGCCTCCGGGTGATCGCGCAACATGAGCGACATCATTCTTGAAAGTAGCCGCCGCGAATTGCCCACCTTGACGGACAGGTTTGTGGAGTGAAGGGGAGGTCACGTTGACGGCTGCGGCGGGGAATGCTGCCGTTGTTTGAACCGCAACAATGGTCGGCGACGGATGATCGGCATCGAAGAACATTGCGCGAGAACCTTCGCAAGGTCGAAGCGCTGTATCTCGGCGCAGGGGCCGCCGGCAAGCGGCCGGAGCGGAGAGCGAGCGGCTGAAGGCCCGGCTTGCCGAGATCGGCCGTCAGGATCATGCGGTGGAGATGCAGTTCTCGATGCCCGATCCGAGGGCTGTTCGACTTTTCGTGGCCTTGTGCCGGCGCTACGGCAGCCTGCCTTCGGTCGACCTCGCGATTCCGGCGTTCGGCTCCAGGAATCATGTTGCGATCGACCGCGGCTTCGGCCTGATCCGGAACTGGATGACGACGAATGCCGCCGCGTACGACGGGGCGCGTCTCAAAGACGTGCTGGATCGGACAAACACGGCCATCGACGTCTGGGCGGACACGGCCTATCAGTCGGAGAAGAACAAAGCGATGCTGGCGCGGCGCCGGTTCGTCTTGCGCATTCATCACCAGAAGCCGCCGGGTCGGCCGATGCCCGATCGCATGCGCATCGCCAACGCGTAGAAATCGAAAGTCCGGCGCTGTCGAGCATGCGTTCGCCCGTCAGAAGGGTCCGATGGGCCTCGTCGTTCGGACGATCGGCATTGCACGCGCCAGGGTGAAAATCGGCATCGCGATCTCCATCTGGCAGCCCATGGCGTCGATGGTGACAATCGCCCCCTTTAGCGTCAGCGCCTTCAAGAGCTCAGGGATGGCAGTGATCTCATTGGACTTCTCCGCCACATTGGCGTGGTCCAGCACCAGCCGCTGCCGGCTCGACCACGCCGAGATCATGTGGATCGGCGCCTTGCCCCCGCCTTCCTGATAGGCGCGCCGCAGCGTCTTGCCATCGACAGCGACGATATCTGGGCCGAACTTCGTGAGGGAGCCGACCTAGCAGGCTGTTGAAGAAGTCGGCTCGCGGACGGCTTTGAGGATCACGTCGTCACCGTCGTGGTAGGTGAACTCGATCTCGATGGTGCCGTCGTCCTGGAGTTCGGCGGAGCCCTCTCCCGCCAGGACTGTTCAACGCTGATTACAGAGCGCGGTATGCGAGGATGAGATCGAGGCTGAGTA
>NZ_JBAFVS010000049.1:0-8900 GCF_043194565.1 Xanthobacter autotrophicus ATCC 700552 | reverse complement strand
TTCCGAAGCCGGATGTTTCCGGCTTCGGCTCTTGGGGAACCGAACTCGGCAACAGCCGAGTTCGGGCGGGAGAGGGTTCCACACCGTGCCCGGTCGACGCCGCAGCTTTCCAAGACGAGACATCGCACCGACTGCGGCGCTTGCCCCATCCCTGCGCGCACCCCTACCGCGGCGCGCCTGCCCCATCCTTGCGCGAGCCGCTACCGCGGCGCGCCAGGTCCTTGCCTAAGCGCGAACCCCTACCGCGGCGCGCGCTTGGCCAAAATCCGCTGGAGCGTGCGGCGATGCATGGAGAGGCGGCGCGCGGTCTCGGAGACGTTGCGTCCGCACAATTCGTAGACGCGCTGGATGTGCTCCCACCGCACCCGGTCGGCAGACATGGGATTTTCCGGCGGGATCGGCTTGTGATCGGCGCTGGCGAGCAGCGCAGCCACCACGTCGTCGGCATCGGCGGGCTTGGCCAGATAGTCCACCGCGCCCATCTTTACCGCCGTCACCGCTGTGGCGATGTTGCCGTAGCCGGTGAGCACGATGGCCCGCGCGCCGGGCCGGTGCCGCTTCAGCGCCGAGATCACGTCGAGCCCGGTGCCGTCGCCGAGGCGCATGTCCACCACCGCATAGGCGGGCGCCGAGGCTTCCACGCGGGCGAGGCCATCGGCAACCGTCTCTGCCGTGGCCACCTCGAAGCCGCGGGCCTCCATGGCCCGTGCGAGGCGCTGCAGGAAGGAACGGTCGTCGTCCACGATCAGAACCGACCGGTCTTCCCCCACGTCGGGCGGCGTCGTCTCATTCATAACGTCTTCCTCAAAAATCCAGCTCCGGCAGGGCCGGCTACGAACAGAACTGGCTGCGGCTTTCTACGCCGACTGCCTGGTAGATTAATCCGATCCGCGTCCCTTTGTCGCGTAGTCATCCGTCTCAATGGCCAGTGCCTTGCGCGGCCAGTGCATGCGGATGACCGCACCGGTCTCCGGCGGGAAGCGATTCTGGAAGGTCAGGGTCGCCCCGGTGCGCTCAAGCAGGGTCTTGGCAATAAAGAACCCGAGCCCCAGCCCGCTCTCCCCGTCCTCTTCCAGGCGGTCGCGGGCCCGGGACGTCACATAGGGCTGGCCGATGCGCCCGCTCACCTCCGGCGAAAAACCCGGGCCATCGTCGGCCACCACGATGTCGAGGCCGGCCACGCTCCACTGGGCGCTGATATCGACCCGCGTGGCGGCAAAATCCACCGCATTCTCCACCAGATTGCCCAGGCCGTAGAGCAGGCCCGGATTGCGGGCGATCACCGGCGCGTCCGGATCGTCCTTGACCTGGACGTTGATGGCGATGCCGAAATTGCGGTGCGGCTCCACCACCTCCTCCAGCAGCAGCGCCAGCGGCATGCGGTCGAACGGCGCGTCGCCCGCGCTCAGGGAGGTGAGCTTCTGCAGGATGTCGCGGCAGCGGTTGGACTGGTCGCGTAGCAGGGCCACGTCCTCCGCGTGGGGATCGCCATCGGTCATGGAGCGCTGCATCTCCTTCACCACCAGGGCGATGGTGGAGAGCGGCGTGCCCAGTTCGTGGGCGGCGGCGGCAGCAAGGCCATCGATGGCGGACAGATGCTGCTCCCGCGCCAGCACCAGCTCGGTGGCCGCGAGCGCCTCCGCCAGTTCCCGCGCCTCTTCCGCCACCCGCCACGCATGCATGCCGATGAAGCCCACCGCCACCGACAGGGACACCCAGATGCCGGCGAGATAGAGGTCCGGCAGCACCGGCAGGTCGCCGCCCACCCACGGCAGCGGCCACGCCCACAGGCCCACCGTACCGGCGCAGGCCACCGCGAGCAGGCCCAGCAGCACCGTGGTGGTCCAGGACAGGGCGGTGGAAGAAATCATGACCGGCGCGAGATAGAGCAGCACGAACGGGTTCTTCAGCCCGCCGGTCAGGTAGAGCAAGGCGGTGAGCTGGAGCACGTCGTAGGCCAGCAGCGGCCCGGCAGCGGCATCGCCGAGCCGGCGGGCCACCGGATATTTCACCCGCAGCAGCACGTTCACCAGCGCCGACAGGCCCACCACCGCAAGGCAGGAGGTCAGCGGCAGCGGAAAGCCAAGCCCGAGGTTCACCACCACCAGTGCCAGCACCTGGCCCGAGATCGCGAGCCAGCGCAGCCGAATCAGCGTGTCGAGGCGCAGCCCGAAAGAGCGGCCGTGCGGTGGCGTGACGAAGGCGGTGCTCATGAGCGTGCGCCTTTCAGATCAGCACCTTCAGGGGAGTGAGCGCGCCCTGGAACCTTGCCTGCGCCCAAGATGACGCAAGGGAATAGTGGCCCGGATGCCATAAGCGAGCGCGAAGCGAACTCTATGTCTTTTGTCGGCATTGACCAAACCTGCAAGTGCGCTCACGTTTCCGGAAGGCGCCAACCGTAACGGAGCGCACTAATCGTGAGGAGCGCAGATGGCAATCGGTGAGTTCGCGAGCGCACTGCGTTTGCCGCGCCAGGGTGATGTCGGCCTTTCGACCCCGCTCTACTGGATGTACGAGATGGGCTATGCGGCGCTCAACCCATCGCGGGCGGTGGCGGATGCCAGCCGTGCGGCCCTCAACAATCCGATCAATCCGGTGTCTCACACCACCCTCGGCAAGTCCATGGCGGCCGCCTGCGAGTTGTTCGAGCGCACCACGCGGCGCTACGGCAAGCCGGACTGGGGCATCACCCACACTGTGGCGAACGGCCAGAGCGTGCCTGTCCACATCAATACCGTGTGGCGCCGACCTTTTTGCAACCTCCTGCATTTCGAGCGCGCGTTCGAATATCCGCCGCGCCAGCCGCAGCCGCGCCTGCTCATCGTGGCCCCGGTGTCGGGCCACCACGCCACGCTGCTGCGCGGCACCGTGGAAGCCATGCTGCCCACCCATGACGTCTATGTCACCGATTGGGTCGACGCCAAGCTCGTCCCCCTCACCGAGGGGCGGTTCAGCCTGTCGGACTATGTGGACTACCTCATCTCCATCTTCCACCGCCTGGGCGGCGACTGCCACGTGATGGCGGTGTGCCAGCCGGCGGTTCCGGTGATGATGGCGGTGGCGCGCATGGAGGCGGAGGAAGACCCCTTCGTGCCCAAGTCCATGATCCTCATGGGCGGCCCCATCGACACCCGCGAGGCGCCCACGGCGGTGAACACCCTCGCCAAGGACCGCGGCATCGACTGGTTCAAGCGCACCGTGCTCACCACCGTGCCGTGGTCGCATCCGGGCGCCATGCGCGAGGTCTATCCCGGCTTCCTGCAACTCAACGGCTTCATGTCCATGAACATGGACCGCCACCTGCAGGCCCATTGGGACCTGTTCCACCATCTGGTGCAGGGCGATGGCGATTCGGCCGAGAAGCACCGCGACTTCTACGACGAATATCTCGCGGTCATGGACCTGACGGCCGAGTTCTATATTGAAACGGTTGAGAACGTGTTCATCACCCACGCCCTTCCCAAGGGTGAGATCATGCACCATTCCCAGCTGGTGAAGCCCGAGGCCATCCACCGCGTCGCGCTGATGACGGTCGAGGGCGAGAAGGACGATATCTCCGGCATCGGCCAGACCAAGGCGGCGCATACGATCTGCCCGCGCATTCCCGAGGACAAGCGCGCCCATTACGAGCAGCCGGGCGTCGGCCATTACGGTGTGTTCAACGGCTCGCGCTTCCGCTCGGAGATCGCCCCGCGCATCGCCGACTTCATCCTGTCCCAGGAGCTGCCGCGCGGCGCTACCGCCCGGCGCCCCAGCGAGCGGCCCGCCGCCGAGGCGGTCGAGGACGGCCCGGACGTATTTGCGCTCAACAAGAACGTGACCGCCTTTTATCCCCGGGTTGCTCCGACTTAGCACTGGCAGGGCGAAGCAATTGAGGGGAAGATGCGGAGGTAACGTCGCCCCGGTTGTCCCCATGCTGTTCCGCCGTCACGACCCCAAGCCGCCCGCACCGCGGGCGGCGGAATGGATCGAGCTGATGCTCGATGACGGGTTGCTGCGCGTTGCGGTACGCCGGCACCCCCAGGCGCAGCGCCTGACCCTCCGCGTCCGCGCCGCTGCGCGGGACGTGACCCTCACCGCCCCGCCCCACGTGCCCCTCGCCTTCGCCCGCGATTTCGTGCACCGCCATCGCGAATGGGTGCGGGTGCGCCTGGTGCGCCTGCCCGAAAAGGTGCTGTTCGAGGCTGGCGCACTGATCCCGCTCCACGGCACGCCCCATCGCATCGTCCATTCCCCGCAGGCCCGCGGCACCGTCTGGGCGGCGCCGGACGCCGACGGCCACCCCGCCCTGCATGTGGCGGGCGAAGCGCCCCATCTGGCGCGGCGGGTGCAGGACTACCTCAAACGCGAGGCGCGGCAGGCGCTTGGCGCCGCCGTGAAGACCTATACGGCAGCGCTGAAGGTCGAAGTGGGCCGCATCACGCTGCGGGATACGGCGAGCCGCTGGGGTTCATGCTCGGCGCGGGGCGACCTGTCGTTCTCCTGGCGGCTGATCATGGCGCCGACCTTCGTCCAGGATTATCTGGCCGCCCACGAGGTCGCCCACCGGCTGGAGATGAACCATGGGCCGCGCTTCTGGCGGCTGGTGGAGCAGGTGTGCCCGCACCGCCGGGAGGCAGAAGCCTGGCTGCGCCGCCACGGCTCCGACCTCCACCGCTACGGCTGCGAATAGGCCGCCGCTCGGGACGCGCGCCCTGCTCAGGGCCTGTTTTGAAATTCAAAGGGCACAGCCGCGATCACACCGTGATGGCCGGGTCAAGCCCGGCCATCACGGTGATAAAGCCGGTGCGAGGGCTGCAATCCCCCATCCGGGCGAATGATCAAACGGCGCTCAGTTCCATTCCTTGCGGCCGAGGGCGAAGCGGCCCGGACCGGCGGCGAAATAGAACAGCAGGCCGCCCATGATGGACGCGTTCTTGAGGAAATGGATCTGCTGGCCCATCGCCGCGGCCGGGTCCGCAACCGTCCAGAACACGTGGGAGGTGGCGGTGGCGATCACCACGAAGCCGGCCAGCACCACCGCGACCATGCGCGGGAGGACGCCGAGGATGAGCAGCAGGCCGCCGCCCACTTCCACCACGATGGTCGCATAGGCCATCTCCGTCGGCATGGGCACGCCCTTGGCGGCGAGGCTCGCGGCGAAGCCGGCGACGTTGCCGATCTTGCCGATGCCCATGGGCAGGAACAGGGACGCCATCAGCAACCGGCCCGCGAGCAGGGCCAAATCATCGAGTATCCGCAAGCCCATTCTCCTCAGCTTACCGCCATGATGACGAAAGGTGAGGCTTGTTAGGAGCGGCCCCCGGGCGCGGGCAAGCGCCGCGCTGACGCAGCCGATACACTATTTCGTGTGCTCGCCCTCCTGCGGACTACGGTGCTTTGCCACCTCCTTGACCTCTTCCGCCGCCGCGAACAGCAGCCGCGCCGCCACCGGCAGGGCCACCGACAGGCCGGCGAAGCGGAACAGGTGGTGGGCGCTCATGAAGGCCGGGTCGTAGCCGAGGGCGAAGCCGAGCGCGGTCATCGCCTCCAGCGCGCCGGGGGCGAAGGCGGTGACCAGCTTGCCCAGATCATCCCCGGTGAGCCAGGCCGCCAGCAGGGCGAACAGGGTGGAGATGCTCACCGCCACCAGGAAGGCCCCGAGCGAGGCGAGGAAATAGGCCCGGATGGTGCCGAGCGTGGTGCCGAGGAAGCGCACCCCCACGCTCGCCCCGAGCACCACGAAGGCGGGCACGACCAGAAACGGCGGCAGCACCGCGTTGGAGAGGCCGGTCGCATGCAGCCCCGCGCTGCCGGCGAGCGCGCCGAGGATGAGCCCGCCCGGCACCTTCAGCCATGCCGCGCCCAGCCCGGTGAGCACGCAGACGCCGAAGAGCACCGCCACCTCCGGCACCGTCGAGACGTGGGGCGGCAGCGGCAGGCCACCAGCGGTGAGCCCGGCGGTGCCCAGCACGTTGGGCAGCGCCACCACCAGCAGGAACAGGCGCAGGGCCTGGGCGAAGGCCACCTTGCGCAGGTCGGCGTTGGTGTCGGCGGCCATGGCCACCACGGTGCCGAAGGCGCCGGGGGCGGAGGCCCAGAAGGCGGTCTCCCGGCTCCAGCCGGCGACGCGCGTGAGGAACAGCGCGCCCCCGGCCATGGTGGCGAGCACGCTGGCCCCAAGGCACGCCATGCTCACCGGCCAGGTGGCGGCGCGGGCGAAGGTGTCCGGCGTCAGCGCCGTGCCCATGGAGGTGCCCAGCACGATGAAGGCGAGGAAGCGCACCCATTCGGGCACCGCGATGCGCACCCCCGCCACGGCGAGGGCGATGGACACCACCAGCGCGCCGGAGATCCAGGCGGCGGGCAGGCCCAGGGCCGCGAACACGGCGCCGCCGAGGGCGCCCGCCCCCAGCGTCACCACCGCCGCGACGGCCAACCGCAGCTGAGAGGCAAGAGGTCTCACGCCGCGTCCGTCCCCTCGGGCCCGTCTCCCGTGAGCCCGTCTCCCTGAAGCCCCTGCCCCATCAGCCAGGCCACGAGGCGCCGGCTGGCCTCCGCGAGCTGAGCTTCGCCCCGGGCAAAGCACAGGCGCATGAAGCCTTCCCCTCCGGGACCGAACGCGGTGCCGGGGGCAAGGCCCACATTGGCCTCGTCCACCAGGGTGAGGCCCAGGCTGCGCACATCCCGCCGGCCCGCGATGCCGAAGAACAGATAGAAGGCGCCAGGCGGCTTCACCAGGTCCACCTTCCCGGTGCCGATCAGCGCGTCGGCGACGAGGTCGCGGCCCTTGCGGGCACGGGCGATCTGCGCGGCGACGAAATCCTCGCCCTGATCGAGCGCCGCCACCGCGCCGCGCTGCATGAAGGCGGCGACGCCGGAGGTGGAATACTGGATCAGGTTCTCGATGACCTGCCCGAGCCGCGGGTCGGCCTCGATCCAGCCCACGCGCCAGCCGGTCATGGCCCAGTTCTTGGAAAAGGTCTGGACGAACAGGATGTGGTCGTCCTCGTCCATCACGTCGTGGAAGGACGGCGCGCGGGGCTGGTCGCCATAATAGAAGCGGCCGTAGATCTCGTCGGCGATGATCCACAGGCCGTGCCGGCGGGCCAGGTCCAGCACCGCCCTGAGGTCGTCGGGAGTGGCCACGAAGCCGGTGGGGTTGGCCGGGGTGTTCAGGAAGATGGCGCGGGTGCGCGGGGTGATGGCCTGCGCCAGCCGCTCATGGTCGAGGCTGAAGCCGTCCCTGCCATAGGCGAAGGGCACATACACCGGCCGCGCCCCCGCCTTCTGCGCCGCGGCGGCGGCATTGGGCCAGGAGGGGGAGGGAATGATCACCTCGTCCCCCGCCCCCACCGCCATGGCCAACGCGATATGGATCGCCTGCATGCCCGAGCCGGTGACGAAATAGCGGTCCGGATTTTCCGGAACCCCATAGGTGCGCGCCATGTAGCGGGCGATGGCGATGCGCAGTTCCGGCAGGCCGCGCTGCCAGGTGTAGAAGGTCTCGCCCGCATGCAGCGCCGTCGCCGCCGCCTCGCAGATGAAGGGCGGGGTGGCGACATCGCCCTCCCCGGCCCAGAGCGGGATCATGCCGGGGCGGTCGCGGCCGTAGTTCATCACCTCGACGATGCCGCTCTCCGGCAGGGTGCGGATGTGGTCGCGCACCCGCTCCAGATAGGGGTCTTCCCCCGCGCCGACAGGCGCAAGCGGCAGCTTCGGGGAGGCAGCGGCGGAGGCGGGTTCTTCTGGCGCAGGGAACGCACGCGAATTCATGGCGGGCTCGCGGAACGGAGCAATCGGGACAGGCGGCGGCTCATACCATCGGCCTTGGTCTTCGACCGATGCCGAGAGGGTATCGCTCAGGCGCCGCGCGGGCTCAAGACCAACGGCGAGAAGTCATGCGCATCGGCCGTCGGCATATGGAGGCTTCGGCGGCGGAGCGCCCATCAATTGTGGGGGAGGAGGGATCAGGCGCGCTGATGACAGCCGCCGTGCAGATGTGCAAGGGCATGCTTGCAAGCCGGGCCATTGTACCGGCGCCCGCGCCGTCCTACCTCCGTGGCGACGCTTCCGATCCGGAGCGCGCGGGCACACGCCGCGCCCCGGCTGCCCCAAGGACCATTCAGCATGACCAGCAAGATCGACCAGGCCGCCATCGACCGCCTGTTCCTCGACGCCCGCTCGCAGAACGGCTGGACCGACCAGCCGGTGACCGAGGCGGAGATCCGCGCCCTGTACGATCTGGTCAAGTTCGGCCCCACCTCCGCCAACACCCAGCCCGCCCGCTTCGTCTTCGTCACCAGCGCCGAGGCCAGGGAGCGCCTGCGCCCGGCCCTGTCGCCCGGCAATGTGAAGGCGCTGGCGGCGCCGGTCATCGCCATCATCGGCTATGATCTGGCCTTCCACGACAAGATCCCGGAAGTGTTTCCGCACAATCCGGGCTTCCGCGACGTCTTCGTGAACAATCCGGCGGCCATCGAGCCCCACGCCTTCCGCAACTCCTCGCTGCAGGGCGCCTATCTCATCCTCGCGGCGCGGGCGCTGGGGCTGGACGTGGGTCCCATGTCCGGCTTCGACGCGGCCAAGGTGGATGCGGAATTTTTCCCCGGCGGCACGGTGAAGACCAATTTCATCGCCGCCATCGGCCACGGCGACCCGGAAAAGGTAATGCCCCGCCTGCCGCGCCTCGCCTTCGCCGACGCCGCCCAGATCGTGTGAGCGGAAAAGGGCCGGCGCGGTTTTGAGAGCCGGCCTGTCGACCGGGCGCGGTGCGAACCCTCTCCCGCCCCAAAGCCGGATGTTTCCGGCTTCGGTCCTTGGGAGCTGAACTCGGCAACAGCCGAGTTCAGGCGGGGGAGGGCTGGGTGGGGGCAGACACTCTCCGCCTAACCCTTCCGCAGGTATTCTGCCCCGGTGCT
>NZ_JBAFVS010000048.1:0-9237 GCF_043194565.1 Xanthobacter autotrophicus ATCC 700552 | reverse complement strand
ATGAAGCAGCTCTGGAACTGCTCGGCATCGAGCGCCGCGAACAGGTCGCCCAGCTGGTCGTGCAACGGCGTGCCGTTCGCGATCGGCCGGAAGCGGCGCAGAGGCTCCAGCTTCTTCTTGCCGAACTCGGCGATCTCCACCCAGCTCTCGGCGGCGGCGAGGACGGCGACCAAGCACAGGAGCAGCACCTCGTCGAGCCGATACCACACCTTGCCGACCTGGCGCGGATCTTCCAGGGGCTCGAAATGCTCCAGCCACCCACGCACTTGGTCAAATGCGCGCTCGGCTTGCGTCTCGGCCTGCCCCATCGTCCTTGTCCTCCGCGAGTCAAGAGGACACCGACAGATTCAGCCTTCGCGGGAATTGTCACGCGGAGATTCACCCGATTGCCCTGGCACACCGCCGCCGGCCAGTTGACAATATCGTCCAACTATATTTTCATATTATAAATTAAATTTCGGATATATGAAATAAATGAGCGCTGTCCGATCCGCCTCCCGGGCCCTTCAGATTTTCGAGGTGTTTGGCGCCGAGGGGCGCCCGCTCCTGCTGACGGAGATCGCTCCGTCCATCGATGTTCCGCTGTCGAGCTGCTACGGGTTAGTCCAGACCCTGCTGGAGCGGGGCTATCTTTATGCGGTGAGCCGGCGGCGCGGCTTTTATCCCACCCGCAAGCTCCATACGCTCTCCACCGCCATCATGGCGAAGGACGCCTATCTCCAGCGCCTTCTGCCCCATCTCGAGCGGCTGCGCGAAGCGGTGAGCGAGACGGTGATCGTGGGCACGCGCCAGAACGACCAGGTGCTCTATCTGGAAGTGCTCGAAGGTCCGCAGACCATCCGCTATTCGGCGCGCGCCGGCGACTTCAAGCCGCTGCATTCGAGTTCCATCGGCAAGGCCTTGTTGTCCCTCGCTCCGGATGACGGCGTGGACACCCTCGCGGCCAAGGCACCCCTCCCGGCGATCACGCCGAACACCATCACGGACCGGGACCGGCTGAAGGCGGATCTCAAGGCAGGCCGGGCGCGGGGCTACTTCATGACCCGCGGGGAGAACGTGGTGGATGTGACCGCGCTCGCCGCGCCCATGGAACTGGACGGGATGACTGTTGGCATTGCCATCGCCGGTCCCAGCTACCGGATGGAACAATCCATGGAGACCTTGGCCGACCGCCTGCTCGATTCGGTCGGCACCATCAAGGCGGCCGCGTCATGACAGTGCAGACACGACAGCTGCGGGTGACTGTAACCGGCGCCCGCCTCGACGTGGTCATCGACCGTCCCCAAGCGCGAAACGCCCTGAGCCTGGAGACCCTGCACGAGCTGGAGATGGTCTTCACCCGCTTTGCCGACGTGCCGGATCTTAATGTGGCCGTCCTCACGGGCGCCGGGGATCGGGCCTTCGCTGCCGGTGGCGACCTGAAGGAGCTGAACCACCATCGCTCGGAAGCCCAGGCCGGCGCCCTGTTCGATGCCGGATGCGCGGCGCTCGATGCGGTGCGCCGGTTCCCGCTGCCGGTGGTGGCGGCGCTGAACGGCGTCGCTTTGGGTGGCGGCGCGGAGCTGGCCATGGCGTGCGACTTCCGCCTGGCCGCCGTCCATGCGGCCATCGGCTTCGTGCAGGCGCAGCTGGCCATCACCACGGGCTTCGCCGGAATCGCCGACCTCCAGGCGGCCGTGGGGCCGCGCAAGGCCATGGGCATGATGCTCTCCGCCCGCGTCTTCAAGGCGCCTGAGGCCGAGGCGCAGGGCCTGTTCGATGCCGTGGCGGGGGAGAGCGAGCCCCTGGAGGCCCTCGTCTCCCGCTTCCTCGCGCCGATCCTGGAGCGCCCGCCGGCGCTGGTGCGCGACATCAAGGCCGTGGCGCGCGCCGGCAGGGACCCGCAGCGGCGCGCCGCCATCGCCGAGGAGGAGCGGGCGCGCTTCATCCGCGCCTGGATGAGTGAGGAACACTGGGCCGCCGCCGAGCGCTTGCTGGCCCGCAGGAGCTGAGACCCATGACCGCCCTGAAGCAGAAGCCGGACCTCGATGCGGAAGCTCCCCGCGGCATCTCGCCGGTGACTCCGTCGGGCGTGGACGCGCCCCGCGTCGTCACCGCGGACATGGTGCCCCACGGCGCGCCGGAGCTTCCGGGAGACTATCCGTTCACCCGCGGCATCTTCCCGGACGGCTTCCGCGGCCGGGCCTGGACCATGCGGCAATATTCCGGCTTCGGCACCGCCGAGGAATCCAACGCGCGCTACCAGTTCCTGCTGCGCGAGGGGCAGACGGGCCTCTCGGTCGCCCTCGACCTGCCCACCCAGTGCGGCTACGACCCCACCGATCCCATGGCCCGCTCGGAGATCGGCAAGGTGGGCGTCTCACTGTCGAACCTCTCCGAGATGGAGATCCTGTTCGACGGCATCGACCTCACCAAGATCTCCACCTCCTTCACCATCAATGGGACCGCGGCGCTCATCTACGCCATGTACGTGGCCTGCGCCGAGCGGCGCGGCATCGATCCGGCGCTGCTCACGGGCACCATCCAGAACGACATCCTGAAGGAGTATGTGGCGCGCGGAACCTGGATCTTCCCGGTGCGCCCCTCCATGCGCCTGACGGCGGATTCCATCCTCTACGCCAACAGGACGACGCCGCGCTTCAACCCCATCTCCATCGCCGGCGCCCATATGCGCGATGCCGGCTGCAACGCCGTGGAGGAGATGGCCTACACGCTGGCCAACGGCCTTGCCTATGTGGACGAGCTGCTGCGGCGCGGCGGCAATGTGGAGAAGTTCGCCAAGCGCCTCTCCTTCTTCTTCTACGTGCACATGGACCTGTTCGAGGAAGTGGCGAAATTCCGCGCCGGACGGCGCATCTGGGCACAGATCATGAAGACGCGCTACGGCGTCACCGATCCCAAGGCGCAGATGTTCCGCTTCGGCGTGGTATGCGGCGGCTCATCCCTCGTGGCGCCGCAGCCTCAGAACAACATCGTACGCGTCGCCATCGAGACGGTGGCGGCGGTGCTCTCGGGCGCCCAGTCCATCTTCACCTGCGCCTATGACGAGGCGTTCCAGATCCCCACCGAGACCTCCGCCGAGATCGCGTTGCGCACCCAGCAGATTGTGGCGCTGGAAAGCGGCGTGGCGCGGAGCGTCGATGCCCTGGGCGGCTCCCATTATGTGGAGTGGCTCACCGACGAGATGGAAAAACGCATCCGCGAGCGCATGGACGAGGTGGAAGCCTATGGCGGAGCGGTCAAGGCCATCGAGGACGGATGGCTGCAGATGCGCGTCGCCCAGCGCGCCCACGAGCGCAAGCGGCAGATCGATTCCGGCGCCTTCCCGGTGGTGGGGCTCAACGTCTTCCGCAAGGAGGACGAGGACCGCGGCGCCGTGGAGGTCTTCCGCATCGACCCCAAGGCGAGCCGCCGCGTGATGGAGAAGTACGAGGCGGTGATGGACCGGCGCGACAATGTCGCCGTCTCCCGCGCCCTCGACCGGCTCGGCGCCGCGGCCGCCGACGACGGTGAGAACATCATGCCGTACCTCGTCGAATGCTGCCACGCTTACGCCACCGTCGGTGAGATGGTGGCGCGGCTCAAGGCCTGCTGGGGCGAGTTCCAGGAGCCCATCCGGCTATGAGCGACATCCTCGAAACCCCCGCTGCTTCCGCCGCTCTGCTCAAGGGCAAGCGCATCCTGGTGGCCAAGCCCGGCCTCGACGGCCACGACGTGGGCGCCAAGGTGATCGCCTTGGCGCTCCGCGATGCGGGCGCCGAGGTGATCTATACGGGCCTGCGCAAGAGCCCCGGCTTTATCGCCCGCGTGGCGGTGGACGAGGACGTGGACGCGGTGGGCCTGTCCATCCTCTCCGGCAGCCACAAGGAATTGGTGGCCGATTCCATCGCCGCGCTGGCGCAGGAGGGGGCCTCGGCCATTCCCGTCTTCGTGGGGGGCACCATTCCCGCGGAGGACGTGCCGGCCCTGCTCGAGCTCGGCGTCAAGGCGGTCTTCACGGCCGACATGAAGCTTGAGGACGTGGTGGCCGAGGTGGCCGCAGGCCTTCAGAGGGACCCGGCATGAGCGGGCCGCTTTCCGGAATCCGCATCATCGAGATCGGGCACATGCTCATGGGCCCGTACAGCACCATGCTGCTGGCGGATCTGGGCGCGGACGTCATCAAGGTGGAGCCGCCGGAGGGCGATATCGGCCGGCGCATCAGCCCGCACACCATCGGCGGCCACAACGCCTATTTCGCCAGCCTCAACCGCAACAAGAAGAGCATCGTGCTCGACCTCGCCAGCGGCGAGGGGCAGCGCAAGCTGGGTGACCTGGTGATCGGCTCCCATGCGCTGCTCACCAACCTGCGACCCTCCGCCATCCGCAAGCTGGGGCTCACCTACACGCACCTGAAGCGCTGGAACCCGCAGATCGTCTGCGTGGCGCTCACCGGCTACGGCCTCGACAGCCCCTATGCGGAGCGCCCGGCCTATGACTACGTGATCCAGGCGCTCACCGGCATCATGGCGCTCACCGGCGAGCCGGACGGGCCGCCGGTGAAGACCGGCTATTCGGCCGTGGACAATTCCGCCGGCATCATGGGTGCGCTGGGGCTCGTGGCGAAGCTGCTCGAAGGCAAGGGCGGGCAGGTGGACATCGCCATGTACGATGTCATGCTCTCCCAGCTCAACTACATTGCCGGTGCCTGGCTCAATGCCCGCGAACCGGCGCGGCGCATGGACCGCTCCGCCCATCCCTACATCGTCCCCGCGCAGATCTTCCCCACCCGGGACGGCTGGATCGCGCTCTTCATCACCCATGACGATTTCTGGCGTCGGTTCGCCCAGGAGCTGGGGCAGGGGCACTGGCTGACCGACCCGCGCTTTTCCACCATGGATGCGCGCCGGGCCAACCGCGACCTGGTGCTGGGCGAGATCGAGGCGGTGCTGAAGGGCGAGGGGGCGGATGACCTGGTGCGACGCCTGTCGGCGCTGGGCGTGGTGGCGGCCGGCGTCGAGACGCTGGAGCAGGCGCTCGCCAGCGAGCACACCGCGGCACGGGACATGGTGGCCCAGGTGGACTGCGGCGGCGCCACCATTCGCGTGGTGGGCAATCCCATCAAGGTGATGGGGGCCAAAGAGCATTTCGCGCCGCCGCCCCTGCTCGGCGAGCATGACGACCTCGCCGATGGAGGGCACGCGGCATGAACGTGGCCCCGCGCACCCCGATGCTGGATCGGCGCGCGCTGGGCCGGGCGCTGTCGTGCGCCGCCGATGCCGCGGTGGCGGACATCCTCAAAGCGCCCCACGGTGAAGGCGGGCACCTGGCCCGCCGCATCGGCGTGACCGGGCCGCCGGGCGCCGGCAAGAGCACGCTCATCGCCGCTCTGGCCCGCCATCGCCTCGCGCGCGCCGGCCGGGTGGCCATCGTCGCCATCGATCCCACCAGCCCCAAGACTGGTGGGTCCATTCTAGGCGACCGCATCCGCATGGATGCCCTGGTGGACGATCCGCGCGTCTTCATCCGCTCCATTGCCAGCCGCGGCGCCACGGACGGCCTTGCCGACAACCTGCCCGAGATCCTCGGCGTGTTCGACGATTTCGGCTTCGACGAGATCATCCTGGAGACCGTGGGCGTCGGCCAGTCGGAGTTCGCGGTGCGCGAGCTGGTGGACGTGGAGCTTCTCGTGCTCTCCCCCGGCGCCGGTGACCAGATCCAGGCCATGAAGGCCGGCATCCTGGAGACCGCCGACATCTATGTCATCAACAAGGCCGACCAGCCCGACGCCGCCAAGGTGGAGGCGGAGCTGAAGGCGACGCTCGCCCTGACCTCCCCTGGCGATCCGCCGCCGGTGCTGCGGGTGCGTGCCGATGCGGGCGAGAATATCGCCGCCCTCGACGACGCCATCGAGGCCGCCGCGGCACGTCAGGCTGCGGACGGTGACGGCGCGCGGCGCCGACGGGCCCGCCAGAGGATCAAGGGCCTCGTCTGGCGCCAGCTCACGCGGATCCTCGCGGACCTGCCGCAGGAGGCGTTCGAGCAGCCGCTTCCCGACCTTTACGCCACGGTCCTTTCCGGCCTCGCCGAAGGAGAGGCCGGCTGAAGCCGAACCATCACGCCAAACGCCGGAAAACAGGCGCGCAATCAGACCGCTGCCGAGCGGCACCGCAGGTCAATAAGACGTCCTCTAATAGGGGGAGGAATTATGAAGATGAAGCGAATGATCATGGCACTCGCTCTGCTCACGAGCGCGGGAATTGGTCCGGCTGCGGCCGGAAATGGGGCGGTCAAGATCGGGGTCCTGTCCGATATGGCCGGGATCTACTCCGACATATCCGGCGCGGGCGCACTCATCGCCGCCCAGCTCGCGGTGGAGGATTTCGGCGGCAAGGCGCTCGGCAAGCCCATCGAGCTCATCTCCGCCGATCACCAGACCAAGCCCGACGTGGGCCTCGCCATCGCGCGCCGGTGGATCGACAGCGAGGGCGTGGACGCCATCGTCGATGTCCCGGTCTCTTCCATCGGCCTGGCCATCCAGGCGCTCACGCTGGAGAAGGACAGGATATTCCTGAACTCCTCCGGCGCCGCCTCCGACTTCACCGGCAAGGCGTGCTCGCCGGTGGCGTCCCAATGGCCGCACGACACCTATATCATGGGGACGAGCATCGGCCGCGCCGTGGTCCAGTCGGGCGGCAAGAGATGGTTCTTCCTGACAGCGGACTACGTGTTCGGCCACAATTTGGAGCGCGACACCATGGCGGCCGTGCTGAAGGCGGGCGGAACCGTGCTCGGCTCCGCCCGCCATCCCCTCAACACGCAGGACTTCTCATCGTTCCTGCTGCAGGCCCAGTCATCCAAGGCCGATGTCATCGGGCTCGCCAATGCGGCCGGGGACACCACCCAGGCGATCAAGCAGGCGAGCGAGTTCGGCCTGAGCGCCGGCGGTACCCGGCTCGCGGCCACCCTCCTCTTCATCACCGACGTCCATGCCATGGGGCTGAAGATCGCGCAAGGCACGGTTCTGACCGAGCCGTTCTACTGGGATCTCGACGACAGCAGCCGCGCTTGGTCCAAGCGCTTCATGGCGAGGATCGGAGGCAAGGCGCCCGGAACGCTCCAGGCCTCGGTGTACAGCTCCGTCCTGCATTATCTCAAGGCCGTGGAGAAGGTCGGATCCACCGACGCAAGGAAGGTCTCCGCGGCCATGAAGGAGATGCGGATCAGCGACGCCCTCATCAAGGACGGCTACATCCGGGCGGATGGACGGGTGATGCGGGACTATTACCTGTTCCAGATCAAGGCGCCGGAAGAATCAAAGTACCCATGGGACTATTATAAGCTCATCGTAAGGATACCGCCGGAGGAGGTCACCCGTCCCCTGTCCGAAGGCGGCTGCCCGCTCGTCACGGAGGCAAAGGCCAGCCCGGCCAGATGACAGGTGGACGAGCGGGAGAGCGGAAAGATGGCTGGCCTCAGCCATCCCGCCGCGGGGCCCATCCACGACACAGGCGGGGATCAGCCCCGCCGCATGAGAGAGGCGAGGATTGAGGTATCGCCCCAACACTTTTATCGGCGGCGCCCGGATAGGCGCGCCGGCGACGCTTCCGGTGATCAACCCTTCCGGCGGGCGCGTGATCGGGGAGATTGCCCGCGGCGGCAGCGCCGAGATCGGGAAGGCCGAGAGCGTGGACAAGGCGGTCAAGGAGGTCCTCGAGCGCGCAGGGCAGCTTCATATCGTCGTCAACAATGCCGGTGTCACCCACCGCAACCAACCCCTGCTGGATGTATAGGAAGAAGAGTTCGACCGCGTGTTCGCGGTCAACGTGAAGCCGATCTTCCAGATGGCGAAGGCGGTCGTGCCCCACTTCCGGGCCCATGGCGGGGGCGTCTTCCTCAACATCACCTCGACGGCCGCCGTGCGGCTGCGGCCGGGGCTCACCTGGTACATCGGCTCCAAGGGCGCGGCAGAGGTGATCTCCAAATCCACGGCGGTGGAGCTCGCGCCCGACCGCATCCGCGTGAACGCGCTCGCGCCCGTGGCGGGCGAGACACCGCCGCTCGCCACCTTCATGGGCGAGGACACGCCTGCTCGCACACCCAGCGCGCCTTGATGGCGGCGGCGAGCTTCTTGAGGGCGGCTCCGGCGGGCAGGTTGGAGAGATAGTATTTGCGCTCGCCCGAAGACCGCCACTCGCCCACCAGCCAAGCCTCTTCCCCTGGCATATGCTGCTGGCCTTTGTCATGGATGCGCTGGGGCGGCCCGTCGGCGATGCGGATGCGACAGGCGGCAAAGCGGGCGCTTAAGGGTCCCTTGGTGCCGCGCCGCCAGGAGACCTTGCGCCATCGGGCTGTAGCCAGCACCGTCTCGGCGGACACGGACAACTGGTCCGGGATCTGGTTCTTCCGAGGCCGGCCACGCCCAGCAACGGGGAAGATAAGCGCAACATCGGCCGGATAGACCTTCTGATGCTTCGGGATGCCCACGGCCCAGGTGAGACCGCGCCCGCTCAGGCCTTGGCGGAAGGACGCGGACAGGCCATAGCCGGCGTCGGCCAGCACCAGGCCGAAGCGCACGCCCTGCGCCGTGACGCGATCGATCTCCTGAAGGGCGATCTCCGGCTTGGAGCGCGGCGCCTGGAACGGCTCAGGCACGCCGGCAGTGACCATGCGTTCGACATCGCTGGTCCAGCTCTCGGGCAGGAACAAGCGCAATCCCAGGGCGACGGGCACCTCGTCCCTCGCCAGGGTCACGGAGACCAAAGTCTGGCAGTTGGCGCGCTTGCCGAGCATGGAAGCGTATTGCGGCGCCACGCCCACCGAATGGCTGCCCTTCTTCGGGATGCCGGTATCGTCGATGACGAGGACGGCATCGGAGCCGCCCACGAGGCGGTCGGCGGTGCGGGCGAGTTCCGCTTCGAGTGGTCCCTCGTCCCACAGGCCGTCGCAGATGAAATGGTGGAAGCGGTCGTACCGCGCCGGATCAAGGCGCTCGGCCATGGGCGGGAGTGTCAGGAATTTCGTGTGGGGGCGGCGGGTTGAAGATCAGGCCGCCATGGCCTTTGTGAAGCGCTCCCCGAAGATGACGGCGAACTGCGCCTTTGCCATCGCCCATTCACGAGGTGCCATCTTCCACTCCTTTTCGGCCCGGTTCAAGACCAGGAAGAGGAGCTTCAGGGCGGCCTCGTCGGTGGGGAAGTGCCCCCTGGCGCGCACGGCGCGGCGCAGCTTGGCGTTGAGCGCCTCGATGGCATTCAT
>NZ_JBAFVS010000047.1:0-9563 GCF_043194565.1 Xanthobacter autotrophicus ATCC 700552 | reverse complement strand
CGGGGGCCCGGCGCTCCGGGCGGCCGGGAGCTCAGTGGCGGACATCTTCGCCGTGCTCCTTCTCCCAGGCGGTGATGCGGGCGTCGTCGATCATCACGGTCTCCACGAAAAAGACGTCCGTGTTGTCGGCGGCCTCGATCGTGATCTCCTCGATACCCGACACGCCGAAGCTGTCGCGCCGGCCAAGCTCGGCCACGTTGCTGGAGAGCTTCCCGTCCACCACGAACACATAGACGCCGTGGGCGCTGGTGCGCGTGACGTGACCCCCTGAAACTCCTCCAGAAATAGCTAGAGTCCGCCCCATGAAAGGGACGGACGAATGAAACGATCAAGGTTCACGGAAGAACAGATTATCGGGATCCTGCGCGAGCAGGAGGCGGGCGTGCCGGTGGCGGACCTGTGCCGCAAGCACGGGCTCAGCTCGCCGACCTTCTACAAGTGGAAGGCTAAATACGGCGGGCTGGACGTGTCGGAGGCGCGGAGGTTGAAGGCGCTGGAGGACGAGAACGCCAAGCTCAAGCGGATGCTGGCCGAGGCGATGCTCGACAACGTCGCGCTGAAGGACCTGCTGGGAAAAAAATGGTGACGCCCGCCGCGCATCGGGAGGCTGCGGCGTACCTGCAGACGACCTACGAGATGAGCCAGCGACGGGCGTGCCGGGTGATCGACACCGACCGGACTAGCGTGCGCTACCAGGCCACGCGGCCGGACGACGGGGCCTTGCGCGAACGGTTAAAAGCCCTGGCCCAGGAGCGACTACGCTTCGGCTACCGACGGCTGCATGTGCTGCTGAAACGCGAGGGCCAGATCGTGAACAAGAAGCGGATCCAGCGGATCTACCGCGAGGAGCGGCTAACGGTGCGCCGCCGCGGCGGCCGCAAGCGGGCGATTGGCACCCGGCGGCCCCTTGAGCTCCCGCTGGCGCCCAATCAACGCTGGAGCCTGGACTTCGTGTCCGACCAGATGACCGACGGCCGCCGCTTCCGCATCCTGACGGTGATCGACAACTGCACACGCGAATGCCTGGCCCTGGTGGCGGATACCTCGCTGTCGGGAGGCAGGGTCGCGCGCGAGCTCGACGCCATCATCGCCCAGCGCGGGCGGCCGGACACCATCGTCAGCGACAACGGCACGGAATACACCTCGAACGCCATCCTCGGCTGGGCCGACGACACCGGCGTGGGCTGGCATTACATCGCGCCCGGCAAGCCGCAGCAGAACGGCTACAACGAGAGCTTCAACGGCCGGCTGCGCGACGAGCTGCTGAATGAGACACTCTTCCGGTCTCTGCCCCACGCCCGCGCCGTGCTGGAGAACTGGCGGCGCGATTACAACGAGCAGCGCCCCCACTCGAAGCTCGGCTGGATGACGCCAAGGGACTACGCCCGCGCCTTATCCGGAGAGTCCGGCGACCGCGCTGCGCAGCCTGGAGGCTCCGCGCGGACGCCTCTTGCCACCCACCACCACCAAGGCTCAAATCAACCCAGGACTCTCGTTATGGCTGGATGAGAAACGGGGGTCACGTCACAGACTGTGCGTGCCGTAATCTGCCGGATTGAGGCCGATGAGGCTGCCCCATTGGTCGACGAGACGCCCGTACTGCCTGGTAGTGACATGTCCTCCATTATGGCTGCGGCTCGGCCAAAGCCAGTCGCTTCCCTTTGCTCGCCGGATCACGAGCCAGGCTGCAAGTGCGTCCTTCGTCGGTTCGGTGATCTCGAAGGGAACCGGCTGCCCGGTCTTGTGCTGGACCACCACCGATCTCGCGCGAATGCCGCTGCCGGAGAATACGTCGCCGACCTTCAGTGTCACCAGGTCGCAGCCACCCAATTTGCTGTCGATGGCAAGGTTGAACATGGCGAGATCGCGCACCCGATTTGCAATCTGCAACCGCGTGCGCAACGCCCAGATATGCTTGGGCTTCAGGGGAGGTTTAGCACCGACGATCCGGCCGGCATTCCAGGGCTCGTGCCGGGTCTCGTGATTGGTGTGCATGGCATCCTCCTTCCGAGGAGCAGCCCCAATTTAGATTAGTGCCATATGAGCCGGTCGCGAAGAGGTTGGTGTTTGTGTCGGCGTGCGGAGCGCCAAGAGCGGAAGTTGGGACCTCGCCAGAAAACGGACATTCGTCGAGACATGTTCCGAGCGTTGTCTCGAGCGCAACGATCTTAACTTGCCTGATCATCCGCGAGCAGCCTGCCTCCGCAGGTTCGGCGGCGGTCTTCCATCTTAGTTTGGTTAATTCCCCGCTGTGGCCTTCAAGCGGACTGATCTAATTAGAGCTATCGGCGGATTCGTAAGGCTGAGCCTCGGTCTGGGTCTGCGCCAGTGGCTGGACGGCGGACGCACTCGCCAGATCCGCACCGGCGGCGCGTTCCATGAGGAGAAGGCGTGCGATCATCAACTCCTGGATGAAGGGGGTCATCACGCCTTGGGTCACCCGGTAGATGTCTAGGGCGATGCTCTCGTTCCCTGTGGGGGCCTGCACCTCCGCGTCCAATCGCTCGCCAGCGCGAGCGAGGAACATGACCACCTCGGCGACAAGCGAGTCCTCACTGACGGTCGCGATCTCGGCCAGTGCCTCGACAGCCCCTTGCCAACGCGCCGTCATCTTTTCGAGGAAATCCACCTCATCTGGACGGAGGTCACGGTTCCGCTCGGCAGCACGTGCGGACAATACCGAGATCGCATCAATGGCCTGATCCAGCCGGACGCTCGCCGGATCTTTCGGGAGAGGCGGGAATGGGAGTATCGCCCCCCAGCGTTCAAGGAAATCGAGGTCGGGTAGGCAGCGTCTGATGAACGAGAATGCGAGCGGCGGCAGACGGCTCTGGATCACCGGCGCAAAGCTGAGTTGCGTCGAGAGTTCCAGTCCTTCGGCGACGGACGCGAAGACGGGCTCAAGCTGCAGGAACTCAATGAGGCTCTCGACCTCAACCACTGCGGCGTAGTCCACAGCGGGCCAGAAGATTCCTTTATCTTTGTCGTGGTATCTTGACACCACCTGAGCCGTTACCCCGGCCGCGGAGAAGGCTTCCGCTATGCGGTGTCGTTGCCGCGCGGCCTCCGCTTCCGCTCGCTCGCGGGCTTGTGTGGCGGCGCGGGCGAGCACGCTGTGTTTCCGGCTAGTTTTGCTGAAGCGAAGCGCCGCCCGCCGACGCGGTCCAGCGTCCTCGGCGGCGTCACCCAGCACCGCGCGGATGTCCCACAGGTATCCCTCGATCTTGGCCAACGGCTCAAGTGGCGGGTCAGCAGTGTCTACCCAGATTACAGGGTCCTCCAGAATCTTGGCGTCGTGCGCGATGCTTGCCGCCCGGCTGGCAACAAGCCGTGGCTGCTCCGTCACCCCGTCGGTGAGATCGCCCATCAGGCGCTGGAGGTCCGTGATGAACCCGTGTAGGCGATCGTGCCCTGGTAGCTCGCCATTGGAGAGTGGGTCATTCACAGCCTCGTTGACCCGCGGCGGGGGCACGAGGGTCGTCAGCAGGCGGCGGATATGTAGGAGCGCCTTCCAATAGGGACCAGGCGTCTCGTGGCGGCAGTAGAAGTCGCCCGCCTCGCGGACCCAGGCGCTGACCTCCCGCACGGCGTTTGCGAGGTCGGTCGTGCGCTGGGTCGAGGTTGGGGCGGCGACGAGGCGCGCGATCGCCCGAAGCTGCGCCCGATTCCAGGCGATGCGAGAGGAAGCCGTCAGATTGCGCCGAGGCATTCGCTTGGCCGCGAGCGGCAAGTTGCCGAAGCTCACGGGCTCACCGTCCGGCGCGATCACGTTGCTGACGATGAAATCGGCCTCGGGGGCCGCCGCCGCGAGCCGGTCACACAGCTTGACGACAGCGTCGTTCGCGTCCGGTTGCACCTCCGGGTGCACGTAGCGCAAATGCGCCGTCACGGTCCGGACGCCACTGTCGTCAACCCCGAGTTCCGGCCGGGTCGCCCAGGGATGCTCGTGATAGATGCGGTCTAAGAGATGGTCGGTTCCACCCGCTTCAAGGGCGCACGCAACAGCGAGGTGCCGTTCTCTCGCACCTGCAATCTCAAGCCGCTGCAGGACGAGCGTCAAGTTGGCCGTCGAAAGATCGTCCACGCACGGTACATGGGCGTAGTCCGGCGTAGCTGCGCCGAAGACTGGGAGGAGTGCGGCGGCCAACCGATTAGCGTCCACGAGCCCGAGGGGCGGAATTTCAAATGACGCGGGCAAACACTCGAGCACGCGCTGGCGAAGATCAGGCGAACTACCGGCGGCGAAGGTCGCGATCGCACGGCGGGTGGGCTCGAACATCTCCAGACCGGACAGATCGCTCTCCGACAGCGCCAGCCCGAAGCTTGTGCCGCTGTGCCGGTCCTCGATGTTTTCGGCTCGCGACGCTTCGAGCCAGCGCGCGGCGATGAGGTCGCAGGTCGCGAGCCCCAGTCCGTGGAAGATTGGCACCCATGTCTCGACGCCGCCGGTCCGGATGCGTTCCTTGAGGACGTCCAGCAGAGAGTCCGCCTCGTCGGGATAGCCTCGGAGCACCCGCACGATGAACGGTCCGAAGGAGGCCGGTGCCAGAGTTTCAGCCGCAGCGCGGAGAGCCGCGCTGACCGACTCGCCCAGGCGCTCCCGCAGCGCGGCGTCCAGATGGGCGGAGCGGATCTCGTGGAGGCCCGTTAGCCTGCCGTCCCTGTGCTCGCGAAGGGCATGCTCCGCGACTAGCCGCTGAAGCGCCCGGGCGAATTCAATCTGCGTCAGACCTTCAGCGGCGCAGAGACGTTCGCCGTCCACGTCTCCGCCGTGTGCGGCGGCGAACGACACCGCGCGCAGGATCGCAAGCTCGGCGGCGCGTGACTCCTCCAGCCGGCGCCGCACCTGCTCGGAGATCGTTTCGGCGAGGCGCTGCCCAGCCGTCAGCAGGTGAACGTATTCCAGGAGCAGCCCGCGGCTCTCGACAAATGGCTCCCGCCAATGGCTGAACTTCGTCTGCCCGCCATCCTTCAGGCTCTGCCAAATGCGAGCCGCCACCGGCTCGTCGAGTATCGGCCGGACCGTCGGTGTGCGGGCGGCGGTCGCCAACAAGAACACGTCCTCCTCTCTCACCGTTCCGATCGCCATCACCCCGGGAAGGGACTCGATCTCGCGCACGAGGGCGTCCCATCCCGCGGTGTCGGCTCGGCCGACATCGTCCACGACGAATCCCACCGGACGCTGCGGGTCTACATCCAGACGACGGGCGAGAAGCGCGATACGGGCGACGTCCTCCGGCTGCAGCCGCCGCAGCCGATACCAGCGGACGGCATGACGTGTGTGGTGGGCGGCGAGCCAAGCCAGGGCAGACTTGCCCGCGCCGGATGGCCCGGCCACCAGCGCGACGCGCCGCTGTTCAAGGCCGGCCAACAGGTCCGCCATCGGTTCCGCACGCTCAAATACCAGGCCCGCCGCTACATGTCCGGGCGCGACGTTCACGCCCTCGTAGAAGCCCGCTCCCGGCAGGGGCGTGGCGAAGTCTGCAAGGTCAGCGAGACCCTGGGTGAGCTCCAGATAGGCGGCAGGGTCGATCAGGCCCTCGAGGCTGTCGATCCGCGCCTGTACATCGGAACGTCCCAGCGCGACAGCCTCCTTCGCTGACGCCCGGAAGTTCTCGTCGGCCGCCCGGCCCGCCAACTCCCGCAGTTGCTGAGCGGCGATGCCCAGCGCAACACCGGTGAGCCCCGAACCTTCGAGCGCGCTTCGCGCCGCATCCATCGGCAGCGGCTCAACAACCAGATGGATCCGCGAGAGCAGGTCTGCCGCGATGGCCGTGTCCACCCCGCATTCCGATAGGGCGACCGCCAGCGCGGCCGTGAAGGGTTCGAGGTTTTGCTCGGAATCTGTGAGCACTCCGCCCCATCCGGTGGCCACAAGGCCGTCAAGCGGCCTTTCGAGGACGAGCGCAAGTCGAAGCCGCGTGTCGTTCGGCCAACCGGCGGGCAGGTCCGCCGCGGACTTGGCTAGGTGCGACGCCGCCTCCGGCAGAGAAAAAGTTCGCTGCGGATCATGGCGCGCCTTCAACTGAGCGCGAATCTCCACGTCCGGACCATGGAGGGTGACGTCGTCCACGCCTTCCGGAACAACCGTCGTCCACGGGATCCCGCCTCGCCAGCCTTCCGCGACCAGCCAGGCGCTGACGGCATCCTGATAGCGGAAGCCGCGGCCCGCGCGCGCGCCGGCCCGCGTCTTGCGCCACAGCGCCTCGTCAATAAGCAGGAAGTCGGCCATCCCCCGCGAGCTCGTTCGATTTGCATCCCGTTCTGAAAGCGAAGCCGGTGTGACCGTCATCGCGTCGGGTAGCATAAGCAACTTCTGACCCGCCAACCAGCCTATGTTCTGTTTTTGTTCGTTCGGGGGAGGAGTCCTGAGTGGATCCAGTGTGGTCAAGCTCAGCTGGTGCCCCGAAGTGGAGATTTCCCAAGATCAGCATGGTTCATTCTGAACTCGGCCGCGTCATTGAGGCTGAATCGGATCATTGGTCCGGCGTCACGCCGTCCAGCGCTTTGAGGGCGGCCAATGCGAAAGCCGAATAGGGATGGCCGCGACTGAGGCGACGTAGGATGTCCAGATCGCTGCGATCTCCGAAGCGACCGACTATATCAAAAGCCAGGGTCGGTCCCCGTTCACGCATGGGAGCTTGGTGGAAATACTCTACCTCGCTTGCCCCTTGCAGGAGCCTCCGGGCAAGCCGCAGGCATTCGGCCGGATACGTCCGCCGGATATCGAGCGGCTCGTAGGGCAGCTTCACGTCGACCCCGTGGTGCCGCTCGGTCATCGCGGCGTGGACTTCGGACAGACAGCCGATCACGAGGCCCGCGGACAATGCCTCCAAGTTCGTCCAGGCCCGTCCGGCCGCGGCTAGGTCGCCGGGTCGGCCAGATTCCGCAGCGTAAACCAGAGCCCGGATTTCGTTGAGACAAATCTCACGGGGCTCAACGCCGTCCGACGGCGGCAGGAGTGCGCCGTGGCGCCCAAGAAATCTGAGACTTTTCGTGAACGCGCCCCATTCATCCTGGGGAAAAACGCTGGTCCTGTCCGGTAGCAACGTAAAGCGCGCAAATAGCTCCACATCTGCGGGATCGTCGAGCTTCAGAATCTCATCACAGATCCATCTGAAGCTCATACTGCGTTTGATCTCCTTCGAGGCCAGCGCCCGTCGATAGATCCTGTGACGCTCGTGCTCCTGAAGAGCGTGGATTTCCTCGTAGTAGATACTATCGAAGGGATGATCGAACATCCGAGTGTAGACGGACATGGCTAGGCTTCCATCGGCGCCGTCGGCCAAGGCCTCGGCTACCTCAGCGCGGATTCCCTCGCGGGCTCCTTCCGCGTCCTCCACCAAGGCACCGAGCCACTTCAGCGCGTCAATGACGCTAGAACCGATAGCCCAGTTGGTCGGCGCGACGTCGAGATCCTGGATGGCCTGGGTGAGCTCGGCCAACGTCTCTTCGGATGCTTCGCGCGCGAAGCTGACAGCGTGCAACGCCACCAGCTGCACGTGATAGGGCTCTCGGGAGAACCGGTTGCGCAATACGAAAATCAACTCATTTGCAAAGCGGTCCAGCTCTTCAGCGTCGAAGAACGAACATCGATTTTCCAGGTAGAAGTGCAATTGGCCCGACGAGAGGTCGGACACATCCAGCAGCGGCAGAGGCGAAGATGGCTCCCTGGCCCAGCCGCGATACCCATGATGCTCGATCCTGGAAAAGCCGATCTGCGACCCGAAGCCGTTGTACGCCAGGGCGAAGCTCGCGCTTCTGATACCAATTTTTGCGACCTTTGCTTCCGGTGCAAGCCGGGCTCGCTCTTCCAACAGCCGAGCGTCCATCGCCGCGCAGAGATCCAGATAGTCCTGGACGCCATCGACCGATGTCGCCAACTGTCCAATCGCGCCAAGACAGGCCAGCTCCCCTGGCGTCCATTCGCTCCGACCGGTTTCGGACCACTGCACCGGATAGGCGGGGTTCTCGGTGTCGAGTTCAAGTTTGACAGCTTCGATCTCGGCGATGCACTTCGCCTTCGCAGCTAACACCAGTTCCTTCGCGATCGGCTTGGCGAGATGGCCATACACCCCCTTGGCCGCCGCCGCGATCGAGTCCGGACTGCTGACCGCTTCCAGCACGTCATGGCAGACCCTTCGGTCTTCGATCGCGGTGATGATCTCGCCGGCCAAAGGGGCCAGTAATGGTGTTGAAAGGCGCGCGCCGAAGGCCGTGGGGTCGACCGTGGCCTCTGCCGCCAGCCCGAAGGCTGCCGATCCATTGAGCAACATCTCATGGGCGAAAGACACCCGCCCCACGCGGCGCACGAGGAGCTTGGCCGAGAACAGAGCATCGCAGGTTTCGAAACCGATCCCAGCATCCCGCAAGAAGTCGTCGACACGCGCCTCAGGCATCGAAAACGCCAGGTCGCGGTGAAGCGCGACCGCGAGGCGTCGCAGGCCGTAAGCGCCAGCCCGTGCGTGGGCCCCAAGCCGGGCGCGAACGTACTGATCGATGAGGGCGAGCCGCGTGGCTTCACCGATCAGGCCGGCTCCGACGCCGCCGACCATCTCGGCCTCGAAACCACTGCCGACGACATCCAGGAATTCGATCGCGGCGCCATCCAAGCGACCGCCGGTGCGCTCGGCGATCCGGCGCTTCAGCCCCGCGCTTGGCCGACCAACGGATACGGTGGAGAGCCCTTCGAACCCGGCGGGCGGCGGTGCCTGCGAGGTGATGATGATCTTGGCGTCATACCGCCGAGCCAGGGCTCGCAGCCCCCTCAGAACCCCAGCTTCGGATCCGGCTAACTCGTTCAGCCCATCCACGATGAGGAAGATGTCGCGGTCGCTGTTCGCCGCCGCGCGCAGCAGATCCGAGGGCGGGGCGTCGGTCAGCAGGGCAGTTTCGCGCCGGACGGCCTTCGCCCAGTCGCCCGCGATGTCCTTGGCGGCGAAGTAGAAGACAGGCGAGCCTGCGGCCGCGAGCTGGGCGGCGAGCCACTTCGCCATGAGCGTCTTACCGCAGCCAGAAGGTCCTACGATCGCTAGGCCGCACCCCTCACCGGCCGCTTGTTGCAGAGCGCCCAGCAAGCCATCCTCGGCCATCCAGCGGGCGCCATCGCGTCCGTATTCCTCGGCGACCGCTACATTGTAGCGCTGCAAAATATCGAGCTGAATGCGAACGTGATCCGAAGCTACTGCCTCCTGCGTGGTAACGCGGGTCAAGGATAGTGACGCCGCGAACTGGCGCCAATCATCCAGACTCCATGGAGGCGCCTTTCTCGCGCCGTTCGGGAAGTTGGCCGAAAAATCGGCTAGGGTCGTTACGCCGACCTTGAAGTCTCCCGTCGTGAGCGCGGACTACCGCCGGTAGCCCGCCGAAGAAAATCACCCATGCATCGGGATAGAAGTTGCCGACCGGTTTGATAGAGGACATCGCGCTCCTAAGCGCGTTCTTCCCTTCAAGCGCCTGTCGATACCCGTTTCCATAGGGACGCCACGTGCCACTGGCGTCGCGCCTCTCCCATGAACCATTCTCCGCACCGCGGACGGGCGAACGCGATTGTTTGATCTCTA
>NZ_JBAFVS010000046.1:0-11751 GCF_043194565.1 Xanthobacter autotrophicus ATCC 700552 | reverse complement strand
GAAGTCAGGGTCTCGCTCGAATCGTGATGCCATCGTCGCCATGCTCTTGAGGGTGATCCCTTCGGCGAAGACGTGCGGCGCTCCCACGACTGAGGACAGCGCTCGGTCTGGAAAAGCCGAGGCGAACAGGAGTGCGATCGTCGAGCCGTCGCTGTGGCCGTAGACATGGCACTGCTGCACGCCAAGAGCGTCGAGCAACATCGGCATAAACTGGCGTGCTTTCTCATGCAGATAGTTCGTGTCGCGGGGGCGGAACAATGGCGATGAAGCTCCGCACCCACGGCGAGAGTAAACCAGAGCTGGAATGCCGGTCGCCTGTGCAACTTTGCCAGGAAATGACTTCCAGTCTGCAACGCAGCCGAATCCGTGATGCAGGAAAACGATCGGTGCCACCGGCAGCCGATCGTCATCCCCTGGCCCCGGCAGGCACCACGCATACTCGATCGAAGTACCCTCGACTTCGATCCACTGAATGGTGGGTGTGTGCTCGGGTTCGCTTGACACAAGGTCGTTCGTTGCAACCTCCCTGTCAGCGAAACTTCGGGGGGCGCTTCTCAAGGAAGGCCTTGACGCCCTCCTTGGATTCCTCGGTCTGGTAGAATAGACCGAGCGCCTGCATGCCGATCCCGGAGATGCCTCGGATCGACTCGGAGTCCAGGTTGAAGGATTTTTTCGCGATCGCGATCGCCGTCGGGCTAAGCGCGGCGATCTCGGCGCACCAGCGATCGACCTCAGCATCCAATTCCTCCGGCGCGACCACGGCGTTGATCAGGCCCATCTGCAGAGCCTGATCGGCCGTATAGCGCCGACACAGCATCCAAATCTCCCGGGCCTTCTTCTCACCGACGACGCGGGCAAGCAGAGCGGTCCCGAAACCCGGATCGACGGAGCCGACCTTCGGGCCGACCTGACCGAAGACGGCGGTGGACGAGGCGATGGCGAGGTCGCAGCAGGTCACGAGCACGTTCCCGCCGCCGATAGCGAAACCATTGACACGCGCGATCACCGGCTTCGGTACATCGCGGATCAGGCTCTGCAACTCCTCGACCGGAAGACCGATCGTGCCGCGCCCGTCATAGGCGCCGTCGTGCGCCGACTGGTCGCCGCCGGTGCAGAAGGCCTTTGACCCCGCCCCGGTCAGGACGGTGGCGGCGATAGCCTTGTCCCATCCGGCCTTGTTCAACGCGTGAATCAACTCCTCGCAGGTCTGCCCGCGGAAGGCGTTGTATTTCTCCGGCCGATTGATAGTAATCCAGGCAGCGGCCTCGCGAACCTCGTAGCTGATGTCTTGATATTCCATCTGTTGTTCCTCATCCGTGCATGGTCAGGCCGCCGGACACGCTGATCACCTGGCCGGTGATGAAGTCCGCGTCGCTGCTGGCGAAGAAGGCGATCATGCCCGGAATGTCATCGGGCTGGCCCAAGCGCTTGAGCGGGATGGCCTTCTGGAGCTTGTCGTAGATCTTCTGCCCGTACTCGCCTTCGCCTACAAACGACCGCAGCAGCGCGGTATCGGTCGGTCCCGGACAGACGACGTTGACCCTGACATTGTCGCGCGCGCATTCACGGGCGACGGTCTTCGAGAACGAGATCAGGCCACCCTTGCACGCCGAATAGACGGATTCGCCCGACGAGCCGACCCGGCCGGCATCCGAGGCGATGTTGATCACCTTGCCGCCGCCTGCGGCGATCAGATGGGGCAGAACCGCCTTGTGCAAATTGAGCGGACCGCGCAGATTGATCGCGATGATCTTGTCCCACAGATCGGGTTCGGTCTCGAGGAACGGCTTGGCGATGTCCCACCCGGCATTGTTGACTAGGATGTCGATCTTCCCGAAGTGCCGGGCGGCGTGTTCGACAGCGTTGGTCACGTCCTCGAAGCGGGTGATGTCGAACGCGAGCGGGAGCACATCACCGCCGCGGCCATGCAGATGGTCGGCGAATGCGTTCAGCCCTTTCTCGTCGATATCCGCAGCGACCAGCTTCATGCCTTCATCGACAAACCGCTCGCAGATCGCTCGACCAATCCCGCCTGCGGCGCCCGTGACGATGGCGACCCGCTCTTTCAGTCCTCGCATTTCTTTCTCCATTTCCGGGCGTTAGGCGCCCTGCACGTTGTCGCGAACGAGGCCGCGGAGCTTGAACTTCTGTACCTTTCCGGTGGCCGTTCGCTCGATCGGTCCGAGGATCACCCGGTTGGGCACTTTGAATTTCGCCAAGCGCGCGCGGCAGAAGTCGAGGAGTTCCTGCTCGCTGACGCGGTTGTCCGGACCGGGCTTCAGCTCGACGAAGGCACAGGGTCTCTCCCCCCACTGCTTGTCAGGCATCGCGATCACGGCCGCATAAGAGACGGCTGGGTGCTTGAAGAGGACGTCCTCGATCTCAATCGAGGAGATGTTCTCGCCGCCGGAGATGATGATGTCCTTCGACCGATCCTTGATTTCGATGTATCCGTCGGCGTGGACCACGGCGAGATCGCCGGTGTGGTACCAGCCACCGGCAAAGGCCTCCTCGGTCGCTTCCCGATTCTTAAGGTAGCCCTTCATGCCGACGCTGCCGCGGAACAGCACTTCGCCCATGACGGAACCGTTGTGCAGGACAGGTTCGAGCGTGATGGGATCGGCGACGATCATCGCGTCGGTGACAGCGGTGCGGACACCCTGGCGAGCCATCTTCTGCGAGCGCTCATCGGGCACCAGGTCATTCCATTCCCGGTGCCAGTCGCAGAGCGCCGTAACGCCGTGCAGCTCCGTAGTGCCGTAAACGTGGCGCACGACGAAGCCCAGGGCTTCGGTCTCCTTGAGGACAGCTGCCGGCGGTGCGGCGCCGGCGGTCATCACCGCGACTGGCCGAGACAGCTTGCGGCTCGCGCTCTTCCCGCTTTCGATCAGCATGCCCAAAACGGTCGGTGCCCCGCACAGATGGGTCACCCCGTTTGCCTCAATGGACTCGAAGATCTGCTCGGGTACGACCTTGCGGAGACAAACGTGGGTTCCGCCGACGGCGGCGATTGCCCAGGAGAAGCACCAGCCGTTGCAGTGGAACATGGGCAGGGTCCACAGATAGACGGAATCGGCGTCCATCTTGTGATGCAGCAACTGCCCAAGCGCGTTCAGATAGGCGCCGCGGTGATGATAGAGGACACCCTTAGAATTGCCGGTCGTCCCTGACGTGTAGTTCAGCGAAAGCGCCTCGAATTCGTCTTCCGGCCAGTAGGTCGGCTCTTCCGCATGCCCTCGCTGGAGGAACTCCTCGTAGGTGCACGATCCGATACGCTCTCCGCCCTCTGCCAGTGCATCCTCGATGTCGACCACCAGCGGCTTGAACTCCATCTGCGCCAGCGCAACGCGCGCCACGTCGCTGAACTGCTTGTCGACGAGAAAGACCTTCGCCTCGCAATGCTCCAGAATGAAGGCGATGGCGGCGGCGTCGAGGCGAATGTTCAGGGTGTTGAGGAGCCCGCCGGACATCGGCACGCCGAAATGGGCTTCAAGCATTGCCGGCGTGTTGGGAGATAGAATGGCCACGGTATCGCCACGCCGAATCCCGCTGTGCGTCAGTGCCGACGCCAGCTCCTTGCAGCGATGAGCATGTTCACGCCACGTGTATCGCTCCTCGCCGTGGATGATGGCCACGCGATCGGGAAATACATCCGCTGCGCGAAGCAAGAAGTTCATCGGCGTCAGCGGCCGATAGTTGGCTGGCCTTCGCTGTAGAAAATCTGCATCGAGATTGAGAGTCACGTTTTCCTCCTGGAGACACCATTGGTTTGTTGGGACTGCGGCCGCGTGCCCGGCATCCCACGGTCTGACCCTCGTTTGCCGCCCGTTTAGACTTGATTTCCGACGAGCGCGCCCTCGAGAATCGCGCGCTTCGCGTCGAGCTCGCCAGCGAGTGCTGCGCCGCCGATTACGTGGACCGACTGCCCACGGGCCTCCAACTCGTCGGCGAGGCCGCGGACCGAGACCTGGCCGGCACACACCACGATGGTGTCTGCGGGGATCACTTCCGCTCGACCTTGGACTTCGACGTGCAGCCCCTCTGCGTCGATCTTGCTATAGGTCGCTTCGCCGATCTGGCGAACACCCAGGTCCTTCAGCTCCTTTCGCAGGATCCAGCCGGTGCTCTTGCCGAGCGTCCGACCGAAGGCTCCTGCAGAACGCTTGACCATCGTGACTGTGCGCTGAGCAGGATGCGGAGTGGCCTTGCCCTTCACGCCCCAGCGCTCCTCGAATTCTTCGACCGACTGAAGCTTGTGATCGTCGCCAAGCGCGACGAAGAGCGCGACGTCATGGCCGATGCCTCCAGCGCCGATGACCACAACGCGCTGGCCGGCCTTGACCGAACCGTCGAGAATGCTGGTGTACCCGACCACACGCGGATCGTCGGCGCCGGGAATGTCGAGCAGGCGGGGGGTGACGCCGGTCGAGACGATCACATCGTCGAAATTCTCCCGGCCCAATGAATCGATGCCGACGCGTTGGCCTGTCCGAACATGGATACCGGCGTTTGCGAGCTGCCGCTTGAAGCCTTCGACCGCTCGTCCGTAATCCTCCTTGCCGGGAACCCGCGCAGCCAACGTGAACTGTCCGCCGATCTCTGGCGCCGCTTCGTAGAGCGTGACGTGGTGGCCACGGCGCCCGGCCTCGAGCGCAGCAGAGATACCCGCCACGCCGCCACCGACGACGGCGATCCGCTTCGAACGCTGCGCCGGGAGGTCCGAAAATGTGCCTTCTCGCGCTGCACGGGGATTGACCAAGCAGCTGATCACCTGGTCGGTGAAATAGTGGTCGAGGCAAGCTTGGTTGCAGGCAATGCAGATGTTGATGAGGTCGGGGTGCCCGTCCCTGACCTTGTTGACGAAAGCCGCATCGGCCAGAAATGGCCGCGCCATTGATATGAGGTCAGCCGCGCCGTCGGCGACGAGCCTCTCGGCGTCCTCGGGAAGGTTGATCCGATTGCTCGCTGTGACCGGGATCGACACGGCGGACTTGATGCGACGCGTCGCCTCCGAGAAGGCCGCGTGCGGGACCGTCCCGGCGATCGTGGGGATGGTGGATTCATGCCATCCGATCCCGGTCGAAAGACAGTCGGCCCCCGCCTGCTCGACCTCGCGGGCAAGCCAGATCGTCTCGTCGTCGCTCAGGCCACCTTCGATCAACTCGAGGGCCGAGATGCGGTACGACAAGATCGGCCCGCTGCCGAGCGTAGCGCGGACAGCGCGCACCACCGAGAGGGGAAAGTGGGCCCGTTTCTCCAGCGGACCGCCCCATTCATCCTCTCGGGCATTGGTGCGCGCCGCGAGGAATTGGCTGATGAGATAGCCTTCAGACCCCATCACCTCCACGCCGTCATATCCGGCCTCGACCGCAAGCCGCGAAGTGCTCGCATAGGCTTTGATCGTCTCTTCGATCTCGGTAACGTTGAGCGCGCGCGGGGTGTAGCGATTGATCGGGGATTTGATCGCCGACGGGGCAACGATAGCCGGGTGGTAGCCGTATCGTCCCGCGTGCAGGATCTGCAACAGAATGCGGCCGCCCGCCCCATGAACCGCGTCGGTAATCTTGCGGTGGTCTTTAACCTGCTCGGAAAATTCGAAGGTTCCGGGCTCGTCCTTCATGCGCCCGGCGAAAGTCGGTGCGAAACCTCCGGTGACGATGAGCCCGACGCCGCCCTTGGCCCGTTCGGCATAGAACTGAGCAAGTTCGTCGAACCGCTCCGGATGGGATTCGAGGCCAGTATGCATCGAGCCCATGACGACCCGGTTCGGTAGAGTGACCGCCCCGACGCGAACCGGCTGAAGAAGTGCCGACTGTGGCTTGCCCATGGATAATCTCCTCCCGAAATCAATGTCCTGTTCCGATCAGGAACTATCACGACAAAGCCCTATCGATCCTCTGCATATATGTCAATATGGTTGCCTAGGTGCGATATCGGCATCATCGGCCGCACAGGGCTGGTCGGGAAGGAAATCGCTAAAAACACCCATAAAATGGCCAATTATGCGAATATTCATGCCGCGATGCACAATCTGTTTCCAACGGTGCCTATGGTATATGAATCAACATATTGACAATGAATGACGCATTTCGATAGGTTGCGCGTGCGGTTCGAAGAGGTCGCTTCCCTAGGGAGAAAAAACAATGAAATTGAGAAGGCTATTGCTCGCTTGCGCCCTCGCCTCATTGCACGCGCCGGCTTGGGCGGACACCAACGTCAAGCTCGGTGTCCTCACCGATCTGAGCGGGCCGTATGCGGACCTCTCTGGAAAAGGCTCTGTCATCGCCACGCAGATGGCCGTCGAGGAATTCCAAAAATTGCACCCCGACTTCAAGATCGAGGTGATTTCAGCAGACCATCAGAACAAGCCCGACATCGGGTCCTCGGTGGTGCGCAAATGGTTCGACCAGGACGGCGTCGATGCTGTCGTCGATGTCGCAAGTTCTGGCGTAGCGATGGCGGTCGGCCAGCTCGCGAAGGACGGCAACAAAGTGTTCCTTGCCTCCGGTCCCGCGAGCTCGGATATCACCAATAAGGCCTGCTCGCCAAATACGATCCAGTGGACCTACGACACCTACGCCTTGAGCAAGAGCACAGGCTCGGCCCTGGTGCAATCCGGTGGCAACAAGTGGTTCTTCATCACTACCGACTACGTGTTCGGCCATGCCATGGAGCGCGATACCTCGCGCTTCGTCGAGGCCGCGGGAGGAAAAGTCGTCGGCAGGGCACGGGTGCCGATCAACACGCCTGATTTTTCATCCTTCCTCCTGCAGGCGCGATCTTCCGGCGCCAACGTTGTTGGCCTCGCCAATGCCGGTGCGGACACGATCAATGCGGTGAAGCAGGCGGCCGAGTTCGGCCTCACGAAGGGCGGCATCCGACTGGCCGGCCTTCTTGTCGACATCACCGACGTCCACGGCCTCGGACTTCCGGCGTCGCAAGGGCTTGTCATCACCCAGGCATTCTACTGGGACCTGAACGACAGCACCCGAGCGTTCTCCAAGCGGTTCGCCGAGCGTGCCGAGGGCAAGATGCCCGGCCAAGTGCATGCCGGTGCTTACTCAGCCACCCTTCATTACCTGAAGGCGCTCGCCGCAGGGGCGCCGAAGACAGATGGAAAGGCGGTTGTCGCGAAGATGGAAGAGCTCCCTACGGAGGACGAGGCGTTCGGCAGGGGCTCCGTGCGCAAGGACGGCCGCAAACTACACGATATGTATCTCTTCGAGGTCAAGAAGCCCGCCGAATCCTCCGGCGGATGGGATCTCTACAAGCGCCTCGCTACCGTCCCGGCCGACCAGGCGTTTCGGCCCCTGGCCGAGAGCGAATGTGCGCTGGCGCGTTGACGTTCCCGTTGGCACCACCTGCGCGACGCGCGCGTGGCGCACCTTTCTTCCTGCATCACCTCAGGTCTCACCGCCATGAAGTCTCTTGAACATTTCGATCAATCCCGAAACTGGACCGCCGAAGAAACCCTCGTCATCGAGCAAGTAACTCGGATTGCTGCTGATGTTCTGGCTCCGAACGCTGGGGGATTGGACGAACGCAAGGAATTTCCTTGGGTCAATTTCAAGGTCCTGAAGGAAGTCGGGCTGAACGGCATCTTCGTTCCCGAAGAATATGGTGGTTCGCCGGTCAGCTATCGCTGCCTCCTCGAAGTGGTTCGTCTCATCTCCGAAGCCTGTGCTTCGACGGGCATCATTTTCGGCACGACTGGTGCAGTCGCGAAGCCGATCCAGGAGTTCGGTACCAAGCTCCAGAAGGAGCGCTTCCTGCCGTTGATCGCGAATGGCGGACTTGGTGCCTTTGCCATCACCGAGCCGCACGCGGGTTCGGACGGTTCTAGCATTCGCACCCGATTCCAGCCCGATGGTGGCGACATCGTTATCAACGGCGGCAAGATATTCATCACCACAGGCGATGTTGCTGACGTTGTCTTGGTGTTCGGGAAATGGAGCGAGCTGGAAGATTCGTCGAAGGCGGTATCCGTTGTCATCCTTGAGAAAGGGACGCCCGGTTTCGACGTGGTTCGCCTTGAATCCAAGATGGGTGCGAACGCATCATCCACAGCCGAGCTCGCTTTTACGAACTGCCGCATACCGCGGGCCAACCTTCTCGGAAATCCGGGCGACGGCATGAAGATCATGGTGGCCGTCCTCAACAAGTCCCGGCCCAGCGTTGCGGCCCAGGCGTTGGGCATCGCTTCCGGAGCCTTCTATGACGCGGTAGCCTACGCGAACGAGCGTCAACAAGGCGGCAAGCGGATCATCGGCCATCAGGCGATCGCATTCATGCTTGCCGATCTCGCCATAGAACTCCTCTCGACCAGGACACTCCTCGACCATGTCGGCCGCCTCGTCGACGAGGGTGTACAGGACGTTAGCGTCGAAGCCTCGATGATCAAGGTCAAGGCCTCTGACCTCGCCATGCGCATGACAACGGATGCCGTCCAAGTGTTCGGTGGGCATGGCTACGTGAAAGGTCATCGCGTCGAGCGCCTAATGCGGGAAGCAAAGGTCACACAGATCTGGGAAGGCACCAACCAAATTCAAAAACACGTCATCAGCCGCGATCTCATGACGCGCTAAGCAGGTTCACTTTTGGAAGGAGGGCCCAACTTGGCCCTGGATACGGATACGTTCAACCTGCTCCTCGAAACGGTTCGCCGCTTTGTCCTAGAGCGTCTTATTCCGCGCGAAGTCGAGGTGGTCGAAACAAACGCTATTCCCGACGATGTCGTCCGGGAAATGAGGGACCTCGGCCTGTTCGGCTTGTCCATCTCGGAACAGCATGGAGGGCTTGGGCTCACCATGGAGGAAGAGGTGCGTGTCGTATTTGAACTCGGGCGGACCTCGCCCGCGTTCCGTTCGGTCGCCGGCACCAATATCGGGATCGGCTCGCAATCGATCGTCATCGCCGGTACGCCCGACCAAAAGGCGAAGTATCTCCCCGCGCTCGCCTCTGGGGAACTGATCGGTTCCTTTGCCCTCACCGAACCAGACGCCGGCTCGGACGCCATGGCGCTGCGGACCACGGCACGCAAGGATGGAGACCACTACATCCTGAACGGCACGAAGCGCTATATCACCAACGCGCCGATCGCGGGCCTATTCAGCGTCATGGCGCGGACCGCCCCTGAGCGGAAGGCCAATTCGATCTCCTGCTTCCTGGTCGAAGCCGGAACGCCCGGCATCAAACTCGGCCTGCCCGACAAGAAGATGGGCCAGCGCGGCGCGTTGACGTGCGATGTCATTTTCGAGGATTGCCGAGTCCCAGCGGCAGCTTTGCTCGGAAACGAAGAAGGAAACGGATTCCGCACGGCGATGCAAGTGCTCGACAAAGGGCGCCTCCATATCGCTGCGCTTTGTGTCGGCATCGCCGACCGCCTGATCGAGGAATCCGTCGTCTACGCGAAGGACCGCAAGCAGTTCGGGCAGCCGATCGCGGAGTTCCAGCTCATCCAAGCCATGTTGGCGGACAGCGAGGCCGACACCTATGCCGCACGATGCATGATCCTGGATGCCGCGGCTCGTCGCGACCGCAGAGAAAATACGACCCGGCAGGCCGCGTGCGCAAAAATGTTCGCCTCAGAAATGGTAGGGCGTGTCGCCGATCGAGCGGTCCAGATCTTCGGCGGGGCCGGCTACATGGCCGAGTACCCCGTCGAGCGCTTCTACCGTGACGTGCGCCTGTTCCGGATCTTCGAGGGCACGACGCAGATCCAGCAGCTCGTCATCGCCCGTGAACTGCTCAAGGCGGCCTCCTGACAACGACCAGCAACACCGAGGACCTCATGGCCATCGAGCTCACCCAACAGGACGAATTCGCCGTTCTCACCCTCAATCGTCCGGAAGCGCTCAACGCGCTCAACGCGGACACGATCGGGGAGATTTCCACGGCGATCGATAGGGTCGCGCAGATGGAGGTCCGCGCGCTCATCATCACCGGAGCGGGAGAGAAAGCCTTCTGCGCCGGCGCCGACGTCAAGGAGATGGTCGGGATCGATCTCATCACGAAGAAGCGCAAGGCGGAGCGTGGACAGTCCACCTTCGCGAAACTCGATGGGCTCCTCATTCCTTCCATCGCATTGATCAACGGCTATGCCTTCGGAGGCGGTCTCGAGCTGGCGCTTGCCTCGACCTTCCGTCTCGCGACGCCCCGGGCGGCCATGGCGCTTCCGGAGATCAAGCTGGGCCTCATGCCGGGCTACGGCGGCACCCAGCGTCTCCCGCGCATCGTCGGAGAGGCCAGGGCCTTGGAGATGATCATGACCGGGCGAACGGTGCGGGCGGAGGAGGCTCAGGCCATCGGCCTGGTCCATCGCGTCGTCGGCGCGGACAGCCGTCTCGCGGAGGCCTTCGCCTTCGCGCGTGAGCTCTCAGGCTTCAGCCTGGTGGCGCTCGGCTATGCCCGCGAAGCGGTCAAGCGCGCGCTCTCCACCCCCCTCAACGAAGGTCTCAAGATCGAGGCCGAGATCTCGACGCTCGCGTTCCAGTCGAAGGATGCGCAGGAGGGCATCACCGCTTTTATCGAGAAGCGCACGTCCAAATTCTCCGACGCATGAGCTCCCGGCGACACCATCCTGAAGGCGCAAAATCATGCGAAGTTACCGTGTGTGGGAGCTCGGATCTCCTAAAGACATGAAGATTGATGAGCTTCCAGCTCTTGTTCCTGGCTCGAACGAAGTTGTCGTGGATGTTAGGGCGGCAGCTGTAGGTTTTGTAGATACGCTGGCTGTCTCGGGACGTTACCAGAATATTCCTCCTGTCCCGTTTACACCCGGAATGGAATTTGCGGGGATCATTCGCGCCATCGGCCCGGGCGTGACCGATTGTGCCGTCGGCGATCGTGTCGTCGCGTATGTTCTGAACGGCGCCTTCTCGGAGCAGGCCGTCGCAAAAATCGGAGAATTCTATCCAGTACCCGACGAGGTTCCGTTCGATCGGGCTGTTCTACTTTGCGGCGCCTACCTCACGGCGTATTTCGCGCTAGTGGTGCGAGGTCAATTTGAGCGGGGAGAGACTGTCCTCGTGGGCGGCGCCGGCGGCGCCGTTGGCCTTGCGGCCGTCCAGATCGCCAAGGCACTCGGCGCCGGAACGGTGATTGGCACATATAGATCGGCCGCCGACAGGCAGGCCATCCTTGAGGCCGGCGCCGACGTGGCAATTGACGTGTCCGATTCCGACCTCCGCGAGGCGGTCCGCGTGAAGGTTTTGGCGGCAACCAACGGCCATGGGGCGGACATCGTGCTCGATCCGATCGGTGGAGAGTTCTTCTCCGCGGCTCTGAGGGCGATCGCATGGAGTGGCCGGCTTGTGGTGATTGGCTTTGCCGCCGGCGACATCCCGACTGTGAAAGTCAACTACCTTCTCCTCAAGAACATCGGGGTTCTCGGTGTCGAGCTGAGCCAGTACCGACGTCAAGCGCCCGACCGCGTCAAAGTGGTTCAGGCCGAGTTGTTCGATCTCTGGCACCAGGGCCGGTTCCGGCTGCGGGTCGCTCGGCATTTCACCTTTGAAGGCATACCGGCCGCGCTCGAGTTCGTGGCAAGCGGCAGGACGGGCGGCAGAGCGCTGATCTCGATCGGACAGAACCCGGCATGATGAAGCTCTCAACAACAGCCGCCGTTGCCGTTATCGGCGTCGGCGCGATGGGCTCGGGGATTGCGCAGGTGGCGGCGCAGGCGGGACATGCGGTGCGCCTCTACGACGCGCTGGACGGTGCGGCCGAGAAGGGACGGTCCGGCATCCTCGG
>NZ_JBAFVS010000045.1:0-12232 GCF_043194565.1 Xanthobacter autotrophicus ATCC 700552 | reverse complement strand
ACGGGTATTGGCGTCAATAAGCACGGACATCACGCAGCTTCCTTCTTCACGGCCGCGACGATCTTCTGCGCCGCGTCATCGAGATCGTCCGCCGGGATCACGTTCAGACCCGACTCGCGGATGATCGTCTTGCCTTCTTCCACATTGGTGCCTTCGAGGCGCACCACGAGGGGCACCTGGAGACCCACCGCCTTCACCGCCGCCAGCACGCCGCGCGCGATCACGTCGCACTGCATGATGCCGCCGAAGATGTTGACGAGGATGCCCTTCACATTGGGATCCGCGGTGATGATCTTGAACGCCGCCGTCACCTTCTCCTCGTTGGCGCCGCCGCCCACGTCGAGGAAGTTCGCCGGGCTTTCGCCGTAGAGCTGGATGATGTCGAGGGTCGCCATGGCGAGGCCCGCGCCGTTCACCATGCAGCCGATGGTACCGTCGAGCGCGATATAGGCGAGGTCGTACTTGGAGGCCTCGATTTCCTTCGCGTCCTCTTCCGTCAGGTCGCGCAGCTCGGTGAGCTCCGGATGGCGGAACATGGCGTTGGAATCGAAGGTGACCTTGGCGTCGAGCACGCGCAGCTGGGCATCCTTGGTGATGATCAGCGGGTTGATCTCGAGCATCGCCATGTCGGTATCGACGAAGGCGGTGTAGAGCACCTCGGCGAGCTTGCCCGCCTGCTTGGCCAGATCACCGGTCAGGCCGAGGGCCTTGGCGATCTTGCGGCCGTGGTAACCCTGCACGCCGGTAACCGGATCCACCGAGAAGGTGATGATCTTTTCCGGGTGGGAGTGGGCCACTTCCTCGATGTCCATGCCGCCTTCGGTGGACACCACGAAGGCCACGTGGGAGGTGGCGCGATCCACCAGGAGAGAGATGTAGAACTCCTTCTCGATGTCGGAGCCGTCTTCCAGATACAGGCGGTTCACCTGCTTGCCGGCCGGGCCGGTCTGGATGGTGACGAGGGTGTTGCCCAGCATCTGGGAGACGAAGGTCTTCACCTCGTCGATGGACTTGGCCAGGCGCACGCCGCCCTTGTCGCCGGCTTCCGGCTCCTTGAACTTGCCCTTGCCGCGCCCGCCGGCGTGGATCTGGGACTTCACCACCCAGAGCGGACCGCCGAGTTCCTTGGCCGCCGCCTCGGCGTCTTCCACCTTCAGCACGGGTACGCCGCGCGAGACCGGCGCACCGTACTTCTTCAGCAGCGCCTTGGCCTGGTACTCGTGAATATTCATCTCTGCGTCCCTCAGGGTTGCGAAACGCCCCTCCCCCGCCCCGGACGGACCGCGCCTCGCAAAATGCGGGGCCAGATGGTCCGCGCCGCTTCCACCGCAGATGGAACCCTGAACCGCGACAGCCCTCAGGCCGCCGCGCGGGTCCCCGGAAGGGGAGCATTCGTCTCCTTCACCTCGCCGGTCGTTCCGCCGGCACGAAAACGGCGCACCTTACAGCGCGCCGTCACTGTCGAGATCACTTCCCGAGACCGGGTGCGATCTTCAGGCAGGCCTCCACCAGTCCTTCGACGGCGGCGACCGATCTGTCGAACATGGCGCGCTCGGATCGGTCGAGCTCGACCTCCACGATACGCTCCACACCACGCGCGCCGATGACAGCCGGCACGCCCACATAGATGTCCTTGAGCCCGTATTCCCCATTCAGCCGCGTGGCGACGGGCAGAACGCGCTTCTTGTCCCTCAGGTAGCTTTCCGCCATGGCGATGGCCGAAGCCGCCGGCGCATAGAAGGCCGAGCCGGTCTTGAGCAGGTTGACGATCTCCGCCCCGCCGTCGCGGGTGCGCTGGACGATGGCGGCGATGCGCTCCTCGCTGGTCCAGCCCATGCGGATGAGATCCGGCACCGGGATGCCGCCCACCGTGGAATAGCGCACCAGAGGCACCATGGTGTCGCCGTGCCCGCCCATGACGAAGGCGGTGACGTCTTCCACCGAGACGTCGAATTCCTCGGCGAGGAAATAGCGCAGGCGCGCCGAATCGAGCACGCCCGCCATGCCCACCACCTTCTCCGGCGGCAGGCCGCTGGAGCGCTGGAGCGCCCATACCATGGCATCCAGCGGATTGGTGATGCAGATGACGAAAGCGTCAGGGGCGTACTTGCGGATGCCGGCGCCCACCTGCTCCATCACCTTGAGGTTGATGGCAAGGAGGTCATCGCGGCTCATGCCGGGCTTGCGCGCCACCCCGGCGGTGACGATCACCACGTCGGCGCCGGCGATGGCGTCGTAGCTCGACGCGCCGGCATAGGCGGCGTCGAAGCCTTCCACGGGGGTGAGTTCGGCAAGGTCGAGGGCCTTGCCCTCCGGCACGCCTTCCGCAACGTCGAACAGGACGATGTCGCCCAATGCCTTCATCCCGGCAAGAAGGGCGAGCGTGCCGCCGATCTGGCCGGCCCCGATGAGGGCGATCTTGTTGCGGGCCATCCCTTGTCCCCGGAAACCGATCTGCTGGCGGGCGCATGAGACGAGCCGCCGCAGGAAACGAGCGGCGCTTGACTACTCCCATCCGCCCCGGGGTTCAAGCCTGCCGCACTGCACAAATAGTGGGAGATGATGGGCATTTGCCGCAGGAATCGCCCTTTTTCTTGCGTTCTGGCGCTGATTTCGCACCATGCGGAAAACGATCCCACGCTGCGGGTATCGCTGCTCTACCGCTTGCGCGCGGTCATCGCCTCCAGCAGGTCGATTTGTACCTCCTGAATCTGGGCTAGGCGCTCCCATTGCTGGGTCAGCAGGTGATCGACTTTCTCGTGCAGGTGGCGAATCTCCAGCTCGGCCTTGAGATTGATCTTGAAATCGTTCTCCGCCCGCAGCCGGTCCCGCACTTCGAGACGCTTCTGGCTCATCATGATGACCGGCGCCTGGATCGCCGCAAGGCAGGAGAGCACCAGGTTGAGCAGGATGAAGGGATAGGGATCGAACTGGCCGCGCCCCGCCGCGACAAGATTGAATGCGATCCAGATGACCAGAATGGCAGCGAAGACGCCGATGAACCCCCAGCTGCCGCCGAAGCGGGCGAGCCCATCCGCCATGCGGTCACCGAAGGTACGCCGGCTCTCGAACGAGCGTTCCACGTCCTCGGCCAGGGTCTCCTGCGCGGCGAGGCTCTCCACCACCTCCAGTTCGAGGTTGCTCAGTTCGCCGCGCTCCCGCTCGAGCAGTCGTGGGATGAAGCCGGCGCGCAGCGCGGTGAGGTCGTCTTGGCACAGGAGGCTCGCGGCGGTCAGTTCCGGATGGCGTTCGTGCGCGAACTCCGAAAGCGGCGGACTGAGCAGATCAAAGGGAAGAAGCTGGCCCCGCGGAAAAAGCCGGCCGCAGATGGCACACGGGATCCGCCGTGAAGTTCGCCCGTGTCCGACCCTGGAGGCCCCGCCAACATCGGCGCCTGACCCAGCCGACCCAATATCTTCGTCCGACATCGCCATCGCCTCCCGCGTGCCTCCCACGCCAGCCCCGGCAGGGGCCGGCTCCGGCACCCGAGGATGAGAAGGGCATATGCCGCCAAGGTGCAATAAGGAGCAAGACGAAGCGCGCGGGTGACGAACTGCAGGAACCGGCATTGGACGAGCGGCCCGGTTGCTGGAATGCAGGGTCTCGAAGCAACCAGCCCGGCGCAGGCAACATCTCCATGGGCCGGCCCAACGGACTGACAGGAGTAACGGCCTCTGTAGCGAAAAAGGCGGCCCGCGCCGCCCTTTCCGTAAAAAATCTGCCCTCTCCCCGCATGCGGCCGAGCGACCGGCCGGATGAAAAACATAAAAAATGCTTGAAATTCAACAAACAATGGGCGGGGAGAGGGCAGCCGACCGGGGACCGAAGCCTCCGGCGGGAGTGGTCAGGCCGCGGACGGAGGCCACCGAAACGGTAACCTCAGGGGGCGCCGCGACGTGAGGGGCAGACCATTTCGCGGCGAACACCGGCTCGCCGGAAATGCGCTAGGTTATTGAGTTTACGCGTTTTCTTTACGCGAACCGGTATCCACTTCGCTCGAAAACGCTCTAGAGCGTTTTCCGTTCACACCGGCTCACGGCAATCGCTCTAGAATATTGTTTTGTCGCGTTTTCTTTACACGAACCGGTATCCACTTCGCTCGAAAACGCTCTAACTCGAATTGCGAGGGCGCTTCACCGAGCACATGGACCCATTTGCCCGGATCGCGCCCTGAAGCCTCAGCTTCCCGTTTTCAGGGAGGTCAGGGGCACGAAGGCAGGCTTCGGACCCGGCTCGGGCGGGCGGGCCGGATCATGCTCTTTCAGTACCTTGAACACGCGCTCGGCCATCGGATTCGACTTGATGAAGTCTTCATAGGCCTGCGCCAGCATGGATTGGGAAGCGGAGAAGATCTCCTCCTCGCTCATGCCCTCGAACTCCGCGGAGACGAGATACTGGCCCATGCGCCGCAGAATATGGAGGCGCAGCACCTGCAACACTTCCGGCTGATATTCCACCTGTAGCAGATCGAAGAACTCTTCCGCGCTGTGCAGGGACTTCAGCTTGTCGACAACCGACATCGCGACCTCCTTTTCGTCATTCTGACCGAACGCTGCCAGCCGTCACGCCGCTTCGTCCGCCGTGGCGCCGCGGGCACGCGGGCGTTCGCTCTGCAGGTGCGCCAGGCGCGCCTCCAGGAACTCGATCCGGTCGAGCAGCGAGACGATGGCCTCGCCCACCGGATCCGGCATCAGATGGTGCTCCAGGTCGATGCGGCCGTCGCCCACGCGGCGACGATCGGCCATGGGCTTCACCACCCGACCGGGAATGCCCACCACCGTCATGGCCGGGGGCACGTCCTCGATCACCACCGAATTGGCGCCGATGCGGCAGCCCGCGCCCACCGTGATGGGGCCGAGGATCTTGGCGCCCGCGCCCACCAGCACCCCGTCCCGCAGGGTGGGATGGCGCTTGCCGGAGGTCCAGGAGGTGCCGCCCAGGGTGACCCCGTGATAGAGCGTCACGTCGTTACCCACCTCGGCGGTCTCGCCGATGACCACGCATGCGCCGTGATCGATGAAGAAGCGCCGGCCGATGGTGGCCCCGGGATGGATGTCCACGTTGGTCAGGAAGCGACCGAGCCAGGACAGGAAGCGGGCCGGGAACTTGATGCCCCGCCGCCACAGGCGGCTCGCCAGCCGGTGCCAGATCACGGCATGCACGCCGGGATAGGTGAGCACGATTTCCAACGTGTTGCGGGCTGCCGGATCGCGCGACTTCACGCAGTCCACGTCCTCGCGGAGAAGGCGCCACACCGAGAGCGCGGACGCCTGCTCAGCCTCCGCCGCGGCGGAAGCGAGCGGAACGTCGGTTCCCTGCCATTTCGGGCTTCCCATGATCATGGGTCAGGCTCCCATCACTGCGGCGTGGCGGCGCTTGAGCGCCTCTTCGGTGAAGCTGTCCTCGTAGAAGCGCCGGAGCACGTCGGGGGAGACCGAATTCTTGGAGCGGATGGCGAAGTCGCGCACCCGGGCGAGGATGGCGCGCCCGCGCGCCTCGTCCACCGCCAGCCCCTGGTCCGACAGGGCCTTGAGGATGGCGGCCAGGCCCGAATGCTTGCCCAGCACCACCTGGTGCGCCCGGCCCAGCAATTCGGGGCTCAGCGCCTCATAGGTGCCGCGGTCCTTCAGCAGGCCGGAAACGTGGATGCCGGATTCGTGGGTGAAGATGTCCTCGCCGACGATGGCCTTGGTGCGGGGCATGGGACGGCCGGCCGCCTCCATCACCTTCTGCGCCAGCGGCCGCAGCGCCTGCGGGTCGATCCCGGTTTCCGACCGGGAGGTCTGGCGCAGGGCGATGGCCACTTCCTCCAGCGCCGCATTGCCCGCCCGTTCGCCGATGCCCGCCACCGTCACGCTGGCATGGCGCGCCCCGCCGGTGACGGCGGCAAGCGTGTTGGCCGTGGCGAGGCCGAGGTCGTCATGGGCGTGGAACTCGATCTCGAGGTCCGTCGCATTGGCGACGCGCCGCACCAGCGCGTAAGTGGAGAAGGGATCGAGCACCCCCAGCGTGTCGGCAAGGCGCAGGCGGAAGGCGCCCGCATCCTTCGCCGCTTCGGCCACCCGGCACAGGAAGTCCGGATCGGCGCGGGAGGCATCCTCGCAGCCCACGGCGGCGGTGAAGCCGAGCTTCGTCGCCAGCGTCACCACATGGCGCACCGCCCCCAGCGCCCAGTCACGGTCGCGGTTGAGCTTGCCCTTCAGCTGGCGGTCGGAGGTGGGGATGGAGAGATTGACGTAATTCACGCCGGAGGAGACCGCGGCGAAGAGATCTTCCTCGCTCATGCGGCACCAGGCGGCGACGCGCAGCGGCAGCTTGAGGGAGACGATGGAGCGCAGCGTCTCGATTTCCTCGTCGCCCATGGCCGGGGTACCGGCCTCGATCTCGGGCACGCCGGCCGCGGCCAGCTGCTCGGCGATCTCGATCTTCTCCCGGCGGGTGAAAGCAACGCCGGGTGCCTGTTCGCCGTCCCTGAGCGTGGTGTCGTTCAGGAAAACCGAGCGGGCCGGCACCGTCCCTGCGGCAGCGCCGCTGGCATCCACGGATGCCCGGCTGGAGCGCGCCAATATGGCCGATGGTGACTTCGCGAGCATGGGTCCCTTCCGATCTCACTCCCGCCGCGTCGGCGGGGGATGAATGAACTCCACCGGGCTGGGCCCGGACCCTCGTCAGTTCCGCAAGCCGCCGCCTGCCATCATCATCAGAGCCGCCGGATCGTCCTCGAACACGAAGCCACGCGCCGTGTCCGAATCCACGAAATCAATGACAATGCCGCGCGCGACCGAGCGGGATGCCCCATCGATGAACACCTTGAGACCACCCTGCTCGAGAATGAGGTCGCCGTCGCGCGCCCTGCTATCAAGATGCATCAGGTAGTTCACGCCGTTGCCGGAGCCGGCCTTCGCGACCACACGCAAGCCATCGGCCTGCGCGGAGCTTGCCAGGGCTGCCTTGATTGCCGACAGAGCATTGGTCGTGAGCGTGATCATCAGTCCGTCCACCTGCGCCTGAGCGCCCCCTGCCAAAGTTACTGGCAAGGCTTGTGCCACCTGTTCAAGCCATTGAAAACAGATGGAAAAGACGGCGATGAGAGGATGTCGCGAATACGACAGCCCGATGCCTTGTGTGGGGTTCGACAGGTTCGTGACAGAGAAGGCCCACGGTTTCGGCGGGGAAACCTCCGTAGAACTACGTAGTCATTGTCCTGATACTCGGCGCTTTGTCTTGTTCGGTTCCCCGAACAACCGCATTCACCCGGATAAGGGCACCGCCGCCGCACCGGAAAATCAGTTTCCAGCGTGTGAACGGGGCGGACACGAGTGGGCCGACACGAGTGCGCCTCAGGCCGGCGAGATCACCACCTTCACGTCGGCGGGCTTGGCCCAATAGGGGGCGGAGGTCACCAGCACATGGGCGCCCGCGGCGGCGTAGGCGGCGGCGTTGGCGAGGTTCACCCCGCCGGCCGCCGCGACCTTGGTTTCCGGTGCCCGGGCCGCCACCCGGCGGGCCACCTCGGCGATGTGGTCGGGGGTCATCTTCTCGCACTGGAGCACGTCCGGGTGGGCCGCCAGCACCCGGTCCACTTCGTCCAGCGTCTTCACCTCCACCACCACCTTCTTCTCCGGGGCGGCCCGACGCAGCGCGGCGATGCCGGCGGCCGGATCGGCCAGGAAGGCCTGGTGCTCGGGAAACAGCAGCAGCGTTTCCGACAATCCGAGCCGATGGGGAAAGGCGCCGCCGGCGCGGATGGCGGCGATCATCTGCGCCTTGGCGCCGGGCAGGGTCTTGCGGGTGGTCACCACCGCGATGTCGGGCGCCACGGCGCGGGCCGCAGCCACGATGTCGGCGGTGAGCGTGGCGATGCCGGAGAGATATTCCACCAGCGTCTGCGCCACCTTCCAGGCCCGGAAGATGGGGCCTGCCGTGCCCTGCGCCATCAGGATGGTCTCGCCCGCGGGTGCCCGCGCTCCGGAGGCGGCGAGGACATCGGCCTCGGCCCCCGCGGTGACGAACAGATCCCGCGCCAGTTCGACGCCGCACAAGGTGGCGTCCGCGCGCATGGCCATGGTCAGGCGCGCCTTGCGTCCAGTGAGGGCGAGGGATTCAGTGGTGAGATCGCCATAGGGCGCATCCTCGGCGAGGAGGGCATCCACGCTCGCCTGCGTCCACCACTTGTAGGTCATGCGCCGCCCCCGCCTATGCCGGATCCGATACAGCTGGCAGGCTTATCGCGGCCGGGCGGAACGGTCTACGGGACAAAGACGCGCTTGCCGGGAAACACCGCTTCACCGCCGCCCTCACGCCGGCGCCGCCTCGCGCCTTGCGGCGGAGCGCAGCAGCTTCAGGCATTCGATATTGGCCGCGAGATCCAGCGCGCAGAAGCCGTCCTGCGTCTCCAGACGGGGGTCGGCGCCACGGGCGAGCAGCTTTTCCACCGCCTCGACCTTGCCGGCGGAGGCGGCATACATCAGCGAGCTGGCGCCGGTGTCGTTGAGGCTGTCGATGGTGATGCCCGCATCCACCAGAGCATCGATGATGTGCGGATGATTGCCGACGCAGGCGAGCCACAGGGCGGTGTTGCCATCGCCATTGCGGGCGTCCAGCACCGCACCGGCGGCAACGAGGCCCCCCACCATGTCGGCCAGCCCTTCCTGGGCCGCCTTCATCAGCGGGGTCATGCCATTTTCCGCCGTCGCGTTCACCCCATCGGCGGGAAAGCCGAGGCTGACGAGCCAGCTGGCGAGGGCCGCGTCGAGCGGCGCCGTTGGTGCGCCCGCGCTTTCGAGAGCCCGCCACGCCTCATAGCCGCCATCGACGCTGAAGACAGCCGCGAAGCCGAAGTCCGACAGGGTCTGCGCATATTCCTGGCTGGCATTGCCGTGGTAACAATAGATCACCACCGGCTGCACCTTCGGCGTGGCGCCGATGATGTCCGAGAGGGCGGAGAAGGTGATGTGCCGCGCCCCCGCCACATGGCCGGCGGCGTAGGTATTGGCGTCCCGCACGTCGAGCAGCAGGGCCTTGCCTTCGCCGACGATGGACGCGGCTTCCTCGACGCCGATGCGGCGGAAGGGATTGCGCTCTCTCATGGCGTCCTCCTGAACGTCCCTCAGGCCGAGCGGCCGGGATAGGCCGGCTCGGTGGTGATGCGGGTGTCGATGGCGGGGCGCCCCACCGTGAAATGGTAGAGCGACTGGAACGCAAGGCTTTCAAGGCCCACGAGCCGGTGCAGGTCGTCGTCGAAGAAGCAGCCGATGCCGGTGCCCCGGAACCCGGCGGCTTCCGCTTCCAGATAGAGCACCTGGCCGACCAGCCCGGCTTCCCAATGCAATTGGCGATAGCGCCACGGGTCGGCGCTCACGGTGGCTTCGAACTCGCTGAGCATGGCGAGGGCGAAGCTGCTGTCGCTGGCGATGGCCTGGTGGCAGCTGATGGTGCGGGCGATGCCGCGGCAGTCGGTCTCCACCAGCCGATACAGCGGCAGGTGCTCGGGACACCCCTCCGGCTTCACCCACTGGAAATCGGAGCGCAGCGCCGCCTTCAGGGCGTCGGTGACCTCCTCGCGCCGCGGCAGCGCATAAAGGCCGGGGGCCAGGCCCTCCACCCGGTGCACGAACAGCAGCGGATGGATGCGCGGGGTGAAGCCCCAGGCATCGAAAGGCGCCGCCGCGCCCGGCATCAGCGCCTCCAGCATGCCGAAGAAGACCTCCTGCGGCATGGCACCGGTCTTCGCCTCGAAGCGCTGCGCGCTGCGGCGCCCGAGGATCACCGCGGACGCCGTCGCCGTGCGCGCCACCGCCCGCGGCGGCAGCGCCGGGACCACGGCCGGCGCCGGGTCGCAATCGCCCGAACCGCCGTGGGTGGCGGCGCTCACCGCATCGATCACCGGCCAGCGATAAAGCTTGTGCCGGTCCAGCACGTTGGCCTGGCCCACCCAGCCCCGCGTCTCCGGCAGAGGCGGCGGGACCGCCACGGCCGGTCCCGGCGTGATCTGGATGAGGATGTCGGGATCCTCCCGCTCGGCCCCGGCAAAATCCGCGTCGCGGTCGAAGCCACCCAGGCGCGCGATGTCCGCGCTGCTGACGCCCTCCACCATGCGCGCGCTCCAGCCGAGGCAGGCGGCGGCATAGCGCACGCCGGCAAGGGCGTGGCCAAGATCAAGCTGGCAATAGCGGAACGCCCGCTCGCCGTATTTCCACGCCTCCCGCCAATGAACCGAGGAGAGCACGAGATGAAGCCGCGCCGGACCCGCCGCGGATCGCGCGAAGCTGCGCTCCATCACGAAGCCCGAGGCGCTGGCAAAGGAGACCGAGGTCGAAGTCCGCGCGGTGAAGCGCTGCTCCAGCACATGGTCGCGGCTCACATAATGGTGCAGCCCGTCGGGCACGCCGGCGACGTTGGACGCCAGCACATAGGCCTCGGTGGGGTGCAGGTTGCCGCTGGACGGATTGCAGCGCACGGCCCAGCGATCCGGCCCGTACTGCTTCCAGCCGGCCAGGCCGAAGGACAATTCCAGCAGCAGCGCGACCCCGGCCAGATCCAGCGGCGCCGGCGGCACCGCGCCGGGCGTGATCATCGCGTCATAGGTGACCGCGAGAGCCTCCGCCGCCAGTGGCAGGGCCAGGCGCGGGCAGCCCTCGAACTCCCGGAACGGGTTGGGCTGGGCATCCCAGTCCAGGGTTTCCGGCCCCGCCGCGTAGGCCTTGAGGCTGTGCTTCGTGCGCGCATGGTAGGCGAGTGCCGTCTCGGCCGGACGGGCAACGGGCGGGGCAGCATTCATGAGTCAGGACGCCTTGCGTTCGGCCGGGTCCGGACACGGCGCGTGCGGGCTGGAGCAGCCCTCGAGCGGCCGCGCCCCCGGATCGGACGGCCCCAGCAGGGACAGGACCGGTTCGCGGTCGAAGCCGGCGCAGCGCCCGCTGTCCGCCTCCACCAGCGGCCGGCGGATGAGCAGCGGCTCGGCCAGCATCAGCGCGATGGCCGCATCCGCATCGAGCGCGGCGGGGTCCACCGCGCCGGATTTCACCTTTGGCGCCGCCGGGTTGAACCAGGCGGCGACCGGGGTGTCACCAAAGAAGCCGCGCAGGCGCTCGGCCGTCCACGCCTCGGTCAGGAGGCTGCGGACCACCAGGGTGTGGCCGGCATTGGAGAGGGCGAGCTTCTGCCGGGCATTGGTTCCGCAGCCCGGCTTCTCGTAGAAGGTGACGGTGGCCACGCGTGGCTATTTCATCACGGTGAGCTGGACCAGCGGGGCGGCCCCGCCCCGGCCGAGCACGGTATCCACCTTCTTGCGCACGGCTTCCAGCGTCAGCGGCTTCACCACCGCGCCGTGGGCGCCGGCCTTCAGCCCCCCCACCGCAACGGCCTCGCTGGCCTTGTCGGTGACGATGAGGATGCGGACATCCGGAAACTTCGCCTTCAGCTCGGCGATGAGCCCGTCGCCGCGCGTCTGGAGCAGGGAGACGCCGAGCAGGATCACATGCGGCACCAGCCAGCCGGTGCCCTTCTCATAGGCTTCCTCCGGAGTGGCGAGCTCGTGGGTCTCGATCTCGTCGTGCAGCATGAATTGAAGTGCCGCGCGCGTGATCTCGTCCTCGTCGATCACGAAGACGCGCCGCTGGTCCACTGCCTTGGAAGTCTCAACGCCGATCTGCATCTTAACCCTCGCTCGTCTTCCCCTGGCCGGGGCTTTCACCCGTTCGCTCGCCGGCATGCGAACATGCGGGCCGGGCGCGCTATCAACGCGTCAAGCAAGTTCCGTTCCTCACGCTTGGGACCCGCCCGCCGGCCCAACCTGCCGCCGCCGCGCGCAGCCCTGTTCACCCTGTGTTTCAACGCCCGCGCACGCGCAACGCGTTCGCCCACACGCGAGCGCGGGCGCCCGCCCGCGTGTGCATGTCCGCATGCGCGCGAATGCTTTCAGACACGCCCGCGTCGACATGCACCCCAGTTGTTTTAATCCCGACACAGCAAAAGGGGGCTGTCATGTTCGGCACAGCATGGCGCGCCGGTCCCGGCGCCTGTATTTTGATGTAAATCAAAGATTTGAGGGGCGAAAGTGCGAGTGGCACGCTGGTTGCTCTTTCCTTGGCGCAACAGCGAGTGAGGGCTGAGTGCACGCCTAGGCCGACTGCCAGCGTCGCGCTCCTTCCCACAACCCGCGGGGCGTTTCCGACCGATATTACTGACGAGAGAAACGGCCTCGCGCCACGCGCGCGGTGGTCTTCCGTAT
>NZ_JBAFVS010000044.1:0-14495 GCF_043194565.1 Xanthobacter autotrophicus ATCC 700552 | reverse complement strand
CGCCAGCGTGAAGAGGAACACCGGCGCGGACTGAGTTCTTCTGAGCCCACGCCCGCCCCCTATTTCAACGACGGTTCTTTTCGAACCTGGACGCGTCTTTTTCAGAGGCAACCATGCATATTCTCGTCACCCGTCCGGAGCCTGCCGCCTCCCAGACCGCCGAGCGCCTGCGCGCCCTCGGTCACACGGTGACGGTGGATCCCATGCTGCGCATCGCGCCCACCGCGCCGACGCTGCCCGAAGGGCCGTTCGACGCGGTGGCCTTCACCTCCATCAATGGGGTGAAGGCGTTCGCGCTGCATCCGCAGGGGCCCGCCTTCTTCCACCTGCCGGCTTTTGCCGTCGGCCCGCGCACCTCGAAGGAGGCGCGCGCCATCGGCTTTGTGAACGTCACCGACTGCGACGGCGACGCCTCGGCCCTCGCCGGGCGCATCGCCGGGGCGCTGCCCGCCGGTGCCCGGGTGCTGAACCCGGCGGGCGAGGACCGGGCGGCGGATCTCCAGGCGTTGCTTGCGGCGCCGGGAATCACGCTGGAGCTCGCCATCGTCTATGCCGCCCAGCCGGCCGGAGCCCTGTCGGAGGAGGCGCGGGCCGCGCTGGCCAGCGGAACCGTGACGGCGGCTTTGCACTTGTCCCAGCGAACGGTGAAGACCCTGCTCAAGTGCGTTGCCGCCGCCGGCCTTAACGATCGGTTGATTGAAGTGCGTCAACTGTGCCTGTCGGAGCAGGTGGCCGAGCCGTTCGAGACGGCCGGACTGAAGGTGGAGGTGGCCACGGTGCCCAACGAGGACGCCCTTCTCGCCCTGCTGTGACGCACTGTGACAGGACCTCGCGCAGCGGGGCTGTTGCGGCGCGACGCGGGGCGGTTTATCCGGAACCGGTACAGCGGATCCGAACTCACGATGGAGGCACGAGAGACGCCGATGGCGAGCGACGATCCGAAGGCGGAGGGCTTCGCGTCCCGCCCGTCCCGCACCCCGCCCACGCTGGACCTGAAGGCCGAGGAGGTCGCGACCACGGGCGCGCCCGGTCCGGCCGGAGCCAAGGATGCTGGCGCCAAAGAGACTGGCACCAAGGACACTGGAGCCAAGGATATTGGCACCAAGGATACTGGCATGGCGACCATCGCGGCGCAGGGCGCCGGCTCCCCGGAGCCCGGCAAGGACCTGAAGGCGGCCGCGGCCGACAGCAGGCCGGGCGAAGCCAAGCCGGCTCCATCCATGCCGGTCGAGCCCAAATCCGCCGATCCCAAATCTGCCGACACCCGGCCCGCCGGTACCGCGCCGACCGGGCCGAAGCTGTCGGATGCCAAACCTACTGATTCCAAACCTGCTGATTCCAAGCCTTCTGATTCCAATCCGGTCGGCGCGAAGCCGGCGGAGGCATCCGCCCCCGGCGAGCCGGCCGCTGCCGCCAGCACCGGCGCCGCCAAGGCGTCCGCACCGGTCGCTGCCGCTCCCGCTCCGGCCCGTTCGGGCAATGGCGGCGCGGTGTTTGCCGGGTTGATGGCCGGCATCATCGGCGGTGGCGCGGTGGCCGGCGGCCTGTGGTATGCGCTTCCGCAATTCTTCCCGCCCCCCGCGCCCGTGGTGGAGCCGGCCCCGGTGGTGAACCTGACGCCGCTGCAGACCCGCATCGCGGCCCTTGAGGCCCGACCGGCCTTCGATCCGCGCGCCATCGCCGCCCTGTCCGAGCGGCTGGAGCGCAGCGAGGCGACCCTGAAGTCCCTGGATGCCACGGTGGCGGCGCTGAAATCCGCCCCGGCCCCGGCTCCCGTCGCGACCGCCCCCGCTCAGGCGCCCGCGCCCGCCGTGCCACCGGCCCTGTTGAAAACGGTGGACGACCTGAAGGCGAGCAGCGAGGCGACGCGGGAAGCGCTCGCCGCCGCTCGCCGCGACATCGAGGCCCTGCGCGCGGTGGAGGGCAACCTCCATACGGCGGTGGCCGCCGCCACGGCCGGCGCGCAGCAGGCCGGCGCCCAGGCCCAGGCGCAGGTTCAGGCCCTCGCCCAGTCCCTCACCCCTAAGGTGGAGGCCGTCGGCCCGCGCCTCGATGCGCTGAAGGCGCAGATCGAGGCGGCCACCGCCGCCGCCACCGCCTTCAACCGCGCGGCCGCCGGCCTCGTGGTGCTGTCCACCTTCCGCGACGCGGTGGTCTCCGGCCGTCCGTTCGCGGCCGAGCTTGGCGCCGCGCGCACCACGCTGGGGCCGGCCGCCGGCCAGCTCGATCCGTTCGCCGCCGCGGCGGCCGAAGGCTATGCGGCGCCGGGCAAGCTCGCAACGATGCTGGCGCAGCAGGGCGCCGCCGCCCTCGCCGCCGAGCGCCCCGCCGCGCCCGCGCTGGCCGATTCGCCCGCCTCGCTGCTGGACCGGCTCCTGGCCTCGGCCGAGGGGCTGGTGAAGGTGCGTCCGGTCTCGGGTCCCGGCTCGGTGGATTCGGAAGGCGTCATCGCCACCGCCGTGGGTCAGGTGAAGGCCGGACAGCTGGATGATGCCCTCGCCACGCTGAAGAAGCTGCCGGACACCCTGCAGGCCCGCCTTGCCGTGATCCGCGAGATTGAGGCGCGCACCGCTGCCGTGCGTGTCGCCGGGACGCTCTACCAGCAGCAGCTCGCCGCCATTTCGAGGAAGGTGCCGTGATCCGCCTCGTCCTATTCCTGCTCCTGCTCGTCGCCATCACCTTCGGCGTTTCCTGGCTGGCCGATCGGCCCGGCGAGGTCACGGTGGTGTGGGAAGGCGTGGCCTATGGCACCACCGTGCCCGTGGCGCTGGCGGTGATCGCCGTCGTCGCCGGCCTCATCCTGATTGTGTGGCGCATCCTGTCCCTGCTGGTGCGTTCGCCCGCGATCATCGCCGCCTTCTCCCGCCGCCGCCGGCGTGAGAAGGGCTGGAACGCGGTGACCCGCGGCCTGCTCGCGGTAGGCATCGGCGACACGGCCGCCGTGCGCCAGGCCCGGCACGACGCCGCCCGCCTTTTGCCCCACGAGCCGCTGACCCACCTGCTCACCGCCCAGGCGGCGCAGCTCGACGGCAAGCACGAGGTGGCCGTGGCCGCCTTCCGCGCCATGGTGGACAAGCCCGAGACGCGCCTGCTCGGCCTGAGGGGCCTGCACATGGAGGCGCGCAAGGCGGGGGACAAGCTCGCCGCCTACGCCATCGCCGAGGAAGCCGCCTCCGCCGCGCCGACCCTGGGCTGGGCCGCGGATGCCGTCATCGAGGCGCGCTGCGCCGCCGGCGACTATGCCGGCGCGCGGGGCGTGCTGGAGCGCCAGATGGCCCTCAAGGGCATCGACAAGGCCCAGTATCGCCGCCGCAAGGCGGTGCTGCTCGCCGCCGAGGCTATCGCGCTGGAGCATTCCGATCCGCTGGTGGCACGGGAGAAGGCGGTGGAGGCGGTGCGCCTTGCCCCCACCCTGGTGCCCGCCGCCGCCTGCGCCGGCCGCCTGCTGGGCGCCGCCGGCGAACTGCGCAAGGCCGCCAAGGTGGTGGAGACGGCGTTCGCCGCCAATCCCCATCCCGAGCTGGCGGACGTGGAAGCCTATCTGCGGCCCGGCGACGCGGCGCACGATCGCCTGAAGCGCATCCGCACCCTGGTGAACCGGGCGCCCAGCCATCGGGAGAGCGCCATCGCCCTGTCCCGCGCCGCCATCGACGCGCAGGAATTCCGGCAGGCCCGCCTGGTGCTGGAGCCGCTGCTCGACGAGCCGAGCCAGCGGGTGTGCCTGCTCATGGCCGAACTTGAAGCCGCCGAACATGCCGATATCGGCAAGGCCCGGGAATGGACCGCGCGCGCCGTGCGGGCCAATCGCGATCCGGCCTGGATCGCCGACGGCGTGGTGTCCGACGCCTGGGCGGCGGTGTCGCCGGTGTCCGGAAAGCTCGACGCCTTCGTGTGGGAGGTGCCCCCCGGCGTCTCCGCCACCCCGATCCTGGAGCATGAGGCCGAGCGGGTGAAGGCCGCCATCGCCGCCGTCCGCGCCAGCGAGGAGGCCAAGGCTGCCGTCGCCGCCGCCGAAGCAGCAGCCCTTGTTGCCGCCGCCGAGGCGGAAGCCGCCGCCCTGGCTCCCCCGGTGGAGGAGCCGAAGCCGGAGCCGGTGGTCGAACTGGTGCCGGAGCCGGAACCGGCGGTCGTCGTTGCCCCGCCGCCCCAGTCGAAGCAGGAACCGTCGAAGCAGGAACCGTCGAAGCAGGAACCGTCGAAGCAGGTATCGTCGAAGCCCGCACCCGCGCCGGTTTCGCCGGAGCTGGCGTCCATGCCCCCCGTGGCGGCGAACGGGCGGGGGAAGCCGTCGCGGCCCGCCCCCATCGTCGCCCTGCCGCCCTTGCCCGACGATCCCGGCCCGGAGGGGGAAACCCCGGACGAGCCGGAGACCCCCGGCAAGAAGCGCCGCCTGATGGGGCTGTGAGGGCCGGCTTGTCCCGATCCGGTTGAGACGGGCGCGCGCATCGGCCAAGGGGGCGGTGCGCGCCCCGGCCGCGACGATCATGGCTGCGGCCCGGCGGGACCGGCGTCGCTGCCCACCCGGGCGGGTCCCGCTCCGCCTCTCAATCCCGCTTCGTCGACCTCTGTGCCGGCGCTGCCGCCTTGTGGCGAACCCGCGCCGATGCTATGCGGCGCGGATGACCGCCACCGCCCAGAAGAACATTCGCAACTTCTCCATCGTCGCCCACATCGATCATGGGAAATCGACCCTCGCCGACCGCCTGATCCAGATCACCGGCGGTCTCACCGAGCGGGAGATGACGGATCAGGTGCTCGACAGCATGGATATCGAGCGCGAGCGCGGCATCACCATCAAGGCCCAGACCGTGCGCCTGTCCTACAAGGCGCTGGATGGCGAGACCTATATCCTCAACCTCATCGACACCCCCGGGCACGTGGACTTCGCCTATGAGGTGAACCGGTCGCTGGCCGCCGTGGAAGGCTCGCTGCTGGTGGTGGACGCCTCCCAGGGCGTGGAGGCGCAGACGCTGGCCAACGTCTACCAGGCCATCGACAACAACCACGACATCGTTCCCGTCCTCAACAAGATCGACCTGCCCGCCGCCGAGCCGGAAAAGGTGAAGGCGCAGATCGAGGACGTGATCGGCCTCGATGCCTCCAATGCCATCGGCATTTCCGCGAAGACCGGCCTCAACGTGGACCAGGTGCTGGAGGCCATCGTCACCCGCCTGCCGCCGCCCATGGGCGACCGCGCCGCGCCGCTGAAGGCGCTGCTGGTGGACAGTTGGTACGACACCTATCTCGGCGTGGTGGTGCTGGTGCGCATCATCGACGGCGTGCTGAAGAAGGGCCAGCGCATCAAGATGATGGGCTCGGGCGCGGTGAACGACGTGGACCGCGTGGGCGTCTTCACCCCCAAGATGGTGGCCATGGCCGAGCTTGGCCCCGGCGAGATCGGCTTCCTCACCGGCTCCATCAAGGAGGTGGCGGACACCCGCGTCGGCGATACCATCACGGAAGAAAAGCGCCCTTGCGCCGATATGCTGCCGGGCTTCAAGCCGGCGCAGCCGGTGGTGTTCTGCGGCCTGTTCCCGGTGGATGCGGCCCAGTTCGAGGACCTGCGCGCCGCCATGGGCAAGCTGCGCCTCAACGACGCCAGCTTCTCCTATGAAATGGAGACTTCGGCGGCGCTGGGCTTCGGCTTCCGCTGCGGCTTCCTCGGGCTGTTGCACCTGGAAATCATCCAGGAGCGGCTGGAACGCGAGTTCAACCTCGACCTCATCGCCACCGCCCCTTCGGTCATCTACGAGATCCAGATGACCGACGGCTCGGTGATCGACCTGCACAATCCGGCGGACATGCCGGACGTGGTGAAGATCGAGGAGATCCGCGAACCGTGGATCCGCGCCACCATCCTGACCCCGGACGACTATCTCGGCTCCGTGCTGAAGCTGTGCCAGGACCGGCGCGGCAACCAGATCGAGCTCACCTATGTGGGCGCCCGCGCCATGGTGACCTACGACCTGCCCCTCAACGAGGTGGTGTTCGACTTCTACGACCGGCTGAAGTCCATCTCCAAGGGCTACGCCTCCTTCGACTACCAGATCACCGAATACCGCCCCGGCGACCTGGTGAAGATGTCCATTCTGGTGAATGCCGAGCCGGTGGATGCGCTGTCCATGCTGGTGCATCGGGCGCGCGCCGATGCGCGGGGCCGGGTGATGTGCGAGAAGCTGAAGGACCTGATCCCCCAGCATCTGTTCAACATCCCGATCCAGGCCGCCATCGGCGCCAAGATCATCGCCCGCGAAACCATCAAGGCCCTGCGCAAGGACGTGACCGCCAAGTGCTATGGCGGCGACATCTCGCGCAAGCGCAAGCTTCTGGACAAGCAGAAGGAAGGCAAGAAGAAGATGCGCCAGTTCGGCAAGGTGGAGATCCCGCAGGAGGCCTTCATCGCCGCGCTGAAGATGGACGAATAGGGCGCGGGCATCTGTCCTGAATTGGCCTGAATGCAGTCCTGGATCGCGCCGATCTGGCCTGTTTCTTGCTTGAAATCCAGGTGCAGACCGATCCGGAGCCGATCCGGCCATCGGCGTGGCGGGAAGGAATGCCGGACGTGTCATCCATCCCGGAGAATGAGCAGGCCTACGGGCTCCAGGGGGTGCTGGAGCACAGCTTCGAGCGCACCCGCCAAGACGACTCAGGCACACTTGCCGATTACATTCCCGAACTGGCCAAGGCCGATCCCGAGCGCTTCGGCATCGCCGTGGCGTCGGTGTCCGGCGAGGTGGTGGGCGTGGGCGACGTGGATGTGCCCTTCACCATCCAGTCCATTTCCAAGGCGCTTGCCTATTGTCTGGCGCTGGAGGCGCTGGGCCGGGACAAGGTGCTGGCCCATGTGGGGGTCGAGCCGTCCGGCGATGCCTTCAACGCCATCGTCTTCGATGCGCTCTCCAACCGGCCCTTCAACCCCATGGTGAATGCCGGGGCCATCACCGTGTCCGGCCTCCTCGCCGAGGCGTTCGGGGCGGAGGCGTTCGATGTGGTGCTGGACCGCTTCTCCGCGGCGGCCGGCCGGCGGCTCACCATGGACGAGACCGTGTTCCGCTCGGAGGCGGAGACCGGCCATCGCAACCGCGGTATCGCCCATCTGCTGAAATGCGCGGGCGCGCTCGGCGCCGATGTGGACGACGCGGTCGATCTTTATTTCCGCCAGTGCTCCATCCTCGTCACCGCCACGGACCTCGCGGTGATGGGGGCGACGCTGGCCAATATCGGGGAAAATCCGCTCACCGGCAGTGCCGTTTTCGCGGTGGAGGCGGTGCGCAACACCCTGTCGGTGATGTTCACCTGCGGCATGTATGATTTTGCCGGCAACTGGGCCTTCGACGTGGGCGTGCCGGCGAAAAGCGGGGTGGGCGGGGGCATTCTCGGCGTGGTGAACCGGCAATTGGGCATCGGCACCTATTCCCCGCGGCTCGATGCCAAGGGCAATTCGGTGCGCGGCATCGCCGCCTTCCGCGACCTCACCGAGGAAATGGGGCTGCACGTGTTCGACCCCACCAACCGCGGCTCGTCCCTGCTCAGCGCCTACCGGCGCTGAACCGTCCGCTTAAGGACCGCACGGGACCACGGGTGAAGACCGAAAACGGCCGGCGGAAAGCCGGCCGATCAGGGGCTTGGAGCCATTCCAGCAAAAGTGCGAAGCGGTTTTGCGCCCGGAATTGCGATGAACCAAAGGTCTAGAGCATGTTCGGCGAACCGGTGTTTGCCGGACATGCTCTAAACTCAGGAGCAGCGCACGTAGACCATGGTGCCGTAGCGGCGGGAGACCTCGGGGTCCAGCCACTTCAGCACCAGCACATTGCCATCGAAGCGCACCACCTGCCGGTCGCGCTCGCCGCCGGCCGGGTCCTCGGGAGGCCCGATATACGTCGCGCCGCCGGCCACCTGCTTCGAGACCACCTCGGTCAGCTTGTTGTCATCGGCGAGGTACATCATGACGCCGCCGTTGGTGCCGGCGGTGATGATATAGGCGTTGGAGCACTGGGCGCGCGCCTGATTCTCGGTGCGGGTGGCATCGTCCGGCCGGTGATAGGCGGCCAGGCCCCAGCGGCCCACCAGGCGGTCGGGCGGGATCGGACTGGTATATTGCGGGCGAGCCGGCGGCGGCGGTTCGGTGGGGGCATTCACGCAGCCGGCGAGCATCAGGGCCAGTCCGGTTACGGCAACGCCCAGGAGAGCGGCGCGCCGCGCCGTGCCCACATGCGACTTCGATCCCGCAAACATCTTCGTCATGTGATTTCCGAGGCCTCCCGCCGCCACAACCCTCTGATCCACCCGGATCCGTTATCCGATTGCCCGCCCTGTCAGCCGGTTGCACTGACCATAATGGCTGGCGCCGTCCGCGTCGATGCCACCGCGCCCTGCGAATCGCAAAGGTCTGCAACAGGCGGGAGCAAACCTAGACCACGCGGGTTACGGCTTTCCTAGCCCGGCCTTTCGCGCAGCAATCCAACCTGATGCTGCGGTGCGCCTTGACGGGACGGGGGCGCCCGCTTATCTCCGCTGCGAGCTTGGCACTCCACCCTGGAGAGTGCCAGAACCGGCGGGCCAGAGGCTCGCGTCCCTCGGAGAGGTTAAAAACAATGTCCTTCCGTCCCCTGCACGACCGCGTCGTGATCAAGCGCATCGAAGCCGAGCAGAAGACCGCCGGCGGCATCATCATCCCCGACACCGCCAAGGAAAAGCCCCAGGAGGGCGAGGTGATCGCGGTGGGTCCCGGCGCGCGCGACGAGGCCGGCAAGCTCGTTCCCCTCGACGTGAAGGCGGGCGACGTGGTGCTGTTCGGCAAGTGGTCGGGCACCGAAGTGAAGATCGACGGCCAGGACCTGCTGATCATGAAGGAAAGCGACATCCTCGGCGTCATCGCCAAGTGATGTGTCGCTTCCAGCTGATGGCCGGCTGAACGCACCCGACAATCCCAAAATTTAGGAGGCCGTAATGGCTGCCAAAGAAGTGAAGTTCTCCGGCGAGGCCCGTGAAAAGCTGCTGCGCGGCGTCGACATCCTCGCCAACGCGGTGAAGGTCACCCTCGGCCCCAAGGGCCGCAACGTGGTGATCGAGAAGTCGTTCGGCGCCCCCCGCATCACCAAGGACGGCGTCACCGTCGCCAAGGAGATCGAGCTGGAAGACCGGTTCGAGAACCTCGGCGCCCAGCTGGTGCGTGAAGTCGCCTCCAAGACCAACGACCTGGCCGGCGACGGCACCACCACCGCCACCGTGCTGGCCCAGGCCATCGTGAAGGAAGGCGCCAAGTCGGTCGCCGCCGGCATGAACCCCATGGACCTGAAGCGCGGCATCGACCTCGCCGTCGCCGCCGCCATCGCCGACATCCGCGCCCGCGCCAAGAAGGTCTCCTCCTCCGCCGAAGTCGCGCAGGTCGGCACCATCTCCGCCAACGGCGATGCCTCCATCGGCGAGATGATCGCCGGCGCCATGCAGCGCGTGGGCAATGAAGGCGTCATCACCGTCGAGGAAGCCAAGACCGCCGAGACCGAGCTCGAAGTGGTCGAAGGCATGCAGTTCGACCGCGGCTATCTCTCTCCCTATTTCATCACCAATGCGGAGAAGATGATCGCCGACCTGGAAGAGCCCTACCTCCTCATCTTCGAGAAGAAGCTCTCCGGCCTCCAGCCCATCCTGCCCGTGCTCGAAGCCGTGGTGCAGACCGGCCGTCCGCTGGTCATCGTGGCCGAGGACGTGGAAGGCGAGGCTCTGGCCACCCTCGTGGTCAACAAGCTGCGCGGCGGCCTCAAGGTCGCGGCCGTGAAGGCTCCCGGCTTCGGTGATCGCCGCAAGGCCATGCTGGAGGATATCGCCATCCTCACCGGCGGCACGGTGATCTCGGAAGATCTCGGCATCAAGCTCGAGAACGTGACCATCGCCCAGCTCGGCCGCGCCAAGAAGGTGATTCTCGAAAAGGAGAAGACCACCATCGTGGACGGCGTCGGCGAGAAGGCCGACATCGAGGCCCGCGTCAACCAGATCAAGGCGCAGATCGAGGAGACCTCCTCGGACTACGACCGCGAGAAGCTCCAGGAGCGCCTGGCCAAGCTGGCGGGCGGCGTCGCGGTGATCCGCGTCGGCGGCTCCACGGAAGTGGAAGTCAAGGAGAAGAAGGACCGCGTGGACGACGCCCTCAACGCCACCCGCGCTGCGGTGGAAGAAGGCATCGTGCCCGGCGGCGGCGTGGCCCTGCTGCGCGCCAAGAAGGCGGTCGAGCTGGTGACCTCGGACAATCCCGACATCACCGCCGGCATCAAGATCGTGCTGCGCGCCCTTGAGGCCCCCATCCGCCAGATCGCCGAGAATTCCGGCGTGGAAGGCTCCATCGTGGTGGGCAAGGTGCAGGAGTCCAACGATCCGAACTTTGGCTTCAATGCCCAGAGCGAGGAATATGTGGACATGATCGTCGCCGGCATCGTCGATCCGGCGAAGGTGGTGCGCACCGCCCTGCAGGACGCTGCCTCCATCGCCGCCCTGATCGTCACCACCGAAGCCCTCGTGGCCGAGCTGCCCAAGCGCGACAGCGGCATGCCCTCCATGCCCGGCGGCGGCATGGGTGGCATGGGCGGCATGGACTTCTGAAGAAGTCCAGGCCAACCAAGGTCTTGAGTGCCCAAGCCGGCGATGCCGGCTTGGGGGGCGGCATGGACTTCTGAGGAAGTCCAGGCCAACCAAGGTCTTGAGTGCCCAAGCCGGCAGCGCCGGCTTGGGAGGCGGCATGGACTTCTGAGGAAGTCCTTCACTGCAAAATTAAGAAAGGGCGTGGCTTTGGCCGCGCCCTTTTCGTTTGGCTGGCTGGGTTTGCTCGCTCTCGTGCCCCGGCCGACTGCAGCGTTAGCGCAAGGAGAGCCGGGGCCCAGCGCACACGTCCGCCGAAGGCGCTTCCACCTCAAACCGCCGGGACATGCAGTGGCCTGCTGCGCAGGACTCTTGCGCTGGGTCCCGGCTCGGCGCTCCAGCTGCGCTGTCGCTGGGCCGGGACACGCACCGCCGGGCGGGCGCTCCCCCTCACGTCCCGCAGAAGGTCTGGTAGCCCTCCATGGAGGGCGGCAGGCCGGCATAGGCGGCGAAGGCCGGCTGGTCCTCGAAGGGATGCGCCAGCACCGTGTTCAGCGTCTCGAACGGGGCGAAGTCGCCTGCCGTCGCGGCCGCGATCACCTGCTCCACAAGGTAGTTGCGCGGGATGAAGAGGGGATTGACACGGTCCATGGCCGCGCGCGTCGCCGCGCCGTCGCGTCCGGTGGTGGCGAGGCGCTCCCGCCAGCGGGTGGCCCAGGCGTCGAAGGCCTCCCGGTCGAGGAACAGGTCGCGCACCGGTCCTGCGGCCTCCGGGTCGGCGGCCAAGGCCCCGAGCCGGCGGAAGGTGAGGGTGAAATCGGCCTTGGATGCGGCCATCACCGACAGCAGCTCCAAAGCGAGGGTGGTGTCCTCCTCGCTCTCCACCCCGTCCGGCGCCGCAAGGCCGATCTTGGCCACGAGGCCGGAGTGGTAGGCGGCCTTAAAGCGCGCCGGAAACTCCTTCAGCGCCCCGTTGGCGGCGGCGACGGCGGCCTCCTTGTCCTCGCCGAGCAGGGGGATGAGGCATTCGGCGAGGCGCGCCAGGTTCCAGTGGGCGATATCCGGCTGGTTGCCATAGGCGTAACGGCCCATCTGGTCGATGGACGAGAACACCGTTTCCGGATCATAGGCATCCATGAAGGCGCACGGGCCGTAATCGATGGTCTCGCCGGAGACCGACATGTTGTCGGTGTTCATCACCCCGTGGATGAAGCCCACCTGAAGCCAGCGCGCCACCAGCGCCGCCTGCCGGCCGATGACGCCGTTCAGCAGCGCCAGATAAGGCTCGGGGGCGCCGGCAAGCTCGGGATAGTGCCGGGCGATGGTGTAGTCGGCGAGCTGGCGCACCGCGTCGGTGGCCTTGCGGGCGGCGAAGAACTGGAAGGTGCCGATGCGGATATGGCTCGCCGCCACCCGCGCCAGCACGGCGCCCGGCAGCGGGCGGTCGCGCAGCACCGGCTCGCCCGTGGTCACCGCCGCCAGCGCCCGCGTGGTGGGGATGCCAAGCGCCGCCATGGCCTCGCTGACCATATACTCGCGCAGCACCGGGCCCAGCGCGGCCCGCCCATCGCCGCGGCGGGAGAAGGGCGTGGGGCCGGAGCCCTTCAGCTGGATGTCGCGGCGCCGGCCGGCGCGGTCCACCACCTCGCCCAGCAGGATGGCCCGCCCGTCGCCGAGCTGGGGCGTGAACTGGCCGAACTGGTGCCCGGCATAGGCCAGCGCGATGGGCTCGGCGCCCTCGGGCACATGCTGGCCGGCGAACATCTCCACCGCCTCGGGGGTCGCGAGCGCATGGGGGTCCAGCCCCAGCTCCTCGGCGAGGGGCGCGTTGACCTTCACGAGGGCGGGTGCCGTCACCGGCGTGGGCGTCGCGGGGGCGTAGAAGCCCGGCAGGTCGCGGGCATAGGAATTGTCGAAGGGGAAAGGGGCGGGCATGGTGCGGCAATCTCCCCCGGGGCGGAAAAGGGGCAGACCCCCCGGGCCGTCAACGATGGAGAAAAGGTGGGGTCTCCCCCCGGCGATGTCCAGCCGGGGCGCGTTTCGGCGGCCGGCTTCAGAGCATTTTCAAGCGAAGTGGATACCGGTTCGCATGAAGAAAATGCGTAAACACAATAATTTAGAGCGGTGTCCGTGAGCTGGAGCGAGCGGAAAATGCTCTAAGCCACGGCGTAGAGCGGATGCTCGCGGCGCAGTTCCTCCAGCAGGATCTCTTCCACCTTGGCGAGGGCCGGCGGGCGGCTGCCGGGCCGGCCATAGAGCACGAATTCCATGTCCGGCAGGCTGGCGCGGTCGAGGTCCGCCACCACGGCGAGGTCGGGCCTCAGCGCGCGCGGCGACCGCACGGTGACGCCGATGCCCGCGCCCACCGCCGCCATCAGGCCCGGCAGGCTGGGGCTGGTGAAGGCGATGCGGAACGGCCGCCCCGCCGCATTCAGCGCCGAGATGGCGGCGCTGCGGCAGATGCAGGGGTTCTCGAACAGCACGAGCGGCACCGGTGCCTCCCGGTCGAGGCGCAACTGACGGGCGGCGATCCACACCATGGGCTCGCGCAGCAGCAGCGTCGCGGGCAGGTCGCTCTCGTTGCGCAGGCCCACCGCCACGTCGAGGTCCTCCGCCTTCAGCTTGTCCAGCATGGTGACGGTGGTGCAGACGCGCACCGTGATGGGGGCCTGGGGAAAGCTGGCCGCGAGGCGGTAAAGGATGCGCTGCATCACCCCTTCGCCCACATCCTGCACGAAGCCGAGCCGCAGCGGCTGGGCGAAGGCGCCGTGCACATGCTGGGTGAGCACCCGGTCGTTGAGGTCCAGCAGGCGCCGGGCATCCTCAAGGAAGGCGCCGCCGCGCGGGGTGGGGGAGACCGCCCGGCCCCGCCGTTCCAGCACCTGGAAGCCCAGGGCCTCGGCCAGCCGGTCCATCTGCAGGCTCACGGCCGACTGGCTGCGCCCCACCTTGCGCGCGGCGGCCGAGATGGAGCCGAGATCGGCCACGGCCGCGAAGCTGCGCAGGAGATCGAGATCGAGATTGCGGATCATAATATGAGCCTAGCCGATTTCTCGGATAATATAATTCAAATTTTCTCATGTGAATACGCGGCATAGGGTGACGCCATCAACCCGATGGAGACCCCCATGCCCCTTCTCGATGTGAAGCTGTCCGGCGCGCCGGATGCCGCCCTTGCCGCCACGGTGGCGGCCACCCTGTCCGACCTCACCGCCCGCATCCTGCGCAAGGATCCGAAGCTGACGGCGGTGGCCATCTCCTTCGTGCCGCGGGAGCAGTGGTTCGTGGGTGGGGTGTCGCTGGCGGCGAAGACCGCATCGTCCTTCGCCCTCGACATTCTGGTGGTGGACGGCACCAACACCAAGGACGAGAAGGCCGCCTATCTGGACGCTGTGTTCGCCGCCATGGGCGCCCTGCTGCCGGATCTTGATCCGGAGAGCTACATCCTGGTGCGCGAGGTGAAGGCCGACGCCTATGGCTACGGCGGGCGCACCCAGGAAAGCCGCTATGTGGAGAAGAAGCTGAAGGCGGCGTGAGGGGGCCGTGGGCGAATACTTCGACGGTCCGCCGCGCTTCGGTGCAAAGACTGGATGCACCGGACAAGCCGGGGATCGTCTTGGCCACATTCCGGTTTGAAATTCCGCGGTATCGACGGGGCACGCTGTGAACCCTCTCCCGCCCCGAAGCCGGATGTTTCCGGCTTCGGTCCTTGGGAGCTGAACTCGGCAACAGCCGAGTTCAGGGGGAGGGCAGGGTGGGGGCAGGCCCTCTGCGCCACCCTGCCGCCGGTGTTCTGGCCCGCCGTCGCGCCCCCTCCCCAACCCTTGTGTGTAGAGAGAGATCGCGTGCAGATAAGGGGGCACGCGGGGTCTCGCCGGTGAGCCCGTCCCAACCCTCGGGTCTTGAGCCCGTGGGGGAGCCTT
>NZ_JBAFVS010000043.1:0-18757 GCF_043194565.1 Xanthobacter autotrophicus ATCC 700552 | reverse complement strand
GATCACGTCATCGATGGTGCCCCAGTCCACTGACGGATTGCGCGCCATCAGGGCGGCGATGGGGATCGCGGCCAGATCGTCGGCGCGCACCGTGGAAAGGGCGCCGGCATAGCGCCCGACGGGGGTGCGGACGGCGTCGCAGATGAAGGCTTCACTCATGGCATCAGGCCGCGCGCGGCCCCTCCTTGTCGGCCAGAAGCCGAGATCAGTGTCCGGACGTCCCGGCGCCCGTCTGGGCGAGCGCCTGTCCCAACGCAACACACCGCGGCGTTGCAGATGGGACGCACGGTAGCGGTCATCGCCCATAAGCCGACCGAAGGGCGTTCAGGGCGGCGACCATAGGAAGCCTTCGAGAGCCAGCTTTGAAAGCTGACGGGATCATCCCCCATGAGCCGATTAAGCCTTGCGTTGGCGGTTGGCGGTGAGACGCCGAGGGCGTTTAATGCGCGTTAGGCGCATTGTTGGCAATATGACGCGCGGCGATAAAACCAAACGTCATGGCTGGTCCGATCAGTGCTCCGCCGCCTGGGTAGCGGCCGCAGAAGATGCTGGCCCTGTCGTTGCCGACGACATAGAGCCCGGACACCACGGAGCCGCCCGGCGTCAGGACACGTGAATACTGATCGGCCTTCAGGCCGGCAAAGTTTCCGATGTCGCCAGCATAAACCCACACCGCGTAGAAAGGCGCTTTGGTGAGGGGCGCCACATTCGGGTTGTGAGGGTTGCTCGCATCGCCGAGGTAATATCCGTAGGTCGTCGTGCCTTTGCCGAACTCCGAATCCTTCCCGCTCATGGCGTTCTCGTTGTAGTTCGCGACCGTTTTGCCGAGCTCGTCCGGATCAACCCCGATCTGCGATGCGATCGCTGCAATCGACTCCGCCTTGTAGAGGTAGCCGGCGTCGATCAATGCTCTGGTCGATAGGAAGGGCTTCGCATAGCCGAGGCCATATTTCGAGAAGGCATTGTGGTCGCAGATCAGGAAGGCCCCGGTGGGGCGGCCGCTCTCCGGAGAGGCAATCATGCGCGCGACCAGATCATGGTAAGACATGCTCTCGTCGGCAAACCGGCGTCCATTCCGTAGCACGGCGATTACTCCGGGCTTGCCCTGATTGACCGAGTGGATGATAGCTCCGACCGTCCCATCCGGGTGGGGAACGCGGGAAATCGGCATCCAGGCTCCGGCATTTGGAATGTCCGATGTGACATAGCCCCCCGCCGACTCCGCCATGCGCGCGCCGTCGCCCACATTGCCGGGCGCGGTCAGCGAGATGTGCTCACCCTCCAGCGCAGGATGGGAATAGATCTTCGACCGGCGTTCCGTATTCTGGGCGAAGCCGCCACTGGAAAGCACCACGGCCCGCCGCGTCCTGACCCGGACAAGGCGTCCGTTGCGATTGACGATCGCCCCCGTGACCCGGCCGTTTTCGAGAATGAGCTCGGTGGCGGGTGCGAACGTCCACAGGGGTGTGCGCAGGCGAAACAGGGCGCTGGCAAGGCGGGCCACCAGGGCATTGCCGTTGACGAGCGTTTGCCCCCTGCCGTAGCGAACGGTGTCGTAACCGTATTTGAGCAGCAGGCTTGCGACCCGGATGGTCGAGCGAACCGATCGGCCAACCTTGTAGAAGTGGCTCAGGTCCGATCCTGACGAGATACCCATGCCGAAGAGGGAGAGCTCGCGTGGCAGTGGCCGCAGGCGCCGCAGCTCGGCACCGAGGATCCGAGCATTGACCGGCTCGACTTGCAGCGAGCGCCCATATGTCAAGGCACCCGGTTGATTCGAATGGTAGTCTGGCATTTTTGTGCTGATGAAGGGGATGCCGACCTCGTTCATGAAGAAGTCGATCATCTCCGGTCCACGCGCGAGATATGTCTCGATCAACGCCTCATCATAGGCATTTCCCAGCTCGGCTTGCAGATAGCGACGGCAATTGTCGATATCATCTTCAACACCCGCCTTCGCCGCCAATGAGTTGCCCGGAATCCAGACATAGCCGCCCGAGACGGCCGTCGTGCCGCCAAAGACCGGCGCCTTCTCCACCACGAGGACATCCAGGCCGGCCATCCGTGCGGTGATGGCTGTGGCCAGTCCGCCGGCACCGGACCCGACAATCAGGACATCGCACCAATGGTCGTCGCCACAGTCAACGCGGTCGCTGGCGTGTTTGTTGAACATGGGACGTTCTCTCGCTCTGAAGATATGATTTTTCTTGAGACATCGTTGCAGCAGCCGCGCGGCGGGGCCTCGCTTCGAATGGCGGCCCCTAGCCTCTGGCCCGGACGGGCCCCCGGGCAGAGGGCGGCCTGAGGAGAAGGGACAGGTCCCCGCGACGGGTGCCGGGGCCGGCGAGGGTCACGAGCGAATCGCAGTCGCTGATGAGCCGCCCGGGGTCCTCGTTCCGCGCCCAGTGAACCGGGCCACCCGCCCAGCGCGGAAAGCCGTAGCCGTTCACCAGAACCACGTCGATGTCGTCCGCATTCATCGCGGCGCCATCGGCAAGGGCAACGGCCGCCTCGTTGGCCAGAGCGAGCAGCGCCCGGCGAACGATTTCCTCGGCGGTGAAGGAATGGCGCGTGCGCCCAGCGTCCGCCGAGGCGGCCAGAATGATGGCTTCCACCTCCGGATCGGGCGCACCGCGCGCGGGGCCATCCTTATAGCGATAATAGCCGGCTCCGGTCTTGCGACCGAGCCGTCCCATTTCGCACAGCCGGTCCGGGATGGTGACGTAACGCGCGGCCGGGTCGCGGGTGGAGGCCTGCTGCAGGCGCATGCGCCAGGCAATGTCGAGGCCGGAGAGATCGGCCACGGCGAACGGCCCCATGGCGAAGCCGAAGGCTTCCAGGGCCTTGTCCACGTCCTGCGGAAGGGCCCCCTCCTCGAGCATGAACTCGCAGTGGCGACGATAGGCGGCATAAAGGCGGTTGCCGATGAAGCCGAACCGATTGCCGGCCACCACCGGCTGCTTGCCGAGCCGGTTCGCCAGGGCAAGACCCGTGGCGAGGGCGTCTTCAGCGCTGTCCTTGCCGCGCACTACTTCCAGCAGACGCATCACATGGGCGGGGCTGAAGAAATGCAGGCCGATCACGTCCTGCGGCCGACCCGTCGCGGCGGCGATGGCGTCCAGATTGAGATAGGAGGTGTTGGAGGCCAAGACCGCGCCGGGCTTGGCGAGGCCATCAAGGGTGCGGAACACCGCTGTCTTCACGGCGAGGTCTTCGACCACGGCCTCTGCGATGAGGTCACAGTCTGCAAGGGTGCCGAGGTCGAGGCCCGCCGTCAGGCGGGCGCTCATAGCGTTCACATCCGCTTCGGTCAGGCGTCCGGTTTCCACACGCCGGGCGATTTGGGCTTTGATGGTGGTAAGACCCCGTTGGAGCGCCGCCGGGTCTCGCTCGACCAGCACCACGGATAGATCCGTCTGGAGGGCGGCCAGCGCGATGCCCGCGCCCATGGTGCCCGCGCCCACCACACCGAAACGGGCGAGGGGACGCGGCGGCACTTTGTTGAGGCCACCGCCGCGGGCGGCTTCGCGCTCTGCGAAGAAGAGGTGGCGGATCGCCTTTGCCTCGGGTGAAACCCTCAAGCGTTGAAAGTCGGCTCGCTCGTCGGCCAATGCCCGTGCGGCTGGCACGTTGCGGGCGGCGCGCACGTGCCGGATCGCAGCAGCAATGTGGGGACGGTTGCGGCCGGCCTTAAGGGCCGTTGCGGCGGCCACCTCCTCGTCGGCGCCGTCGTCGGGTACGGCACGCTCAATCACCAAGCTCTTGCGACCGGTGAGGGTAAGTGCAAGGGCCGTGGCGGCCGCGCGCAGGTTGCCCTTCGCCACCTGATCGATCATGCCGTAGCGCAAAGCCTCTTCGGCTTCAACGCGGCGGCCGGAGCACACGAGATCGATGGCGAGGGTGGTGCCGACCATGCGGGGCAGGCGCTGGGTGCCGCCAGCGCCGGGGATCATGCCCAGCGTTGCCTCGGGCAGGGCCACCACCGTGGCGGCGGTTGCGATGCGAGCGTCGCAGCCGAGGGCCAGCTCGAAACCACCGCCTAGCGCTGCACCGTGCAACGCTGCCACCACCGTCTTCGGGCAGTCCTCGACGGCGCGGATTACCGCCGGCAACTGAGGCTCGGCCAGTGGCAGGTCGAACTCCTTTAGATCGGAGCCGGAAATGAAGGAGCGGCCGTCACCCATGATCACAACGGCCGCAACCGAGGGGTCAGACGCTGCCGCGGTCAAGGCTGCAAGTAGCCCTTCGCGCACCGCCAGGGAGCCGGCATTCACCGGTGGATTGTCGATGAGAATGACGGCGACGGCCCCCTCCCGCTCGGTGCGGACCGCGGGGCGGGGCTCGGCGGCAGGCGCTGAAGAGGTCATCGGGCGTACTCCGCGACACGCACGAGTGCGTCCACGGCGACCACGCCCTCGCCCTCAGGCAGTATGAGGACGGGGTTGATCTCGGCGTCCAGCACCACTTGGTCCCTCAGAGCGGCAAGGCGAGAGACCGCGACAATGGCGTCCGTCAGAGCGTCCAGGTCACCCCTGGGCTTGCCTCGATAGCCCGCGAAGATCTTCATCGCCCGCACCTCCTGGATCATGGCGCGAGCACCGTCACGATCCACCGGGGCGAGCCGGAGGGCGCGGTCGTGGTAGAGTTCGGTGAAGACACCGCCCGCTGCGAGAATCACGATCGGCCCCACCTGCGGGTCCCGCCGCAGGCCGATCAACGCCTCACCTAGGCCTCGCTGCATGGGCTGCACCAGGATGCGCGAAACGCTCGTGCCGGGCCGGCGTGCCTCCACCGTTCGGCGGATGTCTTCGATGGCGCGGGCAAGGGCCGCCTGGTCCTGGATGCCGAGCACGACACCGCCGACGTCTGTCTTGTGCGCAATGTTGGCGTCGAGCACCTTCGCCACGACGGGATAGGGGAAGGGCAGCTCCGGAATGTCGGTGCCCGGTGCCACGAGCGCGACCGGCGCGTGGGTGATGCCGACGGAACGAAAGAGATCGTAGGCCTCCGCCTCATCGAGCATGCGCGCGGGACCAGAAGTGGCGTAAGACGGCTCCAGCAAGGGCAGGTCCGGCCGAGGAGGGCGGCGGGAGAAGGCGGCGGCGATGACATCCCCGCAGGTTTCCGGCGACCGGAAATTCGGGATGCCGGCCGCGGCGAGGTGCAGGAGGGCATTCGGCGCGTCGGGTACGACGAAGGCGGCGAAGGGGCGTTCGTGCGTGCGAGCGGTATCCACCAGTGGCTTGACCGCCAGATCTGGCTGAAAGCGGGCGGAGGAGCCCACCGTCGCCAGCACCAGGTCGAACTCCGGCGCCTTGAGCATCACGTCAAGGGTCGCTTTCATGACGTCGTAACGGGTGCCCGCGAGAGTCAAGTCGACGATGCGGCCGTGCCCGCCATCCACGCCCGCCGCAGCGAGCCGCTCCCGGGTCGCGTCCGAAGGTGCGACCACGGACACGCCACGGATTGCAAGCTGGTCCACGACCATGGCGGCGCCTCCGCCTGTGGTGGTCACCACCCCGACGGTCGGCGCGCGGTGGCGAGGGCTGGACGGTAATCGCTGGAGCAGGGGCAAGATGTCGATGAGCCCCTCGAAGGACTCGACCCGGGCGATGCCGCATTCGCGCAGGAAGGTGTCGGCAATGTCGTCTGCACCGGCGAGGGCGCCGGTGTGGGACACGGCAAGTTCCGCCGCCTCTGGCGAACGACCTAGCTTGTACGCGGCGACCGGCTTGCCCCGCTGCGCCGCCTGGAGAGCAAAGGCCTGCAACGTGTCAGCATGGCGCATGGTCTCGATGAAAAGCAGGTAGCCGGTAATCTCGGGATCATCGAGGGTCGCGGCGCAGATCTCGCCCATGGAGAGGTCGCTTTCCGCCCCAACCGAGACCAATCCCGCGAAGCCAACACCGCGTGCCTTGCCACGCGAGAGGAGCGCGCCGATGAGGCTGCCGGAGTGTGACCCGACAAAGACGGAGCCCACGGGCAGGTTGGGTTCGGCGAAGGCAGCGTTGGCGGTGAGAATCAGCTTTTCCTTCAGGTTGGCGACGCCGATGCTGGAGGGGCCGAGTACCCGCACGCCGTGGCGCCGCGCCACCTCCTTCAGCCACATCTCGTTGACAGCGCCTTCCGGCCCCGCTTCCGAGAAACCGCCGGCCAGGATCGTCGCCACCGGAATTCCGAGCCGCCCGCATTCCTCCACGGTGGTTATGGCCGCCTGCGTGCCGGTGAGGATGAAGGCGTGGTCCGGCACCTCCGGCAATGCCGACAATGAGGGAAAGGCGGGCTCGCCCTGCACCGTTGCGCGAGAGGGGTTCACCGGATAGATGCGGCCGGCGAAACCCGCCCGGCGCAGAAAGGCGAGCGGGCGCGCCGCCGTCTTCGTCATATCGTCCGAGATGCCGACGAGGGCGACGGAGCGCGGATGCAGAAGGGCCTGGGCCCAATGGGGCGCTGAAGTGGAGATGGCGGGCAGGGAGATCATGATACACACTGCTTGGGTGACGGATGCGGGGGCGCCCGACACCGGGTTTCATGGAAAGCGGCCAAGCCGCCGGTTCTTCTGCCTTGGCGACCCTGCCGAAGGCGTCATGTTCGCAGAAGGTGACGGGCATGCCGATGCCAGCTTGAGTGTTCCCGTCTTTTTTCGGTCTTGCCGGGCGAGAGCAACTTCCTACTTGTCGGCCCATCATGAGATTTAGTAATGTAGTTACATGAGCGCCCGTTTACCGCCCTTGAATCCGCTGCATGTATTTGTGTGTGCGGCGCGGCATTGCAGTTTCACCCGGGCGGCAGAGGAACTCAGCGTCAGCCAATCCGCCGTGAGCCGGCAGGTTGCTGTCTTGGAGCATTTTCTGGGGTTGCGCCTTTTTTTGCGCGAGCGCCCGGGTTTGAGGCTCACTCCGAACGGGGTGCAGTATCTGGCCGAGGTGGGACCTGCTTTCCAGGCCATCGTGGACGCCACCGACCGGCTCACCCAAACCTCCGAGCGCGAACCGCTGCGCCTCCAAGTTTACCAGACCTTCATGGCCAAGTGGCTGATGCGCCGCCTCCCAGAGTTCCAGGCGCTCCATCCCGAGGTGCAGATCCGAATCAATTCCAGCGTGGTTCCGGTGGACTTCACCCGCCACCGGGTGGATGCCGCCATCCAATTGGGCAACGGTGACTGGCCGGGTATGCAAGTAACGCTCCTGTTCGGAGATTCATTCGAGCCCGTGTGCAGCCCGAAGCTCCTGGAAACCGGGCCGCCCATCGAGAGACCGCTGGATCTCCTGCGGTATCCGGTCCTGCATTCCCATTATCGCCGCCGCGACTGGGATCATTGGTTCGCCTCCCTCGGCCTCGTCATGCCGAAGGAGGAGCAGCCGACGATCTTCCCGAGTTCGCTGCTCACCTATCAGGCGGCCGTGGACGGGCTCGGCATTGCCATGGGCCAGCCAACCATGCTGAAGACGGAACTCGACAACCGCAGCCTTGTTTGCCCCTATCCCCACTCGGTCAAGCGAGACCTCGGCTATTATTTCGTGATCCCGGAGGCCATGGGCAACCGCCGTCGCCTGCGCAATTTCCGCAACTGGCTGGTCAAGGAGGCCGGCAAGGATCGCTGATGTCCGCTCCAAAGAGGGCTGGCCGGCGCACTCGCGAAAAGTTTTGTTCAACCCGGAGACCTGCCTGAGCGGGCGATAGACGCAATTGCCCTCCGGTGATGGACCTCAGCCGCAGCTCTACCGATTTGGAAAGCTCTGCTGGAAACATGATAAAAAGTCATGCTTCTATGATATCTTTGAAGTGTTAAGTCCTTTCACTGCGGGGCAACCTTCCCCGTGACGCAGCCCGGCGAGCCCCAGCAACACGCTGATCCGGAGCGGGTCGCAGGGAGGATTGAGCTAAGCCGCAACGGTGGAGTGCTTTCGCGCCGTTCCAGGCTTATCAGTGCACCGACTCCATTCCGCGCTGGCGACCCGGCATCCCCGCCGGAACGCCCCCGACAACGTTGGCGGCAACGGGAATGTTGCGTGATCGATCCGTCGTGCGTTGTTGGTGCGGCAAACCCTCCGCGGAAAGTTACTGGACAGATTGAGACATTGGATACACCTAGATGAAATTCGCAATGACCGAAGAGCAGCAGTTGTTTGCCGATTCTGTGCGGCGGTTCGCGGAAAACAACCTGCGTGAGGGGGCTCTCAAGCGTGCCCATGACCCGCGCTTTCCCTTGGATGTGGCTCGGGAACTGGCTGGACTGGGCTTGCTCGGTATCACCATTCCGCAGGGGGACGGCGGCCAGGGGGGTACCCTCATGGACGCGGTCATCGCCATTGAGCAGATCGCAGCCGTATGCCCGCGCAGCGCCGACGTGGTGCAGGCTGGAAATTTCGGCCCGATCCGCACCTTCGCAGAATATGCCAGCGCTGAGCAGAAGCGCCGCTTCATGCCCGATCTCTTGGAGGGGCGCAAGGTCATCAGCCTCGGCATGACGGAGCCAGACGCCGGCTCCGCCCTGACTGAGTTGCGCACCACGGCGCGCGAGGATGGCGACAGCTATATCGTCAACGGCACGAAGGTGTTCTCCACTCACAGCCCCGATGCCGACCTGTTCCTCGTGTATGTGCGCTTCGGGCCCGGCGTGAAGGGCATTGGCTCGGTTCTCCTGGAGCGCGGCATGCCGGGCTTCTCCATCGGCCAGCCCTCGCCCTTCATGAGCGGGGAGGAGTGGTGTCAGCTCTATTTCGAGGACTGCCGCGTCCCCAAAGCCAATCTGCTGCTCGGCCCCGGTGGGTTCAAGAAGCAAATCTCTGGCTTCAATGTGGAGCGCCTCGGCAATTCCTCTCGTGCCCTCGCCCTTGGTCGCTACGCCTTCAACCTCGCCCGTGACCATGCGATGACGCGGCGCCAGTTCGGTCGCGCCCTGTGTGAATTCCAGGGGCTCCAGTGGAAGTTCGCTGACATGGCGTTGAAGCTCGAGAGTGCACAACTTCTGCTTTATCGCGCCGCTACCAATGCAGGAGAGGATGGCCTTCCGGACCCATACGAGACCGCCATCGCCAAGGCAGCCTGCAATCTTGCCGGCTTCGATGTGGCGAACGAGGCGGTGCAGATCATGGGCGGAATCGGTTACAGCCAGGAGGCTCTGGCCGAATACTGCATGCGCCGCACCCGTGGCTGGATGATTGCCGGCGGCTCGGTCGAGATCCTGAAAAACCGTATCGCGGAGCATGTCTTCGACCGCCGCTTCGACCAGCGGGCGCAACAGGCGGTGGCTGCCGAATAGCAAATGCCGCGCATTCACGCGCCTTTCAAACTCATGTATTCATAATTCGATTCTAGCGTGCACTGAGATATACCCTGTACATAATAATAAACACTGGAGGAAAGAATGCGTACGATGCATTGTGTTGTCGCCATATCAGCTCTGCTCATGGCATCACCACTTAGGGCGGCAGAGCAAGATACAAAGCCAATTCGCATCGCTGTGATGAACGATCAGAGCGGCATCTACTCTGAAGTCGGAGGGTTAGGCTCCGTTGTCGCGGCTCGTCTCGCTGTTGAGGAGTTCGGGGGAGAGATCAACGGCCGCAAGATCGAAGTGGTTGGCATCGACCATCAGAACAAGCCCGACATTGCCGCGGCAGCGGCCCGCAAGGGCATCGCGGTGGACGGGTTCAATGTCATCGCCGATGGTGCCTCGTCCGCAGCGGGCCTTGCGATCAACGAAGTGACCAAAGCCAATGACACGATCTTCATAGCGGCCGGTGTTGCGTCGACCGAGCTCACCGGAAAGGGTTGTGGCCTGACGACCTTCCAATTTACCTACGACACCTACGCGCTGGCAAACGGAACGGCAAACGCTGTCGTAAAACAGGGTGGTGATACATGGTTCTTTATCACTGCTGACTACGTCTTCGGCCATGCCCTTCAGAAGGAGGCGACCAAGTTCATCGAAAAGGCTGGGGGCAAGGTGGTTGGCTCGGTCAAGCATCCGACGGGAACGCAAGACTTTTCCTCGTTCCTTCTGCAGGCGCAAGCCTCTCGGGCAAAGATCATCGGCCTTGCAAATGCAGGCGCGGATACCGTCAATGCCGTGAAGCAGGGCCAGGAGTTTGGCCTCCTTGATGGAGGGCAAAATTTTGCTGGCCTTCTTATCTTCCTGTCTGATGTGCATGCGATGGGTCTGAAAAATGCCAAGGGCCTCCTGCTGACGACGTCATTCTATTGGGACCTGACGGAGGAGACCCGCAAGTTCTCGTCGCGGTTTGGCGCACAGATGAACGGACGGATGCCCACCATGATTCATGCGGGCGTCTATAGCGGCGTGAAGCACTATCTGAAGGCAGTGAAGGCGAGCGGATCCGTCGATCCACGCGTGGTGGCCCGGAAGATGCGGCAGACGCCAGTCAACGACGCATACAATGCCAATGTGGAAATTCGGCCCGATGGTCGCGTCTTGCATGACATGTATCTCATGCGGGTGAAGTCGCCGGCCGAATCCAAGGGGCCTTACGATTATTACAAGGTGGTCGACAAGATTTCCGGCTCGGATGCCTTCAGGCCGCTGTCCGAAAGCGAGTGCCCGCTGGTCCAGCATTCCCAGAATTGATGGACTATCTCCCGGTGCCGAGCTTGGGCTCTCTTGTTCTATCCATGGGAACGTACTCCCGATGGAACAAGAAAGACGGTGCATCGGGATGCGGGAAGAAGACCGGGCAGCGCCATTCTTGGAACTTCGGAGTGCCAGAGCGCGACGGCGCGGGCGTCGTTGAATTTCTGGGTGTTTCCAGACAGGGCGTGGCTGAAGCGCTTTTGGATCGACGGGATGGCAGTTCGTTGCGTTTTGGCCCAAGCATTCTGCCGAACCCAGTACTGGTCGATGGTCGAGCTAATGTTCAACGATAATGTTGAATAAGGTGGCGTGTTCAAGAGGCGGCTTCGGGAATACGTGGCCTGTGGATTTCGCCGCATTGATCGATCGCCAGGGTCCGAATATTTCCCAAGGAGTACGTGACATGAAGGCAATCGGGAGCCTCGGCTTCATCGGCCTCGGCGTCATGGGTGAGCCCATGTGCGCCAACCTCGTCCGCAAGAGCCCACTGCCCGTCACCGGCACTGATTTGAAGCGCGAACCGATGGAGCGTTTGACTGCCATCGGTCTCAAACCGGCCGACACCATCGCTGGCGTGGCGCGGGCGGCGGACGTGATTTTTCTCTCCCTGCCCAGCGGCGCGCAGGTGGAGGAGGTGTGTTTCGGCCTTGGCGGCATCGCCGCCGCCAAGGGCCGGGTGCACACCGTGGTGGACATGAGCACCAGCCCGGTGAAGCTTACCCGCGAGCTCGCCGAGCGCATGGCAGCCCATGGCATTACTTTCGTGGATGCTCCCGTCGCCCGTATGCGGCAGGCGGCGAAGGACGGCACGCTCTCCATCATGGTCGGCGGCACGCCGGAGGAATTCGGGGCGGTGCGCCCGTTCCTCGCCACCATGGGCACGGACATCACCCATTGCGGCGGTATCGGCAGCGGGCAAGTGGTGAAGGTTCTCAACAATATGGTGGTCTTCATGACCGTCAACGCGCTGGCCGAGGCCCTCGCCATCGGCCGCGCCGCCGGGGTCGATGGCGCGCTGCTGTTCGACGTGATGTCCAAGGGCTCCGCCGACAGCTTCGCCCTGCGTACGCCGGGCCTCAAATCGCTGGTACCCGATACGTTCCCAGAGCAGACATTCCCGACCGACTACGCCATCAAGGACATAAAGCTGGCCCTCGAGCTGGCGAGCCAGGGAGGCATCGACGCACAGGCAGCGAAGCACACCCGGGAGATGTTGGAGGCGACCAGCAAGGCCGGGTACGGGCGTGCCTACTATCCCGCCATGATCCGTCTCATCGAAGCCACCAAGGTCTGAACCGCGCCATGGTGGATGCTGCCCCCACGATACCTCCCACTGGCGAGACGCGCGCCCTTCTCTCCTTTGTCGCCGGCCTGTCGTGGCACGACCTCGACGACGAGGTGAGACACGCCGCGTGCCGGCACCTGCTCGATACCGTCGGCGTCATGGTGGCGGGCTGCGCCGGCGACGTGGCGGCACGGCTCGACGGCGTGCTGGCTGCGGTGAGGCCGGCTGGTGCTGTTCCCGTCCCCGGCCGAACGCGTCGGGTAGATGCGCTTGACGCCGCTCATCTGGGCGGCACGGGTGCCCATGGCATCGAGCTTGATGACGGCTATCGCCAGGGCTCCGTGCATCCTGGCGTTGCCGTGGTGCCTGCGTTGCTCGTCCATGCCCATGGCCGGCAGGTATCCGGCGTGCGCCTGCTGGAAGCGCTGGTGGCTGGCTACGAGACGGTGACGGCGGTGGCCCGGACCTGCCATCCGGACCTCCGGCAGCGCGGCTTCCACCCGACCGGCTGTGTAGGGCCGCTGGGAGCCGCGATGGCTGTCGGCCGCCTCGCAGGCCTGGACGAGGCTGGTCTCGGCCACGCCCTCGGTCTCGCCGCCAGCGGCGCCGGCGGCCTGTTTGCCTTTCTCGGCGGGGGTGGGGACGTGAAGCGCCTGCACGCTGGCCACGCCGCCCGCGAGGGGCTGATCGCGACGCTGCTCGCGGCCGGGGGCGTTGGCGGGCCACCGGATGTGCTCGAGGCAGCGGACGGCTTTTTCCAGGCCTTCGCCTTCGGTCGCGACGCGCGGGCGCGGCGGCTCACGCTTCCTCCCGCCGCGCCATTCGGTATCACCGACTGCTACATCAAGCCCTACGCCTGCTGCCGTCATATCCAGCCGGCCGTGGAGGCACTGATGGGCCTCGTCGCCGAGCACGGCTTGAATGCGGATATAGTGGAGGCCATTGAGGTCGAGACCTACGCCATCGCCGCCAAGCACGGCGATACCGGCTGGAGCGATTTCGCCAGCGCCCAGCTCTCCTTTCCCTTCATCATGGCGCTGGGCCTCGCCCGCGGTGCTATCACCTTGTCCGATTTCACGCCGGAGGTGCGGCAGAGTCCGGCGCTGGCCGCGATCGGCGCGAGGGTCTCCGTTCGGGTCGATCCGGATCTTGACAGGCTTTATCCCGACTTTCGTCCGGCCCGGGTGACGGTGCGCACGCTGGGCGGCACCCTCGTGCGAGAGGCAAAAGAGGCGCTCGGCTCGCGCCTCGTGCCCTTCGATGATGCGGGGCTGCACGGCAAGTTCAGCAGCCTCGTCGCGCCCGTGCTCGGGACGGAGGCGGCGGAGCGCCTCCTTGTGGAACTGCTTGCCGTGGAGGAGAGCGCGGATGTCTCTTCTCTTTTGGAACTGGCCGCGCTACCAGCGGACGCGGTTCAGTGAGCCCGTCTGCCCATGAGGTTCCGGCCCTGCGCCACGCCTTCCTCCACGGGCGCGAAGTGCACACCTGCTGCTCGTGGTCTGCACTCGGCGGGTACGTGCGCTCCGTCACCCCGCCTGTGCCGATATCGCCAACGTGCTTCTGCCGCCTGCGGCTTTCCTCGACTGTGACTAGGACGTCTCGCCATGGCTTTCGCCTATCCCGAACTGCATCTCGTTGTCGCCGGCCGCCAAGTCAAAGGAGGCGGGCGGACGACCGAGCCGGTGCTGAACCCGGCCACGGGTGCGCGCCTCGCGGACTTGCCTCTCGCGACCGAAGCCGACCTGGACGAGGCGCTGGCCGCTGCCGACGTGGGCTTTTCCGTCTGGCGGCGGGTTTCCGCAGTGGATCGGGCCAAGGTACTGAAGTGCACCGCCGACCTCATGCGCGAACGGCGAGAGTACCTTGCCTTTCTCGTCACCAGCGAGTTGGGCAAGCCCCTCGCTCAAGCGCGTCTTGAGGTGGAACAGGCCGCCGGCATGTTCGAGTGGTATGCAGAAGAGGGCAAGCGCTCTTACGGGCGGATCATCCCGTCGCGGGCGGAGGGCACGCGCCAGATGAGCGTGCGGGAGCCCGTCGGTCCCATTGCCGCCTTCTCCCCCTGGAACGCACCCGCCATCACTCCGTCGCGCAAGATCGGCGGGGCGCTGGCGGCGGGCTGTTCGGTCATCGTCAAACCCTCGGAGGAGACCCCCGCCACCGCGCTCGCCATCGCGGGCATGCTGGAGGAGGCGGGCCTGCCGGCGGGCGTGCTCAGCATGGTGTTCGGCCATCCCGCCATGATCTCCGGCAAGCTCCTGTCGTCGCAGGTGATTCGCGGCATCACATTCACCGGTTCCACCGCCATCGGCAAGCTGCTCGCCAGTCAGGCGGTGCAGAGCATGAAGCGCATGACCCTGGAGCTTGGCGGCCACGCACCAGTGATCGTGTTCGACGACGTGGACGCGGAGAAGGTCGGCGTAGCCGCCGCAACCGCCAAGTACCGCAATGCCGGACAGGTCTGTACCTCGCCCACCCGATTCTACGTGCAGGCCGGCATCTATGAGCGCTTCGCCCGCGCATTCGAGGAAACGGCGAAGGCCATCACGGTGGGCGATGGTTTCGATCCGGCAACGGGTATGGGGCCGCTCGCCAATGCGCGCCGCGTGGAAGCTATGGAGGAGTTCGTGGCGGATGCGCGCCACCGCGGAATCCGCCTTTCCGCCGGAGGTGAGCGTTGCTGCAATGCCGGCTTCTTCTACCGGCCGACCTTGCTCACCGATTTCAGCGACGACTGCATGGCCGCGAATGTGGAGCCCTTCGGCCCGCTCGCCATCGCCCGGCCGTTCGAGACCTTCGACGAAGCAATTTTGAGCGCCAACCGCCTGCCGTTCGGCCTTGCCGCCTATGCGATGACAAACGATGTGCGCCGCGCTCATGCGGTCGCTGAAGCGATAGAGGCCGGAAACGTGATCCTCAACCACTGGACGGTCTCCTTGCCCGAAACGCCATTCGGCGGTGTGAAGGAGAGCGGCTTCGGTAGCGAGGGCGGGCTGGAGGGGCTCCAGGCATTCCAGAACACAAAATTTATCAGCACCCTTGCGCTGCAAGGATTCTGATGTTCATCAGAATCCAGGCTTCCTGGCCACGCAGCTAAAAGAACGGAGGAAACATGAATAACCTCTACACGCCGTCATTGGACCAGGCACCAGAGCAGATCGTTCAGGCCTGGCTCACCGGACTGAACTCAGCGATGCGATCCGGCGATCTCGACGCGGTACGGATACTGTTCCGTCACGATGCTCATTGGCGTGACATCGTAGCGTTGCGATGGACCCTGGGCACGATCAGCGAGAAAGATGCGATCGCGCCTGCCTTGCTCGATGCTGCCCGCGAAAGTGGTGCCCGGGATTTCCGGATCGACGAGGAGCGTGCCGCCCCGACATTTGCCGAGCGGGCGGGTGACGCGGTGGTCGAAGCGATCTTGCGTTTCGAGACGGCTGTGGGGCACGGTGAGGGGGTGGTGCGCATCAAGCGCGCCGACGCGGTGGATTCCGTCCCCCGGGCCTGGACCCTGCTGACTGCGCTGCAGAGCATCGGTGGGCATGATGAGGAAACCGTTCGCCTGAGTCGGGAGGAACCGCCTTTCGAGCGGGATTGGCATGGTCCGAACTGGCTGGACAGACGAGAGGAGGAACGGCGGTTTGCCGACCGCGATCCCGTTGTCCTGATCGTTGGAGGAGGGCACTCCGGCCTGAGCGCAGCTGCCGCACTCAAGGCGCAGGGGATTGATGCGCTGGTGGTGGATCGCATGGCGCGCATAGGCGACAACTGGCGCAATCGCTACCACTCGCTGAAGCTGCACAACAAGACGCCCAGCAATCACCTGGCATATCTGCCGTTTCCTTCGACCTGGCCGAACTACATCGCCAAAGACAAGATCGCCAATTGGCTGGAACTTTACGTCGAAGCGTTGGACATAAATTTTTGGACGCGCACCCAGTTCGAAGGCGCGACCTATGACGAGGCGGCCGCCCACTGGTCGGCTCGCTTGCGTCTGGATGACGGCTCGCAGAGGGTGATGCGCCCGCGCCACATCATCATGGCCACCAGCGTCAGCGGCACGCCCAACATTCCAAAAATTCCGACGCTAGAGAATTTCAGCGGGGCCGTCGTGCATTCCAGCGCCTTTAGGAATGGGGCTGAGTACAAAGACAGGAATGTCTTCGTCTTTGGCACTGGCACCAGCGCGCACGACATTACCCAGGATCTGCACGGCCATGGCGCCTATGTCACCATGGTGCAGCGCAGCCCGACGGAAGTCATCAATATTGAGCCGAGCGCTCAGCTGTATGACGGCATCTTTTACGGCAAGGGGCCTTCGATCATCGACCGGGATCTGCTCAGCGCCTCCATTCCGCTGGAAGTAATGAAGCAGTCACACCGGCTATTGACGGTGAAGGCGCGCGAGTACGATGCGCCTCTGCACAAGAGATTGCAGGAGGCAGGCTTCCGACTGGACTTTGACGAGTTCGGTTGGCCGCTGAAATTCCGGACCCGTGGTGGCGGTTATTACTTCAACGTGGGCGGCTCCGACCTCATCGCCAACAAGGCGGTTGGGCTGCTGCAGTACCACGACATCGAGGGGTTTGAAGCCTCCGGTGTGCGCATGCGGGATGGAGGGCTCGTACCAGGCGAGCTTGTGGTTCTGGCGACCGGCTACAAAGGGTTGGATCACGTCGTGCGCACGCTGTTCGGGGAGGATGTATCCAAGCGCGTCGGCAGCATCTGGGGATTCGACGAATCCCAGGAGCTCCGCAGCATGTGGATGCGGACTGGCCAGCCTGGCCTGTGGTTCACAGGCGGCGCATTCTCCCAGTGCCGCATCTATTCAAAGTATCTCGCTCTGCAGATCAAGGCTGCCGAGTTGGGGCTTCTCCCGGCCTAGGCCAAATCCGTCGTATCGGCGGCAGACATCGTTAGGTCCTCCGGGGTCAAGACTCAACGGCACGGAAGCTATTGGATTCGAGAGCATTTCCCGATGCCTGAATCTTCGGAGAATGTCTTTCATCTCGGTTGGATGGTCTAGTGTTGAGTTTTGGCCCCGGTGGCCGCATCGCTCTGGGGTAAGTGGCGATGTCGCCGGCCATACGGCGTTTCACTCCGTATTCGAAGGTTGTGAAGGAAATCGTGATGGAGTCTCCTGAACTACACATCCTTGCCCATGGACTACTCTTCCCGGAGGGTCCGGTATTTTGTGCAGACGGCTCCATCATGCTGGTGGAGATTGCGCGCGGCACTGTCACCCGAATCTATCCTGACGGTACTGTTGCCGTTGTCGCCGAAACGGGCGGCGGGCCAAATGGAGCTGCGCTTGGTCCGGACGGCGCTCTTTATGTCTGCAACAATGGTGGCTTTGAGTGGCTGGAGACGCGGGATGTGCTCCGGCCGACGCTCCAAGCGTCCAATTATTCCGGTGGACGCATCGAGAGAGTCGATCTCGTCACGGGAGCAATCCGGGTCCTCTATACGTCCTGTGAGGGGCAGCCGCTGCGCGGGCCCAACGATATCGTGTTCGATACCCATGGGGGCTTCTATTTTTCGGATATGGGCAAGGTCCGAATGCATGAACGTGACCATGGCGCATTGTACTATGCGTCCATTGATGGCACCCACATCACAACCGTTGCAGCACCGTTGCTGGCGCCAAACGGGGTTGGCCTGTCTCCCGATGGTCGGATTCTATATGTAACGGAAACAGATACGGCACGGCTTTGGGCGTTTGATATCCAGGCTCCGGGGGTGGTGCGCAAGCTACCTTGGCCCTCACCGCACGGCGGCCGGCTTGTCGCCGGGCTGGGAGGCTACCAGCGGTTCGACAGCCTTGCCGTGGATGAGGCCGGCGTGATCTGTGTCGCGACCCTCGTATCCGGCGCCATCAGCGAGATCAGTCCCGACGGGACTTTGCTCCGGCAATGGACAATGCCTGATCCTTACCCCACCAACATCTGCTTTGGTGGGGATGACCTGCGTACCGCCTATATTACGCTGTCCGGCAGCGGCAGGCTCGCCACCATGCCGTGGCCTTCAGCAGGTTTACCACTGAACTTTACCGGTCGCACCGCGTGAACACGGCTCCTGACCGGAGCGAACCACGCAGTGGGGACCGCAGAAGTTCTAGGCCACGGCATCTCGCGCGCACCAATTTCGGAGCCCAAATACCAATGCGATCTACAAAGCTCGCCCACTGCCAGTTCCAGCCTTCATGGAGGCCCTCTTGAGCAACGAAATTTCCTTAAAACCTCTATTTTACCTCAAACTTCGCGTCGGCGCGCACCATAATATGGGTGTGACTCCACGGGGCTATCGCCGAGTTGCCCCCGTTTCCGGCGGTCGATTTGAAGGACGCGTGTCGGGGGAGGTTCTCCCGGGTGGAACCGACTGGATCACGCTCAATGATGATCAGTCCTGCATGCAGATTGATGTCCGCTTGCCGCTCAAGACCGACGAGGGAAGCTTGGTCATCTTGCACTATGCCGGCATACGCGCGGGAGACCCCGAGATACTGGCACGCGTTTCGAGCGGAGAGGCCGTTGACCCTGAAAGTTACTATTACTACGTGACCGGAAGCTTTGAAGCATCAGAACCCAACCTGTCTTGGCTGAACCGGCTGGTTTGCATCGGGAAGGGATCACGACGATCAACCGGGCCGGAATACGCGTTCTTTGAGGTTGCGTGAGCCGTCCACGCTTCATGCCGCCAATCCCTACCTATTTTGCAACGGGTTCATTGACACTTCCGCTCATTCGCATATACTTCTTATACTGCACGTTATACAGTATATACGTTGTCATCATCGATGAAATCCCGCGCCGGAAGTGCAGGGCTGTTCAGCGCTGATTACAGAGCGCGGTATGCGAGGATGAGATCGAGGCTGAGTG
>NZ_JBAFVS010000042.1:0-23021 GCF_043194565.1 Xanthobacter autotrophicus ATCC 700552 | reverse complement strand
ACAGACTGAAATGGAGAGGCGTTGTCTCCACAGCTTGTTGCTGAACAACAACAAGTTAGAGTCAGTACGTTAGACTCAGGTTTCCACGCCGATTGATGGTGTGGAACGGCCCCGCTACCGCAGCATCAGAATGCTAGAGTGTTTTCCTCGCGTTTTGATTCGGCTGGGCTTCCCAAATCTGCGGCGTTCTGATTCAAGCTTCGTGTCGGAGAGGGAGGCCGACATGCATGGCCAGGACGCTGTCTTTGGACCTGCGGGAGCGGGTGGTTGCCGCCGTCGAGGGCGGGATGTCGCGGCGGCAGGCGGCCGAGCGCTTCGGGGTGAGTATCGCCAGCGCCGTGCGCTGGTGCGCCAGGGTGCGGGAAACCGGAAGCGTCGCGGCCAAGCCGCGCGGCGGTGACACCCTCTCCGCCCGGATCGAGGCGCAGGCCGACCTGATCCTGAAGCTGGTGGAGGAGACAAGCGACATCACCCTGATGGAGCTTCAGGCGCGCCTCGCCGAACACGGACACCGCTTTGCCATCGGCACGCTGTGGCGCTTCTTCGATCGCCACCAGATCACCTGGAAAAAAGACCGCGCACGCGGCCGAGCAGGACCGCCCCGATATCCTGAAACAGCGCCAAGCCTGGTTCGACGGCCAACTGGACCTGGACCCGGAGCGGCTCGTCTTCATCGACGAGACCTGGGCTTCCACCAACATGGCGCGCCGCCACGGCCGTTGCCGGCGCGGGAAACGCCTGCGGGTCGGCGTGCCGCACGGCCACTGGAAGACGACCACCTTCGTCGCCGGCCTGAGATCCACCGGCATGGTCGCACCCATGGTACTCGACGGCCCGATCAACGCCGTGGCGTTCCTGGCCTATGTGGAACAGGTTCTCATTCCCCGAGCTTTCGCCAGGCGACATGGTGGTGATGGACAATCTCGGCTCCCACAAGGGGCCTCAGGTCCGCGCCGCCATCGAGGCTGCCGGCGCCGGTCTGCTTTATCTGCCGCCCTACAGCCCCGACTTCAATCCCATCGAGAAGGCATTCTCAAAGCTCAAGGCGCTCCTGCGCAAAGACGCCGAGCGCTCCGTCGCCGGCCTGTGGAACGCCATCGGTCGCCTCATCGACTGCTTCACGTCAAAGGAACGCCAGAACTTCTTCATGGCCGCAGGATATGAACCATTATGAGCGGAAAACGCTCTAAGGCAAGGGATCTGGCCGCATGGCTCGGCCTGACGCCTCGGCAACACTCGACCGGCGGCAAGACGATGCTTCTCGGGATTAGCAAACGCGGGAACGGCTATTTGCGCAAGCAGCTGATTCACGGTGCCCGAGCCGCTATGCCGCATCTCGCGGCGAGCCGAACCCGCTGGGCACTTTGCTGCAGACCATGCTGACCCGCGCGCACCCCAATGTCGTGGTTGTGGCGATGGCGGCGAAGCGGGCGTGCATCGCCCGGGCGGTGTTGCACACGCAGAAGGACTTCGATCGGCAGGCGCTTGCCGCCGTCTGATCACCCCGAACAGCGGGCGGCAAACGCCGCACGCTCAAGATGTCTGCGAGACGTGAAGTAAAGATGGCATAACATTCGTACCGGCAGCCTGAAAACCTGATTCTAAATGTGGTGCTCGCCACCGGCGCTTTTATGAGGATCAGGCTGCGCGCGGATATCCATCTTGGCCAGGGCCCGTCTCTGAGACCGGATACGTTGATGCAGACCACTCATGCCAACCAGACAACCCCCTTGCGGACGGGGCGGGCCATACGTTTTTAGGATGTCGCGCTCCTCCGTCACGCGCTGCAACTCGCGCTTCAGCCGGCGGACCTCAGCGGCCTGATCGTCATCGCGGGCCACGGCAGCAGGCTTGCCGTACTGTTTCCTCCACTCGTAGAGCGAGTACTTGCTGATCCCCAGCCGCGCAGCCACCTCCGCAACCGGATAGCCCCGTTCGGTGATCTGAACGACCGCGTCGCGCTTGAAGTCCTCGGTGAAGTTCGCTTTGCCCATCGGGGCCTCCTTGCCTAAAAATTTAGGGAAGAAGGCGTCCAGGAATCTAGGGGCGGTTCAGACCTCGGGACAGAACACATTCCCTCACATGTTCGGATAGTTGGGCCCACCGCCGCCCTCGGGGGCGGTCCAGGTGATGTTCTGGTTGGGGTCCTTGATGTCGCAGGTCTTGCAGTGCACGCAGTTCTGCGCGTTGATCTGGAAGCGCGGCGCATCCGCCCCCTCCTCGATCCATTCATAGACCCCCGCCGGGCAGTAGCGGTTGGACGGGCCGGCATAGATGTCGTGCTCCGACGCCTTCTGCAAAGCTATGTCCTTCACCACCAGATGCACCTGCTGGTCTTCCTCGTGGTTGGTGTTGGAGATGAACACCGAGGACAGCTTGTCGAAGGTCAGCACGCCATCCGGCTTGGGATAGGCGATCTTCTTGTAGTCCTTGGCCGGCTTCAGCGAGGCGGCGTCGGTCTTGCCGTGCTTCAGGGTGCCGAACAAAGAGAAGCCCAGCGTGTTGGTCCACATGTCCAGCGCGCCGAGCGGAATGCCGATGAAGGTGCCGAGCTTCGACCACAGCGGCTTCACATTGCGCACCTTCTTCAGGTCCGCGCCGATGGCGGAGGAGCGCCACGCCGCCTCGTAGCTCGCAAGCTCGTCGTGGCCGCGATCCTCGGCCAGCGCCCCGGCGAGGTGGTCGGCGGCCAGGATCCCCGAGAGCACCGCATTATGGCTGCCCTTGATGCGCGGCACGTTCACGAAGCCCGCCGCGCAGCCCACCAGCACGCCGCCGGGGAAGCTCAACTTGGGCACGCTCTGGTAGCCGCCTTCCGACAGCGCCCGCGCGCCATAGGCGATGCGCTTGCCGCCCTCGAAGGTGTCCCTGAAGAAGGGGTGGGTCTTGAAGCGCTGGAACTCGTCGAAGGGCGACAGCCAGGGGTTCTGGTAGTTGAGGTGGACCACGAAGCCCACCATCACCTGCTCATCTTCCATATGGTAAAGGAAGGCGCCGCCGCCGGTCTTGCCGTCCAGCGGCCAGCCGAAGCCGTGCTGCACCAGGCCGGGCTTGTGCTTCTCCGGCTTCACCTTCCACAGCTCCTTCAGCCCGATGCCGAATTTCGGCACGTCGCGGCCGGCGTCGAGGCCGTATCTGGCGATGAGCTGCTTGGTGAGATGGCCGCGCGCACCCTCGGCGAACACGGTGTAGCGCCCGCGCAATTCCATGCCGCGGGTGAACTCGCCCTTGGGCACGCCGTTCTTGTCGACGCCCATGTCGCCGGTGGCGATGCCGGCCACCGCGCCCTTGTCGTCATAAAGGATCTCGTCGGCGGCGAAGCCGGGATAGATCTCCACCCCCAGCGCCTCGGCCCGGGCGGCGAGGAAGCGGCAGACATTGCCCAGGGAGCCGACGAAATTGCCGTGATTGTTCATCAGCGGCGGCATGGCGAAATTGGGCAGGCGGAGGCCGCCGGCGGGGCCGAGCAGGTAGAAATGGTCGTCGTTGACCTCGACGGAGAGCGGCGCATCGGCCTCCTCCCGCCAGCCGGGCACCAGCGCATCGAGGCCGACGGGATCGATGACCGCGCCGGAGAGGATATGGGCGCCCACCTCGGAGCCCTTTTCCACCACCACCACCGAAATGTCGCTGCCGCGCTCGGCCGCCTGCTGCTTCAGGCGGATGGCGGTAGCCAGGCCCGCAGGGCCGCCGCCCACCACCACCACGTCATAATCCATGCCTTCGCGTTCAGGCGGTCCGTGCTCCGTACTCATATCAATATCCCAGAGAGATCATCGAACGCTCCACTAACTTTGTTCCCGTGGACCGTGTGGGCGCCTAAACCCGCCGCGCTCTTAAACCCAAGGAGAAGCTTCAACCTATCCCGACGAGGCCGCCGGCGAGGGTCACCCGGCGCTGGTGATAGGCGGTGTCGCCGAGCATCAGCTCGATCATGGCGAGGCGGCGGAAATGGTGGGCGCCGATGTATTCCATGGTCATGCCGATGCCGCCGTGCAGCTGCACCGCCGTCTGGCCGACGAAGCGGGCGGCGCGGTTGATCTGCACCTTGGCGGCCGAGAGGGCGACGGCGCGCTCGGCCGCGTCCTCCGCCTCGACCATCATGGCGGCATAGAGCGCCATGGAGCGGGCCTGCTCCAGCGCCACGAACATGTCCACCGCCTGGTGCTGCAGCGCCTGGAACGAGCCGATGGCGACGCCGAACTGCTTGCGCGTCTTCAGGTATTCCACCGTCAGCTCGTGCAGCGCCTCCATCAGGCCCACCGCCTCGGCGCACAGGGCGGCGATGGCGCCTTCCACCACCCGCTCGACGATGGCGAGGCCCTCGCCCACCGGGCCCAGCACTGCATCGGCGGGGATGAACACGTCGGAGAGGATCACGTCCGCCGCGCGGCCGCCGTCCTGGGTGGGATAGGCGAGGAGGCTGACGCCGGGCGCATTCACCGGCACGAGGAACAGCGTCATGGCGTCCGCGTCGCGCCGGTCGCCGGAGGTGCGGGCGCTGACCACCAGCGTCGCGGCGGCATCGGCGTTCAGCACCACGCTCTTGCGGCCGTCCAGGCGGAAGTCGCCGTCCACGGCGCGGGCGGTGGTAGCGACATCATTCAGGTCATAGCGCGCCTGCACCTCGGAATGGGCGAAGGCGAGGCCGGCGCTGCCGTCCATGAGGCCGGGCAGAAGGGCGGCGCGCTGGGCCGCATTGCCGGCGATGCGGACCGCGCCGCCGCCGAGGATGACGCTGGCGAAATAGGGCTCGGGCGCCAGCGCGCGGCCGAGCGCCTCCATCACCACCAGCGTTTCCACAGAGCCGCCGCCGAACCCACCGTCCTCTTCCGCGAACGGCAGGCCGAGGAGGCCCAGCTCCGCCAGCTCCGCCCACCGCGCCTTCGGAAAGCCGAGCGGCTCGGTCCGGGCGGCGGCCAACTGCTCGATGCCGGGGTAGGTGTCGGCTACCCAGCGCCGGACGGTGTCCTTGAGGAGCGACTGCTCGTCGGTCAGGTCGAAATCCATTGAGACCTCCTCACAGGCCGAGGATCGCCTTGGCGATCACATTGTGCTGGATCTCATTGGATCCGCCGTAGATGGACACCTTGCGGTGGTTGAAATAGACAGGCGCCGCCGCGTCGGCCCAGGCGAACAGGGCTTCGGCATCATTGTCGCCGGCGCCGTCGCGCAGGGCGGGCAGGGCCTGCGGGCCGGCCAGCTCCAGCAAGAGCTCAGTGGTGGCCTGCTGCAGCTCGGAGCCCTTGATCTTCAGGATGGAGGAGGCGGGATCGGGCTTGGTGGGATCGCGCGTCGCCTGCGCCGCCACCACGCGCATCTGGGTGATCTCCAGCGCCTTCAGCTCGATCTCCACGCTCGCGAGGCGAGAGCGGAAATCGAGGTCGTCCCACATGGTGCCGGCGCCGGCCGGGGTGGTGCGGGCGAGGCGCTTGATTCGGGCGATGCGCTCCTTGGACATGCCGATGCGGGCGATGCCGGTGCGCTCGTTGGCGAGCAGGAACTTGGCGTAGTCCCAGCCCTTGTTCTCCTCGCCCACGAGGTTCTCCACCGGCACTTTCACGGCGTCGAGGAACACCTCGTTCACCTCGTGCCGGCCGTCGATGGTGATGATGGGCCGCACGGTGACGCCTGGGCTCTTCATGTCGATGAGGATGAAGGAGATGCCGGCCTGCTTCTTGGCTGCGGGGTCGGTGCGGACGAGGCAGAACATCCAGTCGGCATACTGGCCGAGCGTGGTCCAGGTCTTCTGCCCGTCGACGATGTAATGGTCGCCGTCCTTGACCGCGCGTGTCTTCAGCGAGGCGAGATCGGAGCCGGCGCCGGGCTCGGAGAAGCCCTGACACCACCAGTCCTCCAGGCTCTTGATGCGCGGCAGGAAGCGGCGCTTCTGCTCCTCGCTGCCGAAGGTGGCGATCACCGGGCCCACCATGAAGCAGTTGAACTGCAGCGGTAGCGGCACCGCCGCCTGCATCAGCTCCTCCATGAAGATGTAGCGCTGAACCGCGCTCCACGGCTGCCCACCATGCTCCACCGGCCAGTGGGGCACGGCCCAGCCCTTGTCGTTCAGGATGCGCTGGGAGGTCACGTAGTCCTCGCGCGCCAGCTTGCGGCCCTCCGACACCTTGGTGCGGATTTCGGCCGGAATGGCGGTGCGGAAGAAGGTGCGGACCTCCTCGCGGAAGGCGGTTTCCTCGGGGGTGAAGCGCAGGTCCATAGGTCAGGCCTCCGGATTGATTTCGATGAGGCCCGCGGCACCCATGCCGCCGGCGATGCACATGGTGACGACCGCGTAGCGCACGCCGCGCCGGCGCCCTTCCAGCACCGCGTGGCCCACGAGGCGCGCCCCGCTCATGCCGAACGGATGGCCCACCGAGATGGCGCCGCCGTTGACGTTGCAGATCTCCGGGTCGATGCCGAGCGTGTCGCGGCAATAGAGCGACTGGGAGGCGAACGCCTCGTTCAGCTCCCACAGTCCGATGTCGGACACCTTAAGCCCGTTGCGCTCCAGCAGGCGCGGCACGGCGAACACCGGGCCGATGCCCATCTCGTCCGGCTCGCAGCCGGCGGTGGCATAGCCGCGGAAGGTGCCGAGCACCTGCGCTCCCCGCCGCGCCGCCTCGGTGGACGACATGAGCACGCTGGCGGAAGCGCCGTCCGAGAGCTGCGAGGCATTGCCGGCGGTGACGAACTGGTCTTCGCCGCGCACCGGCTTCAGCTTAGCGAGGCCCTCCAGCGTTGTGTCGGCGCGGTTGCCCTCGTCCTTGGCGAGGGTGACGCTCTCGCGCCGGGTCTCGCCGGTCTCCTTGTCGGTCACCGCCTTCTCGACGGTGATGGGCACGATCTCGTCATCGAACAGGCCGGCCTGCTGGGCGCGGGCGGTGCGCTTCTGGCTTTCGAGCGAGAAGGCGTCCTGCGCCGCGCGGGCGATGCCGTAGCGCCGCGCGACAGTATCGCCGGTCTCGATCATGGTGACGTAGACGTCCGGCTTGTTCGCCATCAGCCAGTCGTTGCGGAACAGCTCGCGGTCCACCGGCTGCACCAGCGAGATGGATTCCACCCCGCCGGCCACCGCCACCGGCACGCCGTCGAAAGCGATGCGTCGCGCGGCATGGGCCACCGCCTCCAGCCCCGAGGCGCAGAAGCGGCTGACCGTGACGCCGGTGGCGGTCACCGGGATGCCGGCCACGAGCGCCCCGTGGCGGGCGACGTTGCCGCCGGTGGCGCCTTCCGGATAGCCGCAGCCCATCACCACCTCCTCCACCTCGGCGGGGTCCACCTTGCCGCGGGCGAGCGCGTGACGGATGGCGTGGGCGGCCATGTCGGCGCCCTTGGTGATGTTGAGCGCGCCGCGCTGCGCCTTGCCGATGGGCGTGCGCGCGGTGGAGACGATGACGGCATCAGCCATTGGGCTTCCTCGTTCGGGTCTTCAGTGTGTTTCGGGGGCGTCGCCGGCGGCCGCGGCCACTTCCGCCATCAGCACCTTGGGCAGGAGCTTGCCGACGGGGCTGCGCGGCAGCTCATCGCGGAATTCCAGCGCTCGGGGCATCTCGTGGCGGCCGAGCCGGTCGGCGAGGAAGTCGGTGAGCGCGTCGAGGGTGAAGGGTTCGGCCCCGGCCTTCAGCTTCACGTAGGCCTTGGCGGACTGGCCGCGGTAGGCATCGGGCACGCCGATGACGATCACTTCCTCCACAGCCGGATGCTCGTAGATGGCGCTCTCCACCGCCGCCGGATAGACGTTGAAGCCCGAGGAAATGATCATGTTCTTGCGGCGGTCGACGATCTCGAACAGCCCGCTCTCGTCCATGCGCCCCATGTCGCCGGTGAGGAACCAGCCGTCGTGGAAGGCCGCGGCGGTGGCCGCCTCGTCGCCGAGATAGCCATTGAACACGTTGGGCCCGCGGATGGCGATCTCGCCCACCTCGCCGGGGGGCAGCGCCTCGCCCGGCGCGTCCATGGCGACGATGCGCAGGGCAAGGCCGGGCAAGGGAATGCCGATGAGCCCGAGCCGGCGCGGCACCCGGAAGGGCACCCGCGAGCCGGCGGGGCCGGTCTCCGTCATGCCCCAGCCGTTGTTGAGCTGGGTGCCGATGATGGCCTCGATGCGGGCCTGCACCTCGAACGGCAGCGGCGCGCCACCGGAGACGCAGGACTTCAGCGAGGAGAAGTCCATCGTCTCCACCCCCGGCCGGTTGAGCAGCGCCACCCACATGGTGGGCACGCCGGAGAACTGGCTGGCCTTCAACTCGCTCACGTCGCGGATCAGCCGCTCCACGTCGAAGCGCTGGCGCAGGAGGATCTCGTTGCCGTCGCGCACATGACGGAGCAGCACGGTGGTGAGCGCATAGATGTGGAACAGCGGCAGCACCGCCACCACCTTCTCGGTGCCGGCCACCAGCGGGCGGCTGCCGTCGCGCCACAGGCGATACATGCTCACCGCCGAGGTGAGGTTGCCGTGGCTGAGCATGGCGGCCTTGGGCAGGCCGGTGGTGCCGCCGGTGAACTGCAGCACCGCGATGTCGTCCACCGAGGGCAGCGGCGCATTGAGCGAGGCATCGCTGAACAGGCCGGCGAGGGGGCGCACGCCCGGCTGCGCGGGCGGGGGAAGCGGCGCGGTCTCACCGGTGCCCCAGAGGGCGTCGTCGCCCACCAGCACCTCGTCCACCACGCCGGTGTCCAGCATCTCCAGCGCGTCCGGCAGGAAGCCGGGCAGGTTGGTGGTGAGCAGGCGGCGCGCGCCGGTGGCCTTCAGCTTGTGGATGATCTCGCGCCGGGCATCGAGTGCGCTGATGTGCACCACCCGCGCCCCGAGCCGCGTCAGTGCGAAGAAGGCGATGGGATGCCAGGGCGTGTTGGGCAGCAGCAGGGCGATGTTGTCGCCGCGCCGCACCCCGTCCTGCGCCAGCCCGCTGGCGAGGCGCTCCACGTGGCGGCCGAGCGCGGCATAGCTGATCTTCGCGTCGCGGAAATCAAGCGCGGGCCGCTCCTGCCCGGTGGCGACGCCAGCGGCGAGCAGCTCTGGCAGGGTGGTGATCTCCAGCGGCGCGGACCAGTCGCACACGTCCGGAAAATGCGCCTGCCAGGGCGGCACCTCGCCACCCGGCACGGGGGAGGGCTGCGGCGACATCACGCCGCCACCGCCGCCGCGAACGTGCCGGCCCCGGCAGCGAGGCGCCTCAGCAGCGCCGCCGGCTTCAGGCTGTTGTCGCCGGTCTCGGCGGTCATCTCCTCGAGGCCCGCCACGATGCGGGTAAGGCCCACGCCCTCGGCCCACTGCATGGGCCCGCCGGTGAAGGACGGCCAGTTGTAGCCGTTTAGCCAGATGACATCGATGTCGCCGGAGCGGGCGGCGATGCCCTCCTCCAGGATCTTCGCGCCCTCGTTCACCATGGGGTAGAACAGGCGCGCCTGGATCTCCGCGGTGGTGAAGCTGCGGCGGGCGATGCCGCGCTCGGCGGACAGCGCCGCGATCAGCGCCTCGGTCTCCGGGTCCCGCGCGCCGGCGCGGGCGCCCTCGGGATAGAGATAGAAGCCGCGCCCGGTCTTCTGGCCGAACCGGCCCTGCTCCGCCAGCGCATCGGCCACCGGGGCCTTCACCGCCTTGTCGCCGGCCGCCTTGCGGGCGCGCCAGCCTATGTCGATGCCGGCGAGGTCCGCCATGGCGAACGGGCCCATGCGGAAGCCGAAATCGGTCACCGCCACATCCACCTCGTGGGGCAGGGCGCCGGCGAGGAGCAGGCGCTCGGCGGCCTCGGTGCGGCGCGCCAGCATGCGGTTGCCGACGAAGCCGTAGCACACGCCCACCACCACCGGCAGCTTGCCGAGCTTGCGGCCGAGATCGAGGGCGGTCACCAGCACGTCGGGCGCCGTCAGTTCCCCGCGCACCACTTCCAGCAGGCGCATCACATTGGCGGGGCTGAAAAAATGCAGGCCCACCACATCCTGCGGCCTGCTGGTGGTGGCGGCGATGGCATCCACGTCGAGGTAGGAGGTGTTGGTGGCGAGAATGGTGCCGGGCTTCGTCACCCGATCGAGGGTTCCGAAGATCTCGGCCTTGACGCCCATGTCCTCGAACGCCGCCTCCACCACGATGTCGGCATCTGCCGCCGCATCGAGGCCCACCTTGGGGGTGATGAGGGCCATGCGCGCGTCCATGGCCTCCTGGGTGAGGGAGCCGCGCTTCACGGAGGTGGCGTAATTGGCGCGGATGCGTTCCATGCCCACGTCGAGCGCCTCGGCCTTCACCTCGATGAGGGTGACGGGGATGCCCGCCTGGGCGAAGCACATGGCGATGCCGCCGCCCATAGTGCCGGCACCGATGACCGCCGCGGCGGCGATGGGCCGGGCCTTCACCTCCTTGCCGATGCCGGGAATGCGTGCGGCCTCCCGCTCGGCGAAGAAGACGTGGCGCAGGGCCTTGGAGCTCGGGTCGGCCAACAGCGCCTTGAAATGCGCCCGCTCGGCGGCGAGGCCGTCCGCGAACGGGCGCTCGAACACGCCGCGCACGGCATCGATCAGCGCCGGCACGTTGGGAACGCGGGCGGAGCGCTTGAGCGCGTCGGCGGCGGCGGCCTCGAAGGCGGCGCGGTCTTCCGCGGTCAGCTTGTCCGCGCCCTCGCGCGTCCGCGGCCAGGTGCCGGCGGCGGCAAGCGCCAGCGCGCGCTCGGCGGCGGCCGCCACCAGATCGCCGTCCGCGAGGGCGTCGGCGAGGCCGAGGCTGAGCGCCTTCTGCGCCGTCACCTGGTCGCCCGTGAGCATGAGGGCGAAGGCCGGCGCAGCGCCGATGAGACGCGGCAGCCGCTGGGTGCCGCCGGCACCGGGGATGATGCCGAGCTTGATCTCGGGCAGGCCCAGCCGCGCGCCGGGCGCCACCACCCGCGCATGGCAGGCGAGGGCGAGCTCCAGCCCGCCGCCGAGCGCCATGCCGTTGACGGCGGCGACCAGCGGCTTCGGGCAGTCCTCGATGGCGGCGAGCACGTCCGGCAGGGCGGGGGGAACCGGGGGCTTGCCGAACTCGGAGATGTCGGCGCCGGCGACGAACACCTTGCCGGCGGCGGTCAGCACGATGGCCTTGACGGCGGGGTCTGCCAGGGCGGCCGCGACGCCCTCGGCGATGGCGCCCCGGACGGCCGCGCCAAGCGCATTGACCGGCGGATTGTCGATGACGAGCACGGCCACGCCGTTCGAGACCTCGGTGCGGACCGGAGCCATGTTGTCCCCCTTACATTCTGCTATGCAGAATTGACGCCTGCAGTTTCTTGAAGACGTGCCCTGCAGAACGTGTCTTGTCAAGCACACATGTCGGGCAGTCAATGGTGCCTTGGTAAGCTTCGCCGATAGTTTGTTCCATTATGCAGAACTTGTGGCCGCATAATTGACAGGAGGCGGCGGCCCGTGCCATTCATCCTGCAACCCTGGGCGCCGGTCGCGTTGCGGGGGCACAACGCGGAGAAGCCGCGCGGAGGGGAGGTCTTCGCTGTCCGGACCGGGTCCGCGGCGGCGGCCGCCACACGTCCCGCGCATGCCCTTCCCGCCAAATTACCGCAGCCGCGGTCGCGTGGCGGACGGCGCGTGCCGCTCCGGTCACGGACACGTCTGCGCCCGCCGCCGCGGCCGCGCCGAGGGAATTCGGTCGTCCGGCGTCAGAAACGCTCAGGGAGGACACACATGGTCGGCAGGACAATCGTGTCAGCGGCGCTGGCGTTCGGCGTCACGCTGGCGGGGATCGCGAGCGCCTCGGCCCAGGATGCGCCGAAGACCTTCACCATCGGCGCGCACATGCCGCTCACCGGCTCGCTCGCCCGCTCCGGCCAAGCCTTCACCGAAGGCATGCAGGTGGCGGTGAAGATGTGCAACGCCGCCTCGCCGAAGTTCCAGGTGAAGGTGGACCTCATCGACGACGAGAGCACCCCGGCCAAGGCGGTCTCGGCGGTGGAGAAGCTGTCGTCCGACGGCGCGGTGGCGCTGATCGGCGGCTACGGCTCCAACATCATCGGCCCGGCGTCCGACGCCTCCGACAAGCTCGGAAAGGTGTACATCACCGCCGGCGCCGTCTCGGACGAACTGACCAAGCGCGGGCTGAAGACGTTCTTCCGCATCAACAACAATGCCGGCTATGAGCGCGGCATCGCCACCGTCATCAGCGACCTGAAGCCCGCGAAGGTGTCCATCATCGCCTCCACCAAGGAGGCGCCCGCGCTGCTCGCCGAGGGGCTGGAGAAGGACCTCGCCGCCAAGGGCATCGCCGTGACGGTGCACAAGTTCGACCCGGCGATTACGGACTTCAAGCCGATCATCAACAAGATCAAGCTGCAGGACAAGCCGGACATCATCATGATGTCGGCCTACGAGAACGACTACGTGGGCATCATCCGCGCCGCCAAGGTGCTGAAGCCCAGCGTGAAGCTGATCGTCGGCACCTGGTCCCTCGCCACCCCGAAGATGTACACGGAATTCCCCGACCTGATGAACAACGTGGTCGGAACCTCGTTCCTACCGTTCCCGGTGGAAGTGAAGGACGAGGAGGGGCGCAAATTCTCCGAGATCTACAAGCAGTCGTACAATAAAGAAATCGAATATCTCTCCACTCTGAGCTTCGTGGAGACCATGGCGCTGTGCGAGGCCATCGTCCGCGCCGCCGAGGCCGGCACGCTGGACAAGGGCGGGCTTGCCGCCGAGATGCGCAAGACCGACCGCAACAGCCTGCTCGGCCGCATCCAGTTCGACGAGACCGGCGACAACCCCAACTTCGCGCTCTCCATGGGCCAGCACCGCGACGGCAAGATCGTGCTGGTGTCGCCGAAGTCGGCTGCCACCGGCGAGATCGCCTATCCCGCCCTGCCGTGGTGAGCCGGAGCTGATGGAGGGCCCGCCGGCGCCGAAGCTTGCGGGCCCCGTCCTCCCCAGCGCGCCGATGCCGGCTGCCCGTTCCTGACGCCCTTCACCGCCCGCCTTGCCCATCCGAGGTGACATGACCGAACTCATCCTGCAGGCGCTGTTCTCCGGCGTGCTCATCGGCAGCGTCTATGCGCTGGTGGCCCTCGGCCTCGCCCTCGCCTTCGGCGCCATGCGCATCATCAACCTCGCCCACGGCGAGCTGGTGCTGCTGGCGGCCTACATGGCCTATCTGGTGGAATCGCGGACCGGGCTCGACCCCTATTTCGCCATCCCGCTCGCGCTGGTGGTGGTGGCGGCGGCGAGCTTCGCGCTGTTCCTGCTGGTGGACCGCATCAAGGAACACCGCGAGCTCAACTCGCTCATCCTCACCTTCGCCATCGGCATCATCCTCACCAACGCCATTCTCCTGGTGTTCGCCAGCGACGTGCGCACCACCGCATCGCCCTTCCTGCAGGATGCGGTGTCGCTGGGCGACCTGTTCGCCATGCGCAGCGAGATCATCGCCTTCGTGCTCTCGCTGGTGCTGATGGGCGCGCTGTGGTGGTGGCTGAAGTCCAGCTGGTACGGCCGCGCGGTGCGGGCCGTCTCCTCCAATCGCGGCGCCGCCAAGCTCATGGGCATCAACCCCACGCGCATTGAGACGGTGTCGTTCCTGGTGGCGGGCGCGCTCGCCTCGTTCGCCGGCGTAGCGCTCTACACCATGAGCGTGGTGCAGCCGGCCACCGGACATGCCCTGACGGTGAAGGCCTTCATCATCACCGTGCTGGCCGGCGTCGGCTCCATTCCCGGCGTGTTCCTCGGCGCGGTGCTGCTCGGCGTCACCGAGGCGCTGACCGTGACGCTTGCCTCGTCCGCCCTGCAGGAGCTCGCCGGCATGGTGCTGTTCCTGCTCGTCCTGTTCCTGATGCCGAACGGCCTGTTCGGCGCGCGCGCCCGTCGCGGCTGAAAGGCGAAGCCATGCCGGTCACTTCCAATGCCGCTCCGCCCGCGGCCACGTCCCGGAGCGCCCGCGGCGCGCTCATCGGCGTGGGGCTCCTCGCGCTGGCGCTGCTGCCGCTGGTGGCGGGCGCCAGTCCCTACATGCTGGGCTTGCTGATCTCGGCGCTCATCCTCGCCGGCCTCGCGCTGTCGTGGGCGCTGCTGGGCAATCTCGGCGGCATGGTCTCGTTCGGCCATGCGGCTTTCTTCGGGGTGGGCGCCTATGGCTCGGCGCTGCTGGCGGGCAAGCTCGGCGTGCCGGTGCTCCTCGCCATCCCGCTGGGCGGGCTGATCGCCACGGTGTTCTCGCTGGCGATGCTGCCGGCGCTGCGGCTCTCCGGGCCGTACTTCGCCCTCGCCATCCTCGCCTATGCGCAGATCTTCCGCATCCTCGCCACCGAGCTCGACTGGCTCACCGGCGGCGCGGCGGGGCTGCAGCGCTATCCGGGCCTGCCCACCGTGGTCGGCTTCAACCTGGCGGACCGGGCGGGCAGCTACGTGCTGGTGCTCGCCTTCGTCGCGGTGTTCGCCTTCGTCTACATGGCGCTCAGGCGCAGCCATGTGGGCACCGCTTTGCGCGCCATCGCCGACAGCGAGGACGCGACCCGCGTGGTGGGCGTCAACGCCACCGTGCTGAAGACCTGGATGCTGCTGCTCTCCGCCTTCATCGCCGGGGTGTTCGGCGCGCTCAACGCCCACATCATCGGCTTCCTGGAGCCGGACTACGCCTTCTCCGGCATCTGGAGCGTCATGCCCATCATCGCCGCGGTGTTCGGCGGCTACCGCAGCGTGCTGGGGCCCATCTTCGGCGCGGTGGTGATCTATCTGTTCGACCAGGTGATCGCAAAAAGCCTCATTCCGGTGGGCCATCAGATCCTACTCGGCATTGTGCTCGCCATCATGGTGCTGCTGGCGCCCAACGGCCTGTCCGGTCTCGTCGCCCGCTTCCTGCCGCGCCTCGCCGGCCGCGGCCTCCCCAACACGGAGAAGGGCCATGCTTGAGCTCGACGCCGTCACCGTCCGCTTCGGTGGCCTCACCGCCCTGTCGGGTATCTCGTTCCGCATCGCGCAAGGCGAGATCCTCGGCCTCGTGGGGCCGAACGGGGCGGGCAAGACCACCCTGTTCAATTCCATCTCCGGCCTCGTGAAGGCCCGCGGGCGCATCAGTTTCAACGGACGGGAGGTGACCTCCCTGCCGCTGCACAAGCGGGCGCGGGCTGGTATCGGGCGCACCTTCCAGATTCCCCAGCCCATGCATCATCTCACCGTGCGAGAGAACCTTGCGGTGGCGCAGGTGTTCGGCGCCGGGCGATACGACGAGAAGCGGATCGACGAGATCCTCGCGGTGATGGAGCTATCCCACAAGGCCGATGCCGACGCCGCCACCGCCCTGGCGCTGCAGGAGCTGAAGCGGCTGGAGATCGCCAAGGCGCTCGCCACCGAGCCGAAGCTGCTGCTGCTGGACGAGGTGCTGGCCGGCCTCGAGAGCAACGCGAAGCGCTCCTTCATGCTGAAGCTGAAGGAGCTGCACGCGCTGTTCGGCCTCACCATCGTCATCGTCGAGCACGACATCGAGACCATCTCGGGCTTGTGCACGCGGGCGGTGGTGCTCAACTTCGGCCAGCTCCTCGCCGACGGAACGCCGGCCGAGGTGTTCAGCAATCCGGCCGTGGTGGAGAGCTACACGGGGACCGCCCATGCTTGAGACGCGCAACCTTTCCTCCGGCTACGGCGCCATCACCGTCTTGTGGGACGTGAACCTCACGTTCCGCGCCGGCGCGCTCACCGCCATCGTGGGCCCCAACGGCGCCGGCAAGACCACGCTTCTGCGCACCCTCACCGGGCTTCTGCCCTACAGCGGCGAGATCCTGATGGATGGCGCGCCGTTAAAGGGGAAGACCTGGGACCTCGCCGCCCAGGGGCTGGTGATGGTGCCGGAAGGGCGCCTCGTGTTCCGCGACATGTCGGTGGAGGAAAACCTCTGCCTCGGCGCCTATCCCGAGCGCTGCCGCGGCGATCTTTCCGCCAATCTGGAGCGCATGTACGCCTTCTTCCCGCGCCTGAAGGAACGCCGGCACCAGCTTGCTGGCTCGCTCTCCGGCGGCGAGGCGCAGATGGCGGCCATGGGCCGCGGGCTGATGGCCAAGCCCCGCATCCTGCTCATCGACGAGCCGTCGCTGGGCCTCGCCCCGGTGATCGTGAACGAGGTGTTCGACATCATCCGCCGGCTGAAGGGCGAGGGCACCACCATCGTCCTCATCGAGCAGAACACCCGCATCGCCCTCTCGGTGGCGGACGACGTGCACCTCATGCGCTCGGGCAAGGTGATCCTGTCCGAGAAAGCGCAGGGCCTCGATCTCGACCGCCTGCATGATCTCTATTTCGCCCGCGAGGGCGCGAAGGAAGGAGCCGGACGATGACCGCGCCGTCAGACCGTCTTCCGGCCGTCTTCCGCGGCACGCTCTCGCTGCCGGTGATCGCTTCGCCTATGTTCATCCTGTCGGGTCCGGAGCTGGTCATCGCCGAATGCCTCGCCGGCCTGGTGGGCGCCTTCCCGGCGCTGAACGCCCGCGCGCCGGACACGCTGGATGGATGGCTCACACGCATCAAGGCGGAGCTGGCGGCCGCGCGCGCCGCCGATCCAACGCGCCGCATCGCCCCGTTCTCGGTGAACCAGATCGTCCACGCCTCCAACGACCGGCTGGAGCGCGACATGGAGACCTGCGTCGCCCATGAGGTGCCGCTCATCATCACCTCCCTGCGCGCGCCGGGCGAGGTGGTGCGGCAGGCCCACTCGTATGGCGGCGTCGTCTTCCATGACGTCACCACCGTGCGCCATGCGGAGAAGGCGCTGGAGGCCGGGGTGGACGGCCTCATCCTAGTGTGCGCGGGGGCCGGCGGCCATGCCGGCACGCTGAGCCCGTTCGCGCTGCTGGGCGAGGTGCGCCGCTTCTACGACGGGCCGGTCGCGCTCGCCGGCGCCATCACCACCGGGGAAGCCATCCTCGCCGCGCAGGCGCTGGGGGCGGACTTCGCCTACATGGGCACGCGCTTCATCGCCACGGCCGAATCCCGCGCGGTGCCGTCCTACAAGGAGATGATCGCCGACGCCTCGGCCGCCGACATCCTCTATTCGCCCTTCTTCACCGGCGTGCCGGGCAATTACCTGAAGCCCTCCGTCGTCGCCTCAGGTCTCGACCCGGACAACCTGCCCAATGCCGACAAGACCGCCATGAGCTTCAGCTCCGGCAAGGTGAAGGCGTGGCGCGACGTGTGGGGCGCGGGGCAGGGGGTGGGCACCATCGCCGATGCGCCGCCGGTGGCAGAGGTCGTCGCCCGCCTCGCCCGCGAATATGCCGACGCCCGCGCCCGCCTCGCCGTTGATGCGGCGGGCTTCGCCGCCTGAACGCCGACACCGTACCGCGCCCTGTCCATGGCGCGCCAGAAGGATCAGGAGCCGCCGCCATGACGCAGAGCCTCATCGTCACCGATCCGCACCCCGGCGTGCGCCTTCTCACCATGTCCCGGCCCGAACGCCGCAACGCGCTGGACCGCGCCACCTACACCGCGCTGGGCGACGCCTTCGCCGCCGCCGGAGAGGATGAGGCGGTGCGGGTGGTAGTGCTGACCGGGGCCGGCAACTGCTTCACTGCCGGCAACGACCTCGCCGATTTCCAGGACACCTCCAATGCGGGTGAGCCGAGCGCCGGCCTCACCTTCCTGAATGCCCTCACCGCCTTTCCCAAGCCGGCGGTGGCGGCGGTGGAGGGGTTCGCGGTGGGCATCGGCACCACCATGCTGCTGCATTTCGATCTCGCCTATGCCGGCGCCGGAGCGCGCTTCCGCCTGCCGTTCGTCAATCTCGGCCTGTGCCCGGAGGGCGCGTCGAGCTACCTGCTGCCGCGCATCGCCGGGTCCAAGCGCGCGAGCGAGCTGCTGCTGCTGGGCGAGGTGTTCGGCGCCGAGGTGGCGGCGGAAGCCGGCATCGTCAATGCGGTAACCGAGGAGGGCGGAGCCCTTCCCCTCGCGCTGGCAAAGGCGCTGGCGCTGGCGGCGCTTCCGCCGCGCTCGCTAGCCACCACCAAGCGCCTGCTGCGCGCGGCCACCGCCGGCCCGGTGGCGGATGCGCTGGCGCTGGAGGCCGAGCACTTCCACGCCCTGCGGCTAGAGCCGGCCGCGCAGGCGGCATTCGCCGCCTTCTTCAGGAAATAGGGCCCGCGATGCGCCCGGCCGCGAATCCCCGATAATGGCGTGGGTCCGAGCCTCTCACCGCAGTGTCCGGACGCCAGCGAGAGCACGACCATGCGACAGACCGAAAACGCAGCCCAAGATCTCGACGCCGATGGCGACGGCAAGGACGACCGCCACTTCGTGACCGCCCTCGCGCGCGGGCTGGAGGTGCTGGCCTGCTTCAAGCGCGGCGAGACCTTCCTCGCCAACCACGAGATCACCGAGCGCTGCAAGCTGCCGCGCTCCACCGTCTCGCGGCTCACCTACACGCTCACCAAGCTCGGCTACCTGCATTACGCCGAGGAGGTGGGCAAGTATCGCCTCGGCACCCAGCTGATGGCCCTGAGCACGGTGGCGCTGGGCGGGCTCGATGTCCGCCAGATCGCGCGCCCGGCCATGCGCGAGCTCGCCAATTTCTCCAACGCCACCGTGGGCCTCGCGGTGCGCGACCGCCTGTCCATGCGCTACGTGGAGTGCATGCGCGGACCGGCGGCCATCTCTCTCAACATCGAGGTGGGGGTGCGCATGTCCATGGTGCGCTCCTCAATCGGTCGCGCCTTCATCGCCGCCCTGACGCCGGCCGAGCGCGCGCCGCTGTTCGAGGAACTGCGCATGCTCGATCCGCTCGCTTGGCCCAAGGTGCGCGAGACTCTCGAGAAGGCGATCAAGGATCACGCCACGCTCGGCTGCTGCTGCTCGTTCGGCGAGTGGCAGGAGAGCGTCAGCTCCATCGCTGTCGGCTTCCGGCCGGGGCGCGGCCTGCCGCCCATGGCGATCAATTGCGGGGCGCCCACCGTCATCACCGCCCCACAGTTCCTGCTCGACGAGGTGCGCCCGCGCCTCGTGGAAATGGTGCGTGGGCTCGATGGGGTGATGGGGGCCTGACCGTGTACAAACTGGAGCTTGCGTCGATGATTGAAACCAATTCCACCGGCGCTCATGGGCTGGCCGACGATCTGCCGCTCGCCGGCGTGCGCGTGCTCGACCTGTCGCGCATCCTCGCCGGCCCCTGGTGCGCGCAGGTGCTGGGCGATCTCGGGGCGGAGGTGGTGAAGGTGGAGCATCCCGAGCGCGGCGACGACACCCGCGACTGGGGCCTGCGGACCGGCGCCACCAACACTTCTTATTTCGACGCGGTGAACCGCAACAAGACGTCCGTCGGCATCGATCTCTCGACCCCCGAGGGCCTCGCCCGCGTCAAGGCCATGGCGCGGGACGCCGACGTGCTGGTGGAGAATTTCAAGACCGGCGGCGCCGACCGTCTCGGCGTCGGCTACGAGGCGCTCAGCGCGGAGAACCCCGGCCTCATCTATTGCTCCATCACCGGCTACGGCTCCGAGGGGGCGGAAGCGACCCGCCCCGGCTATGACCTGCTGGTGCAGGGTGAGGCGGGGCTGATGGCCCTGAACGGGGAGGCCGGCCAGCCGCCGCTCAAGTTCGGCGTGGCGGCGGTGGACCTGTTCACCGGCCAGTATGCGGCGCAGGCGGTACTCGCCGCGCTCTACCAGCGCACCCGCACCGGCCGGGGCCGTCGGGTGGAGCTGGCGCTGTTCGACTGCGGCCTCGCCATCACCTCCTATTACGGGCTGGAGGCGCTGGTGCAGGGCAAGGACCCGCCGCGCTACGGCAATGCCCATCCCTCCATCGTGCCTTACGGCGTGTTCGAGGCGGCGGACGGGCCGCTCGTCATCACCGTGGGCAACAATACCCAGTTCCGGCGCTTCTGCACGGTGGTGCTGGGCCGGCCGGAGCTGGCGGAGGATCCGCGCTTCGCCACCAATCTCGAGCGCTCGCGCAACCGGGCGGAGCTGCTGCCGCAGATCGGCGCCGAGTTGCACCGGTACAGCCGCGGGGAGCTGCTGGCGAAGCTGCGCGCCGAGGGCATTCCCGCCGGCGAGGTTCTCGGCCTTCACGAGGCTCTGACATCGGACCGGACGCGGTCCAGCGGCATGGTGGTGCACGCCGCGGCCGATAGCGCGGTGAGGTCTGTCCTGGCTCCTCCCTATCGCTTCGACGGACACCGCCTCCCGATTCGCGCGATGCCGCCGTCGCTCGGGCACGATTGAATAGAAGCGAAACGAAAGAGCTTCAATGCCACGCCACACCGCACCCGATAGTAAGCAGGCCATGAGCGTGTTGGAACCGCTGGGTGACGGCGTCTGGCGGGCGGGGTGCTTTGCCCGCGGTCCGTTCGACGGCGTTCATGGCGGCATAGTGACAACCGCGATGATGGCGGAGATGGAGAAGGCCGCACCGGAAGGTTTGCGGCCCCTTGCGGTGCGCACGGACTTTCTTCGGCCAACCCCGTTGGGGAGCGTGCTTGAGGTAAAGGTGCAGCCGGTGCGGGTGGGTCGTCGCACCGCGTTATTCGATGCGCGCCTGGAGGTCGATGGTGTGGTTACCGCACGCTGTACGATGACCTTCGCGGGAGAAACCGGGATTGCGACACTTGAAGCCCACTATGCCTCCGACCCAGCCCCACCTGATAGAGATCCACAGGGCTTACCCCGGCGCAATGTTGGGGTGAGCCACGGCGAATCCTGGCTTCTGGACGTGCTGGATCCACGTCTGGCCGAAGATGGCGGCGTTTGGTTCCGATGGACTATTCCGGTGGTACCGATGGCATCCGCCTTCCTCACGGCTATCGCGCCCGCCGATACCTTGCACGGCATGGCCCGTCCTGGCTTGCCGGGACCAGCACCTGTTGCGGGCTACCCCAACACCGACCTCGCCATTCACTTCACCCGTGAGCCGCGTGGGGAATGGATTGGAGTTCGTCCGGTGACGCGATGGCAAAAGACCGGCATTGGCATCGGCTTCGGCGACCTGGTTGATCTCGATGGTACATTCGGGCATGCCGCCATGGGCGTTGTTCTGCTGCCGTTCTAACAGTGAGGTGGTCCCGCATTGGCGGACAGTTTGGCGGCTTCGCTAAGCTTGGTTCTGGTGTGTGTCACGCCGCCATGTTGATGCCGTCGCAGGCCATGTGGACCTCCTCCGGCGTTCTGCCGCCGAGAGCCGAGTGGGGCCTCGTGCGATTGTAGTAGGTGATCCATCGGCCGATCCCGGCCCGCGTCTCGGAACCGGTTTCGAAGGCGTTGAGGTAGATGCACTCGTATTTCAGCGACCGCCAGAGGCGCTCGATGAACACGTTGTCCATCCACCGGCCGCGGCCATCCATGGAAAGCCGTACGCCGGCGTCCAGCAGCACCTGGGTGAAGCGCGGGCTGGTGAACTGGCTGCCTTGGTCGGTGTTGAAGATGCCCGGCCGCCCGAACCGGGACAAGGCCTTCCTCCAGTGCCTCGATGCAGAAGTCGGCCTCCATCCATAACAATCTGGGACGGATTGCGTTCGCAATCCTATCAACAGAGCCCTGCGGCTGTGCCAGTCCATGATGGCGACCAGGTACAGGAACCCGCGCCGCATCGGGATGTAGGTGATGTCGGCGCACCAGACCTGGTCAGGCTCGTCGATCGCCATGTTCCGCAGGAGATAGGGGAAGACGCGGTGCTGCGGGTGCCGCACTGTGGTCTTCGGCCGCTGGTAGATGGCGGCCAGCCCCATGCGGGCCATGAGGCGCCGCACGCGCTTGCGTCCGACCTCATGGCCCTGCCGGCGCAGATGACGAACCATCTGCCGCGAGCCGCACCTGGGCGTCTCGAGGAACTGGCCGTCGATCACCCGCATGACGGCAAAGGTCTCGAGGCTTTCGGTCCGCGGGCCGCCGTAGAACGCTGACCGGCTGATGCCGACCAGGGCGCATTGGCGCTTGATCGGCAGTTGAGGGTGATCCGGTTCGATCATCTCGCGTCTCGCCCCCACGCTTAGCGCCCGGAGGCCCGACGCAAAAAATCCCGTTCCACCACCAATTGGCCGATCTTGGCATGGAGCTGGTCGATCTCGCTCTCGCGGACGGCATCGGCCGCTTCCACCTTGCCGGAAAACACCGTGGCCATTCCCTCGACGGCCTGCTTCTTCCAGGCGTTGATCATAGTCTGGTGGACGCCGTGCTTGGCGGCCAGATGCGCTACCGTCTGCTCCCCGCGGAGTGCCTCAAGGGCCACCTTCGCCTTGAACTCCGCTGAATATCGCTTCCTCTTCCCGGTCATCGGGCTCGTCCTTCCGTCAGGCCGAACCAAGCTTAGCTCCCTGTCCGGGTTTCGGGGACCACCTCACCTGGCGCTGGTACGCCAGCGCATGCATGTTCCCGATTGCCGTTTGCGGCCGTTCGGCGCTGGATGGCCACCTCCTCCCAAAGCGGACGTATCACCCGTCCGCCATCGTTCAAAATCCAAGAGGGCTGTTAACAACCTCAACGGGACGGTATACGTGTGGGCCGTAGGGCGGCTTGGAAGTTTGCCGCAATCACCTCACGCCGGGCGAACTCGTCCTCAGCGCGTCGGATGGCACGCCGCGTGGCTCCCAGGCCCAGCCAGGCAAACAGTTTCTCGTCCTTCGCGATGGTCTCTCCGAGCGCGTTGAAAATTGTCGAGCTGACGGCCTGCTGCTGGGCTCGCAGGTGATCTTCCAGGAGCTTGTGCCGGGTGATGTAGCCGGCATTCACCCCGGGAATAGAGTGGTTCATCAGCATGCGAGCATCCAATTCCGAAACGCCCGCAGGAGTGGCGATCGTGCGGAAGGTCTGACGCAGGTCATTCCCCCATTTCGACAGGGTCTCTCGGTCCTCCTTCTGCTCGGCAAGATGCCCATCGGCGCTATCGGCGGGGAAGATCCACTCCCGCGCCTCGAACGGATGCATCAAGCGACCGAAGCGCATCGCCCGCATCAGGCACCTGATCATTTGCCGCGATAGCGGGATATCGAAGGCGCGGTCAGTGCCTCCCTTGGGCCTGGGGATGTGCAGCACCCTCCGCCGCAGATCAAGGTGCGAGGGCCTGGCCTCCTTCAGCGCGGC
>NZ_JBAFVS010000041.1:0-26106 GCF_043194565.1 Xanthobacter autotrophicus ATCC 700552 | reverse complement strand
CCTGTATGCCGTCCAGAAGGTTTTTGGAGAACAGGCCAGGGCCAAGTCGATGGCCGCATATGGTCGGCTGATCGATGCCCACATGATCGTGACCTGCGTCCTCGCAAGCGGCATCTTGCGGATCAATGGCGCCGTAGTTGAAGGCGATCAGACTGCCTTCGAGCGCGATGCGCTGTTTGCTGCCTTCATCATCGGCCTTGAGCCCTGTGAGCGCGCCATCGCCGAGGCCCGCTATCTACAGGCCCACGCGCTGCTGCGCCAGGAGCTCGAGATCCTCGCCCAGCTCAAGGCGGTTGGTGCAAACCGGCGAAAGCCCAGCGGCTCCCCGAATGTCGCAGCCCTCGAGCAATCGCTCCGCCGTCTCTATGGAGACCTTTCTGCGGCTGCCCATGCGTCCCGGCACGACATCGTCCAAAGCGCGACCGCGTGGGACGGTGAACTGGACGGCCTGCCCGGCCCGACAAACATGACCCGCTATTTCCCGGAGACCGAAGAAGGGCTCGCAAGACGATCCTACGCCCTCCACATTTACATGATCATCCGCCACGTTGAGGAATTGAGCGTTGATCTTAGCGCTCAGCATAAATCAGCAGCGTTTACCGACGCGGAAAACGAGGCGCTGAATCTTGCAATATACTTGATGGCGGCAGAAGGATTGCTTGAAATCGTCACTGACGCCGATTCGAACAGCAATACTGATATTTAGTGGATTGCCGCGTCGTCCGATCTCTGGTCCGACGCATAACGATCAATACGCTTGGGGAGCAAATGCCAGCAACTGCATTTTCCGTGAGGTTCGAGCGCGAACTCGATGTCGACCAACTCGCGATCCTGATGACCGGCACACAGCCGACGCAAGACCGCGACGGGGCCGAACTTCTCAGCATGTTCGGCGATGCGATCCGCGCAGACGTTCAATGCTCATCCTGCGGTAAATTCGGCGCTCACATCGTACGGCCCGCAAAGTCGCGAGCATCCAAGGCAGTCCTCCGGCAAGCCCACTTCAGGTTTGTCGATCCGAATGGCGGCGACGCCCACCATCCATTCTGCGAATTCCACGGGAACGACGAAACTCGTTCGACCCAAGATAGCCTCCTCGACTTCGGATCGGAAAAAAACGCTGAAACAAGAGCCATACGGCTCCTGGTATGCAAGGGCATCGAGCAAGGCATATTTGACCAACGTCGTATCCGGGACATGCGGCAGTGGTTCTTCGATCTCAAATCCGCCACCCGCTTCACGGTATCGATGCCGTTGGAGGCTATCTCTTGGGCCCATGCACTTCAGCGCCATCCCCACCACCAGCGCTGGCAATTCCACTGACGTTGCCCCCAACTTCTATCCAGCGGTGAGTTCGTTCTGGCGGTTGGTGAAGCGCTACCCGTTTCTAGGCCAGCCGGAGCTGGAATTTTCCGGGGTCAGGGCTCATTCCGGCGGGGATGCCGGAGAGCCATTCATGAGCGCGATCGGCGGCTTGTTGCCGATCGCGCTGTGCGGACGGACCTCGTTATAGTCTCTACGCCAAGCCTCCATTTTCGCCCGCGCGTCGTCAAGGCTCATGAACCAGTGCGTGTTCAGGCATTCGGCCCGGAGCTTGCCGTTGAAGGACTCGATGAAGCCGTTGTCCGTCGGCTTGCCGGGCCGTGAAAAGTCGAGCACCACGCCCTTCTGATAGGCCCACAGGTCGAGATCCCGACTGATGAACTCCGATCCCTGATCCACCCGGATGCTCTGCGGATAGCCCACGCTGCGGCAGATCCTCTCCAGGGTCAGAACGACATCCTCGCCCCGATAGCTGAACCGCGGATCCACCGCGGGCGAGAACCGCGTGAAGGTGTCGACGATGGTCAAAACCCGGATCTTGCGGCCGGTGGCGAGCTGGTCGTGGACGAAATCCATCGCCCAGGTCTCGTTGCTCCGCGTCGCCGGACGGCGGTCGTCCCGCAGCTTCGCCTTCACCCGGCGTTTGGGCACCTTGTTCCGCAACTGAAGGCCCAAGTCTTTGTAAAGACGATAGATCCGCTTCGGATTGACCGCCCAGCCCTCCCGACGCAACAGGATGTGCACCCGGCGATAGCCATACCGCACGCGCGTCTCGCAGATCTCCTTGATCCGCTGGCTCAGCTCGGCCTGCGTGCCGCGCTTCGACTTGTAGGCATAGAGCGCGCGATCAACCGCCAGGGTGGCACAGGCACGCCTGGCCGACACCTTCCAGTTCCCCCGCAGCCTGTCCACAAGCGCGCGCTTGCGCGCAGGCCTCAGAGCTTTTTTGACAGCACGTCCTGCAACATCGCCTTGTCGAGCGACAGGTCGGCCACGATCCGCTTCAGCTTGGCGTTCTCATCCTCGAGCTGGCGCAGACGCCGCATCTCCGAAGGCATCAGCCCCGCATACTTCTTGCGCCAGTTGTAGAACGTCGCGTCCGATATCCCGGCCTTCCGGCACACCTCAGCCACGGGTGTTCCGTCTTCCGCCTGCTTCAGCACGAACGCGATCTGCGCCTCCGTAAACTTCGACGCCTTCATGGAATTCTCCTCGTCCCCGAGCCGGGGATCATAAGTGGAAAATTCCAGCTCAAACTGGCCTAAAAAACGGGGAGCACGTCATTGGGTTTGCCTTCTCGGGCGTGTGGAGCGGCGGGAGCAGACGCGGAGCCGTTCATGTTGCGGAGCGTCTGATCCCGCCGCGGGTGGAACGTCGAGGCGAAGGCGCTTGGCGTCTGCCATCCGAGCTTCGAGTGCGGCCGGTCGGTGTTGTAATCGACCTGCCATCGGGCGAGGGCGGCCCTGGCCTGGGACAGGCTGGAGAACAGCGTCTCGTTCAACAGCTCGTCCCGCAGGCGGCCGTTGAAGCTCTCGATGAAGCCATTCTGCATCGGCTTGCCGGGCGCGATGTAGTGCCATTCGACCCGAGCCGCGTCGGTCCAGGCCAGAATGGCATTGGAGGTGAACTCGCTGCCATTATCGCTGACGATCATCTTGGGCCGGCCGCGCTCTGCCAGAAGCCTGTCGAGTTCGCGAGCGACCCTGACCCCGGACAGCGACGTGTCCGCCACCAGCGCCAGGCACTCACGGGTGCAGTCGTCCACGATGGCCAGCATCCGGAAGCGACGGCCGTCGGTCATCTGGTCGGCGACGAAGTCGAGTGACCAGCGCTCGTTCGGTCGCATCGGGATCATCATCGGCGCCCGTGTCCCGATCGCCCGCTTGCGACCGCCTCGCCGGCGGACCATCAGCCGTTCCTCACGATAGAGCCGGAACAGCCGCTTGTGGTTGACCCGGAAGCCCTCCCGCCTGAGCAGGACGTGGAGACGGCGATAGCCGAACCGCCGTCGCTCCCCGGCGATGGCCTTCATCCGCTCACGCAGCGAGGCGTCATTCCCGCGCGTGGCTTCGTATCTCATGGTCATGCGGCAGAAGCCGGTGGCTTTACACGCCCGCCGTTCGCTCATCCCATGGGCTTCCATGAGGTGGGCGACAGCCCTGCGCTCGGCAGCGGACGTCACCACTTCTTTCCCAGGAGATCCTTCAGCGCGACGTTGTCCAGCATGGCGTCGGCGAGCATGCGCTTGAGCTTGGCGTTCTCATCCTCGAGCGCCCGCAGCCGCTTGGCCTCCGATACGTCCATCCCGCCGAAACGCGCCTTCCACTTGTAGATGCTGGCGTCACTGACCCCGTGCTTGCGACACAGGTCCGAGACCGGCACCCCGGCCTCGTGCTCCTTCAGGATCCCGATGATCTGCTCCTCGGTGAAGCGGCTGCGCCTCATGTTCTGGTCCTCTCATTGGGCCAGAACGAACTTCAAACTGGATTAGCCAGGAGGGGCAACGTCACCACCCATCCCAGGCGGAGATGCCCGCCTTCGACTGGAAAGCCGCCGCAAAAAAGCAGTTCACCGAGGAGCATTTTCATCTGTTCGAACTGGTGAAGGGCGGATTGCTACCGTTCGAGGACGCGGCGTGGCGGCAAGCGAGCGAACTCGCTCAGAAATATCATGGGCGCGAGGTGTTCGACGTCACCAAGCTCCAGCCCTACTACGAAGCCGCGATCTCGCTTTGCATCTTCTTCGCCGCGAATGGCGGCATCGATTTCGGCAAGCGGCTGCCTGAAATCTATCGATGGAAAGGCGCACCAACGGCATTGCTTGCGCTATGCGCGCTGGTGCTATTCGTCTCGGATTGGGACATGAACGCTGCGATCGCAGCGTTCGCCAAGCTGTTGTCCGCGCCGGAACCCAGCGACGTCGCGCTCGGCAACGTCATCGGACTCAACCCCTTTCATGAGTACGGCGCGTGGCGCCTCGTTATCGCCTCCGGCGAGGTCGCCGCCAAAAGCCCGAATGGACTGGATTACAACGCCCGGCTCGCCGCCATCGAGGCTGCACTGCGCGAGCAGCATCGGCAGTGGAAGGAACACCAGCCCTAGGGTCGGCTCAGAAACGTCGAAGCCGACGGAACCGTTCAGGCGATTAGTTCTATCTCGCCGGGCTCGAACCACTCCTGCCGAACCATCGCGTCGCGCGCCAGCGTCGGATCAGCAGTGTAGTAAACAACGGCAAGGCTTTGCTCGGCGCGGCTGCAGGTCACATAAAATAGTCGCCGCGTCCGATCGATGGTCGTCTCCTTCCCGGCCGCTTCATTCTCAAGATCGGTCTTACTCTTCGCCTTCGTGGCGAAAAGCTTGTCATAGGCGAACATGAAACCCCGGGCTTCATCGTCGCTAACGACAACCATTACCCTTGGAAATTCCAGCCCTTTTACCCCCTGGTGCGTGTCGAACTGCGAGACGCCACGAACGTAGCGATCATATCGCTCGATCTGGTCGAAGGGCGCCTCAAGTGCCAACCGCCAACCGCCCAACTCGCTTTTGACATCGACTTCCTCTTCCTGGTCGCCGGCATCGCCGTCTGCGTCAATCTCGCCTTCCGCGACGACGGCATCGGCGGCGGAAAACGGAACCAGCACCTCGGGGATCGTGAAGAGGTTAGTTTCGGCGACATAGCGCAAAACCGAGCGCGCGGTCGGCTTCTCATCCTTGTTCACCAGGGCCAGCAGGCCATCGCAGGCAACCTTGACCTTGCTGAGAATGTCGACCTGCTTCTCGCCGGCAGCTTCAAGCGCTTTGCGCTCAAGGAGCGGAGACGTGCGCCGAACGACTGCGGCGACGGCAAATCGATCTCCCGCGCGCAAGGCCGCGACCAGCGGCAATATCTCGCGGGTGAAAAGTCCGATGCCCGCGCCCGTCCCTTGCAGGAAGCTCGTGCGGATGCGCTCGACCGCGTAGAGAGGCTCGAAGAATTGTTCGAAGCCAAACCGGCGCGCGGACATCAGGTGCTCCAGCGCCAGCGTCTTGATCGCTTCGGCTCCCTCCGCCCAACTCGGATCGCCGGTGAGCTCCGCCATTCGTGCAGCGACGGTGGCCTCGGCCGCGCTCTTGTCGGCTATCGCCTGCGAGACGACGAACAGCCGAACAACGCCCTCTCCAGCATCGCTGCGTGGCTGCTGTTCCTCGCCATCCTCATCCCGTCTAATTTTGTTGATGAGCGTGATGACCCGTGTGGGGCAACGATGGTTCATCCGCTTCCGCGGCCTGGCCCAGGCCTGCGGGATCGCCTCCGCTAAACGCTCCTTACCGTCGGCGTAGATGCGCTGCATCGTGTCGCCGAAAAGCCCCAGGCAAAAGGCCTCGCGGTATCCCGCCTCGACATTGAGCAGCGCGTCCATGAGCCTCCGGCTGGTATCCTGGCTCTCGTCGATAAGCAGGATTGGGAAGCGGGTCACTAGCAGCCGGCGCAAACCAGGCTTCGCGCCGAGAAAATCGGCGGTCATTGCGATGACCTCTGCGTGGCTCAGAGAGTCCCGCGTGCGGTTGTCGCCCGTGGGGCTGTAAACGAATCGCGTAATTTCGGCGAGGTTCTCGCGGCGACGCCGCTTGCTTTCTATCGAGCGAGCGCGGTCCGACGCGGCTTTGCTGTTTGCTCGACCCTTCGCCTGTGCTTCCTCCAGCTCTGCGATATCCACAAGGAGCCGGGTCGACAGCCACCCCCGAATATCACCGTCGTAGCCGGCAATCAGAGACCACGCGAACGCGTGAATGGTCGACACCTCTACGCGAGGATCGAACTCGAGCCGTTGCTTGATCTCGTCGCAGGCGGCGTTGGTGTAGGTAATCACCCCGATCTTCTGACCAGATAGCGACAACCGCCTGCCCTGCTCCTTACACACCGTCCGGATCGCCTCGACGAGCGACCGGGTCTTGCCTGATCCGGCGCCAGCGTAGAGAAAGAAGCTCCTTGGCTTCTCAATGTTCAAGCAGGCGAGGATCGCCTCGTCGGCTTCGGAATCAAATTTGTCGTCAACCGCGCTCATGCGTCGACCCCTTCGATTTCGGCGACGACATCCTCTGCGACCGGCGGGTTAACCTCGACTTCCTCCGGGGGCGGCTCCTCCTTAACCAGGGGCAGAATCTCAACCTGCTTTTTCTTGAGCTGCGCGAGTAGCCACTCAAGTCCCTCGGCGATATAGCGCGGCACGACGATGGTGTCGAAGTTCTCAACCTCCATCACGTCAAGCGCAAACTCGGCCTTCTTGCCGTTCTTGAGAGCGAGGTACATCTTCTCGCCGATCGCGGCCGCCCCGCCACCATCCACGATCGCATCGCGAAACTTACGGACCAGGCCGGTCCCATCAAGTTCGGCGAAGAAGCTGAGGTTCTCGAACGCCAGCGCGTCCTCAAACGTATACGGATTTGCGACCTCCGGCCCGACAATACCCGGGGACGTCAAACCCAACGGGATCTGATACGCGGCCCGCACAGCGAATAGCGGGTCGTCGTCCTCATGCAGCGTCTTCGTCGCACCATCAGCTCGCATCAGCTCATCGACGTCGTCGAGCTTTGGCACCCATGTCTTCAGCGTCGCATTGTTAGTTTTCTGACCAGCGCCTTTTGCGGGTTGGACGGAGGCGCCGCCCGTTTTATCCAGCGTATCCAGGTCAGTGATGATCAGAGTCAGCAAGCCGAGGTGATCAATCAAGGGCTTGAGACGATGCGCGTGGCTTCCTCCGATCTCAAGCAGGGTGATGTAGCACTGGTTGAGCTCGTCGTAGTGCGCTCGGATGAAATTCGGGACGAGCATGCGTTCCGCCGGTCCCTCCACCAAAATGGCCGCGTCGGCGAAGAACAGATCCGCGTGCTGGGCCCGAAGATATCGGGTCACGAAACGCTCGGTTTCGCTGCCCGGACCAAAAACCTCCGACAGATTGATAACAGTGGAGACCGGTACTTTCGCGACCATACCCGCAGGCAGCCGGCGAAAATAGCGCAGGCATGAGAACGACGTCTCATGCGCAACATGGCTCGAGTGGGTGCTAACAACCAACTGGGTGCGCAGCTTTTGGCTGTCACCGAGGTCCTCGTGCGCACGCAACACCGCATACGCCTTCTTGATGAAGACTTGCTGGACCTGCGCGTGCAAATGCGCTTCCGGTTCCTCGACCAGGACGAGATGGAGAGGCTCGGTCGTGGTCACCGTCGCGCCGGTTGACGCCTTCCCGACGCGCATCCAGGCGTCACGAAAGCTCATCAACCGGAATATCATCGAGATCAGGTTTTGATAGCCGAGGCCGTTATTTGCCTCGGGCAACCGCAACACGGGCGTCGTCGCGCCGTCCTCGGCAATGACGTCCACCTCGAAGCTGATCGCCGCATTGTGGTTGAGACCGTCGATAGCTTTCAAGCGCGTCGAAACGCGCGGGCGCGGATCGGTCACGCCAGGGTATCCCATACCTTCGACCTCGGTGAACGCTGCCTTGAAACTCTCGGTCAGCCGCTTGTCGAACGCGTCCTGGGCAGCTTCTATCGCCTGCAACGCGCCGAGGTCCTTCGGATCAGGTCCCTTCGTCGGGTCGAGGTGCTTGGAGTAGTAGCTTCTGAGCTGGTCGGATAGCCGATTGCCGCTCGCCGCCGCGGGAGCATCATCATCCTCCGCGGCCTGCTGCTCCTCACCGAAGCCCCTCTGCGCCGGTATGTCATGAACGCGGATCAAGCCGCTCAGCGGGTCGCCATCGATCGGCCGAGAACCGCCCGGAAGGACCTGCGGACGCGCCAGAGATTTTGCAGGAGCGACAAGCTGACCCGGATCCAATGAATAGGCCCGAATGGTGAAGTGCGTCGACAAACGCTTGCTCAGGAAATCGATCAGATTCTCGGGCCAGATTGTCAGCTTGGGCGGCGTAGCAGGCGGATCAGCGTCGGGATTCTCTGCCGCAGCGGCCGCGATGGCTGCCACCCTCATCGTCTCGGCATCGCTCACCGCACCCATGTACTCCTTGTACAAAAGCGCAAGGTCCTTCGGCTCGTAGCGCAGCCGGACGCCAAGTCTTCCCCCCTCCCAATCCAAAGTCGGGATAAGGTCGCGAACGTGGTGCATCTCCCCCGCTTCGACGTGCAGCCATAGGTCCAAAGTCGGCAAGGCGCTAACCCAGGGATCAACGACCAGGTCGACGATTTCCTCCGCGTTCCGCGCAGCTATCCACGCCGCGCCCAAGGCGATGATCGTAGGCCAATGACACAACGTGAAATCGTGCATCTCGAACGGGCAGCGGCGCGGCGACAGGAAGCGCCGTAGCGCAAGCATCGCCGACGTCTTGCCGCTGTTGTTTGCTCCAACGAAAAGTGTGGTCGTGGTTGAAAGGTCAACCCGCGTCGACAATAACTTCCTGAAATTGGCGATCTCTAAAAACTCAATATGCACTGCCAACGCCCCCCAACCCCGGTTTCCGGTAACAGCATCTGCAGACCATTATACGCGTTATACTTTTGTTTGACCGATAGCGGCAGTCACCTACCCGAACATTTCGTGCCGGACCCACTTGATTGTTGTTCGTAGCGCGCCGCACAGGACCGAACCGCGACGCGCCCTGCCCAGCTTCGCGATTCTCCCCGTTACCTGAGATTGCATATTCCGCGATTTCTGCCCAGCGCGGCTAGAGCTTTAGGCGGCCCGCGCGCGATGCTCCTCGGCACGGCACAGCCCGAGATTTCCGATCTCCAGTCCGTCGATCACGTCGCCAGTGTGGGTCTCCCCGACCGTTGGCACCCTTCTCATATGCCGTTCCTTCACACCGTTCGCTTGACGGCCTCCGCCGCCTTCGCGTCCATGACCTCGCCGCGACTGCCGACGAGTGCAATCTCGATACCGGCCAGGCGCAAAGTGCCCTCCGTCAGCGGAACCACGGCCACCTGACGCCCGTGCGACGGTGTCCGCTGACGGCCTCGGGAGTGTCACGTGCCGATCAATTTTATTGGCGAGGATGAAAACGGATGCTCTCCGATCAAAATCAGGGAGGCGAAGAACATCGAGGCGCGCAAACGCAACCTCCAGACCGGCAATCCGCTGGAGCTGCGCCTGCTCGGATGGATCGAAGCGGCCGACGCGTTTCAGCTTGAACGGCACCTTCACCAGAACTTCGGCTCGACCCACGTGCGCGGTGCGTGGTTCACGATCGAGCCGGCCGACATCCTTCCTATCCTTCAGCGCGCCGGCCGCGATGGGTTCCTCATGAAGAACGCCGACGCCTTCCAAGTTGTTGGATATGATCGCGATGCCATTCCCGAACATCTCGGCGTGTGGGAGTGGGCTGATCTGGCAATCGACGAGTGCTGCCCCTCTTGCGGATGCCTGTGCGCCCTGCATTTTCAGGAAGCGTCGCAAATGTACTATCGCATCGGGTGTGACACGCTGACCGACTTTTCGGAACTCGATTCGCGTGAAGGACCGTCGGATGAGTGAGGACCGGAAAGGCGGAAAGACGCCAATCCTGACAATCTGAGTGCGGGCTCTGCGTTTTCTGGGGAATGCCGTTCCCTGCACGCGTGCCCTTTGTCTTCCTGCAGCGGGGGGATCATTATATCGAAGCGGAACTTTCTGGCGCGGGCCGCCAAAGCGGCCAAAGGAGCGTGAATGGCGACACCTACGGATAAGACGACAAAGCGGCTATTCGCTCTTTCCGGAAACATTTGCGCATTCCCTGGGTGCGCCTTGCCGATCGTCGAAGCCGCTGGCCCCGTCACTGGCGAAATCTGCCATATCGCCGCCCGCAGCCCGGGAGGTCCTCGCTATGATCCTTCACAACCGGACAAAGACCGGAACGGCTTTGGCAATCTCCTCCTATTGTGCAGACATCACCATAAGGTCGTCGATGAGGAGCCGAATATCTATTCGGTCGATGTTCTGCGCAACATCAAGGCCATTCATGAAAGCGTCGCCGGCCGAGCTGAGCAGCCTACCGATCTCATATTCGCGAAGATCCTCTTGAACGATCTCAATCGGATCACGATCAGCCGGAACAACGGCAATATCGCTATCAACAGCCCGGGGGCCATCCAGGCGCACCAAGTCACCATACGCAACACTCATCACTCACTCAGTATCAATGCGCCGCCCGGGACGATCGGCTCCGATCAGGAAGCCACGCGTTACGTAAAATATCTATTTGATCAATACAATAAATTTGCTGGCGCAGACCGAATGCGCACCTCAAAATTTAACCACGGCGCAATATACAAGAACATTGAGAGCAATTTTGGCGCATCCTGGCGACTATTGCCAATCGAGAAGTTCGATTCAGTTTGCGATTATCTTCAGCAGCGGATCAAACGAACGACCATTGCAAAGTCGAATGCCGCTAAAGGGATGCGCGCCTATTCGACGTATCAGGAATTCAACACAAGGTAGGCCTGTGGACATGATCTCCCGACACGAGGGTTTAAGACCCAAACCGTCGGTAGTCCACATGAGCTGGCAACACTTGAAGTCGATCCCATCGCACGTGCATGCGCCAACAACCGGAAGCCGGAATGCCACTGAAGGCCAAGCTCGATGACCGCGAAGTAATTTCCGTCCTGTGTTCCGAGGAAGATTGGGCACACGCCCAGCGAGCCTCAAAGGGGTCGGGAGGCCGGTTACGTATGTCCTGTTGCGATGCTCCCGCTTATGCCAGCCACAGTCGGCTCGACCTGCGGTATTTTGCGCACAAATCCGGCTATGATCGTTGCCCTTCCAGCGGCGAGTCCGATGAACACGAGTCCCTGAAGGCAGCCGCGGCAAGAGCAGTTCAGTCGCTGGGAGGATGGCAGGCCGACGTTGAGGTCTCGGGGAATGGCTGGCGCGCCGATGTTCTAGCCGTGCGTGGTAGCATCAAGATCGCGATTGAAGTTCAGCTTTCCGCTCAGGCAAGACGGCAAACCGGGGCACGCAACGACAGGTTCGAAGCTTCAGAGGTTTCGGCATTCTGGCTAAAGGGCCTGAATAACCACGTCAACGATTTTGGCGACGGCTTGCAAGCTCCCGTCCACGGTGCCTCGATCCACGAACAGATGGAGAGTGTGGGCGGGGCAGTCAGGAATCTGCTCGGCGCCGTTGAACGCCAAGTAAGAATGGCAAATGAACTCGCTCGGCTCATCCGCACCATTCCTGGATGGATGTACGATATCAATTTACAGGGGACCATTCCTGCTTGCTTCGAGCTGCAACGCGAGAGCAAGAGGCAACAAATCCTGCTCTGCGAACTGGGCCCGTCGCTTTTGCCGACGGTCTTTCGCCCTGTTGACGGCAAGCAGGTCGGCGCAGACCAATTTGCGGGCGCGATCCTTCAGTTGCGCATGAATGCCCCACATCTTCGCGGCTACCAATCGTCAAGTTTTCAGCTCGCACCAGACGATCTATCCAACTCGCTCGCACATCAGCTCCGTCCAATCCTCGAAGGCAACAAAACCTGGCAAGGCAAGGAACACACCGAGGTCGTGCCGGGTGCCTTCGTGCATTACCCGGAAGAATGTCCAGACTGCGAAACGCGCTTCCTCAGGATCACCCATCTTCTAATCGGGCATCCTCGACGGCCGCGCATGCTTCCCGTCAAGGTCGTGCACGACGAGTGGCGTTGGTACGAGCCGATCCTGTCGGCCGCCGCGGCTCTATCGAGGAAGATTGGGCTTCCCTTGGGGCCATTGGTCGATGACGGTGATAATGTATACTTCCGACCAAAGCGCATCGATCAGAAGTGCCCCACTTGCGGAGAGCAAGCCCCTCCCCCCTTGATTTCCCACGACGAAGCACTCCACGCTTGGCCTGGTCGTGACGAGCATTTCCGCTATCGCTTGCCATTGCCCGGCAAAGGTTGGGGCGCATCGACCCGATGGGTAAAGCAGCCGTCGCCTGACGCCGCTGCCTGGGACGCGCTGCTCGATGCGAAACGTGCCAAACGTCAAGAGGAGCGCGAGGAGGAGCGCCGACGCGAGGAGTTAGCCGAAGCGGAGCGCATACGCCGACACGAAGAACTGCAGCGACAAGCAGAAGAGCGACGTCAACAACGTATCGCAGACGACTTAGCTCGCAAGACGGCCGACGAGCAGCGAGCTATAGAGACGCGACGCCAAGCCGAAGAGGACCGTCAGGCGCGCGTAGTAGCCCAACAGGAGGAAAGGAAGAGAAAGCTGCGCACAGCTGCGGAAACGGCGATCAAAGATGATGAGCGTCGCAATCTCTGGCTGACAACCGGAAATTCTCATTTACGATCCATCGGTGATACCGTCGCCCCACGACCAATCGAGGTCGCCGCCCAGAGTAAGGAAGGGCTTGAGAAAGCGCTGCAATTGCTTCGATCAACTAAGTTCTGAATGCCTATCAGGACGCAAGCTCGGCGACATGCGACGCTGTGTATTCGAAGAAGTGAGGCGGCCCTACGACGTTCGTCTTGGGAAGAGTCGCGGCAAAGCCGCATTGGCACCCTGAAATCCTGATTTCCGCAATACAGATATGGATAGGAGGGGAAGGCATTCCCCTACGGCCGAGCCAAGGTCTCGTCCGACCCCTTCTGCGGGGGGCACCGCAACGCCCCCCGAGAGTGAGAGAGTGGACGGGATTTCCATGACGGATTGCGTGTCGAGAGAAAGGCTCTCGACGCCCGTCATGGAGTTTGATCTCATGGCCATTCAAGCACACCAGGATCACCCTCGGCGCCCCTCAGAAAGCTGAACGTCAGTTTCTGAGGCTCTTCTCCATTGGAATCCGCCACGAACATCGACCTCATTTAAACATTGCTTCGATATTCGACATTGGCCGGAACAACTTCAGCGGCTGATCCGGAAACGGCAAAAAGCTTTCACGCTCATAGAAGCGCTTCGCGCCCTCGTCCTTGGCGTCCACGCTCACCGCAAAGGACGCGATCTCGCTGCGCACGGCGCGGCAGAGTGCGTCCGCTAGGAGGAACCGACCGTAACCTCTTCCCTGGTAGCGCTGACCGACTGCGAGGCGACCCAGCAATGTTGCCGGGATCAACGGGTAGCGCGGCAGCTTGCGAACAACGGCCGCCGCCAGTTCCGGAAGCCGTACCGCCGTCAACGAGAGCGTGTAGTATCCGGCGATGCTTCCGTCCTTCAGCAGGAGGACAAAAGGCGCCGCCATCTTCTTGCGGGCGTCCTGTCCAGCTTGCATCTGGAAATATCGGTCGAGCGGCTCGACACCACTTTTGAACCCCGATCGGTCATGTTGCGCGCCGAGAACCTCGACACGCAGGACGTCATCCGCTTCTTGCCCCACGCGTCAGACGCCCGTTCTCTCGCGAAAGCGGCGAACAGTGTCATGCAGTCGCTCGTTGACCGGCTGTGGTTCAATCAATGCCTCGATGAACGCCTGGCTGTCCCGCACCGAAAGCTCCAGATATTGATGTTCCTCGATGGCGCGCCGGGCCGCGTCCTGTACGCTCGTCAGCACGAAATCCGTCACGGTGCGGCCTTGCAGGGCAGCGGCATGTTCGATCAGGCGCTTTTGGTCAGCGGTTACGCGCGTCTCGAGGCGTTCGCCCCGGACACGGCCAGTAGCTGGCCTCTTTGCTTCTTCAGCCATTTCTCGAATTTGTACGGCCAATGGCCGGAAATATCAAGGTTCCCGGCCGATCATCGAACCCGATCGCGCCGCTCGACATGACCATGAAGCAGAGAGGCTGATTTCATCGAGCGGTGGGCCACGAACCCGGCGACGCCGGCCCGACCCGAAAATTGTGCAGCGGGGTGTTGCACAAGTGCCGTGGAGCCACGATCCTGCTGTCCTGGCATCGGATGGGCGCCGATAGCCCGCCAGTTTCCGCTGATGCCCGTGCTCAGGCGGTGCATCCAGATCTAACGCGCCTTGTGCGTGTTCCCGACCCAGGTAGGAAAACGAGGCTGAATGTTCCGCGCCCTTACCGGTTGGATCGAGAAACGCAGGCAGATCCGCCGCCTCTGGCAGCAGGATGCGCGGGTGATGATCGAGAGACACGGACGCCTTTCCTACTACGAAGCGCAGCGCTTGGCCGCGCGCAGACGGGCTCAGGGAGACAGGTCCGGTTTCTGGCATTGGGCCAAGGTGGCGTCCGAAGTCGCGCGATTGTCGCCTGTCGCGGAAATGGACATGAAGGTCGTTCAGGCCATCGCCGACGAGGAAATGCGGAAACACCACAATCCTTGAGGAATGCTGGAGGAGGAAAGCCTTCCCCCTGGCCGGCACTTCGTTGTCGACCCCCCTTCATGCGGGGAGCCCCCCGCAACGTCCCCTTTAGAGTGAGAGTTCGGTCGAGATTTCCGCGACGGGTTGTGGGCTGGGAGAGAGGCTCCCGGCGCCCGTCATGGAGACGACCCATGACTCAGGTGGAGATTCTGGACGCGACGCCCGCTGGTGCGGGCGGTTACAAGGTGGATGTGAGCCGGGGCGAGCGGATCGGCCGCGTGTCCTCGGAGTGGTTCTCCCGGCCGGAGGATGAGCGCTACCTGTCCCTGTCGGAACTGTTCGCGTCCGTCCGCGGCCGGACCGAGCACAGCCGGACCCGGACGGTGGAAAGCGCGGCGATCCGCGTCGAGGCGAGCCGAGAGAACGCCGAGCGCCTGACGCTGGTGCTGCCGGGCTCGGACGCCCCCGTCGCCCCGACCCACTGGAGCTTCGGCCAGCTCGCGAGCCTGGTCGGCGCCCCGGCGGCCTATTTGCGCCAGCTCCCGGCACCGCTCGCCGGCATCAATCTGCAATATGGTCTCACCTCCCATCGCGCCGAGCAGGTGAAGACGCTGGAGATCGAGGACGGCCGGGTGGAACTGCGCGCCGTCACCGGTCCCGACTATGGCCGCATCTTTGACCACGAGTTGGTCGCCGCCGTGCAGCGGATCGCCGGCGATGGCACCGGCGACACCCGCTGGAAGGTGCCGGGGGTGCTCGACTGGTCCACCGGCATCTACAATCCCCGGGTCGACATCACCAAGGATACGACGACCCTCTACGCCTCGGATCGGGATGTGTTCCTGTTCCTGGTGGACGACCTCAACCCCATCGAGGCCGGCCGCCTGCCGGACGGCTCACCCGACCTCTATTTCCGGGGCTTCTATTGCTGGAACTCGGAAGTCGGGGCGAGGACGCTGGGCATGGCGAGCTTCTATCTGCGTGCCGTGTGCCAGAACCGCAATCTGTGGGGCGTGGAGGATTTCGAGGAGATCACCATCCGCCACTCCAAATACGCCGCCTCGCGCTTCGCCCATGAGGCAGCGCCTGCTCTCACCCGCTTTGCCAACTCCTCCCCCCTCCCCTTCGTCAACGGCATCAAGGCGGCGCGGGAGAAGATCGTGGCCCGCTCGGATGAGGATCGCAGCGCGTTCCTGCGCAAGCGCGGCTTCTCCAAGGCCGAGACGACCAGGATCATCGAGACGGTGCTCGCCGAGGAAGGTCGTCCACCCGAGAGCGTCTTCGACTTCGTGCAGGGCATCACCGCCGTCGCGCGGGACAAGCCCCACCAGGATGCCCGCCTCGACCTGGAAGCCCGGGCGAAGAAACTGCTCGATCGGGCTGCCTGAGACCCGGAAAGCCGGAGATGCGGATTGCCGTGTCTCCGGCTCCGTGTGGTCCCGGCTTTCCGGATCGCCGGTTTTGCGGCGCCGTCCTCAGAGGCAGAGGGCGGCGCTGCGCTTCGTGACGGACGCGATGCTGAGAGAGAGGTTCTCCGGCCGCCCGTCGCGGAGACCATATCGATGGCTATCGTCGCCAAGATCACCCTGTCGCCCTCGCGCGACATCCCCTTCAACAAGCTGATGCTCAGCCAGGCGAACGTCCGGCACGTGAAGGCCGGCGTCTCGATCGAGGAACTGGCCGAGGACATCGCCCGGCGCGGCCTGCTGCAGGGCCTCAATGTCCGCGCCGTCGTCGATGCCGACGGTGTCGAGACTGGCCTATTCGAGATCCCCGCCGGCGGCCGGCGCTACCGGGCGCTGGAACTGTTGGTGAAGCGCAAGCGCCTCGCCAGGACCGCGCCGGTGCCCTGCGTCGTGCGCAAGGGGGGCATCGCCGAGGAGGACTCGCTGGCCGAGAACGTCCAGCGCGCGCCGCTGCACCCGCTCGACCAGTTCCGTGCCTTCCTGGCACTCCGTGAGAAGGGCCAGTCCGAGGAGGAGATCGCGGCCGCCTTCTTCGTCTCGGTGGGCGTGGTGAAGCAGCGGCTGAAGCTCGCCTCGGTCTCACAGAGGCTGCTCGACGCCTATGCCGAGGACGGCATGACACTGGACCAGCTCATGGCCTTCACCGTGTCGGGCGATCATGAGCGCCAGGAGCAGGTGTTCGATCGGCTGCAACAGGCCTCCGACAAGCAGCCTTATGTCATCCGACGCATGCTCACCGAGGGCGCCGTGCGCGCCTGCGACAAGCGGGCGCGGTTCATCGGCGTCGACACCTATGTGGAGGCCGGCGGCACGGTGCTGCGCGACCTGTTCCAGGGCGACGACGGCGGCTGGCTGCAGGATGTGGCCCTCGTCGACCGGATGGTGTCCGACAAGCTGAAAGCAGAAGCTGGGGCGGTCGCCACCGAGGGCTGGAAATGGATCGAGGTCGCCCCTGACTTCGCCTACGGCCACACTTTCGGCCTGCGCCAGCTGCGCGGCGATCCGGTGCCCGTGACCGCCGAGGAGCAGGCGGAGCGCGATGCGGTGCAGGCGGAGGTCAACCGCCTGTCCGAGGAATACCAGGATGCCGATGAGCTGCCCGACGAGGTCGACGCGCGCCTGGGCGAGCTTGAGGCGGCTCTGGAGGAGATGGACGACCGGCCGCTCGCCTTTGACCCTGCCGGTGTCGCCCGCGCCGGCGCGTTCGTCAGCATCGGTCCTGAGGGCCGCCTGCGGATCGAGCGCGGCTACGTCCGGCCGGAGGACGAACGGCCGGTCGAGGCGGACCCCGACGCCGCGGACATCGGCGAGGTGGCCGCGGCGTCGTCGGTCCACGACGTCGACGACACCGGGTCCGCCGATGCCCAGGCGCCGGAACCGGATGAGGACGACGGCCTGTCGCCGATCTCGGACCGGCTGATGACGGAGCTCACCGCCCATCGCACCCTCGGCCTACGCCAGGCGCTCGGCGAGCAGCCGGACGTGGCCTTCCTCGCGGCGCTCCACGCTTTGACTCTCAAGGCCTTCTATCCCTACGGCCTGGACAGCTGCCTGGAGCTGGAGCTCAAGAGCGTCAGCTTCGGCACGCAGGCGCCGGGCCTGAACGACAGTGCCGCCGCCGAGGCAATCCGGATGCGGCATGAAAGCTGGGCCAAGGCCTTGCCGAAGGAGACCGCAGAGCTGTGGGGCACCCTGGAAGGCTGGGACGCCGATAGCCGGTCCGCCCTCTTCGCCCATGTCGTGAGCCTTTCGGTCAATGCCGTGCAAGAGGCCGGGAACCGCCGGCCCCGCGCGCTCGCCCATGCCGACCGGCTGGCCCAGGCTGTCGACCTCGACATGGCGGCGGCCGGTTGGCGCCCGACGGTGGACACATTCCTCGGCCGCGTGACCAAGGCCCGCATCCTCCAGGCGGTCACGGAGGCGAAGGGCCAGCGCGCCGCCGAGCGGATCGCCCCCCTCAAGAAGGGCGACATGGCCACCGAGGCGGAGACCCTGCTCGCGGACACCGGCTGGCTGCCCGAGCCGCTGCGCACGGCCGGCATGAAAGGCCCCGAGACCGGGGAGGCGACGGCGCCGGACGCCGTCGTCGAGGAAACGGTGGAAAACGACGGCGAAACGGCCGTGGTCGAAGCCAACGGCTTCGACGACACTGACGAAGCCTCGGACGCTCCCGTCCCCTCTGCCGCTGAATAGCACCGACGATCAGCGCGACTGGCCCACCGGCGACGGTGGGCCTTTTCTTATGGAGGGCCATCATGGCGCAATTGCCCCATGATCTGGCGCGCCGTCTCGCCGAGCGCGCGGAAGCGGTGTGCCGCCACTATCTCTCCAATGGCCGACGACATGGGAACTACTGGCAGGTGGGTGACGTGCGCAATGCGCCCGGCCGCTCCATGTTCGTGCGTCTCAGGGACGCTCCGAAAGGGCCGGCCGGCAAGTGGACCGACGGCGCCACCGCTGAGCATGGCGACCTGCTCGATGTCATCCGCGAAGCGCTGGGCCTCGTCGACTTCAAGGACGTCGCCGAGGAGGCCCGGCGCTTCCTCGCCTTGCCGCATCCGGACCCGACCACACTGAAACGGGGCGTCGCTCCCATACCGAGCGGATCACCCGAGGCATCGCGGCGTCTCTTCGCCATGGCGCAGCCGATTTTGGGCACTCTCGTAGAGACGTATCTACACAACCGCGGCATTACGTTTCTGCACGGAACCGGTTCCCTGCGCTTTCACCCGCGCTGCTACTATCGGCCCGACGAGCATGCGCCCACCGAAACCTGGCCGGCGATGATCGCCGCCGTCACCGATCTCGACGGCACCCTCACCGGTGCGCATCGGACCTGGCTCGATCCCCGCGGCTTCAGCGAGGCTACCCTCGGCAAGGCGCCGATCGACACCCCCCGACGGGCCATGGGCGACCTGCTCGGCCACGCCGTCCGCTTCGGTGCGCCGGGCGAAGTGATGGCGGCCGGCGAAGGCATCGAGACCGTGTTGTCGTTGCGATGCGCCCTGCCCGACATGGCGATGGCGGCAGCGCTCTCTGCGGCACACCTCGCCGCCATCCGGTTCCCCGACACGCTGCGACGGCTCTACATCGTGCGCGACAACGATCCGGCAGGCGACGCGGCACGAAACAGCCTGGTCGAACGGGCGAACGCAGCCGGGATCGAGGCAATCACGCTGTCACCTCGGCTCGGGGACTTCAACGAGGATCTCCGTATGCTCGGCATGGATGCGCTGCGGGCAGAAACGCGGGCGCAGCTCGCGACACATGATATCGGGCGCTTCCTGGCTCTCGCGGCATAGCCGGAACGGGAATGCGGATGCCCCGCCGACCGGCGTCGCTCGGATGCGCCCACCGCCGGAGAGGACCGCGCCTCGGCCTTCCAGAGGGCGATCGAGCCCACAAACGCGCCGGCCCGGCAATGGCGGCGGCCGGCGATTTTCCGGCGCGCGGGCAAGCCCGCGCTTTCCATCGCGAAACAAAATCGCCGGCCTTGGCCATCAAGGCCCTCGCTTCGCTCGGACTGCCAGTCCGTCCCGCCCGTGGGCTTCCGGCGCCATGAAGGCCGCGACGGGCGCGGTCCAACCGATGGAACCTCCCATGAGCGAGCACGACGAACCGCACCACGCCGCTTCCCCCACCGACCAGGTCCTGACCGAACTCCAGCTCTACGGCTACCGGCCCTTTACGGACGAGCACGACCCCCGGCCCCTGCCCGAAGACAACCATCTCGCCGGCGCCGTCGCCGACATCTTCGACGCCCTGATCGCCACGTTCAGTGACACCCGCCTCGAGCCCGACCTCGACGACCTCCTCTGGTCGACGGTCAACGTTTTCCACCGCGCCATCGGTCGGATCGAACGCGCCCTCGACGACAATGAGCAGGGCCAGCGCCGGTCCCAGAAGGAACAGGACGGCAGCGAGGTCAGATCCGTCGAGCTGGAACAGCTCACCGCCGAGGGGCAGATGTTGATCGAACGCCGCGACGCCTTCGAACTGATGCGCGATCAGGCCGCCGAGCGCTACGAACGGCACAGCGGCACACCGTGGCGTCCGCGCACCGGGTCGATGGTCAATCACAAGGCCATGACGGCGGCGATGATCGACAGCCGCGACTTCCTGATGGCGAGGAAGCGCGCCGAACAGGAGGTGCTCCTGCCGCCGGGTCCAAAGGTTGTCTTCACCGGCGGGCTCGACTTCAACGACCACCGGCTCATCTGGGACGCCCTCGACAAGGTGCACGCCAAGCACCCCGACATGGTGCTGATGCACGGCAAGTCGCCGAAGGGGGCCGAGAAGATCGCCGCTCGCTGGGCCGATCACCGCAAGGTGCCGCAGATTGGCTTCGCCCCCGACTGGACCAGGCACGGCCGCGCCGCACCCTTCAAGCGCAACGACCAGATGCTCATGGTGCTGCCCATCGGCGTCATGGTGTTCCCAGGCACCGGCATCCAGCAGAACCTCGCCGACAAGGCGAAGACCCTCGGCATCCCGATCTGGCGGTTCGGTAGCGCATGAGCGTCACCATTCTCCAACCTTCCGCCAATGTCTGCGCACGCCGCCGCGCGCTGCGACGTCACCTCTATGCCGATGGAAGCCCCAGCTCGGCGCGCATCTTTTTCGAGAGGCCCCGCGAGACGATGGCGTGCGACTGCCGGATGTAGTCGCATAGCTCCGCATCCGTCAGGCCTGGCTTCGCGTGGTGCTGGATCCACTTCAGGCCACGTGAGGCGAGATAGGGGGCCGGGCGCAGGCCCGGCTGCGCCTGGAGCACCTCATAGGAGATGTCGCTGACCTTGAAGGTGAAGCTGGCCTCGTCGTCCTGCCATCCGCCGATGGCGAAGACCTTACCGCCGACCTTCCAGACGTGCGCTCCGCCCCACTGCACCACATGGGTCGTGGCCGGCAACCTCGCGCAGAAGGCGTTGAACTCCTCGTAGGTCATGCCTCTCGTCACCATGTGGTCGGCCAAGGGCCCCATCGCCGTGTCGGCCTCGAGCCCCCTATTGTAGCGAGCAAAGCCCGGGCTTTGAACCGCGTCGTCCGGATACGCCTCGCTGTCCGCGCAGGTCCACCCCGCATTTCGGGCGCTGATCCTTGGTCGGACCGATCGCCTCGGGCCATCAACCCACAAGGGGTCGGCAACGCGGTGCGTGCCGCCGCATCGGCTGACGCCTTCGCGGTGACTGCGGCTCTCGGCTCGACACGTCGGGCGCCTGTCAGCGGGGGATGGCCCTCCGCTCGGAACAGGAGCCGGACCATGTCCCTCAACGATGCTCACGCCTTCGCCTTCAGCCTCGCCGCCACGCTGATGGTCGCCATCGTCATCTTCGAAGCTGGCGACGGCAGCCTCTCGGTCACGCCCGCCAATGAGTTCGATGGCGATGCCACCGCGATCCTGTGCGAGATCGACCCCTTCACCCCTTGATCGGGCGAGCCACGGTGAGCGGGGATCGCGACGATCTCCGCTCCCGCACCTGCGCGATCTCGGCTATCATTCCGGCTGCGCCGCGGTGGTGGTGGAAGGCGCAACCGTCAGCTCTTTTGCACGGGAGACCACCACCATGATCGTCCTCTCCATCCTCGGGTCGCTCGCGGTCATCGGCGTTTTGTGCTGGCTGCTGTTCACGCTCGCCGTCTTTGCCCTGCCGTTCTTCCTAGGGCTGGCCGCCGGCACCTGGGCCCATGGCACCGGCGCAGGCTGGCTCGGCGCCGTCATCGTCGGCCTGGTCGCCGCCGGTGCGACATTCACTACCGGCCAACTGCTACTCGCCCTCGTGCGGCCGCTGTGGCTGAAGCTCGTCGTCGTGCTCGCCTTCGTCGCCCCTGCTGTCATCGCCGGCTACGCCGCCACCCATGGCATCGTCAAGCACACCCTGCCGTCGGAGGCCTGGCAGTTCGTCTTCTCAGGTGTGGGCGCGGTCGCCGTGGGCATCGTGGCATTCGTGCGGTTGACGGCACTGATCCCGTCCGAACCGCCCGGGCGGGGCATCACCAGGGCCTGATCCTCTTTCTCGGCTAGATCGGCGGGCATAAGGCAGCTTCGGCTCTGCCGTCATCCCCACAGCGTCGGGCAACGACGAGGCATTCAAGCTCGGCTCTAAGCCGGCTCCGCCCGGTAACCGGCCCGTCGACGCGTTGTCCGGAAGCAGTCCCGTTCGATCGTCCGGGGACCTCGAGAGGGCTCGAACCCCCGGGTCGGCGGGGACACCGGGGACGATGCAAGCCGTGCCCGGACCTGGGTGAGCAGCCGATCCCGTGAGCATCACGCCGATCTTGGGGCGGTACAGCCTCGCCACGTCTCCTTGATCGATCCCTGTCGGTCCGAGCGCACCGAAGCGGCCTCTGCGATGGGTGGATCTGGCCAGACGCCGGCTGCGCCTCGATCGCCTGTGCCGCAATGGCGCCGATCGACTTTCTTCCCCTGGGCGACCACCCCACACGGCACGCCGCGCGGGGACCCCGGATCCCCCATTCCTCGCGAGAACCAAGAAAGTCGCCTGGCTGCTATCCTTCGCTGGCGCTGCGGCCCCAGAGCCACCCCGTTGCGCAAGCGCAGCGGGGACCCCGGCGGGGTGCGGCGTCGATCGCCTCCGGCCCTTTGATCCCCATCGAGGCCGCATGGTGCGGGCTCGGGACAGAAATCAGGAGACGTAACATGGCGACCATCGGCACCTTCAAGAAGACCGGCGCGAACGAGTTCAGCGGCGAGATCGTCACTCTTTCGGTCCAGGCGCGGGGCGTGCGCATCGTCCCCGAGGTCCGGGCCACCGGCGAGAACGCCCCCAGCCACCGGGTCTTCGTCGGCCGCGCCGAGATCGGGGCGGCCTGGGCCAAGCGCTCCAACGAGGGCCGGGACTATCTGGGCCTCAAGCTCGACGACCCGAGCTTCAACGCCCCCATCTACGCCAACCTCTTCGAGGACGAGGATGCCGAGGGCTACAGCCTCATCTGGTCCCGCCCCAACGGACGCCGCAGCGCAGACTGAGGCCCCGCGAGATGCCCCGCCCGGCCGCTCCGGGCGGGGCTCGTCCTACCAATACCAACGCCAGCGCACGGGCCGATCCCTATGCAACGCGCTAATCCGACTAGCCGGCCACACCAACTACGACTAAAATAGCCGTAGTTCTGGCGCGCGCATCGGCCCGAATGGGAGGTGATCTTCATGATCACCGCCCGACAATCGCGGGCCGCGCGTGCGTTGCTGGGCTGGACACAGGAAACGCTCGCCGAGAAGGCCCGGGTATCGCTGACTGCGTTGAAGCGCCTCGAATCCGAGAGCGGACTCGACGTGTACGAGACGACGCGTGATCAGGTTCGGCGGGCGTTCGAGCGAGAAGGCATCGTGTTCCTGAACTCCGGCCAGGGCGTGGGGGTGCTCCTGGTTCGTGACAGGACAGGGTGACTGCTGATCCGGAAGCTGATTGGCGCGTATTGTGTTTTTGAGTTGCATGAGAAAATTGGCGCGCCGCGGAATTACCCCTGAGCAACGCTGCTGCCAAAAAATGACCAGGGGGCACAATGGAAGAGCCGACCTTTCTCGACGAACCACCGGAGAGTTCGACGCTCACCGACTACGACCGCACACACATGAAGCTCTATCTGCGCCTCCTGGACGCCGCGACAGACGGGGCGGACTGGCGCGAGGTGGTCCCGGTATTGTTCGGCCTCGACCCGGATCATGAGCCCGAGCGGGCCCGCCGCGTCCATGACAGCCATCTCGCCCGCGCCCGTTGGATGACCACGGACGGTTACCGCCTGCTCGTCCGCGAGGGCCCTCGCGACCCACCCTCGTGATGCGCTGAGGGCAACACCTGTTGCGCAATCCGGGGCTTCCCCATCGTCGCACACGCGAGAATTGTATTCGGCTGAGTCTGCCCCAGACTGACGGTCGGAGAATGCCATGTCCCTGGACACGTCCCGCTGGCGATCACAATCCACCTACGACTATGTCGACACGCTGACCGCCCCCGACATCGGATGGGAATGGCTAAGGCGCAACGAAGACTACCAGAGCAGCTACGCCGCGTTCAGCCAGGCCGAACATCCTGCTCCAGCGCTGACGGAAGGTGCAGCGCGAAAGTGGGGACTGCGATTTCCCGGTCGATCCGGCGCATAGGGCAACCGACGCGGACATCTTCTGGCTGCCAGAGGAAGATACCAGCAGCGTCATCCTCACCCTGGCGCCGCCGGCCTTCCGTTCCTCCAGCGACATGCTCTCGCTGCTGAACGGCTCGGATCTCGTCCGTGCCGATGACGGGCTTCACCATCTGCGCGACCTGGCCAACGGCCAGCGCCTCCACCTCGTCCTTCCGCCCGACGCAGCGCCGGGTCGGCCGCTTGCGGCCGTCGTGCCGCTCGGCCTTGAGGGCTTCGATCGCCTCGAAGCCGTCGCCCGGCTCCTCGCCTCGTTGCATGGCCGCAACGTGCCTCCTGACACCCGCCTGACGCCGCAGCAATTGGCCCGGGCCCGCCGCATGCTGCAGGCCGCAGATGGCCACCGCACTGGCGCGACCCAGAAGGAGATCGCCGAGGTCGTCCTCGACAGCGGCCGGCTCACCCGCGACGAATGGCAGGCCTCTTCGGCCCGCCACGCCGTCATGGGCCTGCTGCGCGGTGCCCGCGCCATGATCGCCGGCGGCTATCGCAAGCTGCTTCGTCATCGTCGCCGATCCTAGCTCGATCGGACGTCCTCGCCGGTGTGGGAATTCAGGTCCCCCCAAAATCCCACTGCAACTCGCCAGTCTCGCTTCGCCATCGTGACCGTCACCGACCGCCCTCCCCCAGCGGTCTGAGCGACCCTCACGGAGACCCGATCCATGCGACCCGATCTCGCCATTCTTCCTCCGCGCTACCTGCGCACCAAGGAAGCCGCGGAATTCCTCTCCCTCTCCGCCCGCACCCTGGAGAAGCACCGCACCTACGGAACCGGCCCCGCCTACCGCAAGCTGGGCGGGCGCGTCGTCTATGCGGTGGACGACCTCAAGGCCTGGGCCGAGCGCGGCGCCGTCACCTCCACCTCCGACCCGCGAGGCACCGTGCTGCCGGCCAAACGCCACGAGCCTGCGCCGCCGGCTTCTGCCGGCCGCTACGCCCGCTGATCCGGCGGCGGCTTCCCGATGCCGGCGCACCACCGTCCCTCCCCCGAACGTGGGCAGCTCAACCTGTTCCACGCCCGTCCCGGCGACTTCGCGCCCCGCGATGCGCAGGATCTCATGGCCTATCCCTTCTTCTCCCTCGCCAAGTCGCATCGCATCGCGCCCATCGACTTCTCAGCCGGTGATGTCGCCATCCGGGTCGAGGCCGTGCCCGACCATGGCATGGCCACCATCTGGGATGCCGACATCCTGATCTGGGCCGCGAGCCAGATCGTCGAAGCCCGCGACGCCGGCCTGCGCACCTCGCGCCTGATGGCAGCGACCCCATACGAGATCCTGACGTTCATCCGCCGCGGGGTGTCGCTGCGCGACTACCAGCGCCTCAAGGCCGCGCTCGATCGGCTGCAGTCCACCACCGTCTCGACCTCCATCCGCCAGACCGCCGAAGGGCGCCGGCACCGCTTCTCCTGGATCAACGAATGGCAGGAGCGCACCGACGGCGCCGGCCGGCCCATGGGCATCGAGCTGATCGTTCCCGACTGGTTCTATCGCGCCGTGCTCGACGATGCGCTCGTCCTCACCATCGACCGGGCCTATTTCGCGCTGACGGGCGGCCTCGACCGCTGGCTCTACCGCCTGGTGCGCAAGCACGGCGGGCGGCAGCGCGACGGCTGGCGCTTCGAACTGCGCCACCTTCACCAGAAGTCCGGTAGCCTCTCGCCCTTCAAGCGCTTCGCCTTCGAGCTTCGGGACGTCATCCGCCGCCAGCCGCTGCCGGGCTACCTGCTGTTTCTCGAAGTGGAGATCGGCGGCCGCCTGCTGCTCGCCTTCGAGCCATCGGCGCCCTGTGGACAGGCTGTGAATCCCCTCGTGCTATCGGGAACCCCGGATATCGTGCCATCGGGAACCGCACGATCGTGCTATCGGGAACCAAAATCGGGCTTAAATCGCGGGAAGAAAAAGAGAAATCGCGCCATTAACTTAGAGTCTAACGTACTGACTCTAACTTGTTGTTGTTCAGCAACAAGCTGTGGAGACAACGCCTCTCCATTTCAGTCTGC
>NZ_JBAFVS010000040.1:0-26169 GCF_043194565.1 Xanthobacter autotrophicus ATCC 700552 | reverse complement strand
TCAACAATGCGGAGGGCTCGATCCGCTTTCCCGACACGAAGAGCGGCGCGCAGACGCGGGTCATCGGCCGCGCAGCCGTGGACCTGCTGCTGGCGCAGCAGCAGACCGGATCGCGCTTCTTCTTCCCGGCCGATTGGGGCGAGGGGCATTTCGTCGGTGTCGTGCGCGTGCTCGACCGCGTCTGCGCGATGGCGCGGCTGGAGGACGTTACCCCGCATACGCTGCGCCATACCTTCGCCAGCGTCGCCGGCGATCTTGGCTTTTCCGAGCTGACGATCGCGGCGCTGCTCGGCCACGCGGCGCGCGGCGTGACGCAGCGCTACATCCATATCGACGAGGCGCTGCGGCTCGCGGCCGACCGCGTCGCGGACGAGATGGCCGACATCCTCGACGGCAAGGCGATGGCTGCGCGCACCGCTCGGCGAGGAACGCGGTCTTGCCGAACAAGGCGAACGGGATCAGCACGAAGCCGGCAAGCGTCGTCAGCTTGAACTCGATGAGGGTCACGAACAGCTGCACCGCCAGGATGAAGAAGGCGATCTGTACCGCATTGACGAAGATCGCCACCGGCCCGGTCAGCTGGCTCGCGGCATCGAGCAGCGGCTGGCCGGCATCGAGCCCCACCTGGGCGAGCCGGCCGGGCCGCAGGAACTCGGCGGTGGAGATGGATGAGCCCCCGGCCTTCAGTCCGAGACCGGCGAAGCTGTTGAAGACAATGCCGGACAGCGTGTTGAAGTTGGTGATGAGGAAGGCGAAGAAGCCGATATGGAGGGTCTTCTTGACGAGGCGCTGCAGCACGTCCTCGTCGGCACCCCAGGCCCAGAACAGGCCGGCGAGCGTGATGTCGAGGACGATGAGGGTCGAGGACAGGGACGCGACGTCACCCCGCACCAGGCCGAAGCCGGTGTCGATATAGGTGGTGAAGGTGTTGAGGAAGGTGTCGATGACGCCGACATTGGTCATGGCGCGGCGCCTTCCGATGGCGAGAGCGTGGGTTTGCCGAAGAAGCGGCGGCGGTTCTGCTCCCACGCCGCGCGGCAGCGCGGATTCTCGCCGTCCTCGGGGGTGAGCGCCTTGCAGCGCTGGAGCGCGGCGGAGAGATCGGGAGACCTGGCCTGGGGTGCGCCGCCGGTGAGAGCCAACGTGTCGGCCCGCCGGTCACCGGTCATGGCGACTGCCACGAAGAGCCCTGCAATGAGGATGGCCGTGATGAGGGTGACCTCCAGTCGGTCCATGGCTGTTGCTCACGGACCGTGGAACATGGTGACGGTGCCCGGCTGATAGCCGGAGCGGGTGGAGAAGCGCCGGTACTGCTCCTGCCCCTGGGCCTCGGCCGAGGTGCCACGGGCCTACTCCAGGGCATCGGCCCGGCCCGTGGCGGCGAGCACGGCGGCAAGGTCGGAGAGCTGCTGCGACTGCAAGGCGAGGAGCTGGTTGCCGGCCTGGGCCGCCTGCAGGGCGCCGCTCGCCGACTGGCTCGCCGTGACGAGGGTGGTGAGCGCTGTGCCGTTGGCCGGGATGTTGCCCACCACCCCGGCCTGGACCTTGAGGCTGTCTTCGAAGGCGGCCACCGAGGTCTGCCAGCGGGTGCGGGCGCCGGCGATCAAGGCAACGTTGGAGGCGGAGGTCGAGGCCGGTCCATAGGTGGTGGTGAAGGCCGTCTCGATCTGCTGCACGTTGAAGGCGATCTTCTGCGCCTGGGACAGCAACGCCTGGGTCCGCGCGAGGGACGACTGGAGCTGGTTCAGGGTCGAGGCGGGCAGGCTTGCGAGGTTCTTCGCCTGGTTGACCAGCATCTGCGCCTCGTTGGCGAGGCTCTGGATCTGGTTGTTGACCTGCTGTAGGGCACGGGCGGCCTGCAGCACGTTCTGGGCATAGTTGGACGGGTCGTAGACGATCCCCTGTGCCGCAGCCGGCAGGCCGAGGAGCGGGGAGGTCGACAGCAGGAGCGAGAGTACGAGCGCGGCGGAACGGCCCGCGCGCCGCCGATTGAAGCGGGCGATCATGGAGACACCTCGTTGTCGGTGAGGCCGGGGAGGAGATGGGCGGCCCAATCGAGGCCACAGCGGTGGAGCCACGCGGCGGTAAATCCCTCGCGGCCGTGCGCGTGGAGGATCTCGTCGATGGCGGCGTGATCGGCCTTGGAGGACGCGGCGCAGTAGGCGAGCGCGACCGGGCCGAGGCCCAGCTCGAACAGCCGGTTGCCGCGCCGGGACTGGCAGTAATAGTCGCGCTTCGGGGTGGCCCGGGCGAGGATCTCGATCTGCCGGTCGTTGAGGCCGAAGCGCCGGTAGATGGCGGTGATCTGCGGCTCGACGGCTCGTTCGTTGGGCAGGAAGATGCGGGTCGGGCAGCTCTCGACGATGGCGGGGGCGATGGCGCTGCCGTCGATGTCGGAGAGCGACTGGGTGGCGAAGACCACAGAGGCGTTCTTCTTGCGCAGGGTCTTCAGCCATTCGCGCAGTTGCTGGGCGAAGGCCGGATCGTCGAGAACCAGCCAGCCTTCATCGATGATGAGCAGGGTCGGCCGCCCGTCGAGGCGGCCCTCGATGCGATGGAACAGATAGGTGAGCACCGCCGGCGCCGCACCGGCACCGATCAGTCCCTCGGTTTCGAAAGCTTGGACGGAGCCCGAGCCGAGGTGCTCGGCCTCGGCATCCAGCAGCCGGCCGAACGGGCCGCCGATACAATAGGGGGCGAGCGCCTGCTTCAGGGCGGTCGACTGCAGCAGCACCGCGAGGCCGGTGAGGGTCCGCTCCTCGACAGGGGACGACGCCAATGAGGTGAGCGCCGACCACAGATGGGCCTTGGCGGTGGGATCGAGCGGCACGCCTTCCTTGGCGAGGATCGCCGCCACCCATTCCGCCGCCCAGGCGCGTTCGGCGGCATCGTCAATATGGGCCAGGGGCTGGAGCGAGACCGACGTTTCCGATCCCGCCGACAGGCCGCCGCCGAGATCGTGCCAGTCGCCGCCCATGGCGAGGGCCGCGGCGCGGATCGATCCGCCGAAGTCGAAGGCGAAGATCTGGCAGTCCCGGTAGCGGCGGAACTGCAGCGCCATGAGCGCCAGCAGCACTGACTTGCCGGCACCGGTGGGCCCGACCACCAGGGTGTGCCCGACGTCGCCCACGTGGAGGGCGAAGCGGAACGGCGTCGCCCCCTCGGTCTTGGCGAAGAAGAGGGGCGGCGCCGCAAGATGCGCGTCCTGTGCCGGTCCCGCCCAGACCGCGGAGAGCGGGATCATGTGGGCGAGGTTCAGCGTCGACAGCGGCGGCTGGCGCACATTGGCGTAGGCGTGTCCCGGCAGCGAGCCGAGCCAGGCCTCGATGGCGTTGACGCCTTCCGACATTGAGGTGAAGTCGCGGCCCTGGATCACCTTCTCCACGAGCCGCAGCTTCTCGGCGGCAAGACCCGCGTCGTCATCCCACACGGTGACGGTGGCGGTGACATAGGCCTGGCCCACATCGTCGGAGCCCAGTTCCTGCAGGGCCAGGTCCGCATCGGCCGCCTTGTTGGCGGCATCGCTGTCGACCAGGGCCGAGGCCTCGTTGGTCATCACCTCCTTGACGATGGCGGCGATGGACTTGCGCTTGGCGAACCACTGGCGGCGGATCTTGGTCAGTAGCCGCACCGCCTCGGTCTTGTCGAGGAGGATCGCCCTCGTGCTCCAGCGATAGGGAAAAGCAAGGCGGTTGAGCTCGTCGAGGATCCCGGGAGAGGTCGCCGTCGGGAACCCGACGATGGTGAGGGTGCGCAGGTGCGCGCTGCCCAGCCGCGGCTCCAGCCCGCCGGCCAGCGGTTCGTCGGCCAGCAGCGCATCGAGGTGCATGGGCGTCTCGGGGACACGGACGCGCTGCCGGCGGGTCGAGATGGTGGCGTGCAGGTAGGTCAGCGTCTCGCCGTCATCGAGCCAGGCGACCTCGGGCATGAAGCCCTCGACGAGTTGCAGGACGCGATCGGTGCGATCGATAAAGCCGCGCAGCATCTCCCACGGGTCGACGCCGGCCTGGGAGCGGCCCTCATAGAGCCAGGCTTCCACCCGCGCGGCCTCCTCGGCCGGCGGCAGCCAGAGGAAGGTCAGGAAGTACCGGCTCTCGAAATGCGCGCCCGCTTCTCCAAAAGCTTCCCGACGCTCGATGTCCACCAGCGCCGAGGCGGCATCGGGAAAGCCGCCCCTTGGATAGCCGGTCGCGGGAATGCGCTGGGCTTCGACGAAGAGGGCCCAGCCGGAGCCGAGGCGGCGCAGCGCGTTGTTGAGCCGGGCGGTGACCGCCACCAGCTCCGCCGGGGTCGCGCTGTCGAGGTCCGGCCCGCGGAACCGGGCGGTGCGCTGGAAGCTCCCGTCCTTGTTGAGCACCACGCCGGGCGCGACCAGGGCCGCCCATGGCAGGAAGTCGGCAAGGCCGGCGGGGTGGCGGCGATATTCGGTGAGGTTCAGCATGAGCGCGCCTCACACGCCGAGATGGGGAGGGTAGCGCAGATGCCGACGCACCACGTCGACGAACAGCGGGTCGCGTTTCGCCGCCCAGACCGCGGCGCCGTGGCCGAGGGCCCAGATCAGCGCGCCGGGGATCCAGAGCCGTAGCCCCAGCGCGACGGCGGCCGCCAGCGTGCCGTTGGCGATGGCGACCGCCCGGGGTGCCCCGCCGAGCAGGATGGGGTCGGTGAGCGCCCGATGCACCGGGGCGAAGAAGGCGGGCACGTCCGGATCGCCGAGCGTCGCCATCAGACCAACGCTCCGCCGGAGAAGCTGAAGAACGAGAGGAAGAAGCTCGACGCGGCGAAGGCGATGGAGAGACCGAAGACGATCTGGATGAGACGGCGGAAGCCGCCCGAGGTGTCGCCGAAGGCGAGCGTCAGGCCGGTCACGGTGATGATGATCACCGAGATGATCTTGGCCACCGGCCCCTGCACGGATTCCAGGATCTGGTTGAGCGGCGTTTCCCAGGGCATGGAGGAGCCCGAGGCGTGAGCGCGCGACGCCGAAACGAGGGTCACAGCGGCGATGGTGATCAAAGGGACAAGACGACGGGCACGGTTCATGGCTGGTCTCCTGTGAGCTTGGGATTGCGCTCGGCCTCGACGGACACGACGCGGTAGTCGCCGGCGACGGGATCGAGGCCGGCGACGGTGGCGAGCTCGGCGAGGCGGCGCTCGGAGCCGCGGCCGCAGAGGACCGCGACCACATCGATGGTCTCGGCGATCAGGGCGCGCGGGACGGTGACGACGGCTTCCTGGATGAGCTGCTCCAACCGCCGCAGGGCGCCGAGCGCGGTGCCGGCGTGGATGGTGCCGATGCCGCCCCGGATGGCCGGTGCCCCAGGCCTTGAGCAGATCGAGGGCCTCGGCGCCGCGCACCTCGCCAATGGGGATGCGGTCGGGGCGCAGGCGCAGCGAGGAGCGCACGAGGTCGGACAACGAGGCGACGCCGTCCTTGGTGCGCAGGGCCACGAGGTTCGGCGCCCGGCATTGCAGCTCGCGGGTATCCTCGATCAGCACCACGCGGTCGCAGGTCTGGGCGATCTCGGCGAGGAGTGCGTTGGCGAGCGTGGTCTTGCCGGTGGAGGTGCCGCCGGCGACGAGGATGTTCTTGCGGGCAGCGACCGCCCTGCGCAGCACGTCGGCTTGGCCGGCGGTCATGATGCCGGTGGCGGCATAGTCGTCGAGGGTGAAGACCGCCACGGCCGGCTTGCGGATGGCGAAGGCCGGAGCCGCCACCACGGGCGGCAGCAGGCCCTCGAACCGTTCCCCCGTCCCGGGAAGCTCGGCCGAGACCCGCGGCGAACCGGGATGCACCTCGGCGCCGACATGGTGGGCGACGAGGCGCACGATCCGCTCGCCGTCGGCGGCGGACATCAGGAGCCCGGTGTCCTCCAGTCCTCCCGACAGGCGGTCGATCCAGAGCCGGCCGTCGGGGTTGAGCATCACCTCAACGACGGAAGGATCCTCGAGGAAGCCGGCGATGGCCGGCCCGAGCGCGGTGCGCAGCATGCGCGCACCGCGCGAGAAGACTTCCGATGAGGATCGAGAAACGGTCACGTCAGTCCCCGACCACGGCCGGCCGCGCACAGCGACCGGCGACGGGGACGATTAGAAAGGGCAGGAAATGGGGCCGGGCAACAAGGATTTAGGCGTGATCGTAGCCGGGCGTGACACGGAGAAAAAAGACTTGCTGGAGGTGGATCACATCCGATCCACGGTCAGCGTTGCCTGGTCCGTTCGAGATGCTCCGAGAGCGGAACTCGCCCTTTGACGCGCCACTGACGTGAGAGGCTACCTCCTGTTCCTCGCCTATTACCGTTCCTCATCCCGGTGATCGCCATGTCGTCGGTGCCGCTGGGGATCATCGGCATCTTTCCCGGCCACTGGCTGGTGGGGGCGGATTTCTCGGCGACGTCCATGGTGGGCATCATTGCCCTGTCTGGCGCGGTGATGCACGCAGTGCCTGCGTCCGCCATCTGCCGATCAGCGACGAGCACGGTGATCTGCATTCCCGTCCGAACGGACCGCCGTCACCATGCAGACCGGCTGCGGCAAGGCACGCCCCGCGGCGCGCGTCAGACGATCAGCCCGGGAACGAGCGCCACCAGCGCCAGCGCCAGCGCCATGATGAGGACATAGGGCAAGGTGCCGACGATGATCCGCCCGAGCGAGACATCCGGCACCACGCCCTTGACCACGAACAGGTTGAGCCCCACCGGCGGCGTGATGAGCGCCATCTCCATGTTGATCATCAGGATCACGCCGAACCATACCTTGTCCCAGCCGAAATTCTCGATGATCGGGATGATGATGGGCGTGGTGATCACAATGATGGAGAGGGTTTCCAGGAAACAGCCAAGGAAGAGCAGGAGCAGGTTGATGGCGATGAACACCAGCCACGGCGAAAGGTCTGCTCCCGCCACCAGCCGCGACAAGGTGGGGGCGACGTCGGTGGTGGTCAGGGCGTAGCCGAACAGCATGGCGCCGGCGATAATAGTCAGCACCATGATGGAGCCGCGCCCGGTCTCGATCAGGATCTGCCGGCACTTGGCCCAGGTCAGCTCACGATAGAGGACGGCTGCGAGCAGGAAGCTCGTGGCAACTCCGATGGCCGCCGTCTCGGTGGGCGTGGCGATGCCGGTGTAGATGGAGCCGAGGATGATGGCGATGAGGACGCCGGTGGGCAGGATGTCCACCAGCGCCCGCAGCCGGTCGGAGACGGTGACCGGCCCCATCACCTGGCGCGGGGCCGACCCGGATCGCGATCGCGCGAGCCACATCTGATAGATGCCGAACATTGCCGCGAGCATGAGCCCGGGTAGAACCCCGGCCATGAACAGCCTGCCAATGGATTCCTGGGCGATGACGCCGTAGACGATCATCGGGATCGACGGAGGGATGAGAATCCCCAACGTGCCGCCGGCGGCGACGGCCCCGCAGGCGTCGGATTCGCGATAGCCGAAGCGGCGCATCTCGCTCACCGAGAAGCGGCCGACGGCGGCGACAGTGGCGACGCTGGATCCGGAGATGGCCGCCATCACTGCGCAGGCGATGGTGGTGGCGATGGCGAGGCCGCCCCACAGGCCGGCGGTCAGGGTGGCGATCGCCGCGTAGAGCCGGGCTCCCATGCCGGACGCGGAGATGATGGCGCCCATCAGGATGTAGAGCGGCACCGCCGTGAGCGTGAAGTTGGTGACGGAATCCCAGAGCGTGCTCGATACGAGGCCGAGCGCCGACCAGTCTCCGCCACCGGCTAGGAGCAGCGTCGCGATGGCGACCGCGAACAGCGCGAAGGCGACGGGAACGCCCACCAGCATCAGCACGAGCAGGCCGCCGAACATGAGGATCGCGGTTTCGGTCACAGGGATGCCTCGCTGTGTGGAATGCCGGCGCCGGACCGGATCGACCGCACCAGTCCGAGAAGACGCAGAGCCGCGAACACAAACAGCAGGACACTGCCGGCGAAGAAGGCGAGGTAGGGGATCCACAGCGGGACCGAGAGCATGGAGACCGAGCGCTCGCCGCTGGTCCAAGCATCGTGCCAGAAGTCCCAGCCCAGCCACGCCAAGACGCCCGAGAGCGCGAGCATCACTAGGTCGCAGCCGAAGCGCACCAGCGCCGCGGCACGGCGCTGCAGGAGGGCGACGAGGAAATCGACCTCCACGTGGACACCCTGATAGAGCGCCGCGCCCATACCGACGAACACGACGTAGCCGATGAGATAGGCCGAGATTTCCTCGACCCAGATCACGGACCGGCCGAGCACCGATCGCATGAAGACCTCGTAGCAGACGGCCAGCGTGGTCAGGACCGCCGCGAAGCCCGCACTGGCGACGATGACCTGGGCCAGGAGGCCGATGCGGGAGGGCACGTCGTCGTGGGAGGGAGCCCCGCAGGGCGCTTCTTCCCGTGCCTGAGGATGGCTCGCGGGCGTGTTGCTCACGGCTACTGGCCCAGCATCAGATCGAGGATCGGCGCCGCCTGCGGGAAGTCGGCCTTGAACTGCTTGTGGCTGTTCCGGAACAGGGGCTGCCAGCGGTTCCACTCGTCGAGGGGCATCTTGGTGACGGCGACGCCGTGGTCGGCGAACTCCTTGGCGATGCGCACATCCTCGGCCTTGGCGCCGGCAAGGCTCTCGGCCTCCAGGCCCGCCCCCACCTCCACCAGAATCTTCTGCTGCTCTGGCGTCAGCTTTTCCCAAGTCTTCATGCTGATCGCGATGGGCTCGATGGTGAAGTAGATGGAATAGTCCTCGGGCGAGGTATAGGCCTTGGAGACCTCGTAGAGGCGGAATGCGCCGAACGAGGACGACGAGGTCCACATGGCGTCCAGAAGGCCGAGCTGCATGGCATTGTAATTGTCGGAGGACGGCATGGAGACGGGGGTCGCTCCGGCATCGTGCAGCGCAGCCTCCATGTATTTGCCTGCCGCCCGCACTTTTTTGCCGTTCACGTCCTTCGGCCCATGCACCGGCACCCCGGAGGAGGCGACGCCGCCCGAGATCTGGATCCAGGACAGAGTCTTGAAACCGTAGGCCTGCGCCTTGGCCTCGATCTGCTGCCAGGCCGGCGACTTGCGGAAAGCGAAAACGTCGTCGTGCTTCTTCCAGATGCCCGGCATCAGGATGAGGTTCATCTCTGGAATGGCGCCAGCTGCATAGATGTAGGGATAGACTGAAAGATCCACCGTTCCGGTCTTCAGGGCGACATGGGTGTTGGAGGCCTTCGCCAGGGACTGAGCCGGATAGAAGGTGATCTTGATCTCACCCTTCGAGCGCGTCTCCACTTCCCTGGCGAACTTGATCGCGGTCGCCACCACATAATCTTTCTCGTCCTGCGGCCATTGGTGCGCGAATTTGAGCGTAATCGGCTCGGCCCTTGCCGCGATGGGAACGGCGACGGGGACGGCCATGAGCAGCGCCGCGGCCACGGCACCGGTGAACAATGTCTTCGACATAAGATCCTCCCACTTGCAGACGCCTGTTTCCGGCGCTTGATGTGATCGCTCTGCCTAGTCCGCCGCCTCCTTCGTGAGATCAGCCAGGACGGTTGCGTAGAGTTCTGGCAGCGGCCGGTCGAATGCCGCCTGCGGCAGATCCTCGATGGTCTGTGCGAGGTGCCGCCAGAACAGGCCCTTGATGCGCTGGCGCGCCCGCCGGCGTCGCTCCGCCTCGTGGTTTTCGGTTCTCTGCATGGCGGCGGCCTCGATGGCGGCGTCGAGGGCGGCGATGTTTTCGCCGGCGTCCGCGCGCACCAGCACCACCGGCGGCACCGGGCCGTCCCCGGCCGTCAGGGTCAGCGTCGCCTTCAGCTCCGCCTCAACCCGGCGCGCCCCCGGCTGATCCGCCTTGTTGACCACATAGATATCCGCGGTCTCCAGAATGCCCGCCTTCATGGCCTGGATCTGATCGCCCGCCCCAGGGATCAGCACCAGCAGCTCGACGTCCACGAGCTCGCGCACGGCGAACTCCGACTGGCCGACGCCGACGGTCTCCAGGATGATCTCGTCAAAGCCGTAATCGTCGAACACGGCGAGGATTTCCGGCAGGTTGTCGGCGAGGCCGTCGGTGGCGCCGCGGCTCGCCAGCGAGCGGATGAACACCCGCGGGTCGTCCACCAGCCCGTCCATACGGATGCGGTCGCCGAGGATGGAGCCCCGGGTCTTAGGGCTCGACGGGTCGATAGCGACGATCGCCACGCGGCCGGCGCGCTCCAGCCGGTGGCGCGCGAGCGCGGCGATCAGGGTGCTCTTGCCGGCTCCCGGCGGGCCGGTCACGCCGATGCGGCGGGCGCAGTGGGTGCCGGCACGATGCGGCGCGCCCAGGATGTCCGCCACGCCGGCATCGGCGGCGCGCGACAGGGCTTGGCCCAGCGCGCGCCGGTCGAGGGCGTCCCCGTCGAGGGCGCCCGGCGCGCGGGCCGGCTGGCACGGGGCCACGCTCATGCCGCGCATCCTCCGCCTGCAAGATCGTCGTGCTCGCCGAGCAGCGGCGGCGGCGCGAACCGCTCCATGGCACCCATCACCTTGATGGGATTGCCCACGACGCGGATGGCCGTGCCACCCCCATCCATGTGCACCACCATGTTCCGGGCGGCCGTCTGCTCGCTGGCGAGCGCCTGCTCCAGGGTCTCGACCCCGGCCGCGACGACGCCGAGCCTGGAGAGGCGCTGCACCAGATCGTCCGTCCCCTCGTCACGCAGCACCGCGGCGATCTCACCCAGCACCAGCTCGCGGTTGGAACGCCGCGCCGCCATGGTGGCGAAACGCGTATCGGTGAGCCAATGGGACTGCCCCACCTCCTCGGCGAAGCGGCGCCAGAAATCGTCATGGGTGATGAACAGCGCGATCCAGCCGTCGCGGGTCGGGAAGATCTGGGCCGGAACGATATACGGATGCGCCGAGTGGTCCATCCGCCGCGCCGGCTCGCCGGCATTGAGCCATGCGCCGGCGATGTAGTTGAGCTGGGACAGCATGACGTCGTACATGGCGATGTCCACCTGCCCGCCGGTGCCCTCCACCAGCTTGGCGACCAGGCCGAGGGCCCCCATAATGCCGGCGGAATTGTCCACCGCCGAATAGCCTGTCTTCACCGGAGGACCGTCGGGCGCGCCGGTGAGGGCCATGATGCCGGTGAGTGCCTGGATGACATAGTCGTAGGCCGGGCGGTCGGCATAGGGGCTGTCGAGCCCATATCCAGTGAGGGCCACGCAGACGATCTTCGGATTCCAGCGCTTGAGATGCGCATAGGTCAGGCCCAGCTTGCGGATCGCCGCCGGTCGCAGATTGGTGAGCAGCGCGTGGGAACCCTGGACCAGCGCGCCGAGCTTCGTTTGCCCCTCGCGGCTGGCGAGGTCGAGCACGACGCTCTTCTTGTTGCGGTTGAGGCTGGCGAAATAGGCGTTGTGGGCCCCGATGCTGTGCGGGCTGACGCGCCGCCCGATATCGCCTTTCGGCGGCTCCACCTTGATCACCTCGGCTCCGAGATCGGCCAGCAGCATGGTGCTGTAGGGGCCCATCAGCATGTGCCCGATCTCGATGACGCGGATGCCGTTGAGGGGGCCGCTCATGCCTGTCGCTCCGCCAGCCGCCCCGCCACCGCGGCGACCACGTCGTCGAGCTTCATGTCGGCGGTGAACACCGCCGTCACGCCGAGCGCCAGCAGGATCGCCACGTCCTCTTCCGGGATGGTGCCGCCCACGAACACGGGGATGTTGGAGGCGCCCTGATCCGCCAAAGCGGCGATGGCGTCGGCGACCAGCTCCTTGTGGCTGCCGGAGAGGATGGACAGGCCCACCGCGTCCACGTCTTCGTCCACTGCAACGCGAGCGATGAAGCCGGGGCTCTTGCGCAGGCCGGTATAGATCACCTCCGCCCCGGCATCGCGCAGCGCCAGGGCGATCACCTTCGCGCCGATGTCGTGGCCGTCGAGCCCCGGCTTGGCGACCAGGATGCGCTTGCCGCGCAGCAGCGGGGTGGAAATGACGGGGGTTTCGATGGTGTCGCTCATAGCCGGATGGGCTCCTGGAATTCGCCCCAGCAGCCCTTGAGCCGCGCCACCATCTCCCCGACGGTGGCGTAGGCGTGGCAGCATTCGACGAGATAAGGCATGAGGTTCTCCGCGTCCTGCGCTGCGGCCGCACCCAGGCGGTCGAGGGCGCGGGCCACCGCGGTGGCGTCCCGCCGGTCCATCACCGCCTCGTATTTCTCGACGATGCGGCGGCTTGCCTTGGGATCGATGCGGAACACCTCCACCGCGCCGCGCGTCTCCTCCGCCTTGCGGAACACGTTGAGGCCGACCACCGGAAACGCGCCGGAATCGATCTGGCGCTTGCGCTCGTGCGCGCGCTGGGCGAGCCGCATCTGCAGCCAGCCGTCCTCGATGGCCTTCACGGCGCCGCCATAGGCTTCCACCTCGTCCATCTGGGCGCGGATGCGGCGCTCGGTCTCGTCGGTGAGCCATTCGAGATAGTGCGAGCCGCCGAGCGCATCGACGGTGCGGGCGACGCCGCTTTCCAGCGCCACGATCTGCTGGGTGCGCAGGGCGATCTCGGCGGAGCTTTCGGTGGGGATCTGGAACGCCTCGTCATAGGCGCAGGTAAAGATGGACTGGGCCCCGGCGAGCACCGCGGCTAGGGTTTCGATGGCGACGCGCACGATATTGTTCTGCGGCTGCGGCGCCACCAATGAGGAGCCGCCGCACACCACGCCGAAGCGGAACATCTGCGCCTTGGGATCGCTGACGCCGTAGCGCGCCTGCATCAGCTCGGCCCAGATGCGCCGGCCGGCGCGGAACTTCGCCACCTCCTCGAACAGGTCCATGTGCACGTAGAAGAAGAAGGACAGGCGCTTGGCGAACTTCTCCACATCGCCGCCGCGCCGCAGCAGTTCGTCCACATAGGCGATGCCGTTGGAGAGGGTGTAGGCCATCTCCTCCACGGCGTTGCAGCCGGCGTCGCGCATGTGCGCCCCGGCGATGGAGATGGGGTTGAAGCGCGGTGTGGTGCGGTTGGCGTAAAGGATGGAATCCGCTGTCAGCCGCATGGAGGGGCGCACCGGGAAGATCCAGGTGCCGCGCGCCACGTATTCCTTCAGGATATCGTTCTGGATGGTGCCGGTGAGCAGGCCCGGATCGATGCCGCGCCGCTCGGCGCAGGCGACATACATGGCATAGATCAGCGCCGCCGTGCCGTTGATGGTGAAGGAGGTGGAGATCTTGGTGAGGTCGATGCCGTCGAACAGGATCTCCATCTCCGAGAGATTGGAGAGCGAGACCCCCACCTTGCCGATCTCGGAGCGCGCCATGGGATCGGTGGGGTCGTAGCCGCACTGGGTCGGCAGGTCGAGGGCGACGGAGAGGCCGGTCTGGCCCTCGCGCAGCAGGAATTGGTAGCGCTCGTTGGATTCCTCGGCCGTGCCGAAGCCGGAATACTGGCGCATGGTCCAGGCGCGGCCGCGGAAGCCGTCGGGGAAGATGCCGCGGGTAAAGGGAAATTCGCCCGGCTGCTCGGGCGCGCCGCGCGCGCCGCGCGCGACCATGCCGGCGGTCACCACCCGCGGTACCTCGATGCCCGAGGGCGTCATCGGCGCGATGCCCTTCGGCTCCTCAGTGTCCCTGGCCGGTTTCTGCTTGAGGGCGGTCATGGCGGTCTCAGCTCCTGCGGGCGAGCATGCGCTCGGCGGCGGCCCAGTGTTCCTGGCTCGTCCAGGCTCGGATGAAGCGGGTGCGTTCCTCGGCGGAGAGGGCGGCGCGCCGCGCCGGGTCCATGCCGGCCAGCGCCATCGCCTTCAGGTCGCGCGTCAGCGCGGGCGGACGGGCGAGGATCGGCGCGACGAAGCGGTCCACCAGCGCGTCCAGGCTCTCGCCCTCTCCCGCCACGGCATCGAGAAGGCCCAGCCGCTCCGCCTCGGCCGGCTTGAGGAGCTGCGCGGCGAGCATCAATCCCATCGCCTTGCGCGGGCCGACTGCGGCCTGCAGGTCGGCGCAGCCGCCGAAGCCGGTGGTCAGCGCCAGCTGCGCCTGCACGAAGCCGATGCCGGCATGGGCGGCAGCGAGGCGGAAATCGCACGCCATGGACAATTCGGCACCGCCGCCGAGGGCGACGCCGTTCAGGGCGGCCACCACCGGCGCCGGAAACCGCCGCACCGCATCGAGCGCCGCCCGCCCAGTATCGAACAGCGCGCCGGCCTGCGCCTCGCTGCGGTGCGCGTCGAGCTCCTTGAGGTCGCCACCGGCGGCGAAGGCGCGGTCGCCGGCACCGGTGAGCACCACGACGCAGATATCCGGCACCGCGGCGAAGCGGGTGAACACCATCTCCAGTTCCCGCAGGGTGTCTAGGCTCAGCGCGTTGCGCGCCTGCGGGCGATCGAGGGTGACGTCGAGCCGGCCTCCGGCCACCGCCACGCGAAGCTGCCGCGTCGCGGTGCCCGCCGCGATCGCCATGGCGGCGGATGCCGCTGAAGTCGCCATGGCGGCGGATGCCGCTGAAGTCGCAGTGCCGGCGGTTGCCGCCGAAGTCGCCGTGGCGGCGGTCGCAGCTGAAGTCGCTGCGGCGGTCATCGCGCGGACGCCTTGATGTCGCCGGCCGTGGCCAGCAGGCGCGCTGCAAGCGGGTCGATGGCGCCTTCCATGCGGTAGCTCGGCCCGGCGATGGCGATGCCGATCATCATCCCGTCCACCTCCAGGGCGGTGGAGAGCGCCGTCACGTCGGCCACGTTCTCGCCGTGGGTAGTGAAATAGCCGCGCGCCCGCCCGGCCTCCAGATCCGCTTCGAGGCGCTGGGGATCGGTGATCGTATGCGCCGTGATGGCGGTGATCGATTTCTTGCGCACGAGCGTTTCGATGCCGTCGCGCGGACCGGCCGCCAGCAGCGCCTTGCCGATGGAGCTGGAGTGCAGCGGCTTGAAGTCGCCTGGGCGGGCCGAATAACGGATGGTCTGCGCGCCTTCCAGAACCTCCAGATAGAGCACCTGGTCGCCCTGGCGGGTGCCGACGATCACCGTCTCGCCGCTGGCATCGCGCAGGGCTTCCAGATGCGGGAGGAGGCGCTGGAGGTAGGTGTCCTTGGCTGCGATCGCGGTGGTGAGAAGGTGCAGCTTGCGGGTGGGATAGAAGCCGCTGCGGCGGCTCACGGCATAGAGATAGCCGCGCTCGAGCAGAGTCTGGATCAGCCCGTAGCAGCTCGACAGCGGCACGTCGATCAATGGCGCGATCTCGGTGAGCAGCATTGGGCGCCCTTCGGCACCGAATACCTCGAAAATCTGGAAGGCCCGGGAGGCGGATCGCACAGCGCTCATTTTCATTTCATATATCAGAAATTAAGTTCGGTATATTGAAATTGAAATTCGCGAACCCGTCAAGCGGGAGAGCTCAACGAATTGGAGCGGGCCCCGAAGACGGTGTTCTGTTCCGGTCCTGGCCGACATCAAGTTCGGGAAAGGGAGTGCGTTTTCCGAGCTGAGAGAATCGAAGCGGACCCCCAAGGGGAGCGGAAAGCCGCTTCAATCTCTTGCCAGAGGCGGAGTCCGGTAGTCAGGTCGAAGGCGTCCTCGCTGAATCTGATGCATAGAACGCGGTTTCCTGGCGCATCGTCCATTGTCCGGTCGCGGAGGAGCGGATCAGGGTGCGTCGTTCGACGCGCACCACGGCGGCGACCAGCGGCCCCCAATCGGTGTCGTCGAGCGCCGATCCGGGGGCGTAGACCGCGATGCGTCGGTTCTCCCGGCGATTTCGTGCGTGGTTGCGACTGTCGTCGACCGCGACAGGGGCCGTGGTCGCGGCGATGTCCTCGAGGCAGAGAAGCAGGGTCGGTTGATTGTCCTTGACCTGGACGATCAGGTCATTGCCGGTCCTGCGGGCGATCTCGAACGTTTTTGACAGTGCACGGCGTCGAGGGTGAACACCCGTCCGCTCAGTCCCAGCGTGGCGATCAGGGTCTGCACCGCCGGGATCTCGTTCGATGACCTCGTGGGCGAGAATGATCCGGTGGTCGACGGCGAACGCGCTGAGGAGGTGCGCCGCCTTGCGGTCCGCAAAGGCATCGAAGCTCTGCCGCAAGGTCTTCCCGTCGATCGCGATGAACCGGGACGGGGTGGCGGCGCACGCTTGGTCGAGCCCGTCCGCATGGCGCCGGAACGCCCGCTCCAGTTCGGCCGGATCGAGCCGCTGCAGGATGCCGCGCACCGACGTGTAGGCCGGCGCCCGTCGCAGCGCCACGGCCGGGAAGGCCGCATTGAGGAGCGCGAGCCGGCGGTCGATCAGCGTGTGGATTTGCCGGTACGACCGCGCCCCGCTCAGCATCGCGATGAGCGAGAACAGGATCACGCCGACTTGGCTGTACATCTTCCCTTCGGCCCGGCGGCGGTCCGGGATCGCGGCAAGGCAGAACGCGAGATCAATCGTCGTTATGGAGCAACCTTCGAATCAGGTTGCTCCCGATAGATTCAGAGAAGGTTCGCTCGGAAAAGCGGAAAAACGCCGCTCAGACCCCCCGGCGCTCTCGCGCCGCCCTCACAACGTCAAGAGCGTTGAACAGCCCTGGTTGCTGCCCAGTCCTGGCAGGCGAGTGGAAGAGGTTGGCCCGGCGAAGCCGACATGCGGCCGGCGATATGCAACAATCGACGAGCCAGACGCTGGTCTGGGAGCGTACTGCCGCCGAGTTCGCTAGCCAGCCAACCATCCTCGTTGCCTTCGGGTACGGCCATGCCCATCGGTGACGCCCTCGTGATTCGGCGTCACGAACAGAATCACAAATGATTCAAGGGCTTCAAGCTACATTCCCGCACGATCGCTCTTGTGGGTAATTGAAAGCTACGGCGCAGGGGTACGAACATCAGGCCAGAAGCGCGGGAACACGGCTTTGATGAAAGTGCGCCACGATGCCATGCGCTTCGTCATGAAAATCCACCTTCCGGCAAGGATCCGATGACGGACTCTGCAGGTGCTGGCCCACGAAATGGCTCCTCTCATCCCACCTGCAATGCTGCCATGCGACATCGGCCACCCCAATTTTCTCCTTGCCGGCAGTTCGCCACCGATTCGCTGATCGTGGGGATTAGACAGTGTAGCTCCTCGACAGCGGATCAATATCGAAGGCTTATCCCTGAGCCTCCGGTGTTATCAACATGTTGTAGGTGGCGGGGGTGATGGCGAGGATGGAGCGGAAGGCGGCGTGCCGGGTACGGCGGCGGTTGAAGCGGAACACGAACTCGTCGAGGTAGGCTTGCAGATGGTGGGGTCGCAGGCCGTGGTAGACGCCGAGCGCCCAGGTCTTGAGGTTGGAGAACACGCGATGGACCCATGGCTGCACGATATGTGCGGCCATGGCGCCGACGACGCGCGGATCGTGGTTGATGTCGAGGGCGCCCGGGTAGCTGGCCCAGCCGTCGGTCCTGGCGGTGGCGCCGGGAGCGAGGTTTGCGGCGAGGAAGGCGTGTGCAGGCTGCGGGCGGAGAAGTCCGCGATCTGCGCCAGGCGGATGCGGCCGGGGCCGCCGTCGCCGACCTCGACGGCGCCGGCGATGAGCAGCTTTCCCTGGTGACTGCGGCCGCCGCCGCCGGCCGGCGGGTCGTCCTTGGTTCGGCAGGTGATCGAGGCCTCGTCGACCTCGACCAGGCCGGCCAGCGGCGAGCGCTCGGGCGCGACCATGGCCCGGCGGAGCTTGGCGCACAGCAGCCAGGCGCTCTTGTAGGAGCCGAGGCCGAGCTGCTTCTGGACTTGCAGGGCCGAGCTGCCGTTGGAGTGCGTGGCCATCAGGTAGGCCGCCCAGAACCAGACGGTGAGCGGCAGCTTGGAGCCGTGCATCACGGTGCCGGCCGTCACCGAGGTCTGCTTGTGGCAGTCGGCGCACTCGTGGGTGTGGGCCTTGGTCGCCAGCGCCCAGCTCCGGGTGCCGCCGCAGGCCGGGCACACGAAGCCGTTCGGCCAGCGCAGCTGCCGCAGGTCGCCGGCGCAGGGCGCCTCATCGGGAAAGCGCCGCTGGAACTCCAGCAGCGAGCGGGGAAAGTCGGTCATCGCGGGGCACTCCGAAGCCATTATGTTCGCGTTATGTTCTGTCACGAGCCTCGCGCAGCGTCACCACATCTTGGGGTCCCGGACGGTCAGGGATAAGCCTTTCATGAAGATGCACACCCCCTTGAGGGATGTTGCGCCATGCCGCTCCCCACGCCTCGTTCTATCAGCCTTCCGACAGATAAAACTTTCGCTCCGAGGGAGCGACGCCGATCTTTGGCAACCGGCTTTCGAAAAATGGAAATATGAACTGGAACGATGTTCGCTATTTTCTCGCCGTCATGCGCCATGGAGGATTGACCGGCGCGGCGCGGGAACTGAAGGCGAGCCCCTCAACGGTGGCGCGCCGGATCGAAACGCTCGAGGGGGCGCTGGAGACTCGGCTGTTCGAGCGCAGGCCCGACGGCTACGAACCGACGGAAGTCGGCCGAGCCATGGTCGAGAAAGCCATGACGATCGAAACGGCCATGCGCGACCTGGAAGACGGCTTTTGCGGCCAGGATGGCCGCGTTTCCGGGACAGTGCGGATCGTCACTGTCGACACGCTCGCCCCCTTGCTCTCCGGCAACATGCCGCCTATGTCTAAGGCATGTTGCCGTTGACTGCAAGGAGGCTCTCATGTCGATTGCCATAGTCGTGGAGGTTGCCCGCAAGCTGGGAGGCCAGAGCGTGCTCGGCACGGTCGTGCGCTCGCAGGCCGACCTGGCTCTCGCCGTCCGCAACAGGCTTCCCCTGTCGGCTCTTCGTGGGCTCAGCCAGGCGGGCATGAGCGAGCAGGAGATCGAGAGATTCGTGATCCCGCAGCGCACCCGCCGCCATCGCGCCGACAAGCAGCAGCCGCTGACGGTCGATGAATCGGACCGGGCCGTGCGCCTCCTGCGCGTGCAGTCCCTGGCCGAGCAGACCTTTGGTGATCAGGAGAAGGCCAACCGTTGGCTGCGCCGCCCGCTCACCGAGCTCGGCGGCGAGACGCCGCTCGTCGTGGCGCAGACCGAGGCCGGCGCGCGCGTGATCGAGACCATCCTCGGCAAGATCGCCTGGGGCGCGGCCGCCTGATGCGGCTCTGGCGCCTGTCGGGCCGGCAGCATGCGCAGGCGCTGGACGGCGGCTATGGCCTGCATTTCGACGGCCGCTGGAACACCGTGGGGCATGCCGTCACCTATTGCGCGACATCGCCCGCGCTCTGCGTCCTCGAAAAGCTGGTCCATGTGGAGGATCCCGCGCTCCTGCCGGAGCTGGCCATGGTCACCTATGAGATTTCCGACACTGTCGAGATCGAGGACTTGCCGTTGGAAGGTCTCCCGTCCGATTGGCGGCGGCACGAGGCCTGGAGCCAAGAGAGGGGCGATACCTGGCATGAGGCGCGCGCCTCCTTGCTGCTGCGCGTTCCCTCGGCGATCGTACCGATCGTCGGCTCTCCCGACCTGAACGTGCTGATCAACCACCGCCATCCGGCTGCGGCCGAAGTTCGCATCATCGGCGAGGTGCCCTTCTCGCTCGATCCCCGGTTGTTCTGAGGCGAGAAGGGAAGGGCGTCGCCCTGCGGGCCGGGCTGTTGGCTGCGCTGAAGCCAGCAAGCCGTCTTCATCCCAAAGGCTTCCATCCCTTCTGACGCGAAACGAGAAAATGCTGCCGGGGGCAGAACGTCATGCTGGCTGCACTGCGACGGTGGATGGAGAACCGTAGGCAAATTCGCCGGAGGTGGCAGGCGGACGCCCGCCGCCTCATCGATCACGATGAACCGAGCGCCTATTACGAGGCGCAGCGCCTGGCGGCTCGTTCCCGCGCGTCCGGGCAAGCCGGCGAGTTCATCCACTGGGCCAAGGTGGCGGCCGAAGTGGCGAGGATCTCGCCGCATGCGCAGATGGATCTCGCGGTGGTCCAGGCGATCGTCGACAATGAGATGCGCCGCGCAGGGGATTCGCGCGACCATAGCGATTGAACGGGCGGCTGCGCCGACGTCGCTTCGGCGCTGAAGCCGTCCATTCGACCTGAGGCGCTGCTCGGGACCCGATCTGTTCAGGCGCGGCAGTGTGGTTCGGCGTCCGGGAAAAGAGCGTGCAAGAGGGTCCGGACCATCTCTGGGGCAAGCCCGACCCCGCTCTCCTTGGATGGCTTTCCTGGTCCTCCGCCCGGCCTTCCACGATCAACCCTCAAGGGGTCGGCTATGCGGAGCATGCCGCCGACTACGGCTTCGCCTGCGCGGTGATCGCGGCCGGTTGAGGACACTGGCGGACGCCATCGAGCGGGGATCGGCCTCGCTCCAAGATGGAGCCCTCAGATGTCGCACGATCTTTCCCTCGCACAGTCCCACGCGTTCCAGCTCGCCCGCACCCTGATGGTCCCGGTCACGCTGTTTGAGGTCGATGGAGAGTTCGGCGTGATGCCGAGCAACGAACTCGACGATGCCGACGTGGTCGTCGTCCACGATTATGACCCGTTCGAGATTATGGAGAGCTCGAACTGAACTGCCGGTCTCCCGGCCGGGATATCCGGCCGGGACTGCGCATAATCAAATACTCTGCAGGAATGCCATGAGCCGATCGGGCGGTGGGTAGCGGGCTTGAACGCCATTCAACGGCTGTAGTCGACTGAGCGCTTCTTCCTTCATCGAGAGATCGGCCTCCAGATATCCGTGCGTGGTGGTCGGGCTCTCGTGCCCAAGCCAGAGCGCGATCACGGTGATATCGACGCCGGCCTGAAGGAGGTGCATGGCCGTCGTGTGCCCGACGGTGTGGGGTGAGATCGCGCGCTCGGCGAGTTGCGGATGGTGTTGGGTGGCTGCCTCAACCGCCAGAGCAAGGCGCTGGGTCACGCTGGAACGCGACAACTTACCGCCCGCGCTGTTCGGGAACAGGTAGTCGGTCCCACCCGCCCTGGCGAGCTGGCGAACCCAGGGTCGGACAATGGCAGCCGTCGCTTTCCAGAGCGGAACGCTGCGCCGCTTCCTCCCTTTTCCTTTGAGATGCGCCACCGGCGACACATCGAGAACGACATCACCAACCCGTAGGTTGATGACCTCCGACACCCGCGCGCCCGTATTGTAGAGAACGGCGAATAGCACCTGGTCGCGTCGCCCGGCCCAACTCTGCCGGTCCGGGGCCGCGATGATCGCCTCCATCTCCGGCCTGGTTAAGAATCCGAGCACAGCCTTATCGTGACGTTTTTGTGGGATAGCCAAGCTATGTTCGATGGTGGCCAGCGCCGTCAGATCCTGATGCGCTGCATACTTCAGAAATGAGCGGATCGCCGATAGGCAGGCGTTGCGGCTTCGTACACTGTTGCCACGATCCCGCTCGAGATGATCGAGGAATCCGAGGATCAGCGCCGCATTGAGGTCGCTGAGCTTGAGGTCCGTCGGCATTTTGCCGGTCGTCTTCTGTGCGAAAGCGAGCAGCAGCCGGAACGTGTCGCGATAGGTCGAAACTGTACACGGGCTGACAGCACGTTGTTGCCGCAGATAGTCGACGAAGAAGTGCTGCAGCAGCGCCGGAAACGATGGGTGCAGGTGTGGATCAGCCATGATGGACCTCGCCGACTTTTGCGCCGAACGCCTCGAAGCGATCGCCCGCGATTGTCATCAGTTCCGGCACTGCCTGCAGATACCAGTAGGTGTCGCCGACGTTGACGTGCCCCACATAGGTCGAGAGCGCCATCATGGCGTTGCCGAGGTTGTCGCCATTCTCCTGCCACAGCATCAGACGGCGGCAGATGAAGGTGTGACGCAGATCATGGATCCGTATTGCCCGATGGCCGCCGCGAGCGGCGATGCCAAGCTCGGCCGAGATCCCGCCGAAGATACTCCTGACGCTGTGATAACGAAGCGCACCGCCGGTCTTCTCGGACAGGAAAAGTGGCGCGACTGTATCGGTCGGGCCGTATCTGGCCCGTATGCGAAAATAGGCACGCAGAGCCTTTGCCGTGGTTGAATTCAGGGGAACAAGCCGGGTTCGCTGGAACTTCGAGTGGCGGACGGTGATCTGTTCCTGCTCGTTGTCGATGTCGCCACAGCACAGGCGCAGCGCTTCGGAGATCCGCATTCCCGTGCTCGCCAATAAGCCGAACAGCGTCGTAAAAGTCGCCGGTGTCAGGCCGCCTGCTCGCGACAGCCGCCCTGCGGCGGCGATCAGTGCTTCGACCTCCGTCGGCGTGTAGATGTGCGGGGCGATCCTGCGGTGTGAGCGGCCGAAGGGTGATCCTTCCGGAAACGCGGTGACGGGATCGCGGTCGGCCAGAAAACGCGCGAATGGCCGCAGCACATTGATCCGCCCCGCCCAGGTGAAGGGGTCCGGATGCTGTGCCTCCTCCCGCGCCCACCGCAGCACGACGGCGACGGTCAACGGCCCAGTATGGCCCATCGCGTCGGTGAAGCGCGCAAAGGCCAACGTCAGGCTGCCCGATCGGTCCAACTTGAAACCGAGGGAACGGCGCTCGGCGAGGTAGGCTTCCGCCGACGCCAGCATGGTGGGCGAGCCGCTCATGCCACGTCCCCCGGCCAAGGGAGCGCCACCGCCGAGAGGCGTGTGACATCGACGCGCGTATATGTGGCCGAGGTTATGATGCTGCGATGGCGCAACACGTCAGCGATCTGCTTCATCGGCGTCCCGGCGTTTATCAACCGGCTCGCTAACGTGTGCCGCAAAATGTGGACGCGGGTGCGATCCCAGCCGAGCCGCCGATAAGCGGCGTGAAGGGCTTTCTGAACGACACGCCGGCCGACCGGCTCTCCGAGAGGGGCGACATGGCGCACGAAGACCGCGCGACATCTGGTCTTCGTGCGCTCGTGTACGAGGTAATCTGCTATGGCGGCTCCGGTTGCGGTCGGCAGCGGCAGCACGTCGGCGCGTCTCGCCTTACCGGCAGCGATCCTGACCGTTCCGGCCTGCCAGTCGATGTCGTCGAGGCTCAACTTGACGACCTCACTGCTTCTCAGGCCCAGATCCGTCAAACAGCGGACGATGGCATAGCCGCGGCGGCGAGACGGACAGGGGGCCTCGAACGCTCCGAAGAGCTGCTCCAACTCATCAGGCGATAGCCCCATCGGCAGCATGGCATCTCGCCAATATGCCGGGCGCGGTACGGCCCGTAGCAGATGGGCAACGTCGTCACCCAGCAGCTCGCGATACCGAAAGTAGCACCGGACGGCGCCGCCCATGACGCGGATCGTGCTCGCACTCCAATCGGCGTCGCCCAGGACGAAGCGGCGGATCGCGGCGGGGGTGAGCATTGCGACTTCGATCGGACGGGAACCGAACTGCGCCTTCAGCAAGCGCCGGATGATCCTGATGCGATGATCGCGTGTTCCCGCGGAGAGTCCCCAGACCTCCGTCATCTTCGTGTCGAAATGCGCAAGCTCTCGCGTGATCTCATCGCCGGTCGGACGGGCTATGATGCCCTGAGTGCGCAGCAGGCGAACCAGATGGCCGAGCGCCGCTCTGTTCTCGTTCAGGCCGCGCGGCACCGGGCGCTGGCAGTCACAACGAGGCAAATGGCAGGACAGGAAGCGGACAATCACAGCTTCGCCAATGCTCGGGACCGCGTAGCCCTCGGCTCGAAGCCACTGCCCGAAGTGGACGATGCTCGCCAAGTCGCGGCGCCCGTTCGACTTGTATCGAGCCCCCTTGAAATACTCACTGCAGCTCGGAAGGAAGGGCGCAAGGAGATTGTCTGGATCGGCTGTGCGCAACTGAAGCCGGAAAGGTGTGGGCATACTCTGATCTCCGTTTGTTGGGAGATCGAGCTGGAGCCCAGCATTATGTGCAGGTCAAAGGAACGTGCGCCGAGTGAATGCCCGGCACATATTCTGGCAGCGAGAGTCAGAGGACGTCAGCTCTCCATAATCTCGAACGGGTCATAATCGAAAATGACCGAGGCAGGATCGCCGTCGAATTCGTCCGAGGGGAGAACGCCATAGCCGCCGTCGGACGTAACTGGAGCAAATTCCGGGGCGAAGGGGCTTTTCAGGAAGTGGGGATCGTGATTCACGATTCCCATGTCGGAACGAGACGGTGATTCGGTCAGGGACCGGCCGGTTGGGGCGCTTCGCGATCTTGTCGTGGAGCTTCTTTCCGAGGTTCGGAGCCTTCGTGACGAGAATGCCGGCCTGAAGACAGAGCTTGCGTCGGCGAAGGCAGAGAACCGGGATCTCAAGGACGAGATCGCCGCGCTGAAGGGGCTGCCGCCCCGGCCGAATGCGCGGGCGCAATCTGGCGGGACCGGTCATCGATCGTCTCGAGGCCGCACCGCAGAAGATCTTCGCGGACGGGGCCGCATGGCAGCCCGGCCGTCAGGCAAAGGCGTTCGAAGCTGGCACGGACCTCGTCCACAGCTTCCTCGACGAGGGCAGACGGCGTCACCGCCGCCGATGTGGTAGGGTTCTTCATGGCGTTGCTTTACTTCGAGGATTCGACACCCCGAGCCTACCGGCTCAAGGCGAGCAACGCCGCCATCCCTTTTTCAACATCGACCGGGACATCCCCTCGGCCACCTGGCGATCGACGATAAGAGCAACGAAATCCCCGCCGCCCAGGATTTGATCGCCACCCTTGGCCTGACCGGGCGCCTGTTCACCCTTGATGCCATGCACGCCCAAAAAACGTATGGTTCGCCCCGACTGCAAGGGATTTCTTTCCGGCTTTTCAGTCTGCGCCAACGTATCCGGTCTCGGGGCCTGATGATCGTCCCCGGCCAAGATGGAGCTTACGCGCGCACCGATCCTCATAAACTTCACGGCGTCAGACGCCATTTTTTTGGTCAGGATTTCGGCACACCGTTCAACTGTCAGGCCATCTTTTCAGTCCACTCACAGACAACGCCAGCCAGAAGGGTTTCCTTCCGGCCGAACTCGATCATCCTATCGACGGCGAAGCCTTCAGATCGAAGGGTCGCCCGCTTCTCAACACCGCCCAGATGATCCTGGCCATCTTAGCCGCCAGTGCCACAACGGCCGTGTTCATGTGCGCTCGCGACAGCAATCCGCGCAGCCACTCGCCCATCAGCGTCTTCCCCTTCGCCAAGGACGGTAGGGCTGCTCGCGCTCCGTGGATCAGCATCCGCCTGAGATAGCCGTTGCCGCGTTTGGTGATCCCCAGAAGCCGCGGCTTGCCCCCGGTTGTCATCTGTCGAGGAACGAGGCCGAGCCAGGCTGCAAGGTCGCGCCCACGGTTGAATGTCTCGGCCTTTCCGACCGAAGCAACGAAGGCGGTCGCGTTCAATGGGCCGATCCCAGGGATCGTCGACAGCAGCCTCATTGATGCATCCGTGCGGGCGAGGTTCGCAAACTCCGCATCGAAGGCCCCGATCCGTTCGTCAAGGGCGCGCCATTCGTTCCGCATATCCTCCATCAGTATCCTGATCCGGCCGCTGATCGCGATCTCGCCGGCGAGAAGTTGGTCGAGCTGGCGTTCGAGCTTGCTGCGCCCCTTGGCAATCACGATTCCCCGTTCGAGAAGGGCCGCGCGGAGCTGGTTGATGAGCGTCGTACGCTCACCGACGAGACGATCCCGGGCCCGATGCAGACTTTGCATATCGAGCTGCTCGTCGCTCTTCAGGTCAACAAAGCGCATCGTGGGTCGAGTCGCGGCTTCCGCAATCGCCTCGGCATCCCGATCATCGTTCTTTTGCGCTTTTACGTAAGGGCGAACATATTCTGGCGACATCAGCCGGACGTCGTGACCCTCAGCGTTGAACAGCCCTGGCTTCGTAGCACTAGCCTCAATCAAGCTTTGGATACCCCTTGTCCACGAAGCCTAGAACAAACGCCGACGAGGTGCTCATGGAATGTCTTCTGTCCAACGAACATCGTTCTTGGCAGAGCTGCATGTTACACCCGGTGCCGAAATCGGCGGCTGGGAGGTTGCTAGAAGTCTATTGCGATCAGGCTGAAGGAGCCTTTCGTCTTCCTGGACTTCTTTGCCGGTGTGGCCGCCCTCTTGTGAACCCGCCCGAGACCCGAGGCCTTCGCCAGCTTCGAGCGGGCGGCGGCATGGTCCGGGGCCACCATTGGATGGTCTCGCGGCAACCCCATTTCTCGTGATACGCCTCCATGATCAGGTCGTAGGTGGTGCGCAGATGGCGGCACCGCAACCTAGCCCCGCCGCTCGCGCCAGCCGAGCCAGACGAGGGCGAGGACCGCGAGGGCGAGCCAGGGCAGCAGCACGGCGTTCATGATCTGCCAGCCA
>NZ_JBAFVS010000039.1:0-26946 GCF_043194565.1 Xanthobacter autotrophicus ATCC 700552 | reverse complement strand
CCGCCTCCGTCGCCGATCCGGACGGAGCACCACGCCCCGCAGTCCTGGATCGCAGGAGGGCATCATCGCCACCGCCAGACCGCTGGCGAAGGGGCACTGGTCAGTACCCCGGCTAACGTAGACTCTAACTTTAAGATGCGCGCAGGCGATGTGGATAACATCGCAACGGATCCTGGAAGCACCCCGCGATCTCTGACGATAAAAGATAGCCCCACTACGGATTTCCGTAAAGACGGCTTTACGACTCGCGATACTTGCGGCCCTGCGCAACTGCCCCTCGACCCTCGTCGGGGAGGCCCGCGATGATCATCGCGCTGGCCAACCAAAAAGGCGGCGTCGGCAAGACCACGCTGGCCCTACACCTCGCCGGCACGTGGGCGCGCCAGGGCAAGCGCGTCACCCTGATCGATGCCGATCCCCAGGGCTCGGCCCTCGACTGGTCGCAGCAGCGCGCCCGTGAGGGGCTGCCGCGTCTGTTCGGCGTCGTGGGCCTTGCGCGCGACACGTTGCACCGGGAGGCCCCGGAAATCGCCCGCGATGCCGACCATGTCGTCATCGACGGACCACCCCGCATCGCCAGCCTCATGCGCTCCGCGTTGCTGGCGACCGACCTGGTGCTGCTGCCGGTCCAGCCATCACCCTTCGACGGCTGGGCCTCGGCCGAGATGCTCGCCCTGCTGCGGGAAGCGCGCATCTACCGACCGCAGCTCGCCGCACGCTTCATCCTGAATCGGTGCGCCACCCGCACCATCATCGCCCGCGAGACCGCCGACACCCTGGCCGATCACGATCCGCCGGTGCTCGCCACCACCGTCGGCCAGCGTGTCGTCTTCGCCGATGCCGCGCAGACCGGCCGGCTGGCCTTCGAGATCGACGAGACGAGCCCGGCCGCGCGTGAGATCGCAGCGTTGGCCGCCGAGATCGACCGCCTGCGCATCGGGAGGATCGCGGCATGAGCCGGCGCGGCTTCGTCGCCCGGCCGAACGACCCGGAGCGCTGGATCAAGGCCGTCGACACGCCGCCGGCGCGTTCGGAGGCCGCCAACGCCTACACGGCGCGGCTGACCATCGACATCACGCCCGAACTGCGCGGGCGCATCAAGGTCGCCGCCTTCCGGCGCGGCGTCACCGTCGCCGACATGCTGCGCGATCTCCTCGCACGCCAATTCCCGTCCGCAACCGAGGGGGATGCTCCATGACCAGCACCGGCGCTTCCCGCGGGCGTGGTGGCCGCCTGTCGAATGACGCCCCCGCGCCAGCAAGCACATTCGTCGAGCTGACCTGGCTCGAACGACGGATCGAGACCTGGATCCGCTTCGGTCACCACACCTCGGAAAAGATCATCGACCGTCACCGGCGCGTCCTCGGCTTTCCCGCCGGCTCGGTCTTCGCCTTCGTCCGCTGGGCTGCGAACGATTTCGGCACCATCCTCTCGCGCATCGACATCGTTCGTGCGGTCGGCACCGGCGCGCCGTGCCAGACCGTGCCTTTCGTCCGGCCCGGCGGCGACATCCTGCTCAGGATCGACGGGTGGCCGAGGGTCGAGCGGGTCCTGCAGGGGATCGACGCCATCGAGGCGAGCGACATCAATCCGGCCGACGTCTCCCCCGATCACTGGCGGCACGTCCACAACCGGCTGATCGCCGGGCAGGCGCCGCGTGCCTACACCATCGCGCAGCACCACGCCTTCCTGCTGCGCCGGAGGGCGCAGCCATGACGCGCTTCGGCTATGTGATGGTGACGTATGTCGCGACCATGGGCGTCGCCGTCGCGGCGTTCGTTCCGACCTCGCTGAAGCTGGTCTGGAACGCCTCACCTAGCGCGCCTCTGGGCCTCTACACCATCGTGTCCGCGAACGCTTTGGAGGTCACCGACCTCGTCGCCGTCGCGGCGCCGGACCGGCTCGCTCGCTTCCTCGCCGCGCGCGGCTATCTGGCCGAGGGCATCCCCCTGATGAAGCGCGTCGCCGCTCTGCCAGGACAACGTGTCTGCCGGCTGCGCGGCGAGATCACCGTCGACGGGATCGCCATGGGCCGCGCGCTCGACCGGGATCGCCAGGGCCGCGATCTGCCGACCTGGAGCGGCTGCCACATCGTCGAGCGTGGCGACCTCTTCCTCATGAACTGGCAGTCCGCCGACAGCCTCGACGGCCGTTACTTCGGCCCACTTCCCGCGCGCGCCGTCATCGGCAAGGCCATGCCGCTCTACACCGACGAAGAAGGCGACGGCCATTTCGTCTGGCGCGCGCCGACACGGTGACGCGGCCTGCGACCCCTTCCCACCGCACATCGAAGGAGCCCCCCATGTCCCTCATCGGCCAGTTCAGCCGCACCCGCAACGGCTATGCCGGACGCATCCGCACCCTCTCCATCGACGCGGAGATCGTCCTCGTGCCGGCCGAGCAATCCGACGCCGAGCATGCACCGGACTATCGCATTCATCTCCTGGACGACGACGGGCCGGAGATCGGCGCGGGCTGGAAGCGCATCGGGGAAAAGGCCGGGGACTACGTCTCCCTGGTAATCGACGATCCCGTTTTCCTCCAGCCCATCCGCGCCCACCTGTTCCAGTCCCTCATCGACCGAACCGCATGGGGCCTGCACTGGACCCGTCCGTCAAAGCGCGGCGAGCGGGACTGAACCATGACTGTCCCGCACCGGCAGCCCCTCGCCGAGCGGTCCTCCGCCGCCCGCCGCCTGAGCCTCCTTCTCCTTTCCGGCCTGCTCGCCACCACGACCGCACCGGTCGGCTTGCGCGCGCAGGACGCGCCCGTCGGTCGGCTGGAGGTGAGCGATCCCTTCGACGCTCCGATTGCCGAGGCTGCACAACGCTTCGGCATTCCGGCGGCCTGGATCCGGGCCGTCATGCGGGCCGAGAGCGCCGTGGATGCGACCGCCGTCTCGCCGAGAGGCACGATGGGGCTGATGCAGATCAGGCCCGACACCTGGGCGGACCTGCGCCTGCGCCACCGTCTCGGGGAAGACCCCTTCGATACGCGCGACAACATCCTCGCCGGCGCGGCCTATCTGCGTGAGCTGTTCGACCGTTACGGAGTGCCGGGCCTGCTCGCCGCCTACCATGCGGGGCCAGCGCGCTACGAGGCGTATCTTGCCGGCCGCCCGTTGCCCGCCGAGACCCGCTCCTATGTCGCCAGGCTCGCACCCGTCTTCGGCGGAGGTGAGCTGTCAACACCGGCGCTGACGCCCACCGCTGATCCGCAATCCTGGCGTCGCTCGCCGCTGTTCGTGTCGCAGCAGGAGCGCACCCTAGCCGTCGATGGGGCGACACCTGCTGGACAGGCTGCCATTGGCCCGAACGCACAGGCGCCGGGCGCCTCGACTGCGCTCGCGCCGCAGCCCACGGGTCTTTTCATTGCGCTCTCGGCTGCGGGAGAACGGCCGTGATCCGGCACGCCCATCCCGTCTCCCGCGATCCCCATCCTGTGCACCCGGCAGCAGACATTCCTCCTGCCGGCGGAAGCTGCAGTTGCGTCCCGACGCGCGCCCACTTGCAGCCCCCCGGCAGCAGGACCACGATGAATGCGTTCGCACTCAGGTGGCCTCAGGCGCGCTCCCGGACAGGATCGGCGGGAAGGTGGGGATGGCGAATAGTCACGATAGTATCCGTCCGGGGGCTGCACTGATGTCAGCTATTGACGGGATTTCCCGCTTTCCACGTCCAGGGCAGGAGTTCATCGAGCCGGTTGACGGGATGACCGTCGACCATGCGCTGGAGAACGTCGGCGATATAGGCGTACGGCTCGACGTCATTGAGCTTGGCGGTCTCGATCAGCGAGCAGATGACGGCCCAGCGATGGCCTCCACCGTCGCTGCCGGCGAAGAGATGGTTCTTGCGCCCGAGGGCGACGGGACGGATCGCGCGCTCGACCGGATTGGTGTCGAGTTCGATGCGGCCGTCGTGCAGAAACCGGGTCAGGGCCTCCCAGCGGGAGAGCGCATAGCGGATCGCCTCGGCGAGCGTGCTGCGTCCGGAGACCTGCGCGAACTGGGCTTCCAGCCAGGCGCACAACTCAGCGACGAGCGGGCGGGAGTGCTGCCGACGCGCCGCAAGCCGATGGGCCGGCGACTGCCCGCGGCACTGCGCCTCGACGGCATAGAGTTCGCCGATCCGGCGCAGCGCCTCGGTGGCTACCGGCGATCCGGTTGCCTGGGCGACGTCATAAAACTTGCGGCGGGCGTGCGCCCAGCAGGCGGCGAGAACGACATCGCCGTTGCGGGCCAGCGGCTCAAAGCCGGCATAGCCATCGACGTGCAGCACACCGGAGAAGTGCTGGAGATGCACCGCCGGACGCTCAGCGCGGCGGTCCGGCGCGAACAGGTAGACCGCTGCCGGCGGCTCGGGTCCCGACCAGCCGCGCTGCTCGCGGGCGTAGACCCAGAGCCTTCCAGTCTTGGTGCGTCCACGACCGGGATCGAGCACCGGAACCGGCGTGTCATCGGCGAACAGATGATCGGAAGCGAACACGTTCCGGCACAATCGCTCCTGCAAGGCTTCAAGCCACCAGCAGGCGCCACCGACCCAACCGGCCAGCGTGGAACGCGCCAGATCGACGCCGTGGCGAGCGAAGATCTGCGACTGCCGATACAGCGGCGTGTGATCGCAATATTTGCTGACGAGGACCTGCGCGATCAGCGCCGGCGTTGCCGGACCGCCGGCGATCAGACGCTCGGGGGCCGGCGCCTGCACCACTGTCTCGCACACTCGACAGGCATATTTCGGCCGGGTGATGCGGATCACCCGAAGCTGCGCCGGTACCCAGTCGAGCATCTCGGATTGGCTTTCGCCGATGGCATGAAGCCCGCCGCCGCAGCACGCGCAAACCGCATCCTCGATGTCGAGACGAACGTCCTCGCGGGGCAGATGATCGGGCAGCGGCTTGCGATGAGGCGTGCGTTCCGACGGCAGCTTCGCAGCCGCCGGGCGGCTCTCGCGGATGCGCGCAATATCCGCGTCGAGATCCTCCAGAGCGAGTGCCAGCTGGTCGGGATCGAGACGCTCGGAGTGACGGCCGAACTGCGCCCGCTGCAGCTTCTTGATGATCGACTGGAGGCGCTCGATCTCGCCGTCGCGGCTCTCGACGACGCCCGCCATCTCGCGCACCAGTTGGTGCAGGAGGCTGATGTCGGAAGGCAGGTTTTCCAGATCGAGCCGCATGTCCGATTCTACTGCAAAACGGTCTGTCACCCAAGCATCAAAGCGTTGCAGCGGCTACGTTTCGGAGGCATTTCATCCCGCCAGAGCGGGCTTCCAGACGCGCTCGGGCGCGCGCCAGTCGATGCCCTCGATCAGCATGGCGAGCTGGGCCGGGGTAAGCGTGATCGAGCCGTCATAACCCGTCATCACCGGCCACGCGAAGGCGCCCTGGTCGATCCGCTTGGTGAACAGGCACAGTCCGTTGCCGTCCCAGAACAGGATCTTGAGCATCGTCGCCTTGCGGCCGCGGAAGGCGAACAGATGGCCCGAGAAGGGGTCCTGCTTCAGCGTCTGCTGTACCAGCATGGCGAGCCCATCCATCCCCTTGCGCATGTCGGTGTAGCCCAGCGCCAGATGCACCTTCACGCCAGCGGGAACGATCATCATGGCGCGATCTCCCCACAGCCGGCCTGCGTTCGGACCACAGCCGGATCGCTGCCGATCGGGGCGAAGACGCGCCGCCCGTCAGTGAGATCAACCACCATCATGCCGTCGGGCGGCTGCAATAAATCCTGCAGCAGGCGAGCGGCCGGCGTGCCGTCGGTCAGCGCGACGGGCGCCAGCTTCGCGCGCTTCTTCTGCGCCACGCCGAACTGCACCCGCCAGCGGAACAGCAGCCCGGTGACGATGCCGTGCTTGCGCGCCACGCTCGATACGCTGACGCCAGGCTGGTCGCTCTCGAGCGCAATAGTGCGCTTCTGCCCGTCGCTGAAGAAGCGCCGGACCGGCTGCGGAACGGGTTCCGGATCGCTATTCGTCGGCGCCGTCAACGGGCTTTCGGGGAGCATTTTTCTGGCACTAGTGCCAGCCACCGGCCGGGCGGAGGGATGAAGATGCGCCCGCCAGTCGATCGTGTCCTCGACCTCGTCCAGCCGGTCACGCCATTTGCACAGCGATGTGGGCGACAGCTGCAGCGCGGCGGCGTACTCGCGCACGCCCATGCCGCTCCAGTTCATCGCCTCGACATGCATCGCCCAGAACGCCTGCAGGGCGCGGTTGCGCGCGTCCGTGCTCACGCTGAACCGCAGCCGGGCGCGCTTTCTTTGGCGCTTCTCCTGCGCCTCACGGCGCTTTTCCCGGCGCAGTTCCGCTTGATATTCCGCATGCTTACGTGCCGCGTCCTGGCCTGCCAGATAGTTCAGCCAGCGATCGAATGTGCACTTCCAGAGCCCGTGCTGGCGGCAATAGTTCGTGCGGTCGAGACCGCTCTCCCGCCACGCCTCAACGTGAACCCGCCACCAGGACTGACGCGCCGTGTTCTCGAAATGTCTCAAATTCATCGGAGATCCTCCATGCTACGAAGGAACCCGACATGCCCCGATTTTGCACCACGCCAATACTGTGCAGGGGCCGGACGCTTACTCACGATAGCACTAGGGCAAGATAAAAGCGGCTCGCCGGCCGAACCGCAAGCCATTGACATGGCTTGGGTTCCGGCGTGCCGGTCGGTCGGGGCGCGTGCCACGCCCTTCATTTTCAGTAGTGATTTCAAGGGTGTTTCCGGCACGGCTCGGCGGTTGGCCTCCACGAGGGGGCCGATATGAGCGAGGGCGACAGCGATCTCCGCATCCGGCCCGGCCGCATCCGCTCGACCCGGGCGCCGCGCCCGAAGAGCTTCATCAACCAGGTGCTGCGCGCCGCGAAGAAGGCGGGCCATGTGGGGGGCGGAGCGCCGGGCGCATCCGGCTGGCGTGGGGGCGCCGGCACGCCCGGGCGCTCCACCTTCGGCCGCGGCCGCCTCGGCTTCAGCCGCAGCCGGCTGTTCTCAGGAAGCCGGCGCGTGGTGGTGGCGGCCCGCATCGCCCGGCATTCCGGCAAGGCGTTCCGCTCGGCGCCGCTCTCGGCCCACCTCTCCTACCTGAAGCGGGACGGGGTCGGCCGGGAGGGAGACAAGGGCATCCTGTTCGATGCCGGCTCAGACCGTGCCGACGACCGCGCCTTCACTGAGCGGTGCAAGGATGACCGACACCATTTCCGGTTCATCGTCTCCCCGGAGGACGCGGCGGACCTCACCGACATCAAGGCCTTCACCCGCGACCTCATCCACCAGATGGAGGCCGATCTCGGGACGAAACTCGACTGGGTCGCCGTCGACCACTGGAACACCGACAACCCCCACGTCCATCTGCTGGTGCGCGGCGTGGACGAGACCGGCGCCGATCTCGTCATCTCCCGCGACTATATCAGCCATGGGCTGCGCGCCCGCGCCCAGGAGCTGGTCGAGATCGAGCTCGGCCCGAAGCCCGAGCATGAGGTGCGCCACGCGCTTGAGAAGGAGATCGCCGCCGAGCGCTGGACCCGCCTCGACGCCGAGATCCGCATTGCCGCGGACGACACCGGCCACATCGACCTGCGTCCCGAAAACCCCGGCGCCTCCGACCCTGAGATCCGCCGGCTGATGATCGGGCGGCTCCAACATCTGGAGAAGATGGGCCTCGCCGCGCCCGCCGGGCCCGGCGAGTGGATGGTTCGGCTTGAGGCGGAGCGGGCGCTGCGCGACCTCGGCATGCGCGGCGACATCATCAAGACCATGCACCGCGCCTTCACCGAGCACGGCCTGGAGCGCGGTGTCGCCGATTATGTGATCGATGGCGCGGCGAGCCCGTCCCCCATTCTGGGCCGGCTGGTCGACCGAGGCCTGCACAACGAGCTGACCGGCGAGGCCTATGCCGTCATCGACGGTGTCGATGGCCGCGCCCACCATGTCCGCTTCCGGGGGATCGCGGCCTTCGAGCACGCCCCGCCCCTCGGCGGCATCGTCGAGGTCCGCCGCTTCGGCGCTGCCGACGACGCCCAGCCGACCCTGCTGCTCGCCACCCGTTCCGACTTCGATCTCACGCGCCAGATCACGGCACAGGGGGCGACCTGGCTCGATCATCGGCTCGTGGAGCGCGCGCCGATGGCGATGGCCATGGGCGGTTTCGGCCGCGAGGCGCGCGACGCCATGCAGGCACGAGCCGAGCATCTCGTCGAGGAAGGCCTCGCCCGCCGCCAGGGTCAGCACATCATCCTCCAGCGCGATCTCCTCGCGACGCTCCGCCGGCGCGAGCTCGATGCGGTCGGGGCGAGGCTCTCCGCCGAGACCGGGTTGCCGATGCAGAAGGCCGGGGCAAGCGAGCACGTCGCCGGCATCTACCGCCAGCGCCTGACCTTGGCCTCTGGCCGCTACGCCATGATCGACAGCGGCCTTGGATTCCAGCTCGTCCCTTGGTCTCGCGAGCTCGAGAGGAAGCTCGGCCAGCACGTCACCGGCACCGCGAAGGACGGCGGCGGCATCGAGTGGAGCCTCGGCCGCAAGCGCGACCTCGGCCTCTAGGCACCCGCGAACTCAAAGGGAGGGCCCATGTCCGCCACCAAGATCCTCTGGGGCCAGATCGTCGTCGTCTTCCTGATCGTGCTCGTCACCACCTGGGCAGCGACCCAATATGTGGCGTGGCGGCTCGGCTTCCAGGCCCAGCTCGGGCCGGCCTGGTTCAACCTCGCGGGTGTTCCGGTCTATTTCCCCGCGGCCTTCTTCGCCTGGTGGTTCTCCTACGACGCCTATGCCCCCGACATCTTCAATCGGGGCGCGGTCATCGCGGCCTCAGGGGGCTTTATCGCCATCGCGGTCGCCATCGCCATGTCGGTCTGGCGGGCCCGGGAAGCCAAGGCCGTCTCGACCTATGGATCGGCCCGCTGGGCGGAGCCGCTCGACATCAAGGCCGCCGGCCTCCTCGGGCCGGATGGCGTCGTGCTGGGCAAGCTCGGACGAGACTATCTGCGGCATGACGGCCCCGAGCACGTGCTGTGCTTCGCCCCGACCCGAAGCGGCAAGGGCGTGGGTCTCGTGGTGCCAACGCTCCTGACCTGGCCGGGCTCGGCCATCGTGCATGACATCAAGGGCGAGAACTGGCAGCTGACCGCCGGCTTCCGCGCCCGGCACGGCAAGGTGGTCCTGTTCGACCCGACAAATCCGGAGTCCTCCCCCTACAACCCGCTCCTGGAAATCCGCCGTGGTGACTTTGAGGTGCGGGACGTCCAGAACGTGGCCGACGTCCTCGTCGACCCGGAAGGCTCGCTCGATCGGAGGAACCATTGGGAGAAGACCAGCCACTCCCTGCTGGTGGGCGCCATCCTGCACGTCCTCTATGCCGGGGACGACAAGACGCTGTCCGGCGTCGCCAGCTTCCTGTCCGACCCGCGCCGCCCGATCGAGGCGACCCTACGGGCAATGATGACGACCCGCCATCTGGGGGAGAATGGTCCGCATCCCGTCGTCGCCTCGACCGCGCGGGAGCTGCTCAACAAGAGCGACAACGAGCGCTCGGGTGTGCTCAGCACGGCGATGTCGTTCCTGGGTCTGTACAGGGACCCCGTGGTGGCGCAGGTCACCCGGCGCTGCGACTGGCGCATCGCCGACCTCATCGCCGACGAGCAGCCGGTCTCCTTGTTCCTCGTCGTGCCGCCTTCGGACATCAGCCGGACCAAGCCGCTGATCCGCCTCGTGCTGAACCAGATCGGCCGTCGCCTCACCGAGGACCTCCACGCCAGGGATCGACGCCATCGCGTGCTGATGATGCTCGACGAGTTCCCGGCCCTCGGGCGGCTCGACTTCTTCGAGAGCGCCCTCGCCTTCATGGCCGGGTACAAGATCAAGGCCTTCCTGATCGCCCAGTCGCTCAACCAGATCGAGAAGGCCTATGGCGCCAACAACTCGATCCTGGACAATTGCCACGTCCGGGTGAGCTTCGCCGCCAACGACGAGCGGACGGCGAAGCGCATCTCCGATTCCCTGGGCACCGCCACCGAGATGCGCGCCATGCGCAACTACGCTGGCCACCGCCTCAGCCCCTGGCTAGGCCATCTGATGGTATCGCGGCAGGAGACCGCACGGCCACTCCTCACCCCCGGGGAGGTCATGCAGCTTCCCCCCGCCGATGAGATCGTCATGGTTGCCGGCACGCCTCCGATCAAGGCGAGCAAGGCCCGCTACTACGAGGACCGTCGCTTCACCGAGCGGGTCCTGTCGCCGCCCGACCCCTCCCGAACCACCAGGACCAGCCGGGAAGATGGCTGGTCGACACTGGTGCCACAGAAGCCGGACGCCGCGCTCGTCGCCGAATTGGCCAGGGCCGAGGCGGACACCGCCAACAGTGGCCTGCGCCGAGAGCCGGAGCTCCCGGACCACGTCGCCATAGCGAAGGAAACAACCCCGGCAGGAGCTGTAGACGAGTTCGCGATCGTCCTCGACGACGAGCCGGACGACACCGCCCAGCAGGCCCGTGTCCTGCGGCAGCAGATGCGCGGCGTCGCACGGCAGGCGGCGCTTGACCCCCATGACGGCATCGATCTGTGAGGATGGCCATGCGTGACCGGATGAACGTGTATTTCCCGCCGCAGATGCTGAAGGAAATCTCCGAACTCGCCGAGCGCCGGAAGCTGTCCCGCTCAGCGATCGTCGAGGCGGCCGTCGCCTCCTTCCTCTCACCCGACGGCGCCGACAAGCGCGAGGCGGCCTTTGCCCGTCGCCTCGATCGGCTCTCCCGGCAGGCCGCCCGCATCGAACGCGACCTCCGGGTCACGGCCGATACGCTGGCGCTCTTCGTGCGCTTCTGGTTGACCATCACCCCACCGCTGCCGAGCGATGCCCAGGCCGCCGCGCAGATCAAGGGACGAGAACGCTACGAGGGATTCGTCGAAACACTCGGCAAGCGCCTCCAGAAGGGACAGAACTTTCTGCATGAAATCCCGGACGACGTATCAGGACAACCTGTGGAGGAGGAGCCGAATCCCACTGCCCCAAGGTAGCCAGATCCAGCAGCAACCCCTCAACGCATTCAGCAATGTCCGTTCTCCGTCAGCCGAGCTCGAACGGCGAGCGATGGGAGGTCGTGTGAAGGGTTTCGGATGCCGGCCCGATCACGATGGTGGGGCTGATCGCGCGGGCCGGCGTCGGAAAGCCTCCAGGGGAGGAAACCGCGGTCCGACGCGGGCGACGGTTGAGGTCGTCGCGGTGCTATGGGGATTTTGGGTCTGGGCTGGTGGCTGTGTGGTCTGAAGAGGGAAGCCTGCGATCTGCGTGTGCAGATAGTAGCGGCTCACGCCATCAAAGACCGATCGGTCTGAGAAAGGCTCGCCGGGCCTCCTCACCATGCGCTGGAAGACCGGCGACGCAGCGAGGCTCACGCCCGTATTTCCCCTCCCGTCCGTCGAAGGATGCCGGAGAATGACTGTGCCATCGTTGCGCGTGAGGGCAATGACGCTCTTGGGCCCGAGATTCACATTGTCCAGCAGCAACTGGAAGAACGCGATGCGCAGCGCCGCGATGACCACGCCATCGAAGCTGCCCCCGGGTCCGGAAATCCTACGGCTCAAAGCAATGCTTGGGTCCCCTGCGCGCAAACGGCTCTCGAACGGGGCGCTCACATAGGTGCCGCGTAGACCGTCGACCTGCGCGGTAAAATAATCACGATCAGCGAAGTTTCCGACCCGCGGAGGCACCGAGCCTGAATCGTAGACGATGGAACCCTCTCGATTGAGCACAAGCATGGATCCCAGGAACTGCGCGCCGGCTGCCCGATCGAACAACACCATCTGGCGGAGTTCAGGAGAAACATCACTCAGTCCCGAAGTCGCCACCGCCTCCTCCGCCCCCCGCAGAGAGAGGTCGAGCAGGCTAAGGTTTCGACTGATGCTCGACGAGAGCGTGTTCAGAGCGTTTTCGGCCGAGCGCAACGCCAACTGCCAAGTCGCTTGGTAGGAACGCCACAGCGTCAGGCCCTGTGCGGCGATGATGACCGTGACGAGCGCCGCCACGATCAGCGGCACATACCCGCCAGCGATGAGCCGCCGCATACCCATTCCATCCAGCCTTCTGGCTTCCGCAACGCTTTACCGTAAGGAACATGCCCACCCATCTGTGGAATGGCAACTGTGGCTGTGCGACGAAAGTCGTGGACACGACGACGCCACAGGCAACACAAGCTCGCTCCCTCGCGGGAGCCACGCTTGGCAACAACGACCCAGCCGCGCCGACGTCTTGAACGCGGAACGCCTCAGATCGGGCCGGCAAATTGGAACAGTCGGCGGCTAGCGAAAATGGCCTCCGGCCTTGATCACATCCAGAAGGAATTCGCGGACGTGTTCGGCACCGTCGAGCGTGGGCATGGTTACGGTGAAGATTGGCGCGCGGTGTGGCAAACTTACATAGTGACACCCGGCAGCGGCCCGGCCTCTGTGTCGACCGCAGCCACTGGGTTTACGTCGTTCCGTTGCACGGCCTTCTCCCGTCTTAACGCTGCGCTCAAGATAGCTCGAAACCGGAGCATAGAGCAGAGGCAGGCACGCGCCCGACATAGGAGAAAGTCGGCCACGCAGAGCGGGACGCGGGAGAGGGCGATGCCTCGGGGCCAGCGCCCGCTGCGGCAGGCCGCCCCTACCAGATGAGCCAGATGATTAGCAGGATGCAGACCACCACCAATGCGATAATCCCGAGGCTCGCGCCCAATGGCAGTTCCATTCGCTTGCCCCCCGCGAGGCAAACGAAGAGGCCGAGGATTGGTTTCGTCGCTGGTAAATTAATCCTTCAGGCGACGATGGAGAGCTGTGCTACGGTGTATTCGTCCATCCCTGCCCTGACTCTCGGGCGGATGAAGAGCCGGGCGTTCTGCCCCCCCAAGAAACAGGGCGCCCGGCTCGCCCCCTCCCCCCTCAATGCACCACCTCGCCCTCGCCGAGGGCGGCGCCCCCTGTGCGGGCCGTCCGGAGGGAGCCACTACCCTTTCACCTGCACAGGCAATCGCCTGCTCAGGCTACGGTTCGAGTGTTGGCAGCAATCGCGGGCAGCTCGACCACCTGAACCAATCCACCTTCCGGGCGATTGGCAATCCGAATATCCCCATCCACCTTGCGGATGATCTCCCTGGAGATGGTCAGGCCCAGCCCGGCGCCGGGAATTTTCTGGTTGCGCGCCCTGTCAGCACGGAAGAATGGCTCGAACACCTGGTCCAGCACCTCCGCAGAGATGCCTGGCCCCTGGTCGCTGATCGTGATCCGCGCCGTTGAGCCGCCCGAAACGGTTATTGACCCGCGCCCGCCATGGGTTGCTGCGTTGATGAACAGGTTGCGTAATGCGCGGCTCAGGGGCAGGAGGCCGGCTTTGACATAGACCTCGCAGGTACTTTCCACCTCGATCTGGAATTTCTGCTCCCGCAACTCCGCAGCGATGTTTCTGACCAACTCATCCAATTGAATGGGTTCGACCGGCGTCTTGGTGGTTTCTTCGTGGACCAGCTGGATGGCGCTATGAGCGATCCGCTGCAGCTCGTCGATGTCCTTGAGCCACAAGGCGCGCTCCTTGTCGTCGGCGACGAACTCCGCGCGCAGCCTCATGCGTGTGAGCGGGGTGCGCAGGTCATGACCCGCCGCCGCAACGAGCCGCATCCGGCTCTCGATGGCGCGTTTCAGGCGCGATGAAAGCGCATTGATCGCGGCCGCGGTGGCGCGCACCTCTGCCGGCCCCTTTTCCGCAAGCGTTGGAAGAGTGCCGTCCGGGCTGACGGACTCCACCGCGCTTTCAAGGAGCGTCAAAGGCTTCATCATGCGGTTGGCCGCGAATACCGCGACCGATCCGACGCCTGCCGTGATGAGGCCAAGCCACAGCCACAGCTCGGGATCGGAAGGCGGATCGATCTCCACCAGGAGCCAGCTGTGAGGCCCAACGCGCACCGATGCGGTCCGAAGGCTGCCATAGTCCGGCCTGTACGTCACGACGACGTCGAGAGCTGCGCCCAGTCGCTCAGTGGCCGCGCGCAGCAAATCGGTCTGCTTCGTGTCGGGCACGCCAGGATGGGGGTGCTGTACCAGAACATCCGCTGCGGGATTTCGCCGCGCGAGCCGCTCCATCGTCACGAGCTGCTTGGCAATCAGGTCGACCTCGATGCTCTTGGGCGTGGTGAAGACATACATCATCGCGAGCGTGATCAGCGCAATCACGGAGACGATCGAGACGATCAGCAGCAAGGCGAATTTTGCGCGAAGTGTCTGCATCCTATTTGTCCGGCGCGCCCACCTTGGCGGTGAACTGGTATCCGCCGTTGCGAATGGCCTTGAAAACCTGGAGTGCCCCGCCGCTCGCCAGCTTGCGCCGCAGCCGGCTGACCAGGACGTCGATGGACCGGTCCAGCACGTCGCCGTCGCCCCGATGGGTCAGATCGAGGAGTTGCTCGCGGGACAGAACACGGCCGGGCTGGTCCAGAAAGATCATCAGGAGGTCGAATTCGGCGCCGGTCAACGGAACATCCTGGCCATCGGGATCCGTCACTGAGCGGGTCGCCGGGTCCACGACGAAATCCTCGAACTGGTAGAGGCCGTTCGCATCGGCGTCAGACCAGGAATGCATACCCCGGCGCAGGACCGCGCGAACGCGGGCGGCAAGCTCGCGCGGATTGAAGGGCTTGCCGAGATAGTCATCAGCCCCGATCTCCAGGCCGATGATCCGATCGACATCTTCCTGAAGCGCCGTCAGAAGGATGATGGGTATGCTGGAGCGCGCGGCCCGCAGGTCCCGGCACAGGTCCAACCCCGACCCATCAGGCAGCATCACGTCAAGGACGATGAGATCGATCCGGCTGGTCGCGATGCGCTCGTGAACCTCCGCACAGCTCGATGCGAGCTGGATGCGGAAGCCCTGCTCCCGCATATAGCGGGAGAGGAGCTGACGGATTTCCTCATCGTCATCGACAATGAGGATCTGGTGCCCTTGCGTGCTCATGGCCGTCTTGAAGGATCCGTGTTTTCCAAAGGCGAGGTGGCGCCGCCGTAGCGGGCAGCTGCGACTATTGTATGTCAAGTTCGCATGGAGATGTCGCCAGACATCTTTTGACATCAAAAACGTTCGCACGGACACTCCTTGACATCTAATGCCAGAATTAAATCAACAAGATCCCCTACACGTATTTAGGTCCGATGCTGCTTCGTGCTGCGACGAACTGGGGGAGGGTTTTAATGCGAACGATAGATAAATGCCCTGCGGTCAGCATTGATGACCGGAGACGCACTCGCGATCGATTTGTCTACTTTTACTATACTTCCTTGGAAATCGTCTGTGTTTCGGGCCGGTTATCGTCTTGTTTCTGGAGGGTTTCCGGAGACGGGCCGACAGCAGCCCTGGCGGCTGCGGCGATCTCGGTACCGTCCCTCGCGCATGGAGCCGCCAGATCCCTTGCGCGGCACGTGGCGCGCTCCCAGCGCAGATGCAGCATCGCCGCTTCAAGTCCGCAGACGGGCGGTGATGTCCGCCGGCAGGAAAAGCTCCCCGCAGGAGCCCTGCGCGGAACCCGGTGCGTGGGCCTGTTGGCCGCCTTCGGTGTCCTGTCCGGCTGCGCCTCCGCTCCTCTGGTGCAAGGTGTCGGATTGTCGTCCTATGAGGCCATGACACCCGCCGAAGACATGTTCACCAAAGCCCGCATCAACGTGAAGAAGCAGGGGGTGCTGACCGCCAGGACGGTCAAGATCGTTCCGACCACATTCGCCCCGTCGGTCTCGCCCACGCTCACGGACCAACAGAGGGCCCTCGTGGCGAACGCCGTCGATCGGGGGCTGTGCGTCAGCCTCAGCGACCGCCTGGAGGTGGTTCCGGCGGATGAGCCTGCGGATCTGACGGTGCGAGCCTCGGTCACCCAGGCGACGGAGACCAATGAGGTCGCAGCGGGCATTTCCGCGGTTGCCTCGATCGGCATGAATTTCGTCGACTTGGGCGTCCCTGTCCCAACGCCGCGCCTTCCGGTCGGATTGGGCAGCCTCTCGATGGAGGCCGAGGCCGTGGATCCCACGGGCAAGCCGGAGGCTTCCATGCTCTGGGCCAAGGGAGCGAACGCGCTCTTTAGTTCGCCAAGGATGTCGAAGGCCAGCGATGCCTATGATCTGGCCGAGGAGTTCGGAGGAGACTTCGGCTACCTGCTGGTGAAAGGCGAGAGTCCTTTCGGCAATTCGGATCTCAACCTTCCGTCCTGGCAAAAGATCAATTCGGCCATGGGCCTTCCTCCGAAATACGCCGCGTGTGAACGTTACGGCCGCTATCCGGGTCTTGCTGGCGTGATCGGAGGCCAGCTCGGACTGCCACCCGAATGGACCGACAACGGTTCGAAACAGGCGGCGGCGCAATAGAGCCGGTCTTTCGCATCTCTCAACGCGAGGGAGGATCGGTGTTGGTCGCGGCGCGCCTCCCGCGCGCGACGACGGTCCAAGTCATACACGAACCCTCGCCTCGTTCCAGCCGCAACCGGAACAGGCGGGGCCAGAGCTGCGGGCGGCCCGCTCCGCCCCCGCGTGGCCGTCCGCAGCTCGCCCTCGACACTGTTTCGGATCGATGGCCGACTCGATCCAACTGATGGGGTACATCGGCGAGTTGCCCTCATCGCAGACATGTAAGGGCGTCGGTTCGGCTCGCTGGAGCGAATCGGTTCTGCAAGTCAGCTTTGGCCTGCCGGGTGAACACCGCGCCTGGCGCAATTTTCGTGTTGAGCCCCGCACATCCATGCTCGTTCTGGGAGACCGTCTGACGTCTTCCGCCAACGATCAGGCCGCAGGAACCTTGCGCCGCCCCGGAGCCTTTTTGACCGGTGCCGCCGGCTTCTTTCGAATCTGTCCGAGGCCGGAGGCCTTGGCCAGCTCCGAGCGGGCGGCGGCATAGCCCGGGGCAACCATGGGATAGTCTCGCGGCAAGCCCCATTTCTCGCGGTACGCCTCGGGGGTCAGGTCGTAGGCGGTGCGCAGGTGGCGCTTCAGCGACTTGAACTTCCTGCCGTCCTCGAGACAGATGATGAAGTCGGCCGTCACCGACCGCTTGACGGGAACCGCCGGCTTCAGCTCTTCGATCGGTTCCGCCGCAGGCGCGGCGAGCTTGCCCAGGGCGGCATGCACACTCTGGATCAGGGCTGGCAGCTCGGCCGTCGCGACGGTGTTGTGCCCCACGAAGGCGGCCACGATATCCGCGACCAGATCAAGATGATCAGTGTCGTTATTCTCGGTCGAAATCTCGGTCACGGCGCGCCTCGCAAGCAACAAGCGATGTTGGTTGAACCCCACTTTTCACCAGGCTGCAAGATGCTTTGCCAGCTCCCATGCGGTTTTGGATCTGCAATCACCGCCAAATTCAAATGAGCCCGGAAGCACCGCTGGATGGTTCTCGTGCTCCCACGGGCTGGTGCTGCTGGCACCCTCGCCTCCGGCAGCAGTATTGTCGGCTCCGCGTTGGCCGGCCTCTGCGCTGATCGGCAGCATCTTTGCTGCCACGATCCCGCCGTTCTCCTGTCTTTGCACGCTACGTCCCTACGACGCACGAAACTTGTTGATCCGGCCTGATTCCAGACCCTCTTAATCATCCCCGATCCGGGGATCGCAGGTGGCGTCCCCTCTCGATGCGGGGGACGGGATGGGGACCACTCACCACACTTCCGAGGCGACGCAGCGCGGCGCGCGCATGCTGCGCACCGCGCTCGGGCCGGCCATCGCCCGGTTCCTGGAAGACGCCTCCGTCGTCGAGGTGATGCTCAACCCGGACGGGCGCCTGTGGGTCGATCGGCTGGCCGAAGGGCTCACCGATACCGGGGAACGGCTGTCGTTCGCCGATGGCGAGCGCATCGTCCGTCTCGTCGCCCATCATGTGGGCGCGGAGGTCCATCCGGGCACGCCGCGCGTCTCCGCCGAGCTGCCGGAGACCGGTGAGCGGTTCGAGGGCCTCCTGCCACCGATCACGACGGGCCCCGCCTTCGCCATCCGCAAGCCCGCATCCAGCGTGTTCGGCCTCGACGATTACGTCGCCGCCGGGATCATGACAACGGAGCAGGCCGCAGCGCTGCGCCTTGCGGTCGCCGAGCGCCGCAACATCCTTGTCGCCGGCGGAACGAGCACAGGCAAGACCACGCTGACCAACGCGCTCCTCGCCGAGGTCGCCAAGACCTCCGACCGCGTCGTGCTGATCGAGGACACGCGCGAGCTGCAATGCCTGACGCCTAACCTGGTCGCGCTACGCACCAAGGATGGCGTCGCCACACTCTCCGACCTCGTGCGCTCGTCCCTGCGCTTGCGCCCCGACCGCGTTCCCATCGGCGAGGTGCGCGGCAGCGAGGCGCTCGATCTCATCAAGTGCTGGGGCACGGGCCACCCCGGCGGCATCGGCACCATCCATGCCGGCAGCGCCATCGGCGCCCTGCGCCGCCTCGAGCAGTTGATCCAGGAGGCCGTGGTCACGGTCCCTCGCGCCCTCATCGCCGAAACCATCGACCTCGTCGCCGTGCTCTCCGGCCGCGGTTCGGCGCGCCGGCTCACCGAGCTCGCCCGCGTCGAGGGGCTCGGGCCGACCGGCGACTACCGCGTCATCCCTGTCGAATCCTCCCACCATACCGGAGAACCGTGATGATCCAGCATGCCCGCCGCCTTCGCCGCCACATCGGTCCCGCCGCGTTGGTTCTCCTGGCCAGCACCATGTTGGCACCCGCGGCCTACGCCTCTGGCTCCTCGATGCCGTGGGAGCAGCCGCTCCAGCAGATCCTGACGTCCGTCGAGGGGCCCGTCGCCAAGATCATCGCGGTGATCATCATCATCACCACGGGCCTGACCCTGGCGTTCGGCGATACTTCGGGAGGCTTCCGGCGGCTCATCCAGATCGTCTTCGGCCTGTCGATCGCCTTCGCCGCCAGCTCCTTCTTCCTGTCCTTCTTCTCGTTCGGCGGCGGGGTCACCCTCTGATGACCTCGTTGTCCGATCCCTCCGCCGAGCTGTCGGGCTTTTCCGTCCCGGTCCACCGGGCCCTGACCGAACCCATCCTGCTCGGCGGCGCCCCGCGTGCCATCGCCATCCTCAACGGCACGCTGGCGGCGGCGCTCGGCCTTGGCCTGCGCCTCTGGCTGGTTGGCCTCGCCCTTGGGGCCGTCGGTCATTTGGCAGCGGTGTGGGCCGCCCGGCGCGACCCGATGTTCGTCGAGGTCACCCGGCGCCATCTGCGCATCTCCAGCCACCTGTCGGTGTGAGCACCTGCCATGATGAACCTTGCCGAATATCGTCGTAGCGCCGCGCGCCTCGCCGACTACCTGCCGTGGGCAGCGCTGGTGGGCGAGGGTGTCGTTCTCAACAAGGACGGCAGCTTCCAGAGATCGGCGCGGTTCCGCGGTCCGGACCTCGACAGCTCCGTGCCCGCCGAGCTCATCGCCGTCGCCGGCCGCCTCAACAACGCCTTCCGACGCCTCGGCTCCGGCTGGTCCATCTTCGTCGAGGCCCAGCGCCATCCCGCCGGTCGCTATCCCTCGAGCCTGTTCACGGACGCCGCGGCCGCCCTCGTGGACGCCGAGCGCAAGTCGGATTTCGAGGAGGCCGGCCGGCATTTCGAAACGAGCTATGTCCTGACCTTCGCCTTCCTGCCGCCAGTGGACGACGCCGCACGCACCGAGAACTGGCTCTATGAGGGGCGCGAACAGACCGGCGTCGATCCCCACGACATCCTGCGGTCGTTCATCGACCGGACCAACCGGGTCCTCCAACTGCTCGAAGGCACTATGCCGGAGTGCCGCTGGCTCGACGACGGCGAGACGCTGAGCTACCTGCATTCGTGCGTCTCGACCAGGCGCCATCGCGTCCGGGTGCCCGAGACGCCCATGTATCTCGACGCCCTGCTGGCGGATGTGCCGCTGACCGGCGGGCTCGCGCCGATGCTGGGCAAGGCGCACCTGCGCATCCTCACTGTGGTGGGATTTCCGAGCGCCACCACGCCGGGGATCCTCGGCGAGCTCAACCAGCTCGCCTTTCCCTACCGGTGGTCCACGCGCGCCATCCTGCTCGACAAGACCGATGCCACCCGGCTGCTGACCAAGATCCGCAGGCAGTGGTTCGCCAAGCGCAAGAGCATCACCGCGATCCTGAAGGAGGTGCTCACCAACGAGGCCTCCGTTCTCGTCGACACCGACGCGGACAACAAGGCCGTGGATGCCGACCTCGCTCTGCAGGAGCTCGGCGCTGATTTCGCCGGCATTGCCTTCGTCACCGCGACTGTCACGGTCTGGGACGAGGATCCTCGTGCGGCGGACGAGAAGCTCCGCGCGGTGGAGAAGGTCCTTCAGGGCCGCGACTTCACCGCCATCACCGAGACCGTCAATGCGGTCGACGCCTGGCTGGGCACCTTGCCCGGACACCTCTACGGCAATGTCCGCCAGCCCCCGGTGTCGACCCTCAATCTCGCCCACATGATCCCCCTCAGCGCCGTGTGGGCGGGCGAGGCGCGGGACGAGCACTTCGGCGCTCCCCCCTTGCTGTTCGGCAAGGCCGCAGGCTCGACCCCGTTCCGGTTTTCCCTTCATGTGGGAGATGTGGGCCACACGCTGGTGGTCGGCCCCACGGGCAGTGGCAAGTCGGTGCTGCTCGCGCTGATGGCCTTGCAGTTCCGGCGCTACCGCCGTTCCCAGGTCTTCGCCTTCGACTATGGCGGCTCGATCCGGGCCGCGGCGCTGGCCATGCGCGGCAATTGGCATGACCTCGGCGGCCGCCTGACCGACGGCTCAACCTTGTCCGTCTCGCTGCAACCGCTCGCCCGTATCGAGAATGTTCCTGAGCGCGCCTGGACCGCCGATTGGATCGTCTCCATCCTCCAGCGCGAGAACATCGAGATCACGCCCGACGTCAAGGAGCACCTCTGGTCCGCCCTGACCTCACTCGCCTCGGCACCGGTCCATGAACGAACCCTCACCGGCCTCGCCGTTCTTCTCCAGTCCAACCCGCTGAAACAGGCCCTCCAGCCCTATTGCGTGGGTGGTCCCTATGGCCGGCTGCTGGATGCGGAGAGCGAGGCGCTCGGCGATGCCGCGGTCCAGGTCTACGAGACCGAGGGCCTGCTCGAGACGGGCGCCGCGGCGCCCGTGCTCTCCTATCTCTTCCACCGCATCACCGATCGCCTCGATGGCCGCCCGACCCTCATCCTCGTGGACGAGGGCTGGCTGGCGCTGAGCGATCCCGGCTTCTCCAGGCAGCTCACCGAATGGCTGGTCACGCTGCGCAAGAAGAATGCGAGCGTGATCTTCGCCACCCAGTCCCTGGCCCAGATCGAGAAGAGCCGGATCGCGGCGGAGATCATCGACAGCTGCCACACCCGACTCCTGCTGCCCAACGACCGGGCCGTCGAGCCGCAGATCGCCGCGATCTACAGGAGGTTCGGGCTCAACGACCGGCAGATCGAGCTGATCGCGCGGGCGACCCCGAAGCGGGACTATTACTGCCAGTCGCGGCGGGGCAACCGCCTGTTCGAGCTCGGCCTGTCCGAGATCGCCCTTGCCCTGTGCGCCGCCTCCTCGAAATCCGACCAGGCCCTCATCAGCGAGGTGGAGGCCCGCGCCGAGCCCGGCCGCTTCCTCGATGACTGGCTCGCCGCGCGCGGCCTCGCCTGGGCCGCCGATCTCATCCCCGACCTCACGAACCTCGCTCCCGATCCGGAGGCCCAGCCATGAGCCGTCCTGTCCTTTCCCCGTCGCATGCCCTGCGCATCAGCACCACGCTCCTCGCCGGCGTCGGAGCTTTTGTCCCCACGCTGATCGAACCCGCCGCGGCGCAGTACGTGGTGTATGACCCCAGCAACTACGCGCAGAACCTGCTTCAGGCGGCGCGCGCCCTGCAGCAGATCCAGAACCAGATCACCAGCCTGCAGAACCAGGCGCAGATGCTGCTCAACGAGGCCCGCAACCTCGCGAGCCTGCCCTACTCCGCGCTGCAGCAGCTCCAGCAGTCGGTCCAGCGGACCCAGCAACTGCTCAATCAGGCACAGCGGATCGCCTACGACGTCCAGACCGTCGACCGGGCCTTCCAGACCAGCTACGGCAACGCCGCGCTGACCGCCTCCGACCAGCAGCTCGTCGCCCAGGCCAAAGAGCGCTGGCGAAACACCGTGGCCGGCCTGCAGGACGCCATGCGCGTCCAGGCCGGCGTCGTCGGCAACATCGACACCAACCGGACCCAGATGTCGGCTCTCGTCGGCCAGAGCCAGGGCGCCACCGGCGCCCTGCAGGCGACCCAGGCCGGCAACCAGCTCCTCGCGCTCCAGGCCCAGCAGCTCACCGACCTCACGGCCCTCCTTGCCGCCAACGGGCGCGCCCAGGCGCTGAGCGAGGCCGAGCGCGCCGCGGCGGCCGACCAGGGCCGCGAGCAGCGCCGGCGCTTCCTCACGCCGGGCACGGGCTATCAGCCCGGCAACGCCCGCATGTTCAACAACTGAGGACGGGCGATGGACACCAGGATGTTCGCCCGCCTCGGCGCCGTGGTCTTTGTCGCCGTCGCGATCACCGCCGCGGCGATGGAGATGACCCGGAAAGGGGAAGAGCCGGTGCCTCCCGCCACCGTGCGGCCCGGCGGGGTGGCGGGGCCGGATCCGCTGCGCGAGGAGCTGCACCGCTGTGCCCTGCTCGGCGAGGCCGGCGGGCGTGATCCCGGCTGCCTCGCCGCCTGGGCGCGGAACCGCGCCCGCTTCCTGGCGCCGACATCAGGCACCTCATCGTCTCAGGAGGCACGCTGACATGGGTGGCACCGGCGTCATCGACCACTTCCTCGAGGTCTTCACCCGCTACATCGATTCCGGCTTCGGCCTGCTCGGCGGCGAGGTGGCGTTCATCGCCACGACCCTCATCGTCATCGATGTGACACTGGCCGCCTTGTTCTGGAGCTGGGGCGCCGACGACGACCTCATCGCCCGCCTGGTCAAGAAGACGCTCTTCGTCGGGGTGTTCGCCTATCTGATCTCCAACTGGAACAGCCTCGCCCGGATCATCTTCGAGAGCTTCGCCGGCCTCGGCCTCAAGGCATCGGGAACGGGGTTCACCACGGCCGACCTCCTGCGGCCCGGCAAGGTGGCGCAGACCGGCCTCGACGCGGCGCGCCCGCTCCTGGAATCCATCTCGGACCTGATGGGATGGATCTCCTTCTTCGAGAACTTCATCCAGATCGCCTGCATGCTGCTGGCCTGGGCGCTGGTGCTGCTCGCCTTCTTCCTTCTCGCCGTCCAGCTGTTCGTGACGCTCATCGAGTTCAAGCTCTCGACGCTCGCCGGCTTCGTCCTCATTCCCTTCGGCCTGTTCGGCAAGTCTGCCTTCATGGCCGAGCGCGTCCTCGGCAACGTCATCTCTTCCGGCATCAAGGTGCTGGTGCTCGCGGTCATCATCGGCATCGGCAGCACCTTGTTCTCCGAGTTCACCGCCGGTTTCGGCGGGGCGACGCCCACCATCGACCAGGCCATGGCCATCGTGCTCGCCGCCCTCTCGCTCCTCGGGCTCGGTATCTTCGGCCCGGGCATCGCCAATGGTCTCGTGAGCGGCGGCCCACAGCTGAGCGCGGGCGCCGCTGTCGGCACCGGCCTTGCCGCCGGTGGAGCGCTGATGGCAGCAGGTGCCGCCGGTGGGGTGGCCCTGCGCGGCGGCATGGCGGCGCTGTCGGGCACGGCCGCGGCGGCCCGTGGCGGCGCGGCACTCGCCGGCGGCGCATCCACTGCCTACAGCCTCGCCTCGGCCGGACAGAGCGGGGCCGCTGGGGTCGCATCCGGCCTCGGCGGCGTCGCGAGCGCTGGTGCCGAGGCCGCTATCTCCCCGCTGAAGCGCACTGTCTCCCGTGGCAGCGCGGCACTCCAGGCCAGCCAAGCCGCCGGAGCCCGCGCTGCGTTCGAGGCGACCGGCGGCTCCTCCTCCATGGGCACGGTCGCGGGTGACGCGGAGGCAGCAGGTGGCAGTTCCTCCGCTGCCCGGGGCGCACGAAGCGACGGACCGCCCGCCTGGGCGCGGCGCATGAAGCGCGCCCAGCACATGACCCACGGCATCCAGACCGCCGCGCACGCCGTCCGCTCCGGCGACGGCCATGGGGGCGGTCATTCCGTCACTCTCTCCGGGAGCGAATGACATGAGCGTCTTCAGGCGACCCTCCACCCACTATGGCAAGTCCCCGCAGCCGGAGACGCCGTACCAGCGGGCGGCGCAGGTCTGGGACGAGCGGATCGGCTCCGCCCGCGTCCAGGCCAAGAACTGGAGGCTGATGGCGTTCGGCTGCCTGATCCTCTCGGGAGGCTTTGCGACGGCCCTGGTCTGGCAATCCATTCACGGGACCGCCGTGCCGTGGGTGGTCGAGGTGGACAAGCTCGGCCAGACACAGACTGTCGCCCCGGCCGCGGCCGACTATCAGCCGCGCGATCCGCAGATCGCCTGGCACCTCGCCCGCTTCATCGAGCAGGTCCGCAGCGTGCCGGCAGATCCGGTCATCGTCCGCGAGAACTGGCTGAGGGCCTACCAGTTCACCACCGACCGCGGCGCCCAGGCGCTCAACGATTACGCGCGGTCGAACGATCCCTTCGCCAAGGTCGGCAAGCAGCAGGTCGCCATCGACGTCTCCAGCGTCATCCGCGCCTCGAACGACTCCTTCCGTGTCGCCTGGAGCGAGCGCCGCTACCAGGACGGAGCGCTGGCCGACACCACGCGCTGGACCGCCATCCTCACCATCGTGGTGCAAGCGCCACGCGACGCCGAGAAGCTGCGCGCCAATCCGCTCGGCATCTATGTCAACGCCATCAGCTGGTCGCGGGAGCTCGCCCAATGACGCCGCCTTTCCGTAAAGCCGGGAGCCTGGCTCTCCGCACGTCCGCAATGACGGCTTTGCTCCTGTCCGTATCGGCGCTCGCCGGCTGCGCCACCCAGAAGCCGCCCGAGATCAGCTACGATGCCGAGGTCCCTCCCCTGCCGGCGGTTCCCGCTGTGGCCGATGGACGGCCACGGCCGTTGCATATCCCGCCGGCCTGGACCCCGAGCCGCGGTGGCGCGGCCGCCGCTGCGCCGACCGCCCGGGTGGAGAACGCCAATGCCGCCGCCCGTGTCGAGCCGAAGAAGGAGGGTTACTACAACGCCATCCAGATCTTCCCTTTCAGCGAGGGGGCGCTCTACCAGATCTATGCGGCGCCGGGGCAGATCACCGACATCGCGCTCGAGCCCGGTGAGAGCCTGACGGGGTCAGGCCCCATCGCCGCCGGCGATACGGCCCGCTGGGTCATCGGCGATACCGAGAGCGGGTCGGGCCTGACGCGGCGGGTCCATGTGCTGGTGAAACCCACGCGGCCGGACATCACCACCAACCTCGTCGTCACCACCGACCGGCGCACCTACATGATCGAGCTGCGCTCCGGCGAGAAGCCCTATATGCCAGCGGTGGCCTGGGCCTATCCGCAGCTGTCTGCCGCACAGCGCCAGGCCGTTCCCGCCGCCCCGATCATCCCCGCCATCGAGGCGCGCAACTATCGCTACGCCCTCTCCGGCGACACACCGCCGTGGCGGCCGGACGCGATCTATGACGATGGCCGGCGCGTCTATGTGGTTTTCCCGCGCGGCATCGTGCAGGGCGAGATGCCGCCGATCTTCGTCATCGGCCCCGAGGGCGAAGCGCAGGTCGTCAACAGCCGCATCCACCAGAACATCCTGATCGTCGACCGCCTGTTCGGCGCCGCCGAGCTGCGCCTCGGCAGCGGCGAGCGCCAGCAGAAGGTCCGGATCATGCGCACCGACGGGAGGCCTGCCTGATGAGCGAGAACCCGCCACACGATCAGAACGAGCCGTCCGAACCGGCCGCCACGCCCATGCGCCTGCGCGCCGAGCCGCCGCGCGTGACGCGGATCTCCCGGAAAGTGCTCGCCGGCATCGGCCTTGTGGCTGGCCTGGGATTGGGCGGGGCGCTGATCTATGCCCTGCAGACTCGCAGTACCGGAACAGGAGGAGAAGAGCTCTATTCCACGGAGAACCGCTCCACCGCCGACGGCCTCGCCGGCCTGCCGCGTGACTATATCGGGCCCATCCTCGGGCCCCCGCTGCCGGGCGACCTCGGTCGGCCCATCGTCAATGCGCAGAACCGGGGCCAGCCGGTCGTGCCACCGGCCATGCCGACCACCACCGTCGATCCGGAAGAGCAGCGCCGCCACGCCGAGCAGGAGGCTGCGAGGACCTCGCGCGTGTTCTTCCAGACCGAGGCCAGAACGACTGCGGCTGCATCGCCGCTCGCCGGGACCGCGGGGATGGCCGGCGTGCCCGGGCTGAGCGGCGTGCCTGCCACGCCCTCGGCACAGGAGCGCCAGCTCAACTTCCTCAATGCCGCGGTCGACCGACGGACCGTCGCACCGGATCGGGTGATGGCGCCCGCCTCGCCCTACGTCTTGCAGGCCGGTGCCGTCATCCCCGCTGCGCTCATCACCGGCATCCGCTCCGACCTGCCGGGCCAGATCACGGCGCAGGTCACCGAGCATATCTACGACAGCCCGACCGGGCGCATCCTGCTCGTCCCTCAGGGCACGCGCATTATTGGCGAGTACAGCAACGACGTTGGTTTCGGCCAGCGACGGATCCTGCTGGTCTGGAACCGGCTGATCTTTCCCAATGGGCGCTCCATCGTGCTCGAGCGCCAGCCCGGCGCGGACACCCAAGGGTATGCCGGCCTGGAGGATGGCGTCGACTATCATTGGTGGGATCTCGCCAAGGCCGCCGCGCTATCCACACTGCTCAGCGTTGGTGCCGAGCTTGCCGTCGACGATGAGGACCGCCTGCTTCGTGCCATCCGGAACGGTGGTCAGGACACCATCAACGATGCCGGCCAGCAGATCGTCCGGCGCCAGCTCAACGTCGCGCCGACGCTGACGATCGGGCCGGGATTTCCTGTCAGGGTCATCGTCACGCGTGATCTTGTATTCCGTTAACGGAATACAAGA
>NZ_JBAFVS010000038.1:0-27453 GCF_043194565.1 Xanthobacter autotrophicus ATCC 700552 | reverse complement strand
GATGTCGACGCGTTCGACTTCGATCCGGCCATTTGCCCGGGCCAGTCCCGCGGGGACGCGGGTCGCCTGTTGCCTCCACCAATAGGCATAGCCGGCAGCCCCGGCGGCCGCGAGGATGACGACGGCAATGATCGGAGCAATACGCACATTCTCATCCATGTTAGGCGAGTAGTCGGCGCCATCGTGGAAACGACTTCAGCCAACCCTGGGGAGAGCGATTTCTGGATGCGCGATTGACCCCCTTCGGCGTATCGCAGCGATGCAATTCGAAATGCCGCCAAATGAGACAAGCGGAACACTGAGTCTGAAGGGGTCGTCAGCTCCGGGAGCGATGCGCGACCCAAGGATGCCGATCCTTAATCGAGATTAAAGATGGCTGACCGGGCCATCGCCTAAGTTTGAAAATCAGGAAATGAGAGTGCGGGTGCGGCATGGGGCGACAGCGCCCGCAATGGCGCTATCTATCGTCGTGCCCGCAAGCAGGAGTCACCGGAATGAGCACCACGTCTGCCGACCAGACCAAGACGACCTCCGAGCATTCGGTCCCAAATGCCTCTTCCTGCTGCGATGGCCATGCCGGCGCAGAGGCCGCGGAGAAAGCGAATGCTCTTGGCTCCTGCGGCAATTACGAAAATGCTGCGGCGCCCGACACGGTCGCGCCCGCTGGCGAACTGGACAAGTCAGTCTCCAGTGCTGGTCATCACCCGAAGAAGACCGGCTGCTGCGGCGGCAGTTGACAGCGCGATCCGTGAAAAAGGCGGGTGGTTCGTGGTGGGCATCCGCTCCGATTTCGACAGGAGACGCCGGTTGTGACGACCACAACAATTGACGTGGAGCAATTCTTCGATGTGCTCGATCCGCTCGTGGTCGAGAAGCGCCTGCGTCGATTGCCCGGTGTCACCTCCGCCGCCGTCAACTTCGCGTCCGGCACGGCTACGGTCGGCTTCGACGAGACACGTACCAGCCTGGAGACCATCCAGGCCGAGGTGATCGCCTGCGGCTTCCATTGCCGCGGCGAGGTGGTTCCGAGGCACCAATGCGTGCCAAACGAGACGACCGTGCCGCCGGCGCATCCGGCGGCGCCGCATCGTCATGGCGCCGGTCACGCGGGCCACGGGGCGCATCCTGCCTCTGGGACGCCGGGTAAGGCGATGCCGATCTCGCACGATGCCATGGCCCATGAGATGGGTCATGGCGCGGGAATGGACATGCAGGGCATGGTCCGGGACATGCGCAACCGGTTCTGGGTCGCGTTGATTTTCTCCGTGCCGATATTTCTGCTGCAGCCGATGGGCATGGATTTCCTGCGCATCGATCCGCCATTCGGCCTCGATCGCGAGATCCTCCTTTTCGTTCTCGCGAGCGCCGCGATCCTCTATCCGAGTTGGCCCTTCGTCGTCGCGGCGATCCGCGCGCTGCGCAACGGCGTGCTCAACATGGCGGTATTGGTGCTGCTCAGTGTCGGCACGGGCTACCTGTTCAGCGTCGGCTCGACCTTTTTCTTCAAAGGCCAGCAGTTCTACGAGGCTGTTGCCGTTCTGTTGGTGTTCATTCTGCTCGGACACTGGCTTGAGATGCGGGCACGAGCTGGCGCGTCGGAGGCAATCCGTCAGCTCATGGACCTCGCGCCGCCCAAGGCCACGGTGCTCAGGAGCGGTGCCGAGATCGAGATCCCGACCGCCGAGGTCCTACTGGGCGATACGGTCATTCTGCGTCCCGGCAACAAAATCCCTGTGGACGGCGAGGTTTTCGAAGGTCGCTCCGACGTCGATGAATCGATGTTGACGGGCGAGTCGATGCCGGTCTCGAAGAAGCCGGGCGACATGGTCATCGGAGCCACCATCAACAAGAGTGGCAGCTTGCGCTACAAGGCGACGAAGGTGGGTGCCGACACGGCCCTCGCCCAAATCGTCAAGCTCGTCCAGGAAGCGCAGAATTCCAAGGCGCCGGCGCAGCTTCTCGCCGATCGGGCCTCGCAATGGCTTGTGCTCGCGGCGATCCTGATCGGTCTCGTCACCTTCGCGGTCTGGTATTTCTGGATCGGTCAGACCCTCCTCTTCGCGCTGACGCTGACCATCACCGTCTTTGTCATCGCCTGTCCCGATGCGCTCGGGCTCGCCACGCCGATGGCGGTGATGGTGGGAACCGGGCTCGGCGCGATGAACGGCATCCTGTTCAAGAACGCGTCCGCGCTGGAGGATGCGACCAAGCTCGACGTCATCGTTTTCGACAAGACCGGCACGCTGACCATGGGTCAGCCGCGCGTGGTCGACGTGATCGCGGCAGGCCAGGCGTCGCCCGATGAGGTGCTGCGCATCGCGGCCGCGGTCGAGCACGGTTCGGATCATCCGCTCGCGCTGGCGATCATCGAGCGCGCTGAAGGGCTCACTGTGCCGGACGCGCAGTCCTTCCTCAATCTCGAGGGGAAAGGCGCCCGCGCCGAGATCGAGGGTCAGACGACGTTTCTCGGCAACCGTCGGCTCATGGACGAGGAAAAGATCGGCCTTGACGAACTCGCCGATGCGGCGGAGCAGTTGAAGGGCGCCGGCCGAACCGTGGTTCATGTCGCCCGTGGCGGCCGCCTTCTCGGCATCGTCGCGATCGCCGACGCACCGCGCCCGACCGCCCAGGCGACCGTAGCCAAGCTGCGCGAGCGTGGCGTCCAGGTCGCCATGCTGACCGGCGACAACGCCGGCACGGCGAAGCGAATCGCCGCAACTCTCGGCATTGATATGGTGCTGGCCGATGTACTGCCGGGCCAGAAGGCGGCGAAGATTCAGGAGCTGCAGGCACAAGGCCACAAGGTCGGGATGGTCGGCGACGGCGTCAACGACGCTCCGGCACTCACCCAGGCCGATGTGGGGTTCGCCATCGGTGCGGGGACGGACGTCGCCATCGAGAGCGCCGACGTCGTGCTGATGAAGAGCGATCCGTACGACATCGTCGGCGCCATCGAGCTCTCCCGCGCAACCCTGCGCAAGATGCACCAGAACCTGTGGTGGGCCGTGGCCTACAATGTCATCGCCTTCCCGCTCGCAGCGGGCGTGCTCTACCCAATGCTGCTGAGCCCCGAAATCGCCGCTCTCGCCATGTCGGGCAGCTCGGCTCTGGTGGCGATCAACGCCCTGATGCTCAAGCGCACACGGCTGGCCGGCATCACGCGCGACAGCAGAGTCCAAAGTGGTTCAACGGAAGCCGCAGTCGAGGCGGCGGCGTGATCGCGGCAAGTTCCTTCCAGCCATTGCGATGGTGGATGATGATCTCATTGCTTCTAGCAATGTTCACGATTACCGTGGGTTACGGGTTCCTTCTGCCGATACTTCCGCTTGCGATTCAACGGATAGCAGGAACGACGGATCCTACTGTCCTATCGCGGCATACCGGCATACTGACCGGAACCTACACCCTCGCGCTGTTTTTGTTCGCACCACTATGGGGCCGCCTTGCGGATCGGCATGGTAGCCGCCCCGTGCTGCTCGCGGGACTGATGGGGTTCTCCTTGACCCTGGCACTGTTTGCGCTCGCCGATGGCCTCCCTCTGCTCTATCTCGGCCGCTTCCTGAACGGGTTGTTCGCGGCTTCCATTGTGCCCGCAGCCTATGCCCTTGTCGGCGACTATGCTCGGACCAAGGAATGGCGCGCGCGCCGCTTTGCTCTGCTCAACATTGCCGGTGCCATCGGCTTCCTGGTCGGGCCGATGCTGGGAAGCTTCACCGTGGTTGTCGCCCGCGAACTCCTTCCAGGCTCGGGCGAGGCTGCAATTTCCCTTTCACCCTATTTAACGACATCGGGCTTTTCGCTTCTGGTGGCGCTGGCAGTATGGTTCTTTGTGCCTGACGCCATGGAGCGCGGCGTAAATCAGGAGGGAGTTGCAAGTGGGCCTGAGGGCCGTGCCGCCCTTCCACGCCTCCTTGTCATTTCGTTCGTAACCGCCGCGGCTGTGGGTGCCTTCGAAGTCGGCCTGTCGCTTCGCGGAATGCAAGTTCTCGACATGAGTACCTACCAGATCGGGCTCATGTTCAGTGTGTGCAGCCTCGTCATGTTGGTCGCTCAAACGATCATCTTCTCGCCGCTCGTCAAGCCGCAGACCACACGCTGGTTCCTCACGCCCGCCCTTGTTGTCTTGGCAGTGAGCGTCGCCGCCGTGCCATTCGCCGCAGCGACCGTGCCTACGGCCATCGTCGTAGCCGCGATCGCGGCCAGCGCTGGTATCCTCTCCCCCATCGCGACGTACTGGATTTCGCTCAGTGCGGGGGAAAGGCAAGGAGCGGAATTGGGTCGGCAGACTGCGGCCGCAAGTCTCGGCCAAGCGGCAGGATCGGCCGCTGGCGGTCTGCTGTTTGGGGTTTCCTTCGTGCCAAACGCGCCCTTCACGCTAACGGCCCTCGTGGTGCTGGGAGGCGTCGTCGGAAGTCTTGGTATCCCGGGCCTCCTGGCACGGGTTAACTCTCCCGCCGCTCTTGAAACGGCGCACTGATGGATTTCGGCGCCTTTAGATCGCGATTCAGCGAGAGAATGGGAGTTACGAATTGGCAAGCCGAAGATATCCGACTGAGTAGGATCGGCCCCCGGTGAACGCCTGTCTAGGTTGGCAGGCGGCTGCGCTTTCGTACCGTTGAATTGCAACCGACGATACTTCGGAATGCAACAAACTTCATGACAGGAATTCCAGATGGGCAAGAAAGAAAAACACGAAGCCACCAGACAAGCACTTCACGAACTCCAGGTGGAGCTGGCGGGCCTTCAGAAGCACCTCATCAAATCCAGCAAGAAGGTTCTCGTGATCTTCGAAGGACGGGACGCCTCCGGCAAGGATGGAACGATCAAGCGAATCGTTGAGCATCTCAGCCCGCGCGAGACGCGGGTGGTCGCACTGGGCAAACCGTCCGACCGAGACCAGAAGTCTTGGTATTTCCAACGTTGGGTGCCGCATCTGCCGGCAGGCGGGGAGATCGTGCTGTTCAACCGCAGTTGGTACAATCGCGCCGGGGTCGAGCGGGTAATGGGCTTCTGCAGCAACGAGGAATATGACGAGTTCCTCATGACGGCCCCGCTGTTCGAGCAGCTGCTCGCCCATTGTGGCGTCACCATCCTCAAATACTATTTGGATATCTCGCGAACCGAACAGAAGCGCCGGCTGAAGGATCGCCGCGACGATCCGCTCAAGCAGTGGAAGCTGAGCCCGATCGACGATACAGCGACAAAGCACTGGGACGATTATAGTGTAGCCCGGAACGAGATGCTGGCCCGTACGCACACGCCATTTGCGCCCTGGACCGTCGTGCGCGCGGACGACAAGTCAGAGGCACGGCTTAATGTCATCCGAGATTTCCTGACGCGCTTCGACTTCGACGGTAAGGACCGCGCTCGCGACCTCCCCGACCCCAATCTCGTATTCTTGTACGACAAGGCGGCGGTTACGAACGGCCTTATCTCGGAGTAATTAGTCCAGCATAGAACTTGCCATCTTACGATGAAATCGTCGCACGTTAGGTCGGCATGGCTGCTGAGACATGTCAATTGGTGGTGTTGACACGAGAAGTATCTGGCTTTGCGTGTTGCCGCGACGAGCCTGGACGGAGGGCTCGCCCCTTCGCAGATTCTTGTATCTCAGGTTGTGAATTCACGCAGCAAAAGTGCTAAGGACATTCTAATGATGGACCAACCCTATATGATGATTGGCTATTGGTCGGCTTGGCACTGGATCGCTTTCGTCTTGTTTGTCACGCTGCTGCTTTACCCCGTCGGACGCATTCTCGCTCGAATTGGATTCTCGCCACTTTGGTCGATCGTTGCGCTCGTGCCTCTGGCCAACTTGGTGGGTCTCTGGATTGTTGCGTTGCAGGAATGGCCGCGGGATAGGTCTGGATCGCGCTGACGCGCGACCCCTGTCGCTCAAAAGGCCTTGGGGGCCCGAATGCCGCTTGGCGGGAAGTCGAGTTCGGCACTCCGGCGTTTGCCAGGCAGTCCGGTCCTTCGAGTGACGATGTATTGGTTGAGGTAAGTGTGCCGCTGCGACGGAATTGACTGAGATCAAACGCCAGTCACATCGGTGTCGTAGCATGCAAGCCCTGCCGAGAGATTGGAGAGGACGGATGAAACAGTCGGTTCGGCCCTTCGTGGTTGAGATCAAGCGGAACCGGAAATTCTCCGCGAAAATTGAAGCTGGGCTCCACAACTCTTCGAACGGTAAGGGTGACCACCGATATCAGGGCGAAGATGGTGTCGTGTCACCCCGGGGATCGAAGGGTGAAGAACTGCTTTCCTCCCGAGACATCTTGAGGCTTCCGAATGTTTTAGAAAAGCGCTTGGTTAAGGACCAGTAGTTCGTCGCAGCAGTGTATCGGCAACGAGTGGCGCTTCAGGCGCTACGGAGTAATGGCAACCTTCAACACCCCGTCACGCTGATGGGAGAAGAGGTCATAGGCATTCTCGATGTCGTCGAGCTTGTAGCGGTGGGTGATCAGCGGCGTCAGATCGACCCTTCCGGAAGCGATCACGTCCATGAGCCGCCGCATCCGCTCCTTGCCACCCGGACACAGCGCCGTGACGATCTTGTGATCACCTAGCCCAGCAACGAAGGCCCCAAGCGGGATCCGAAGGTCGGTCGAGTAGACGCCAAGGCTCGACAGCGTGCCGCCCGGCCGCAGCACGCGCAGCGCAGCCTCGAAGGTTGCCTGCGTCCCGAGGGCCTCGATCGCAACATCAACCCCGCGCCCGTCCGTGATCCTCATGATCTCCTCGACAGGGTCAGCTTTCTTGAAATCGATGATGAAGTCCGCGCCGAGCATGCGCGACACGGCCATTCGTTCGGCGATCGCATCGACGGCGATGATCATCGTGGCGCCTCTCAATTTGGCGCCGGCGGTGGCACAAAGGCCGATCGGCCCTTGAGCGAAAACCACGACGCTATCGCCGATGCGAATGTCTCCGTTCTCCGCGCCGACGAAGCCTGTAGACATGATGTCCGGGCACATCAGAACCTGTTCGTCGGTCAAGCCTTCGGGTACGAGACTCAAATTGACCATGGCATCAGGAACGCACACGAACTCGGCCTGACAGCCATCGATCGTGTTGCCGAATTTCCAACCGCCCGCCGGCTTCCACCCGTGCTTGGTGCCTGCCCCGTCCTGCGAGTGATAACCGCCTCGATGCCGACCATCGTGATCGCTGGGCTGCTTGTCGGCTTCGGTACGCGTATGGGATCCGGCTGCACCAGCGGCCACGGCGTCCTTGGCCTTGCAGGCTTCTCACGCCGATCAATGGCAGCGGTCGCCGCCTTCCTTTTGGCCGGGATCCTTACGGTCACATCGATGCGGATGGCGGGGCTATGACGAATCGCATTTCGCAAGGCGCGGTTGCGCTCGGCACCGGGGCAGTCTTTGGCATTGGCCTCTCATTATCGGGGATGCTCGATCCAGCTCGCGTGCAGGGCTTCCTAGATGTGTTCGGAGCCTGGGATCCCAGCCTTGCCTTCGTACTTGGTGGCGCGATCGCCGTCGCCATGATCGGGATGACGATCAAGCGCCGCATGGCGCGTCCGATGCTGGATACGGTCTTTCATCTTCCGATCGCGACGAAGATCGACGCGCGCCTGGTCATTGGCTCCGCGATCTTCGGGGTCGGCTGGGGCCTGGCGGGTCTTTGCCCCGGCCCGGCGCTGTCAGCCCTGTCACTCGGCCTCATGCCGGTCGTAGCCTTCGTCGTTGCCATGGTGATCGGCATGGTCGTTCATGAATCGGCGTGAGCGAGGCCGTGTTTCTTGCCCTTGGTACGGGCGCGCTGATCGGCTTCACCCTTGGCTTGATTGGCGGGGGTGGTTCGATCCTGGCAACACCGTTGCTGCTATATGTCGTCGGTGTCTCCAATCCACATGTGGCAATCGGGACGGGCGCGCTCGCCGTCTCAGTGAACGCCTATATCAATCTGATCGTCCACGCCCGAAATGGGCATATCTGGTGGCGCTGCGCGATCCTGTTCGCTTTGGTCGGGACGATCGGCGCCCTTGCCGGATCGACGCTCGGAAAGGCGATCGACGGCCAGCATTTGCTGTTCCTGTTCGGCCTACTGATGATGGTGGTCGGCGCTCTGATGCTTCGTCCGCGCAAGAACGAAGGTGGTAGTCCGCGTCGCGTCGATTGGCGCATGTGCACGGTGACGGGCATAGTTGCTCTGATTGCTGGCGGCGTCTCCGTTTTCTTCGGCATCGGCGGGGGCTTCCTGATCGTCCCTGGACTGATCCTTGCCACCGGAATGCCGACGATCTCGGCAATTGGTTCCTCTCTGTTGGCGGTTGGCACCTTCGGCTTGGCGACGGCGATCAACTATGCAGCGACCGGCTTGGTGGATTGGACGATTGCGACCGAGTTCATCGTGGGCGGAATTGCCGGCGGTGCGATTGGAACGTTTGCCTCGACGTATCTTGCGTCTCGCAAGGATCTGCTCAATCGGATTTTCGCCGGGCTGATCTTCGTCGTTGCTGCCTATGTGATATACCGCAGTTCGGGGTCCGTGGGATGATACAGGGAGCACCGAACGAATTCCTTGGCGAAAGCTCGGATGATGATGGGTGGAGGGATGATGTGGGGCATGAGCCTCATTGGAATCATCGGCATCGCCGTGTTGGTGCTCGCTAGATACTGTTCTTACGGTGTCCACTGCACCAGGGGCCGCAACCCGTCCGGCGTCCCATCGTCGCATTCTATGAGTCTGGCTTGTTTTCGGCACAGTTTGGGGCGATGCTAAGACTGCCATGAAACTTTGGTCGGCCCGACAGCTCGTTGCCCTATTCCTCGCGGTCTTTGTCACCGTGGGGACGAGCCTGTCCGCCGCCCAGGCCAGCGACATGACCGTGAAGATGGCAATGGCATTCGACATGGGCGGTTCCGGGCACGACCCCTGTCAGGGCTGCCCAGCGGGCGGCGGCGACGATGGCATGAAGGCCATCTCCTGCGCGGCCATCTGCGTAGCACCCATGCTGGCGGTGCTCCCGCTAGCCGAGCCGGTGATGCTGGTCCACAAGACCGTGTCATTCATGGCGCGATACCCGCTGCTTAACGGCAAGGCATCGCCGCCCGAACCATACCCTCCGAGACCCATCGAGATCGGTTGACGCTGCGGCTCTCGCGTTCAGGCGATGAGCCGAGTGAACGAGCGCGTCCGCGCGTCTTCTGCCGCGCGCATTGAGCCCATCGGATGTCATCAGCAATCGAAGGCCGACGCGTTCCGTCATCGACGATGAACGGAGGGGTCGAACGTGAGTATCGAATTCAGTTATCCCGTGTCGCGTCGAAGCTTGCTCGGGGCCGGCGCCGGTCTTCTATTGACCACAGCGTTACGGTCGTTGCCGGCGAGGGCCGCAGTGCCTGTCGATCATCGCATCATGGCGGCGCCAACCCGCGCGCGTCTTGCCGGCGAAGGCCACCCGGAAACCGATGTCTGGGCCTATAACAACACCGTGCCGGGTCCGATTGTGCGCCTGCGGCAGGGAGAGCCGGCGCGGATCATCGTCGAGAACCATCTCGACCAGGACACCACTGTCCACTGGCACGGCATAAGGCTGCCGAATGCCATGGATGGCGTGCCCGGTCTGACGCAGCCGCCGATCAAACCTGGCGAGAGCTTTACATACGAGTTCACGCCACCCGATGCGGGGACTTTCTGGTATCACCCGCACGCTAACAGCTTGGAGCAGCTCGGCCGTGGGCTCGCCGGGGCAATCATCGTCGAAGAGCGCGAGACCGTCCCGGTCGACCGCGATCTTCTCTGGCTCCTGGCCGACTGGCGGCTGACCTCGGGGGGTGAGATCGCCTCAGGATTTGGCAACCGGATGGAAGCGGCTATGTCCGGCCGGGTCGGCAATACGGTCACACTGAGTGGTCAGGTTTCGGAGGAGGAGCCGATCCGGGCCGGCGAGCGCATTCGCCTCCGCCTCGTCAATGGTTCGCTCGCTCGCGTCATGGCCCTGCGCTTCGAGGGGCACCGGCCAGTGATCGTGGCGATCGACGGTCAGCCCTGCGACCCGCACGAGCCCGAGGGCGGCCGGATCTTGCTCGGCCCTGCCATGCGTATCGACGTCGCGCTCGACATGCAGGGCGAGCCGGGGCGCCGCTACCGCGTCATCGACGATTTCTACGACGGCTTGTCCTACTGGGTGACGCAGCTCGCCTACGGAGAGAAGCCGCCCATTCGCGAGCATCCCCCTGACGCGCCGCTCAGCCTTCTACGCAATCCCCTAGCGGAGCCCGATCTCGCCAATGCGGATCGCCACGAGCTGACGCTCCAGGGCGGCATGATGGGGGGCGGCGCCATGACCGGCATGGGCGGGATGATGGGTGGGATGATGGGCATGGGCGGCGGTGCCGCCTGGGCCATCAACGGCATGTCGATGACCGGCGACGGCCATGCCGGCATGGAGCCCGCCCTCACATTCCAGCGCGGGCACAGCGTCGTGCTGGTTCTGCGCAACGAAACCGCTTGGTGGCACCCGATGCACTTTCACGGCCACAGCTTTCGGGTGCTCAGCCGGAACGGCGTTCGGGTGCCGCACCGGCAATGGCAGGACACGGTCCTGATGGCGCCGAGGGATGCCGTCGAGGTCGCCTTTGTCGCCGACAATCCGGGCGACTGGATGCTGCATTGCCACGTCATCGACCACCAGATGGCCGGCATGATGACCGTGCTGCGCGTGGCCTGAATTCGAACCAGACGAAGGGAACCCACCCATGCAACGACGAACTTTTCTGCTCGGAAGCGCCGCCATTCTACTGCTGCCGATGCCGTCGATCGCGGACACCGGCATTCGGGCAACTCTCTACAAGAACCCCCAATGTAGCTGTTGCGAGGGATACGCGGACTATCTGCGCCAGAACGGTTTTCAGGTGGACGTGAAGCCGACCAATGACCTCGCGGAGATCAGCCGCAAGGCCGGGGTGCCGACGGAGCTCGAAGGCTGCCATACGATGTTCGTCGACGGCTACGTGATCGACGGCCATGTTCCGGTGAACATTGTTCGCAGGCTGCTCACCCAGAAGCCGGCGATCGACGGCATCACGCTGCCGGGAATGCCGATGGGCTCGCCGGGGATGGTGGGCACAAAGACCGAGAAGTTCGTGATCTATGCCGTGACTAAGGACGGCAAGGCTCCGACCGTCTACGCGACGGAATGACTGGGAGGTCGCTTCGATGACTGGCAGCACTACCACGGAGCATGCAACCACAGCCGTGGAGCAGCCGGCCGCAGCTATCACGCGGCGTCGGCTGCTCTATTTTGCGCCGGTCGTCGGTTTCGGCGGCCTCGCCGCCGTGGTCGCCTCGCGGCTCGGCAGCGATCCCAGCCAGCTTCCGTCGGCCCTGATCGGCAAACCCGTGCCGGCCTTCAGCCTCCCGCCCGTCCAAGGCCGCACGATCGGCCTGTCGACCGGTGATCTCCGAGGCCAGGTCTCGCTCGTCAATGTCTTCGCGTCTTGGTGCGTCGCCTGCCGGGCTGAGCACCCGCTCTTCCTGCGCCTTGCGCAGGACCGGACGGTGCCGATCCACGGGCTCAACTTCAAGGACCGCCCCGAAGATGCGGCCGAGTGGCTGGATAGGTTTGGCGACCCCTACATCCGCACCGGTGCCGACCGGGACGGTCGCGTCGCGATCGACTGGGGTGTCTACGGCGTGCCGGAGACCTTCGTGGTCGGCGCCGACGGACGTATCGCCCACAAGCAGATTGGTCCGGTCACTGAGCAGGCTTTGACTGAGACGATCCTTCCGCTCGTCGATCGTCTGCGCCAGCAGGCGAAGGGGGGCACGTCATGAGACGGCCCGTCCTCGCCATTGTCGCGATTTTCGCAATGGCGGGGCCGGTGCTCGCCGGTCCGCCCCAGAATTTCGTGTTGCGCGATGTGCCGGCCCCCGTGCCGGAGCTCCGGTTCACGGACGGCGAAGGCAACCCTCAGACGCTCGCCGACTTCCGCGGCAAAGTGGTGCTCCTTAATCTCTGGGCGACCTGGTGTTCGCCCTGCCGGAAGGAGATGCCGACGCTCGACCGGCTGCAGGCGACACTCGGCGGGCCAGATTTCGAGGTGCTCGCCTTGTCGATCGACCGCGGCGGGATCGAGGTTGTGAAGAAATTTTACGCCGACATCGGCATCCAGCACCTTGCCATCCACATCGATCCTTCTAGCAAGGCTGGCTTCGCCCTTGCGACGGCTGGCCTACCGACGACGCTGCTTATCGACGCGCAAGGCCAGGAACTCGGGCGGCTGATCGGTCCAGCCGAATGGGACGCGCCGGACATGGCCGCATTCTTCAAATCGATCATCGACCGCCAAGAAAAGCATCCGTCTGCCCCACAACGAAGTGATCAACCGTTATGACCAGTATTGATGCCACTGACATGCCGACCGATCCCGAGTCTCAGTCGCGTCTAGGCGGGTTAAAACGTTTGCTGCGGGGCCGGCATGGACTCATTCTGCTCGGTGTCCTGGTGCTCGGTATCGGCGGGGCGTTCAATTGGAGCGGGCTCGTCGCAATCGGTGCCGCTCCGCTGCTGCTGAGCGCGCTTCCTTGCGTCGCGATGTGCGCGCTCGGTCTTTGTACGAGCCGGGTGAATGGTTCGTCTAAGGGGACCGGAGGAGCGCAAACGCCCGATGGCCAGGGCAAGGCTAGCAGTTCCTGCGGTGCGCACGCCACGGGCGTCCCTCCAAGGTGAATCGCCATGCGTCTCCTGCATTTCTCAGTGCTCATAATCGCCTTGTTGATGGCGAGCGTTGCGCCGGTCCTGGCCCACTCCCTTGAAGAGGTCGATCAGGATCTGCGCGACAAAGACAAATACTTCCAGTCGGTCGACAGCGAGGCGCCAGGATTCATCTTGCAGGATGCCGATGGTCGCGTCGTCAGCCTCGCCAGCCTGCGCCGCAAGGTCGTAGTGTTGAATTTCATTTACGCGAATTGCCCGGACGTGTGCCCGCTCCACGCCGAGCGGATGGCCGAGCTCCAGACGATGATCAACCAGACGCCGATGAAGGCAATGGTCGAGTTTGTTACCATCACGACGGATCCGAAGCGTGACACCGGCGAGGTCCTGCGCGGTTACGGCAATGCCCACGGCCTCGATCCTATTAATTGGATGTTCCTGACGGCCGCCCCCGATCAGCCCGAGGACAGTACGCGCAAGATCGCCGAGGCCTACGGTCTCAAGTTCACGCAAGGCGATGACGGCATGCAGATGCACGGCATCGTCACTCATGTCATCGACCAGGATGGTCGGCTTCGTGCCCGCTTCCATGGCCTGAAGTTCGAGCCGGTCAATCTGGTGATCTTTGTCAACGCGCTCACAAACCGGGCGCAAAAACCTCACGGACATCCGAGTTCAGGCTTCTGGGATAAGCTGAAAGGACTGTTTTGATGCCCACGAGCGCAAGTTTTGCAACGAAAAGCGACGGGCGGAATCACTGATGCGGCGGAGGCTGCGAGCATCAGCACGGCTTAGGAAGCGGCGTGATGAGCCTTTACAACGACGTCATACTGCAGAGGCTTTGTGATCTCGCGATGCGTAACCAGCGGCTGCGACCTTATCGCGAGCGGGTGATCGGCGCGGCGGAAGGCAGGGTGCTCGAGGTTGGTGTCGGCTCGGGGCTTAACCTGCCTTTCTATCTTCCGGCCGTGTGAAATCCTGGCGCTCAAGGGCCGATGCCCCGCAACCAAATCGCTTGATCCTGTAGCGACTACAGGAAGTAGCATCCTTACGCTGAGGAGAGATGCGATGACGTCGAGCCGTTCTGAAAGCGAAGTTGCACCATTTACGCCTGCGGCGGGCTTCCATTGGCTGACGCCATTCTATGATTTCGGCGTCGCGGTCTTGACCCGAGAGAGCCACTGGCGGAACCGCTTGGTGGCGCAGGTGGGACCGTCGCCGGACGACGTGATCGCCGATCTTGGATGTGGCACAGGATCGCTGCTCGTGAAGCTGGGGACGGCTGCCCGAGGGGTGAAGCTGGTCGGCATCGATCCGGATCCGACCGTGTTGGATCGGGCGCGTGCGAAGACCGGGCGTGCGGGAGTTGCGGTGGATCTGGTTCAAGGATTCGCACGCGACGCCAGTTCATTGCTGCGCGGTCGGGCGGTGACGAAGATCGTGTCCAGCCTTGTATTCCACCAAGTCGCATTGTCGGAAAAGTCGGCGGCGCTCGGCGCTGCGTATGAGGCTCTGTCTCCAGGCGGCGAGCTCCATATCGCCGATTATGGCCTTCAACGCACAAAGCTGATGCGGAGGCTTTTCCGCGCCACCGTACAAAATCTCGACGGGACCGAGAATACCGAGCCACAGGCACGGGGCGTGTTGCCGGAGCTGATCCGTTCGGCCGGTTTTTCCGAGGTGGTCGAGCTCGAGGTTGTCTTTGCCTCGACCGGATCGATTTCCCTGATCCGAGCTTTGCGTCTGTAATTTCGCGCGCGTCAGGCCGGCCGGGTTGGCGGCCGCCTTGCTGGCCCTGGCCTTGATCAGATGACAAAGTTCTTGGCGGTCGCCACGCTATCGAACGGCGATCGGGTCACTTGTTGCGCTGTTTTTGATCGGAGTTTGGGCGTCAACGAGGGCGTGTCGTTCGGATTGTTCGCCAACGGTTCATCGGCATCGTCGTGCTGTCAGCGGTCTGGTCTGACGTGCCGGCAACGTCTGGGAGTCCGTAACCCTGGGAGCATCATCGGCGGCGCCGTAAGCAATATCGCGGATCGCTCCGACTTGGAGCCGTCGTTGACTATCTCGACCTCCACGCCTGGGCTATCACTGGCAGCGTTCAATTTTGCCAATGCTGCACTGTGGTAGGCGCGATCCTGCTCGTCATGAGGAGTTTTGGCCGGGACGCGCGGCCAGCGAAACGTGATCGGCCATCACTTCGATGATCCGGCAGTCGGCGACCTTTCCGTTCGCGCAGGATCTGATCATGCGCGTTAGCTCGTCCTTCAAGCCCAGCAGCCGCGCGATGCGATCGTCGACCGCCGCGAGTTGATCTTGGGCGATCCGGCTGACTTCTTCACAGGAGGCATCGGGCATCTCCCGCAGCCCGAGCATCGTGCGAATTGTCGCGATCTCGAATCCAAGTTCGCGCGCGTGACGGATGAAGGCGAGCTGCTGGACGTCCGGTGTGCCGTATCGACGCCGCCCACTCTCCGTTCTGCCAGGCTTCGGCATCAGCCCGATCCGCTCGTAGTAGCGGATCGTCTCGATATTGACGCCTGTGCGTCGGGATAAGGCTCCGATCGCGATCATCGGGGGTTGCTCCTGTAGTGGCTACAGGTTGTACGTGTAGCAAGCGGCTGAAGGTGTGTGAACCTGGGAACGATCATGACCGAGCATGTGATAGGCCTGATCTGGGACGCCTGGCGCACACGAAGGAAGGGCTTCAGCGCAATCGCGCAACGCCAGCGCGCCCGTCTCGCCGACATGGTCACCCACGCCCGCGCCAACTCACCGTACTACCGTGAGCTGTACCGTGATCTGCCGGATCGGGTCGAACGCGCCGAGCAGCTTCCTGTTACCGACAAGAAGACGTTGATGGCTCGCTTCGATGACTGGTGTGTCGATCGACAGATAACCCTGGAACGGGCGCAAGCGTTCGCAGAAGATTCGACGCTTATCGGCGAGCGCTTCCTTGGCAAATACACCCTGCTGACGACATCGGGCACGACGGGAACGCGTGGCGTCTTCGTGGTCGATGACCGGAGCATGGCCGTCACTAGCGCGATGGCCTTTCGCATGCTGACGGCCTGGCTCGGTGCGGTGGATTTCATTCGGATCGTCGCGGGCGGAGGGAGCATGGCGATGGTCATGGCGACGGGCGGCCACCTCGCCTCCGCAGTGGCTGCGGCACGCCTAAAGACGAGCCGAGGCCGACGCCTCGAAGTGCTGTCGGTGCACATGCCTTTGCAAGAGCTCGTGACCCGGCTCAACCAGTTCCGACCGGTGCTCCTCGCGCCTTACGCGAGCATGGGTGCGCTACTTGCAAGCGAACAGGAAGGCGGCCGTCTGCACATCAATCCGGTGTTACTGGCGCTCTCCGCCGAAGGGCTGCCGGAAGGGGAGTACGATCGAATTGCCCGAGCATTTAAGGCAAAGGTCGGCAACAGCTACGCCGCTACCGAGTGCCCGTTCTTCAGCTACAGCTGCGAACATGGATGGTTGCACGTCAACAGCGACTGGGTGGTGTTTGAGCCGGTTGACGCGGGCCATCTGCCGGTGCCGCCAGGTGAGCCTTCCCATACGGTGCTCATCAGCAATCTCGCCAATCGAGTGCAGCCGATTTTGCGCTACGATCTGGGCGACAGTGTCTTGCAGCAGGCCGGACCTTGCCGGTGCGGCAATCCGCTGCCAGCCATCCGTGTGCAAGGGCGATCCTCGGAGGTCCTGACCTTCCGCACCGATGGCGGCGACCGAGTGACCATCGCACCCCTGGCCTTTTCCACGGTGGCGGATCGTACCCCTGGGCTTCAGATGTTTCAGATCGTGCAGACAGGCCCCACGAGCCTTCGCGTGCGCCTGCAAACACGTGGCGCTGATTCGGATCGTGTGTGGGAAACGGTGCAGGCCGGGATCAAACGCCTGCTTGCCGAACATGGCCTTGATCACGTCGCCGTGGAGCGCGCCGAGGAATCGCCGGAACAGTCCAAGGGCGGGAAGTTTAGGCAAGTTCTTCCGCTCGTGGACAGCGCCCGCTCGTAGGTCGCCTGTGGCAAGGAGGACGTGCGAGACAGTAGATGAAGAAGGACAGATCGGTGCCCCGAATTCCACGTGACAAGGGCACCCCGTCGTCGAGACCCTGTACGCCACCTTCCCCGAGCAACGTCTTCTGGATCGCCTTAGGCGTGGCACTGCGGCGCACGAACCGACGCGGATCGTAAAACAGCCGCACCGCTTCCGGGCCCGTCATGCAGATAGTCTTCCGCAGCAGAAGCCGCGTTTCCAACAGGTCCGATCGGTAGCGCCGACACCGGTTCGAGATGAACCTGTATGGATCTCCGGCAAGGGCGAGCGTCGAATCCAGGCCATCCGCTGGTCGTTGACTACGGTCGGCTGCCCTCGCCGTACCGAGTTTCAAACTGAGACACCCACTTAAATTGGGGCTTGATCCTGTAGTCGCTACAGGAAGTAGATTGGCTCAGAATTTATAAGGAGCTTAACGATGAGGGCCGCGGTCGCTGGTGAACCCGAGACTGACTTCCCCCGGTCAGCTCAACGGTCATTGCCCATCCGGAAAGGTCCGATTGTGACGGGCTTTTTCGAGAAACGGACGTTCAGCGTCCAGTATGTCGTCGCGGACCCGGAAACAAAACGCTGCGCCATTATTGATCCGGTCCTGGACTTCGATCCGAAGTCGGGCGCCACCGCCACACCGTCTGCGGATGCCCTTCTCAAATACATCGACCGTGAGGGTTACACGCTTGAGTGGATCCTCGATACGCACCCCCACGCAGACCATTTCTCTGCCGCCGGATACCTGAATGACAGAACCGGAGTTCCGACTGCAATCGGCGCTAAAGTGGTCGACGTCCAGAAGCTATGGAAAGAAATTTACAACCTACCCCCAAGTTTTCCGACCGACGGTTCGCAATGGCACCGGCTTTTTTCCGACGGCGAACGCTTCAAGATCGGCAATATGGATGTCGAGGTGCTGTTCACACCGGGGCATACTCTGGCCTCGATTGCTTACGTCACAGGCGACGCGGCCTTCATCCACGACACGCTTTTCATGCCAGATGGCGGTACGGCGCGTGCGGATTTTCCCGGCGGTAGCGCGAGTGCGCTGTGGACGAGCATCCAGCGCATTTTGGCGCTGCCGGACGAGACGCGCCTGTTCACCGGGCATGATTATTGTCCGGGCGACAGGAAGCCCTTGTGGGAAAGCACGGTCGCCCAGCAGAAGGCCGAAAACATCCACGTGATCAAGGCGATAACGGAGGAGGAGTTCGTTGCTCTGCGGGAAAAGCGCGACCGAGAGCTGCCCATGCCGAAGCTCATTCTGCAGTCGTTGCAGGTGAACATACGCGGAGGGCGGCTGCCCGAGCCCGAGAGCAGCGGTAAGCGCTATTTGAAGATCCCCCTCGATGCGCTGGAGGGCGCACCCTGGGACGAGTAAAGGTGTTAAAAATGGCCAAGAGCGCAAAGGAACTGGTCGCTGAAGCTACCAGAGACATACGGAGCCTCTCGGGCGCAGACGCCGTAGAGCTCATGGGCGACCCGAACGTCGTCTTTGTCGACGTGCGCGAGGGGGAAGAGCTGCAAAAAACTGGCAAGCTCCGGGGCGCTGTGCATGTACCCCGCGGATTCCTCGAATTTTATGCTGATCCCACAAGCCCGACCCACAAGCGGGAGCTCGGGGCTGGGAAGAAGCTGGTGCTCTATTGCGGCTCAGGAAGCCGCTCTGCCCTCGGGGCCAAGGCGCTCTTGGAAATGGGCGTCACCGATGTCGCGCACGTTGCCGGCGGCTTCCCGGCGCTTCAGCAAGCCGGCGGCCCTCGAGAGGAGGCGGACCGATGATGCACGACATGATGGCGGGCGGGATGATGTGGGGCATGGGCGTTTTCGGTCTCCTCGTCATCGTCGTTCTGGTGCTCGGGGCGATAGCCCTCGCCAAATACGTCTTTTCGCGGAAGTGAGCAGGCCCATGCGTTGCGCGGGTCTTCGTAACTGCGCATCCAGCTGGTGCCCAACAAGGGCCCGAGCCTGGAATCTGGCAAGGCAAAATTAAAAGATCAGAAAGAGCCGCCTGCGGCAGCGCCCCCCTTGATTCTGTAGTGACTACAGAATGTATGGTTACCAAGAGAGTGAGAGAGCTTGGAGCCGAGCGCAATGACAACAGTAAGGGGACTGTGATGACTGCTGATGCCGCGATGATGAGCCATTCAAGCAAGCTGCGCTTTAAAGTCGACGGCTTAGATTGCCAGAACGAGGTTCGTGCCCTTCGCGCTGCGGTGGCGCCGCTTGTCGGCGGCGACGACAAGCTGTCCTTTAATACTCAAGCCGGAGTCATGGAGGTGATATCCGAGAACGCTTCGACGATCGACGCTATTCAACGGGCGGTCGCGACGACCGGCATGCAAGCGCATGTCCTTAGGGAGCCAGCGCAGCAATCTGCACCGGCACTGCTGTTTCGGGTCGAAGGGCTCGACTGCAAGAATGAAGTTGCGGCGCTCAAGCGTGAGATTGGTCCGCTGGTTGGGGGCGAGGCTTGGCTGACGTTCGACACCGCGAAGGGGCTGATGACGGTCGCGCCGCAGCGACAGGCGGCCATCGACGACATCATCGGCCGCGTTGCCCCGACGGGCATGCGTGCTTCCCTTGTTGAGGATGGCACGGCCGAGACGTTGCTCTTTCGCGTCCACGGCCTCGATTGCACGAACGAGGTGGCGGCCCTCGCGCGGGAACTTGGTCCGCTTGTCGGCGAGGACAAGCTCGCCTTCGACACCGCGCGAGGCATGATGACCGTGGCCCCCCAGAATCGGGCAGCGCCCGACGCGATCGGGGAAGCCGTGGCGCGAACGGGCATGCGCGCCGAGCCCTGGTCGCCGCCGGCAGTCTCGCTCAGTGCGGCCGACCGCGCCGGAGTGCCTGAAGGTGCGGCGTGCGGCTGTGCCGCAGAGGTGCAGGAGGCACTCAGTCCGCCGATCCCGACACGCTTGCCCGGCCAAGTCGTGTTTCGCATTCACGGCATGGACTGTGCCGACGAGATCGCGGCGTTGAAGCGCGAGGTTGGGCCGCTGGTCGGGGAAGACAAGCTCGCCTTCGATCTCCTCAACGGCCGCATGTCGATCGACGTGACGCCGGAGGCGGCGCTCGAAGCCCGCATCGAGAAGGCGGTGGCTCGTGCAGGTCTACGCTCCGAGCGCTGGATTGAAGGCGACACTAGCGAAGCCGCGCAGGCTGAAGGGCGGCGCAAGCGGGTGCAGTCGTGGCTGACAACCGCAAGCGGCGTGCTCACGGCGTTGGGCTTCGCGGTCCACGCTTGGCTCGGGGGCGGCGTTATCGCAGCCTTCGAGGCAGGTGAACACGCCTTGGCCTCGACCCCAGTGCCGAGCATGGTGCTTTACACGATCGCGGTGCTCTGCGCGGCGCGCTACGTCGCGCCCAAGGCGTGGCTCGCGGCCAAACGGCTTCGTCCCGACATGAATCTGCTGATGATGGTCGCGGTCGCGGGCGCCATCGGTATTGGTGCTTGGTTTGAAGCCGCTACAGTCTCGTTCTTTTTTGCACTGGCGCTGGCGCTCGAGGCTTGGAGCCTCGGTCGCGCGCGCCGGGCGGTTGCCGCCCTCATGGAACTCGCGCCGCCGACAGCGCGCGTCAAGCTCGAAGACGGCTCCGAGCGCGACGTTCCGGCGGCTGAGGTTCGGGTCGGCGCGCACATCATCGTCCGGCCAGGGGACAAGGTGCCGCTCGACGGCCGAGTTGCCGCTGGCGAGAGCGAGGTCAATCAAGCGCCGATCACCGGGGAAAGCGTCCCCGTATTCAAGGCGGAAGGCGACGAGATCTTTGCCGGCACCATCAACGGAGAGGGTGCTCTTGATGTCGTGACCACCAAAGCGGCGAATGACACGACGCTCGCCCAGATCATCCGCATGGTCGGTTCGGCGCAGAGCCGACGCGCGCCCAGTGAGCAATGGGTGGAGAAGTTTGCGCGTGTCTACACGCCCGTGGTGATGGTACTCGCCATTGCGATCTTTCTCGCTCCGCCCTTGCTCTTGGGCGGTGCCTGGGACGTCTGGTTCTATCGGGCTCTCGTGCTCCTCGTGATCGCTTGCCCCTGCGCCCTCGTGATTTCGACGCCGGTGACGATCGTGGCGGCACTTGCCGGCGCGGCGAAGCAGGGCGTCCTCGTGAAGGGCGGCACACATCTCGAAACGCCTGCGCGCCTCAAAGCCATTGCCATGGACAAGACCGGAACACTCACCGAAGGGCGGCCGCAGGTGGTCGAGATCGTGCCGTTTGGAGGCCGTAGCGAAATGGAACTCCTCGGCTTAGCCGCGGCCCTGGAGGCGCGCAGCGCACATCCAATCGCTCACGCCATCCTCGCGAAAGCCGCCGAACTCAAGATCGCCGCCGAGCCTGCCGAGGCCGTCCAAGCCATCGTTGGCCGAGGCGTCACCGGCCGCGTGGCCGGCAGAGAGGTCTGGCTCGGCTCGCGCCGCTACCTTGAGGAGCGGGGCATCAACTCAGATGTAGTTCTGCAGCGGGCCGATGAACTTTCAAGCGCCGGTCGCACCATCGTCGCGGTCGGCGATGGTCAGGAGGTCTGGGGCCTCGTCGCCGTTGCAGATGCCGTCCGCCCGGAGGCGAAAGGCATTGTTACGGCGCTTCACCTCGCCGGCATCAAACACGTCGTGATGCTCACGGGGGATAACCGGGCGACGGCAGAGGCGATTGCGAAGCAAACCGGCATCGACGAGGTCCGGGCTGAACTGCTACCTGGCGACAAGGTGGCGGCCGTGGAAGATCTGGTGCGGCGCTTTGGGTCGGTTGCCATGGTCGGCGACGGTGTCAACGATGCTCCTGCAATGGGACGTGCCAATCTCGGCATCGCCATGGGCGCCATGGGTAGCGACGCCGCCATTGAGACGGCCGATGTCGCACTCATGTCGGATGATCTTTCGAAGCTTCCGTGGCTGGTGCGCCATTCGCGCGCGACGCTCGCCGTCATCCGGCAGAACGTTGCGTTCTCCATTGCTGTGAAGCTTGTGTTCACAGCGCTTACGGTGATTGGCCTCGCATCGCTATGGGGTGCCATCGCGGCCGACGTCGGTGCGTCGCTGCTGGTCGTTCTTAACGGCCTGCGCCTGCTCAACCGCGGTCAGACCAGCACTCAACAGGGTGGCCCCTCCGGCGGCCTCGGCGTTTCGGCGCACCGGCGTCAGACTCCCGCGATCACCGAGACGGCCCCGGCGTAGCTAGCTCAAGCCGCACCGGTACGATTTCGACCCAGCACAAATGCACTGGCCGGGGAGAACGGCTGAACAATGAGGACTGATTGATCGTGGCGTATCCGAAGTTGATTCGACGAACTGCATTGGCCGGTGGTGCCCTAGCTCTCGCGCTTGCGGTCGATTTCGTCACGAAATGGCTGATCGTTAACATTGTGATGGTGCCGCCGCGCACGATCGAGATCGCGCCATTTTTCAATCTGACGCTCGGTTTCAACACGGGCGTCAGCTTCGGGATGTTCCGCGAGCTTTTTCTTGATCGCCCATTGTTGCTCGCCGGAATCAAGATGGTGATCGTGGCCGGACTTCTCGTCTGGGCCATGAGAACCGAAAAGCCATCCGAGACGATTAGTCTCGGCCTGATTGCCGGCGGTGCTACAGGCAATGTGTTGGACCGGATACGTCAAGGTGCCGTAACTGATTTCCTCGATTTCCATGTCGGCGGCTGGCACTGGCCGGCCTTCAACATGGCGGACACGATGATAACGATTGGCGTCGTCCTACTGATCGCAGCCTCCTTTTGGCCGGCGAGGGCGATGATCCCCGTTCAGAAGCGGCCGCGCCGCGCGGGGTACTGACGTGGCGCTCATAGACGTGTCTTTGCTTGGGCTAGCCACGGCTGTGATGGCCGGAGCCATTTCCTTCCTCTCGCCATGTGTGCTGCCGCTCGTTCCGGGCTATCTGTCCTACGTCGCGGGCGGAGCTGACGGGACAGTTGGCGACGGGAGGACCCGACAGCTTCGTATTCTCGGACCGGCACTCCTCTTTGTTCTCGGCTTTACTACCGTCTTTGTTTCGCTGGGGCTGAGTGCCATGGCGCTCGGCGGATTTCTGCAACGCTATCAGATGGAAGCGAACCTGATCGGTGGCGCGCTGGTCGTAGTCTTCGGTATCGCTATGACGGGGCTCCTGCGCCTGCCGATCTCGCTAATGATAGATCGGCGTTGGCGGGGGCCAGAGCAGATTGGAGGCCCCTTCGGAGCCTTCCTCCTCGGCATTGCCTTTGGCTTCGGGTGGACGCCCTGCATCGGCCCGGTTCTCGGTTCGATCCTCACCGTCACAGCGACTTCGGCCGGTAATGGCGCCGTGCTCCTCGGCGCTTATAGTCTTGGGCTCGGCGTCCCCTTTCTCCTCGTGGCGCTGTTCCTCGGTAGCGCGGCGGTAGTCTTGAAACGCATGCGGCGCACTGGCGCGGCGCTCAACGTGGGCGCGGGGGCGGTGATGATCGGCATCGGCATTCTGATGATGACGGGTCGCATGCAGGAGATTGCCATTTGGATGCTGACGACATTTCCAGCGCTTGGCAGCATCGGTTGAGGTGCGCGGCCGCATACGATCGCTCGGTCGGGGCAGATGGGCCGCGAACTCGTCCTCGGGGCATTCGATCCGCCGCTCGATGGCTCCGTCCTGCACGGCAACATTGTGATTTGGCCTTCAAGGAAAACCATGGTGGACCATCAACCAACTAAAAGGCGCGCGCTGCTCTTCTTGAACCCGCGGAGCCGCAGCGGTGGTAATCGCGCAGCTGATGGCGCTGTCAAGCAGCTTGAGGCTGGCGGATTTATCTTGACGTACGGGCTGTGCGCTCGGTCGGCAGATATGACTCGCGAGGTCAGTCGGCATGCTCATCAGGTGGATCTCGTGATCGTCGGCGGCGGCGACGGGACTGTCAACGCCGTGCTCGAGGGCGTTCTAGAGGCTGGCTTGCCGCTCGGCATCCTACCGTTCGGCACGGCGAATGACCTTGCCCGGACACTTGGTATTCCGAGTGAACCTGCAGCGGCGGTCGCGGTCATCGTCGCGGGCTGCACAAGGCGGATCGACGTCGGCCAAGTCAACGACCAGTACTTCGTCAATGTTGCGAGCATGGGCCTGAGCGTTGAACTCGTGCGTCGTATGACTGGCAACCTGAAGCGGCATTTGGGGCGGCTTAGCTACCCGCTGGCTGCGCTAAAAACAGTGTTTTACACGAGGCCGTTCACTGCCGAGGTGGCGACCGCCGATCGCACGATCCGGCTCCACAGTCTTCAGATCGCAGTCGGAAACGGTGTGTTTTACGGCGGCGGTATGGCCGTCTACGAGGCCGCAGCAATCGACGACCAATGCTTGGACTTCTACAGCGTCGAGCCGCGACGATTTTGGCAATGGCCGCTGTTCCTGACGGCATTCCGGCGCGGTCGTAACCGAAATCTTGTCGGCATGCGCGCCTTCTGCAGCCCTGGCCCCCTTGAGATCCGAACTGACCCGCCGCTACCTGTCAACACTGATGGGGAAATCACGACAATGACGCCCGCCCGCTTCAATCTCTTGCCGCGTGCGTTGTCAGTTTTCGTGCCAGCAGGTGACCAACGCCTTCGAGCAGCGCTCGCAAATTAAAGGAGCCTGCATGACGGAAGCTTGTACTCAGGGCGTCGATACTGGATTCGTTACGTTGGGCTATATCAAGGTCGCCGTGCTGGGCGTTGTCCAGGGGATCACCGAACTGCTGCCGATCTCGTCGACGGCGCACATGCGGATCGTACCTGCGTTGCTCGGTTGGCAGGATCCCGGCTCCGCCTTCTCCGCCGCCATGCAGCTCGCAGCACTGGCTGCCGTCGTCAGCTATTTTTGGGACGACGTGAGCCAGTTGGCCACGAACTCGCTCCGCGCCGTTGTGCATCGGGACTTCCGGGACCGACACTTCCGCTTCTCTGTTTGGATTGGTCTCGCGACGATCCCGATCGGCGTGGCTGGCTTGTCTTTGTCGGGAGTGCTGAACGCCTGCAGTTCTCCTTTGCGCAGTCTCACTGTGATCGGTTGGGCCTGCATCGTCATGGCTGTCCTCCTGGCGTTGGCGGAGATTCATGCCCGCCACAGACGAACACTTGAGAATGTGTCCCTCATCGATGCAATGATTGTCGGCATCGCGCAAATCGGCGCTTTGATCCCGGGAGTGTCGCGCTCAGGCTCCACCTTGACCGCCGCGCTTGCGCTCGGCCTGAAACGGGAAGAGGCGGCGCGATTCTCCTTCCTCCTTGGCCTGCCGGCAATTTCCCTGGCCGGCTTCAAAGAAATTTGGGAACTCTACAAAGCTCAGTTGTCTCTCGACGCCTGGTCCATCCTCCTCGTTGGGCTCGCGGTGGCTTCTATTTCAGCTTTCTTCGCGATCTGGGGACTGATGCGCGTGCTCGAGCGCTTTTCGGCTTGGCCCTTCGTGGTTTATCGAGGCGCGCTCGGCATTTTTCTCATCACCGCCATTGCATTGGGCCGACTCACCTGATTTGCGAACGTTGGAAATCTGCATGAGTGCGAAAGACAACAAAGAAGAATCCGAAATCCAGCTTGACGCGAGTAATGCCGCCGAACGCAAGACCCTGTTGTGGGTGCTCGGCATCAATTTCCTACAAGTGATTGTCGCCGGGTTCGTTGGAGTTATTGCAGACTCCACCGGTCTGCTGGGTGCCGCCTTGGACAATTTAGCCGACGCCGGCGTCTACGCGGTGAGCATCTATGCCGTCGGGCGAACGGTCGCAGCCAAGGCGCGTGTCGCACGCCTGTCGGGCGTCCTTCTGATCGTTTTGGGCCTGGCGCTGCTCGTGGAGGTCCTTCGACGTTTCTTCGTGGGCGCTGAACCGATCGGTTTAGCCATGATTGTTACGGCCATCGCAAACGCCGCGACTAATCTGCTTTGCCTGCGGTTGCTGCGCTCGCATCGAGACCAGGGCGTGCACTTGAAGGCGTCCTGGATCTTTACGACTAACGACATGCTGGCCAACGCTGGCATCGTTGTTTCCGGCGCTGCAGTCATGTTCTTCAGGTCACCGCTTCCCGATTTGATCATAGGGCTGGTGGTTGTTGGGATCGTTCTCAAGGGCGGCTGGGATATTCTGAAGGAGGCGCGCGAGGCGCAACGGGAGGGATTGTCGGTTCGCGAAAAATGATTAGCGAGCGGTTCCTCCGCCTTGCTTGGACCGTACTCGCGGCTTGAGGCAACCAGCCTGACTTAGCTGCGACGAATGGCTACCGCAGCACTTCTTCCTCGGCTCCATAAAAATTGGTTCCGCTGCGAGTGCGTGGCGACGAAGACGAATCTGATGCGCTCGTGAGGCTGCGGATCGTTTCGCTGTTCAAGCCTAGAGAACAAACCTCCGATCTTGATCATATTTCTCTTGATCCTGTAGCGGCTACAGCATGTAGCTTGCCGCATGGTCTTGCACGGCTCGATGGCCAAGGAAGCGGGTACGCCGCGATCGTAGCAGCCTCCTGGAAGCAAGAGTGGCCGCGTAATTCAGGCCACGGGAGGTAGCACCCTGACGATCGAACTGCGCCATCTTCGCTACGTTATTGCAGCCGCCGAGCGCGGAAGCTTTCGACGCGCGGCAAAGGCGCTGAAAGTTCAGGAGTCTGCCATCAGCCGACGTATCCGGGATCTCGAAGACGAGATCGGAGCCGCGCTTTTCGTTCGTCACCATGGCGGCGTTCACCTCACCCAGGCGGGCCAGAGATTCGTTATCCGCGCGCGCCGGGCTCTGAGCCAGATTGGCCACGCGGCCATCGATGCGGGTTCGTTCGGTCGTGGTGAGACAGGCGTGGTCCGCATTGGGATATTTTCTTCGCTCGCTTCTGGCTTTCTGTCCGATCTGCTCCGCGCCTATGTCGGAGCGAACCCCGAGGTCCGCCCCGACCTCATCGAAGGGGCCCCGACCGATCACATCGCCTCGGTTCAAAGGCATCGGCTGGATATCGCCTTCCTGACAGGTCAGCCAATCGCGGATGGCTGCGATCTGGCCCATCTCTGGAATGAGCGGGTCTATGTGGCATTGCCCAGCGATCATGAACTAGCGCGAAAGCGAGAGATCGTGTGGGGGAATCTGCGAGACAGACATTTCATTGTGAGTGAGACCGATCCCGGACCTGAGATCCACGACTATCTGGTGAAGCATCTGGCCGATCTTGGGCACCATCCAAGCGTCGAACGCCACGGCGTGGGCAGGGACAACTTGATGCATCTTGTAGCGATCAGACAAGGTCTTACCCTTACAAGTGAAGCGACGACGGCCGCGCGCTTTCCCGGCGTGGTTTACCGCCCGCTATCCGAGGAGATCCTGCCATTCTGCGCAATATGGTCGCCGCAGAACGACAATCCGGCGCTGCGACGGCTTCTCAGTCTGGCGAGAACTATGTCGAAGGCTGCTTTGCCGGGCTTGCTCCTTGCTGATAGGACTGCCGGACTATGAGGGGTCCGCCTCCTTTGGCGCAATTTGCCGCTGAGACGGAATCACGGCTCGCCGAGCCTTGGCGAACACCCGATCGGTCGCCATAAAACGCTCGATCATCGGTGAGATCAGCTTGACCGGGTCGCCAATCGGCCGTCCGGTCTCGCGGGCGAGTACCTGGGAATAGGCCACGAGGTCGCGGTGAACCGACGCCGGCAATTCGATTGAGACCTTGACGGGCTTGTCATCGTCAATGACCCCGAGCTTCAGCTTCACCATTGGTCAACCTCCGTAGGGTTCGAGG
>NZ_JBAFVS010000037.1:0-30838 GCF_043194565.1 Xanthobacter autotrophicus ATCC 700552 | reverse complement strand
ATTCCGTTAACGGAATACAAGATCGCGCGTGACGATGACCCGCACCGGGTATCCCGGCCGGATGGTGAGCGTCGGCGCGATGTTGAGCTGGCGCTGGACGATCTGGCGGCCTGTCTGGCTGATGCTGTCTGAGGCGCCTTCGCGCAGAGCGCTGGCGAGGTCGCTGTCGCTGCCGGACGTGCCTGCGCTCGCCCCGACGCTCAGGATGGTGGAGAGCACAGCCGCCTTGAGCAGCTCGCCCCAGTGATAGTCGACGCCATCCTCAAGGCCGGCGTAGCCCTCGGCGTCGGCTCCAGGCTGGCGCTCCAGCACGATGGAGCGGCCATTGGGGAAGATCAGGCGGTTCCAAACCAGGAGCACCCGGCGCTGCCCGAAGCCGACGCCATTGTCGTACTGGCCAATGATGCGGGTGCCCTGGGGGATCAGGAGGATCCGGCCGGTCGGGCTGTCATGGACATTCTCGGTCACCTGCGCGGTGATCTGACCCGGCAGGTCGGATCGGATGCCTGTGATCAGCGCCGCGGGGACGACGGCGCCCGCCTGCAGGATGCTGGCTGAGGCGGGAGCCGCCACACGGTCCGGCGACACGGTGCGCCGGTCCACCGCCTGGTTGAGGAAGGCGAGCTGCCGCTCCTGGGCCGTCGGTATCGCCGCCGGCGGGGCGAAGCCAAGGGATGCGAGATCGGGGACAGGTGCCGCAGCGGTCACCGAGGCCGCATCCACCTGTTGTGCCACCACGGGGCTGACTGGCCGCGTGTTGGTCTGAGCGAACAGCCGTCCGGTCCGCGCGGCTTCGCTCTCTTGAAGCTGGCGCTGCTCCTCGGGGCTGAGGGCGGGATTGGGCATGCCGCCCATCGCCGGGATCGGCGGCTGGGCCGCCGTCTGTGCATTGAGGATCGGCCGGCCGAGGTCGCCTGGGAGCGGCGGTCCCAGTTTGGGGATGCCGGTGTAATCCTTGGGCAGGCCGGCGAGCCCGTCCGGCGTCGCCTTGACGTCCGTAGCGTAGAGTTCCTGTCCTGGCCCGTGGTCCTTCCCCGCCTGAAGGGCGTAGATCAGGGCACCGCCGATCCCAAGCCCTGCAACGAGCCCCAGTCCGGCCAGCACCTTGCGGGACAGGCGGGTCACCCGTGGCGGCTCGGGGCGCAGCCGCATGGCCGCCACAGCCTCTCCCGTCGGCGGCCGGGCGCCGGCATCACTGACCGGTCCCAGCCCTTTCTCTTTCCCGAGTTCGATGCTGCTCATAGGACCCGTCTCCCATCGGCGCGGGAGATGCGCACGCGCTTCTGGTCCTTGTCGGCGCCGAAGCGCAACTCGGCCGCGGCAAACAGGCGGTCGACGATCATGTAATTGCCGCGCACGCGATAGTTGACGAGCTCGGAGGTGTCGCCCTGCGGGCCAACAACGAACAGCGGCGGCATCTCGCCCTGGGCGATTCCTCGGGGAAACTCGATGAATACCTGCTGGCCGTCGTCGAAGGCGCGCAGTGGCCGCCATGGCGCCCGGTCACCGGTCACCTCGTAGCGGAAGTTCACTTTGGTCAGGTCGATGCCGGTGGCGACGGGCTGCACCGCCAGCGCCTCCGCGTTCTGGCGTCGGAGAGCGATAAGCTGGTCCTGAGGGTACTGCCAGGAGACCGAGGCCATGTAGGTCTTCTCGGTGGACCGCAGCTCCATGTGATAGGTGCGCAGATTGGTATTGATGACGAGGTTGCTGGTGAGGTCCGGTCGCGTGGGCTTCACCAGGATGTGGACCTGCTTCGCTCCGCCCGCCCCGCTCTCGGTGTCGCCAATGATCCAGCGCACCGTGTCGCCGGCAGCCACGGGCCCCGTGCCCACCAACTGCTCTCCGGGCTGCAGCGCGATGTCGGTGACTTGGCCGGGCGCGGCATAGACCTGGTAGAGCGCGCCCTCCACGAAGGGATAGATCTGCATGGAATTGATGAAGCCATTGCGCACCGGCTGGACCCGGGCGGCGGCATTGGCCTGGTTCACACGAGCTGCAGGATCGGTCGCTTCCGGTTCTGCCTTGCCATCCTTTCCCACCGGCTTCAGCTGGCCCGGCAGCGGCAAAGGCTTCGGCAGCTCGACGATGCGCACCGGCCTCGGCGGCTCTGCCTTGAAGACGGCGGGCGGAGCATCGTCATATTCGATCTCGGGCGGCTTCTCGAAGGTGGCGCAACCCGCCAATGCCGATGTGCAAATCAGCAGAACCGGCAAGCCGGACCCACGGAGAACCTGAGACGAGAGGCCCCGGAATGCCGGCCTCCCGGATGTGCGGATGGCCGGCGTCATTGTGCGAGCTCCTTAGACCAGTTGATGGCGTTGACGTAGATCCCGAGTGGATTGGCCCGGAGGCGCTCGGCATCCCGCGGCGCCTGCACCACGACGGTGAGGATGGCGCTCCAGCGGGCGGTGTCGGCGAGGCTGCCGTCCTGGTAGCGACGCTCGATCCAGGCAATGCGGAAGGAGTCCGGCGAGGCCCGGATCACGCTCGAGACCTCCACCGCGACCTGTTGCTTGCCGACCCGGGCGAAGGGATCGTTGGCGCGGGCATAGTCGTTGAGGGCGACCGCACCGACCTGCGTCGTATAGGCATAGGCCCTGAGCCAGTTCTGCCGCACGATGACGGGATCGGCGGAGATGCTGCGCACCTCCTCGATGAAGCGGGCGAGGTGGAAGGCGATCTGGGGATCGGAAGGGCGATAGTCCGAGGTGGCGGGCGCCACCGCCTGAGCCTGCCCAAGCTTGTCCACCTGGACGACCCATGGGACCACCGAGCCGTTCAGGGCCTGCCACGCCAGGGCCCCGGAGAGGCCGGCCGAGAGTGCGAGGCAACCGAAGGCCATGAGGCGCCAGTTCTTGGCCTGGACCCGGGCCGAGCCGATGCGGTCATCCCAGACCTGGGCTGCACGCTGATACGGCGTCTCGGGTTCGGGAGATCGGCCGTAACGGACCGACGGTCGCTTGAAGGGCGTCATGGGCGATCGCTTTCGGAGAGGGAGATGGAGGAGCCACCGCCATGGCTGTCGCCGGATCGCACCGCATGGGTTGCGGTCTGGATGCCATGGGCGACCTGCTGGGAGCGCCGCATGCGTTGGGCCCACTCGGGAACATCACCGGAACAGGCCGGAGTGCTCGGCGAGGTGGAATTGGCTCCAGAGGTCGACGAGACGGAGGCCGATCCGCGCAACGGAGAGGCTGCCGCCGCTGCCCCAGCGCGCGCGACACCACCAAGGCCACCCGCGACGCCAGACACCCCGGATTGACCGGCAGCTCCCGCGCTGTACGCGGATGCGGCTCCTCCGGCGAGGCTCACGCCAGCACGAGCCGCAGCGGCTGTTCCGGCGAGCGCAGCACCTGCCCCTCGCACCGTGAGGCCAGTGGCGCCGGCGCCCGCGAGCCCAACACCTCCCGCAGCAAGGCCGGTCCCGACTGCAGCGCCCGCCCCGAGTTGCGGCGCGCCAGTGATCAGTCCCGTGGCAATTCCTGGCCCGAAGATGCCGAGCCCAAGCAGCGCGAGCGCTGCCAGCACGGCGGACAGGGCCTGGCTGATGGTCGGCTGGGCATCGCCATAGGAGGTGGTGAATTGAGAGAACAGCCCCGAGCCGATACCGACGATGACGGCGAGCACCATCACCTTCACGCCTGACGCGACGACGTTGCCGAGCACTTTCTCGGCGAGGAAGGCGGTCTTGCCGAAGAAGGCGAAGGGGATGAGGACGAAGCCGGCGAGCGTCGTCAGCTTGAACTCGATGAGGGTGACGAAGAGCTGCACCGCCAGGATGAAGAAGGCGATCAGGATCAGGAGCCATGAGACCAGCAGCACGGCGATCTGCACGGCATTGACGAAGAGCGCCACCGGCCCGGTGAGCTGGCTTGCGGCATCCAGCAGCGGCTGGCCGGCGGCGAGCCCGACCTCCGCGAGGCGCCCCGGCCGCAGGAACTCCGCCGTGCCGATCGCGGAACCGCCGGCCTTGAGCCCGAGCCCGGCGAAGCTCTCGAACACGATTTTGGCGAGCGCGTTGAAGTTGCCGATGATCCAGGCGAAGAAGCCGATGGCGAGGGTTTTGCGCACCAGCCGGCGCATCACGTCCTCGTCGGCGCCCCAGGCCCAGAACAGGCCCGCGAGGGTGATGTCGAGGGCGATCAGGATGGAGGAGATGCCCGTCACCTCGCCCTTGATCAGGCCGAAGCCGGAATCGATGTAGCTGGTGAAGGTGTTGAGGAAGGTGTCGATGACGCCGACGTCGTTCATGGCGCAGCTCCGTCCACGGGCCTGCCGAAGAAGCGGCGGCGGTTCGCCTCCCAGAGCGCGGCGCAGCGCGGATCGACGGGATCGGCCTGCTGAAGCGTGGCGCAGCTCTTCAGGTCGGCCGAGGAGACGTTTCCTGCCGGCACGTTGGTCGAGACGACGGGCTCCGTCTCTCGGCCGGCAGCCATGGCCAAGGCCGCGACCACCGCCCCGACAAGCCCGACGACAACAAGGGTTCTGACCACGGTGCCCTGATCCATGGCCCGCCCTCAGTTCCCGCGGAACATGGTGACGGCGGAGGGCTGGTAGCTCGACGGGGTCGAGAAGCGCCGATAGCGCTCCTGTCCCTCAGACTCCGCCGTGGCGCGCTCGGCTTCGGACAGGGCATGCGCCCGGCCATTGGCGGCGACCACGGCGGTGAGGTCCGAGAGCTGCTGGGCCTGAAGCGCCTGGAGCTGGTTGCCCGCCTGCATGGCCTGCAGTGCGCCGCTCGCCGCCTGGCTCTGCCCGACCAGTGTCGAGGCCTGGGTGCGGCCGGTATCGAGGTTGCCGACGACACCCGCCTGCACCCGCAGCGCATCCTGGAGGCCGGCGACCGTGGTCTCCCAGCGGCTCCTGGCCTGGGTGACAAGAGCGGCGTCCGAACTGCTCACGGAGACCGAGCCGTACTGGCCCTGAAACGCCCGATCGATGGCGCCGACGTCATAGGCGATCTTCTGCGCCTGCCCCAGCAACTGCTTCGTCCGCTGAGCCGACTGCTGGAGCGCGCTCAAGGAGGAGTGCGGCAGGCTCGCGAGGTTGCGGGCCTGGTTGATCAGCATCTGGGCTTCGTTTTGCAGCGAGGTGATCTGGTTGGTGACCTGCTGCAGGGCGCGAGCCGCCTGAAGGAGGTTCTGGGCATAGTTGGAAGGGTCGTAGACCACATATTGTGCCGCGGCCGGCGCCAGCGGGCACACGAGAAGCGGCGCGGCGACGAGCGCTGCCCGCAGCGTCAGGCGGATCATGAGCGTGCCTCCAGATTGTCGAAGGTAGGAATGATGTGGGCGGCCCAGCCAAGTCCGCGGTGCCGGAGCCAGGCGGCAAGGAAGCCGTCGCGCCCGTGCTCCGTAACAATCTGCGAGAGTGCGGCCTGGTCAGTCTTGGACGCGGCGGCGCACAGGGCGAGCGCCACCTGCGACAGGCCGAGCTCGAACAGGCGGTTGCCGCGCCGGGACTGGCAGTAATAGTCCCGCTTGGGCGTTGCCCGCGCGAGGATCTCGATCTGCCGGTCGTTGAGGCCGAAGCGTCGGTAGATGGCCGTGATCTGGGGCTCGACAGCCCGCTCGTTGGGGAGCAGCAGCCGGGTCTGACAGCTCTCGATGATGGCGGGGGCGATGGCCGAGCCATCGATGTCGGACAGAGACTGGGTGGCGAACACCACGCTGGCGTTCTTCTTGCGCAGGGTCTTCAGCCATTCCCGCAGCTGGCCGGCGAAGCCCGGATCATCGAGGGCGAGCCATCCCTCGTCGATGATGAGGAGGGTGGGAGACCCGTCGAGGCGGTCCTCAATGCGGTGGAAGAGATAGGAGAGGACAGCCGGTGCGGCGCTGGTGCCGATCAGTCCCTCTGTCTCGAAGGCCTGGACGGATGCCTGCCCCAGATGCTCAGCTTCGGCATCCACCAGCCGGCCCTGGGCGCCACCGATGCAATAGGGCCGAAGTGCCTGCTTCAGCGCGTTGGACTGGAGCAGGACGGCGAGGCCAGTGAGGGTGCGCTCCTCGATGGGCGCGGACGCGAGCGAGGAAAGCGCCGACCAGATATGCTCCTTCACCTCCGGGGTGATGTTGACGCCTTCCCGGGTGAGGATCGCAACGATCCAGTCTGCCGCCCAGCTGCGCTCGGACAGTTGATCGACGCGGGCAAGCGGCTGGAGCGCGATGCTGTCCACGGCAAGACCGCCGCCGAGATCGTGCCAATCCCCGCCCATGGCGAGGGCGGCGGCCCGGATGCTGCCGCCGAAGTCGAAGGCGAACACCTGGGATCCGGCATAGCGCCGGAACTGCAGAGCCATGAGCGCCAGCAGCACGGACTTGCCCGCTCCGGTCGGTCCCACCACCAGCGTGTGGCCCACATCCCCCACGTGGAGCGAGAAGCGGAACGGGGTCGCCCCCTCCGTCTTCCCGTAGAACAAAGGTGGCGCCGCAAAATGCCCGTCCTGTTCGTCTCCGGCCCAGACCGCCGAGAGCGGGATCATGTGCGCGAGGTTGAGGGTGGAGACGGGCGGCTGGCGGACATTGGCATAGACATGGCCCGGCAGGCTTCCGAGCCAGGCATCGACGGCGTTGATCGTCTCCACCATGGCGGTGAAGTCCCGGCCCTGGATCACCTTCTCCACCAGCCGGAGCTTCTCGTCGGCGATGCGGGGATCGGCATCCCACACCGTGACCGTGGCGGTGACATAGGCGATGCCGGCATGGTCGGCGCCGAGCTCCTGCAAAGCGAGATCGGCATCCTCGGCCTTGTTGGTGGCATCCGAGTCGACGAGCACGGACGCCTCGTTGGTCATCACCTCCTTCAGGATGGCGGCGATGGACTTGCGCTTTGCGAACCACTGCCTGCGGATTTTCGTGAGCAGCCGAATCGCGTCGGTCTTGTCGAGAAGGATGGCGCGGGTGGACCAGCGATACGGAAAGGCCAGCCGGTTGAGATCGTCGAGGATCCCCGGCGTCGTCGCCGTCGGGAAGCCGACGATGGTGAGGACACGCAAGTGCTCCGTGCCCAACATGGGCTCCAGCCCACCGGTGAGCGGCTCGTTGGCGAGGAGCGCATCCAGGTACATGGGCGTCTCGGGGACACGGACCCGCTGGCGCCGGGTTGAGACGCAGCCGTGGAGATAGGTCAGGGTCTCGGCGTCATCCAGCCAGCGGCACTCCGGCATGAAGGCTTCGACCAGCCGGAGCACGCGGTCTGTCCGATCGGCGAAGCCATCCAATGCTTCGCGTGGATCGACACCCTCGCGCCCACGCCCCTCATAGAGCCAGCTCTCTGCCCGTGTGGCATCCTCCACCGGTGGGAGCCAAGTGAAGGTCAGAAAATAGCTGGATTCGAAGTGGCTGCCGGCCTCGGCGAAGCCGGCCTTGCGCTCGGCATCCACCAATGCGGACGCGGGATCAGGGAAGATACTCTCGGGATAGGCGCCCGCCTCATGCCGCTGGGCTTCCACGAACAGCGCCCAGCCGGAGCGGAGGCGACGGAAGGCGCTGTTGAGGCGACCTGCCACCGCCACCAGCTCCGCCGGCACAGCGGAGTCAAGGTCCGGGCCGCGGAAGCGCGCCGTGCGCTGGAAGCTTCCATCCTTGTTGAGGACCATGCCCGGGCCGACGAGGACCGCCCACGGCAGATAGTCCGCAAGCCGGTTCCCGTGTCGGCGATACTCGGCAAGGTTCATCATGGTGCGCGCCTCGCTCAGACCGACAGATGGGAGGGGATGCGCAGATGCCGGCGCACAACGTCGACGAAGAGCGGATCGCGCTTGGCGGCCCAGACGGCGGCGAGGTGGCCGATCGCCCAGAACGCGAGGCCTACCAGCCAGAGCCTCAAGCCCAGCCCGACGGCGCCAGCGAGCGTGCCGTTGAAGATGGCGAGCGCCCGCGGCGCGCCGCCAAGCAGGATCGGCTCGCTGAGCGCCCGGTGGACCGGCACGGAGAAGCCCGGCACTTCGCCGGCATCGCCCGCCATCAGACCAGCGCTCCGCCGCTGAAGGAGAAGAAGGACAGGAAGAAGCTGGAGGCAGCGAACGCGATGGAGAGGCCGAACACGATCTGGATCAGCCGCCGGAACCCGCCCGAGGTGTCTCCAAAAGCGAGCGCGAGGCCGGTCGAGATGATGATGATCACCGCGATGATCTTGGCGACCGGCCCCTGGATGGACTCCAGGATGGACTGCAGCGGCGTCTCCCAGGGCATGGAGGAGCCGGAGGCATGGGCGGCGGACACCGCGCAGGCGAGGGCGGCTGCAGCAGCCGTGGTTATCAGTAGGCGGCGATGGATGGAGACGGGGATCGAATTCACGAGGAGGTTCCTTCTTCACAAGGAGGGACGAGGGGGGAGATCCGGTAGTCGCCTTGAGGACCGAGCCCTTCGACACGCGCGAGCTCGGTCAACCGGCGCGCGGCACCGCGGCCCGACAGCACGGCGATGAGGTCGATCGTCTCGGCGATCAAAGCGCGCGGGACGGTGACCACGGCTTCCTGGATGAGCTGCTCCAGCCGTCGCAGAGTGCCCATGGCGCTGCCCGCGTGGATGGTGCCGATGCCACCGGGATGTCCCGTCCCCCACGCCTTCAGGAGGTCCAGGGCCTCGGCGCCGCGCACCTCGCCGATGGGGATGCGATCGGGACGCAGGCGGAGCGAGGAGCGCACTAGGTCAGAGATGGAGGCGATGCCGTCCTTGGTGCGCATGGCCACCAGGTTGGGCGCGGCGCACTGGAGCTCGCGCGTGTCCTCGATCAGGATGACCCGCTCGGAGGTCCTGGCCACCTCCGCGAGGAGGGCATTGGTGAGGGTGGTCTTGCCGGTAGAGGTGCCGCCGGCCACAAGGATGTTAGCACGGGAGACAACACCGTGACGGAGAGCCTCTGCCTGCGGCGCAGACATGATGCCGGCGGCCACATAATCGTCGAGCGTGAAGACCGCGACAGCGGGTTTGCGGATCGCAAAGGTCGGGGCGGCGACGATGGGCGGGAGCAGGCCCTCGAACCGCTCTCCCGATCCGGGAAGCTCGGCGGACAGCCGTGGCGCTCCGGCGTGGACCTCGGCGGCGATATGGTGCGCGACGAGGCGTATGATGCGCTCGCCGTCACCGGGGGCCAGTCGCTCACCGGTGGCGCCGAGCCCGTTGGACAGGCGGTCGACCCAGAGGCATCCGTCCGGGTTGAGCATGACCTCGACGACGGCCGGGTCATCGAGAAGGCGGGAAATCACCGGGCCGAGCGCGGTGCGCAGCATGCGCACCCCGCGTGTCATTCCCTCCGGATTGTGAGCTGAACCCGCCATCCCATCCCCGCCGTGACCGGGAGAAAAGCAGGGGCTTCCCGGATGGGGATGATTAAAGAAGGGGGAATTGGGGGAGATTCAACAACGGGATTGAGCTATCGCAGTGTGGCGCGCGATCGCCTGAAATCGGCGTGGCGCTCCTCATCGGCACCTGGCCGCAGCTACCGGTGTTGACCCGTTCCGGACGCCCGAAAGGTCCGCTTTGCGGCGGGAAACCGATTCAAGCACGGGCGACCCAACCGCGAAAAGTCAGCGCGGCATAGAACAGCTGCGGATCGGTGAAACCGGCTGCGCGCAGAATATCGACCTCCTCCTCCGGAGACAGGATGGGCAGACGCTCACCGACAACACGCGCGCCTCCGGTCCGAGGGTCAAAAGCGACGCCATTGCCCGCGGCGAACGCGCCAAAGCGGTCGAACCACAGGTCCCGCTCCGGACCGACGGGCGCGCTGTGATGCGCGACCACGAACGGCGCGCCCGGCTTCAGCCGGCGTCGAATTTCCGCCAGGGTCGAAAGCCGGTCCTCCAGCGGGACGAAATGCAAGGTCAGAAGGCAGCACCCCGCATCGAAGGGTCCTTTCGGTGCTGAAACAATATAGCCCTCGTGCAGGTCTGCCCGGTCCGCGAATGGCCCAAGCGTGTAGGTCGCCAGCTTTAGCATCTTGGCGGATGGATCAACGCCGACGAAACTCCAGCCAGGTTGCGCCTCTGCGAACGCCCGCAACTCAAGCCCCCCGCCGGCGCCGACCACGAGGATGCAACCATCTGCCGGGGCAGTTTCCGCCATGAGCAGCCGCGTCATACGCTGCAGGTCGCCATAGCCCGGCACAAGGCGCGGCGGGTTTTCAGCGTAGCGCGCGACGGCCGCCGCATCGTCGAAACCGTTCATGGCCGATCGAGCCCGCCGTGCGCCGACTCCATAACCAGAACCCGGTGCGCGGCGACGCCGGCCATGACGCCAGCGGCCGACGCCAGCGTGGCGTTATACATCTCGGTTGCAGCATCGCCGGCGGCGAACACCCCAAGCACGCTGGTCTGCTGCATCGGATCGACCTTGATGTAGGGTCCGGTCATGCCCTCCGCGAAAGCGCAACCAAGCTGGGCTGCCAGCGGGCTGGCCATTTGCGTGCGTGGTGCGGTGAAAACGGCCTCGGCCGGGACCTCGCGGCCGTCGGCCAAGACCAGGCTGCAAACGTCAGACCCCTTTCCGACAAGCTCGACGACCGGTGTGCGTTCGATCTCGACACCACGCGCGCCGAGCAGCGCCGCTTCCTCAGCGGTCGGTTCGAATACCCCCTGCGTATAGAAGGTCGTGGGGCCCCAGTCGGGCAGGATCATCGCTTGGTGCACCGCGCCCGCGGCGTTGGCGATGGCGGCGAGGCGACGGCCCCGCACTTCGTAGCCGTGGCAGTAGGGACAATGCAGGACGCTCACGCCCCAACGGCCCATCATTGACTGCAGCGGCAGCGTGTCCTGCACCCCGGTGGCCAGGATGAGCTTGCGGCCCTCGACCTGCGCGCCCTCAGACAGGGCCAGGGTGAACCTGTCGTCACGGACCGAGGCGGCCAGGGCCTCGGCATGGTGGAACGCGACGGTCGTGTATCGCGCCAATTGATCGAGCCCCTGGCGCATGATCTGTGCCGGTGGGATGCCGTCCTGTCCGAGGAAGCCGTGGGAGGCCGCCGCGAAGCGGTTTCTGGGACGCCCCGCGTCCACGAGCAGCACGCTGCGCTGCGCGCGGGCCAGCTGCATCGCGGCGGAAAGGCCGGCGAAACTGCCCCCGACCACAACGACGTCGTATCGATCCATGTTCGCACTCGCAACTTTCAGTGTTGCGTGAAACATATAGAGCGGATCCCGAAATGCAACTTATATTGTTACGAGTGATTTAGCTCTAGGTTCACGCCATGCCTGCAGACACCCGCCTGTCCCGAATGCTGCACGTACTGATCCACATGGATCATATCGGCGGCCCCGTGACCTCCGAGGTCATCAGCAGAATGCTCGACACAAACCCGGTCGTGGTGCGGCGGACCATGGGCTGCCTTCGGGCGGCGGGTTATTTGACCTCCGTCAAAGGTCACGGCGGCGGGTGGGCGCTGGCGCGGCCGCTCGACACGGTGAGCCTGCGCGACATCCACGAGGCGCTGGGCAGCCCCAAGATGCTGGCGATCGGCCTCGCCGACGACAATCCTGACTGTCTGATCGAACAGGCCGTCAACGAGGCACTGAAGGACGCCATGGCAGAGGCCGAGCACCTTTTGCTCACTCGCTTTGGCGAGGTGACGATTGGCGCCTTGTCGCGCAAGATCGCTTTGCCTCTCAGCAAATGAGTGGCTGGAGCCGTTGGCCGACTATGCGTATTTGACGGGGTGCACCGGGCTCAGCACTTGAGGTGGTTGGCGGATAGCTGCAAGTCCCCGTGGCGCTTGGATCGAACTTCATTACGAACGTGCGCTGTTGACCGATACCGTTGAAAAAGTCGGTCTTAAGAGGGACGCGAGGGCGTTTCGGATTTGGCCGATTGATCCTCGCCCTCTCACGCGGCCCTGAACTGCGGTCCGTTCGGCAGGAGCTTTGCGAGCTTCCTGAGGTTCTGGGCTGCTGCGGCGAGGTGGAAGTCGTCTCTGGCGCCGTTCGGTCCGCGTAGGCGCAGGCGATCGAGTTTCAGGATGCGCTTCAGGTGAGCGAACAGCATCTCGACCTTCTTCCGCTCTCGCCGCGAGGTGACATAGGTATCGGTCTCGGCGATGTCCCTGGCCATGTCGCGGGCGCCCTCGTGGATCGAGCGCAGGATCTTGCGAGCCGGCGTGTTGGGCGAGCACTGCGGCTTCAGCGAGCAGGCGTCGCAGTCCAACTTGCTGGCGCGGTAGCGCATCATGCCGTTCTCATCGACGAGCGGGCGCTCTGTTCGATAGACCTTCTGGCGCTGCCTCAGCTCCTTCCCACCCGGGCAGGTGTAGAGATCGCGGTCGTGGTCGTAGGCAAAGTCGGAGCGGCTGAAGGTGCCGTCGCTGCGCTGCGATTTGTCGAAGACCGGGATGTGCGGCTCGATCCCGCGCTCATGCACCAGCCAGGCGAGGTTCTCGGCCGAGCCGTAGGCGCTGTCAGCAGCTAATCGGGCCGGCCAGAGGCCGAAGCGCTCCTGCGTTCGGTCGAGCATGGTGCGGGCCGAGCCTACCTCTGCCTGCCGGATGGCACGGCTGGCCTCGACATCAACTATGACGGCGTGGTCGAGGTCGATCAGATAATTGGTTGCATAGGCGAAGAAGGCGTGGCCCTTCAGGGCGCCGGTCCATTGCGCTGCTGGGTCCGAGCGCGAGATGAACTTCGGCTTCGCCTCACTGGCCGCGCCCCAGGCGGCCTCGTCGAGTGTGTCGAGATACTCGCGCACCGAGCGACGCGTCCGGGCGAGATCGTCCCAGTCGACCACTTCGGAGGCCGCCGCCGAGCGCTGCTTGTTGGCGTCGGCCTTGATCAGGCTGGCATCGACCGCAAAGCCTTCGCCGCCGACCAGCCCCTCGGCAATGCAGCGCCGCACGGTCGTCTCGAACAACTCCCTCAGAAGATCGCTCTCGCGGAAACGGCCATGCCGGTTCTTCGAGAAAGTCGAGTGATCCGGGACGTCGCCTTCGAGTCCGAGCCTGCAGAACCAGCGGTAGGCCAGGTTCAGATGCACCTCCTCGCACAGGCGGCGCTCGGACCGGATGCCGAAGCAGTAGCCGACGAGCAGCATTCGGATCATCAGCTCCGGATCGATCGAGGGCCGACCCATCTCGCTGTAGAACGGACGCAGATGCGCGCGGATATCAGAGAGATCGACGAAGCGGTCGATGGCTCGGACCCAATGATCGGCCGGGACGTGGCGCTCCAAGCTGAACTCGTAGAACAGCGCTTCCTGCGCCACCTGCCGCTCGCCCATCATCGCGTCGCCCTCCATCTGGAGATGACTGAATCAGGACTTCAAAGCCGCAGCAATGCCGACTTTTTCAACGGTATCGACCCTTTGCCGACCCTCGACTGCCCTTTCAGCGATGTCCGCTTTGCGCCCCCAATTGAGACGTTCGGGAGTGAATCGGCAGCAGCCAAAAGCGGACGACACTTACTCAGCTAGTGTCATGACCAACAAATAGTTCGAATCGTTCCGGGCGCGCCGACTTGCAAGCTTGTAGCTTGCACTGAGATGCTGGCAGACAGGTTAGATTTGCCGAAGGCTGTTTTCTGTTCATCCTTCGGCGCGGCTGAGCAGGGAAAAACCACGATCGCCAGACCAACCGTGCAGACAGCGATCACGGCGAAGGCGGTCGCGTAGGCGTGCGGATCGTCGCTTTGCAGAAGCGCTCCGATCAACGCGATCCCGAACGCGAAGCCGGTCTGCCGCATCGTCACGCAGATCGCGGAGGCCGTTATGGCTTGCGCTGGGCGCGCGGCGGAAACGGCCGCTGCGGCAGATCCAAGCACCCCGGCCATTACGACCGCTAGGCCGTACTATCTGTGCGCTTCGACCGGGGAGTCGCTTTGCCACGTTCTGGCTTTGATTCGGCCAATCAGCCCTTTTTTCTTGCATAATTTTGGCCAATCACGCATATTCAGGCGCGATAAACGCATAAGGTCCGCTATTGGTGCAACATTTTTCCGTCATTCAGTCGCTTTGTCGCCTGGGGCTAAAAGCCCAGGATCCGGCTTTTCGCCAACAGGTCGAGCGGTTGCACGAGCGGCTGGTCAAGGCCGGCGATACGAAGGATGCCGAAACGTTGGCCCGCCTGCTGAATGCCGCGACGACCGCGACAGCCATGCAGCCGACCAAGGTCGAGCTGTCGCGCTTCCACATCACGGGCGAGCCGCTGACGCCGCAGGTGCATCCGCCCGTCGATCGGGAGACATCTCAGGCCCTGTGTCGCATCGTGCTCAAACCGTCCGAGATGGCCCAATATCCTGTCTTGAGCGAGCGGAGCAGGAAGGCGGTTGCCGACCTCATCGCCGAATGGAAGACGTTCGAGCGCTTGAACGCGCTCGGCGTGCCGCCCGGTCGGTCGCTGCTGATTTTCGGACCGCCGGGCTCCGGCAAGACCTTGACCGCGTTTCACATCGCAGCCGCGCTCGGCCTGCCGCTGATCGACGCGCGCATCGACGGGCTGATCAGCTCGTTCCTCGGCACCACGGCCCGCAATATCGCGAACCTGTTCGCCTTCGCCAATCGCTACCGCTGCGTGCTGCTGCTCGACGAATTCGATGCCATCGCCAAGCTCCGTGACGACCCGCAAGAGGTCGGCGAGATCAAGCGCGTCGTCAACAGCCTTCTACAAAGCCTCGACACACGCGCCGACATCGGCATCACCATCGCCATCACCAATCATCACCGGCTGCTCGACACCGCGGTCTGGCGACGCTTCGACACACAAATGCAGCTAGGCTTGCCCGACGAGCAGGCGCGCGCAGAGATGCTGGCGCAGTTCCTGAAGCCTCTCGCCGTCAATCAGGCCTTTGTGCAACTGATGACCTATGTTGCGGACGGCATCTCGGGCGCCGATCTGAAACGCTACGCCAACGCCATCAAGCGACAGATCGCATTGCGGGGCGAGGACGCTTCGCCGACCAATCAGTTCAAAGCGCTGTGCGAGGTGCTCGCGCGTGAACCTTCGATGCGCGTGCATCCGCGCGCCCAGCTCATGATCGATGACATCGAGGCCTTCGTCGCCTCTGCGATGCATGATCCGGCATTCCCGGTAAAGCAAAAGCCGCTCGCTTCGCTCATCGACGTCAACCAAGCAACCGTCAGCCGCTGGCTTGCGCGCGCAGCGCCATCGGAGGCGGGTCATGCCCAATAATCCCGTCCAGTTCGTCACCAACGGCGAAGATTACATCCAGGACCGCGATCCCGGCCGCAAAGGCGAGGAAAAGGATTTTTTCGAGGATCGCGATGCCGATTTCCGAGCGCACCAAGACGCTCTCGTGCAGACGTTGGAGGCGATCAATCAAGCCATCACGCGCGCTGGCTATGGCCCGGCGACCTATGTGCGCGTGACCTTGCGCGAAGCCGCGCTCGCAAAATCCTATCGCCCGAACTCCGCGCTATTCACGCCCGACCGCTTTCCATGCGTCGGCGCTGGCGCGATCGGCGAGATCTTTTTCTTTCTGCCTCAGGTCCAATTCCCCGAGCTTGTCGCCCGGATCCGCCGCGCCGAAGCCACGGTCCCCGTCACCACGTCGCGCACTGGGCGCATCTACCGCACGACCACGCGCCTGCGCTCCGAAGTCGGCGCGATCGAAAGCATCGAACTCGTACCCGCTTCCGATAAACGCCTCTTCTCGGCTGCCGAAGCCGTACAGGCTTTTGTCGATCCGAGCGCATTTCCGGGCTATCAGGTCGAATTGTTCGAGGTTCCGCCTCTCAATGCGATCGAAACCGACCGCTGGGGTCGGCGGCAATTGTTCGAGAGCCTGTTCAAGCTGCTCACCTCACTTGGCAATGGAACGCGCAGCTACCTGCTCCCCGCTGTCGGTCGCACTCCGATGCTGGAAGTCCAGTTGACGCGCTCGCCTGACGAGCCCGCGCTGCTCGATCTCAGCCAACTGGTGACGACCAGCGCCGATTTTCCGACAACGGTCCCAGAGGTCGATACATCCCTTGATCGTCACGAAGCTGCGCTCGATCGGCTCGCCAGTCACCCACTGGTGCGCCGCATCGATCCGCCAGTGCGCCTCACATTGGATCAGGCGCTTCGTACGACTGAGGCGCGTGCCTTTGCTCTGCCCACTCCGGCTGCTGGCAGCAGCTACCCCAAAATTGGCATCATCGACAGCGGCGTTGGCGCGGCCTTCGCAGCCTGGACACTTGGACGCTTCGATCACCTCACGCCTGACCAGGTCGACGCCGCGCACGGCAGCAATGTCGCAGGCATCGTCGTCGCCGGGCAGGCCGCAAATGGGCCAGCGATCGCGCCCGAACGCGACGGCTGTCACGTCTATGATATCGCGCTCTTTCCCAAGCTGCCCTTCAACTTCGTCTACAGCGGCGGCTTCAGCGATTTCCTCGAAGAAGTCGAGCAAGGTATTCGCGAGGCTAAGGACGAGCACGGCATCCGCGTCTTCAACATGTCGATCAACACCTGGAACCCCGTCCAGCGCCACAGCTATTCGACGCTCGCCGCCCGCCTCGATGCGATCGCGGATCGACTTGGCGTGCTCATCGTCAATTCCGCCGGCAATCTGAAACCTGCCGACGCCCGAACGCCATGGCAGAACACGCCACGGGACAATCTCGCTTACTTTGCTGCCCGTACATCGCCCGACACGATCTGTCAGCCGACGGAATCGGTACGCGGTCTCTCCATCGGCGCTCTCAATTGTCCGGGCGGGCCGCAAATCGCCGATACGCCCGCCCGCTACAGTCGCCGCGGTCCGGGTCTGCAAGTCGGCATCAAACCGGATCTCGTGCATTACGGCGGCAGTGGCGCACTCGTCGCAGGGCATCCGACCGGGCTCGTATCGAGCAAGGCCGACGGGGCAGCAATGCATGTCTGCGGCACATCGTTCGCAGCCCCGCTCATTGCGCGCACGCTCGCCGAGCTCGACCTCTCGACCTCGCATTTCCTGACGCCGCGAACGTTGCGAGCGCTGGCCATTCATCACGCGGACACGCCAGAGCCGATGACGAAGCGTGGCCTAAAGGACCTCGCGCGCCAACTCACCGGCTTCGGTCGCCCGCCATCAGCCGCCGAGATGCTGGAGACGCCGGATCATCGCATCACCATGGTTTTCGAGGGCAGCTTGCCCAAGGGCGCCGATCGTCCGCAGATCATGCGGTACGAGTTCGCCTGGCCGGCATCCCTCGTCGATGCCGCCACGCAGGCATGTTCGGGACGCGTCCGCATGACGCTCGTCTACGATCCGCCACTCGATCCGGCCTTCGGTGCCGAGTTCGCACGCGTCAATCTCGATGCCGCGCTCAAGCAGCAGCAGCCTATCCCGCGCAAAGATGGCCAGCCGTCTTTCTCGGACCAAACGACGATGCTCGGATTGCCCCAAACCAGCGGCCTACCTGTGCGCGAACGCGCCCTGATCGATCACGGCCTAAAATGGTGGCCGACCAAGAAATACGTGGCCAATCTCGATGGAAAGGGGACCAGCGCGAACTGGCGCCTGGAAATTTCCAGCCTCACCCGCGCCGAGGCAACGTATCCCGCTGAGGGGGTCCCGTTTGCACTCATCCTCACACTGGAAGACGAGAGCGGCACGAAACCGATATTCCAGACATTCCGCCAATATCTGCAAACCCGTGCCACGGCCGTCACCGACATCCAGCTCGCGCACCGCGTGCGCCAACGAGCCTAAAGGCCTTACGAGACCATGGCCGACTACGACTTTCACCAACTTTCCCCAGACGACCTGGAGATCCTTGCGCGCGATCTGCTGCAAGCGCATTGGTGTGTCACGATCGAAAGCTTCAAGACCGGCAAGGACGGCGGAATTGATCTGCGATACGCCGCCGGCACCGGCAAGATAATCGTTCAGGTGAAGCACTTCGTCAGAACCGGGCTTGCGGGTCTGATGAGGGAGTTGGACAAAGAAGCAGCGAAGGTCCGGCGCCTTAAACCGACCCGCTATGTTCTGGTCACGTCGGTTCCGCTATCGGCCGTCAACAAGGATGCGATCGTCGCACTTATTGGAGCCGACGTGCTGACGCCTAGCGACGTTATCGGTCGGGAAGGCCTGAACAATCTACTCGGTCAGCGCCCCGAGATCGAAGGCAAGCATTACAAGCTATGGCTCGCGAGCCGCGCCGTTCTAGACCGCGTTCTGCACAACGCGTCGGTCACGCGAAGCGAATTCAAGGCCCGTCAGGTTCACGACGAAGCCCGACGCTACGTTCAAAGTGGCGCGTACCCACAAGCGCAGAGGATGATCAACGAACAGCGCGTCGTCGTGGTGGCAGGGCCGCCCGGCGTCGGCAAAACGACGTTGGCCAACCTTTTGCTCTATGAACATCTTGCGCGCGGCTTTCAGGCCGTCGTGATACAGCGTGACATTGAAGAAGGGCTCGCCCTATTTCAGCCCGGAACCCCACAGATTTTCTATTTTGATGACTTCATGGGAGCGACCTTCCTCAGCGATAGGTCGTCCGCGGTGACGGGCGCCAGCGACAAAGCCCTTCTCGAATTCATCGCGATGGTGCGCTCGACACCAACGGCGAGAATGGTTCTCACGACACGCGAACACATCTACTCGCTTGCGATGGACAGGTCGGAGAGGTTGCGCCGCTCTGACATCGACGATCTGAAGATCTACCTGCGAATGCCGGACTACTCCTTCGCGCAGAAAGCCCGTATCCTCTACAATCACCTGTATTTCAGCGACCTGCCGGCAGAGTACCAGGATGAGCTTCTTCGGGGCGACTATTATCTTCGCATCATAAAGCACGAAAAATTCAATCCGCGTTTGATTGAATGGTTGTCTAGCTTCCGCAGGCTCCGCAACATCGCCGTCAACGACTATCGCACCTTCATCGACAATCTGTTGCGTGATCCTTCCGAAATCTGGCGTCATGCCTACGAACAGGAAGTCACCGACGCCGGCCGGTCCATGTTGCTGGTTCTCTTCTCCATGGGCGGCAAGGCAGCCGGGGTCGCGCTGAAGCCGGCCTTCATCAAACTGCACGAGCATCGCGCCAGGCGTTACGGGTTCGCCACCCGACCGGAGGACTTCAGGTCGGGACTACGAGAGATCGCAGGCACTTTCATTAAGCCGTTCGGTACACACGGTGTTGAGGTCATCGACCCGTCCGTTCTCGACCTCTTGAACGCAATTGTCCGCCGAATCCCGGAGAACGCGATCGACGTGGTGGCCGCAGCTCACAACTTCGGTCAGATCGAACACGTGTGGTCCTTTGCGAAAGCGCAGAGCAGCGGCGCCGTCCTGGACGCTTTTCGGCACAATGATGGTCCGATTGCAGCCTCGCTCGCGCACTGCATGTCCGAAGCACGTCGCATCGATATGGGTAAGGGCGCGGTCGGTTACCGAGGACCGACATTCGAACGGCGACTGACGGTCATCATCGACGTGGCAGATCGGCTTGCGTCGCCCTCGATCGCGTCCCTCATCGCGCAGCTTTTCGCGCGTCTCCAACAGGAATGGATCACCGAGCGGCCCGACATTAACGGCGGGGTTGACGCTCTTCGCTCACTCGAAGGCACTCACTTGGTCGATCCCGTCATTTTGGATGCCATGACGACGGCGATCAAAGTTGCTCTGCTTGAAGCTGTTCAAGATGGTTGCCGCTCTGACGAGTTGCGCGAGCTGATCGGTGTGATCGGCACCTCCGAAGCCGATACCGATTCAGCACTCTCGGCCGCGCGCGCAGCGTTCGACGCGTATTGCAGAGGAACGTTTCAGGACGAGCTGCGCGAATGCCGCTCGCGTGATCAATTTGAAGGTCTCGTTGAGGATCTTGAACTCTTTCGCGACCAGCTCGGCGTCGATGTGTCGTCGTTATTGACAAGAGTGGAAGAGGCAAAAACGGAATTCGAGGAGCATGAGGACGCCTATGCCGACCACATGCAGGACGAATATAAGGAGCGATGGCGTGATGAGCGCGCCAGCGAGCGGAGCGTGTCAGACATGTTCGGTTCCCTTCGCGGGGACCGGAGCTGATCGTCCGTTTGCTGTCAGCTCTGCCGATAATTCTGATGAACTGGGCGTCCCCGCACCCCGTGGCGCACGGTCAGGTCCTATGTCGCCGCGATTGCGGCGCCACGCGCACCACGTGAGCACGAGCCAGTATGCTAGCCAAGTCGACGAGTCGGTCACCGCGATAGGCCTACTCCAAGAGGAATATGACACTCACTCGTTCCGTCCAACGAAGGCGTCTATGATCTACAAGGCGACGGGTGACCATGCCGCCGTCACTATCGGTCTCCTCGAATACGGCCAGGGGGGCGAGCTTCCCCATCCGGGTTTTGTGATGCTGGGTTCACCGCTGCTGGCTTGATTTGAGCCCAAAGGAGCCGACGACATTGCGCTCCAAGGAAGTGATCTTAAGGGGAAGTTCTACACCTCTCCCATCAAACGCCATGCCCTGACAGTCAGGTTGTTGTCATTGAAAACCAGCCCCCCCGCCAGTGTTACCGGCTAGGTCGCGCTGACCATCTTCACGGGCAATCCCTCCCATGGGCGGTACGGATTTATTCTTTGAATTGCGTCGGGGCGGCGGTATCCTCTCGATATGTCAATTGACGTCCCTATCGACAGCATTGCCGAGTCAGACTTTGTCGCTTTGATCGACGGCGCTATTCCAGAGTCCACCACCCTGGACTTCAAGCGGGACACCTATGGAAAAGCGGATGCGGACAAGCGCGAATTCCTCGCGGACGTTTCGGCGTTCGCTAATACCCTGGGTGGCGACCTCATCATTGGGCTCGATGAAGCGGGCGGCGTTGCGACAGCGATTGTCCCCTTCACCGGCAATGCCGATGACGAAAGCCGGCGTCTGGAAGACATGGCCCGAACCGGTCTTGAGCCGCGATTGACCAGCCTGCGGATTCGCGCCGTCCCCGTGAACGGTGGGGCGGTCTTCGTCATACGGGTTCCCCGCAGCTTCAGCGCACCCCATCGAATGATAGCACAGAACAGCAACAGATTCTTCGCGCGCGGGGGCACGCAGAAATACGAGCCGAACGTCGACCAGCTCCGGCACCTTTTCCTCGATACACCCGTGATACTGGACCGAATCCGTGCCTTTCATACCGACCGCCTAGTCAAGATCGCCGCTGGGGAAACGCCGGGCAATCTCACTCGCGTCGGCAAGCTTGTGCTCCACGTCGTTCCTGTGCCGTCGTTCACAGATGGTAGAATGGCAGATCTCGTGACGCGAGTGGCGGGCGGAACGCATTCCCCCGTCCCGCTCGATATCGTCAACTTTGGCACGGCCTGGAAGGTCAACCTCGACGGGTATCTTTCGCATGCGGTGACATCTCCCGGCCAAACCGGCGGCGCCTATGCCCAGTTCTTTAGAAATGGGGCAATCGAAGGTGTTGGCGAGCTGCGAAGTGACGATAGCGTGAGTTCACGCTTTATTATGAGGGATCTGACCAACGTGGTCGTTTCGCGGATCCGTCAGTATCTCGATGTTCTGAAAGCCTATGATCTCGGAACGCCCGTCTATGTCTTCCTCGCCATCTGCAATGCCACCGAGGTTGTGTATCGCTATGTCGACAATTCCGGAATGAGGTGGAACGAGACTTTGCCACTAGGCCGCGAAATCGTGGCGCTGCCGGAGACATATATCGATGACTTTGCTGTCGACGTCATCGACGTGATGAAGCCGACACTGACCGCACTTTGGAACGCGTTCGGTTTTATCGGGTGCGAGCGTTACAACGATGTCGCCAAGTGGAAGGCGGCGAACCCATACTCCCTCTTTTGGTAGGCCCAGCACACTGGGATGGGCTTTGATTGGGCACCTCCTTCGGACCGGGCTCCGAGGCTGAAGGGAGACTGCTTTGGCCAGAAAGCTGACATAGATCCGGCCGGCATCTAATGACCGCAATGGGGTCGGCTGCAGAACGGCGGCTATATCCACAGCGGCAGCCGAAACCGGCCGGTCCGTTCCCGGCCCGATACCGTTGAAAAAGTCGGCATTGCTGAGTTGGTGAAGTCCTGATTCAGTCGTCTTGGCGGAGGGCGGCGCGATGATGGGCGAGCGGCAGGTGGCGCAGGAGGCGCTGTTCGACGAGTTTAGCCTGGAGCGGCATGTTCCGGCCGATCATTGGGTCCGCGCCATCGACCGGTTTGTCGACCTCTCAGATATCCGCGCGCATCTGCGCCCGTTCTACAGCGCGATGGGACGGCCCTCCATCGATCCGGAACTGATGATCCGGATGCTCCTCATTGGCTACTGCTTTGGCATCCGCTCCGAGCGCCGCCTGTGCGAGGAGGTTCATCTGAACCTCGCCTATCGCTGGTTCTGCAGGCTCGGGTTGGAGGGCCGTGTGCCCGACCATTCCACCTTCTCGAAGAACCGCCATGGCCGCTTCCGCGAGAGCGATCTCCTGCGCGAGCTGTTCGAGGCGACCGTCCGGCGTTGCATCGCGGAAGGGCTGGTCGGCGGCGAAGGCTTCGCGGTCGATGCCAGCCTGATCAAGGCCGACGCCAACAAGCAGCGGTCGGCAAAAGCCTCCGAGCCGGTCGATTGGGACGATCTCGCCCGGACGCGTCGATCGGTGCGCGAGTATCTCGACACGCTGGATGAAGCCGCTTGGGGCGCGGCCAGCGAGGCGAAGCCGAAGTTCCTCTCGCGCTCCGATCCGGCGGCGCAATGGACCGGAGCCCTGAAGGGTCATGCCTTCTTCGCCTATGCCACCAACTATCTCATCGACCTCGACCACGCCGTCATCGTCGCCCGCACCATGCTCGACCGGACGCAGGAACGCTTCGGTCTCTGGCCGGCAAGGCTCGCCGCCGACAGTGCCTACGGCTCGGCCGAGAACCTCGCCTGGCTGGTGCATGAGCGCGGGATCGAGCCGCATATCCCAGTCTTCGACAAATCCCAGCGCAGCGACGGCACCTTCAGCCGCTCCGACTTCGCCTATGACCACGCCCGCGATCTCTACACCTGCCCGGGCGGGAAGGAGCTCCACCAGTATCGCCGCCCCTTCAGCATCGACCGCGAGGGTGTCGATCCCGAAGGCTTCATGCGCTACCGCGCCAGCAAGTTCGATTGCGACGCCTGCTCGCTGAAGCCGCAGTGCTGCCCAAACACGCCGGCCCGCAAGATCCTGCGCTCGATCCACGAGGGCGCCCGCGACATGGCCAGGGACATCGCGCAGACCGACGCATATGTCACCTCAAGGCGCGAGCGGAAGAAGGTCGAGATGCTCTTCGCCCATCTCAAGCGCATCCTGAAGCTCGATCGGCTGCGATTACGCGGACCGAACGGCGCCAGAGACGAGTTTCACCTCGCCGCGGCAGCCCAGAACCTCAGGAAGCTCGCCAAGCTCCTTCCGAACGGGCCGCAGATCAGGCCCGCATGAGAGGGCGAGCCTCGATCGACCAAACCCGCCACGCGGCGGCTGCGCTCAAATGGCCGACTTTTTCAACGGTATCGGCCCCAAACCGGCCGTTCGTCGCAGCCGCAGCGAACTTCTGCTCATGGCGCGAGAGCCTCTTTCTCAGGCTTTGGCAGCACCGCCCTCCTCGGCGATCTCCTGCGCCAGCCTCGGCCCCTTCGCGAGCCGCCGGCCCAGCGCCGCGACAAACACCTCATACCGCTCCCCCGCCTTTGCCCGCGTTGCCTGGGCCGCCGGCTCCGGCAACGCCGGCGTGGTCGACAGCCAGAACCTCACGAACACGGCCAGCGTCTCGACAGAGATGCTGAGATCGCGCTCCAGCCGGGCCATCCGTCGGTCCAATTGATCGAGGCGTTTGGCGACGGCAGCCTCCCGCTGCTCGGCCGCGTCGGGCGACAGGAAGGATGCGATGGCGGCTTCGGCGATCAGGGACTGAGGCTGGTCGCGCCGCGCGGCATAATCGGCCAGAAGCCCCATCGTCGTCGGATCGAGATAGACCGAGATCTGCGCTTTCTTCTTGCGTGGGGCCATCGCCGTCACAGCTCCATACCGTCATTGGGATCGAGCGAAACCTGACGCGCGACGCCTTGCATGACTCTGTTCATGCGACTGGTCCGGGCCACGTCATCGTCGGTCTCGTCGACCGGATCGATCTCGAACTCATTCCGCACTTGTTGCAGCACCTCCACCGTCTCCACCCGCGCCAGCTCCGGCTGGCGCCGTTGCTCCGAACCCGTGGTGTCCTCATCATCGGTCTCCTCGACCATCAGGTTGAGCTGTGACGGCACTGGCAACGGGAGCACTGTCCAGTCGTCGGGCTGGCGATCGCGAGGGGCCTGGAGCTCCGGCGGATGCAGAACTCGCTCCCTGAACCGCTCATCGTCGTAGTACCGCGCCTTCTTCGCCCGGATCGGCGGCGTGCCGGCCACCATGACGATCTCGTCGGCGGGCGGAAGCTGCATCACCTCGCCGGGTGTCAGGAGCGGGCGCGCCGTCTCCGAGCGCGAGACCATGAGATGACCGAGCCAGGGCGATAGCCGGTGGCCAGCGTAGTTCTTCATGGCCTTCATCTCGGTGGCGGTGCCGAGGGCGTCGGAGACACGCTTGGCGGTGCGCTCGTCATTGGTGGCGAAGCTCACCCGCACATGGCAGTTGTCGAGGATGGAGTTGTTCGGCCCGTAGGCCTTCTCGATCTGGTTCAGGGACTGGGCGATGAGGAAGCTCTTGAGCCCGTAGCCCGCCATGAAGGCGAGCGCGCTCTCGAAGAAGTCGAGCCGTCCAAGCGCCGGGAACTCGTCCAGCATGAGGAGAAGCCGGTGACGGCCGGCTTTAGCTTTCAGGTCCTCGGTGAGCCGGCGCCCCACCTGGTTGAGGATCAGGCGGATCAGCGGCTTGGTGCGGTTGATGTCGGACGGCGGCACGACAAGGTAGAGCGTCGTCGGCCGGGCACCTGCCACCAGATCAGCGATGCGCCAGTCGCAGCGCCGGGTCACCTCGGCCACCACGGGATCGCGATAGAGCCCGAGGAAGGACATGGCGGTGGAGAGCACGCCGGAGCGTTCGTTCTCAGACTTGTTCAGAAGCTCGCGGGCCGCGCTGGCGATGACGGGATGGGGACCTGCTTCCCCCAGATGCGCCGTTGTCATCATGGCGGCGAGCGTCGTCTCGATGGGCCGCCGGGGATCGGAGAGGAAGGCGGCGACACCGGCCAGGGTCTTGTCCCGCTCGGCATAGAGCACGTGGAGGATGGCGCCTACGAGGAGCGCATGGCTGGTCTTCTCCCAGTGGTTCCGCTTTTCCAGCGAGCCCTCCGGGTCCACCAGAATGTCGGCAATGTTCTGGACGTCCCGGACCTCCCATTCCCCGCGGCGGACCTCCAGCAGGGGATTGTAGGCGGAGGAGCGCACATTGGTGGGATCGAACAGCAGCACGCGCCCGTGCCGGGCGCGGAAGCCGGCGGTGAGCTGCCAATTCTCGCCCTTGATGTCATGGACGATGGCCGAGCCAGGCCAGGTGAGGAGCGAGGGCACGACGAGGCCAACGCCTTTACCGGAGCGAGTGGGCGCGAAGCACAGGACGTGCTCGGGTCCATCATGGCGCAGATAGTCCCCTCCGTGGCGCCCCAGCACCACGCCGTCGGGACCGAGCAGCCCGGCCGCGCGGATCTCCTCCGGCTCGGCCCAGCGCGCGGAGCCATAGGTCTCGACGCGCCTTGCTTCCCGCGCCCGCCAGACCGAGAGGCCGATGGCGGCGGCGATGGACAGGAAGCCACCCGAGGCGGCGATGATCGCCCCCTCGGTGAAGATGGCCGGCGCATAAGCGTCGTAGAAGTACCACCACCAAAAGAAGGCCGACGGGGGATAGACCGGCCAGGGTCCCAGCAGGAACCAGGGCGGGCCGAGCTGCTCCTGGAAGCCCAGCCGCCACGCCACGAACTGCGTGGCGCCCCACGTGGTTGCGAGCACGATGGCGAGAACCAAGAGGATCTGGCCCCAGAGGATCTTGGTCGCGGACATGCGGCGCTCCATTGATGTGTGGGGTTAGAGACCGAGGCCCCGTTTGCGGCCAAAGGACCAATCAATGCCACCGTCGGCGCGGGCGACGCCGGAGACGTGCTTGCCGAGCTGCTTCTCCACGGAGGGTGTCCACGGCACGAGCTGGAAGCCCAAGCCATCATCGATCATCGCGAAACGACCCGAGGCGAGGGCGAAGCGCTGGCGGTAGTTGCCGGAGACATACTCTCCGTTTGCAGACCGCCGGAACCGCAAGCCGCTCTCGACAGCGATCCTCTCGCCCAGAGCGTCCACCTCCCGTTTGCGCAATGTCTCGATCAGGTCCCGGGAGAAGGTAACGCGCCGGCCTTGGCGCTCGGCCAGACCCTCCCGGACCAGATGGTCGGCGCGACGCTCCGTGGCATCGCTCACCTCGGCGCCGAAGCCGCCCTCCGACAAGGGCACCGGTGTGCGACTGAGCGCTTGCCGGTCGAGCCAAGTGGCGCCCGAGGCCGTGACCTGTCGATCGATGTCGAGATCGGAGCGGACCGCCAGTGCAATACGGGGCTGGCCCCGCCCGTCCTCGAACCTCCGCAGCTCGACGATGGAACCGGGAGAGCCATCGCCGGCTGCATTGAGGTCGGGCAGCCGGATGTGGTGGGTGCGCCCGTCGACGCCGTCCACCACGGCATAGGCTGAGCCCTTCAGCTCGTCATCAAGGCCGCGATCAATGAGGCGGCCAACGATGGGCGCGTCCAGGCTCTCGCCCGCGAGCACATAGCTCGCTGTTCCGCGCTCGATCCCCTGTGCCGTGAGGGCGCGGTGCATCCGCTTGATGATGTCGCCGCGTTCGCCAAGGGCGCGTAGCGCCGCCTCGGCCTTCTCGTCGATCACCCACTGGCCGGGGCCGATCTCATCGGCGAGCCCGAGGGCCTCGAGTTTGCGCAGCCGGCCGACCTTCAGAGGGAGGAAGGCGTCCGGCCCGCCATTCGCATCGCGTGCCACGTCGATGATGCCGGGTTCGCGCTGATCGCGAACCAGCTGGCGGTCGAGCTGTGTCCAGCCCTCCGCCTCCACCTGCCGCTCGACGGCGCGGTGGATGTCGAGGTCGGTACGCGGCCCCAGTTCCTGGGTCAGGAGATCCTGCGCGCGGGCACGCATGCCCTCCTTGATGTAGTCGCGGGAGATGACCAGGTCCTGGCCATCGTCGGTCCGGCCTCGCACCAGAATGTGCAGGTGGGGATTGTCGGTGTTCCAGTGGTCAACACCGACCCAGTCGAGCTTCGTGCCGAGGTCCTTCTCCATCTGGCCCATGAGGTCGCGGGCAAAGGACCGGAGGTCCGCCATGTCTGCAGCATCCTCGGGCGAGACGATGAAGCGGAAATGATGCCGATCGTCGGCGCATCGCTCCGCGAAGGCGCGGCCGTCCCCCTCCTCGGCGCCCGGCCCGAACAGGCGGGCCTTCTCTCCGCCCCGGGTCACGCCTTCCCGGCGCAGATAGGACAAGTGCGCGGTCAGCGGTGTGGCACGGGCGGTGTGGCGCACCACGCGGATCTTGATGACGACGACGCGCGAGCGACCCGTGAGCAGGCGGTTGGCCTGGATGCTCGCCGTCCGCCCGCGGCCGAAGTGGGAGCGCTTGCCGGAGGTGAGGCGACCGGATCGGGAGACGTGGCCGCCGGCCTTCTGGGCCGCCGCGAGGGCCTGGGCGATGAAGGGGCGAGCTCGCTGCGCGCGGGTCGAGCGGATGCGGCCGGGCCGGACGCGGAATTCACGCTCATCGGCCATGACGCGCCCCCGCAAGGTGCGAGAAGGCGAATTTAGTCAATGGCTTGAGCGTTCGACGCACGTTGTCGATCAGCGGGACAATGTGCGTTTGGCTGAAAATCCACCTGCAAAAACAACCGCCCGACCGAAGCGCACCTTGCGCCCTTTTATCTCGCCATCGGTCGGTGGTTTCCCAGTCCTTCCGCCCCGTCCTTCGCTTGAACGGCAGAAAACCCGACGAGGTGCGAATGAGCCCGGTCGTGGTCATTGCACGCCTCCCGAGCCACCAAGAGCCACGAAGAGGCCTTCCGCGCGCGGAGCAATCGCTGAGACATCCCGTAAGTCGGGCGTCGGCTGGGCACGATCGTGTGGCGCCGGATCTGCAGCCGAAGCGCGGAACGGCTGCACCGCAAAGAGGGCTGCTTGAGCCCAGGACGGCGTCTCGACCGCCGGCGGAGCGGCCGACTTCAGTGCGGACGTCGCGGCCTCGCCGCGGGCGATCTCTGGCACCAGCTTGTCGACATAGGCGCGCGTCTCCGGTGGCAGGGCACGCCCCTTGCGGGAGGTCTCGTAGCGGCCCGGCCCCGCATTGTAGGCGGCGAGGAAGCCGGGATTGCCGAAGCGATCGAACAGCTCCCGCAGATAGGCGGCCCCGGCCATGATGTTGTCGTGGGGATCGTAGGGATCGTCGCCAAGACCGTAATGGATGCGCAGTTCGGTCCAGGTCTGGGGCATGATCTGCATCAGCCCCATTGCGCCTTTGGACGAGGTCGAGCGCGCGTCGCCGTCGCTTTCCTTGCGCATCACGCCACGGATCCAGACGGAGGGAATGTCGAAGCGCTCCGCCGCTTCCGCAATGAAATCGGCGTAGCGATCGACGGCGGGTCGAGCGTTCCGGGCCGCCTGCACCTCTGCCGCGGGGACAGTCGTCGAGGAGCCTAAGAGCACCCCGGAAAGGACGATGAGGACAGCGGCTCGATGGCTGGCGCGCACTCGCAGCAGCGAGCGCAAATCGGGCAAAATCAATCCGGTCCGCAGCATGGCGGCCTCGCGAAGCTGATGATGGTTGAGGTGGGACTGCGCTCAGCGTGTCGGCGCGCGCCAGACGAAGTGGCCGTCGCCGGCTTCATCGGTGTAGATCGGCATGGCGCGCCCGATCACAGTGCTCGCCGACAGTGGTCCGAAGTACCGTCCGTCGAGGCTGTCCGGCACGTCGAAGTTCATGAGGAAGAGCTCGCCTTGGGCGATGCGACGGCATCCGTGCCAGACCGGCAGTGGACGGCCCATACGGTCGCGCTCTAACGCCTCCCCATAGGCCACGCCATCGACGGTGATGGTGCGGTTTGTGCGGCAGACCTCCTGTCCGGGAAGCGCTGCCACCCGTTTCATCAGCGGCACGCCGGCGCCCACATAGCCACGCTCCACCAGGAAGCGGGCGAGCGCTGCCGGCGGCTTGATGGCGAGGAGGTCGGTGACCTCCAGCCGGCGCGCCGGCTCGATGGCATAGAGCCCGATGGGCGCGCTGGCGGAGACGTTCCACACCAGCTTGAGCGGTGTCGGAACGAGCGCGGCGGTCGCCACCCCCATCACCGAGAAATAGGTGACCATCACAGTGCCGAAGCGGGTCATTCTTCGCACTCCCGCCGCTTGAGCCATGCATGATGGCGCTCCGGCGTGTAGGTGCGGGGCATGTGGCCGGCGATCAGGCGGTTGTGGACGTGCCGCCAGTGGTCGGGGGCGACATCCGCGCCGTTGACGCCGATGGCCTCGACGGCATCCATGTGATGGAGCACCTTCTCGACCTTCGGCCAGCCATCGGCGCGCAGCAGGATTTCCCCGCCGGGACGCACGAAAGGCAGCGTCTGGTAGGCTTCACCCGGCGCGACGGCGCGCACGACGTCGATGCGCGAGACCACGGTGCCGAAGTCGTTCGACGCCCAACGTACGAAGGCAAAGATGCTACCCGGCGCGAATGAGACGATGCGCCGACTGCGATCGAGGATCTGCGCATGAGCTGGGCGGCCGAAGCGGATCCAGTTCTCGATCCGCTTCTCGATCCAGGTCAGTTCGACGTGAGTCAGCGTGTCGACGAGCGGCACGGTCGGCACAAGAGCGATAACAACAGAGGGCACGGAAGTGCCGGTCATGACGCATCTCCTGGGGTTGGGGGAAACTCGCGGGCGAGGAGATCGCGGAGCATGTCTGCGACGGTCTGGCCGCGACTGAAGGCGGCGATCTTGATGCGCGCGCGAAGGTCGGGCGTGATGTCGATGGTGAGCCGCGCTGTGAAGGCGCCGGATGAGCCATCACCTGCCGGCTTGGCCTCGGCAGCCTTGATCCACCGCTCCGGATTGGCCGGCCGCGCGGCGAAGCCCTTGCGGATCGGTGGCGCGCTCATGGCAGGCGTCCCGGACCGGCGAGACCGGCGATCTCCGCCGCCAGCGCCGCAATCTCCCGCGTCGCCGGCCCGTCCGCGTCGAGCTCGCTGACGAGCCGCCCGGACTGCGCCGACATGGCGAAGGCGACGCGCTGGCCAATGGTGGTCGCGAGCACGGGCGGATCGTGATCCGCCAGCGTTTCGGCCGTCTCGCGGGCGAGCACGGTGCGGGCACCGCAGCGGTTCAGCACGAACCGCGCAGCAAGCTCCGGCCGGTAGATGCGAGCCTCGCTGAGGAGGGCCAGCATCTCGGCGGAGGCCCAGCCGTCGAGGGGCGAGGGCTGCACGGGGATCAGCACCAGGTCGGCGGCGAGCAGCGCGGAGCGCATGAGGGCGGCGACACGGGGAGGCCCGTCGATGACCACATGGTCGGCATCCCGCGCCAGCTCGGGGGCTTCCCGATGCAGCGTGTCTCGGGCGAGGCCGACGACGCCGAACAGGCGCGGCAGCCCTTCGCGGCTGCGCTGCTGCGACCAGTCGAGGGCCGAGCCCTGCGGATCCGCATCGATGAGCGTGACGCGCTGACCGCGGCTCGCCCACGCACCGGCGAGGTGCAAGGCTAGCGTCGTCTTGCCGACACCACCCTTCTGATTGAGCAGCGCGACGATCATCGGGGATCTCCCGAGGTGTCGGCAGGCATCATCTCGGGTGCGGAGAGAGGATCTGGAGCCTGAAATCCGTCTTTACGGCAAGACGGAAGACCTTCATCCTTAGAGGTGCGCAGATGGGCAGGTTTTCGGGCCGGCTGAGTGCGATTGTCCACATCGCCCGCGCGCCTTTTAAGGTTAGAGTCTAT
>NZ_JBAFVS010000036.1:0-30856 GCF_043194565.1 Xanthobacter autotrophicus ATCC 700552 | reverse complement strand
AGCTCTTTGCAAACACCCAGGCTTAGCGCCGGGCCATCACGCCCTGGCCAGCATCGGCCCGATACACCCGAAGCTCGACGTCACCTAACAGCGGGGTCGGCGCTCCCGCCAGGCCAGCATCTCCGTGCCGAGCCGATCGCGCAGCCCGCCGAACTCGAGATCTCACGGGAACTCGGTTGAGAAGTTAAGGATTCATGCCCTCATTGACCCGTGCTAATGGAGAAAGATCTCCCAACTTGAATCGGTTCCATGAAACGCCCGACGAAGCCTTTTGTTGTCGAATACAAGCGCAGCGCGCGAAAAGCCTTCGGACCGTCGACGATCTCGGCAAGGGATATGGCTGCGAGCCTTCCGACACCCGCAGCTGATTCGATCCCGAAATCTCCGCAGGCAGCAGCCTCCGCACTGTTCGAGATCACAAGTCAGTCGAGTCCCACCTCCAATTCGGTGCCGACGGAGCCGCGTATCTTGCCGGTCCTTACGGTTGAAGGCGACCGCACGCCTGTAACCGAGCAGACCCAGGACGATCCCCTTTGGCTGCATGACCCGTCATCACCGGCAATCGAAGCGAGAGCGTCACCTCGCAGGACAAAGGCGCGGAAGCAAGTTGCGGTTTCCGCGCCTGCCGATGTCGGTGCAGGCCCGCAGATGGCGCCGGCAGGGGATGATGGAGCGAGGGCTGGGACTTCCGAGCCGCGCACCGCTTCACTCCCGGCAGTCCGCCGGCGCCGAAGACTGCTGGAGGGGCAAGATTGTTTGCCGCGTGGGCAGCGTTGGAAACGGCGATTGCCGAAGTTCATGCGGTAGCTAGCTTCTCTGCCGCTTCTTTGCGCTCGCTGTAGCGGTTGGTGAGATAGGGGGAGAGATCGCGTGTCAGCAGCGTGAACTTAACCAATTCCTCCATCACGTCGACCACCCGGTCGTAATAGGAGGATGGCTTCATGCGGCCCGCCTCGTCGAATTCCTCGTAAGCCTTGGCGACGGAAGACTGGTTGGGGATGGTCACCATCCGCATCCAACGGCCGAGCACACGAAGCTGGTTGACCGCGTTGAAGCTCTGCGAACCGCCGGACACCTGCATGAGGGCCAACGTCCGGCCCTGCGTCGGCCGTATCACGCCAACCGATAGCGGTATCCAGTCGATCTGCGCCTTCATCACCGCGCTCATGGCGCCGTGCCGCTCCGGGCTGGTCCAGACCTGACCCTCGGACCATGCCGATAGATCGCGCAGTTCTCGCACCTTCGGATGGTCGATCTCCGCGCCGTCGGGTAGCGGCAGGCCGTGCGGATCGAAGATACGCGTCTCCGCACCGAAGTGCTTCAGCAGACGTTCGGCCTCCAGCGTCAGGAACCGGCTGTAGGAGCGTTCGCGCAGCGATCCATAGAGTAACAGAATACGCGGCGGATGCGTCGAGGGCGTCGCGCACAGCCGGTCGATGGTCGGCACGTCGAGGTTGTCGACAACGACATTGGGAAGATCGTTCTGCATCAACGGTGGGCCTCGGCAATCGCCGCGACCTTGTCGCCGCGCTCGTACCAGCCCTTGGACCTGTTCACGATCCAGACGACGGTGAGCATGACCGGCACCTCGATCAGCACGCCGACGACGGTGGCGAGCGCAGCTCCGGAATGGAATCCGAATAGACTGATGGCGGCGGCGACCGCCAGCTCGAAGAAATTGGACGCGCCGATCAGTGCCGAGGGGCCGGCGACGCAATGCTGCTCGCCCGCAATCCGGTTGAGGATATAGGCCAGCCCGGCATTGAAATACACCTGGATCAGGATCGGCACGGCGAGCAGCGCGATCACCAGCGGCTGTGCGATGATCTGTTCGCCCTGGAAGCCGAACAGCAGCACCAGCGTTGCCAGCAGCGCGACGAGTGAGACCGGGCCGAGCTTGGTCAGCAGCCGATCGAGCGCGGCTCGCCCACCTGTCGCCAACAGTCGGCGTCGAAGAAGCTGCGCGATGATCACCGGAATGACGATGTAGAGCACGACCGAAAGAACCAGCGTGCCCCATGGCACGGTGATAGCGGAGAGGCCGAGCAGCAGGCCGACGATCGGCGCGAAGGCCACCACCATGATGGCGTCGTTGAGCGCTACCTGGCTCAGCGTGAAATGCGGCTCGCCCTTGGTCAGGTTCGACCAGACGAACACCATCGCGGTACAGGGCGCGGCGGCGAGGATGATGAGGCCGGCGATATAACTGTCGATCTGATCGGCCGGCAGATGCGGTCGGAACAGCCAGCCGATAAACAGCCAGCCGAGCAGCGCCATCGAGAACGGTTTCACCGCCCAATTGATGAACAGGGTGACGCCGATGCCGCGCCAGTGGCGGCCGACCTCGCCGAGTGCCGCGAAATCGATCTTGAGCAGCATCGGGATGACCATCAGCCAGATCAGCACGGCAACCGGCAGATTGACCTTGGAAATCTCGGCCGCGCCGATCGCTTGAAATGCGCCGGGCATGATGTGCCCGAGCGCGATGCCGGCGACGATGCACAGCGCGACCCACAGCGTGAGATAGCGTTCAAAAATGGACATGGGTTTTCCTTACGCCGTCGCGACGCGGCGGCCGCGCTCGTCGATGACGCGCTCGCCGTCTTCCTTGGTAAACGCGCCCAGTTGCGAAGGCAGCAGATCGAGAACCTCTTCTGACGGCCGGCAGAGTCTCACGCCTTTCGGCGAAACGACGATCGGCCGGTTGATCAGGATCGGATGCGCCAGCATGGCGTCGAGAAGCTCGTCATCCGTCAGGCCGGGATCGCCGAGACCGAGTTCGGCATAGGGCGTTCCCTTCTCGCGCAGCAGCCCGCGCGTGGAAATCCCCATCCGCGCGATCAACTGGACCAGCATCGCCCGTGACGGTGGTGTCTTCAGATATTCGATGACATGCGGCTCGACGCCGGCATTGCGGATCAGCGCCAGCGTATTGCGCGAGGTACCGCAGTCGGGGTTGTGATAGATGATGACATCCATGATCGACCTCACGCCGCGCTGTGGCGGGGCGAGGTTGCCCCTTCGAATTGGCCGATCTCAATGAGCTTCGCCTTGAGCGAGGCCTTGTCGAGGCTTGCGACCGGCAAAGCCGCGAAGACCGAAATCCGGTTCCTGAGATAGCGGAAGGCGGCGACAAAGGCGGCCTGCTTCTGGATATCCGTGCCTTCGACCGCGGCGGGATCCTCGATCCCCCAATGGGCCGTCATCGGCTGGCCTGGCCACACCGGGCACGCTTCACCGGCGGCGTTGTCGCAGACGGTGAAGACGAAATCCATGACAGGGGCATCCGGCATCGCGAACTCCTCCCAGCTCTTCGAGCGGAAGCCCTCGGTCGGATAGTCGAAGCTCTCCAGCACCTTCAGCGCGAACGGATTGATAGTCCCTTTCGGTTGGCTGCCGGCGGACAAGGCACGGAAGCGGCCGCCGCCATCCTTGTTGAGAATGCTCTCGGCGAGGATCGACCGCGCCGAATTGCCCGTGCAAAGGAAGAGGACATTGTAGATACGGTCACTCATGAACAGCCTCCTGGGTGGCTTCATTTTTGGGTGTGCAGCAGGGCGACAGGTCGGCGATCAACGGGGCGCAGATCTCCGGGCGCCCGCCGCAGCAATCCTTGACGAGGTAGAAGGCAAGCTCGCGCACCGCATCAAGCTTGGCTCGGTAGATGATCGACCGGCTTTGCCGCTCGGCTTCGATGAGCCCGGCGCGTGTCAGGATCGCCAGATGGGTCGACATGGTGTTCTGCGGTACGCTCATGTGCCGGGCGATGTCGCCGGCCGGCAGCCCTTCCGGTTCGCGTGCGATCAGCAGCCGGAACACGTCGAGGCGCGTCGACTGGGCAAGCGCCGCGAAGGCGAGAATGGCTCTTTCTGATTCCATAATTCGAGATTACTCGATATATGGAATCATGTCCAGCCAAGCATGGTAGTGAAGGTCACCTGCCTGAGACGGCAGCTGCGCGGAGGTTGCGGCGAATCCATCTTGATTATTCTGGTTATCTATTTATATTGATAACCATGATAACCAACGAAGGGAACGCGGCCATGGCTGCCACCGATGCGACTGGCGCACTCGCCGGCTTCGCCACGATGACCGGCACGCCGGAGCAGGTCCGGCATCGTCTCGACCATCTCGGCGGTAAGCCGAAGCAGGTCATCGCTTTGACCCTCGAACACGGCAGTGAGCCGGCCGTGCGCGCGCTCGCCGAGACGTTCGAGAGCATCGCACCGCTTGTCGGCGCCATTCTCGCACGCCGCGAGACTGAGGCCATGCAGTCGATCCTTGAACTGTTGGTGCCTCACGTCCCTCCCCCCCAGCATATGTTGCTCGAGGCGCGGATGACGGCTGAGGCGCGCAAGGCCGTGCTGGAGAGCGGTGAATGGCTGACGGCGGCCCAGATCGCCGAGATGGCCGGCTTCAGTACCAACAATCCCAGCGCCCAGCCGAACAAGTGGAAGAAGGATGGCATTATCTTCGCAGTTCGGCATCGGGGGATCGATTACTTTCCTGGCTACGCGCTGGATCCGAAGACGGGCTATCGCCCGCTCAAGGCTCTCGCCGCCGTGCTCAAGGTCTTTAACGGCAGCAAGGACGATTGGGGGCTCGCATACTGGTTCGCCTCGGACAACAGCTTCCTCAGCGGCAAGCGTCCGCAGGATCTCCTGGTGGAGCAGTCTCAGCGCGTGATCGCGGCGGCCGAAGATGAGCGGCAAGGCGTGACGCATGGCTAAGCCGCCGGCCGAGCCGAAGCACGCAAAGGCGAAGGCCCCCGACGATGCAACGCCCCCTCCTCCGGCGGACTTGGGAGCAAAGACCTCAACGGTGATCTGGCCCTTGGGCCAGATCATTCATCTGATGCACCTGGACGCCTATCTCGGCGATCAGTTCAACCCGGGCCTCAAGGGCAATGCGCGCTTCAGCCCGATCGTCGACGGCGCCGACGTTGCAATCCCGACGCTCTATGGCGGCACGACTTTCGATTGCGCCGCCATGGAGACCGTTTTTCACGATGTCCCTTTCTCATCGGGTCTCAAGACCTACGACAAGGGCAAACTCACGGGTCAGACCTATTCGCGGCTGGAGCCACACCAGGATCTCGTCCTTGCCGATCTCAGCGCCACGGCACTTCGCAGATTGGGCGTCCGGCGCATCGAGCTCATCGACACTGAGAAAGATCGCTACCCGCAAACCCGCCCTTGGGCTGAGGCATTCTACGCCGCACGCCCCGACATTCACGGACTATGTTGGGTTTCGAGGCAGGATGATCGTGCGCTCGCGATCATCCTGTTCGGCAACCGGCTTCCGGCCGACGCGCTGCGCATGATCGCCCCGTCGCTCGAGGTTATCGGCACACCCGGCGTCTATGCGGACCTGATCTCCCTCGCGGATCGCATCGGGGTGAAGGTCGTCTCCGGGAAATCCTGACGCGGTATTAGACCGCAAGGCAACGGGTGGAACGAAAGCCTGCGTGAAAACCGATAATCAACGAGCTGTTCGTGACTAGTAACCGGCTTCTGCCCACAAAATCCGGTCCTGCTCCTGCTTCAAATCCTCCAGCGACACATCAACCATTTTGAGCTCGACGTTATACATTGGTAACGGCCAGTGTCGACCGAGTACAAAGACATGATCTTGTGTTGCAAAGTCGGCGGGCAACGCCTCCGTAACGAGCCGCTCGACAAGTTGATCCGTGAGCCGTTCTGCATCTCGCAGCGATTCATGCTCGACAAAATCCAGCGCTCCCCACACCTGCGCTGTTGCGTTCAGGCCAGGCAATGAAAACATCCCCAATGCGGCCATCGCTTCGGCGACAGCAAGAACGGATGGCTTCCGGGGCTCGAAGAAACCAGGATAGGTCTTCGGTGCATTCCAGATTGGAACGCGGTCCTCATAGGCTTCGATGTCCGCATAGAGTTTACTTTCGCGCCGATAGAGATTTGCGTTCGGAACGATATACTCTCCGACATCACCTTCTATGTAATGAGATTTGCGAAGAGGCTCGACGCGCTTTCGAAGGTCCGCAATGTCCTGGCTCCATCCGTCGCAAACCTCGGCATAAATCAATCGCTCGAGATGGCCGTAGAACCGACTGACGATCTGGCTCAATCTCGCGGCGATGAGGTGCCTTGGGCAGCGCACGGCATCCATCAAAATCAGAATCTTTGCCGCTTCCTCCTGCGCGAAGCCTGCCAACACCTCAGCCTCGCGTGGCTGCGCTGACAGATGGCAAGAGGCTGACCAAAATCCTCTGGCACTCTCCAGGAGAATGGGCAGTCCTTCCGCGATAAATCGGAGCAACTCGTCATAGGGCATCTGGCAGATGAGCTTCGCCTGCCGTTGCCCGAAATCCGGCGCCTTCCCCATCGTCAGTTGCCCTAAGGAGTTCTATTTACATGCGCCGTGTAATCCGACGTCCAGCACCGAAGGCGCCCGCCGCCGCCGATCGGAGTTGATGTGGACCACGAATGGTTGAAATAGTGACTGTCGCGCAATTCCAAGTCCAGCGCGGCGCTCATTGAACACAAAGGGCACTCAAGGATGCATCCGGAGCAGTCCGACACCCCCGACCTGGTGGCGGTTTCCGCCGCGCTCGTCGCAGCCTACGTTTCCAACAATTCCGTACCGACGGCCGAGCTGCCGAAATTGATCGATGACATCCACGCTGCCCTCCGGTCGCTGGGCGCTGCGGCGCCGATTGGGCCGGAGAAGAAACCGGGACCGGCGGTGTCGGTGCGCAAATCGGTCACGCCGGATTTCATCATCTGTCTCGAAGACGGCAAGAAATTCAAATCGCTGAAGCGGCATCTCCGCACGCAATATGGTCTGACGCCCGCAGAGTATCGGCAGAAATGGAACCTTCCGGCCGACTACCCGATGGTCGCGCCGAGCTATGCGCAATCCCGCTCAGCGCTGGCGAAGGCGTCCGGCCTTGGCCAGTTGCGCAAGGCTGCCGCTCCCGTGCCTGAGCCAATCGTCGAGGCCGCACCTGTGGTCGAGGAGAAGCCGAAACGCGCCTCGCGCATCAAGGCAAGCGCACCGACCGCGGTTGTGGCTGCGCCGGACACCGCCGCGTCGAAGCGCGCACCACGCAGGACGAAAGCCGTTGCTGAGCCGGTGGTGGAACCGGCCGCAAGACCCAAGAGGGGACGCAAGGCCGCCACAACCATCGATTCATGACGACGGTCGGCGCAGCGGGAGACCTCGACACCGGCTGCGTCATCGTCGAGGCAGGGCCGGCCTGGCCCATGCTCGGCTTGCTGCTCGCCCAAGCCGGCGTCGATGTGACGGTCGTCGAGAAGCACGAGGATTTCCTGCGCGATTTTCATGGTGACACGATTCACCTACCCGCGCTGGAGATGATGAGTCGGGCTTGCTCGACGAGTTTGTGCTCGACGTGAACATCGGTCAGGACCGCGATGTCCTTGAGCATCGCCTTGCGGCGGTTGCCGAAGCCGGGCGCTTTCACGCCGCGACCTTGAGGCGCGGCGGATGGTGGCGGCCGCGATGGCGTGACTTCCCGCTCGCGCGGCCGTGAATGGCGGATCGGCGGGAGCGTCTTGCGCCGGCCGCGCGAGGCTGGTCCATTCCCTATCGTCATGTCGACGCCATTCTGCTCGGGAGGTTTTCCGATGGACCGCCGAACCTTCCTGGCGACGGGATTCGCCCGCGTCGCCCTCGGCTCCGGAGCGATCGCGCAGCTCGAGCAGCACCTCAACGCTGCACCGGCAACCACTAACGATCGAGCGGTCTCCACGGTCCCTTTCGATCATCGGAATCCGACTCGGCCATGAAGATCTTTAGGGAAAGCGGCGCGCAATGTTGGCGGCTCGCGCCGCTCGCCCCGGACGATAACATAGCCGTCGCGCGCGAGCCCTCGTAGAAGGCCTGTCTGACGGAGCTGGACGAATCCTCCTCGGTGAGGCCGACAGCCTCGTGAACGAATGCCTCGGCCAGCGAGATTGTTCCGTCAGGCGGCCTGCTCGATGAGCAGGCCGCCTCGCTTCATCGTCGAAAGTCGGCCATGAGAGGCTTGGTCAAAGCGCCCGCTTGATCTCCGCGTAGTCGCCATTGGTACGCAGCGTCAACGTAACGTCGGCGCGGTCGCGGTTTCGCCAGAACCAGCCGTGGTTGCCGTCGAAGGCAGCCTCCAGCACTCCTTCGGCGCCCGGCACCGAGCGCCCCTTCTCGTAGCTGGTCTGCTGCCCGCCGCCGTCGCCATGAAGGTCGAAGTTCACGACACCTCCGGTGACGGTCCAAGAGAAGTTCACGCGGGCACCCTGATTCATCACCAGCTTGACCTCGGTGCCTTCGCCCGGCTTCAGCGTGATCGTCATCACATCAGTGCGGCCTGCCGGGGTCTGCGCCGCAGCCGAACCGATCACCAGCTCGGCGAAGATCCTGGCGGCCAGGCTGGAACGTTGATCAGGCGTCGGCAGCGCGGCCGGGATTTCTCCCTGCTGGCCGGCTGCACGATCCCGTTCCGCCTCATCGGCGAGCTGGGTCTTGATCTCGCCCATCTCGGCCAGGCCAAGCGCGCGCCCGATGCCGGTCGGGTCGATGGCGTACTCGGCCGGCAGGACGATGGTGACCAGGATCGCCGCCGCCGCGACGATGGCGATGATGGTGGAGCGGAGAAGCTGCTTCGAGGTCGGCAGCTCGGCGCGGGTCGGAATATCGGTGTTGTACATGGGAGGAATCCTTTTTCGGATGTTCAGGAGACGACCCAGCCGGTGAGCTGATAGCCGATCAGCACGAACCCGGCGGTCATCATGACGGTGTTGGCAGTGTAGGCATGGCGCCAGAAGCTGTCGGTTCGGCGCCAGTAGCCCATGACGATCAGGATGGCGGCGAGCGCCAGGAGCTGGCCGATTTCCACGCCGACATTGAAGGCGAGAAGGTTCGGCACGAGACCGTCGGGCGAGATGTTGTATTCGATGATCTTGGTCGACAGGCCGAAGCCGTGGAAGAAGCCGAAGATCAGGGTGGCGATCTTGGTGTTCGGCTGGAAGCCGAGCCAGCGCTGGAAGGCGCCCATATTGTCGAGCGCCTTGTAGACCACCGACAGGCCGATGATCGCATCGATGATGTAGCTGTTAATCCCGACGTTGAAATAGACGCCGAGCAGCATGGTCGTGGAGTGGCCGAGCGCGAACAGGCTCACATAGATGCCGATGTGCTTCATCCGGTAGAGGAAGAAGATCACGCCGAACAGGAACAGGATGTGGTCGTATCCCGTCACCATGTGCTTGGCGCCGAGATAGATGAAGGGCAGCAGGTTGATGCCGGTGATCTCCTGGATGTAGCCCTTGTCGCCTTCGGCCACGGCATGGGCGAAGGCCGCCCCGCCGAGCAGCGGCAGGGTCAGGAGAGCGATGAGCATGGGAAGGGCGAGCCGCCAGCGCGCGCAAGGCGTGCGTGGCGGGCCCTCGTAGAAGGGTCCTTGCATGAGAATTCCTATCGTCGTCGTTTGAGGGTGGCCGCGTGCGCGGCCGCGATCATGCGAGGAGGATCGGTCTCGGAGGGCGTTCAAGCCGGAAACGGGTTTCCAGATCGGCAAACGACGGCGGGTAAGCCAGCCAACTCCGACCTATCGAGGGAGCCGGCTGTGCGATGCCGGAAAGCATGCTCGCTGTCTCATGGGTATGATCGGCTGGATTGTGGCCGTGGGAATGGCCAGGGCTCTGCTCGTCGGCTTCGCCGTCGTCATGGCTGTGGTCGTGTGCTTCGATCTGCGCTGCCAATTCAGCATGACGGGCTGCTTCGGCGGACGCAAGCGCGACCGGATTGTGCGAGGCGGAGCTGCCCATTGGGGACAACAGCATGCCGATCGTCATCGCGACGGCGATGACGAAGCGAAAGGCTGCGCTGTAGGCCCAGTTCGGCATGCTCAACGACTATTCACTCAAATCTTAACGAATCGTTGTCAGGCCGGAATCATCTCCTGGCCAGTGTCTTGTGATATCCTCTCCAGGGGGATAGTATCAAGCCCATGAACGAAACCCTTCACGTCCACGAAACCCACCCCGAGATCGTCAAGCGGCTGAAGCGCGCCGATGGGCACCTCAAGGGCATCATCGAAATGATCGAGGCCGGCAGACCCTGCCTCGATATCGCCCAGCAGCTTCATGCGGTCGAGAAGGCAGTCTGTCAGGCCAAGCGGACGCTGATCCAGGACCATCTCGACCATTGCCTTGAAGACGTCGTCGGCCCGCTGGCGCGCGAGCAGCGCCGCTCGATCGACGAGTTCAAGGAAATCACCAAGTACCTGTGAGTCCCCGATGCCGTCCTTCGCCGAGCTGATCCAACAGAGTTCCGGCCACGCCTGGCTGTTCATCCCGAGCGCGATCCTGCTCGGTGCGCTGCACGGGCTGGAGCCCGGCCATTCCAAGACGATGATGGCGGCCTTCATCGTCGCCGTCCGTGGAACCGTGACGCAGGCCGTGCTGCTCGGCCTGGCGGCGACGGCGTCGCACACCCTCGTCGTGTGGGGCATCGCGCTCGGCGGCATGTATCTCTGGCGGGGTGTCGATGCCGAGACGTTCGAGCCGTATTTCCAGCTCGCCTCGGCAGCGATCATCATCGCGATCGCGCTGTGGATGCTCTGGCGCACGTGGCAGGATCAGCAGCGGGCCAAGGCCGCAGCCGGCGATCACGGCCATGGGCACGATCATCCTCACCCACATGGAGATCATGATGATAGCCACGCCCATGAGGGTCATCATGGGCACGATCATGGCCATGGCGGTCATGCCCATGGGGAGGATATCCGCCGCATCGACACTGGCCATGGCGTCGTCGCGGTCGAGGTGTTCGAGGATGGCGTGCCGCCGCGCTGGCGCATCCGCACCGAGCGCGGTCACGCCTGGACGGCCGGTGACGTGACCGTCGTCACCGAGCGGCCGGACGGCGCACGGCGGGCCTTCACCTTCGTCGACCGTGGCGGCTATCTCGAATCCGTCGACGAGATTCCCGAGCCGCATGAGTTCATGGCGCGGGTCAGCCTCGGCCATGGCGGCCACACCCACGACTACGACCTGTCCTTCGTCGAGGGACAGGGCCACGACCACATGCACGAGGAACTGCGCGGGCTCGAGGTGGCGACCGACGGCTATCAAGACGCGCACGAGCTGGCGCACGCCAACGACATCCGCCGCCAGTTTGCCGACCGCGACGTCACCACCTGGCAGATCATCATGTTCGGGCTGACCGGCGGCCTGATCCCATGCCCGGCGGCGATCACCGTCCTGCTGCTCTGCCTTCAACTCAAGGAGTTCACGCTCGGCTTCGCGCTGGTGCTGTGCTTCTCGATCGGTCTGGCGATCACGCTGGTGACGGTCGGCGCGGCTGCGGCACTGAGCGTCCGCCACGCGACCAAGCGCTGGTCGTGGTTCTCGACCTTCGCCCGGCGGGCCCCCTATTTCTCCAGCCTCCTCATCATCGCGGTCGGCCTCTACGTCGGATACCACGGTTGGGCGGGACTATCCGCCGCCGGGGCCTGATGCGCTCACGTTTCAAGCCAAGACCGCAATCCGAGATAGCGAGCCGATCATGATGTCCGAGATATCAGGCGCCGAAAGCGTTGCACCGGCGCCTGTAGCGGGTCCATCGGGTTGGCGATCGCTGATGACGCGCGAGCGCTGGTTCGAGGTCGCGCGCATCGTCTTTACCGGCCTGATGGCGTTGCTGTATTGGCGGCAGCTCATTCCGATACAAGCCTTGTGGGTGGCCGTTGCCATCGGCTTGTATCCGCTTGTCAAGACCGGCGTCGTTGACCTCGTAAAAGAGCGTAAGATCGGCACCGAGATATTCGTCACCATCGCCACGGTGGTCGCGCTGATCGGAGGCGAGACCGTCGCCGGCGCGGTCCTCATGGTGATCATTCTGATCGCCGAGTTCATCGCCGATCTGAATATGGATCGCGCGCGAGCCTCTATCAAAGACCTGATCGGCTCCGTGCCGCAGGTTGCGCTTGTGAGAGACGCGCGCGGCGAACGCATTGTCCCGATCGAGAAACTGCGCGCAGGCGACGTTGTCTTGGTGCGGGCCGGCGAGAAGATCCCGGTCGACGGCACCGTCGTCGGCGGAGCGGCTTCGGTCAACGAAGCGTCGATCACAGGCGAGAGCATTCCGAAGGACAAAAGCGACGGTGCCGATGTCTTTGCGGGGACCATCGTCGAATCCGGCGCTTTGGACATCGAGACCGAGAAGGTCGGTGCCGACACCACCTTTGCCCGCATCATCAGTCTGGTCGAGAATGCCGAAGCGGAACAGGCACCCGTCCAGAAACTGGCGGACAAGGTCGCGTCATGGCTGATTCCGGTCGTGCTGATCTTCCTCGTTGCGGTTTATCTTTATACTCGCGACATCCGGATGATCGTCACTCTGCTGATTTTTACATCGCCTGCCGAACTCGGATTGGCGACCCCGCTGGTGATCATCGCAGCCATTGCGCGGGCCGCACGCAGCGGAATTCTGGTCAAAGGAGGCATCTATCTGGAGTCGTTGGCCAAGGTCGACGTCCTGGTGTTCGACAAGACGGGCACCCTGACGGCGAACAAGCCGGAGGTCGTCGGCGTGGAGATGCAAGATGGCACGATTTCGGAAGCTGATCTGATCAGCCTTGCCGCCGCTGCTGATCGGCGCTCGGCTCACCCCTTGGCAAAGGCAGTCGTCAACTACGCCGCCCGGATGAAAATCGACGTCCCGGAACCGGAACAGTATCAGCAGTTGCAGGCGCGCGGTGTGAAGGCGACGGTCTCCGGCCGCGCCGTGCTGGTCGGAAATGCATCCTTGTTGCGCGAGAGCGGCGTGCCGCTTTCCGATGCGATCGAGAATGGCGGACAGACGCCGGTTCACGTCGCGATCGATGGCAGGTTCGCGGGCGTGATCTTCATTGCAGACACATTGCGGCCCGGTGCGCGCGAAGCGCTGGCACGACTCCGCGCGACCGGGGTGAAGCGCATCGTCATGCTGACGGGTGATAATGAGGCCACGGCGCGGACCATCGCCAAGGAACTCGGCGTGGATGAAGTGCGTGCCGATTTGATGCCGCAGGACAAGGTTGCCGCCATCGCCGAACTGCAAAGGCAGGGTCATCGCGTGGCGATGGTCGGCGACGGCATCAACGACGCGCCGGCGCTGGCACGCGCCGATGTCGGCATTGCGATGGGCAGCGGCGGCACGCAGGCGGCGCTGGAGGCCGCCGACATTGCATTGATGAAGGATGATCTCACAAAAATTGTCAGCGCCCGCGCGATTGCTCGACGTGCTTACCGGACAATTCAAGAGAATCTCTTCGTTGGCGTCGGTGTTGTGCATGTCTTGGGCATTACCGCGGCGCTGATGGGCTGGATCGGCCCCATCGAGGCTGCCATGTTGCACTTGGGTCCTGATATCCTGGTGTTCCTGAATTCGGCAAAATTGCTGCGCATTCGCATCCGTGACGTTTGACAATGCGTTGTGGCCTTTCGCCGTTGCGCATGCTCGTCGCTACTCGACAGGACCAGAGTGATGGCCGATCTCGCCGTCTATGCCGGCCTGTTCCTGGCCGCGCTTGCCGCCGCGACCATCCTGCCGATGCAGTCGGAAGCGGTTCTGGTCGGGCTGCTGGTCGCGGATTATTCGCCGGGGCTGCTGATCACGGTGGCGAGCGTCGGCAATGTGCTGGGATCGGTGATCAACTGGCTGCTCGGGCGCGGCATCGAGCGGTTCCGGGACCGGCCCTGGTTCCCGGCAAGCGGCGGGAAACTGGAGCGCGCGCAGCGCTGGTATCGCCGCTACGGGAAATGGTCGCTGCTGCTGAGCTGGGCGCCGATCATCGGCGATCCGCTCACCGTCGTCGCTGGCGTTCTGCGTGAGCCGTTCCCAATGTTCCTCCTGCTTGTCACGATCGCCAAGATTGGCCGCTACCTTGTTCTCGCGGCCGCAACATTGGGATTCGCATGACGCAGGTGCTCCAGGACCTGATCAGTTTCCAGCGCGAGATCTATCTGGCTTTTGCGAACCAGATCACCGCGTTCGCCAATGGCGGCGGCTGGGGCGCGTTTCTGGTCTATCTGCCCATGGGCATCCTGTTCGGCGCCGCCCACGCCATGACGCCGGGCCACAGCAAGGCGGTGCTGGCCACCTATCTTGCCGGATCGCCGTCCGGCCTCGTTCGCGGGCTCGGCGTGTCGCTCGCACTGTCGTTCACCCATGTCACCATGTCGGTGATCATCGCGCTGTTGGCGCTGCCGCTGGTCTCGATCAGCCTGGGCAGCGTCGGGCGCGCGCCAATGCTCGAAGACGTCAGCCGCGGGCTTCTCGGCCTGATCGGCCTGTGGATGCTGTATCGCGCCTTCCGGCATAGGCCGCACCAGCATGACCACGGCGAAGGCATGGCCTTCGGCTTCATGGCCGGCCTCATCCCTTGTCCGCTGACGCTGTTCGTCATGACCTTCGCGATTTCACGGGGCGTGCCGGAGGCCGGTGTCGCCTTCGCGGTCACGATGATGATCGGCGTTGCGCTGGTCCTGTCGCTGGTGGCGGTCGCGACGATCCTCTTTCGCAAGAGGGTCGTTCATCTGATCGAAGGCCGGCCACTGCTGCTGGACAGGATCACAAGAGCCATCGAGGGGATCGCCGGGCTGTTGCTCACAACCATTGCCGTGCGCGAGCTGATCTGGCGATGAAGCCGCAGTCCAGTTCATCCGCCGGGCGGTCTGCCCCATCGTCACGCGGCGATGTTAGAAGTGTATTGCCTATCAACAACCCGAGGCGGCAGGAGCCGCCCGAGAGGAGACCATGCCTAGTACCGATGGCAGTAGTATCACCGACCTGATCGGGATACTCGCCGTACTTATTCTCGTTGCCGCAAATGGATTTTTCGTCGCGGCTGAATTTTCCCTCGTTGCCGTCCGCCGCAGCCGCGTCACGGAACTTGTCGCAGTAGGTCGGCTAAACGCTTCCGCGCTCGAGCGCGCCGTCGACAATCTCGACGCCAACCTTGCGGCGACACAACTCGGCATCACCCTGTCGTCGCTGGCGCTCGGCTGGGTCGGCGAGCCGGCGTTGGCCCATCTGATCGAACCTTTGTTGAGCGGCTTGCCCGGATCGCTCGCCACCGCCGGCTCGCACACCATCGCCGTCGTCATTGCCTTCGCCATCATCACCACGCTGCACATCGTGCTCGGCGAACTGGCGCCGAAGAGCCTTGCGCTCCAGCGCAGCGAGACCACGGCGCTCTGGGTCGTGCGGCCGCTCGGCATGTTCCTGTTCCTGCTCCGACCGGCGATCATCTTGCTCAACGGCTTGGGCAACCTCGTGCTGCGGCTCTGCGGACTGCAGCCGGGTGCCGGTGAGGGATCACTGCATTCACCCGAGGAGCTGAAGCTGCTCGTCGCCGCAAGCCAGGAAGCGGGCCTTCTTTATCAGGCCCAACAGGAGGTCGTCGAGCGCGTATTCAACATCGGTGATCGGCGCATCGCCGACATCATGACCCCGCGGCGTGACATCGACTGGATCGATGCCGATGACGGCCCGGATGAGATGCTCCGCACCATTCGCGAATGTCGCCATGAGCAGCTCCTTGTCGGTCAGGGTGGCATCGACGAGCCGCTCGGCATGATCCTGAAGAAGGATCTCCTCGATCAGGTCCTCGACGGGAAGACCATCGATCCAATGGCGGCGATCCGTGAACCCGTGATCGTACACGAGGCGACACCGATCTTCCGTGTGCTCGATCAGTTCAAGAAGGCGCCGGTGCGTCTGGCGATCGTCATCGACGAATATGGCGCCCTGGAAGGGATCGTCACCCAGACCGACCTGCTGGAAGCGATTGCCGGCGATCTGCCGGATGCGGAAGGTGAAGACCCGGATATCGTCGAGCGGGAGGATGGCTCGCTGCTGATCGACGGTATGATGCCGGCACATGATGCCTTCGCCCGGCTCGGCTTCAAGCTGCGATCGGCGGATGGCGACTTCCACACCATCGCCGGGTTCGCGCTCGCCCGGCTCGGGCATCTTCCCGAGGTCAGCGAGCATTTCGACTATGAGGGCTGGCGATTCGAAGTCATCGACATGGACGGGAGACGAATCGACAAGCTGCTGGCCCGTCGGGAGCACGTGGAGGGGTCTTGAGGCCAGCCATAGGCTTGCGAATGGAGGACCTTGCGGGTAGATTGAGGTTAAGGGGTTATTCGCGATTGCCCCGTGAGGCGGCAGCCCAAACATCGCGTCCATCGTTCCCCAGAAGGGAGTGGACGCTCATGCCGTCTAGCACTGAAATAACCACGTCTCAGCTCGCCCGCCTCGTCGGTATTCCATCCGCGCCGGCTATCGTAGATGTGCGCCTGGCCGAGGATTTTGACGCCGATCCGCGTCTCCTCCCGGCGGCTGTCCGCCGGGACTTCCAGACCGTCACGAACTGGGCGGCCGAGTTCGCCGGCCGCGACGTCGTTGTCGTCTGCCAGAGGGGGCAGAAGCTCAGCCAGGGCGTGACCGCCTGGCTCCGGCATGAGGGGATCAATGCCGAGACCCTCGAAGGCGGCTTCGAGGCCTGGCGGTCGGCCGGTGGACTGCTGGTCAAGACCGAAAAGCTGCCGCCGCGCGATGAGCAAGGCCGCACCGTCTGGGCGACACGCGCGCGACCGAAGGTCGACCGCATCGCCTGTCCCTGGCTCATCCGCCGCTTCATCGATCCGACCGCCGTGTTCCTGTTCGTCGCGGCGACCGAAGTGGCCGCCGTCGCCGAACGCTTCAACGCGATAGCCTTCGATATCGACGACGTGTTCTGGAGCCACCGTGGTGAGCGCTGCACCTTCGACACCATGGTCGAGGAGTTCGGCCTGACCTCGGAGCCACTGGACCGCCTGGCAACCATCGTGCGAGCGGCGGACACGGCGCGGCTTGATCTCGTGCCGCAGGCGGCCGGCTTCCTCGCCGCCTCGCTGGGCCTATCGCGGATGTTCCGCAACGATCTCGAACAGCTCGAAGCGGGCCTGCTGCTCTACGACGCCTTTTATCGCTGGTCCCGCGACGCGACCGAGGAAACGCACAACTGGCCGTCTAGCCAGAAGCTGGCATGAGGGAGGCGACCATGTCGATCACCCTCACGACGGATGATTCCGTCTCCACGCCTGCAGCCCCGACCTTCGCTGAAGCCACCAGGGTATGGGCCAGGATCGGCCTTCTCAGCTTTGGCGGGCCGGCCGGACAGATCGCCCTGATGCACAAGGAACTGGTCGAGGAGCGCCGCTGGATCGGCGAGCAGCGTTTCCTGCACGCCCTCAACTATTGCATGCTGCTGCCAGGACCCGAGGCGCAGCAGCTCGCCACCTATATCGGCTGGCTGATGCATCGAACCGTCGGCGGCCTCGTCGCCGGCATCCTGTTCGTCCTGCCGGGCGCCTTCGTCATGCTGGGCCTCAGCATCCTCTATGTGCTGTACCGCGAGGTGCCGCTGATCGACGCCGTGTTCTTCGGCGTCAAGGCGGCGGTCCTCGCGGTCGTCGTCGAGGCGGTGCTGCGGATCGGCCGGAGGGCGCTCAAGAACCGCGCGATGATCGCGATTGCCGTTGCGGCGTTCATCGGCATCTTCGTCTTCAGGATTCCGTTTCCGCTGATCATCCTGATCGCAGGGCTTGTGGGCTGGATCGGCAGTCGGCAAGCGCCGCAGCTCTTCGCCGCCGGAGGGCATGGTTCCAAGGGAGCCGTTCTTGAGTTCAAGGGCGTCGTCGATCTCATGTTCGAGCGCGGCGAACTCACCCATGCCGAACCCTCCTGGGGGCGGGCCTTTCGGGTGACCGCCATCTGGCTGCCGATCTGGCTCGGGCCGGTCCTGCTGCTCTGGCTCCTGACCGGCACCTCCAGCGTCTGGACTCAGCTCGGCGCCTTCTTTAGCTCGATGGCGGTCGTCACCTTCGGCGGCGCCTACGCCGTCCTCGCCTATGTGGCGCAGGCCGCCGTCGACACCTTCGGCTGGCTCGCGCCGGGCGAGATGGTCGATGGGCTCGGCCTCGCCGAAACGACGCCGGGGCCGCTGATCATGGTGCTCCAGTTCGTCGGCTTCCTCGCCGCCTATCGGACGCCCGGCGTTCTCGATCCGCTACTGGCCGGCTGTCTCGGTGCTCTCCTGACCACCTGGGTCACGTTCGCACCGTGCTTTTTCTGGATCTTTCTTGGGGCGCCCTACATCGAGGCTCTGCGCGGCAACAAGGCGATCTCATCGGCGCTCTCAGCGATCACCGCCGCAGTCGTCGGCGTGGTCATGAACCTTGCTTTGTGGTTCGCGCTACACGTCGTGTTTCGGGAGGTGCGGACGTTCGAGATTCTCGGCGTCGGTCCGGACCTGCCGGTGCTCACATCGATCGACTGGCGGGCCGCAGTTCTCGCTGTCGCTGCGATGATTGCCATGTTGCGCTTCAAAGTCGGAATGATCCCGACGCTCGGCCTTTGCGCGGTGGCCGGTGTTTTTGTCAGCTATTTACCTGTGTGACACGAGGGAAGGCCCACTGGCGGACGAATTTGGGCACGTGATGTCCGCGCTAGGGCCGCCTCCATATGTTTACGCAGGAATTATCTGGATAATCGGGCGGTTCGCCTTCGTTCGAGCGCGGCAATCGGCGGTGATTGGGTAGCTATCTCGCAGAATAGCGCGCCATAACGTGGAATCGACGGGGTTCGCGGGCTACGAACGATGAAGATGGGCACTATGTCTGCGCAATAGCCACCTAAACCTCGCTATTACCCTCTCACCCGGAGAGTGCCCTTGCTTGGCGATAAGCAGAGTGCCGAGTGGTCACTGGCCTACAGAGAACCGCGCGGCTACAGATGAGGAAATACGCCGACTTCCAGCAGGTCACGCGCAGCCGGACGGTCGGCATGGCGTTTTCGGCGTCAGCGGATATCGAGGCTCTTGCGTTGTCCTTGCTTGCGCCGCTGTTCCCGGTCGCAAAGGGCATACGATTGATCGGCGTCACAGTCTCATCACTGGATGGGTTGCCTCGTCAGGCCGAGAGGTAGATTCAGCTCCCGCTCTTATAGGCCACGCCGGAAAAGCATGCCAAGATGTCCGAAGAATGCAGCATCGTTCGGACGCCCCTTGCTTATGTCCGAAATTTGCATCATATTTCGGACATGCTCGATCAACCAACCGCCGACCTCCGCCCTCGCCTTCTGGCCCGCGTCGACGCGAAGCCGAGCGAGGTCTGGACGCCAGGCGATTTCGCCGACCTCGGCAATCGCGCAGCTGTCGACAAGACGCTACAGCGCCTCGCTGCGGCCGGCGAACTGCGCCGGATCGACCGTGGGCTCTATGATCGGCCGCGAAAGAGCAACCTCACCGGCAAGCCGATGGTCCCCGACTATCGTGCCGTGATCCGAGCCGTGACGCGGCGGGACCAGGCCCGCGTCGTGGTCGACGGCATGACTGCGGCGAACGATCTCGGCCTCACCACAGCCGTCCCCGCACGCATCGAGGTCCTGATCGACGCGCGCCTGAAGCCGATCACGCTCGGCAAGCAAGTCATCCATTTCAAGTCGGCTGCGCCCAGCCGCCTGTATTGGGCGGGGCGGCCGGGTATGCGCGTCGTCCAGGCGCTTCATTGGATGCAGGACATGATGACGGAGGAGGAGGATCGACGGGTCGTCGAGAACCGCCTGCGCAAGCTGTTCGCCGACCCACAGCATGGCAAGGAGCTTCGCGACGATCTTCGCGCGGGTCTCTCAGCCATGCCGATCTGGATGCAGGATTTTCTACGGCCCTTGCTCGATACTGCCGACGCTGCGCCGGAGGATCGCTCGTGAGCAGCGCAGCCTTTCGCGAGGTCATCTCCGCTGCGCCCGGCGAGAAGCTCGACCTTTTCTTGACGACGGCGAACCGGCTCGGCGCACCGATCGGAAACATCGAGAAGGATTTTTGGGTCTGCTGGACCCTCAACGCCCTCTATCACGAACGGCCCGCCGGAGGTCCGCGCCTCCTGTTCAAGGGCGGGACGTCGTTGTCGAAGGCTTTCGGGCTGATCGAGCGATTTTCCGAAGACATCGATGTGACGGTCTTTCGCGACGATCTCGCCGAGCCCGCCTCCGTCGACGAGCTCGAAGCGCTATCGAACAAGAAGCGGCGGGCTCGACTGGACGCGATCCGAGACGCCTGTCGTGGCTATATTACCGGACCGCTGCACGGGTTCCTGACCAAGCACCTTGCCGAGGCAACGGACGGACGCGGCCGCGTCGAAATCGATGAGGCTGACCCCGAGGGGCAGACGCTTTTGGTCTGGTATCCCGAGGTCGAGCCGCGCGACGAGGCCTATGTGCGGCCGGCGGTGCGGATCGAGTCTGGAGCGAAGTCGGCCCTCGACCCGAACCATCCGAAGGAAATCCGCCCCTACATTGCCCAGGATGTGGCGGGCCTCGAGCTGGCGGTCCCGAACGTCACGACGATCAATGCCGAGCGCACGTTTTGGGACAAGGTCGTGATCGCGCACGGCCTGCGGCGCTGGTTTGAGCGCCGCGGCGAGCTGCGCCAGGCAGGCCAGCGCGTCTCGCGACACTTCTACGACCTCCATTGCCTTTTCGCCTCCGAGGTCGGCCGGTCGGCAATAGCCGATGCCGCCTTGGGAGCCGACTGCGTTCGGCACGCCCTCATGTTCTTCAACCGGCCCGACTACGATCTGGCGTCGGCCGCAACCGGGTCGTTCGCGATCGCGCCGTCCGCGGCCATGATTGACGCGCTCGCGCGAGACTATGCGAACATGACACCGATGATCTTCGGGGACGCCCCTCTCTTCGCGGACATTCTGACGTCGATGAAAGAGATCGAGCAGATGGCGAACGATCGAGGCCGATAAATGGTCGGTCGCAAATCGGAAGGCCCGCTCGGCGAGACACGGAAAAATCGGACGGAGCCAGAAGGCTAGGACCATCGCATGGCTGACATCCTGGAAAATGCACCGGTGAGACTGCCCGACCGTGCCTCGGTTGGAGCGGCCCTGGCGCGCCTTCCGGCCGGCGCCGACGAAGCCGCGCTCGCAGCAGCGCTGACCGAGGCGTTTCCTGGGTTCGCCTTCTTGGCGGCGATTGACGACGACCAGTACTGGCGGGTCGAGCGCTCGGTGCTTGCCGCCGACGGAACCCGGATCGCCGAGTACCGACCGTGGATGGAAGCAGAACTCGCCAAGGACAAGGGCAACGTCGGGGCTCTCTGGTCTCGGTTACAGCAGACCGAACTTCAGATCTCGGAATGGCACGGCAACAGCGTGTACGCCTTCGCGCCGACCGGATCGGGCGCGGCCGACTACGTGCAGATTTCGGTCGGCCGCGAGGTGGAGTGGCGTGCTGGGCCGATCGTCAATCCATCATCTCGCCCCTGGAGCGAGCTGGAGCTGCTTGATCCGTCATGGATCGACCATGACGCCAGGTCCGACGACAAGGTGATCGCGGGCCCGCTCTACCGTTTGAGCAAGCGTACCGGCAGCAGTGTCGTGCATGTCCGGACATTCCTCGCGCGGTGCGCGCGCCTCGAGCGCGAGAAGCGTGAGGCGCGCCGCCCTGAGATGGAACAGCGCGTCTGGATCGGCACCGACGGCACGCAGAGGCCCTTCCTGGAATTGCAGCCCAATTGGTTCGATGTGGTGCCGCGCGAGGTGCGCTTCTTTCAGGACTGGGAGGAATCGAGCGCGCGCAGCGCGCGCGTCTTCGAGCATTGGGCACTCGACATCACCGACTATGAGCACAACGGCCAGCGAGAGATCGGGTTCATCACCCGTCCGCTGCATCTGCCGAAGGAGAGCCTGGAGGCCGGCGATGCCTCAGTGCATATGCTGATGGATCGCACAGAGGCGATCGATCGCGAGGTCGGCCTTGCCTTCGGCTGGTACTTTCTCATGACGCACGGCAACCGAGTCGATCCCGATGTTGGCGACGCGATCGCGCAGGGCCTGCGTGACGCGCGTGTGCGCCTGCCAGACCATGATGCCAAGGTGCTGTTGCGGTGGGCTGACCAGCGCTACGGATTCTGACCGACGATGAATTGGCGGCTTCGCCCCGGCCATAAATACAGATCCATTTTGAAATCTTACTCGCTCGCGCCGTCGTCAAAATCGTCGGCCTCTCCGCCGGCGATCGGAATATCTCCAGCCAGCAGCTTCTCTTTGCTGAGCAGGCCGGCATCCTCGAGCGCCTCCATGTCCGGCAGGTCGCGGAGCGTGTCGAAGCCAAAATGCGACAGGAACCCCGGGGTCGTCACGTAGGTATAGGGCGCACCCGGCGTCGGGCTGCGCGGCCCGGCAGCGATGAAGCCGAGCGACCGCAGATGGCCGATGGTGTCGCGGCTGACCTCCTTGCTGAAGAACTGGCCAAGCTCGCCGCGGGTGATCGGCTGGAAATACGCGATGCACATCAGGATCAGCGCATCCGATTGCGACAGCGGCTTCGTCTCGGTTCCAAGCCCTGTCGCCGTGCGGATCGCATCGGCGAAGCTCTTGCGGGTGCGGTGCTGCCAGCCGCCGGCGACCGCGACCAGCTCGTAGGGCCGGCCGCGCAGCTCGCCGCGGATATCGTCGATGATGAGGTCGAGATTGCAGTCCCGCCCGACGACCCGCGCCAGCACCTCACGCCCGACCGGCTCGGGCGAGGCGAAGATCACCGCCTCGACCCGGCCCATCCATTCGCGCCAGCGAAGCTCCGGCGGCAGATCGGCGAGCTCGGTGTCAAGCTCCTGCTTGGCTCGCGCGCGCCGGGCCATGGTCAGAGCCCGTAGAGCCGGAAGGTCGGCCGGCCGGTGAGCTCACGCACGCCGCCGAGCGCGACCAGGCGCTCGAACAGCCGCCGGCTCGAGCGGTCGCTCGCGGCCTTGCCGGTCCTGGCCGCCTGCGCGTCCTCGCTGATGAGGATCGCCACCATCATGTCGGCGTCCTTGCCGCGCAGCTGCGGCGCGGCGGCGAGGAGCTTCTCGGCGCGGCGGGCGAGATCGGCGTGCAGGTCGGCCGCGGCCGCCGAGCCCCGGGCATAGGCCAGGTTGCAGGCGGCAAGCCAGCCGCTGTCGCCGGCGACATGCGCGGCGGCGTGACGGAAATCGGCGCGCTTCAGATGGGCGGCGAGCAAAGGCACCGGCGCCGGCCATTTGAGGCGATGCGCCAGGACCGCATCGGCGAGCCAGAGCGCCAGCGGCCGGCTGTCGGGCCGAAACCGCAGGCTGGTCGCCGCCACTCCCGCCGCGGCGCGCACCGCACTCCCCGGCCCTTTGAGCTGGTCGGTGGCGAAGGCAATGACGTCCTGCAGCGCGTCGTCGTAGCGGTGGGCCAGCAGCGCCGCGAGCTTGAGCTCCCAGTCGCCGGCGGCCATCGCCGACCGCTCGCTCAAGGCGCGCCAGGCCTTGAGGAGCTGCCCGGCGGGCCCTGGGTCGTCGCCCTCGCGGCGCAGATACCAGTGGTCGCGCAGCATCCCCTCGTCCTCGGTGCGGCCGTTCTGCTGCGCCAGCGCGGCGGCGCAGCCAAGCGCCAGGCGCTGGCGCCAGAGGGTGCCGAGCGGGTGCTCGTGGCGGGCGATCGGATGCAGCGCCGCCAGCGCCGCCCCGGCGAGAAACTCCGTATCTTCAACGGCTTCGCCGGTCGCGGGCTGGCGCGCCCAGCCGGGAAAGGCCGGAAAGGTCGGAGGGGGCTCGGGGATGAGTCGCGCGCGCGAGGCCATGCCGGATCGTATCCGATGGCGGCGCTTTCTGCCAGAGATTTGGCCGCTAACCGCCGCACCTGTCGCGACTCCAGAACGAACGATAATGTTGCATTATCATTCGTTTCTGTCTTTATATAGAAGCATGCATGAAACGAGCCCTCCGAGCCCCGAAAACGACGCCCAGGAGCACGCGCCGCCCTCCCCTGCAGCGCCGCCACCCGTCGTCATTTCCGCGCCGCAGCCGTCGGCCGACCTGCCCGCCCATCTCGAACGCCTCGCCGATCGCGCCCGCGACTATGTCGCGGCCGCCAGCTCGGCCAACACCCGCCGCGCCTATGCCGCCGACTGGAAGCATTTTTCCGCCTGGTGCCGGCGCCAGGCGTTGTCTCCCCTGCCCCCGGACCCGCAGGTGGTCGGGCTCTACATCACCGCCTGCGCCTCCGGTGCGGCAACCGCCGATCGCCAGCCGAACGCCGTCGGCACGATCGAGCGGCGTTTGTCGGCCCTCTCCTGGAACTATGCCCAGCGCGGCACGCCGCTCGACCGCGCCGACCGCCATATCGCCACCGTGCTCGCGGGGATCCGCAACACCCATGGCCGGCCGCCGGTGCAGAAGGAAGCCGTGCTGCCGGAGGACGTCATCGCCATGCTGGAGACGCTCGAGCGTGGCACGCTGCGCGGCCTACGCGACCGCGCCATGCTGCTGCTCGGCTTCGCCGGCGGGTTGCGGCGGTCCGAGATCGTCGCGCTCGATGCCGGCCGCGATCAAACCGAGGACGGCCGCGGCTGGGTCGAGATCCTCGACAAGGGGATGCTGGTGACGCTACGCGGCAAGAACGGCTGGCGCGAGGTCGAGATCGGCCGCGGCTCCTCGGACTCGACCTGCCCGGTCGTCGCCTTGCAAACCTGGCTCAAGCTGGCGAAAATTCCCCATGGACCGCTATTCCGGCGGGTCACCGGCCAGGGCAAGGACGTCGGCCCGGATCGGCTCACCGACCAGCAGGTGGCGCGGCTGGTCAAGCGCACCGCGCTCGCCGCCGGCGTGCGGCCGGATCTGAGCGAGGGCGAACGAGAGAGTAAGTTCGCTGGGCATTCGCTGCGCGCCGGCCTCGCCTCCTCGGCCGAGGTCGACGAGCGCTACGTGCAGAAGCAGCTCGGCCATGCCTCGGCCGAGATGACCCGGCGCTACCAGCGCCGGCGCGACCGCTTCCGCGTTAACCTCACCAAGGCGGCAGGATTGTAGCGTCGGCCGAAGCATGCTCCGACCTTGCCGGTGCGTGCCCAGCGAGCCACTTCACGGACTTGCCCGCTGATTTTTCGGGAATTGGAAGGCACCTCTGATAAGGTGACGGTCCAAGGCGTCTTGAGGCAAGTTAAGCATGGCTCGACCTGGCAACAATCCGAAGCGACGGATAGCGCGCGAAGGCTTCCTGACAGACGAACGAAAAGCCGAGCTTGCGGTCAATGCGCGATACGGTGGCAGCGGCCATCATAAGAGGAACCCAGCGGACTACGGCCTAGAGAGAACCAATCCGCGGCCGACAAAGTCGCTTTGTGACGCTCTTAAGGTGATCCGGTTGGAGCAAGCCAGCGAGCTAATGCGTCGAGGCATTTCTCGAGGAGCAGTCAGCGAACTCGCCTACAATGGTTTTCCAAAATTCATCTGGTGCGTCGACGAAGATGGCGAGGTTTATGAGGCGAAAACTGACCCATCTACGTTAGGGGTATATCACGGCTACCGTCTTGAAGAAGAGGACGATCTGCGCGACTACGTAAGAGATATTTGGAAGCAACGATGCCTGTCAGTTGGTCAATAGCTGCCGAATGGGAGCAACTCGATGCCGGGTCGCCGGAGGAGCGTGCATGCTTTTCTGCGCTTGGCATCAAGGCGCATGATCTTTGGCTGACAGAAGGCAACGACGTCCTAGCCAATAGGCTGCGTCAAGCGCCCCTACTCTCTGCCTACCACCTCGCCGAGTGGCTCGCCTGGAATTGGTGGCGTTTGCGTTGGGAGCCACGCTCAAATTCCAAGGATTGGGCTTACGCCCATCGTCTGACGACAATTGGATCGGGGTATATCTGGCCAAATTTGACGATTTTCTCCGATGGCGAACGAACCGCATTGATTTCGAAACCCACGACGGAACGCCCCCAAACGCCTTTCCGCTACATCACCGATCACGCGGTCATCCTGCCCGCCAGCGAGTTCGAGGCTGGCATTGACCTGTTCCTCAGTCAGGTGTTGGAGCGCCTTAGCTGGGCCGGCATCGAAGACAGCAATCTCCAGACAGTTTGGTCGGGCGTAATTGCAGAGCGTAAAACACCAGCTTTCGTACGCACTCGCAAATTGGAGGCTCTGCTGGGTCAGGATCCTGACTCCCAGGAGCAACTTGTCGATCAATTGGTTCGCGACATCGAGGATCTTGGGTTGTCTGGTGTTGAGGAGCTGGCAGCGGAACACGGCCAAAGCGGCAAGCTTTTGACCGGGGACGACCTTCGTGAAGCAGCTCAGAGGAGCGGTTTCGATGCCTCGCCACGCGATGTCATTCGGCTACCAGCTACTGAAGTGCCGAAGCGCAGCGGTCTGACCCCCGCTTACAGAGCAGGAGCCACGGCGGCCCGTGCCCTTCGTGAACACCACCGGCTCGGTGAGGGTCCGCTTACGGATGTCCAGTTAGCTGAGATGGCGGGCGTTGTTCGCGCAATCATACCGGACGTTCGAGGCGGGGCATCTATCTCTTTCGCGCTCGACGAAAAGCCCACTCAGGGCCGGGTTGTTCTTCGATCCAAATGGCGGACTGGGCGCCGCTTTGAACTTGCACGGCTTCTGGGCGATCGTCTTGCCAGACCGCCGAGCGGAGCTCTTCTGCCCGCGACTCGCGCTTACACCTACCGACAGAAAGTTCAACGGTCCTTCGCCGCAGAATTGCTCAGCCCGTTCGAGGTTGTCGATGCGATGCTCGGCGACGATTATTCTATGGAAAATCAACAGGACGTTGCCGAACACTTCGAAGTCTCGCCCCTGACGATTCGTACATTGCTCGTGAATCACGGCCGCCTGGCTCGCGAGGGGCTTGAGACCGAATTTGAGACCGCCGCAGCCTAATGGGCTTCCATAAGGCGAGCCGTCCGATTGTGCGGGCACGAGACGAACGTTGTTCTCGACCGAATGGAACGACCCGATGGTTACCGAGCGTCGCCGGACGACTACACGGCTATTCCCGCGGTTCGACATGGGTCATGCTCGCTTCTTGTCGCGCTTTCTGCTGCCGATCAGCGCCATCAGCATCGGGCCAAGAGAGAACCCTCCGGCTTCCGCCTTTTTCGTCAAATCGCGGATATAGCCGCCGGCGCTATTGATCGCGGCACCGCGCTGCAGGATCGCCGCAACCACCACAGCAGCCTGAACCTCTCCCATGACGGTCCGCGCCTCCTCCCAGGCGCTCGGACTGATCCCCAGCATGGGCCGGACCACGGCAACGGTCGCCAGGAAGTCCCGCCAGTTCGAAATCCCGGACTTGGAGTAGTCGCAAACATCGGGACAAGCGTCGAGAACCATCCCCAAGGGGTAGGACCCTTCCGGCATCCGCGGCGTTTGGGGTTCTGGCGCTGCCTTCGCCCCCCTCTCTTCTCGGAGAGCAGGTTCAAGTTCAATTAGGGAGTCTGGATTTGAATTATGTATGTGGCGCTCAAATGTGGATTCATTGGTGCTCGTTTTTTCTGTTTTTGCATGAGCCTCCAGCAACATAAGGATCTCATCAGCCAGCATGGTGAGCTCCTCGGCAACTGGCTCGAGCTCAGCGAGTGTGGCGCTTCGCGGAATCCGAGCCATGATCGCGCGAAACAGCCCGTGGATCTCCGCCCAGTCCGCCGGACCCTGCCCTGCCCGCTTCGTCGGCACGCCCTCCTCGAGGCCTGTCGCGATCATTTTCGCGATGTCACGCCGGCAGATGGTGATGCGTTCGCGCACGAGCTTCATCTCACGCTCGGCCGCCAGGATCGCCTCGGCAATCTGCGCAAACTCTTCGGCCCGCGCCACGAGCGGCCCGAGGTCGAAGCCAAAGGCCATCGCGACCTCGCCGTCGCGGCCCTTGCGGGCGTATCGCTTCCCGTTCGGGCTGTCGCGGCGAATGATGAGCCCAGCGTCGACGAGGACGGCCAGGTGCTTGCGCAGCGTTGATGCCGGCATGCCATGCGCCCGCCGTGCCAGCTGATCGTTCGAGGGAAAGACGATCAGGTCTTCCCCCGTCAGCATGGTCTCCGGGTGAAACGTCAGTAGCGCGTTGAGCACCGACAGCGCGCGCTCGGACACGCCGAATGTGACCCTCGCAATGCAGAGCGTCTGATAGACGTGCCATTTGTGAACCGCCTTTTCGAGCGGCCGTGCTTTTGCGATCGCCTGATTTGCCACATGGGCAAGCGTCAGCGTTCGCCGCCCGAAGGGCGTCGTCGATAGGTGTGGTTCCATGTCTCTGCCTCTATGAGGGCAAAGGAAATCTGCTCGCCGAAACGGCGCTCAATCTCTCACGAGACTCTTGACTGTGATTCGCGGAAGTGTGATTCTCGTAATCGCCAAAGAACGAGAAGGGCTTCCGGAACTCCGTTTCGGGGGCCTTTTTCTTTTGCCGCGTTGCTCCTAGCTGGTTGCGGTGAGCTTCGTACGGTCGGTCAGTCCTCCTTTTTCTCGTTGCTGTAGGTCTCGAAAAGGCGATCCATCTGCGTCAGCAGGAAATCGCCAAACCCGGGAGCATTGCGTTTGTCGATCGACAGAACGAATGCCCGGTCGGTCGATGAGACGCGTGCGACGCGCACGCCGGCGGGTGTGGACCAGTATTGTCCATGCGCCTTCTTGGCGACGGCGCGAGCTGCCGGCTCCTCCGGCACGGGGGGATTCGAGATCAGTCCAAAGACAAGATCAAATCGTTCATCGGATGAAGCCGCCTGCACATCGGCCGACGCGAGAAAATCGGTCACTTGCTCGATGTCGACACCCGCCTCGAAAGCAGTGGCCAGATCAACCCATCGGTCCCGGCCAGTCGTCGGCGCCGATCCGATAGCCTCAATGATCGCAAGCGGGATCTTCTTTACCACCGAGATCATTCGCGAGACGACCGTCTTGTCGACGGTCAAAGCGCTCATGATTGTCTCGCGATCGTAGCCCCCTTCCTCCAACCGCCAGGCGAACAGAGCGCGCTCTATGAATGAGAGGTTCGCTCGCGCGCTGTTTTCCTGTCCCTGGGCGAGGACGAGATCGCGATCCGAGAGCTTCTTGACAACGGCTCGGACCTGGCGTCCGAGCACCTTGCAGGCTCGCCAACGCCGTCGCCCGAACGCGAGTTGATAGCGCCCGCTCTCCTTTGGATGGGGCCGGACGAGCACGGGGGAATCCTGACCGCGCGCTTCGATTGCCGCGACCAGCGTACGGAAGTCCGCGTCATCGTCGTGCGACAAACGGTCGGCGATAAAGGGCGGGTCGATGATGTCCGGGTCGACATCGATTACCGTCTCGCCGGCAGTGAGGCGGGCTTCGAGGTCTCTGGCTGCGTCTGCTCGCGCGGCCAACTCGTCAATAGAGCGCGTGACGGCACCGAGAGCGCCTCGGGTTGCGAACGCCGGAGGCGACACTCTTTGCGGCACCGCGGGAGCATCGTCGGAGTTGACTGCCGTCAACTTTTTCTCAGGTGAGGCGGAGAACAGTCCCTTGCGTGCCATTACCCCCTCCCCCAGGCCTTGTGGATCAGCCCCTCGATCTCTCCATTGACCGCGTCGAGAGACTCGATCGCCCGATCGTATGTGCTCGGCGTGAACTCCTTTCGTTCGACCTCATAGAGCGTTTGCTTCGTAAGGCCGGCATCGGAGATCGCGACGCTCTTCAGCATCGGATTGGTCAGGACGTGACGTCCGAACCGTGTGCGAATGAAGGTGACCATCTCGGTCTGCGGTTGGTCCGACGCCTCGTAGCGCGTGATGAGGTAACGCACCCAATCGTACTGCATCTTGCCGCCGGCTTTCTTCAGATGCGCCATGACGTCTCCGAGCATCTGCAGGAACTGAGACATGGACATCACGTCGAGCATCTGCGGATGCACGGTGACGAGCAGGGCGGTCGCTGAACACAGGGCGATCATGGTCAGATAGCCGAGCTGCGGCGGGCAATCGAGAATGACGACGTCGTACCGGTCTGCTACCGGGCCGAGTGCCTCGTCCAGTCGCGCGAAGAATTGGCGGCCCATGCTGCCGCTTTCCTTCGTCGCCAATACGAGCGGAGTGTCATACTCGAAGTCCATCAGCTCGATGTTGCCAGGCACGATATCGAGCCCGGCAAAGTTCGTCCTCCGGATGACATCCGAGAGAGGGCGCCGCTCGTCATCATATCGAATTGCGCCGTAGAGCGTCTCATTGCGGCCGACATCAAACTCGGGCTGAAGGCCATGAAGCGCCGTCAGGCTCGCTTGAGGGTCTAGATCGATGGCCAGAACGCGATGACCGGCCAGCGCAAGATGTTGAGCTAAATGGGCGGCCGTCGTGGTCTTTCCACTTCCTCCCTTGAAGTTGGCAACCGCGATGATCTGGAGATGCTCGGGGCCCTGGCGATGCGGAACATAGCGCTTCCTGGCTCTGGCATTGTCGTCGAGGTACTGGCGAAGCTCTAGGATTTGCTCAGCGCTGTACGAGCGGCGGCCGGATGGCGTCACCGACGGAGCCGGCCCCTTGCCTTCGAGCGACAGGTTTCGGAGATAGCCCGGCTTCACCCCAAGGAATCGGGCTACCTCACTTAACTGAAACGACCGCAGCGACTTCTCCGCCACGGGCGGGAAATGCTCAAGCCAATGCGCTTGCAGCTTTGCTGATAGATCGCGACCATGCTCCATGATGAGCGAGTCGACGTCATCAACTGCATCGGTGGCGCGTGAAGTGTCGGCCATTCGTTTTTCCCGCACATGCGCTTTCAACGCCACTTCTGACGTAGAACCGCATTTAGAGCCGATTCTAACGGTGCGGCAAGGCTTTTTGGGTTAATGAAAGGTTAACGACGCGAGGCGTCGGCAAACGCTCTGGCCATCCAGAGTCAATTCTCTCGTGGACATCGCCTTTGGCGCTCTTCGCTTGGCCGTTCGGCGCTTCCCCGGCGACGCCCCGCCAGAGCGGATCGGTGACGGCTTGATCGGATTTGCGAGGCGCCGACCCCGCTGTTGGGCGGGACCGGCGA
>NZ_JBAFVS010000035.1:0-34821 GCF_043194565.1 Xanthobacter autotrophicus ATCC 700552 | reverse complement strand
CTTGTTGACGATGACGCGGACCGGAAAACCCGGTCGCACCTTCAAGGTCGGCTGAATATTGAGATTGCGCCGTGTGATCTGCTGGCCGATATCGTTGATGGTGTCCTGAGCGCCGTCGCGCGTCGCGATGATGACCTGATCGCCGTTCGTCCCCTGATTTTGAGGCGCTGCCAACTCGGCGCCGATGCCGAGCAGCGAGGAGAGGACCGCGCCTCCGATCAGGCGGAACCAGTGATTGTCCACCTCATCTTCGAGGCCCGAATAGCCGGCCGTATCGACGCCGGAGAGACGATCCAGCACGACGGAGGAGCCGTCCGGCATGACGAGGCGATTCCAGACCAGGAGCACACGGCTCTGGCCGAAGGCGACGCCGGAATCGTACTGGCCCATCAGGCGGGCGCCCTGGGGGATCAAGAGATGCCTGCCCGTGGCCGTGTCGCAGACATTCTCGGTGACGGTGCCGATGATCTGGCCCGGCAGATCGGAATTGATCCCCGTCGCCAAGGCGGCTGGAATGATGGTGCCGGCCATCACTTGATAGGGCGAGCGCGGCGTCTGGAGAGTTCCAGATCCGTAAATCTTCTGGTCGGCCTCTCGGCTTGCGAACGCCTGCTTGCGGTCCTGCATGTTCTGTGTGGTCATTTCATCGACGGGCGGAGCAACGGCAGTTTCCGCACCGGCAGCGCGTATGGCGGTGAGATCGAGCCGGTTTGGCTCCGGCGAGGCGGCCGCGGTTGCCGATACCTCCTGCTTCGGGCGTGTGGTCTGAAAGAACACGGCTGCCTTCGCTGCGGCTTCCGCTTCCTGCTGGGCACGAAGGCGCGCCGCGCGTTTGGCATCCTCTTCCGGATCGGCCCTGAAACTCGGCCGCTCTGGCATGGGCGGAATGCCTGCCTCCCGCTCGGTGCGCACGACTGGTCCTCCGAGCTCGCCGGGCAAGGGGGCACCGAGCTTCGGTGGTTGAACCTGCGTATAGTCGCGCGGCAACATTTGCAGCCCCTCCGCCGGGTTGACGCGGTCGGTATTGTAGAGCTCCTCGCCGGTCCGGGCTGATCTGTCCCAGCCTTGCAATGCCCAAATCATCGCGCCAAGCACTGCGGCGGAGACGGCGCCGGCGAGCACCACCAAGGTCCAGCGATTGAGACGGGTTACCGGACGCGGCTTGGCGCGAATGGCGAGATCGGGGGGTGGGGATTTGGGTGGCACGGTCATAGCCCGAAGATCCCCCGCCGGTTGCCGTCGGTGCGCGAGATGCGCACGATCTGCTGCTTCTCGCCTCCAAGACGAAGCTCGGCCGCACCGAACAGGCGATCGACGATGTAATAAGGCGGCTTCGCGCGGTAGTTGACGAGCTGGTTCTCCCCGGTGGGGCCGACAACGAACAGCGGTGGCAACTCGCCCTGGGCGATGCCAGCGGGAAATTGAATATAGACCTTCTCACCGTCATCGAAGACGCGGGTCGGCCGCCAGGACGGATTGTCGCCCGTGATCTCATAGCGGAACTGGACACGCTCGAGCGCGACGGCGTTTGAGACCGGGGTGGCAGTCCCCGCACGATCGTTCTGACGTTGTAGTGCGAGGAGGCGGTCGTGTGGATAGTCCCAGGAGACCGACGCCATCCAGGTCTGGGGAGTCGATGTGAGTTCGAGGAGATAGGTCCGCCGGTTGGTGTTGACCACCAGATTGGTCTTCAGATCCGGCCGCGTCGGTTTCACCAGGATGTGGGTCTGCTGGTTTCCGCCCCCGCCGCTGGTCGTGTCGCCGATTACCCATCGCACAGTGTCACCGGCCGAGACGGAAATCAGCTCCTCGCCGCTCTGCAGGGCGATGTCCGTTACTTTTTCAGGCGCCGCGTAAAGCTGATAGAGCGCGCCAGCCGTGTAGGGCCAGACCTGCGTGGCATTGATATAACCGGTGCGCGTCGGCTGCACGCGGGCGGCATTGTTGGCTGTCGTCACGCGCAGTTTCGGATCGGCAGGTTCAACTGTTCCGCCCTTTACCGGCATCGGCTTCAACTGGCCGGGCAGCGGCAATGGCTTCGGCAGCTCGACTATTTCGACGGGACCGGCCGGCTCGACGATCCGGCTCGCCTCGTAGGGTTCATCCAGGGAGATTTCCGGCGGCGGTGTTTTCCCGGCGCAGCCCGCCAGCAACGCGGCGGATGAGAGGAGGAGAATGCGGAATGGCGGCATGCGGGTCATGGTCCTTTTCTCCTTCACGACCCGCCGGTGCCGAGTTCGCGGCTCCAGTTGATGCCGTTGACGAAAATCCCGAGAGGATTCTTACGCAGCCGGTCCTCGGTGCGTGGTGGTTGCATGATGATGGTGAGGATGCCGGTCCAGCGATCCGTGCCGGCAAGCTGATTGTTCTCATAGCGCCGCTCGATCCAGCGGATCTGGAAGGAGCTGTCCGATGCGCGCACGACGCTGGTGACCTCGACGGCGACCGACATTTTGCCGACCTTGCCGAACGGATCGTTGGCACGCGCATAGTCATTCAACCCGGCGCTGCCGCGATCGGTGGTGAAGTCGTAAGCCTCGAGCCAGTTCTGCCGCACCACGATGGGATCGGTGGGCAGTGCGCGCACATTCTGTATGAACCGGGCGAGCGCGTAGGCAATCTGGGCGTCGGTCGGCCGATAGGCTTCCACGGCCGGGCCAACGGTCTTGACTTGGCCGAGCTGATCGACCTCGACCACATAGGGCGTGACGGTGGAGCGGCCCGCCTGCCACAGCAGACCGCCAGCCATGCCCACGGCAAGTGTCAGGCAGCCGAAGGACATGAGCCGCCAATTGCGTGCTTGAACGCGGGCGGAGCCTAGGCGGTCATCCCACAACTGGCCGGCGGCCTGATAGGGCGTGGCGGGTTCCGACGTCTGCGAATAGCGCACGCCAGCGCGTTTGAAGCGCATTGTTCAATCCTCCTGTCGCAGGGATGGGTTGGCTCCGGAGCCGCCATGATCCCCCGAGCGAAGGGCGTGAGCCGCAGTGGTTGCTCCGTGGGAGACGTGCGAGTTGCGCCGTCCATGTCTCACGCGATTGGCCCATGGGGGAGCACCGCCGGCACCGGCGAACGACGCATCGTTCCCAGCCCCACCCATCGCTCCCATGGGCTTGCCGCCGGTAGCCGTCCAGGCGCCATGGGCGCCAGCGGAAGCACGTGAGCCCACCGTGCCCGCGACGCGTGACACGACGCTGCGACCCGCCTGCATGACGGCGCCACCACCCGCTTGCGCCACGCCGGCAAGACCAGCTCCAACGGCTCCCATGCCCGATGCACCGGACGTCGCTGCACCAAGTTCGAAGGCGGCGCGCGCGCCGCCCGACATGGTGGATGCCGCCTTGACGCCGGAACCGATAGCGGCCCCGCCAAGCTGCGCCGCGCCGGCAGCTCCGGCGCCCGCCGCGACCGCCATGCCGCCGGCGGCGAGCGCGGTGCCGGCGACTGCACCCGCGCCGAGCTGCGGGGCTCCGGAGACGAGACCCGTCGCGATCGACGGGCCGAAGATGCCCAGCCCAAGCATGGCGAGCGACGCCAACATGATCGCCAGCGCATGATCGATGGACGGCTCTGTCCCTGCCGACGCACGAAATTCCGCGAAGAGGCCGTTGCCGATGCCAACGATAACGGCAAGGACCAGGATCTTGATCCCGGACGACACGACATTGCCGAGCACGCGTTCGGCCAGGAAGGCCGTCTTGTTCCAAAATGCGAAGGGGACCAGCACGAAGCCGGCCAACGTGGTCAACTTGAACTCCAGCAACGTCACAAAGAGCTGCACCGCGAGCACGAAGAAACTGACGATGACCACGAGCCAGGCGAGGAACAGGACGGCGATGGTGTCGATGTTGGAGAAGACGGAGGTGAAGCCGGACAAGTCGCCTATCTGCGCGAGGATCGGCCGGCCGGCGTCCATGCCGACAGAGGCGAGCTTACCGGGACGCAAGAAATCGTCCTGAGACAGGCCGGAGCCAGAGGCGGTCAGTCCGAGTCCGGCGAAGGATCTGAAGATGATGCTGGCGAGCGAATTGAAGTTTGTAATGATGTAGGCGAAGGCACCGACATAGAGGACCTTCTTGATGAGCTTCGCCAGAATCTCGTCATTGCCGGCTCCGAAGGCCCAGAACAGGCCGGCGAGCGTTATATCGATGGCAATGAGCGTCGCCGAAAGGTAAGCGATCTCACCGTGAAGCAGGCCAAACCCGCTATCGATATATTGCGAGAAGGTGTCGGTGAAACGGTCGATGACGGAGAGATCGTCCATGGACAATCACTCCGCGTCCGGAGCGACGGGGTCGGTTTTCTCCGGAGTTCCGCTCTTCTTCAGTGACGGGAACAGATCGACCGGATGTGGCGTGTACGGCGTTTTGCCAGAACCCATGAAACGGCGGCGCTGCGCTTTGCTGGCCATGGTGCACAGTTCGTCGCCTGTCCCAGCCCAGTCGTCTTTGCAAAGCTTTTGCACCTCCCGGAGCCGTTGCGGATCGGCGGCGAGGCTGTCCACCGTGTCGGCCGCCCGCGCGGATTGGACGGGAAGCCCGGCGCCGATGGCAATCGCGGCCACGACAGAGAGACGGATGATTTGTCTGAGCATGGCGGGTCCCTCAATCGCGGAACAACCGGACGGGTGCCGGCGTATAGCTGCTGCCATCACCCATGAATCGGCGGCGAACCTCACGCGCCCGTTCCTCCTCCGCGACGGCACGGGCCTGCTCCGCGGCGACGGCGCGGTCCTGAGAGAGCTTGAGCCGGGACGCGTCGATAGCTTGCTTAGCCTGAAGGGCAAGGAATTGGTTGGTCGCCTGCGTCGCGTCGAGATTCCCCGTTGCCGACTGGCTGCGAGTGACGAGATCGCCGAGAGTGGCCTCATCGGAGGCGAGGTTTTCGGAGACCTGCGCCTGCATCTTCATGGCCGTTTCCAAAGCGGCCCGAGACTGCTCCCAGCGTTTTCGCACATCGGCGAGGATCTGATCGCTCGATCCGGACGCCGCGTATTCCTTCGGGTAGAGCTGCTGGAATTGCCGTTCCATCGCCGATATGTCGAAGCTCAAGCCCTCGGCCTCGCTGATAAGGCGCTCCGTCTTGGCGACGGACTGCTTCAGCTCGTTTAGTGCGGAGAAATCGAGGCTCGTCAGGTTCTTTGTTTGATTGAGGAGCGACTGAGCTTCGTTTTGCAGGCTCTTGATCTGGTTGTTGACCTGGTCCAGGGCTCGAACCGCCGACAGCACATTCTGGCTGTAGTTGTTCGGATCGAAGACGATCTGCGCCGCCACCGGCGGCGCGAGAGCGATGCCGAGCGCGCAGGCACCGGCAAGGCAAAGTGGTGTTCTCATGATGCGGTCTCCTGATTTTGCGGAAGCGGGAATTGGCGGATGAGGTCGGCTGCCCAATCGAGACCGCGCACGTCGAGCCATGCTGCGGCAAAGGCATCGCGCCCATGGGACACGAGGACATCGTCCATCTGGCGATGATCCTCGGGGCGGCTGGCACCGGCGAAGGCGAGCGCCACAGGTCCGAGATCGAGGTCGAACAGCCGATTGCCAAGACGGGATTGGTAGTAGTAATCCCGCTTCGGCTGAGCCCGCGTGATGATATCGATCTGGCGGCTGTTGAGGCCAAATCCTTCATAGATCGTGCGGAGCTGCGGTTCGCTCGCCTGCGGCGACGGCAGGAAGATCCGGCTCGGGCAGCTCTCGACGATGGCTGGCGCGATGGCAGAACGCTGGATGTCGGCAAGCGACTGGGTGGCGAAGACGACGGCGACGTTCTTCTTGCGCAGCACCTTCAGCCATTCACGGATGCGCGCAGCGAAGATGGGATCGTCGAGAAATACCCAAGCCTCATCGAGCACGAGCAGCGTGGGCGACCCGTCGAAACGCTCATCGAGACGATGAAAAAGATAGGTGAGTACCGGCGTCACGGCGCTCGCCGTGTGCATCAGTTCCTCCATTTCGAAGCCCTGCACGTCGCCGAAGCCAAGCCGATCGGCATCAGCGTCCAGCAGCCGGCCATGCGGCCCCGACAGCGTGTAGGGTTGCAGCGCCTGGCGTAGCCGGTTCGATTGCAACAGCGTGGAAAAGCCGGTGAGTGTTCGCTCCTCACGTGGGGCGGACGCAAGGCTGGTCAGCGCCGACCAGACGGCGTCCTTCACATCGGGTGTGATCTCGACATGTTCATGCCCGAGCAGGCCAGCGATCCAGTCGGCCGCCCACGAGCGGCTGTCTTCATCCTCAATGCGAGCGAGCGGCTGAAAGGCAATGGCGTCGGAGGATCCGAGATCGTAGTACTCGCCGCCGAGGCCCAAGATGGTGGCCCGGGCCGAGCCACCCTTGTCGAAGATGAAGATGCGCGAGCCGGCATAGCGGCGGAATTGGAGCGCCAGCATTGCCAGCAGCACGGATTTGCCGGCACCGGTGGGGCCGACGATCAGGGTGTGGCCGACATCGTCGACATGAGTGACGAGCCGGAACGGCGTGCTGCCGGCCGTGCGGGTGACGACCAGCGGCGGGGCATCCAGATGGGCGTTCTTCTCGGGGCCGGCCCAAATTGCCGAGACCGGCATCATGTGTGAGAGATTCAGAGTCGAGATCAGCGGCTGGCGAACATTGGCGTAGGCATGTCCAGGGATCGAGGACAGCCATGCCTCCGTCGCGTTCAGCGTCTCCGGAATGGTGACGAAGCCACGCCCCTGGATGATCCGCTCGACGGCCTTCAGCTTCTCGTCGGCGAGATCCAAACTTTTGTCCATGACCGTAACGGTGGCCGTGACATAGCCATAGGCCACGGCATCTGAGCCTAGCTCCTGCAACGCTTCGTCCGCATCGGCGGATTTGTTGGCGGCGTCTGAATCGACCAGCGAAATTTCCTGCTGGAAGATCGTCTCGCGCAGCAGCGTGACGATACCTTTGCGTTTCGCGAACCATTGCCGCCGCACCTTGGTCAGCTCGCGTTCGGCTTCCGCCTTGTCGAGCGACAGGAAGCGGGTGGACCAGCGATAGGCGAAGCCGAGCCGGTTGAGGTCATCAAGGACGCCGGGCCAGGTCGAGGGCGGAAAGCCGCGAATGGTCAGCACACGCATATGCCGGTCCCCCAGCATCGGCGCCAATCCACCGGTGAAATCGCAATCGGGCAGCAGCGCGTCGAGATGGAACGGCACCTGGGGAACGGCGACAGGGTGCCGCTGCGTGGAGATGCAGGCGTGAAGATAAGTCAGCGTCTCCTCGTCGGAGAACCAGCGGATCTCCGGCATGACGCCGTCGAGCAAGGAGAGAAAACGGTCGGTCTCGGAAATGAAGGTTGCGAGATGGTCGCGCCAGTTCACGGTGCGCTGCTCGGTGCTCTCGTAGAGGAGCTGGCCAGCGCGGGCCTTGCTTTCGGACGGCGGCAGGAAGGCGAGCGTGATGTAGTAGGCGCTTTCGAAATGTGTGCCCGCTTCCTCGAACGCCGCGCGCCGCTCTTCCTCTACGAGCCACGACACCGCGTCGGGAAATTCCGAGATGGGATATCCGGCGGCGATGCGCCGTTCAGCGTCGACGAACAGCGCCCAGCCGGAGCCGAGGCGCTTCAGCGCGTTGTTGAGGCGGGCGGTGATCGCGACCAGCTCGCTTTCCGTTGCACTGTCGAGGTCCGGGCCACGAAACTGCGCGGTGCGTTGGAACGCACCGTCCTTGTTGAGTACGACGCCCGATGCGACCAGCCCGGCCCAAGGCAGATAATCCGCGAGGCTCGCGGGGCGCTTGCGATATTCGGCAAGGTTCATCATGAACTCACGCCTCCAGAAACGCGCGGTGCTTCAGGTGGCGGGCGAAGACGTCCATGAACTGGGGATCGGCCTTCGCCCCCCAGACGGCGAGCGCATGGCCCGCCATCCAGAGTACGATGCCGCCAATCCACAGATGCAGGCCGATGCCGATGGCGGCGGCGAGTGTCCCATTGAGGATCGCCAACGATCGCGGGGCGCCGCCCAGCAGGACGGGCTCCGTCAGTGAGCGGTGCAGCGGCACTTCGAAGCCGTCGGCATGGACCGCCACTAGACCAGTGCTCCGCCGCCAAAGCTGAAGAAGCTGAGGAAGAAGGAACTGGCGGCGAAGGCGATGGAGAGGCCGAAGACGATCTGGACCAGCTTGCGGAAACCGCCGCCGGCATCGCCGAACGCCAAGGTGAGCCCGGTCACGATGATGATGATCACGGCGATGATCTTGGCAACCGGCCCCTCGATCGATTCAAGGATGGATTGCAGGGGCGCTTCCCATGGCATGGACGAACCAGCGGCGTAAGCTGGGGAAACCAGAAAGGCGGACATCAGCAAAGCCGCCGTTCCGGAGATCCGGTTTCGAAGGTTTCCTACAACGCTCGAAAGCGGATTTGCTGAAAGGCGTGTCTCTGGATTTACGGAAACGCACGAATCCGCACTTGCGGATTTACGTTTCTGGTTTGTTCCAGCATTCAGGAAAAGCGTGAATACGGATATGATGGGCGGCATCCCTAATCTCCTGTGAAGTGCTCAATTACGTAGGCGTCGCCGTCGAGGCCCGTGACGCGGATGATGTCCTCGACGCGGCGTTTGCTACCGCGCCCGGCGATGAAGACGATGATGTCTACGGCCTCCGCGATCAGCGCGCGCGGCACGGTGACGACGACTTCTTGTATGAGCTGCTCCAGCCGGGTGAGCGCTCCCTGCGCCGAGCCCGCATGCAATGTCGCGATGCCGCCGGGGTGCCCGGTTCCCCACGCCTTCAGGAGATCCAGCGCTTCGGCGCCGCGCACCTCGCCAACAACGATGCGATCCGGGCGAAGCCGCAAGGTGGAACGCACCAGATCGGCGGTGGAGACGGCATGGGCTTTTGTCCGGAGAGCCACATGGTCGTCGGCGATACATTGCAGCTCGATCGTGTCCTCGAGCACCAGGACGCGATCGCCGGTTGCCGCGATCTCCTGGAGGAGGGCGTTGGCGAGGGTGGTCTTTCCCGTCGATGTTCCACCGGCAATGATGATGTTCCGCCGATCGAGGACGGAGTTCTTTAGAAACTCTCCCTGCACCTCGGTCATGATGCCGTTGGCGACATATCGGGCCAGCGGTATGACGCCGGCGGCGCGCTTGCGGATGGCGAAGATCGGCGCGACGGCGATGGGCGGTAGGACGCCTTCGAACCTTTCACCCGTTTCCGGCAACTCGGCGGAGAGAATCGGATGCTCGCGGTTGACCTCGAGACCGACATGGTTCGCCACGACCTTGATGATGCGGGCGGCATCCTCCGGGGAGAGGATGGCGCCCGTGGGCTCACGGCCCGAGCCGAGCCTGTCAATCCAAAGCTTTCCGTCGGGATTGAGCATGACTTCCACGACGTCCGGATCGTCGAGCGCGGCGATGATCGCCGGCCCCATGGCGCTGCGCAGCATGCGGATCTGGCGATCGCTGACGATCCGGGACGGGGAGCGCGGCCTATCCATCATGCGGCGCCGCCTCGGCATCGTGGTCTTCCGATCCAGCGGACCCCTGATCCTCGTTGTCATCGGCCAGGCCGAAGAAGCGACCTTCATCAGGGAAGATTTCTTCATGGACCTGCCGAACGAGGCTGCCGCCACGCTGCAGGTGCCGCCCGAGTTGGTCGACGAATTGGTTGAAGCGTAGGCGCCCCTGTGCGCGAGCCGCCTTCTGATGCGCCTCGGGAAGCGGAGCTGAAACCGACAACGTGTAGCGGATGAACAACGCCAAGGCCTCGATCAGGATGGTCTGGTCGCGTTCCAGCCGGCCGAACTGGTTCGACAGTCGGTCGAGGCGTGAGGCCAGCGCCGCCTCTCGCCGGTCGGCACCATCGGGAGAGAGATAGGAAGAAAGCGCGGCCGCGACGATCGCCGATTTCGTTTCACCTTTGAGGGCTGCAAGCTGATGCAGCCGCTTGGCGTGGTCGGGCTCGATGAAGATGTTGAGACGGGACTTGCTCATAGCGCGATCCCGTCATCGGGATCGAGCGAGGCCAGACGCGCCACGCGTCGGAACTGTCGGTCCGGTTTGGGGAGCTTACCGTCGCGTGTGGCGGGGTTATCGGTCTCGTCGTCGAGGACGGACAGATCGTCATTGCGGCCATCATGCACACGTATGACTTCGGCCTCGTCGAGCTCCGGTACGAGCTGATGTCCGCCTTCTACGGGCACGGCCGATGCCTGTGCGCCCGTAGAGGCGGGGATAGAAAATTTCGATCGCGGAAGGCCGGTCCAATCGTCCGTTCGCGCAGCCGGCCGATCAGCATATCCATCGTCTGAGAGGATCGGTGCCGGCAGCACGCGCGAAGTGAAATTGCTGTCGGTGAAATATCGGATCTTGGTGGCCTTGGCCGGTGGATGGCCGGAGACCATGATGACTTCTTGGGTGTCGGGAAGCTGCATGACCTCGCCGGGCGTCAGGAGCGGGCGGGCCGTCTCTTGCCGAGACACCATGAGGTGCCCCAGCCAGGGTGACAGGCGATGGCCCGCATAGTTGCGCTGGGCGCGAAGTTCCGTCGCCGTGCCGAGCGCGTCCGAAATGCGTTTGGCTGTGCGTTCGTCGTTGGTCGCGAAGGCGATTCGAACGTGGCAGTTGTCGAGGATGGAATTGTTCGGGCCGTAGGCCTTTTCGATTTGGTTGAGGCTCTGCGCGATGAGGAAGGAACGCAGGCCATAGCCGGCCATGAAGGCCAAGGCGCTCTCGAAGAAGTCCAGCCGGCCGAGCGCTGGAAACTCATCGAGCATGAGAAGCAGCTTGTGCTTGCGGGCGATGCCGTCCGAGCCGTCGAGGCTTTCTGTCAGCCGGCGGCCGATCTGGTTGAGGATCAAGCGAATGAGCGGTTTGGTGCGCGAAATGTCCGAAGGCGGCACGACCAGATAAAGCGAGACCGGATGATCAGCCGCGATCAGGTCGGCGATGCGCCAATCGCAGCACGATGTGACGGTCGCGACCGTCGGATCGCGATAGAGGCCGAGGAACGACATGGCGGTCGAGAGCACGCCGGAGCGCTCGTTCTCGCTCTTGTTCAACACCTCGCGCGCGGCGCTGGCAACGACTGGATGCGGGCCTGGCTCCCCGAGATGCGCCGTGGTCATCATGGACCACAAGGCCTTCTCGAAGGGGTGGGCCGGATCGGAGAGAAAGTTGGCCACACCGCGGAGCGTTTTGTCCTCTTCGGCGTAGAGGACATGCAAGATGGCGCCGACTAGAAGCGAATGGCTGGTCTTTTCCCAGTGATTGCGCCGCTCCAACGCGCCTTCGGGATCCACCAATATGTCCGCAATGTTCTGGACGTCGCGGACCTCGTGAACGCCTCTGCGGACTTCCAAGAGAGGATTATAGGCGGCGCTCCTCGGGTCGGTCGGGTTGAACAGGAGGCAATGGGAGAACTGCGCGCGCCAGCCGGCGGTCAGCGTCCAATTTTCCCCCTTGATGTCATGGATCACGGCAGAGTGCGGCCATGACAGCAGCGTCGGCACAACGAGCCCAACGCCCTTGCCGCTTCTCGTCGGCGCAAACGCCATGATGTGTTCGGGGCCGGCATGGCGCAGATAGGTGCTGGCCATGAGCCCGAGAAAGACGCCGGCGGGCTTCGTCAGGCCCGCCGCCGCGATGTCCGTCTTATCGGCCCAGCGGGCGGAGCCATAGGTGGTGACGAGCTTCGATTGCCGGGCTCGCCAGACGGAACCGATGATGGCGGACAGAGCGGCAATGACGCCGCTGCCTCCAGCAACCGTACCCCCCGTTTGGAAAATGTCCGGAGCATAGGCATCGTAAACATACCACCACTCGAACAACCGCCAAGGGTAGTAGACTGGTAAGTTGTCGATTAAGAACCAGGGTTCTCCAAGGCGTCGCTGGAAGCCGAGCTCAAAGGCCACCCACTGCGTGGCGGCCCAGGTGCCGGCAAGCGCGATGCCGAACACCACCAGCATCTGACCGATCAACACCTTCGTCGGTGTCATTCCCGCTCCTGCAACAGCCGCAGTTTTCGGCCGTGCGAACGACCGACAAGGCATAAGGCTTGTTGCTTGAAGGGGTTAAGTCAAAGACCATTCTTGCGCGCGACAGCGGCAACTATGATCTAAGTACGATCCGACATCACTCCTTACCATTTCTTACTACTGCTGGCAATTTGGTATTGCGGCAATGGGTCACGTAAACCGCCAGAAATATCTGGGCACCAAGACGCGTCAGAGATAAACAGCATACAGCGGCGCAATACAGTACCTGCATTCTACTTTTAGTATGCCCAGAACGCGTCTACGCTGATAGCGATTGGTGCAGCGCACCAAAATGGAGTGACGCAAGCGGGTATATACACCACTTAGCTTAGAGGCCATGTCGACATTCCCAACTTCGCATTGGCTCATGCGATCGATCAGGGTCCCGCGCTTCTGATCGACGTCATTGGCACTTTCGGCAAGAATTGAAAGCGCCAATGACGATAAAGTTGAGCTGTTCTCAATCCCACGCTTGGTCAGGCAGCCAACGCCAGCTTTGCTCCGTCGCTCGTCATCTTGGAGCTGATGTTGAACCACGCATTTGGAGAATCGGGATCGATCTGCTGGACCTTGAAGCCAAGGGTTAAGGCGGCTGCGATCAGCATTCCATTCGCGACATAACCACGCGAATGCCGCGAATCCCCGAAACGCTCAGCCTGATGTTTCAGACCATAACTAGAAGATTTGCGGTTGATCGTCTTACGTTTGCTGAATTGCGATAGAAAACGGCATGCTTGGATGAACTCATCGGCGGCGTGATCGCCCAGCATTGACGCTCGGTCTGCCATGAACTCGGCCCGGCGCTCCTCAGGGGTCTTTGAACGGCCGCGATAAACATTGTAGCCGAATTGAGTGAGGAGCGGTTCCAGCGCCATCGCATGTCGAATGCCGACCTTGGCCAAAGTGCGTGCGAGCCGTCCAGGTTCGGAATCGAAACCGTGCTCCTGCAGATACCCCAGGAAGGCTCCTTCGTTGGTGGAAACCTCGGCTGAGCCATTCGCGAGTCTCGCCCTCATGGCGGCATTGGTGTTCCACCCGAGGCCCCGAGCAAGAGCCTCGATCCTATGCGACGATTTCACCTCCGGCAGAGTTGCACGCAGCTCTGCCTTCATGTCCTCGACATCGTTTGCGGTGATTTCCAATCTCATCATCAAGTCCTCGGTTGCGGGCTCGAGCAGTTCGCCGATTACGCAGCCAGCCCAATCCGCAAGGATCGATGAGAGGTGGCATGAGGATCAATATTTAGGCCGTTTGACCCGGCGAAAGGTCGAAGGTGGCGAGCCCACATCGAAGATGGTCGTCGCGTGGCTCGGCGTCAAGGTTGACGTCAGATTCCCAGACCCTTGTGCCGCCCGAATTCCCACGAGACGCTATTGCCACGAACAACCCCAGCGACCGTCTGGCCAAGGCGCTTTTCCAGCACCGGACGCCACGGCACGAGGCTGAATCCCACGCCGTCGTCCAGCATGGCAAAGCGACCACTGGCGAGCATGATGGAGCGGCGATAGATGCCACTTACGTGTTCTCCGTCGCGCACGGCACGATGATGCAGGCCGGTCTCCTCTACGATCTTTCTGGCAGCGGTTTCGACTTCCCGATCGCGCAGCGTGGCGAGCAGATTCCGGACGAGCAACACACGCTGCCCACGCCGCTCGGCCAGGCCCTGATCGACGAGGAAGTTCTCCCGCTCTCGCATGGCCTCTCGAACGCTGGCGCCGAATCCGGTCTGCGCGAGTGCGGAGGTGTCGCCAAAGCGCTGCCGGTCGAGCCAAGTCGCACCAATCGCACGCGTCTGGCGATCAAGCGGCAGATGCGACCGAAGCTCGACGTCGACACCACCAAGGCCACGGGCATCATGAGCTTTACCGCGCTCGGCGAGGTCGACTGGCACACGCCAGACGCCATCTTCCATACGGTCGACAATCCCGACCCGGCGAAGGGCTTCGAGTCGACGGACGTGTGCGGCGACGAAGCTCTCCGGATCGTATCCTGGCTTGGCTTCGGCGCGCTCCACCGCAAGATGGTGTTTGGCGCGGTAGACGCCGTCAACAGCGAGGCTGGCGATGGTCCTGTCCGCCCCGCGTTCCACTACCGCGCGCGTCTCAACGATGCCGCCGATCGGAAGGGCCTCCAGATCGGCGCTCACCGAAAGCGGAACATAGTGTGCCCGGCCATCGATCCCGTCGACAACGAGATAGGCGCGATCATAGAGTTCATCAGCCAGTCCCTTGTCGACGATGCGACCGATGACGGGCGTTTGTGATGACATCGCATCGAGCACGATCAGCTCACGCTTCTCGCCGGACATGACGCGCTGCATGGTACGGATGATGTCGCCGCGCTCGCCCATGCCACGCAACGCGGTTTCGGCGTCGTCGTGCAGCGCCCAGACGTAACCGCCAGTGCGGTCGGCAAGGCCCATCTCGACAAGCCGCTGCAGCCGACCGATCATCATCGTGCGTCGGAAGCGAGCCTGGGCGTCGGCGGGTTCGCTAAGCAGGTCGATGACACCCGCCTCCGCCTCATGCTGGATCATCCGGTCGATGCCGGTCCAGCGCTCCTGCTCGACCTCACGCGACATGGAGTTGCGGATTTCCATCTCAGTGCGGGGACCGAGCCATTCGGTTGCCAGTTCGCGGGCACGGTTGCGCATGCCGTCGGCGATGTAATCGCGGGCGATGACCAGATCCGATCCGTCGTCTTGGCGACCGCGCAGCACGATATGAGTGTGAGGATTGTCGGTGTTCCAGTGATCGACCGCCACCCAGTCGAGCTTGGTTCCTAGATCGGCTTCCATGCGGCCCATGAGATCGCGAGTGAAGGCTTTCAGATCGCCAAGATCGACCGCATCTTCCGGCGAGACAATGAAGCGAAACTGATGTCGGTCCTCGCGGCCGCGCTGTTCGAAGGCGGTAGTATCGGCCTTGTCCGTGCCGGGACCATAGGCGTGGGCCTTGCTGCCATCCTTGGTCACGCCGTCGCGCTCGATATAGCGCAGATGGGTGATGGTCGAGCGCGCGCCGGCCTTCTCCAACTTGACCAAGCGGGTCTTGATGACCACGCGGCGAGAACTGCCGCACAGGGACTGACCAGCGAACTTCGCGGCGACGTGGCCGCGGCCGAGACGGGCGCCGGAACGCACCTGCCCGGAACTGAACGACCGGCCGCTTGTCGATCCGGAATGGGAAACGGCCTTAAGAACGCGCGCGGTGAACTTCGGTGTCCTTGCTCGACCACGCGATTTTGGTGGCGAGACCCTTGGCCGGAAGCGGTTGTCGTCACGATCTGGCATGATGGCGGTCCCGCCAATCCTGTACAAGCCCATGCGATGAAGCACGCGAAAGCTCACGCATAAACAATGGCTTGATGATTCTATAGGCACGCGGGCTCATCCGCCGCGTGCCGCCCCAACCGACGTGCAGACAAGAACTTCGGGACAGGCGCGTGCCGTCCCCTTTTATCTTGCCCTGCGTCTTCAGCGCTCCGAATCCGTGCTTCATCGTGGCTATGGGATCACTTCTGCTGCACGTCGGAGCTGTCGCTGTCGTTCGGCTCGACGTATTCGACGCGTGGCTTGACGGTCACAAAGAGCGCGTCAGCAGATGGTCGAGAGGGGAGTGAACCGACGGTGGATTTCTTCCGCGCATCGACCGCGAACAGTGGTGCTTCCGGACCACGGTTTGTGTGCGTCTCCGAACCCGCGAAGAGGCTCGGAGCCGGGCTGCCGATGATCGATGCGAGCTTGTCGAGATAAGCACGCGTCTCATCAGGAAGCGGCACACCGAGGAGTTTGTGTTCCTCATAGCGCGCCGGCCCCGCATTGTAAGCGGCGAGGAACCCCGGCGCCCCGTAGCGATCGTACATCTCGCGCAGATAGGCAGCACCAGCAGTGATATTGTCATACGGATCGAAGGGGTCGTCGCCGAGCCCGTATCGGCTGCGCATCGTCTCCCAGGTGGCGGGCATGATCTGCATCAGGCCGATCGCACCTTTCGCCGACACCACGCGCGTTTCGCCGTCACTTTCGACACCCATGACGGAGCGTATCCACTGCTCCGGAATGTCGAAACGCTGTGCCACTTCGGTGATCTGCGCAGCCCACGGATCGGCCGATAGTTGATGGTTCGCGGGCGGTTTCTTAGGCGGCGGTGAGGACGCAGGTTCTGCTCGGGCCACCACGCCGGAAATCATCATCAGCGTACAGGTGACGATCGCTTGCATGACGCGCCGTAGAGGCGAGCGCGACGACGTTTTGCACCATGCTCCCTGTCCGAGCGCCGACAGCCTGCCACCGTCCTCGCTTCGGTCAAGGGCGAGGCGTTGCCGGCCGCAAAGCGACCGCCCCTGACCTTCACTGCGCGCGGTGGCTGTCTGGCCAGCGATCGGGTCGGAGGGATGACCCCGTTTCCCATCGATCAGAGGGATAAGGGTCAATCCCAGTTCGCGCGACCCACACATGACATCAGGTCCGCTCATCACGCTTCGATGGGCGTGTCCAGAGCAGGTTCCAAATCGCGTTGTCGATTTCCGACTGAAACAGGTGAGCGCGGATCGGCTGGGTGAAGGACGGATCGTCTATGGCGAGCGACAGGTAATCACCGGCTCTCTCGCCGGTGCGCTTCCAACCAGCACCGGTTTCGATATCGTCGGTGGTGAAGATGCGATAGTGCGGCGCATTCTCGGCGTCCGCATTTTCAGCCGGCCTGATGACCAACTCGGTGTCGAGCGTCAGCGTCCGGATACGGCCGGTGAAGCCGTCCTTCGTCTTCTCGAAAGTCCCAATCTGCGGCATGGCACACTCCTTCTGGGGTCGGACACGAGCCGCCTATGGCTCGTCGGGAACCGGCTCTGAAGCCGGATCAATGTCGCCGTCGTTGGTCCAGATCGGAACCGCGCGACCGACGATGGAAGAGAGGGGAAGCGGGCCAAAATACCGACTGTCAAATGAGTCCGGCACGTCCCAGTTCATGAGGAAAACGGCGTCGCTCGCGACGACGCGGCAGCCCTGCCAGACAGGCAGTGGTCGGCCACGATTGTCACGCTCACGAGCCGCCCCGTAGCGCCAGCCGTAAGCGATAATGTCTAAGCCCTCGCGGCATACGGTCTGGCCCGCGAGCGCGAGCACGCGCTTCAAGAGCGGCACGCCGCGCGGAAGATAGCCGCGGGCGTCGAGAAAGCCGGCCAGCGGTTCCGGCGGCCTGACAATGGCGAGGTCCGTGACCGCGATCCGGTCTGCCGGCTCGATGCGATAGAGGCCGACCGGCACACTTGCCGACGCGTTCCAGATGAAGCGCGGCGTATGCCCAGACCAGACGGGTGCTGCGATCAGCAGCACACCGCAGGCCGTCATCATCAAAAAGAGGCTACGTATCGTCATGACAGCAGCTCCCGGCGACGGAGCCAAGCGTCATGCTGTTCTTGGGAATAGGTGCGCGGTGTCTCGTGCACCCAGAGCCTGTTGTGGACCTGCTGCCAATATTCCGGCGCGGCGTCAGCGGGAGCGACGCCGAGAGCTTCGACGGTGTCGACCGCCTTCAAGGCGCGCTCGACCTGACTCCATCCGGCGACAAAGAGCAGTATTTTCGCGCCGGGACGCACATAGGGCCATATGCAGCACGTTTCACCCGGCGCAACCGCGCGCATGATGGCGAGATGGGAGAGGGTCGTGCCATAAGCGTTCGCCTCCCAGCGCAATAGCGCGAACGTGCTGCCCGGAGTGAACATCGCGAGGCGTCTGCGGCGATCGATCTGGCGCTCGCATACCGGGTTGCCGAAGCGCAGCCGGACATTGATGCGGTCGCGCTGGAAGACGACCAGGACGCTGGTGTAGCGGCGCGTGGTCATGCGTCTGCTCCGCCTTCGGGAAAGCGCGTTTCGAGCAGCGCGCGGATCATCTCGGCGACGGTGACGCCTTGCCTGAAGGCGGCAACCTTGACGCGGCCGCGCAGTTCCGGCGTCACGTCGATGGTAAGGCGCGCGGTGTAGATCTCGGCCTTCGCTGCCGAAGCCGGCGACGATGCCTGAACGGCCACCTCGACGCCGTTGCCCTGCTGCACCCAGGCATCGGCCGTCGGCGCGGCGGGTTTCGTGCCGAAGGTGACGTGCTTGCCGCTCATGCGCTGCCTCCCATGATCTCGGCAGCGAGCGCGGTGATCTCCTGAGCGGCCGCGCCGCCGGGCTCCAGTTCGCGGGCCAGGCGGCCAGTGGCGACGCTCTCGGCGAAGACGACGCGCTGGCCGATGTCGGCGGTGAGCGCGGGCAAGCCCTCCGGCAACGCCGCGCGCACGTCGCGGCCGATGATCGTGCCGACGATGCGGCGGTTGACGACGAAGGCGGCGCGGAGCTGCGGCTTGAACAGCCGCGCCTCGCCGACAAGCGCTACGATCTCGGCACTCGCCCAGACGTCATAGGGCGACGGCTGGACCGGGATCAGCACCAGGTCGGCGGCGAGGATTGAGGAACGCGCCAGCGCGGTCACGCGTGGCGGGCCGTCGATGACGACGTGATCAGCGCCGCGGGCGATGTCGGGAACTTCCGCATGCAGCGTCTCGCGGGGCAGCCCGAGAACGCCGAACAGGCGCGGTAGGCCGCTCTCCGCGCGCCGCTGCGACCAGTCAAGCACCGAGCCTTGCGGATCGGCGTCGACGACGGTGACACGCGCGCCAGCGACCGCCAGCTCACCAGCGAGATGGGTGGCGAGCGTGGTCTTGCCGACGCCGCCCTTCTGGTTGAGGAGCGCCACGATCACGACGCGCCCTCCAGGCTGGCACGGGCGTCATGTCCGGGTATCAGTCGCCCTTGGGGGCATGCTGGTGCGATAGGCTGCGCGACGACCGTATGGGATTGCCCATAGGCGTACTTATTCGTATCACTTAAGTTATAATTGCCTTTCGTCTGTTTATATTGGTCATTGTTATCAACAACGTCGCCAGATAAATAAAGAAAGTTAGATTCCATATTAGAGAAGTTAGGGAGACGAATTTGAAAAGCGCTACAATTACTTAACGAATATTCGTGCCTTTGATAGCACGATAGTCGTGCCCCCGATAGCACGAGTCCGAATGCCTTCGATAGCACGAGACTATTCACAGCCTTTCCACAGCCTCCCTTGAAAAAGCGGACAGAAGCGGCGTGGCCGGCGCGAAGACGAGCAGTTCGCGGCCGTCGTCGAGCCGGTCGATGCGCAGCCGATAGCCAGGCAAGGGCTGGCGGCGCACGATGTCGCGCAAATCGCAGGCGAAGTTCGAGAAGCGCGAGAGGCTGCCGGACTTGGCGTGGAGATGATGAAAATCGAAGCTCCAGCCGCCGGGCTGGCGGCCTCCATGCTTGCGCACCAGCCGGTAAAGCCAGCGTTCGATGCCACCGAACAGATCGAAATAGTTCCGGTCGATCGTCAGGATCAGGGCGTTGTCGAGAACGCCTTCGTAGAACCAGTCCGGCACGATCAGCTCGATGCCGAGCGTCCGGCCTTTGGCATCGAGCCTTTCCTTCCATTCGTTGATCCAGGAAAAGCGATGTCGGCGCCTCTCGGAGGGCTGGCGGATCGACGTGGCGACGGTGGTGGCTTGCAGGCGATCGAGCGCGGCCTTGAGGCGCTGATAGTCGCGGACGGAGGTGCCGCGGCCGATAAAGGTCAGGATTTCATAGGGGGTTGTTGCCATCAGCCGCGAGGTGCGCAGGCCGAGGTCACGGGCGTCGACGATCTGCGAAGCGGCCCAGATCAGGATGTCGGCGTCCCATATGGTGGCCAGGCCGAACTCGGCCGGGGCCTCGACATGGATGCGGACGTCACCGGCCTCGAATTTGATCGGCTGGACGCGCTTCGACTTGGCGAGGGAGAAGAAGGGATAGGCCATGAGATCCTGCGAGTCGCGGGTCGCCATGTCGCCGGGGCGCGATCGGAACAGTTCGAGCTGGTCGCGCTCGGATATGTGTCTGCGCGCCGCCATGCGTTGCCGTCAGCGGGCTTGGGCGTAGCGGGGATCGGAGGTGGTGTCGCAGGCGCGCGCCTCGATCCAGGTTTCGAGGTCGTCGATCGCATAGACGACGCGGGAGCCGAGCTTGCGGAACTTCGGTCCGCCGCCGATGACGCGCTTCTTGTTCAGCGTGTGCGGCGAGAGCTTGAGATAGGCGGCCGCTTCCTCATTGGTGAGGTAGCGGCTGGCCGGTTTGGATTCGGGACGATCCATGAAGCTGCCTCCGTCTCAGGCTGGCCGAGCGAAGCCCGGTCCAGCGGTTGGGAGGCAGCTTGGGGAAAGCCTATCCTGCTGCGTATGGAGAATCCTGGCCGGCCGGCTTTCTCCCTCACGGGGCGGCGGCGGGCATGGAATACTCGCCGGCCCGACGCGCGGTCGCGCCCCAGAGGAAACGGCGATAGCCGCCGTTCATGAGGGCCCGGCCACGGTGGACGAGATAGCGGACCCTGGCGCGCAGCTCGCTGTCACCATGCCATGTCTCCTTTACGATGCGTGCGCCGAAGATCGCGATGGCGATCTCGCGCTCGCTGGCTCCGGCGAGATGACCGTCGAGGGCCTGCAAGGACTGCATGGTGATGATCGGCTCGGGCGAGCCACGCCGGCCGGCAAGTCCGGCTGGGCGGGTGGTGATCACGGCCAGTAGCTCCTTGGCCTCGCGCAAGCGGGCATCGGCCCGGTCGTCCGGTGCGATCGCGAAGGTGAAGGGCATGGTGGCGTCAAGCGTGCCGGCAATATGGACATGCCAGGAGCGGCCGCGCCGGGTGAGCTTCAGCGCGAGGCGGCCGCCGTCATGGCCGATCGCCTTGCGGCCGGGAAAGGTCCAGAGGTCGAAGACCGGTGCGACAGTCTCCGGGTCTTCGTCCGGCACGATCTGCAGGGCGATGTCTGGATCAGGCCGCCAGAACGGCAGCGCGTCGCGCGCGTCGTGTTTGGGGTTCTCGAAGAAATCGCAACCCCCAATTCTGCGCATGTGCGCTCAACGATGGACGCCGTTTCGTGCCAAAGCGGCGCCAGTCGTTCCGATAGCCGGGATTGCGCCGCAGGTGCTCCCAGGCGACGGCCGGACGGTCGAGAAAGAGGATGTAGAGATAGGCGGCGTTGGCCATCCAGTCTTGCGTGTGGGGCATGTTTCCTCCGTGTGTTTCGGAAAGCTTCTGTTTTCAAGAGCACGCGCCGTGTCCCCCAAAATGAGGCGGCTAAAGTTAAGGTGTCGTGCATCGTCGGGAGAGGTTGATTGCAGGTGGCCTTTGTTCGGATAGTTAAGGCCGTTCCAGCTATGACTTTGCGAGCCGGGCGGAGCCCGGCGAGCCGCGGCCGTGCTGTCGAGGCGCGGCCGCGCCGCCGACCTGGATTTACGGATCGGCGGAAAATTCCGGATACGGAAAGCCGCGCGGTCGATGGGCCGACCGCGCAGCATCTGCGGCTATACGGCTTTCTCCAGTAGGGTCTTTGCTTTCGCTTCCAGTTCGAGGCGGCTATCCTGATGCGCCTTGGCGCGGGCATGCGCCGTCATGCCCTGGACGAAATCGAAGATGCTTTCGGGCGGGCGGCCTTCCTCCTGCAAGACCGTCTCGATGATCTTGCCGGTCTCGGCCTTGCTGAAACCGCGCTTGCGCAGGAAGCTCTCGCGGTCCTCGTCCGTACGGGCGACGATCTTCTCCCGGGCCGCCTTGATCCCGGCGACGAATGGCGCGGGCGAGGAATGGGCGAAGCTCGTCAGCGCGGGCGCCGCTTCATGGGCGAAGCGCTGCGCCGCAAACTTGCTGTGCCGGATAGTGATTTCCTCGAAATTCTCGCAGCCCCAAAGGTTGCGGTTCATGCAAACCGCGCGGAGATAGAAGCTCGCGATGCCGAGGGTCTTCGATCCGACTTCGCTGTTCCACGCATAGAAGCCACGAAAATATAAATCGGGCTCTCCGTTGGGCAGGCGTCCCGCCTCGATGGGGTGGGTGTCGTCCACGAGGAACAGGAACACGTCGCGGTCGCTGGCATAGAGCGTGGTCGTGTCCTTGGTCACGTCCACGAAGGGGTTGTGCGTCATGGTTTCCCAATCCAGCACCCCCGGCACCTTCCACATGGTATCGCCCGTTCCGTTGCCGGCGATCTTCATCACGGCGGCGACAAGCTCATGGTCCCAGATGCGGCCATAGTCCGGACCGGTCACGGCGCGAAGCTCGATGCGGCCGTCTTCCGCCTCCAGCGTCTTCACAAGCTCGGCGCGGTGCGACAGCAAGCCATGCTGCAGGTTGATGCCGGCAAGAGGCGCGGGAAGCTGGCGCATATAGCTGGCCGGTGCGCCGACAAGGCTGCAAAGCTGTCCGAAAGACCAATGCGTCGGGGCAACGGGCTGATCCTGTCCGGGAACAATGAGCGAAAGCCGCTCGGCATCCTCCCGGCTCGCCTCCACGCGCACGGCGCGGCTTTCCACGGTGCGGGCCTTGGCGCGATCCGCGCGCGCCTTCACGGCGGCGTAAAGCTCGGTAAGCGACAGGAAGCGCTCGTCGTCGGGACGGGAAAACCATTCCGACGAAACCCGGCCGATCCGCTCGCCGCGTGAGATGTCCACGCGGAAGCCGCTTTCAACGGGCTGGCCGTTCTGGCTGGTGCTGATGATGTTCATGGTCGTTGCTCCTTTTCCCGTAAATGCCGAAGGCATGTCCCCCGACATGCCTTCCGGGGGCGCGTGAGCGCGCGGGGATGGAGGGGCAAATGCCGGCGCGCGGAGCCGGGCTGTCCGGCCGAGCGGGGTGGGTGCCCATGATGTGGGAAGGATGATCGTCATGACCGCCTTGCGAGGCGGCGGCCCTGCTCTGCAACAGGCGGCATTTGCGGGGAGCAAGGGGAAAGTCCCCCTTGGCTCCCCCGAGGATCGGCAAGGCTCCGGCCGCTGCCGATCAGGACAAAGGGAGCGCAGCTCGCCATACTCGATGCTGGCTGTGGGAACCGTCGTCAGCCCCGGCCGATGGTCGTCCGCCTCTCGCAATCGTCGCGGAGACGGGTTATATAGATCGAAATTCAATATCGAAATCGGACCTGATTTTGATGCCGTTATGCGAGGACGAGGCCATGCAGCGCGTGGAAGCCGAAATCGCCGTGAGCGTCTCCGACCTGAAGAAGAATCCGACTGCCATCGTCGACGGCGCGCGGGGCAGCGCGGTCGCGATCCTGAACCACAACCGGGTCATGGCCTATATGGTGCCGGCCGATACCTATGAGGCGATGATGGACGCGCTCGACGATCAGGCGCTGGTCGAAATCGCCAAGGCGCGCGCGAACGAGAAGGGCGTGCCGGTCAGCCTCGATGACCTATAGGCTGGAATTCCTGCCCTCCGCACGCAAGGAATGGGACAAGCTCGGCGCGACGCTGCGCGAGCAGTTCAAGAAAAAGCTGACGGAGCGCGTGAGCCAACCGCATGTGCATGCCGACGCGCTGCGCGGCATGCCGGATCATTACAAGATCAAGCTGCGCTCGGCCGGTTATCGGCTGGTCTATCGCGTCGAGGATGAAAGGGTCACGGTGGTCGTCGTCGCCGTGGGGAAGCGCGAGCGTTCCGAGGTATATGAGGCGGCGAAGAAGCGCCGTTAGGACGCTTCACAGCCGATCAGGGCAAAGGGAGCACGGCTCGCCGTATCTCCTTCGGGCGGCGGCGGACATGAACATGGCGAAGCCCCTCTTGCGCGGGGCTCCCTTTGTGGTGGCCGGCGTCACTCGGCGGCGCGGCGCGACCAGATGAGGGCGAACTCACCCTCAGTCTCCGTCTCGACCAGGCTCGCATAGATCGGAGCCGGGAATGACGGATCGTCCAGCTTGACGGAGTGGTAGTCGCGGCCCTCGCGCGAGGTCTTCTTCCACGCCGCCCCGAACTCGGTGACACCGGAGAAGATGCGGAAGTCCGGCCCCTTCTCGTTGTCGCCTTCGGCGGGGACGAATTCGACTGCCTTGACGTTGAGGCTCAGGGTCTTGACCGCGCCCTTGAAGCCCTTGGCGGTGGTGGTGAAAGTGCCGATGGTGGCCATTACGGTGGTTCCTTCTGCTGACCGGGCCGCGCCCATCGCGGCCTCGATGGGGGGTCGGCAGACCGGGGACGATCGGCCCGCAACATCCGGCGAGGACTTTTTCGCTTCGCGGTGCAAAGCCGGCCCTGGCCGGCGGCGGGAAAAAGCCGCAGGCGGCGTGTTGCGGGTTCAAGATCGAGGTGACGCCCGCGTCGCCGGTCTTCGGTCAGACCCCTGCCTATCGAGGACGAGATGGACGTGGCATGAGACTGGTGGACAGGAGGAACCGCCCGATAGCTGCAATCGGAACGACGCTTTCACCGCCACCGCCAAGGGCGTCTCGGAGAGGGCCGACAGACCCTCAGCATCACCGGCGGGGCGAAGTGATCGGTTCTCCCTGACGATCTGCTGGCGACAATGAGAACGGGCTGAACCCTCTCCGCTCCTTGCCTGCCACCGAGTTCGGAGCGGCGTGCAAGAAACGACACTGTCCTCGCGTGGGGCGGTGGCTGCCTCGCCTCCTCAAGCGCCCGGACGATGCGGGCTTTCCCGATCCGTTCGATGCAATGCGGGCACCGTCGAGACCGGCATCGGGGGGCAGGATCGTCCTCATCTGGTCCCGCCGCCGCCGAGTGACGCTGGCCGCCACAAGGGGGAGCCCCGCGAAAGCGGAGGGCTTTACCGTGGGAATGCCCGCCGCCGCTGTCCCGCGCGTCAGGGATCGTTACCGGAGGCGAAGACCCACAAGGGGCTTCGGAAGCCGCCGCAGGAGGCGCGTAGAGCCCGGCCCGAAGGGCGACGCCTAGCATCTCAGAAATATGGGGAGTGAGAATCTGCCAGCGTTGGAATAATTGCACTGATGGTCGATCATAACGTCTTGCGCTTCGCTTTGTGCTTCGACGCAATTGCAGATACTTCGCGGATGACGTCATGAGGATCGAAGCCGATCGTTTCCGCAAGCTCAAGGAACTCGACGACATCGATACGACGGCCGCCGGATTCGATGGCGGCAACGACGGACTGGTATCGGCCGAGCGCTTCGGCCAGATCGGACTGGCTCATGCCGGCTTCCCGGCGCTTGTCGACGATGAGCTGAACCAGACGCATATGCCTTGGCGAGCGAAGCGTTTTTTGCATATGCCCTGCCGGTCATTGACGAAACCGGCAGATCAATTAAACCGAAATACAGATAACCAGAAAATCTGGTTGACTTTGGCGCAGCGGATTCCGGCATGGATTCTCGATTGTTGGCGGACCGACATCCAGCGCTAGGCCGGCTTTATCGCGTCTGGCTTGCGCGCGGTGAAGGCGCGGCCATGCCGCTGGCCGGGAACATCACCGAGCGTCTGGCCGATCTGGATGACGTGATCGTGGTGATCCGGCGCCCGGCCGCATCGGATGAGACACTGAGGATCGAGCGCAGCGGCAAGGATGTCGACCGGCTCTATGGAGTTGCTTTGGCCGGCGAGCCGGTCGGCCGGCTCACGCCGTCGAGCGCGGATGCGGACAATGAGGCGGCCATCGTTCTCGCATCCGGGTGCACGCTGATGATGGAAGACCAGGCGCAGCTTTCGGGTGGATCTGTGCGCGTGGTCCGGCTCTATCTGCCGTTTGCCGACGAAGCTGGTGCTGTGGCGGGCGTTGTGGTCGGCATCGTCAAAGCCGCCTGAAATCCGCAAAAGCGGATTTCAGGAAACGGAGCGATCATCATTGCGACCGTCCGGCAACCGCGTAGCCGGCGAGCAGCATTACGTTGCCGGCCCGTCCGCACTGATCGGGGCATCCAACTTCTTCGAGCTGGCCGTTGCTGCCGCCATCAGCTTCTTCGGGCTCCATTCGGGAGCAGCGCTCGCCACCGTCGTCGGCGTGCTGATCGAGGTGCCGGTGATGCTCACCGTCGTCTGGATCGTGAACTGCCGTTCGATGATGGCAAGGTGGCGTTCGGTCTCGACGCGCGCCGCCTCCATACGGGCCAGCCTCGCCCGCTGCTCGCTATCGGTTCTCATGGTGGGGTTTCCTGCGGTCATGGGGTCGAGGTCTCCGGCCGCGCCGCGACGGCGCGGCCGGAAAATTCTCGATGCTGTCGAGAGGCTGGCCGGAGCCGCTGGCGGCGGCTCCGGCCGTTGGTTCACTCGGCGGCGTGGTCGAACGATGCGCCGTCCTCGGCCGCGCTGGCGGCGTGGTGACCGGCGGTCGGCGCCTCCATGACCACTCCGGCGTCCGCTTCCGGTTCATCCAGCCATGCCGGCCGCTCGGTGCGCAGGAGCGGCGGGAGCCAGCCGGTAGCAGCGACAAGCTGCTCGGCGGCTTCTGCCATGGGCTGCTTCTTCATGCCGGCGATCCGGTCGGCGGCCTCGTCGCTGACGGCTTCCCGCACGGCGGCGACAATGTGCGCCTTGGTCACGCGGCCGAAATAGGTCCGCGCCGTGGGCGTCCAATGGGCCGTCATGTCGATGGCAAGCCCCGTTGCCAACCTGTCAGCGGTCTCATGGGCGCGCGGCTTCCGCTCCCAAGGCTGCTTCACCGCATTGACGGTGAGTGAAGCGCAATGGGCGAACAGCGCCAGCACGCTCGCCTGATCCAGTGCGGCGACGAAGCCCCACAGGTCCGCCACGTCGCGCGGCATGTCGGATGCCCATCCGGCATGACGATCCGCCAGCGCCTTCGCCGGAGCGGTATCCTCGATGCCGTCCGCGTGCCCGGTGAGGGTGCTGCTCGTCGGCCGGATTTCGAGGCAGGCGGCTTCCGCGCCGCGATAGAAAGTCTGCGCGGCCAGGGCATGGGTAACGGCGATCAAGGCCATGTCCGGCTGCTCGCCGAGAGCGAGGCGCAGGCCGAGCGTGCGGTGGGCCGTGAGGTCTCGCACGAGAAGGTCGGACAGCGGCTTGCCCGCATCCCCGGCTTCCTCGTCCTCGGCGTCGAGCACAGAAACGGGGTTCCCGTCCCCGTCATCTGCGCCGTCCTTGATGAACCCGGTGATCCCGCCATCCTCGTTGAGGCGAACGCCCACTGCGGCTTCTTCCGGCTCCCAATTCTCGTCCTCGGGGTGGATGAAGCCGCGCTCAATGCGGGCAGTGCCGTCATGCGACAGCACGACCAACACACCTCCGCGCGCGATGCCGTCCGGGTCATAGATGTGCCGGAACGCGTCTATGCGCTCCATGTCCGCTTCAAGCACCCCGAACCGCTCGTCCGCCTCCGGGGGAAGCTCCTCTGCGCCGTCCCATTCCTCCGACAGCCGGTTGTATTCCTCCTGCACAGCGGCATAGGCGGCGGCATCTTCCTCGGAAAGCTCCACCGGCTGCGGATAGGCGCGGCGCAGGCCGTGGGCATGGGGATAGTCGATGTGGACCGAGACCCACTTCCAGCCTTCCGCCTGAACCTCGGCGCCGATCCGCTCCAGCTTCCCGGTGACGAGCCGGTCCAGCAGCGCGGCATCCTCGTAGAAGCCGCCGCGATCCTCCGTGAACAGGTCGCGCAGGATGGTGCCGCCCGCCTCGGTGTATTCCTCCGGGCCGACGAAGATCGCCCGGCGATCCGTTGCCGGAATGTGTGCCTTGGTGAGGTCGCGGCGGATGATCCACGGCTCGCGGTTGTAGGAGAGGTTCGCAAAAACCTGCTCCTGCCGCCCGTGATCCTCGGTGATGGCGAAGGCCATCAACTGGTCGAGGTTCAAGCCGCCGTCGCGATACACCTGCAACAGCTTGGGGTTGACAGCGCCGAGCCGCAGGCGCTGGCGCACCACATGCGCCGTCACGCCGAAGCGGGCGGCGATCTCCTCCGCTCCCCACCCGCGATTTTCCGCAAGCTCGCGGAACGCCTCGAACTGGTCGGCCGGATGCATCGCCTCGCGGGTGACGTTCTCGTCAAGGCTGATCTCGTGCGGGTCGTTCGCCGTGTCGATGACGCAGCGCACCAGCGCAGTCTTCTCGATCTCCCTGCGCTTCACGCGGAGAAGCTGGGCGAGCCTGCGGCCTTCGCCCACCGTCACGAAATAGCTGCCGGTAGACTCTCCCACCGCATTAAGCTCGGGCTCCACCACGAGGTTTTGCAGCATGCCCTTCACGGCGATGCTGGCGGCCAGCGCCTCGATGGTCGCTTCGCAGTGCGGGGTCTTCCGCGCATTGCGGGGCGACTTCTTCAACTTGTTGAGCGGAAGGAAAACCGTCGCGCCGCTCGCGGCCACGGCCTCCGCCTCCGCCTCCGGTGCGGGTAGCGCGCCGGCGATTTCCGTCGCCGCCTCCCCGACGCTGCGGGCTTCCGCGTCCGCAACCTGATCTGCCATCGTCTCGGTGACAGCCTTCGCCTTCTTTGATGTCCTAGCCATTGTTCCGATCCTTTCTCCGTCAATGCCGAAGGCATGTCCCTCGACATGCCTTCCGGGGGCGCGTGAGCGCGCGGGAGTGAGGGGGGCCAATGCCGGCGAGCGGAGTTGTGCTGCGCGGCGAGCGAGACGGATCGGTTTCGTTCAGATGGTAATTGCTGTGCGCCGCCTTGCGAGCGGGCGGCCCCGCTCTGCCGCAGGCGGCGTTGGCGGGGGAGCGAGGGGAAAGTCTCCTCGCTCCCCGTATCAGGCTGTAGGATTGGAATCGAGACGAAATGTATTGACATTGTAATGGCAAATCTTCAATGTCCGGCTCCTGAAATGGGAGCGTTCCGATGGTGCAATCAGCCCGCTCGGAGAGTGGCCGCAAACGTGATGCTGCTCGGAAAGATGATCTCATCCAGATCCGCGCCTCGGCGGGGACGAAGGCGATCCTAAGTCGGGCCGCGAGCTTGCGCGGACAGAAGCTGTCGGAATTCATGCTGGACAGCGCCCGTCGGGAAGCGGAGGAAGCCATTCTCGACCAGCGCAGCTTCTTTCTTGATGATGCGGCGCATGTGGCCTTCCTCGCGCTGCTCGATGCTCCGGCCAAGCCGGCCGAGGAACTTCGTACGCGGATGAAGCGCAAGCCCGTCTGGGAGCGTTGATGCCTGCCGGCAAAGGAGAGGGAAGCCAACAGCGGCCCCAAGGACTACGCGTTCGTCCTCCGGAACGGCTGACCGGCGATCACGATGTCGGGGCGTTCCGAAACGGCAGGCATCCGTCTCTCGATGACTGGCTGCGGGATCGAGCCCTTGCCAGCGAAGGGATGTCGGCGCGAACCTATGTGGTTTGCGACAGGGATACCCCGAAGCGCGTCGCCGGCTATTATGCCATCTCGACTGCCATGGAAGAGCGGATTGCCCTGCCGAGCGCCAAGCTGCGCCGGGGTATGCCGGAGCAAATTCCCTTGCTGTTGATCGGTCGTCTGGCAGCCGATCAAGCGTATCAGGGAATGGGGCTTGGCACCGATCTGCTCGCAGATGCGCTACGGCGCTGCCTGGCCGCCTCCGAGATCGCCGGCGTTCGAGCCATCGTGGCTCACGCGATCGACGATGCGGCCGTGAGCTTTTACCAGCGGCACGGATTTATTCTCTCCCCGCTCGGCGAACGGACCATGCTGATGCCGATCGAGACGGTAAGGGGACTATTTTCCGACGCGTGACCCTTTACGCATCACCTATCGTGCCGATGCGTATCCGCACCGAGAAGGCCGGGCGATCATCGCATGCGTCATGGACCACCCAACTCGTTGTCCTGAATGTATGACGGATTGAAATCCTTCAGGGCATCGAGCGGGTCTATGTTGGGCCCCCAGATTCTCCGTCGCTCATCCTCGGCTAACGCCCAGAATTGCTCCAACGCTGCCGTGTTGGCGAAATAAGGCCATAATCCGGGATCGCCCATGATGCGGGCGAGAGCCTTGCGCGCCACAAATTCGATGACGGCTTCCTTCTTGACGAGCTCGAGTCGAGCTTCGCGATCAAACTCCTCAAGGTAAAGGTGCTCTCGTAGGTGCTCCACCTTGCTCCGTACATCGTAGATCTCGCCCATCAGCACATGATGGCGTGACCCGACAAACAGCTCAGTACGGCTCTTGAACTGTTTCGATCCATAACCCGGCTGCGTCACGATCAGGCCATCAATGCAGCGGGTGAACTGGTGGATCCGGTCGAGCAGCTCTCGTTGCGCCTTCGTTTCCACGAAGAGATGTCGAATCCGGTTCAGGCGCCAGCGTCCCCCGGGCACGTCGGTCGCATTGAAGGCGACCAAGTGCTCCCCAAGCTGCGCGGCGGCCTTAAGACTGGCCCCGGAAATGGAGGGATAGGGGACGATCATGCCAGGAGGCGGGAAATCCAATTCGCTGTGCTCGAAAATGCCAATCTCCCCACCCTCGCGGGCACCCGTGAGCAAATTGGGCTTGTGTGCCGGGGAAAAGAGGCAGGTCATGAGGAGGCCGACATAGAAGGACCAGACCCGACTTTGGAGTATTTGGTTCTCAGCATCGAGCACCGCTGCCTTCTTGGATTTCATGGTGCTCAATAAGAACAAGTTGCAACCGCTGATCTCCTCACAACGGACGCTCCCGAGCCATTCCTGCCACAGTGGTGGCACCTGAAAATTCGCGTCGGTCAGAAACGACAGGTTCGGCGTCATAGCTCCCCGCGTGACGCCATCTTCCAAATTCACGCTCAAGCCGATAAGCGCATATTTTTCGTCGTGGCCGAGCCAATCCTGCTTCGATCGCTCATTCATTGGCGCTTCCACGGTCTCGGTTTCTCTGCAGATGCGCTCGACACTGGGGTTTGCATGGGTGCGCTATGCATCTCATAGAGAAACACGCCGAGCGCGACCGCCGTATTGACGGCGAGGCGCGCGACCGAGGTAGGGGGCTGGGGAGCGTCAGGCACATGTCCGTGGCCCGATCCTAATTGACCGCGAAGTTCCGCGACGCCTTGCGTAATGCTAGAGAGCCCACTCAGCGTTTGTCTGAGGGTATCGCCCGTTTGCGAGGACACTGATAGGTTCAACACCTCACGGGTCGCCTTCACCAACTGTGGCAGTGTTTCGGAACCGCGCGGCGGCGTTCCGCGCGCCGTGAGAATGCCCTTACAAATGGACTCGACGAATTCCTTGGCTGAACCAATCGCCAAAGATGGATCGGCCTCGATCGCCGTCTCCATGCGGGTGATGAGCACCGAAATGTGCTCCGAGGACAATTCATCGGCAACTTTCCGGGCGGCGGCCACTTGCGCCATACCACCTAGGCGCCGTCGCGCCGCATAAATCGGCTTTCCGGAAACGTAGGTGTTCGGCACGAGTTCGAACCCGTTCACCTGAAGATGCCGATTGATGATTCCCAGCAGCTCGCCGACCACCTGAGCATCGGACTGGACAATTGGGTGCAACATCTCGCACAGAAAGGTGAGGAGAATTTCATCCTGGCACCGTAGAAGGTCAAGCCGCACATCGTCGTAGACCCAGTCATTGGTCCAGTCCTGAAAGCGTTCCCGATGCATCCAGATATCACCGGCCATATGTGGCTGGCGGTGGTCATCCGAGGGAAGCGTCTTCAGATCGAAGATGCGGCCGAGAAAGTCAGATTCGGCAAGCCGCCCCGACCAAGGCGCGTTGCGCAGGCGCAATTCGTCAAACAGGTTGCGCCGGGTGACTTCGGAAATGGTCCGACTGGTCATCGTTGGTCATAAGCCGAGGTGGCAGTTGCGCGGCATCGCGCCTGAATGCGCGAGGAATCAGACTAGGTCAGCCACCGCAACCGGCGGAAGCCCCGATAGCATGCGCCGCCTTCGTGTGGCGGATCGGCAGCGCGCCCCACGGCGCATTGCTGATGGACGAGCCGGCGGACGTCGGGGGCTCGCGCCCAAAGCGGCGGCAGACTATTCACCTTCCTGAATAAGAAAGGCGATCCAAATTGGACGCGGCCTCGCCCATATTCTTAGTTCGCGAGCCATCGCACGTTCCGTGAATCCTTGACCGGAATAAGATACCTAAAGCGCGGGGGCTATCTGGCGGTATCGCCTCGCTGTCGCGTATCTCTCACTTTTCCGGCCAATGCGTTGGCAATCTTCTTGGTCACCCGATCGGCAGCTCTCTTGGAAGGATCGTTCTGAACGTGAGCATAAATCGCAGTTGAGCGTGGGTTTGCATGGCCGAGGATTGCTCCCGTTAGCGCCAAGGCCTCGCCCGAAGAGACCGCGGTCGACCCCATGGTATGCCGTAGTGTGTGGGGCGTTACGCCCGGCAATGTCGCCTTCTGGATCACCTTCGGCCACAGCCGCTTTGTACCCTGGTAGTGGCTATCGCCGAGTTCGGCTGGAAATACGAAGGAGGCCTCGGGGTCACGATCGACCGCATGAAGGAGTGAGATGGCTGAAGCGCCAAGGGGACGAATGGATTTACCCGTCTTGCTGTCGGCTAGGATCAGCAAGCCCCGCTCGAAATCGACCTCTGACCAACGCAGACCAGCGATCTCATCCCGGCGGCACCCGGTGAGCGCCCACAGGCGAGCAATCGCGATGGCCTTCGGATTTGCTCCCTCGGCCTCCAGGGCATCAAAAGCGGCCCCAAGTTTAGCTACCTCTTCCAGCGTCAGGAAACGCTCCCGCCGGTTGTCGGTCTTCCGGACGGAGGCCTTCTCCACCGGGTTCACGGTCATGATGCCGCGGCGATTCGCAAAGCTGAAGACGGCCGACAGATCCCGCACAACCTTTCGGGCAGCGCCATCACCGCCGCGAACAATGATGCGTTTGCGAGGCCCAGTTTTCTCATCCCGCGCGGTCTTGCCCGCCGCAACGTCGCGGACGAATCTCTCGATTTCGCCAGTTCCAATTTCCGACACTCGTTTGTGGCCGAGCAAGGGCCCTACATGATGCCGAAGTCGAGCGAGAGTGTAGGCCTTTGTCCTCTCCTTCATCGGCTCGCCCTGGCGCTGGCCCCGTTGGATAAAGCAGCCCTCTTCCTCATAGAGATCGATGAGCTTGGTCATCGTGATTTCGCGCCGCTTCTTGCCTCGCTCGTTGGCTGGGTCGTCACCCTTCGCCGCGGCACCAAGGATCGTCTTGGCCTGCTTTCTCGCTTCGTCAACGGTCAGCGTCCCATAACGTCCGATGGTCACGAAGCGACGAGGAGCGGAGCGCCCTCCATCATCGGCTCGATAACGCACGACGAATGTCTTCGTCCCGCTTGCCTCTACCCGAAGCGCGAACCCCGCTAATTTGCTATCGCAGACGTGATATCGCTCACCACTAGGCTGGGCGGCGTCGACCGCACGTTTAGTCAATAGAACACTGGACGATCGATCCATCTCGGGCCATCCATGTGGACATCGTTCGGAAATGGTGTCCACATGGTGTCCACCGCGATGGGAAAACCCATACCACGACGAACAGCTAAATATCAACAAATAATTGATTTACAATAGTAATTTACGATACGAGACAACTAAGGAAAACCCAGTCAAAGCCATCTCACAACCTTGCCAAGGTTGGGGTCGTGGGTTCGAATCCCATCGCCCGCTCCAAATTTTCATAAGAAAATCAGATAGTTAGCAAGCGCCCTTCGGGGCGTTTTCTGCTTAGATTTGCCCGCGAATGCGACATTCTGAGCAGAATCTATGCTCCCGGAAGAAAATTCCCGGATGCCATGGCGTGCGTTCGGCAGCTTTATAAGCGGCGGCGCTGCACCGATGCGCTGCGCGTGGCGGCGCCTGGAACGGCCGCGATGCAAAGCCCGTCTGCAACTCTCGACGTAGCCGCAACTTTGAGTATCAATATCCAGAAGCTCTTCAACACGCCGGAGCCCGAATGGCTGCGCCGTTTTCCACCTCGATCGAATTGCGCCACCTGCGCTATTTCGTGGCCGCCGCCGAGCACGGAAGCTTCCGCAAGGCGGGGGTGGCTCTTGAGGTCAAGGAATCGTCCATCAGCCGGAGCGTGCGCGACCTCGAAGACGAGATCGGCGTGTCGCTGTTCATCCGGCACTCAAGTGGGGTGAACCTCACTCTGGCGGGGCAGCGCTTTCTGAACCGCACGCGTCAGGCACTCGATCAAATCCGCGAGGCAACGGCGGAAGCGGCTGCGCTCGGGCGGGCCGAGGAAGGCCACCTGAAAGTTGGCCTGTTCTCCAACCTGTCCTCCGGCTTTCTGCGCGACCTGTTCCAGACCTATGACAGCCGTTATGCGGGCGTTCACATCGACTTTGTCGAAGCGCCTGCCGAAAGTCACGCGGCCGCGATACGGCGGTTCGATCTCGACGCTGCATTCGTGTTGGGCCGGCAAAGCTGGCCGGACTGTGATGCGATTTCCTCGTGGAGCGAACCACTTCTGTTCGCGCTGCCGCAGCTTCATCCTCTGGTCCAGAGAGAGGTGCTGTCCTGGCGAGATCTCGCGGATGAGACCTTTCTGGTCCGAACCGAGGGCTCCGGCAATGAGGTGCGGGGCTTCCTTGAACGCAAATTCCGGGAGCTCGACATCTCGCCGCGCATCAGCACGCAGCAGCTTGCGCGCTACAGCCTTCTTGGTCTCGTCGCCACGGGGCGCGGGATTGTGCCGGTGCTGGAATCGGAGACGACAATCAGCCTGCCGGAGGTGGTGTACCGCCCGCTCGCTGGCGAGGTGATCCCGTTCTCGGTGATCTATTCGCCTCGGAACGACAACCCGGCGGTGCGCACCTTGCTCAGCCTCACACGGAAGATGGCCCAGGAGCGGGCCGCGACGCGCTGATGCTCGCAGCGCCGCCAGCCTCACGCCGCGCCTTGGCGAACTCGCGATCCGTGGCAATGAATCGCTCCAGCATGGGCACGATGAGCTTTACGGGATCCGGAGCAGGCTCGCCGGTTTCCCGCGCGAGCACCTCAGCGTAGGCGACAAGATCGCGGTGCAGCGCGCCGGGCAGCGAGAGCGCCACCTTTACCGGCTTGTCGTTGGCGATGGGTCCGAGCTTCAGCTTCGCCATGGTCAATACCTGTAGGGTTCGAGC
>NZ_JBAFVS010000034.1:0-36111 GCF_043194565.1 Xanthobacter autotrophicus ATCC 700552 | reverse complement strand
AGCCGAGGCCAAGGCGAGAAGGATACCTGTTTGCATCATTCTGACAGTCTCACCGATACCAACCGACTTGGCCTGGGGGCGTCAGGACGGCTGATGCCCCCAGGCGGGAACAGCCTGTCTTTCACAGGATGGCCATGCAACCGCAGCGCTAACGCCACAGGTATTTGATGAGCGCGGCGATCCCGAGCACGACAAGGACGAGGATGAGGAGCCCGACCAGCCCCATCCCCCACATGCCGCCGTCCATCATGCCATCGTAGTTCATCATCGTGTCCTCCTCATCCGAGTGATGCACGGCGCAGGCGCAGGGCATTGGTGATGACGCTCACCGAGGAGAGCGCCATGGCCGCCGCGGCGATGATCGGTGACAGGAGGAGGCCAAAAACCGGATAGAGCACCCCGGCCGCCACCGGCACGCCGGCCGCATTGTAGATGAAGGCGAAGAACAGGTTCTGGCGGATATTGCTCATGGTGGCGTGACTCAGCTGCCGGGCGCGGGCGATGCCCTGAAGATCGCCTTTCAGCAGGGTCACGCCGGCGCTCTCGATGGCCACGTCGGTGCCCGTTCCCATGGCGACGCCCACATCGGCCGCCGCAAGCGCGGGCGCATCGTTCACGCCGTCGCCGGCCATGGCGACGATCCGCCCTTCCTGGCGCAGCCGGGCAACCACCTGCGCCTTGTTCTCCGGCAGGACCTCCGCCTCCACCTCGTCGATGCCGAGCCTGCGCGCCACCGCCTGCGCGGTGGTCCTGTTGTCGCCGGTGAGCATGACGACGCGGACCCCGGCTGCCCTGAGGGCCGCCAAGGCAGCAGGCGTCGTCGCCTTGACCGGGTCGGCGATGGCGATGAGGCCGCCGACGCGCCCGTCGACGGCGACGAAGATGACGGTGGCGCCGTCGCCGCGCAGCGCCTCGGCCTCGGCCGAAAGCGCCGAAAGGTCCACCCCCGCCTCGCCCATGATGCGATGGCTACCGATGACGAGCTTGCGGCCGTCCACGCTCCCGGTCACGCCCTTGCCCACGGGACTGTCGAAATCCTGGGCCTCGCCGAGAGGCAGGCCCCGCTCCTCCGCTGCGGCCACGATGGCTGCCGCAAGCGGATGCTCGCTGGCCCGTTCCAAGGTCGCGGCGAGCCTGAGCAGCTCCGCCTCATCGAGGCCCGCCACCGCCTTCAGGGCGACCACCTTCGGCTTGCCTTCCGTCAGGGTGCCGGTCTTGTCCACCACCAGCGTGTCCACCTTCTCGAACCGCTCCAGCGCCTCGGCATTCTTGATGAGCACGCCCATGGATGCGCCGCGGCCGACGCCCACCATGATGGACATGGGCGTCGCCAGCCCGAGCGCACAGGGACAGGCGATGATGAGCACCGCGACGGCCGCGATCAGCCCGTGGGCGAAGCGAGGCTCCGGTCCGAAGACGCCCCACGCCGCGAAGGCGAGGACCGCGATGGCGATCACCACCGGCACGAACCAGCCGGAGACCTCATCGGCGAGGCGCTGGATGGGCGCGCGGGAGCGCTGCGCCTCCGCCACCATGTGGACGATCTGCGCCAGCATGGTGTCGCGCCCTACTTTGCCGGCGCGCATGACGAAGCCGCCGCTCTGGTTGAGCGTGCCGCCGATGACCTTCGCGCCGACGTCCTTGGCGACCGGCATGGATTCGCCGGTGATCATGGATTCGTCCACCGAGCTGCGCCCTTCGACCAGTTCGCCGTCCACCGGCACCTTCTCGCCGGGGCGCACGCGCAGGCGGTCGCCGACGGTGACGATTTCGAGGGCCACGTCCTCGTCCGTTCCGTCGTCGCGCACGCGGCGCGCGGTCTTGGGCGCGAGGTCGAGCAGGGCGCGGATGGCACCGCCGGTCTGCTCGCGGGCGCGCAGTTCCAGCACCTGCCCCAGCAGCACCAGCACGGTGATGACGGCGGCGGCCTCGAAATAGATGGCGACCGATCCGTCGGCGGCGCGGAAGGTGGCGGGGAAGATCTGCGGCGCGAAGGTCGCCACCACGCTGTAGGCCCAGGCGACGCCCGTGCCCATGGCGATCAGCGTGAACATGTTGAGGCGGCGCGTGACCAGAGATTGCCACGCGCGGGTGAAGAACGGCCATCCCGCCCAGAGCACCACCGGCGTTGCCAGCAGGAACTGGATCCAGTTGGACGCCTGCGCCCCGAGCAGCATGTGGAGGTTGGTGAGGTGTCCGCCCATCTCCAGAGCCAGCACCGGCACGGCGAGGACGAGGCCGATCCAGAAGCGCCGCGTCATGTCGAGAAGCTCGGCGCTGGGGCCGGTCTCGCCCGTCGTCACCTCCGGCTCGAGCGTCATGCCGCAGATCGGGCAGTTGCCGGGCCCGACCTGCCGGATCTGGGGGTGCATGGGGCAGGTATAGATCACCCCCTTCGGCTGTTCCCTGGCGGGGCGCGGCTGAGCTTCCGTCGCCACATAGGCGGTGGGTGCCGCCTCGAATGTGTCGTGGCATTTCGCGGAGCAGAAGAAATAGGTCTTGCCGCCGTATTCCGACCGGAACCCGGCGGTGGCCGGGTTCACCTCCATCCCGCAGACGGGGTCCTTGACCGCTTCCACGGGCGAACGCTCCGCCCCGGCGTGCGGGTGATCCACAGGGTCATGATGATGATGGCCGGCGTGCGCGTCATGCTCAGTCATGAGGACCGTCTCCGGAGGAAGGGACGTATGGGGATGAAATTGCGATATGAGGGAGAAAGGCGGGAACGCGACGGGCGTAATCGTCCCACAGGGGCCCAAACTCGGCGCGGGCAGCCGCTTCCTCCTGCCGCGCCAGCCGGACATAGACCCAGACCAGGATCGGGAAGATGGCGAGGGTGACCAGCGTCGGCCACTGCAGCAGGAAGCCGAACATGATGACGACGAAGGCGGCGTACTGGGGATGCCGGACCCGCGCGTACGGGCCTTCGGTCGCAAGGCGATGATCGCGCTGGGCCGCATAAAGCACGTTCCAGCTCACCGCGAGCAGCCAGAAGCCGCCGAAGACCAGGATGGTGCTGAGGATGTGGAACGGCCCGAAATGGGGATTCACGCGCCATCCGAACAGGGTCTCGAGCAGATGACCGGCGTCGTGGGACCAGAAATCGACGCCGGGGAACTGCCGGCCGAGCCATCCCGACAGGAGGTAGATGGTCAGCGGAAACCCATACATCTCGGTGAACAGGGCGACGACGAAGGCCGAGAACGCCCCGAGGGTGCGCCAGTCCCGCGGCGTCCTGAGCCGGGTGAAGCTCGCGGCGAACAGGATGAAGACCACCGAGTTGAGGATGACGAGGCCCCACAGGCCGTAGGCCGGCGTTTCGGTCATCGGACATCCCCTTCGGGCCCCGGCCCCGGCCTGCTCCGTGAGTGTCCCGCATGGTGGCCATGGCCGTGATGCATGAACATGTGCATCAGCGGGCAGGCGAGCAGCAGGAGGAAGGGCAGGTATCCCAGCGCATGGGCACGATGCTCCGAGAGCAACAGGAAGCCCGCCGCGAGAAGAAAGCCGATGGCAACGATGCCACCGGGCGAGCGCCAGAACCCCCGGTGAGGGGGATGTGCGCCGTTGTCGTTGCCGGGTCGCGGCATATGGCTGGTGTCGTCATGCAAAGACATATGATCCTCCCGCCTGCTCGAGGCGGACCGGCCGCGTTCATGCCGATCCGCCCAAGGGCTCGATCCTCACCTGGACTCGACGCTCACATGGTCACGACGCTCACATGGGCCCCATTCCGCCCGGCATCATGAGCTGGTCCGCCGTGCGCTTCTGTGCCTCGTCGAACGACGCATAGAGCGGCCCGAGCGCGGCCTTGAGGCGCCGTACCGCTTCGAGACGGGCGACAAGCATGCGCTCGTGACCGTCGATCCGCTGCAGCACGGTCGGGGCGCCGCCGCCCTGAGCGGCCATCATCATCTCCTGCATGTCGCCCATCATGGCGCGGTTGGCCTTGAGCGCCTCCGTGAACGCACTCCACAAGGGCTGCTGGGCGTCGGTGATCTTCAGTTCGGCCTTTAGGAAGGCGATCCGCCCTGTGATCCGGCCGGGATCCATCATCTGGCCCATCCCCATGGCGCCGGCGGCGGCTCCGCCCATCATCCCCATGCCGGCCCCTGTGTTTCCGCCTCCCATCATGCCCATGCCGCCCTGACCCATCATCCCCATCATGCCTTGAGGACCACCGGGCGCCGGGGCGGCTTGAGGCGGCTGCGGCGTGGGCGTGACCGCCAAGGGCGCCGTGGGTTGGGGCGCAGCAGGCTGGGCCTCCGGCGGATGGTGCGCGTCCTCGGCGAAGCCCGGCGTAGCAAGCAGCAGCGCGCTGGCGAGCATCAGATTGTGAAACGTCGTCATGGTCAGTTCCCTCTTGTTGCTGCGGCGCGGCTGATGCCCGCCGCCTGGAAATCCAAACCGCTCCGTGTGTCTTGCGGCCTTGTGTTCTCGCTCCTGTCCTGTGGTTCCATATCGACCGGGCGGGTACTGCCCGCGCCGCTGTAGAGCTCGTCGAAGGCGCGCTCCCACACCGCGTCCCGCAGGCGCCGTCCCTGTGCGATCGCCTCGGTGACACGGGAGAAGATGTGTTCCTCCTGCACCTTGAAGGGATTGTCCGGTGCGGCCGGATGCCGGTCCGCAGCGAGTTGCGTCGCAAGCCAGCGGACACCGTGCATCCAGGGCAGGAAGCCTTCCGACAGGAGGTGCCGGCTCGTGCGCATGGGATGCAGCGTCTCCAGCAGCGCCGCAGACCATGGCGTCGTCAGTGTCTGCACCCAGGGGCTAACGAAAGTGCTGTAGAAGGCTTCGTTGCGCTCGGAGAGGTCGCGCACGCGCTCGAAGGCATCGTCCTGCCGGGGGAAGCGGATGTCGCAGACCTCACGCGCCTCGAAGTGGACAGCGTAGCCACCGTCGCGGCATTCGGGATCGCCCGAGGGATTGTCGATCTTCATCTCGTAGAGGCCGGGCGGAAGGGCCTCGATCCGCGGCAGGCTCTGCAGGATCGCCCGGTGCTCGAGCCGCGCGACCTTGGCGGAAACGAAGATGCCGAGATGCCCGACATGGCGGTTGACGAGATAGACGATGCGCTGGCCCGCCGCCTTCAGGTCGTCGGTGTCCCGGTACACGACCGGTATCCAGCCAAGCGCTTGATGGGGCGGGGTGATGTCGTCGCCATAGGAGGCGAAGATCACGAGCGGGTTGCGGATGCGCCTGAGGTCCGCGTGGCACCCCGCGCAGATGCGCAGGCGCCCCTCCTCGAGCCGGTTGCCGACGAAGAGGTTCTCGACGATGGCGAGGATCTCCTCGCGGCTCAGGAAGTAGTAGCCGCCCCACCAGCGCTCGAAGGCGAGGAACCGCTCCCGCTCCGTGTCCATGTGGGCATAGAGGTTCGCGTACTTCTCCCACACCGCCTCGGGCTTCAGCCCTTCGAAGTTCTGCACCAGGAAGGCGCCGTCGAAGCGGCCGTCCCCGAGGTCGGCGAGGAAGTGCGTCAGCCACGCGCCGCCCTCGAAGCCCGCCGCGATGCGCATCGGGTTGATGCCGCTCTCGCCGGCCCAGTAGGACAAAGGGGTCCCGTTGAGAACGACGGGACCCGTCAGCCCCGCGCAGTCCGCGGCGAGCAGCGTCACCGCCCAGCCGGCCTGGCAATTCCCGTAGAGCACGGGCGCGGCGCCGGAATGGCGGCGTGACACCTCCTCGACGAACCGCCGCAGCACGTGAAGCACGTCGGCGAGCGTCTGCCCTGCGGCAGGCTCGGGATAGAAGGTGACGAAATAGACGGGATGCCCCTGATGCAGGGCGAGGCCGACCTCGGAGTCCTGCCTGAAGCCGCCGATCCCCGGTCCGTGGCCGGCCCGCGGATCGAGGATCACCACCGGCGGCTTGGCAGCGTCCAGGCAATCGTCCAGGCATTGATCTCCGACGCGGGTCACGCGCAGGAGCGCATAATTTGCCGGACGCTCAAACCGGCGGGCATCGAGCAGGACTTCATAGTCGAAGTCGAGCAGCGGCGGCTTTCCGGCGCGCTCGTGCGCCAGCATGTTGTCGGCCCTTTGGCGAAGCGTGTCCCAGAACAGGATCCAACGCTCGGCCGCGTCCCTGCCATAGGACAGGGCATCGCGAGCGAAAGTTCCGGGGTCGCTGGAGAAGGCGCCCGCTTGGGCATTGCGGGTTTGCTGCGAGGCTCCGGTGCCCGTCGGTCCGGATTGCCCGAGCGCAGCCGTGCCGGCCATAGGCTCGGCAAGCGTGTCGCGACCATACATGGAAAGGTCCTCGTTTCCCCATCGGCACGAGGCCGACGCTGATGTCGGGGCATCTTGCGGCGCGTCGACGCGCCGGCACCCTCAACGGGTGCCGCTTCGCGCGTCCGCCTCACGCCTGGAATGCGTTGAGACCGCTATCAGCTCTGGAAACGCGGGGGATCGAGGCCGGGCAAGACCGCCAGGCCGTCTGCGGCCTGGTTGGCGAGATCAAAGGGCTCTCGCACAAAGGTCAGATCCAGAACGTGCAGGTCAGCGCCGTCGGCCACGGGCACATAGACGCTGCAGGAGACGCTGCAGCACTTTCCGTGGTCAGCGGGTTGGGTCGGCTCGTCCGAATGATGATCTGCGGGATCGGGCGAGGCGATCTGGTGCGGATGATCCACCATAACGCTGTATGCCGGATCCTCGTCGTCGTGGCACGGCGCGGAATAGGCGCTGGCGATGGGCCCGAACAGCATGGCCATTGCCACCAGGATCGCTGGCAGCACCTTCACCCACCCCGTTGCGGATCTGAGCCTGATCATGCGCTCCATCGCCTCACCGGCGAACTATGCCTCATCGTAGGTGCGCATGAAAGGACCGCCTTGAGCAGGATCAACGTGCGCGCCGACGAGGTCACGCGCGCATTGGTTTCCGCTGAACCAGATCAGGCGGGTCCTTGTTCGTCCCGCACGATCGGGCAGCTCTCATCCTTCGCCCAGTGGGCGAAGCTCAGATAGTACCCGGACGTCGTCATAGCCCGCCCGCAAGGCGGCGAGGGCTGCAAGGGCCGCGCGCCCGCCGCCGTCGCAATGGGTGACGACGTGGTCACCGGGGCCGAACCCGGCGGCGGACAGCAGCGCGTGCAGGTCGGCAGCCGGCTTCAGGCGGCCCGAACCGAGGAGGTCGGCATGCGGCAGAAGCCGGGCACCGGGCAGATGCCCGCCCCTTGTGTTCTGGCGCAGGTCCTCGCCGCTGAATTCCGCCGAGGTCCGCGCGTCGAGGATGTGGACCTTGTCCAGCTCGCCCTTCAATTCGGTGCGGTTGACGAGTCCGACCGGTCCAGTGCCGGGATGGGCCCGGAACGCCGCGGTGGGGACCGCCGGGCGAATGCCGGCGAGGCGATCCGGATACCCGGAGAGGGTTGGCCCGCCGCCGTTCAGGACCAGGGCCTTCACCCCGAAATATTGCAGGATGAACCAGACGCGGGCCGCGTCCGTCATCCGGCCGTCATCGCTCACCACCACTGGAACCGCCGGATCGAGACCGAGCCCGCAGATGGCGTCTTCCCAATAGGCGGACGTATCGAGGGAGGTCTCGGCGACACGGGCCGCCGCCTCCCACGCCGCGACGGGCACGCGGATGGCGCCCGGCGCATGGCCCTTTTCGAACGCGTCCGGGGAACGGACGTCGAGGAGATGGAAGGCGCCGAGAAAGGCCAAGGCCGACGGCTCGATGACCGGATCCTGTAACATGGACACCTCCCGGATGGGTATCAGGTCAAGGTGTGCCGCAGGCCCCCGGCCGCGGCGAGCAGAAGCACCACGACGAGTGGCGGGACGCGCCACACGGTGAGCAGCAGGAAGCCCGCCAGCGCCACCACGAAATCGGGGGCAGCGAACACCGCTCCGGTGAAGACGGGGCTGTAGAGCGCGGCCCCGAGGATGCCCACGACGGCCGCGTTCGCGCCGCGCATGGCAGCTTGGGCCGGGCTCTTGCGCCGCAGCGTGTCCCAGAACGGCAGCATGCCCGTCACCAGCAGGATGCCCGGCAGGAACACCGCCACGAGGGCGATGGCGGCGCCGGCGATGCCGTTCGGTTCCGGCCGCATCACGGCGCCGAGCCATGCCGCGAAGGTGAAGAGCGGACCCGGCACCGCCTGGACGAGGCCGTAGCCGGCGAGGAAGTCATCGGGCGTGACCCAGCCCGGCGCCACCACCTCAGCTTGCAGCAGCGGCAGAACCACGTGGCCGCCGCCGAACACCAAGACTCCCGTGCGGTAGAAGGCGTCGAAGAGCGCCAGACCCTGGGATCCGGTCGCCGGCGCCAGGATCGGCGGCACCACCAGCAGCGCCGCGAAGGCGGCGAGCAGCAGCACTCCCGTCCGGCAGGACAGGGGCACCGGCGGGGCGTGGGACGGGACCTGCGCGCCACGTCCCACGCCGTTCGGGTCGCGGCACAGCACCAGGCCCGCCAGCGCCCCCGCGGCAATGGCCGCGATCTGTCCGAAGGCGCCGCCGGCAAACACCACCAGGGCGACCACGCGAGGGCGATGCCGGCCCGGGACCGATCGGGGGTGAGCGTGCGCACCATGCCCCAGACCGCCTGGGCCACCACCGCGACGGCGACGAGCTTCAACCCGTGCAGGAACGCCTTCGGCCGCGGGTCCTCCGAGGGCGGCGGCGCCCAGCGCGACCGCTACGAGCGCCACGGCCGAAGGAAGGGTGAAGCCGGCCCATGCGGCGATGCCGCCAAGGAGCCCGCCGCCGCGGATCAGTCCCAGCGCGAAGCCCAGCTGGCTGGAGGCGGGGCCCGGCAGGAACTGGCACAGGGCCACGAGATCGGCATAGGCCTCGTCATCGAGCCAGCGGCGGCGCACCACCAGTTCGTCCCGGAAATAGCCGAGATGGGCGATCGGCCCCCCGAAGCAGGTGAAGCCGAGCTTCAGGAAGGCGAGGAGGACCTCGATCGGCGTGCCCCGCGTCGGAGGTGCTAGAATGGCGGCGTCGGCGACGTCGTCCCGGCTCATGTTTCCCCCGCTCATGTTTCCCGGCTCATGGCTTCGTGGATCCCGCTGGTGGGTCGGGCCGCATTTCCTTGAAGAGCTCGCGCACCTTCTGCCGCGCCATCTCCAGGGCCTCGCGGCCGAGCGGCGTCGCGCGGTAGAGGCGGCGCAGGGCACGTCCGTGCCGCTCTTCCCGCACGGCGAGATAGCCCTTGCGCTCCATGGCATGGAGCATCGGGTAAAGGGTCCCCGGGCTCAGCCGGTAGCGATGGCGGGCGAGTTCCTCGATCATCCACTGGCCATAGACCTCGCCTTCCACCGCATGATGGAGGATGTGCAGGCGAACGAGGCCAGATAGAAGCTCCTGATGCTCCATCCACCCTTCCAGCTTAGACAATATCGACTTTCGATATCGATATTCGATTACTAAAGTGACGCAGTCAAGACCGGCGTCCGCCGGGTGGAGCGCCGACACGATCTACTACCTCGCTGGCCGGCTCACCGGTTTTCTGCCCGCCTTTTCAAGCGACCACTGCACCCGCTCGGCAAGGAAGGCCGCAAACGGCCTGACGTTCATTTCAACGCTCGCCGTTTCCAGGCACGCAAGATACAGGGTTCGGTCTTCCATGCGCACGATGGTCCACGGATAGACGCCTCTCTCTTCCCCTTCTGATTGGGACGTACTCGGCGCCGCGTTCGAGCTTGCGCTCTCCAAAGCGTACCGAAGCTGCGACGCCGTCGTGACGATCTGGTGTGTTCAGAGCGCATCCTGCATGCCTTAAAGCCAGAGATCGGCGGATTGTTGTTGAAAATCGGCAGAGATTGCGCTATTTGTGCTTGTATGCTGTATCGCCTCGAAATCGAGAACTTCTATTCGATCCGCGATCCGCAGATTCTGGATCTACGGGTGCCGAAGAGTGTCCCCGATTTTCCCGAACGTTTCGCGTCGATCTTTCCCCACTCTGAGGAGCGGGTCGCGAAGGCTATCGCGCTGTTTGGCCCGAATGGTTCGGGCAAATCGACCGTGTTGAGGGCACTTGCCTTCGCCAGCTGGTTCCTGCGGGAGAGCTTTCAGCATAAGGGACCAGGCCTTCCCTGCGAGCGGTTCAATGACGAGGAGTCAGCCAATCGCGAAATCCGCCTGGCGATCGAGCTGGGCGGTCTGCTCGATCTGTCGGGCTCTCCTCGCACGGCCGAGGATCTCACAACGGCGGACGACGTCGGAACCCTGCGGTATGAGCTGCACCTTCAACCGAAAGATGGTGTCATCCGCACCGTCAGCCATGAGGCATTGCGGATGAAGCGAAAGGGACAAGGCAAATGGCAACGCGTCTTTGAGCGCGGCGCTGATCGCTCCGTGCACGGTTCGAAGATGTTTCCGCTCGCCGGCTTCTCGCAGGTGGTCGACAAGATCCGCGAAGATGCGAGCGTCGTTTCGACCCTGGCGCTATTCGAGCACCAAGCCTCCAAGGTGCTTTCTGAGGCTGCGGCTGCCGTATTCCGGAACATCCTGATCGACCGGACGGATCCAGGCGACCAGGCTGCCATCCAGTATTTTGCACAGAGCCCGGATGCGGTCGCCGCGCTCAATCGCGAGCTTCAGCGCATCGACATCGGCGTCGAGGAGATGCACATCGTCCAGGTGGCGACCGGCCCTTTGGCGCTGTTCAAGCATCAGGGCCTGCATGTCGACATGCCCTGGGGCCTGGAGAGTCACGGCACGCGCTCATTCATCCGCATCTTCCCGCTGATCCTCCTGGCGCTTCAGCGGGGCGGTGTCGCGGTCATCGACGAGCTTGACCAGTCGATCCACCCGCTCATCCTGCCGGAGATCGTTCGGTGGTTCTATGATCCAGACCGCAATCCCCACAACGCCCAGCTCTGGATGTCATGCCATTCAGCGTCGCTGCTGGATGATCTGACAAAGGAAGAAGTGGTATTCTGCGACAAGGACAGCTGCGGTCGGTCGCAAGTGTACAGTCTGATGGATGTCGGTGCGGTGCGTCGAACCGACAATCTCTACAAGAAGTATCTTGGCGGTGTTTACGGGGCGGTCCCGCAGGTGGGATGAGGAGACGTCGACCAGCCATAGCCCAGCGGACGCCTATCTTTCTCGGCTGCGAGGGCGAATCCGAGCAGGGCTACGGGCAGTTCCTCAATGATTTGCTGCACGCCGCCGATGTTGCCGTGCATCTTGAAGTCGTCAACCTCAATCCCGGCGCAGGCGATCCGCTCGCTCGTCTACGCCGTGCCGATCAGGAGATCGCGCGCCGGCGTCAGCGCCGGTCGGAGTTCGCGCGCAAGGCCGTGCTGATGGATTCCGACCAGGTCGATGGCGACGCCCAGCGTCGGAACGAGACGGAACGCCTCGCTCAGCAACTCGGCATTCGGATCATCTGGCAGGAGACCTGCCATGAGGCGTTTCTGCTGCGCCACCTCGAAGGCTTCGCCCAACACCGGCCACCGACAACAAATGGAGCGGGTGTCGCTCTGCAGGCGGCCTGGCCGCAATACAGAAAGCCGATGACGAAGCTCCTCCTGGCCCGCCGCATCGGCCTTGCCGAGGTCCGGCGTGCAGCAGCGGTGGAAGCGGCGTTGGCGGCTTTCCTCACCGAGATAGGCCTGCTTCCATGAGCCGATCTACCCTCGTCACGGGCACAGAGAATGTATAATCTATTAGTTTCCGGGTCGGAGGAAGAATGGGTAGGACAGCCTTGTCTCCTCGACCTCAGTCGATGCGTCCGCGAATACACGGACAATGCGCTGGCCGAACGCTTCGGCGGACTCGACGAGGCTGCGGTTTCGGAACTAAAGCGGCTTCCTTGCATATTCGCCTACGAAGCCGCACGTGATCTCGCCCCCAAAATTCGGCGTAATCCGCGAAGTGGCAGCACGCCGCGGGCAGGTGCGCATCGAATACGAGATTATTCCGGTCGATCCGTTCCTGACCGCTGCCGACGCGCTGACCTTCGAACTCGACATTGCCAACTGGGAGATGAATCACTCGCATTGGGCGGTGAAGGACGTCAATTTGCCGAAGGAACTGCACACAACCCGCAGAATAGCCCTTCCATCCTGGACGCGGCAAGCGACAAAGACCGACGCGATCCCACGGGCCTTGCGCTCCTCTCAATTGATCCCTATCTTAGGGGTGAGTTAGAAACAGGAGGTGCGCATGTCCGTCGCCCAAGCGCTCACGCTGACCGAGGCCGGCTATGTTCTCAACCGGTCGACCACCGCGCTCAACAAAGCGGTCGATACGGGTGTGATCCGCGCGCGCCAGCGCCGGGTGGGCAGCGCCGTCCAGCGCCTGCTCGGACCCGCGGAGATGCGCTTCCTCCTGGTTGCCGACCGGCTCGAAAAGGATCTGACGCCCGCCGGGCGTCGTCGCCTCTACGAGGCAATCCGTCAGCTTTCCGCCGACGTCCATCGCGTCTCGCTCGGAGAGCTCGTGCTCGATCTGGGCAAGGTCGACGCCGACCTCAAAGGCCGGCTCCGACGCCTCGAGGAGCTCCGCCGCTGGGTGAAGGCCGACGACGGGGGCGACCCGCTCATCAAGGGCACTACCATTCCCGTTCACATGGTGGCGGCCCTGGCCCGCACGCAGTCTGTCGCGGAGATCGTGGCGGACTTTCCATCGCTGACCCCGGAGCAGGTGGCGTCCGCGATCGAATACGCGAAGGCCTATCCCAAGCGCGGGCGGCCCTATCCCGCCCAGAGCCTGAAGCGTGCGCTCGCTGCATTGGCCGACCTCGGCACATTCGACGAAGAGTCGCCGGCGGCCGAGATCGCGCCGCGCAGGAATCCGTGACTGCCTATCTGATCGACGAGAATGTGCTCCGCGAATTCGGTGCGCGGGGCAATGCGAGTGTCCGCAAGTGGCTCGCCACCGTCGACGATGCGGATCTCAGGCTGAGCGTCGCGACCCTGTTCGAGAAACGCCGCGGCGCGGAAACGTTGAAGCGCCGCGACCCGGATAGGGCGGCGGTCTTGCTCAAGGCCATCGCGGTGCTCGAAAAGACCTTCGCCGATCGGATCATTCCCGTCGACGCAGCGGTCGTGGAGGAATGGACGCGAATGCTCGGCGCCAAGAACAAGGATCGCTGGGACATGGCGCTCGCGGCAACCGCCCGGGTTCACGGTCTTGTCCTCGTCACCCGCAACACCAAAGACTTTGAGGGCCGCGGCGTGCGCCTGCTCGACCCCTTCCGTGATCCACCGCTCCATATCGAGCCATGAGCCGATGCGCGCCAAGCCCTTCACACGCCCGAGGATCATCGCTACCAACGAGCTGATCGCGCACCGCGTCGGCACCCATGATGTCCGTTTCGCCCGACTGATACTTCCTGGGGGTCAGTCCGAAATGCGCCCCGACCCCTTTGGAGCGGGCAAACCGCGCCGGGTCGTCCACGCCCGAGGTGAAGGTCGCGGCGATCAGCGCTCCCACCCCCGGCACCGTCATCAGCTGCCGGCAAACCTCATTGCCGCGCACGATCGTCAGCATGGCCCGGTGCAGTCTGGCGAACTCCACCCTGAGCGCCTCGCGCGCCTGCAGCATGGCCTCGGCGATCCGCTCCAGCATCACATGGCCCGCCACCAGCGTGCGCACCCGCGCCGCGAACTGCCCCTTGCTGATCTCCCCGACCTTGAGGCCGAAGCCACGCAGAAGACCGCGCAGGCACAGCTCCACATCACGCATCTTCGCCTGCAGCTGCGTGCGCGCGACCAGGAGTGCCCGCACCTCCTGAGCCGGCGCCGACTTGCAGTGCACCGGCCGGAACCAGCCCATCCGCAGCAGCTGCGCGATGCCGCGCGCATCCCGACGATCCGTCTTCACGATCATCGCCAACAGAGCCGCCTTCACATGGCGGGTCTCGAGCAGCACAGCCTCGTACCCGGCAGCCCCCAGGGCCGCATGCAGCCACTGCGACAAGGGCCCGGCCTCCAGGCCGATGCGCGCCAGCGGCAAGCTGAGCCCGGCCAGAAAAGCGATCAGCGCGTCCGGCTCACTCGCCACTTTCGCCTCCCGCACGATCCGACCCGTGGCGCCGATCACGCACACGCTGCTCTGTTCCAACGTAAGCGGTGCCCTGACCCCACCTTTCGCCGGCGAGGCTGAGAGGATGATGTTCCGAGCCTGGAGGGCTTGGACATATGACGATTTCAGAGCTTACGCTTAAATCGAGCGCTGAGGAGCCGGTCCGACGGTTCGAGGTTTTCACCGGTGCGGGGCGGCGCCGGGAGTGGGCTCCCGAGGAGAAGGCGCGGATTGTCGCCGAGAGCTTCGAGCCTGGAGCCACGGTGAGTGCCGCGGCGCGGCGCCATGCCTTGTCACCGCAGCAACTGTTTAGAGCGTTTCCGCTCTTGATTGAATCGGTGTGGATTGAACGAAGCCGACTGCGTCGGGAAATTTCCATTTGCTGAGGCATGGTGATGAGGTGAAGGGTGTGCTGGCCCATGCTGGCCGATGAATTGAAGATCGGCGCTGAGCGGGGGACGGCCGACGCGGGCTCAGCTCGATCGGGCGGGTCCGGTTGCTAGAGGTGAGCGTGATAGATTATGGCGGGAATATGGCAATGCCCGATAACGCATTGAAACCGCTGACAAAGCAACAACTACTTTCCCCTATGGGCAGGAACCGTGCCACACTCTTCGTCTGATGCAGATCCTTCACGTCACTGGCCAGGGATCCCGACACAACAGGGCGTGGTCTCAGGGGGCACACCACCAACGGTGGCGACGGCCTCGTTCAATCCGGCTTCAATGAGGTCGCGCACCGCGCCTAACCCTGCCGCCGGTGCCGCGCGACCTCACAGAACCCTCCAGATTCCCTTTGGGACGGGATCGTGATTCAAGATGCTGTCTGGGCGGAGGCCAGCATGGGATGGCGCGATCTCTCTCGAATGATTTGCGCGAACGCGTGGTTGCAGCGGTGCTCGCGGGTGAGACGAGCCGTGCGGTGGCGGCCCGGTTTGGGGTCTCAGTCGCTTCGGTGGTGAAGTGGGCGCAGCGCCATCGTGCCACCGGCTCGGTGGCGCCGGGACAGATGGGCGGCCATCGCAGGCGGGTGCTGGAACCCAATCGTGCCTTCATCGTCGAGCGGCTCGAGCAGAGCCCGCATCTGACGTTGCACGGCCTGAAGGCGGAACTGGCGGCACACGGGGTCGCCGTCTCCCATGATGCGATCTGGCGGTTCCTGCGCCGCGAGGGACTGCGCTTTAAAAAAAACGCTGTTCGCCCTTGAGCAGGCCAGAGCCGACGTCGCACGCCGCCGCCAGCACTGGCGCTCACGGCAGAACAGGCTCGATCCGCACAAGCTCGTCTTCATCGACGAGACCTGGATCAAGACCAACATGGCCCCGCTCTACGGGTGGGGACAAAAGGGCCGGCGCCTCAAAGGCTTCGCACCACACGGCCATTGGAAGACCCTGACCTTCCTCGGCGCCCTGCGCACCGACGCCCTCATCGCACCCTGCGTCTTCGACGTCCCGATCAACGGCCAATGCTTTCGCGCCTATGTGGAGCAGGTGCTCGTGCCCGCGCTGAGGACCGGGGACATTGTCGTCATGGACAGGGTGACGATCGAGAACGGGGCCTTGCCGGCCACCATCGCGGCGGTGCTCGGCTCGCTGAAGGGAAGATCGTGATCAGCCCGACCGGCTCTCGGTCCGGGTCATGGTGGCGACGCGTCCGGTGGCCCTCCAGCGCATCGCCGAGCTCTATCGCGTCGAAGCCTCGATCCGGGGCCGGCCCCCGGATGAGCGCCGGGCCACGCGCCAAGAGAAGAGCAGGCCGATCATCGAGGCCCTCGAGCCGTGGCTGCGGGCGAAGCTGGCGCTGATCAGCCAGAATACCAAGCTCGCGAGGCGATCCGCTACGCCCTCTCGCGCTGGGAGGGCCTGACCCTGTTCCTCGACGACGGTCGCATCGAGCTGAACAACAACATCGTCGAGCGCTCGATCCGGCCCCTCGCCCTCACCCGGAAGAATGCCCTCTTCGCAGGCTCCGGTCGCGGCGCCGAGCACTGGGCCGTCATCGCTTCGCTGGTCGAGACCTGCAAGCTCAACGGCATCGACCCCCAGGTACCTCGCGGACGTGATCACCCGCATCGTCAACGGCCATCCCAACAGCCGCATCGACGACCTCATCCCATGGGCCTACCCAGCACAGCCCACCCTGTGCAACGTGGCCTGAAGATGACGGTTACGTTCCAACGACACATCGATCCCGACATAGTGGTCCATGGCTGGAGACGTCGTCCACGAGCGGCACGAGCGCGCGATAGTCGGCCGAGGTGGTCACGAGCCGATGCGCCACGATGATCTGACCATTGTAGCCCTGGATGAAACCGTCTCGCGTCGGCAGGATGTGGCTGTCGGGATCGGTGAAGTTCTTCTGCGCCCGGTCGGGTGGCCCGCTATCCTCGCCCCGCAGCGCAAGGCCAATCGCGCCCGGTCCAAGGTCCGCTCGGCGGTCGAGACGGTGTTTGCAGCCCAGAAGCACCGCTTCGGCCTGTTCGTGCGCACCATCGGTCTGGCCCGCGCCCGGACCAAGATCGGGCTCGCCAACCTCACCTACAACCTCAAGCGCTTCCTGTGGATCGAAACCCGGCCGGTGGCGACCTGAGAGAGGCCCGGGAAGGGGCCCTCGCGCCCCCTCACCACACCGCACCTGACCGACGATTGATCCGGCAAGAGGCGCCTGCATCCTCAAAACGCCTTCCGAACCGTCCTTATAGGCGGTTCTTCGAGGTGTCCGAGCGGCCGCCCTCGGAATCGATGAAATAGGCGGGATAGATCGCCTCTTAGGCAAGGGCGTCTTTCGCCGCACGCATGCCGACAATCAGAAAGATTGCCGAGCCCGCGGCGATCGCAAGACCGAGCAGTTGGCCGGCGTCGACGCCGAACAGGCAGATCAGCGCGGCACCTACACCAACCAATCCGACGGCGATTCCGAGGAACGAGATCGCGCGCGATGAAAACGTCCCACTCGGGATCAGCGCTGGCCCGAACAGGAGCAATGCCCCTGCTCCGAAGGCGAAGGTTCCAGAAATGAACAGAGCATCGGAGAAACTCTTGGCCGCGACAAACCCGGCCTCCGAAGTGCCGCTCGAAGCGGCCATCACCAAGGTTCGCCCAACGAGCGCGTCTACACCGACGAAGATAATGTTGCTGAGCGCGATCCCGAGCCATCCCGCCGCCTTGATCGGCTGCCCGCGCAATACGAGACCAAAGGCGACCATCATCGCGGCCGCAGCGAAGATGACGTCCCCCGTCAAGCCCATCACGCCAATCCACCACAGTTGCATGCCGTCGCTCGCTCTCAGGGCTTCGAGCGCCTCCGGTAGCCGCGCCGTCACCACGGGCATCGCCGCCGCCGTGGGCGACGCCGCATAGAGCCCGCTGACGACGGCGATCATAACTGCTCCGAGCGCCACCCCGGCACCGCCAATCCGGATCGCGGCGCTTGCGGCGTCTTTCATCTCGACCTGCCCGCTTTCGGTCATGGCGCTTGTCCGAATTTTCAAATAGTTGCAGACTGAGACTATAACTGCAATAATTCCGACCTGCAACCATGCCAGGAAAGACCGGTCTCGCGACGTTCAACTGCTCGCTCGCCCGCGCGCTCAATGACGTGGGCGACTGGTGGACACTCCTCATCATTCGCGATGCGTTCCTGGGGGCGCAGAGGTTTTCCGAGTTTCAGCGCAGCCTCGGCATGGCGCGAAATACTCTGTCGGATCGGCTTGAGCGCCTCTGTGCGGCTGGGGTCTTGCTGCGAGGCGGCGCGTTGGCGCGCCCGATCTATAGCCTGACGGAGAAGGGCCGCGCGCTTGCTCCGGCATTGGTCGCCCTTCAGCAATGGGGCGACCAATTCGCCTCCGAGAACCGCCCTCCTGTGGTGGTGACGGACCAACGTGGTCGCCGGTTGCCCAGGGTCAAGCTGGTCGACAGCGATGGCGCGGAGGTCGGCCCGGACGATCTGCGTTTCAGGCCAGGTCCCGGCGCCGACGAGCGCACGCGCGCACGATTTCAAGCAGTGAAATCCGTGCGGAAAGTGCTAAAGTGATTGTTAGCTGCCGAAGGCGCTGCGCCGAGCCCGATTCAGGTGTGCGCCACTTGCATCGGACGAGACACGCGCCCGACCTCGCGAAAGCGGTCATTGCACCCGGCCGGCGCGGAAGGCATTCTGCATGCCATCGAGCATCGTTGCATGATGTTGAAGGATGCGTCTCTCATGGTCACGAAACGCGCTCAGGAGATTTGTGCCGTGCTGGTTCGGTTGGCTGCGCCTGACCTTAGTCCGAAGCAGCTGTTTGATGCGGTGCGACAGGAATTCCCTGACGCCACACGGAAAGAGATCGTCAGGGCAGCGTTCTTGGCAGTCATCACCACGGCGGACGCCGATTGCAATAAAGCCCGAAAGCTTCAGAGTTTTGCGTTGGCGGAGCGGCCAGTGGCCGGCACCGAGATATGAAGGATCAGCGATGATCAAGCGGCTCCGACGCCGATGGCAAGTCGGGCGGCGGCCGGGCGCCGATCGGTAGCGATCGTGCCGAGCGAGGTGCCGGTCGCGCCGAACGCCCCGCTCAAGGCCGCCGACGTGCTGTTCCGTATTGATCTTGCTCCGAGCGGCGTGTTGCGTTCGTCAGGAGGTGTGGATTGCAGAGGCCTTCGCAGGCAGCGGTATTTAAATCTATCCTTCAAATAAATGAAGCCGTCTCAATATGCTATTATATATTGATGATAATTTATGCGAGCGGCGCCATGATATATGACGCCGCTCAATTGGTTCACTTTCCAGCGCGCAGCTTCTCGGCCGCGGCTTTGTAGGCCGCGTAGTGGTCGCCTTCATCCGCCGCGATCTGCCGGAACAGTTCCGCGACCTTTTTGTCCCCCACCGCATTCGCCTGCTTGGCGAAATTCACGTACATCTCGGTGTTCTCGTAGTGCTCACCCGCCATGGCGTCGAGCAGGTTGGCCTCGTCGGTCTTGGCGAGGCCAAGGGCATCGGCCTCGCGGGCAAAATGCTCATTGGCTTCCACGTTCGCGCTCTCGTCGAACAGCTTTGCGATCTCAGGATGGCCGCTCTTGCGCGCGTGCTCAGCATACGCCTGGTACTTCAGGTTCGCGAAGGCTTCACCATGCATGGCCGCGTCCAGATTTTTCTGAGTCTGCGGGTTCAGCGTCTCAGCCGCAAAGGCAGGGGCGCCGGCGAGTGAGGCGCCGACGAGCGCACCTGCGACGAGAAGGTTGCGAATGATTGTCATGGATCGGTCTCCCAGGAAATCAAAGTGTCGCCCAGCGGAGCGGCGGCTTCTTCGATAGGCGCGCGACCTGACCAAGTCCTGACGACGACAAGTAGCCGACGGATCAGCCATTGGTATCATTGTATTCAGTTCGCCTCGCCCTTTCGTCAGGCTTTTGTCAGCAGCGCCCCTTAACAGAAGGCAGCGAGGGAGGCGCGGCCTTGGCCCGTCACCCAGAGTGAGGAGAAGCCAATGTTTCGCGATGTGCTGCTGACCACCGCCGCCGGCCTGTGCCTCCTCTCCTCCGCCGCCCTGGCCAGTCCCACCTGCACCAAGGAGCCACAGGAGAAGTGGCTGAGTGAGGAGACCATGAAGCAGAAGATTGCCGAGATGGGCTTCAAGAATATCAAGGTGTTCAAGAAGACGACGTCAGGATGCTACGAGATCTATGGCTACAACAAGGATGGTAAGAAAGCGGAGGTCTATTTCAACCCGGTGACCGGCGAGATCGTCGAGAATAACGTGGACTGAGTCATGTCCTCGCCATATCAAGCGCCCGCCACCTCTCGCACCGCAGCTGGCCCCGGGGGTGCGGGCCCGGACACTGTAGCGGTGTGGGATCCACTGGTGCGACTCTTCCACTGGACGGTGGTGCTGGGCATCATTTTGAACAGCTTTGCGCTGGAGGGCGGCAAGAGTGCCCATCGCTATGTCGGGTATGTCGTCGCCGCGGCACTGGTCGTGCGGATCGTGTGGGGTATCATAGGCAGCCGTCACGCCCGTTTCTCTAATTTTGTCACCTCGCCATGGGCCGTCCTGTCCCACCTGCGCGCCGTCGTCGCCCGCCGCGACCGGCGGTATGTGGGGCATAACCCGGCGGGCGGAGCCATGGCGCTGGCGCTCATGTGCCTCATCGCGCTCACCAGCCTCACCGGGTGGATGCAATCCCTCGACACCTTCTGGGGCGTGGAATGGGTGCAGGAGGCGCACGAGATTACAGCTTATCTTATTCTCGCCCTGGCGGCAGTGCACGTGCTCGCGGCTATCACCGAGAGCGTGGCGCACCGGGAAAACCTGCCTCTCGCCATGATTACGGGGCGCAAACGCCGCGCGTCTGGAACGGACATCGACCATGCGGGTCCTGCTTGCCGAGGATAATCCCCGCCTCGCGAGCCTGATCGCGGAAGGTCTGGAAGCGGAGGGCTTCGTGCTCGAGCGCTTCGGCAGCTTGAGTGCCGCGCGCGAGAGCGTGGCCGTCGACCGATACGACCTCTTCCTCATCGATCTCGGCATGCCGGACGGGGACGGGATCGATTTCGTCCGCGCCGTGCGGCGCGCGGGGAACACGACGCCGATCCTTGTGATCACCGCCCGCAACGGCCTTGGCGACCGGGTGGGAGGTCTGGATTCGGGCGCAGACGACTATCTGGTGAAACCCTTCGACATGCCCGAGCTGGCGGCCCGCTGCCGTGCCCTGCTGCGCCGCCCCGGCGCTTGCCTCGGCACGACCTTGAACGTCGAGAACCTCGACTTCGATACCATCGCGCGGGAGGTGCGGATTTCCGGCCAGGTGATCCACGTGCCGCCGCGCGAGTGCGACCTGCTGGAACGCCTGATGCGCCGCGCCGGCCATGTGGTCAGCAAGGCCAGCCTCGAGGACACCATGTATGCCCTTTCCAGCGAGGTCTCGCCCAATGCTTTGGAGGCGGTGGTTTCCCGCCTGCGGCGACGCCTGGTCGCCGAGAAAGCGCGGGTGGTCCTGCATACGGCCCACGGCATTGGCTACATGCTCGCACCGGCTGCGCAGGCAGGACAGGTGGAACGGGGTGCCCCGCGATGACGCACGGCCCGGCTTCCGGCACGCCCCGCACGCTTTTCTTCCGCCTTTCGGTCCGCCTGGCGTTGGTGGGGCTCGTGTTCCTGGTTGTCGAGCTGGCGGCCGTGGTGTGGATGTATGTCCGCAATTCCAACGAGCTTGACCAACTGCTGGTGACCGCCGAGGCAGACCGCATCGCCGGCGACATCCCTCAAATGCAGGCCAATGGTGCCGTACCCGAAGCGCTGCGCCAGCCAACCGCGGCGGGAACGCGGCGCGCATTCCTGATCCATGAGCGCGGCGGCGGCGTTATCGCCCGCTTTAATGACGGCGACCTGAAGATCGCTGACGAGCCGCCCGCCTCATTCCTGGTGATCCGCACCCAGCGGGAAAGCTGGGGGGATCGCTTCCTGCTGAGCGGCACCCGCCGGGTCGCGGTGGGGCAGCATCCGTTCTGGATCACGGTGGCCATCTCCGGCCACGGCTTCCAGCCGTTCGTGCCGGTGATCTTCAATGAGATCCGCTTTCACGTGATCTTTCCGCTGCTGCTGCTGTCTTTGATGTTCTTGTTGTTCAACTTCTCCGTGGTGCGATCGACCTTGCGTCCCCTGCAAAGGACCATCACCGCGATCAACGCCATCGACCCCGCCCAGGTTGAGACCCGCATAGAGGCGGAGGCCTCCTCCCGGGAGGTTGCGGCGCTGGTGAGCGCGGTGAATGCCATGCTGGAGCGCATCGAGCGCTCGGTACGCGCACTGAAGGATTTCGCCGGCGACGCCGCCCATGAGCTGCGTACGCCGCTCGCCGTGATGATGCTCTCCATCGGCAAGCTGCCGGACAGCCCGGAGAAAGCCAAGCTGGAGGTGGATGCCCAGCGCATGAAGCGGCTGGTGAACCAGATGCTCGACATGTCCCACGCCACCGCGCTGGAGCTTGACCCGGACCGGCGCGCCGATCTCGCTGCCATCGCCCGAGAGGTGGTGACGGAGCTCACCCCGCTGGCGGTCGTGCGTGGGCACTCCATCTCGTTCATGGACCAGGGCACTGCGGCGGTGCACGGGCATGGCGAAGCCATCGGACGAGCGCTGCGCAATCTGGTGGAAAACGCCCTGACCCACACCCCTGCGGGCACCCGGGTGGAGGTCACCGTCGGCCCCGGCCCGCAGCTCGATGTGCGCGATCACGGGCCCGGCATACCGGAAGATCGCAGGGCCGAGGTTCTGCAGCGCTTTCGACGCCTCGACCGGAGCCGGCCCGACGGCGCCGGGCTGGGGCTCGCCATCGTCTCCACCATCATGACACTGCACGGAGGTGTCATGCGGATCGAGGATGCTCACGGGGGCGGCGCGCGCATCCGCCTTGTTTTCCGGGAAGGCGGACCAGCGATCCCGACCTGAGTCATGAGGCGTACGTCGCCCTTCAGATCCCGCTCCGAGGCGACCATTGGTCCATTGCGCTCAATAGGCCAATTAGTTTAGAGCAATTCTAAAATTTGGCACGACTGATCAAGTCTGGAATGGAACATGGTTGCGCGGGAAATTACGGCGAACTTCGAACGAGCACTGGAGGTCGCTGTGCCGTCGAAAGGATGCAGTGACCCCGTACACACTCAGCAGCCGTTTGACAGCTTGGCGATAGTGCGGATCGTTGTCGCCTTGCTCGGTGCCGCCGCCGTTTGGTTCAAGGTGTACGAACCGTTTGCCTCCGTCAGCGTCGTCGGTCTCGTCGCCTTGGCTTTTGCCTCCTGGCCGATCTTGAGCGAAGCTGTGCGGAATCTGATGGCCCGCCGGATGACCATGGAACTCTCCATGAGCATCGCCATCCTCGCTGCCGCTGCCGTCGCCGAGATCTTCACGGCTCTGGTGGTCACGGTGTTCGTTCTGGTGGCGGAGGAACTGGAGCATCTCACAGTGGCGCGCGGACGCAGCGCCATCGGCGATCTGGTGGACTTCGTGCCCAAGACCGCTCGGGTGCGGCGGGATGGCGGAGTCCTTATTTTGGCGCTGGAGCAGGTAGTTGCTGACGACTTGGTGCTGGTGATTCCGGGGGAGAAGATCCCGGTGGACGGCGAGGTCGTCGGTGGCCATTCCTATGTGGACCAGTCGCGCATCACCGGTGAATCCATGCCGGCGGAAAAGGCCGAAGGTGCGCCAGCGTTCGCCGGCTCCATCAACCAGATGGGGGTCCTGGAGATCCGCGTCGAGCGGGTGGGGCGCGACACAAGCTATGGCCGCATCATCGATGCCGTCGAGGCGGCCGAACAGACTCGAGCACCGGTGCAGAAGCTGGCCGATCGATTGGCCGGGTATTTGGTCTATGTGGCCTTCGCCGCCGCAATGCTGACATATCTGCTGACGCAGAACATTCGCGACACCATCTCGGTCATCATCGTCGCCGGCGCCTGTGGCATCGCGGCGGGAACCCCGCTGGCCATCCTCGGTGGCATCGGCCGGGCGGCGAAGCTCGGCTCCATCATCAAGGGCGGCATCCATCTGGAGACCCTGGGCCGGATCGATACGGTGGTGCTTGACAAGACCGGCACCCTCACCATGGGCGAGCCCAGGGTCACCGCGCTCGAATGCGCGGAAGGCGGGGATGCGGCCGACCTTCTGCGGCTCGCTGCGGCAGCGGAACTGCGCTCGGAGCATCCGCTCGGTCGGGCCGTGGTGGTGGAGGCAGAGCGGCGGGGGCTCGCGGTGCCCGAGGCCAACGCCTTCCTTTATACGGTGGCCCGTGGCATCTCTGCCGATGTGGAAGGCCGTGCGGTGCTGGTGGGCAACCGCAAACTCTTGTCTGACGCAGGCATCACTGTTCCCGCCCGGACTGAGAATCATGTCGGTTCCGACATCGTGGTGGCGGCGGACGGGCGCTATGTGGGCCAGATCATCGTCGCCGATCCGCTGCGCCCGGAGGCGAGCGCGGCCATGGCCGCGCTGCACGCCATGGGGGTGCGCACGGTGCTGCTCACCGGCGATACCAAGGCGGTTGCCCAGCATGTAGGCCGCAACCTCGGAATTGGCGAAGTGGTCGCCGACATGCTGCCAGAGGACAAGCTGACGCGAGTTCAGGCTTTAGTGGCCGATGGTCGCAGTGTTGCCATGGTGGGCGACGGGGTCAATGATGCCCCCGCGTTGACCGCAGCGAGCCTGGGCATTGCCATGGGTTCAGGCACCGACATTGCCCAGGAAAGCGCTGACATCGTACTGATTGGCAACGATCTGTTCAAACTGGTCGAAACGCTGCGGATCGCCCGCAAGACCCGCGCCATCATCTGGCAGAACTTCTCCGGCACCCTGATGGTGGACGCCGTGGGCATCGGCCTCGCCGCCTTCGGCTATCTCAACCCGCTGCTGGCTGCGGTCATCCATGTGGGTTCGGAGCTGGCCTTCCTAATGAACTCTGCACGGCTCCTGGCCCCGGAGGGTGCAAAGGCACCTGCCAATTCAATTTACGCGCCAGTACATGACTCCCCCAGAAGGCACGACAATGCATCCTCTTCATCGCGAAAATCACCTGATTGAGCGTATCGGCTGGCTGCGGGCTGCTGTCCTTGGAGCGAACGACGGGGCCGGCGACTATCAGGGCGATCTGTTCGGCAATGACTGCGAGGGGATGTGCGGTGTCTGACCCCCGGAACATGGACGTGCGTTTCATCGCGATCACCCGCGCCGAACTGAACGACTGCCTTGTCCGCTGGGGACATCGCATGGGCGAGGTCCGCCGGCCGAACTCCGGTTGGTCGCACGGCCTCGTCCGTGACGGCACGCTGGTCGGGGTGACGGCGACCGACCGCCTCATTCGCGAAACCGTCGCCGGCTTCTCGCGGAACGATGCGGTCGAGCTCTCCCGCCTCGTCCTGCGCCCCTGAGCGCCATGACCGTACCCGGCCGACCGGCGCGACGGCGACGGTCGATCGGCAGGCGCGCGCGCATGCCCGAGGCGCTTCGCAACCGGGGCGAGGTGGAGATCAAAGAACCCGACAGCTGACGCGCCACGTCGATCACCGGCCCAAGGCGCGCATGCCCATGCATGCGGATCCACGGACAGGTGCGAAGGCACCCTGTCGCGCCCTCCTATCTGGGTTTCCTCCGGGAGGTCTGCTTCGCATCGGCGAGAAGATCATCCCACCCATCTGGAGGATTGCCGTCGTTCAAGCGGCGCAGGAAGACCGCGTAGGGATCGCTCCGTGAGCCTGCCTTGCGAAGCGTGTTCTCGTCGTTCACCCAGGCGTAGATGATGATGCGGCTGGCGCTGTCGAACCGGAAGAACAGGCGAAACCTCTGCAGGAATTTCGCCCGGCGCCAGTGGAGATGTGACGGGCCGAGCGTGTTCCCGAGCTGATAGGTCGCTGCATTGGGATCGCGGGGAATCTCATCGAGGATGAGATTGAGAATCCGCGCCAGCAGCTTCGCCTTGGGATGGCTGGAGGCATCGTCCGGCCGCTCGGCCGCCAGACGCACCAACTCCGCCTCAAGGCCGTCCAGGGCTTCCGAAAACGCCCGCGCCCGGAAAAGCTTCCAGCCGCGCCGCTCGGCAAAGGCGTCGCCGGTCGATGTCACAGGGTCACGTTGTCCGGGATCACATCGTCGTCGGTCACCTCGACGTTGCCGGTGAGGGCCTGCAGACGGGCGATGTCGGCCTCGGTGAAGGGGCGCAGGCCCTCCGGATGCTCGCCCATGTCGCGTTCGAGAAAGGAGAGATAGGCGGCAACGACCGGATCGCGTTCCACACCGTCGCGCGTCTCTTCCTCCCCATTGGGGTCGAGCGTCACCAGGAGGCTGCCGGGCCCGATGACCTGGGCGCGGATCTTCGCCCGCTGACGAAACTCCGGATGCGCCTTGAAGAGCGCCTTGTCGAGCCGCAGCGCTTCCGAGCGGCCCGTCGTCGTGATCGATCCCTTATACTCCGGCTGCGACATGGTCGGCCTCCTCGATTGATACGTGAAATAGTACGTGTAGCGCTCGCGTGCAAGCGCCGCGTCCGGAAGGCGGCCGCCGGCTGCGCGGCGCGTCGGCGAGAGGCAGAGGAGGGCGGGGGACTCCGCGACGGGTGAGGAGGTTCGGAGAGAGGCTCCGGGCCGCCCCGTCATGGAGAACCCACATGGCGAAGGCCCCACAGAAGATCGCGTTGAGCGAGGCCGAGACCATCCCTTATGACAAGCTTGTTCTGAGCCAGAGCAATGTGCGGCAGGTGAGGAACGGGGTGTCGATCGAGCAGCTTGCCGAGGACATCGCGCGCCGGGGACTACTGCAGAGCCTCAATGTCCGGCCCGAGCGCACGGCGGACGGCGAGGAGACCGGCCGGTTCGAGGTCCCTGCCGGCGGTCGGCGCCTGCTCGCGCTCGGCCTTCTCGTCGCGCAGAAGCGCATGATGAAGACCGCGCCGGCGCCCTGCATCGTCAAGCGCACCAGCGACACCTCCGCCGAGGAGGATTCCCTGGTCGAGAACCTCCGGCGCGAGGACCTGCACCCGCTCGATCAGTTCCGTGCCTTCAAGATCCTGCACGACCAGGGGCTCGACGAGGAGGAGATCGCCGCCCGCTTCTTCCTGACCCCCCGTGACGGTGAAGCAGCGCCTGAAGCTCGCCACGGTGTCGCCGAAGCTGCTCGATCTCTATGAGAAGGGGCGAGCTCAAGCTTGACCAGGTCATGGCCTTCTCGATCACGAGCGACCATGCCCGTCAGGAAGGGTCTGGGAGACGGTCTCGCGCTCCCATGTCCGTGAGCCCTATTACATCCGCCGGCTGCTCACCGACACGGCGGTCCGGGCCGACGACCGCCGCGCCGTCTATGTCGGTGCCAAAGCCTATGAGGAGGCCGGCGGCGTCATCCTGCGCGATCTGTTCCAGCAGGATGGCGGCGGCTGGTTCCAGGATCCGGCGCTGCTCGAAAAGCTCGTGCTCGCGAAGCTGAAGACCGATGCCGAATCCCTGAAGGGCAGAGGGCTGGAAGTGGGTGGAGGCGGCCATCGACTTTCCCTACGGCCACGCCTCCGGCCTGCGCCGCGTCTATGGCGAGCCCGCCGAGATGACGCCGGAGGAGCTGGCCAAGCATGATGCATTGAAGGCCGAATACGACAAGCTCGATGCCGAATATGCGGAGGTTCCGGACTACGACGAGTAGATTGAAAGGAAGCTCGAGCAGCTCGGCGCCGAGCTCGATGCCCTGAACGACCGCACGGACGTCCATGATCCCGCCGAGGTGGCGCGCGCCGGCGCCTTCGTCATGCTCAACGCCAATGGCGGGCTTCGCATCGAACGCGGCTTCATCCGGCCGGAGGACGAGCCGCAGCCGGACCACGGGGACGGAGAGGCCGGCAGCGATGCGGACTGCCGGGTCGAGGTCAACAGCCTCCGCCCCACTGGCGTCGTCGTCAACGGCGCGCCGCAGCCGGCCGAGGCGAGCGACGACGAAGACGAGACGATCCGGCCGCTCCCGGACCGGCTCGTGACCGACCTGACGGCACAGCGAACCCTCGCTTTGCGCAACCGGCTCGCCCAGCATCCCGACGTCGCCTTCGTCGCGGTGCTGCATGCATGCCCTCGTGCTCCAGACCTTCTACCGCCATGCCGGCGACAGCTGCCTGGAGATCAGCGTCAGGAGCGCCGCCTTCCCGCAGGCGCAGGGTCTCGCCGAGACCGTCTGGGCGAAGGAGATCGCCGAGCGCCACGAGGACTGGGGCCGGGATCTGCCGAAGGACCCGGGCGATCTCTGGCCTTTCCTGATGACGCTGGACGATGCGAGCTGTTCCGCTCTGTTCGCCCACTGCGCGGCGCTGTCCGCCAATGCGGTCCTCGAGCCCTGGAACAAGCGGCCCCGCGCGCTCGCTCACGCGGACCAGCTCGCCGGCGCCAGCGGCCGAATAGCTCCCCTCGCACCCACCCACCCGGGCCCGGCCGCCGCGCCGGGCCTTTTTCGTTTCAGCATGGGGACACGCATGTCCGCGAACACCATCTACGACCACGCCCCGCTCGGCAGCCTCATCCGCTATTCGGATGGCACCCCGAAGCCGCCGCCGCGCTTCAGCAAGAAGGTCGCGGCGTGGGAGCGCCGCAACGGGACCGGCCGGCTGGTCAAGAACGATCCGCCCCCGCGAACGGGAAAGCTGGTCGGCGCCCGCCACCATCACGCTGCACGAGAGCAACTTCGAGACCAATGGCATCATTCTCGTCACCGTGATGCGCACCCATTCCGTCACCAGTGACCTGATCTTCAAGGTGATCGAACGACCTGCCATCGGGATGGTGTACGTGCTCCAGCATCTCGGCGAAAATGTCGAGCTGCTGCACCTCGTCGAGAGCCGCGAGGCCGCCGAACTGTGGCTGGCGAAGAATCCGCACGCCCGTATCTACCGCCACCCCGATCACCCAGGTCATCGCGCCGATGATCGGCCCTTTCGCCTCTGCCCGGAAGCTCCCGCTCCGCGTCGCCTGCCTTGGCGAAATGGAATATCCGCAGGACGATCCCGTCTACAGGACCTACAGCGTCCCGGACACGCTCAAGCTGGCGGAATGCACCTCGCTTGCCGAGGCCATCGCCTGTGTCGAACAACTGGCATCATTGGAGGATATCCCCACCGGCGACGATGACGCCGTCGGCTTCACGCCCCGCCTCTTTTTCATCCGCGATGGCGAGGGGTGCCTGAGCCTCGCGGGCGAGCCGTGGCATCGCGGTGTCAAATGGTGCGATCCCGTCGCTTCCGACGGCGAGGCCCGGCTTGTCGTCGATGCGGCCAGTAAGCTTCGGGGCGAAGCGTCCATCGAGGCTGGTTGGGACAATTACAGCACCGCGCACGCTTCACTTCAAGGCCAGCGTGCTCAAGGGCCGGCTCGTTCATGCCGACTGGCGTCAGACGGTCCGGGCCGTGCTGCTTCAGACCGCCTGAGGCGCCCACCAAGCGTTCGTCGATTGCGCCGCGAAACGGACACTCCAAGGGGTAGCTATGGGTCAGCAACGGTCAAACAGCGTTTGCGACCACAGGAGGAGACTCAATGATTTCGCGGCCCTATGGGAGTAGCGAGCATCGCTTCCTGCCCTCTTCGATCTGCAGCGCTCGAATCCCTGCGGCCCGATCAATCGTCCTCATCCCGGCCGGGGACCCGCTCAAGACGTGCGGGGTCGAACTTCGCCTTCAAGCGCCCGCCCTGCGCATTTGTAGCCCGGACCTTGTAGCAGCCGTCGTCTGAGCGGATGGACAGCACCGTCCAGCCTTCCGCCTCCAGCTTCTTCTGCAGCGCCTCGCGCGGCTGCCAGTCGGCCAGCGGCACGTTGCAGTCGCGATCTGCGGCGGCCGGCGTGGCGGCAAGGCCGGCTGCCACGAGGCTGGCGGCCACGAGCCGAAATGCGAACCATGGGCGTCTCACCGCATATCCTCCCTCCGCCCCGGCGACATACAGCACGTCAAGCTGACGCCCACCTGAAACGCCCCGAGGGATTCTCTCGCCCCATCTCGCTCCGGCGGCGCTAGATTGCCATGCGGCGCGCCGAGGTGACAGATGCGTATCCTGCTGATCGAAGATGATCCCGTCCTGGGCATGGCCGTGCGCGACCAGATCGTCGCGGACGGCCACAGCGCCGACTGGGTGACGAGCCTCGCCGAGGCCGCCGACGCCCTCCGTGCCGCCGCCTTCGACCTGATCCTCCTCGACCTGATGCTGCCCGACGGGCGTGGCTCCGATTTCCTCAGGCGGCTGCGCAGTGCGGGCGACGCGACGCCGGTCATGGTGCTCACCGCGCGCGACCAGATTTCCGACCGCATCGCCGCCCTCGATGCCGGCGCCGACGACTATCTGGTGAAGCCCTTCGACCTGTGCGAGCTGTCGGCGCGCATCCGCGCGGTGGGCCGGCGCTATGCGGGCAATCCCAACCCGCTGGTCACGCTCGGCAATATCGAGGTGGACCTCGCCGCCCGCTCGGTGCGGCGCGCCGGGCAGGCGGTCGCCCTCACGGCGCGGGAATGGGCGCTGTTCGAGGCCTTCGTCCAGCGGCCGCACCAGCTCATGTCCAAGCCGCAACTGGAGGAGCGGCTTTATTCCTTCGATGCGGAGGTGGAGAGCAACGCCATCGAGGTCTATGTGGCCCGTCTGCGCAAGAAGCTCGGCGCCGACGTGATCGAGACCGTACGCGGCATGGGCTATCGCCTCGGCACACCCGGAGGCGGTGCATGAGCGGACAACGTCGGTGGAGCCTGAGCCGGCGCCTCGGCCTGTGGCTCGCCTTGTCGGTCGCGGCGCTGTGGCTCGCCGCAGCCACCGTGGCGGGGCTGGTGCTGCGGCACGAGATCGACGAGGTGTTCGACAGCGCTCTGCAGGAGGTGGCCCAGAGGGTGCTGCCGCTCGCTTATTCTGAACTGCTCTCCCGCGAGGACGGCGCCGGCGCCCAACACATGGCGCCGGTTGGCCCGCACCGGGAATTCATTACCTATGTGGTGCGCGATGCCGAAGGCCGCGTGCTGCTCCAATCCAGCGATGCGGAGCAGATGGCGATCCCCGCGGGCCTCGCCCCCGGCTTTCACACCACGGCGCGCCTGCGCACCTATACCGAAGCCGCGGTCCGGGGCACCATCGTCGTCACGGCAGCCGAGGAGCTCAGCCATCGCGCCGCCGCGGTGCAGCGGGCGGTGATGGCGCTGATCTGGCCGCTCATCGCCCTCGTGCCCATCGCGCTCGCCGGTGTCTGGCTCACGCTCCGCCTCACTCTCAAGCCGGTGCTCGCCTTTCGCTATGCCATCGCGGAACGCGGGCGCGGCAACCTTGCGCCGGTGCCAGAGCAGGGACTGCCCGAGGAGATGGCGCCGGTCGCCGGCGCGGTGAACGCGCTGCTGGAACGGCTGCGTGGCGCGCTAGAGGCGGAGCGCGGCTTTGCCGCCAACAGCGCCCATGAGCTGCGCACGCCCATCGCGGCCGCCCTGGCCCAGACCCAGCGCCTCATGGCCGAGCTGCCCGAGGGACCGGAGCAGGAGCGGGCGCGGACGATTGCGGGCGCGCTGCGGCGTCTCTCGCGCGTGTCCGAGAAATTGTTGCAGCTCGCCAAGGCGGAAGGCGCCGGCCTCCTCGCCGAGGCGCCGGCCCCGCTCGCCCCGGTGCTGCGCCATGTGATCGCGGACCTCGACCGCCAGGCGACACGCGCGCGTGACCTCATCGTGACCATCGCGGCGGACGGCGGCCTCGTCAGCGATCTCGACCCCGACGCCTTCGCCGTGCTCGCGCGCAACCTCATCGAGAACGCGCTGAAACACGGCACGCCGGACACCCCCATTCATGTCCGCCTCGCCGCAGACCGGCTCGAAGTCTCCAACCACGGTCCCGTGGTGCCCGCCGACCGCCTCGCCCTGCTGCTGCGCCCGTTCGAGCGAGGGCCGACCGGGGCGGACGGCTCCGGCCTCGGGCTCGCCATCGCCGCCGCCATCTGCCGCGGCGCGGGGCTCACTCTGGAGATCGCCTCGCCGATCCCGGGCGGTGCGGATGGCTTCAGCGCCGTGGTGCGCTTTCCTGGGCAAGCGCGATCCTGACGGGAAGCTGAACGCGATCCCGCCCCTCCTTCAGGGAGCTGTCAGGTTCGGGCGCGAGTGTGCCTCCGTCATCCCTTCCCTGATGACTTGCCTGATACCTTGCCGGGAGGCTCCCATGAAGACGCGCACCCTGATCGGAACGGCCCTTCTCCTGTCCACCGCCGGCCTCGGCGTGGCGCTCGCCGCCACGCAGATCGATCATCTCGACCTGCCGTTCCACAGCCGCGACGACGCCGCCCGCGCCGACACCCGGCCCCTCCGGCTCGCAGACAACGATCGTCAGGACGAGCGCGGGGATCGCCATCACGGCCGCCACGACGATGATGATGATGATGATGATGACGACGACGATGACGGCCGTTCGGGCGGTCGCCCCGGCGCGGTTCCGCAGAACGGCCCGGCCGATCCCGCGGCCCCGGTGCCGGACAACGGCCTGTTCCAGGGCAAGGCCCGGCCCAAGGTCGAGGTGCAGTGACCTCCGGCCGCCCCCGCGCACTTTCAAAGGAATAATCAGATGAAATTCGTTCTTCCCGCCGTGGCGGCCACCGCCACCCTGCTGTCGCCGGTGCTGGCCGAGGCGCGGCAGGTCACGTTCGAGACCACCCTGAAGCCTTACGGCGGCAACGGCGCCTATGTGGTGCTCTACGTCACCGATGCGGCCGGCGCCTACAAGGGCACGCTCTGGATGGCCGGGGGCAAGGCGAAATACTACCGCCACCTCTCCGACTGGCAGCGCGCCTCCGGCGGGCGCCCCACCGAGATCGACGGCATCACCGGCGCCAGCGTCGGCTCCGGCAAGACGCTCAAGATCACCCTCGATCTCGCCGATGCCATGATCGATGCCGGCTACAAGGTCCATGTGGACACGGCGGTCGAGGACGGGATGGACAATCCCTCCGAGGTGGTCGCCCCGCTCGCCGCAAGCGCATCCGGCAAGCCCCTCGCCGGCAAGGGCTATGTGAAATCCTTCACCGTCACCTTCTGATCCCCCTTCGGACATCCCCAAAATGCTTCGCCGCCTCCATGGCCTGCCCGGCATCGCGCTGGCGCTGGCCCTTGCCGTCACCGCCCTCACCGGCGCGGTCCTTTCCGTGCAGCCGGCGCTCGATCGCGCCGCCGCGCCGGCGATCCCGGCGGCGGCGAGTGTCGCGGACCTCGCCGCGCAGGTCGCCGCGCGCCATCCCGGCGTCAGCGCCATCCGGCTGCGGGCGGACGGCAGCCTCACCGCGGCCTTCGACGATGGCGACACGCGCGGCGTGGAGCGCATCGACCCCGCCACCGGCGCCGGGCTCGGACCTTACGCGGTGTCCGAAACGACCCGCTTCTTCACCAATCTCCACCGCTCCTTCCTCGCGGGCGATGCGGGCCGCGTGGCGGCGGCCATCGGCGCGCTGGCCATGCTGGGCGTCTCCGTCTCCGGCCTCATGCTGCTCGCCCGCCGGCTGGGCGGCGCGGGGGCGTTGCTGCGGCCCATCCGCGGCACCCCGGCGCAACGCTGGCATGGGGAGCTGGGACGGCTGGCGGCCGTGGGCCTGATCATGTCTTCGCTGACCGGACTGTGGATGTGGGCCGGCACATTCGGCCTTCTGCCCGAAACGACGGGCGCGAACTCCGCCGTCGCCGCCAGCGGCGGCGCGCCGGCTCCCGTCGGCACGCTCACCGGCCTGAGGGCCGTAAAGCTCAAGGATCTGCGCGAGCTCTCCTTCCCCGATCCCGCCGGCCCGGCCGATGTCTTCACCCTCGTCACCGCCGACGGCGAGCGGCTGGTGGATGCCGCCACCGGCGCCACGCTTGCCATGACCCCGGCGACGGCGCTGGAGCGGATGAACGACCTCGTGCGCATGCTGCACACCGGGCGCGGCGCCTGGGTTCTCGGACTCCTGCTCGGCCTTGCCTCGGCTGCGGTTCCGGTGCTGGCCGCGACCGGCTTCGCCCTGTGGCTGCGGCGGCGGGCGGCACGGCCGCGCATCTCCGCCAATGTGCCAGTGCGGAGGGCCGATACGGTGATCCTCGTGGGCAGCGAGGGCAATTCCACCTGGGGCTTCGCGGGCACGCTGCACACGGCCCTCGTCGCCGCCGGCCACAAGGTCCACACCGCCGCCATGAACGACGTGACCGCGGCCCATCTTTCCGCCCCGCGCGTGCTGGTGCTCGCCGCCACCTATGGCGAGGGCACTGCGCCCCAATCGGCCAAGCACTTCCTGTCCCGCCTCGCGGGCCTGCCGGGGCAACCGGCGGTGGCGGTGCTGGGCTTCGGCGATCGCAGCTTCCCGCATTTCTGCCGGTTCGCCCGCGCGGTCGCCGATGCGCTTGAGGCGCGGGGATGCCCGCAGCTTCTGCCCATGAAAAGGATCGATCGCCGCTCGGCGCAGGAATTCGCCCAGTGGGGGCGGGATCTCGGCGGCGCCCTGGGGCATGATCTCGTGCTTACCCATGTGGCCGAGCCGCCGAAGACCATGCCCCTCGTGCTCGCCGGGCGCGAGCTCTATGGCGAGGCGGTGGGCGCGCCGGTGGCGATCCTGCGCTTTCAGGCACCGGCGGACCCGCGCACCGGCGCACCCGGCCGGCTGCCGACCTTCGAGGCCGGCGACCTCGTGGGCATCGTGCCGCCGGGGGACTACATGCCGCGCTTCTATTCGCTTGCCTCTTCCACCCGCGACGGCGTGCTGGAGATCTGCGTGCGGCTGCGCGCGGACGGCCTGTGCTCCACCTTCCTGCACGGGCTCCGGCCCGGCGGGGGCATCGATGCCTTCATCCGCGAGAATCCGGCCTTTCGTCCGGCCAAGGGACGCGGCCCGCTCATCCTCATCGGCGCGGGGGCGGGCATCGGTCCGCTGGCCGGCTTCGTGCGGGCCAATGCGGCGGGCCGGCCGGTGCATCTCTATTGGGGCGGGCGGAGCGCGGCGTCCGACTTCCTCTATGAGCACGAGCTGGCCCAGCATCTCGCCGAGCGGCGCCTGACGACGCTGCGCACCGCCTTCTCGCGCGATCCCGAAGGAAGCGCCTACGTGCAGGACCGCATCGCCGCCGATGCCCCGCGCCTGCGCGAACTGGTGAAGCAGGGGGCGCAGATCCTGGTGTGCGGCGGCCGCGACATGGCCGAGGCCGTGACCCGGGCGCTCGAGCCCGTGGTGCGTCCGCTCGGCCTCGACCTTCCCACCCTCAAATCGAGCGGACGCTATGTCGAAGATGTCTATTGATGCGGGTTGGGGGGCTACGGCGCTCCGGCGCCGTGCCCTGAGCGGGCCGGCCATGGGCGCGCGCTGGTCCGCCACCTTCTTCGCCGCCGACGGCGTGGACGAAACGGCGCTCACCCGCCGCCTCCAGGCCGCGGTGGAGCGGGTGGAACAGCAGATGTCCACCTTCCGGCCCGACTCCGATCTGGAACGGCTGAACGCCGCGCCCATCGGGGCGTGGATGCCCATCCCCCGCGAACTGATGCACGTCCTCGCCACAGCGCTTGAGATCGGCCGTCTCTCGGGCGGGGCGTTCGACGTCGGAGTCGGCGATCTGGTCAGGGCATGGGGCTTCGGCGCATCGCCGGGCCCCGATGGCGGACGCATCGCGGGGCTTGCCGGCCGCCCCTCGTTCGAGCCGCCCAAGACCTTGCAACTCGATCCGGCCAGCGGCCGCGCCCGCCGTCTGGCGCCGCTCCGGCTCGACCTTGCCGGCATCGCCAAGGGCTTCGGCGTGGATGAGCTGGCCCGCGAGATGCGCGCGGCCGGCCTCTCCTCCTGGCTGGTGGGCATCGACGGCGAGATGCGCGCCGAAGGCCAGAAGCCGGACGGGCGACCGTGGACGGTGGCCCATGAGCGGCCATCCGCCGGCGAGCGGGACATCATCGGCGTGCTGGAACTCTCCGGCGCCGCCGTCGCCACCTCGGGCACCTATCGCCATCGGGTGGAGGTGGCCGGCCGCGTCCTCTCCCACACCATGGACCCGGCGCGGGGGGCGCCGCTGGAAAACGACCTTTGCGCCGTCACCGTGCTCGGCGAGACCTGCATGGCGGCGGACGCCTGGGCGACCGCGCTGCTGGTGCGCGGGGCGAGCGAGGGGCCAGCCCTCGCCCGCCGCCTGGGCCTTGCGGCGCTGTTCGTGCGCGCGGATGGCGCGGTGGAGGCGACGTGGTCTCTGGCTCCGCCACCCGAGATGGCGACAGCCCCGATGGGAGACCCCTACACGGCGTGACCGACCAGCGTTCCGATGGCTGCGGTCGCCGCCATGGCGATCGCACCCCAGAACGTCACGCGGATGGTCGGCTTCCAGATGTCCGCACCACCTGCACGCGCGCCCAGCGCGCCCAGCGCCGCGAGGCAGACCAGCGACCCGCCGGAGACGATCGGCGCGATCAATGCGGTGGGCGCCAGCAGGGAAATGACGAGCGGGATCGCAGCCCCGAGCGCGAACGTCACCGCCGATGTCAGCGCGGCCTGGATGGGGCGCGCGACCACATGCTCGGCGAGCCCCAGCTCATCCCGCGCATGGGTGGTGAAAGCGTCCTTTGCCGTCATCTGCTCGGCCACCTGACGCGCCAGCGCCGGCTCGACCCCGCGTCGCACGTAGATTTGCGTGAGCTCGGAGC
>NZ_JBAFVS010000033.1:0-41296 GCF_043194565.1 Xanthobacter autotrophicus ATCC 700552 | reverse complement strand
TCCGAGCTCACCGCCTGAGGTTGACCCCGCAAGGCCGGCCCCAATTGCGGGGCCGGCCTTCACCCGGCATCCAAAACGAGAGCGAGATTGCGAAATGAGCTTGGCCCAACCGCAAAGCGTTGCTGAAATCAAGGCGCGTAACAAAGAGATCATCGCGGAAGTTCTCAAGGTTTATCCCGAGAAGACCGCGAAGCGCCGCGCGAAGCACCTCAACGTCCATGAATCCGGCAAGTCCGACTGCGGCGTGAAGTCGAACATCAAGTCCATCCCGGGCGTGATGACGATCCGCGGTTGCGCGTATGCCGGTTCCAAGGGCGTGGTGTGGGGTCCGATCAAGGACATGATCCACATCTCCCACGGCCCGGTGGGCTGCGGCCAGTACAGCTGGGCCGCCCGCCGCAACTATTACATCGGCACGACGGGTATCGATACCTTCGTGACGATGCAGTTCACCTCGGACTTCCAGGAAAAGGACATCGTCTTCGGTGGCGACAAGAAGCTCGCCAAGATCATGGACGAAATCCAGGACCTGTTCCCGCTGAACAACGGCATCACTGTCCAGTCCGAGTGCCCGATCGGCCTCATCGGCGACGACATCGAAGCCGTGTCCAAGGCGAAGTCCAAGGAATACGACAACAAGACCATCGTGCCGGTCCGCTGCGAGGGCTTCCGCGGTGTGTCCCAGTCGCTCGGCCATCACATCGCCAACGATGCGATCCGGGACTGGGTGTTCGACAAGATGGACCCGAATGCGGCTCCCCGCTTCGATCCGTCCCCGTATGACGTCGCCATCATCGGCGATTACAACATCGGCGGCGACGCGTGGTCTTCCCGCATCCTGCTCGAGGAAATGGGCCTGCGCGTGATCGCCCAGTGGTCCGGTGACGGCTCGCTCGCCGAGCTCGAGGCGACCCCGAAGGCGAAGCTGAACGTCCTGCACTGCTACCGCTCCATGAACTACATCTCCCGTCACATGGAAGAGAAGTTCGGTATCCCGTGGTGCGAGTACAACTTCTTCGGCCCGTCCAAGATCGCTGAATCGCTGCGCAAGATCGCCGGCTACTTCGACGACAAGATCAAGGAAGGCGCCGAGCGCGTCATCGCCAAGTACCAGCCCCTGATGGACGCGGTCATTGCCAAGTACCGTCCGCGGCTCGAGGGCAAGACCGTCATGCTGTACGTGGGCGGCCTGCGTCCCCGTCACGTGATCGGCGCCTACGAAGATCTCGGCATGGAAGTGGTCGGCACGGGCTACGAGTTCGGCCACAACGACGACTATCAGCGCACGGCCCAGCACTACGTCAAGGATGGCACGATCATCTATGACGACGTGACCGGCTATGAGTTCGAGAAGTTCGTCGAGAAGGTCCAGCCCGATCTCGTCGGCTCGGGCATCAAGGAAAAGTACGTGTTCCAGAAGATGGGTGTGCCGTTCCGGCAGATGCATTCCTGGGATTATTCCGGCCCGTATCACGGCTATGACGGCTTCGCCATCTTCGCCCGCGACATGGACATGGCCATCAACTCCCCCGTCTGGAAGATGACCAGGGCTCCGTGGAAGCAGGCTCCCGCGCAGCCCGGCCTGCTCGCAGCCGAGTGACCGCCTGAGCCCGAAGCCCCTCCCCTTTTCGGGGAGGGGCACCCGGCGGGCTTGATCCCATTGACCCACCCATAGGGGTTCGAGATGCCACAGAATGCAGATAACGTGCTCGATCACTTCGAGCTGTTCCGCGGTCCCGAGTACCAGCAGATGCTGGCCAACAAGAAGAAGCTGTTCGAGAACCCCCGCGATCCGGCCGAAGTCGAGCGTGTTCGCGAGTGGGCCAAGACGCCCGAGTACAAGGAAAAGAACTTCGCCCGCGAAGCTCTGACCGTGAACCCGGCCAAGGCCTGCCAGCCGCTCGGCGCCGTGTTCGCCGCCGTGGGCTTCGAGGAGACCATTCCCTTCGTGCACGGTTCGCAGGGCTGCGTCGCTTACTATCGCTCGCACTTCTCGCGTCACTTCAAGGAGCCCAGCTCCTGCGTGTCTTCTTCCATGACGGAAGATGCGGCGGTGTTCGGCGGCCTCAACAACATGATTGACGGCCTCGCCAACACCTACAGCATGTACAAGCCGAAGATGATCTCGGTCTCCACCACCTGCATGGCGGAAGTCATCGGTGACGACCTGAACGCCTTCATCAAGACCGCCAAGGAAAAGGGTTCGGTTCCGCAGGAATACGACGTTCCCTTCGCCCATACCCCGGCGTTCGTCGGCAGCCACATCACCGGCTACGACAACGTGATGAAGGGCATCTTCGAGCACTTCTGGGACGGCAAGGCCGGCACCGCGCCGAAGCTGGTCCGCGAGCCCAACGAGAAGATCAACTTCATCGGCGGCTTCGATGGCTACACCGTCGGCAACCTGCGTGAAGTCAAGCGCCTGTTCGGCCTGATGGACGTGGAATACACCATCCTCGCCGACAATTCCGAAGTGTGGGACACCCCCACCGACGGCGAATTCCGCATGTATGACGGCGGCACGACCCTGGAAGAGGCGGCCAACGCGCTGCACGCCAAGGCCACCATCTCCATGCAGGAATACTGCACCGAGAAGACCCTGCCGCTCATCGCCAACCACGGCCAGGAAGTGGTTGCCTTCAATCACCCCGTGGGCGTGAAGGGCACCGACGAGTTCCTGATGGCGATCTCGCGCATCACCGGCAAGCCGATCCCGGAAGAGCTCGCCAAGGAGCGTGGCCGCCTGGTGGACGCCATCGCGGACTCCAACGCCCATATCCACGGCAAGAAGTTCGCCATCTACGGCGATCCGGACCTGTGCCTCGGCCTGGCCGCCTTCCTGCTCGAGCTCGGCGCCGAGCCGACCCACGTGCTTGCCACCAACGGCAACAAGAAGTGGGCCGACAAGGTGCAGGAGCTGTTCGACTCTTCGCCGTTCGGCCAGAATTGCAACGTCTATCCCGGGCGTGACCTTTGGCACATGCGTTCGCTGCTCTTCACCGAGCCGGTGGACTTCCTGATCGGCAACACCTACGGCAAGTATCTCGAGCGCGACACCGGCACCCCGCTGATCCGCATCGGCTTCCCCGTGTTCGACCGTCACCACCACCACCGCTACCCGGTGTGGGGCTATCAGGGCGGCATGAACGTTCTGGTGTGGATCCTCGACAAGATCTTCGACACCATCGACCAGAACACCATCGTCCCCGCCAAGACCGACTACTCGTTCGACATCATCCGTTGATCGCAGAAGTCTGACGACACTCGATCCGGCCCGGGGCCCCGCCCGGGCCGGCCCGAACGGGAGCAGCCCTTTTCGGAAGTTCTGATCTTTACACAGCCCGCTTCTCGAAGGAGAGATCCATGAGCTCCGTTTCCGCCACGATCCAGGAAGTCTTCAACGAGCCAAGCTGCGCGAAGAACCAGAACAAATCGGAGGCGGAAAAGAAGAAGGGGTGCACCAAGCAGCTTCAGCCCGGCGGTGCCGCCGGCGGCTGCGCCTTCGATGGCGCCAAGATCGCCCTTCAGCCCCTGACCGACGTCGCCCATCTCGTGCACGGCCCCATCGCTTGCGAGGGCAACAGCTGGGACAATCGCGGCGCGAAGTCGTCCGGCTCGCAGATCTGGCGCACGGGCTTCACCACCGACATCAACGAGACCGACGTGGTGTTCGGCGGCGAGAAGCGCCTGTTCAAGTCCATCAAGGAAATCATCGAGAAGTACAACCCGCCCGCCGTTTTCGTCTACCAGACCTGCGTGCCCGCCATGATCGGCGACGACATCGATGCGGTCTGCAAGGCGGCGAAGGAGAAGTTCGGCACGCCGGTGATCCCGGTGAACTCTCCCGGCTTCGTGGGTCCGAAGAATCTCGGCAACAAGCTTGCGGGCGAGGCCATTCTCCAGCACGTCATTGGCACCGAAGAGCCGGAATATACCACCCCTTACGACCTGAACATCATCGGCGAATACAATCTGTCCGGTGAGTTGTGGCAGGTGAAGCCGCTGCTCGATGAGCTCGGCATCCGTATCATGGCCTGCATCTCGGGCGACGGACGCTACAAGGACGTGGCCTCCTCCCACCGCGCCAAGGCGGCGATGATGGTGTGCTCCAAGGCCATGATCAACGTGGCCCGCAAGATGGAGGAGCGCTACGACATCCCCTTCTTCGAGGGCTCGTTCTACGGTATTCAAGACTCCTCCGACTCGCTCCGTGAGATTGCCCGCATGCTCATCGAGCGCGGCGCCGATCCCGAGCTGATGGACCGCACCGAGGCCCTCATCGAGCGCGAGGAGGCGAATGCCTGGAAGGCCATCGCCAAGTATAAGGCCCGCTTCAAGGACAAGAAGGTGCTGCTGATCACCGGCGGCGTGAAGTCCTGGTCGGTGGTGGCGGCGCTGCAGGAAGCTGGTCTCGAGCTGGTGGGCACCTCCGTCAAGAAGTCCACGCGCGAGGACAAGGAGCGCATCAAGGAACTCATGGGGCAGGACGCCCACATGATCGACGACATGACGCCCCGCGAAATGTACAAGATGCTGAAGGATGCGAAGGCCGACATCATGCTTTCGGGCGGCCGCTCGCAGTTCATCGCGCTCAAGGCGTCCATGCCGTGGCTCGACATCAACCAGGAGCGCCACCACGCCTACATGGGCTATATTGGCATGGTGAAGCTGGTCGAGGAGATCGACAAGGCGCTCTACAACCCCATCTGGGAGCAGGTGCGCAAGCCCGCCCCGTGGGACAATCCCGCCAACAACTGGCAGAACCGCGCCATCGCGGAGATGGAAGCGGAGGCCGCCGCCCTTGCGGCCGATCCGGTGGCCGCCGAGAAGGCGCGCCGGTCCAAGAAGATCTGCAATTGCAAGAGCGTCGACCTCGGTACAATCGAGGACGCCATCGTGGCCCACAGCCTCACCACGGTGGAAGGGGTCAAGACCCACACCAAGGCCTCCGGCGGCTGCGGTGCCTGTGCGGGTCGCATCGAGGAGATCTTCGAGGCGCGCGGCCTGGCGCCCGCGGAAGAGCCTGAGCTTGACCCGGTCGCGGCGGAGGCCAAGCGGCGCGCCAAGAAGGTGTGCAACTGCATGAGCGTGGATGTGGGCGCCATCGAGGATGCCATCCACGCCGGCGCGGCCAACCTCGCCGAGGTGAAGGCGCAGACCAAGGCCACGGGTGGCTGCGGTGGTTGTGCCGAGCGCATCGAGGATATGCTGGATTCCGCGGCGGCGAATGCCAACGCCCCGGCCACGCTCGTGGCTGCGGAATAGGAGGGCGGAATGGCGAAATTCGTCCACGGCAAAAAAGCCTGCGCGGTCAATCCCCTCAAGATGAGCCAGCCCATCGGCGGCGCGCTCGCCTTCATGGGGCTACGGGGCGCCATGCCGCTGCTGCACGGCTCCCAGGGCTGCACCTCGTTCGGTCTGGTGCTGTTCGTGCGGCACTTCAAGGAGGCGATCCCGCTCCAGACCACCGCCATGAGCGAGGTGGCCACAGTGCTCGGCGGGCTCGACAATGTGGAGCAGGCGGTTCTCAACATTTACAATCGAACCAAGCCCGAGATCATCGGCATTTGCTCCACCGGCGTCACCGAGACCAAGGGTGACGACGTGGACGGTTACATCAAGATGATCCGCGCCAAGTATCCGCAGCTCGCTGACTTCCCCATGGTCTATGTCTCGACGCCCGACTTCAAGGACGCCTTTCAGGACGGCTGGGAGAAGACGGTCGCCAAGTTAGTCGAAGTGCTGGTTAAGACGCCGGAACCCGATGCCAAGCGCGACCCCAGGCGCATCAATGTGCTGCCGGGTTCGCACCTTCAGCCGGGCGACCTCGACGAGTTGCGTACGATCTTCGAGGATTTCGGCCTGGAGCCCCTCTTCCTGCCGGATCTCGCGGGTTCGCTGGACGGGCACATCCCGGACGACTTCACGCCTACCACCATCGGTGGAATCGGCGTGGAAGAGATTGCCACTATGGGCGGGGCGTCGTGGACCATCGCCATCGGAGCGCAGATGCGCCGGGCGGCCGAGGCCATGGAGAAGAAGACCGGGGTTCCGTATCGTTTGTTTGAACGGCTGTGCGGGCTTGGCCCCAACGATGAATTCTTCATGTTCCTGAGCGAAATCTCGGGGCGCGAGGTGCCGAAGAAGTATCGGCGGCAGCGCGGCCAGCTGGTGGACGCCATGCTGGACGCCCATTTCCATCTGGGGGGGCGCAAGCTCGCCATCGGCGCCGAGCCGGACCTGTTGTTCGACGTGGCGTCCATGCTCCACGAGATGGGCGCGCACATCACCGCTGCCGTCACAACGACCCAGTCGCCGGTGTTCGAGAAGCTTGAGGCGGAAGAGGTTCTGCTCGGCGACCTCGAGGACCTGGAGATGCTGGCCAAGGAGCGTGGCTGCGATCTGCTGCTGACCCATTCCCACGGCCGGCAGGCGGCGGAACGCCTGAACATTCCGTTTCACCGCATCGGCATTCCCATGTTCGATCGCATCGGCGCCGGGCACCGGATGTTTTCCGGCTACCGTGGCACCCGTGAGCTGATCTTTACCCTTGCGAACCTCTGCATCGCCGATCACGAGGCGAACCATGAGGTGACGCCGGACACCTGGAAGAATCCGTGGGACAAGGATGGCCATGGCCAGTCCCATACCACGGCGGCGACGCCCACCCACGGCACCGCCGTGAGTACGGCCCACCACTAAGAACGAGCAGAGGCGCACCCTCCCATGAAAGTCGCATTTGCAACCCAGGACCTCAAGCGGGTCGATGCCCATTTCGGGTGGGCGAAGAATATCGCCATCTATGAGGTGGGTCCGGAGAGCCATCATTTCGTGGAAGCTATCGAATTCGATGGCGACCTGAAGGAAGACGGCAACGAAGATAAGCTCGCCCCGAAGATCGAGGCGATCAAGGACTGCGCGATCCTCTATGTGGCTGCCATCGGCGGCTCCGGAGCAGCGCGGGTGGTGGCGAACAACATCCACCCCATGAAGGTGAACCAGCCCGAGGAGATCGAAGACCTCATCGAGAAGCTGGCCACGGTGCTCCGCGGAACCCCGCCGCCCTGGCTGCGCAAGGTGATGTCGAAGGGCCAGGAACGTACTTTCGATTTTGATGAATGAGGATGAACATGTCCGAAGCAGCGCAAGTGATCGAACCGGTGTCGGCAGAAGACAATCCGTTCGTCAAGGAACTCATCAAGGTCTGGCGCGCCCAGGACACCCACGGCGCGTGGGAAAGCAAAGCGGATCTCGATCTGATCGCGGACTATATCGTCGACAAGGAGGCGCGTCGTGCCCTTCCGCTCATCGGCGATCCTGATCCCGAGACCATCTGGCGCATGGAGCTGTTCTTCAACGCCGTGTGCCTCATGATCGAACGTGAGACCAAGGTGATGATCTCGCCCATGCTGAAGATGAGCCACGAAGGCTTCGGCCGCATGGTGCTCATCGGTGGGCGCCTGATCGTGGTCAACAAGCAGCTGCGGGATGTTCACCGCTACGGTTTCGACAATCTCGGCAAGCTTGGCGAAGAAGGAACGAAGTTCGTCGCCTCGGGCGTCGAGATGATCCGGAAGTTCCCCGAAGTGGCCAATTACTGAAGATCAGGTGCACCATGAGCGACGTGGAAGAACTCAAGGCCGAAATCAAGAAGCTGTCCGCCAAGGCCACACAGGCAAAAATGGACCTCCACGATCTGTCCGAGGAACTCCCCATCAGCTGGGAGACGATCATGGATGTCGCCAAGAGGGCGCATAGCGCCTTCTCCGAACTGGAAAAGAAGCGCGCGGACCTGAAAGCACTTGAGGCCGCCTAACCTGAAGGCTTTTTCGAAATGTCAACGGAAACCCGAGATGGTCGAGCCTGGCAGCCAGACTATTTGCTCGATATCGACGCTGAGAAATGCATCGGTTGCGGGCGCTGCTTCAAGGTCTGCGGCCGGGACGTCATGACGCTCAAGGGCATCAACGAGGACGGCGAAGTCGTCTCGCTCGATGATGACGAGGACGAAGAGGTCGAAAAGAAGGTGATGGTCATGAATGACACGGGCGCCTGCATCGGTTGCGGTGCGTGTGCGCGTGTCTGTCCGGCCAATTGCCAGGTTCACGGTCACGAAGCCGCGGCCTGACCGCCAGATCCGGTAGCGGATCTGGTTCCGGGGTGGAACGCCGGCGGGGTACTTGTGCTTATTCATTCGGCCCCGGTCGAAGACCGGGGCCGTCGGCCCCAAGCCCACACGGGGCCTGTGCGATACCCTCTTGGCATCGGTCGATGACAGAAGACCGTTGGTATAAGGAGTGGGTGCATGGCCGCGGAAGATGTTTATGACTGGCTGATTGCTTCATCGATCTCTTCGGCCGGCGACCCTTTCGATGTTCATGTGGCGGCCTCCATTGCCGCGATCGCCTTCTCCGAGGCGGAGGGGGACGGGTGTGAGTGCCTGGACGCGTTGGGCCTCGACAAGGCCGCCTTTCTCGAGCTCGCCGGCATCCTGTTTCCAGAAGCGGTCGAAACGCTTGATCGGCAGGTGAGTGAACGTGCCGTCGCCGTTGAGGCGGAAGAGCAGTCGGTTCGCGACATTCTCGGCATCTATTCTTCCGACGCCGGTCGGCTGCAGACTCATTTCATCGCGATGATCGCGCGCCGGTGCCAGTCGCCTCACCACCTGTGGCAGGACCTGGGCCTGCGGGACCGTCAGGAGCTGCGGGAGCTCATGACCCGGCGGTTCGCGCCACTGGCGCGGAAAAATCAACAGGACATGAAGTGGAAGAAGTTCCTCTACCGCATGGTGTGCGGCTCGGAGGGATTTACCCTGTGCGCCGCACCGGTGTGCTCGGATTGCGACGAATTTCACGTCTGCTTCGGGGCGGAGGACGGGGAATCGCGGCTCGCCCGCAACGGCCATAGTTCAGCCAATTCCCATGCGTCGCTCGGTCAAGTGCGCTCGGATGCTCTTCCCGAGGCTGCCGAATAGAGTGGAAGCCTTTGGCGGATTCGATCCGCCCGCCGCCGATGAGCCGTGCAAAGCTGCGGTCCTGTTGCCTCACCTGCCGGGGATCACAGTCCAATCCCGGACGCCTCACGCGCGGCTATCCCCTTCGATCGAAAATGCGCACGATCGAACACGGCGGCATATTTTCAGTTCACACGGTGCGGTGACTGAGCAAATCGCGCACGCACGCGGCGCCAAGGTCGGCGTACTGCGCCAACACTATTCCAGCCATTGCCGCGGCTGATCCTGGCGAAGAACAGCCGAAGGATTGCGCATGGGTTTGCTGGCCGACGAAAAAGCCCGGCGCCGTGGATCGGGCCGGGCATTTCTATGGGAGAGGAGGCAGCCGGCGGCGCGTCGGCCGTCACTCGATGCCTTCGCTGCGGGCGCGCCACATCATGGCGATGCGGAAGCGCTCGTTGATGGCGGCGGGGCTGGCGAGAATCTCGGCCTCGGCCTCCTTGAAGGCCTTTTCCACCAGGTCCGCCTCATCCTTCGTCAGGGTCACGCGACCGGCAAGGTGGGTAGCCTCGGGATGAACCGACCAGATCTTCCGGCAGTTGGGATGAAGCTTGATCTCGGTGAGGTCAAAGGATTCAAGCTGACCGTCGAGGAGGATGGCGAGGCCCGAAACTTCGAGCTTGCGCCCGTCCGAAGTGGTCTTGATGAGCGTGGTAGCCATTTTAAGTCACCCGTCCTGAGCTGCGAGCCAACTGTAACCGCCTTGGTCCCAGAGCTGCGCCAGTACCTGATCCGAACTCCAGTCCGGAAATTGAGACTTCACGGTTTCATAATCTCCGCGAAAGCGCTCCGCGTCCTCTCCGGAAAGATCCGCGGTGAGTGCGTCCGGCTTGAAGCGGAGCACGAAATGCGTGTTGTCATCCGAAGCGAGGAGCGTGAACTCCTCGCCGTCGCTGATGAGGGGCAGAAGGTCGGCCATGGGTGTCTCCCGTCAGGCCGCCGCCGCCGCCGGCGTATCTTCGGCGAGGCCCCATTCGGCCCACGAGCCGTCATAGAGCGCGGCGGTCGTATTGCCGAGAATAAACAGCGCCAGAAGCACCACCGCGGAAATGGTGCCGGACGCGCAGGTCGCAACCACCGGCTTGGTGATGTCGATCCCCGCCGCCGCGAAGCGGGCCGCCAGCGCGTCGGGCTCGATCAGGACGCCGCTCTCCTCGACGATGAGGTCGCCCCAGGGCAGGTTCACCGCGCCGGGAATGTGCCCCTTCTTCTTCACCGGGAAAACGTCGTCCTGGGTGCCGGCGAACTTGGCCGGGCCGCGGGCGTCGATCACCTGATCGGCCTTGCCGGACAGGTTCGCCACCATCTCGCCCATGTTGCGCACGAGGGCGGGATTGAAGGTGGCTGCAAAGGTCTTGGGCTCAGGGCGCACCGGCGACATGTCGGAAGGCTTCTTCTCCTTCACCCACTTGCCGTAGCCGCCGTCCAGCACCGCCACGTCGTCGTAGCCGAAGATGCGGAACATCCACCACACGCGGGCCGCGGCCGCGCCACCGCACAGGCGATCGTAGACCACGATCTTGTCGCCGTTGGCGATGCCGAGCAGGCCGACCTTCTTGGCGAACTCGGCCGCCGGCGGAATCATGTGGGGGAGCGGATTGCTCTTGTCCGCCACATGGTCGATGTCGAAATGAACCGAGCCCGGCAGGTGCCGCCCGCGATACTGGGTGCGCCCGTCCATGTTGCTGCTTTCATGCAGCCAGGTGCAGTCCAGGATCTTCACGTCCGGCGCTTCGAGATGCTCGGCCAGCCATTCGGTGCTCACCAACGGTCCGGGAAGAACGGTGGACATGACGCAAGTCTCTCCCTGTCGAGGTTCGGACATCGGGTAGTTTCCGCGTCTGCCGGGCAGGACGCCCGGCAGACGATCGTGGAACGGAACGGAGTGCTGCGCGCAATCCGCGGGTCGGCTCAGCGGACCTTGGGCAGGCTGTAGCCGGGGCGGGGGTGCGCTTCGTAATAGTCGACGCGCTCCGGCCAGCCGCCTTCCGGGTTGAACTTGAACTTCATGACCTTCACCGGTGCGTTGGCGGAGAAGGACACTTCCGAGAACTTGATCTCGCGGTCGCCGGGGCCGGCAGAGAAGTCGGCGACGACCTTGCCGTCGGCGGTCACTGCGCGGGCGAAGCCGGGGGTGCCCACGTCGGAAGCATTCACCGCTTCGGCGACGAAGCTCGGCACCTCGGAGCCGTCCTCGGACGGGGTGGCGAAGGCCGGCGTGGCGAAGGTATAGGCGACGAGCTTGCCGCTGCGGTCCACCGCATGGTCGGCGGTCACGGGACGGGCCACGGAATAGACGGTCAGGGTGCCGCCCGCCAGCAGCTCCTTGATCTCCTCGAGGGAGCGGGTGGCGAATTCCGACGCGACGATCATTGCAATCTCCACTAGACAATCGGGTGTGACGTACGGGTCCCCCCAGTTTGATCAATTTTCATGCCAGTCGCGGGGGCGTCCCGTGGTTCCCTTCCCACATACCGGTCGGTTGATGCAAAGCCTTGTCCGCACGCGGTTCCCCGGCCGCGCGCAGTCCGTGGCCGCCGTGTCGGAGGTCGTCGCCGGCTTGTCGGAAATGCGTCGCACCTCGCGGGAAATCCGACGCGGACCCCGCCAGGGACACCACAAACCGCCCCATTCCGGCTGTGCGCGAATCTTGCAAGGGCTCCAAAAACGCGACACGCAGGGGATCTGAAATCCATGCTGGACACAGCGATCATCGGGGGCGGGCTGTGCGGCCTCGCCCTGGCGCGTTCCCTCAAGAAGGCGGACCGCAGCCTTACCCTGTTCGAGGCACGTGCCCGCCTCGGCGGTCGCATCCTCTCTGCGGTCCCGGCCGCAACCGGGGAGGCGCTGGATCTCGGCCCCACCTGGTTCTGGCCCGATACGCAGCCGCTCATCACGGCCTTCGTGTCGGACCTCGGCCTGTCCAGCTTTGCCCAGCACGACGAGGGGGCGGTGCTCCACCTGACCGAGGCGGACAAGGGTCCCCAGGGTTTCGCCCAGCAGGTTCACGGTGGGGCGCGTCGCGTCGCCGGGGGCATGGCGCGGCTGGTCGCGACGCTCGCTGACGGCCTGGGCGACGAGGATATCCGGCTCGGCCACGTGCTGCAGAAGGTGGAGGACCTCGGCGACCATGTGGTGCTCACCTTCCGCGTCGACGACGCCTTTCTCACCGTTGAAGCCCGGCATGTGGTGATCGCGCTGCCGCCGCGCCTCGTGGCGGAAACCGTGCGTTTTTCGCCGGATCTTGACGCAGCCACCCGCGACGCCATGGGTGCGGCCCCCACCTGGATGGCGGCGCAGGCGAAGGTGGTGATGGCCTTTGCCACGCCTTTCTGGCGGGAGGCCGGCCAGTCGGGCAACGCCTTCGTCACCCACGAACAGGCGGTGGTGGGCGAGATCTTCGATGCCTGCGACGCCACCGGCACCAAGGCGGCGCTCGGCGGCTTCCTGAGCTTCCCGCCGGACCTGCGGGAGGCCTTTGCCGTCGGCCTGCCCATGCTCATGGACAGCCAGATGGCGCAGGTGTTCGGCAGCGCCGCCGAGGGCGCCGAGCAGCATTATCAGGACTGGGCCCTGGAGCCCTTCACCTGCTCCGCCCGCGATCGCGCCGAGCCGCAGGGTGAGCATGTGGCCTTCTCCAATCCGCTGCTGCGCCGGCCCCTGTGGGACGGGCGGCTCTATCTGGGCGGCTCGGAGACCGCGACCCAGGGCGCGGGCTATCTGGAGGGCGCGCTGGAGGCGGCGCGGCGCATCGACCGGGCACTCGCCCGCGCACGGTCGGATGAGGACGAGGTGGCTCTGCCCGAGGGGCTCTCGGTGAACGCGGCCAGTCTGGCGCGCTTCTCCGCCTGGGTCGCGACGCTGAACGATGCGGCCTTCGAGGCCTATCGGGTGCGGCTGAACCGGGCGCTGGCTACCCAGCAGCGCGAGCAACTGACCCAGCTGGCCATGCTGGGTGCCATCGAGGACATCTACGAGCGCGCCGCGGACATGCTGGACACGCTGCCCTTCGACATGGCCGGCGTGCCGGTGGAGAAGGGTCGCTCGGCCCTGATGAGCGACGTGCAACTGCCGTTCCGCGACTTCATCCAGACCCTGCTCGACGACATCATCGCCTTCAACCGCACGTCCTGCGCCCTGTCCAATTTCCCCGGCGAGCATCATCTGTCGAAGGATTATGTGCAGACCATCCTGCGCGACGTCGCGGCCGCCTGGCGCGACTTCTGCCTTGCCGCCAACCGCCGCCTGCTTGCCAAGGCAGAGGCGGGTAACGCCCTTCCCCCTGGCGCGGGTCCCCGCAAGGGCCCGATCCTGACGAGTGCATCGTGAACGAGGACAAGATGGAACCGAGCATCGCGGAAGAAAACGTGCCCGAGGTCGGCACCGCCTACGTCGTCTGCTCCATGAGCGACATTCCGAGCCAGCGCGCGCGTGGCTTCGAACTGATGAAGGTCGAGGACGGCGTCGAGAAGCCGTTCAACCTGATTGTCGTCCGCTGGGGCCGGCAGGTGTTCGGCTATGTCAACCTGTGCCCGCATGACGGGGTGAAGCTGGACTGGGAGCGCAACCAGTTCCTGGACCCCAACGGCATCCGCCTCATGTGCGGCAAGCACGGCGCCCTGTTCGAGCTGGGCACCGGCGTGTGCGTCGACGGACCCTGCAAGGGCCGCAGCCTGACCTCGGTGGCCCTCAGTGTCATCGACAACGATATCTGCGTGACGGGCGTGACGCTGGCCGAAGAGGTCGAGGACGAGGATGAGGAAATTACCTCGTGCTCCGACGAGGGCGGTGGCGTCTGAACGCAGCTTCGTGGGGCGGGTCATCAGGGACCCGCATCCCCTGCGGGAGCTCCCGATAGCCTTGGCCGGAAAGCAGCTTCAGCGGAGGAAGGGGCGGGACGCCTGTTTTGCACCGTCTTTCGCACGACCGTCTTTCGCATGACGGTCGTTTCCCGCCATGACCTGAGATCGGGGACCTGAGAGCAGGATTTTGCCAACTCGCCGGGGTTCCAGTCGCCCGGTGCTTCCGGCGCCCGGTGTTTCTGCAGCCCGGTGTTCCTGCTGCAGGCACGCCCGCAATGACTGAAGCTCCGATATCGGACCTCCCAACGCACCGGGCCCTCGCGGTGAAGCCGCCGAGGGTCCGGTTCAGGGTCCTAGAGCGTTTTCCGTTCGCTTTGGCTCACGGTAATCGCTCTAGAGTATGTTTTGACGCATTTTCCTCACGCGAACCGGTATCCACTTCGCTCGAAAATGCTCTGAGGGATCAGACCGGGCGGTTCGCGTTCCGGTTCTTCACCGGCTCCATGATCGAGACGCCCTTTTCATAGGTGATGGTCTCGTAGTCCTCGTGCCAGCCCAGGGCGGCATCGAGCACCTTGTCGGTCTTGCCGGCGGTGTCCAGCTTCTTGACATCATTCTTGTCGATGCTGAGCAGATCGGTCATTTCCTTCCATACGGTGGATTCATCGCAGGGCAGGACGTAGAACGTCTTTTCGCCATAGGTGACGCGATACTTCGCGAGAAGGTCGATGTTGTTGCAGAAGATGAAGTACTTGCCGTCGGGGGCAAGCGCGTCGCCGAGCACGTCCGCCACGTCCGAGAGGAAGGCGAAATTCTGCAGGTAGCCCGCCAGCACGGGAATGGTGGGCTTGCCCTCCTCCACGTAGGTGATGACCTGCTCCATGGTGTATTCCGGCGGACGCTTCTCGTCGGCCATCTGCTGCTGCCACTTCAGGGCGATGTCGCCGCGGAAGTCGAAGCGGCCGGGCTTGGTCGGCTGCTTGAGCACGGCATTCAGGAGGCGCCCCTCTTTATCCAGCCGGCCCAGGGGGGTGTTCTCGATCGCAGTCATCAAAAAAAGTCTCCGGTTCAGCACACAACTCTCAGACGGTCTCAGACGGGCGCGAGCAGGGGCGCACCTTCGTGGGCTCGAAGGAACCGGGCTCGAAGGCGCCGCTCTCCGCCGAACCCCGTTCGGCGTGCCGCCCGCGCAAGGGGGCAGGCGCGTCCACCATGCAAGCCCTTTGCCGCGCCGCGATACGGCAGCCCCCGCGGGGGCGGAGCGCGACAATCGGCCATCCCCCGATCGGCGTCGGTCCGCGCGCAATGGTGCGAAATCAAGGACCGGGAGGGGATAGTCGGGCCGGCGGCGCCGACGCCGGCCCGACGCGACAGGGGCGCCAGAAGCCGCCCTCGGTGTTGTTCGGAATCGGACACGCGTCGCAAAGGCAACAGCTGAAATCCTGAAAAATAAGGCAAATCAGTCCGTTGCTCTCTGGCACGGCGCTTGCTGGATGGAGGGCCGAAGCAACCTCCTAGCGAAGGTCGAGCGATGATCAATTTGACCGACAGCGCCTTGCATGCGGTCCGGGACGCGATCCTGGGCGCCGATCAGCCGGTTAGCGGGCTGCGCATCATGGTCGAGACGGGCGGCTGCGCCGGCTACCAGTACAAGATGGGCCTCGTCGGCGACGCCGAGCCCGACGACACTGTGGTCGAGCGCGAGGGCGTGAAGGTGTTCGTGGACAACCAGAGCCACGAGCTGCTCGCCGGCACCGTCATCGATTTCGTCGTGGCCCTGGAGGGCTCCGGCTTTACCTTCGAAAATCCGAACGCCACTTCGAGCTGTTCCTGCGGCAAGTCCTTCGGCTGAGCCGGTTGGACCTGATCTGCGGGCCGAACTCAAATCACACAGAGGACAGAGCGATGTTGGCTGAGACCGAAGAGTCCGCTCCGCTTACCCGCGAAGCCAAGCGTGAAGCCATTATCCGCGAGGTGATCGAGGAGATCCGTCCAAACCTCGTGCGGGACGGCGGCGACTGCGAGCTCGTCGAGATCGACGGCAACAAGGTCATGGTGAAGATGACCGGTGCCTGCGTGTTCTGCAAGCTGGCGAGCGAGACTATTGAGGGCATCCAGACCAAGATCGTGGAGCGCCTGGGCGAGCTGATCCGTCTCATTCCGGTGGCCGGCGCGCAGAACAAGCCGCTGGTGAGCCTGAAGAGCATTGCTCCCACCTCGTCGGCCGCTCCGGTGGCTTCGGCTCCCGCCGTCCCCTCGCCGACGCGCTGAGGCGGCGGGCCTCAGGCTCAGACGATCGAAGGGGTGCTGCCGTGCGGCCTGTCTATCTCGACAACAACGCGACGACACGGACCGACCCCGCTGTGGTCGAGGCCATGCTGCCGTTCTTCAGTGAGCATTTCGGCAATGCCTCGTCCACCCACGCCTTCGGCGAACACGTGGGCGAGGCCTTGAAGACGGCGCGCAAGCAGCTTCAGGCGCTGCTCGGCGCCGCCTTCGATCATGAGATCATCTACACCTCCGGCGGAACGGAAGCCGACAGCACGGCCATTCTCTCCGCGCTGGAGACCCAGGAGGGCCGGGACGAGATCGTCACCTCCACGGTGGAGCACCCGGCGATCCTCACCCTCGTCGCGCATCTCGAGAAGACGCGTGGCATCAAGGTGCATCTCATCGGTGTGGACAGCCACGGCCGGCTCGATGTGGATGCCTATGCCAGGGCGCTGTCTGCGAAGACCGCCGTCGCCTCGGTGATGTGGGCCAACAACGAGACCGGGACGCTGTTCCCCGTGACGGAGCTGGCGGAACAGGCGAAGGCGGTGGGCGCCCTGTTCCACACCGATGCGGTGCAGGCGGTGGGCAAGGTGGCCATCGACCTGAAATCCACCGCCATCGACATGCTGTCCCTGTCCGGCCACAAGCTGCACGGGCCGAAGGGCATCGGCGCGCTCTATGTGAAGAAGGGCGTGAAGTTCCGTCCCCTCATTCGCGGCGGTCACCAGGAGCGCGGGCGGCGCGGCGGCACCGAGAACGTGCCGGGCATCATTGGCCTGGGTGCGGCGGCGGACCTGGCGCTCCAGCACATGGACGATGAGCGCACCCGGGTGAAGGCGCTGCGCGACCGGCTCGAACAGGGCATTCTCCAGCAGGTGAGCAACACCCTGCTCAACGGCGATGGCGAGAACCGCCTGCCCAATACCGCAAACATCGCGTTCGAATATCTCGACGGCGAGGCGGTGCTGCACAATCTCAACAAGGCCGGCGTCGCCGCATCCACCGGTTCGGCCTGCACCTCCGGCTCCACGGAGCCGTCCCATGTGCTGCGGGCCATGAACCTGCCGTCCACGGCCCTGCACGGCGCCCTGCGCCTGTCGCTCTCCCGGGAGAATACCGGCGAGGACGTGGACCGGGTTCTGGAGGCGTTGCCGGAGATCGTCACCCGCCTGCGCGCCATGTCGCCGGCCTGGCTCGCGCGGGAGGGGGCGGACGGTGCACCTGCGGCCAGCCATGTCTAGCTCAGCCATGGCTAGGTTTCGTGTGGCGCGCGTCATTCTCGCAACGGGATATGCGTGCGCACCAGTAAATGCGCGCCCGATGCCGACCGCCATGACGGTCGCCGGGCGCATCAGGAACGTCCACGAACGACATCGCATGGATGTCGGCGCGGGTCAGAGCGGCGAGTCCAGGCCGATCGAGGAGTCAGTTGTATGAAGATTATGATTCGCCGTTCTCCGGAGATCGGCCTTTCCATCTACGTTCCTAAAAAGGACCTTGAGGAGCCGATCGTCGAGAGCGAACACGAGACCCTGTGGGGCGGCTGGATCAAGATCGCCAACGGCTGGGTGCTGGATCTGCCGGAGATGGCCGAGGGCACGACCCTCCCCATCACCGTGAACGCGAAGAAGCGCGGCGAGGAGGAGTGATCTGACATGAATATTTCCGTCGCCAATATCGAGACGCTGAAGCTCGCCGACGCCGAAGCCGTCCTGAAGGACGTGGCGGCGGAGCTCGTCGCCGGGAAGGCCGTGCCCTATCTGGGGCCCGGCCTCCTGGAGCTGTCGTCGCCCGTCATCCCGGTGACGCCGGAAGGCCTTGCGGCCTTCTTCGGCACCAAGGTCGCTTTGCCCAAGCGGGCCAAGGGCAACGCCTGGGCCGCCGCCCAGCACATCGAGAGCATGAAGCACCGCTCCACCGTCTCGGCCCTCATGGCCGATGCGTTCGCGCCGCCGGTGGCGCCGCTGCCGTTCCATGCCTTCCTCGCCGGCCTGAACCTGCCGCTGATCGTGGACACCTGGTATGACGGCGCCATGCGGTCGGCGCTGGAGGGCCGCGAGGGCTGGGGCGAGGCGCAGGGCATCACCCGCGCCGGCATCGGCGAGGACCGCTGGTATCGCTTCTATGACCCCGCCGGCACCGAGACCGACCGCGCCGCGGCCGAGGCTTGGCAGACGGTTCTCTACAAGCCCCACGGCAGCGTCGCGCCGGCCAAGAACTGGCTGATCTCCGACGCCGACTATGTGGAGGTCCTTACCGAGATCGACATTCAGACGCCGATCCCGGACGTGGTGAAGAACCGCCGTACCGAGCGCAGCTTCCTGTTCCTGGGCTGTCGCTTCCACGACCAGATGCTGCGAACCTATGCGCGTCAGATTTCAAAGCGCTCGCGTCTGCCCCACTTCGCCATCGTGGACGAAGCGGTGCTGACCAAGAACGAGCTGCGCTTCCTGCTGGTCCACGCCATCACGCCCATCGCCATGCCACTGCCCAAGGCGCTGGACATCATCATGTCGGTTGCCGCCTGATCGTTTTCGTTTTCGCGATCCTCGGAGAGAGCATGTCCCACCCGGACATGCTCTCTTTGCTTTTTGCGGCCTTGTGTGGGTTTCGGGCCTGCATTGATCAAGATCAATAATGCGGCCGAAACCGAACGTATGACGATGTAACTTTTCCAACATGTCGCTCCCCGCGTGGCGCATGTTGGCAAGCCGACAGCTGGCGAAAATCTCTAAGGTTCTGAAATCCATTACGTATTTATGCGTAGTGCGGCTGGCACGCCAGTTGCTCATCCCTATCCAAGGATTTTTATTGGGATCCTGCTGGAAGCGAGGAGCAGATTCATGCACGCGTCGACACAGCACGAGACGAGCGAAGCCGCAGTGGCCGACAAGCTGGCCGAGGCCATGCAGGCCAAGGCCGACCACCAGGGTTGCGGCACGTCCGGCGGCTCGGGCAAGGCCAGCTGCGGTTCGTCCGCTGGCCAGGGCGACCTGCCCACCGAGATCTGGGAGAAGGTGAAGAACCATCCCTGCTATTCTGAAGAAGCCCACCACCACTATGCGCGTATGCACGTTGCCGTCGCCCCGGCGTGCAACATCCAGTGCAACTACTGCAACCGCAAGTATGATTGCGCCAACGAATCCCGCCCCGGCGTGGTTTCCGAAAAGCTGACCCCCCAGCAGGCGGCCAAGAAGGTGCTCGCGGTCGCGTCCACCATCCCGCAGATGACCGTGCTCGGCATCGCCGGCCCGGGCGATCCGCTCGCCAATCCCGAGAAGACCTTCCAGACCTTCGAGCTGATCAACCGGACTGCCCCCGACATCAAGCTCTGCCTGTCCACCAACGGCCTGGCCCTGCCCGACCACGTGGACACCATTGCCGGCTTCAACGTGGACCACGTGACGATCACCATCAACATGGTGGATCCGGAAGTGGGCGCGAAGATCTATCCGTGGGTGTTCTGGAAGCACAAGCGCTACACCGGCTACGAGGCCGCCAAGCTCCTCACCGACCGGCAGATGCTGGGCCTGGAGATGCTCACCGAGCGTGGCATCCTCTGCAAGGTCAACTCGGTGATGATCCCCGGCATCAACGACAAGCACCTTGTCGAAGTGAACCGGGCGGTGAAGTCCCGCGGCGCGTTCCTGCACAACATCATGCCGCTCATCTCGGCACCGGAGCACGGCACCGTGTTCGGCCTCAACGGCCAGCGCGGCCCGACGGCCCAGGAGCTCAAGGCGCTCCAGGATTCGTGCGAAGGCGAGATGAACATGATGCGGCATTGCCGCCAGTGCCGCGCCGACGCCGTGGGCCTCCTCGGCGAGGATCGCTCTGCGGAGTTCACCACCGACAAGATCATGGCCATGGAGGTCAATTACGACCTCGACAGCCGCAAGGCCTACCAGGCCCTGGTCGAAGAAGAGCGCGTGGCGAAGGTTGCCGCGAAGCAGGAAGAGATGGAAGCCCTCGCCGGCGAGCAGAGCGACATCAAGCTGCTCGTGGCTGTGGCCACCAAGGGCTCGGGCCTCATCAACGAGCACTTCGGCCACGCCAAGGAGTTCCAGGTGTGGGAACTCTCCACCGGCGGCGCCAAGTTCGTCGGCCATCGCCGCGTCGACCTGTACTGCCAGGGCGGCTACGGCGAGGAGGACAGCCTCGAGACCATCATCCGCGCCATCAACGACTGCCATGCGGTGTTCGTGGCGAAGATCGGCGGTTGCCCGAAGGCTGACCTCGTGAAGGCCGGCATCGAGCCGGTGGACGGGTTCGCCCACGAGTTCATCGAGAAGTCGGCCATCACCTGGTTCAAGGAATACCTGAACAAGGTGAAGACCGGCGAGATCGAGCATGCGGAGCGCGGCGACGCCGAGATCCGCCAGGGCGCGCTCATCAACGCGGCCTGATCGACCCCACAAGGGCTGGGTCCGTTCAGGTTGAAACAGCCTGGGCGGACCCATCTTCAAGTTCAAGCAAACAGACCGTCCTGCCGATCAGATCGCGCGCTCGGCATCAAAGGAGCATCCCATGACGTTGAAAATCGTGGCGTCGCAGTGCACGAGCTGCTCGGCTTGCGAACCGGAATGTCCCAACGTGGCCATTTTTGAAAAGAACGGGACGTTCGTGATCGACCCGAAGAAGTGCACCGAGTGCATCGGCCACTTCGACGTGCCCCAGTGCGCCGCGGTCTGCCCGGTGGACGATACCTGCGTCATCGACAACGCATATCCCCGCTATCAGCCCACCGCGTAAGGAGAGACGCGATGAACTTCACGATGACCCGTTCGGCCCAGCGTTTCATTCGCATGATGATCATGGCCGACGGCGGTCCCAGCGCCGGTTTCCGGATGCATGTGACCCCCGGTGGATGCTCCGGGCTCAATGCCGAGATCGCGGTGCTGCCCGAGCCGGCGCCGGGCGATGCGGTGGTGGAGAAGGACGGCCTCAAGCTGTTCCTGCCTGCGGAAAGCCGCATGCTGCTTGATGGCGTTACCATCGACTTCACCGACACGGCCGCCAAGACGGGCCTGGTGTTCCAGGATCCCAATGCGGCCACCTGCAGCTCGCACACGCACTGAACCGTGACGTGCCGGGGCGGTTCACCCGCCCCGGACATGCGTCACGCGCAGCCGGCTCCCGGTCGGAGGGCTGCAGAGGAAAACAAGGGGACAGGAATGGAAGGCTCGCAGGTTTCGGGCGATCCGGATTTCCTCACCCCCGAGGCGCTCCTCGCGAGCGCCGTGATGGGGGGAGGGCTGCCGGAGGACGCACAGTATCATCTGTGGGAAGCCGGCCTCTCCTACCAGCAGGATGAAGTCGCGGAAGCCCATCTGCGGCAGGCCGAGGCGCTGGCGCCGGGTCATGCGGCGGTGCTGATCGGTCTCTACCGCTTCTATTTCTACAAGGGCCGGCTCCAGGAATGCCTGGAGGTGGCTCGCGTGTGCCTGGCCAAGGCGCAGCGGGAGACCAATCTGCCGGCGGACTGGCGAGACGTGTGTGCGCAGGATGCGGAATTCTCGCGCTACGACCGGCTGATGCCGCGCTTCTTCCTGTTTACGCTCAAGGGCTACGCCTACCTCAACATGCGCCTCGGCGATCTGGAAGAGGGGCGGGCCGCGGTGATGAAGCTGCTCGAGCTCGATCCCACCGACAAGGTCGGTGCAAGGCTGTTGCTCGACGTGCTGAACAGGGCAGGGCAGGACGATGATGACTGAAGACGACATCGACGAAGCCAAGACCTGGCTCGGGGAAGACGTCGATTGCTCCTCGTGCGCCCACCAGGACCTCCTGGCGGCAGGAAAATGCAGTCTGCGACGGGCTTGCGTGAACGACCGCTATGCCCGGCGTATCGACCGCTTCTTCAACTGGAACCCGGCGCTCGCCAACTCCTATGTGCGGCACGACCATTTCGAGGTGCGCGCCATCGCGGCCAAGCACGCGGACGTGTTTGTGCTGCCGGCGCTGCTCAATGATCCGGAGGAGACGGTGCGCTGGAACGCAGCACGTCGCCTGCCGAAGACCAAGATCCTGCCCCTGCGCAAGGATCCCCATCGTGAGGTCCGCATCCGCATCGTCTCGCTGCTGGAGGATGCCGATCTCTCCCCCATGATGGCGGACGAGGATTACTACGTGCGGCTCGTCGTGGCGCGTCGCATCGCGCCGCCGCTGCTCTCACGCATGGTGGATGATCCGGAAGCCGAGGTCCGCCGCGTGGTCGCCCAGCGCCTGCCGGGGGAATGGCTGTTGTGCATGGTCAACGACAGGAGCCCCCAGGTGCGCCTGGAGGTGGCCCAGCGCCTGGCCCCCGATCTTCTCTCCGCGCTCGTCGCCGATCCGGACTGGCGGGTGCGCTACGAGGTGGCGAGCCGTATCGCTCCCACCCAGGTGTCGCAGCTGATCGATGACGATGACGACTTCGTGCGCGAGGTCGCCCGATCCCGCGCGAAGGCGGGCGGGGAGCTTTTGAGGGAGATGCCGCTATGAGCAACATTGTCCGTGACAGTGATGTGGTCGAAGTCTCAGAGCCGCCGTACTTCAACTTCGGTGAAAAGGTGAAGGCCAAGCGGGTCATTCGCAACGACGGAACCTATGCCGGGAAGGAAATCGGCGAGATTCTCGCGAAGAAGGGCGAGGTCGGCTACGTGGTTTCCATCGGGACCTTCCTGCAGCAATTCTATATCTACGGCGTCGAATTTACCGAAAGCGGCAATCGCGTGGGTATGAAGCGCAAGGAACTCGAAAGCGCCATCCCGCGCGACGAAATGGACATTCCCCTGCCCGGAGCACCCAAAGCATGATCCTCGAGCCGCGCAACCCCAAGTATCAGTGGGGCCAGAAGGTCAAGACCCTGATCGACCTCTACAACGACGGCTCCTACCCGGAGATGCCGGAAGAGGCGCTGCTGGTGGGCCTCGGCACCACCGGCGAGATCGTCCAGGTGGGGACGCATACGGACACCAACACGCCCATCTATTTGATCGAGTTCACCGAACGTCTGGTGGTGGGGTGCCTCGAGGAAGAGATCTCCCCGCTCGAGTGAACCTTTGCAGAGCCGGGACGGCTTGGATTGGGAAAGAGACGAGACGATGAGGCTGCCCGCTCATCCGAACGATCTCGACAAGAAGCGCATCGAGCGCGCCATCAAGGCACGCAAGCGCTATCGCTATGTCACGCCCCGGGTGCTTGCCACCGAGGGCGGTTATCGCATCGAAAGCGCGTGCTGCTCGCGCAACATCGATCCGGAGGGCGGTGTGGTGGACATCGCCCTGCTGCTGTTCGACTCGGAGGAGGGCGGCTGGCAGCTCTTCCGCAAAAACCACGGCACCTGCCTGTGGGAGCTCGACAGCACCCATGACCGGTTGAAGGAGGTCCTCGATCTCCTCAACGACGATAGCGACCGCAAATTTTGGCAATGATCTAATTTGGCAATGATCCTGCATGGGGACTTCGGCCCGCGACAGAAGACGCGGATGTGTCTCATTTTCGGCAAGGGAGAGTTAGTTATGGCCCTCAGCGACAGCGACCTCTCCGAGATCGAGAAGGTCCTCACGGCCGAGGACGCCTCCGGGCCTGTGTTTGCCGAGCTGCGCCGGCGGTTTCCCGCGCTGTCGTGGACCCAATGCGACGCTTCCGATGTTACGGAGGCGCCATTTCGCACCTATTCGACATACGACATCCATCTGCTCGATACCGCCGATCACTGCGCGCACATCACGCTCGATCCCGCGAGCGCGACCGGTGTCATCCTCGCCCGACGGAGCGCGTGATGAGCGACATGGATCTCATTGACGACGCCGACCTGCCCGCCGACGACGATGCGGAGGGCGAAGACACGTCGATCCTGCTGTCGGATCCCGACATTACGATGATCGAGCTTCAGGCGGTCGCCGAGGCTCTGCAGTCCCCGCGGCTGTCGAGCGGGACGACCGCCGAGGCATTCGAGGCGGAGTTCGCCGGCTATCTCGGCCGAAAATATGCGGTGGCGGTGCCGAGCGGCACCATGGGCCTGCTCTACACCCTCAAGGCCTACGGCATCGGCCCCGGCGACGAGGTGATCTGTTCGCCCCATTCCTTCCGGGAGACGGTTCATGCCGTGAGCCTTTCCGGCGCGCGTCCGGTCTTCGCCGACATCGACTACTGGGCCGGAACCCTGGTTCCCGAGAAGGCGGCGGCAAAGATCACGGAGAAGACCAAGGCCATCGTCGCCGGTAATGCCAACGGCCATCCGGCGCCCTGGACCGCTTTCCAGGAGCTGGCGCGGACGAACCGTCTGGCCCTCATCGAGGATTCCACCGAGGCGATCGGCTCGCGCTACAAGGGTGCGCTGGTTGGGACGTTCGGCGACACATCCGTGTTCGATTTCTCACAGCCCTTCCCGCTGGTGTGCGGCGAGGGCGGCATGGTGGTGACTGACGACATCGACGTGGCGGTGGGGCTCCGGCGCTTTCGCTCCCACCGGCTCGACGAGCGTTCGTCCGTCGTGGTCTCCATGAGTGCGCCCTACCAGGGCGCCATGAGCGACGTGACCGCCGCGCTTGGCCTCGCCCAGCTGGGGCGGCTGGAAGAAATTCTCGAACAGCGTCACACGGTCGAGCATCTCTACCAGAAGTATGTCCAGTCCTTCGAGGGTATCAAGGATCCATTCATCGGACCGGACGTGACGGAGGTGAACTGGTTCCTCTACGTGGTGCATCTGGGCACCCGCTTCTCCAAGTCGAGCCGCGACGCCATCGTGGACGACCTGAAGGTGGAGAAGGTCGAATCGGCGGCCTACAGCGCGCCGCTGCACCTGCAGCGCCATTACTTCGACCTCGGCTATCGCAAGGGCGACTTCCTCGTGACCGAGAAGGTGGCCGACCGGGCGATTGCCCTGCCGTTCCACACGCACCTGTCCGAGGACGAAATCGAGTTCATCGTTGCAACGATGAAGGATGCCTCGATCAATGTAGGGGCGGGCGCCGCCATCTACTGAAGGCAAATAATATCGCACCCAACCACAAAAGTTGAAACGACAGGAGCTTATGATGTCCACGGTTACGTTGAAGGTTATGCCCGCCGGAAAGACCATTGAGGTTGCGGAAGGGACGAACCTCCTCGAAGCGCTCATCACCGTTGAGCCGGGTCTTGCCGTGCGGCAGGCGTCGGACAAGGACGGCAGCGCGTCCCACGTCTTCGTGCAGGAGGGCCGCAAGGGTCTCTCGAAGACTTCGCGTGAGGAGAACGAGTTGCTTGACGCAATCGTGGGCGTGGGCTCGAAGTCGCGCCTGGCCAAGTACATCACCGTTCTCGGCACCGAGAATGTGACGGTGGAACTCCTCGGCGAGTTCTCTGGCCTCTGATGGGATTCGGGGCGCCCCGCCACGATTCGGGGCGCTCCTTTTCTGCCGTTATCACGGCAGGCAAAAGAAAATCCGCCCTGCCGCTGGCACGACAGGACGGATGTTCAGATGCCGGACGGGCTGCGGCATGCCGTGCCGCCGGTAGGCGTTTCTAATTTTTAGTGTCGTCGCGAAGAGGGGATGGGGATCTGCCGGTTCGCGACGAGGTCAAAGTGGAGAAGCACGATGGACGCCGAAACGGTTATCATTCACGCGCGGTTCGCTCCCAACGGCACGATTGTGGAGATCAGCGAACGCCCTGTGGGTCTCGACCCGCAGGATTGGTTCAACTTCCTCTCCTATCAGGCAGCGGACAGCTATCAGGCCCTGGCCGGCGGCCGCGGTGTCTTCCGTCTCACGCGCTCGGTGGTGGATGCGCTCAAGACCGAAGCGACCACCAAGGCCGCGTGATCAACTGGATTGTATTGAAGCCGTCCGTGGCGCACGGCGCAATCCGGGCGACTACGTAGTCGCCCGCCTCGCAGGTGTTTTTCAGGCGCGCGGTTGGTATCTGCTTTGCGACAGGTTGCCTTGCAGCGAAAGCTCCGGCGAAGCCTTTCGGCTCGCCGGAGCTTTTTCGCGTCTACGATCATCCGGCGCTTCAGATCTGCACTTCCGACGGCGGCAAGCCAGGCGGATTTTTACCCAAGAAAACGACTCGTCCAAGAAAACGGCTGAACCCAGAAAACGGCTGAACCCAGAAAACGGCTCACTCACGAAAACGGCCCGCCGGCAGGATTGCCGGCGGGCCGTTTTTATGACGATCTCGCCCGTGTGGGTGCCGGGCAAGGTCCGATCAGGCCACGGGTGCGGCCACGCCCTTCTCGGCGAGGAGCGCGGTCAGCTCGCCCGCCTGGAACATCTCGCGCACGATATCGCAGCCGCCGACGAATTCGCCCTTGATGTAGAGCTGCGGAATGGTCGGCCAGTTGGAGAAGGCCTTGATCCCCTCACGCACGAAGGGGTCCTGCAGCACGTCAACGGCGTGGTAAGGCACGCCGACCTGGGCCAGCACCTGCACGACGGCGGAGGAAAAGCCGCACTGCGGCGCCGCGGGCACGCCCTTCATGAAGAGAACCACGTCGCTGGCGGAAATAATTTCCTGGATACGTTCAGCTGAACTGGCCATGGCAAGAACTCCGGTGTGAAGAAAAACTGAAGCAAGGAACAAGACCGCCTCGATGCGGTTGAACCGGGCATCCTATTTCGGGGAGAGCGTTTCCAGCTTCAGGGCATGGAGCGTGCCGCCCATGTGGCCCTGGAGCGCGGCGTAGACCATCTGGTGCTGCTGCACCCGGCTCTTGCCCCGGAATGCTTCCGAAGTGATCCGGGCGGCATAGTGGTCACCGTCGCCGGCGAGGTCGACGATCACCACCTGCGAGTCGGGAAGCGCCTCCTTCACGAGGCGCTCGATTTCCTCTGCGGCCATAGCCATTACATTGTCTCCTGGTTTCGCGCGTTGCCATGCAAGGTCGAAACCAAGTGCCTTGATGCCCGCTCAGAGCACGCGCTGATCAACCGGTTCGGCAAGGGGATCGGATAGCGCCTTCACCGTGTTGCAGAGGGGGAGATCGACCCGGCAATTGGCATCAGTTCGCCAAGGCTGCGCCTTTGGCGTGTACCGTGGGCGTATCCTGTCGGAAACGTGACAGCCCTTCGGCCGTGTGGTTCAGGCGGGGTCCATGCGGGACGCTGTGGGGGCGTCCGGTCAGGCCTCGGGAGCGGCTCCGGGGCCAATCCGGCGCTTCAACTTGCAGGCGTTCCAAGCGGCCCGGCTCTTGCTTACAAAGTGTCGCCCCGAGGAAACGAGAGCCGTCATGAGCGAATTGCAACAGCAGGGCCGAACGCGCGCGCGCCGCGCTTTCGCAACGATTCTGGGGACTAACGAGATTGCCTCGGCCGTTGCGGTCGAACTGCATCGGGGCGGCTACAGCGTCGTCCTCTCCCATGATCCCATGCCGCCGGTCATTCGCCGCAAGATGGCGTTCCACGACGCGCTGTTCGAGGATGACGTGAGCGTGGACGGGGTGAAGGCGGAGCGCGCGGACACCGGGGTTCATGTTCGCGCCGGCCTCGCGCGCAATGCGGTGCTGGTCACCAGCCTCGGCCTGCTGGACCTGATCGTGCTGGGCACCATCGATCTGCTGGTCGATGCCCGCATGAACAAGTATCAGGTGACCCCGGACCTGCGGCGCCTCGCCAAGCTCACCATCGGGCTCGGGCCCGGGTTCAGCGGCGGAGCCAATTGCGACCTCGCCATCGAGACGCGTCCCGGCAAGGAAGGCCAGATCATCCAGCACGGCCCCACCGACGCGCCGGACGGGATCGCCCGCCCCCTCGGGAGTGCGGCAGCCGACCGTTTCGTGCATTCGAAGGTGCCGGGCCGCTGGCACACCGCCATTGAGATCGGTGCCCGCGCCTTCAAGGATTTCCACATCGGCTATCTCGGCGGCGAGTCCATCTGCGCGCCGTTCGACGGTGTCGTGCGCGGTGTGGTGCGGGACGGCACGGAAGTGCCTTCGGGCGTGAAGCTTCTGGAAATCGACCCCCGCGGTCGCGGTGCCGACTGGACCGGGCTCGATGCCCGGGCCCTGGTCATCGCCCAGGCGGTGAGCCGGGCGCTGACCTTCCGCACGGCCCGGACCGCCGACGCGCCGTCCCATCCCTATCTGGTGAAATGATCGGTTGAAGCCTTTCGCCAGCCCCAACGAAGGGCCGAAGTCATGATCGACCTGCTGCCCAATACGGATGTCATCAATTTCGGCGAGGTGTCGGATGCGGTGAACGCGCTGCTCCAGCAGGGCGTCATCGCCTATCGCGGCGATCGCCAGCGGGCGGACGAATTGTTCCGCCAGGCGCTCGCCACCGCGCCCGCCGAATTGCCGGTCTATTTCTGCCTCTACAAGATCCACACCTACCAGGGGAATCTGGATGAGGCGGAATCCGCGGCCGAGGGCGGCCTGAAGGAGGCGGCGAGCCAGGCGGGGTGGGACCTGGACTGGCGCAGGTGGCAGCCGCACGACGTTTTGCCCGACGGGCCGGGGCGATTTGCCCTTTACACGCTCAAGGCACTGGCCTTCATCCATCTGCGCCAGAGCCGGCCCGATGAGGCCGCCGAAAAGCTTGAGGCCCTGAAGGTCCTCGATCCCACCGGCGCGGTGGGCTGGCCGGTGGTGGCCGCCCTGGCGGAAGGGCTCGACTGAGGCCCGGCGTGGGAAAGCCGGTCGCACCGTGGTATCAGGCGTGCCGTTGGCATTGCACTTGCTACTGGAATGTATGACGAGGGGGCAGGAGGCAATCGGCAAATGACTCAGCCAAGTGATCACGGCATTGCCGCTCCGACCACGATGATCCTCCATGGTGAGGTGCGGAGCATTGATGAGTTTGCGGAAGATGAAGCGGCGTTGATGGAAGCCATCATCGCCGGCTTGCGCACGGTGACCGACCCTGAAATTCCGGTGAACATCTACGATCTTGGCCTGATCTACCGTATTGAGGTCAAGGACGAGGGCCTGGTCGAAATCGACATGACTCTCACCGCGCCGGGTTGCCCGGTCGCCGGGCAGATGCTCGGCTGGGTGCAGGAGGCGGTGGTCGTGGTTCCGGGGGTTTCGGACGTCAAGATGAAGCTGGTGTTCGATCCGCCATGGGACAAGTCGCGGATGAGCGACGAGGTCCAGTTGGAGCTCGGACTGATCTGATCCCATCGATGCGTGTGACTTTAGGAATGGCCGGCCATGCGCCGGCCATTCCCGTTTCAGATGGCGCTTAGAGCGTTTTCGAGCGAAGTGGATACCGGTTCGCATAAAGAAAACGCGTCAAAACAATACTCTAGAGCGGTTGCCGTGAGCCGGAGCGAACGGAAGACGCTCTAGCCCTGAAATTCTCAGCCGAGGAATTGCGCGGCGAAGCGGGCGCGCTTCTCGTCGGTGTCGAGGCCCTTGGTGAGCGGCCATTTGTTCTCGGAAAACAAGGCTTTGACGCCGCGCGTCACCTCGGTGCCGCGGACGTACCAGCGCTCCACCCCGTCGGGGGAGATGACGGCCGGACCGTCGGTGCGGTGCACGCAGGCATCCTCCAGCCAGAGCCTGGTTTCTGAATAGAGGAAGATGCCTGCCTTGCGGGACATGTCGTCCCGGTTTTCTTCGGTCACCACGAACATGTCGGCCATGGGCACTCTCCTTGTGGGCTTGAACGTTTGGCAAATCGGGTCGGTTGGCAAATGATGTCAGTTGGCACGCGATGTCAGTTGGGAAGGCTTTGCGTCACGCCGAGCAGGGCCAGATTGTAGCCTTCCTCACGCAGCACCCGCTGCACCACCGGCCGATCCAGCATGCGCTGGTAGTGGGCGGCGAGGTTGGGGGGCAAATCCATCCCGGTCTTGTCCGCCCAGAATTCTACATAGAACAGGATGGGATCGGCGGCGGAAAATTCGCCGGCCACATAGTCGCGGCCGGTGAGCGCCTGGTCGAGGATGGAGAAGCCCTGGCTGACGATGTCGCGGCCCAGGGTCTCCACCTTGGGCCGGTCGGTGGGGCTGGCGGCGAAGGTCGGGGTGGAGAAGATGCGCGCGAAGCCCTGGCCATGTACAGTCCCTACCACATAGACCATGGCCTCCAGGGCCCGCGCTGCCGCATCGGCGTCGGCCGGCCACAGCCGGCCGCGGCTGTGCGCGAGCCAGTAGGCGATGGAAACCACCTCGGTCAGCGCGGTGCCGTCCGGCCGCACCAGCGCCGGGATGGTGGACTTGGGATTCACCGCCACGTACTCGGGCTTGAAATGGTCGCCGGCCGGCAGGTTCACGACGTGGGCCTCGAAGACTTCTTCCAGCTCTTCCAGGATGATGTGGATGCCGGTGGAGCAGGAGCCGGGCGTCATGTAGAACTTCATCGCGGCCATCAGGCGTCATCCCTCGCGCGCATCCTCGTGCGCCCCCCGGCGGGGAAGGCGGCAGTCGGCATGCTTCATGCAAATATCGGGGCAGTTCGGAGCCCGGCCGCTGCAGCGGCTGGAAGTCCGACAGTCTGTTTCATTTGCGACAGGGGCCGGCATGGTCAGGCCGGCGCGTTTCAGGCAGGACGGGAGCGGGATGGGCATGTCTGCCGACGAAATCGATATTTATGCCATCTGCGAGATTGAACAGATTTCTCCCGGCACGGCCAAGGCGTTCGACCTGTCCCGGGTCATGGATGATGGCGAGGCGCGTCCCTTCCGCATCGTGGTGATCCGCACCGCGGTCCGGGAATTTGCGGGCTATGTGAATGCCTGCCCCCACCAGGGCACCTGGCTGAATATCGGCGGCGGAGAGTTCTTCAACGCGGATCGCACGCGCCTGCGCTGCGGCCGCCATGGCTCCCTGTTCGACATCGAGAGTGGCGCCTGCGTGGAAGGCGCCTGCGAGGGAAAGCACCTGGAGCCGATCGCCCTTGCGGTTGTCGGCCGCGACGTGTGCCTGTGCGGGGTGCGGCTGGTGGAAGAAGAGCAGCGCCCCTTCCCGTATGACGATTTCGACGACACCATGGAGATCATGATCTCGCCCGACTGACGGGGCCGGGATCGCGTTGCAAGAAGATGTCCGGGGTGGAGACGGGATGACGGGTGATCTGGAGACTACGGCCGTGGGGGCGGGCGAATGCCGCTTCTACACGACCTATACGGGCGTGAAATTGCCCTTCCGGCTGGTGGAGGCCATTCCGGAGGCGCAGTTGACCCATCGCAACACCTTCATCCGCGCGTATTTCGCGGCGGACGGACTGCTGACCGGCTTCGACAAGATGGTCTATGGCGAGGTCGAGCTGGCGCACCGCTATGAGTATCACGGCAACGGCGCGCTGTGCCGGGCCGAGGTGACCATGGATGAAGAGACGGTGGTGCTTGCCTTCGACGAGGCGGGCGCGCCGCTGGGGCCGGGCTGAGCGCAGCCGTGGCGGGATCAGGGCCGGGATTTTTCGGCGGGACGGGCGAGGGACGGGCATGACGGTGGCGCAACTCATCGAGGCGCTCGGCAAGCTGCCGCCGGACGCGGTGGTGCTGATGGAAAGCGACGGCGGGCTCTCCCTCGTCTCGGCGTTCGATTTCGTCGAGGCCCAGGGCGCGGGTGCGCCGGCGGAAGTGATTCTTCTGCCCAACATGGACGAATAGGCGGGTTACCGCCCATACGGTCGACAGCTTTTGTTGTGACCCCTTTGCGTGAGGTTGACCCATGTCCGACACGGTCGAGGCGGTACCCATGTTCGAGCGCCTGGGCGGCGCTGTGGTCATCGACCGGCTGGTCGAGGCCTTCTACCACCGTATGGATACGCTGGCGGAGGCCGAGGGCATCCGCGCCATGCATGCGGACGATCTCGCCCAGACCAAGCATGTGCTGAAGCGCTACCTGACCGAATGGACCGGCGGACCCAAGCTCTATTCGGTGGAGAAGGGCCATCCGCGCCTGCGCCAGCGCCACATGGGCTTTACCATCGGCAACAGCGAGCGCGATGCTTGGCTGTTGTGCATGCGCGAGGCGCTGGATGAGACCGTGGCGGACGCGGCGGCGCGCGACGAGGTCTACGGCGCCATGGCGAAGCTTGCCGACTGGATGCGCAACACCGCCGGCAATCCCCACGATACCACGGGCCACGCGGCGCGGCCCTGAGTTTTGGGCGGCGCGGCCCTGAGTTTTGGGTGGCGCGGCCCTAAAGCGGGACGCCGAAGAAATCCTCGTCCGATCCGCCCCAGGCCTGATGCAGGGCGAGGGCGCTGCGCCACTTCGCCAATTCCTCGTCCGATGCGCTGCGGTGCGTAATCTTGCCTTCGGGCTGGTCGGCCAGAAGGTAAGATTTTGCATTGCGCAGGAAGCGGTTGAGGTCCTTGGTGTCGTTCGGGCGAACGACGCAGCGGGGGGCCTCATCGATGAGAATCGTCGTCGGGACCATCGCCGAGTCTCCTTTTCGCGTCGGGTGCGCGGGGTGCGTCTTCACCGGTGCGCCGCCTTTCGGCGTGCGCGATATGTGGCGGCAAGGGGCGGGCGCGGGCGCCCGCCCGCCTGCTCAGAATCCGTCCTTCTTCGAGCCCCAGGGATGGGAGCCTGGCACGAAGGACGCCTTGATGCCGGCCTTTGCGATGGCTTCGATGGTCTTGTAGTAGGTGCCTTCGTGCACCAGTGCTCCGGTCTTGGTGTTCACCGCTACGTATTTGGCCACCATGTCGGTGTCGCACACATATCCGCCGCCGGGATCGGAGACGCTGCGGGCGTTGCCGTCCCAGTCGATGAAAAAGCCTTCACTCTCTGACATGCCTTGCTCCAGCAGATAAGGCGGAGCACATCTTCCAAGCCCCGCTCCGGAGGGGTGAGCAAGGTTCTTGCCAGATGTGGAAACGTGGAATCGCGTGCCCGAGAGGCGAGCGTGTCGCGCATCCGACAGCAAGGCCGCAAGCAGGTATGCTTCGCGACATTTTCGATTTTTTCAGCAGAAGCCATCACCAATATTGTAAATTCTGCCGGATCATCTAAAATCTGCAAGTTATTTTTTGTTTTCGCTGGAGAGATGTTATGGCCGAATTGACCCGACGCATGGCGTCGCTGAGCGACGTGCAGGGCATCTGGGGGCTGCTGCGCCAGGTGTCGTCCGACATCCCCTTCAAGGTTGAGGACGAGATGCAGCAGGAGAGCCTTCTGTCCGAGCTGATGGCCTGCTGCACCTCCGGCCTGTCGCCGGTGCTGGTGGACAATGAAAAGGGCATCGTCGGTGCCCTTCTGGCGCGCCGCGACGATTTCGAATGGGGCTTCCGCAACAGCGAGGCCATTCATGTGGCCTATGCGGCCGTGGCCCCGGCGGTGCGCGAGGACAAGGTGTTTCCGGCCCTTCTCGGCGATCTGCAGGACAAGAAGGTGCCGCTTCTCGCCAGCGTGAAGACCGGGGAGCAGCTCGGTTTTGCGGCCGCCCTCGGCGAACTGGGCTTCACCCATGAGGTGAAGGCAGAGAGCGGCTGGGGCGATCTCTATCAGTGGACACCGCCGGCTTCGGTCCACAATTGACGGGATCGGTCCATCGGTGAAGGCGTCATGCCAACGGCCCGGTCATTGACCGGGCCGTGACGGGTGTGCCCTGCGCCGCGGGCGCTTGCCAGGACAGGCGCTTACCAGACAGGCGATGGGTCAAGCTCATCGCCTGTCTGAGCAGATCGCTTGGCGTATCCTGGTTGGCGTGCCTCGGTTGCTGCACCATGGTCGACGAACCTAGAGCGTTTTCGAGCGAAGTGGATACCGGTTCGCGTAATGAAAACGCGTAAACTCAATAACCTAGAGCATTTCCCCGATTCAGTGAAACGGGGAAATGCTCTAGTGCGGTCCGGGCGGCGCTTGGTCTATCTTTGCTCGGCAGATCTTGGCTTGGTCTATCTTGGCATTCGAGCGGGCGGGCCAGCGGACAAGCAGAAAAGCGCGTCTCCGCGCGCCTCTTGCGTGTTTTCGGGCATCTCGTGTGATTTGCCGTGTGCCAGAGCAAGCGGAAAACCCTCTCGGGCACGTCGGTGAGATTGCATCACATCTGATCGAATGACACGCGTCTCTAGACGCTGTCGTCACTCTCGGGCCGGGCCTGGATTTCCGCGAAGGCGGTCTCCACCACGGCGCGGCAGGCGACCAGGCGCTGATACTCGGCGGAACTGATGGTGACGGTCTCGCCGGCGGCATCGCCCTCAGCCGGTGGCCGGCCGGCGAGGGCGGCCTCGAACAATATGCGCTCCAGCTGGAAGATGCGCTCGCTCGCCCGCTCCAGATACGGCAGCGGATTGGCCCGGACATTTTGTTCATGCAGGGCGTCCAGGCTCAGCAGTTCCCGGAAGCGCTTTTCCTTGCGCCGCTTGCCGGCGCCGAAATCATGTTCGATCACGCTCATGGTGGCGTCCTTGATGGACTTCCGCGTCGGCGGTATCCGATGAAACGTCCTTGAGCTTGGACCAAGTCGGCAAATATTTCCATCCCGAATCGACAGCAAAGCGGAGATCGCGCAAGTCTTCGCGAGACCCTGCCTCTACGGCCGCAGCCATCCCCAAGGGGGCGGGCGGCAAGGCCGCTCCAGGGCATCGGGACGGGACATCCCGCTGGTGGATCAAACCACCATGCGGGACGCGCGAACGCAATCTCAGGCCGAGCAAGCGTGGCCATCTGGCAAGCGTGACGACCGGGCAAGCCTGAGCATGTTCCTTGACCCCGGAGCGGGTGGAACATGCTCTCGACCGGACGGCGTCAGTCGGTGGGCGGACCCATGTCGTCGTCAGCCTTCTTCTTGGGCTTCTTTTCCGTCTTGGCCTGGGCGTAGGCGCCCGCATTCTTCAGCAGCACCGGACCCTGGCCCACCACATATTGGGAGATCCAGAACAGGGTGCGCTCCTGGGCCTTTTCCGCCGCTTCCGCATTGTAAGCAGGCCCGGCCTCATAACCAAAGCCGCGGGACGCATCGGGATAGGAGAAGGCGGATACATCCGGCCGGCGGGCACGGAACTGGACCCGGTCTTCCTCGGGCATCAGCGGATCCTGCTCGGCAAAGTGAATGAGGGTCGGGATGCGACGCTTCTCCATCACCCCCTCCAGCAGGCCGTCGGCGTGATAGCCGATGGCGCAGGCGAGGCCCTTGACCTTGTTGGCCGCGAGATAGGCGAGGTAGCCGCCCCAGGAATAGCCCACGAGGGCGACCTTGCCGGCGCCCTTCACGGTGTCCACGGTGGCCTGGATGGCCTCGATCGGCCAGTCGGTGCCCAGTTCGGCGGTGAGGGAGCGGCCCTCGGCGTCGGCCGAGGCGTCAAGCTCGATGTTGGACTTCACCTTGTCGAACAAGGATGGCGCGACCGCGACATAGCCGGCGGCAGCAAAGCCGTCCGCAATCTTGCGGATGTCGGCATTCACCCCGAACACGTCCTGCAGGACCACCACGGCACCCTTCGGAGTGCCTTCGGGATCCGCCCGATAGGCGGAGAATTTCACTTCATTCGCTGTGACTTCGATCATGGCATCCTCGGTTCTCGAGCGTCTTCTCGATCGGGGCAGTGGCGCTCGCTCTGCCATTCATCAACGGCTTAACCATGCAGTTTGGATGCCAAGAGAAGTGTCGTGACGCTTGTCTAGTCAGGAATATTACGGATATGCGGACCGGCCGCCGTTTTCAGGTGTATTCACTTGAAAATGATTGTCGGTCGCAATCTTCCCAAAGAAAAAGGTCGGCGGACCCGTCCGCCGACCTTTCTTGCCAAAACGTGTGTTGGGAGCTCTGTGTCAGGACGCCCCAAGGCGCTGGCGCGCCACCTCGGCCACGGGCGGCACGATGTCTTCGGCCAGCGGCGCAAGAAAACGAGGATCGATCCGCTCCGCAACGACGAAGCGGACCCGCATGTCCGGATCGCCGACGAGGGGCGGCAGGCGGTCGGGATCAAGATGCTCGGCCACCACCAGGCGCACCAGGGGATCGTCATCGGCCGTCATGCGGGCAAGCTGGGCCTGCGGTAACCGTCGCGCCACCACCCTGCGGACATCGGTCTCGGGATCGTGCATGAGATACACCAGCGCGTCCGGCGGGGCGCGGCGGGCCGCGACGATGCGCACCTGATAGTCGCTATCCGCCAGCAGTGCGACGAGGTCGCTGCCGTCCAGGCGCTCGGCAACGGCCATGCGCACCCGGGGCTCCGGGTCGAAACGCATCTCTTTCACCCGTGCAGCCGGCAGCCGGGTGGCGACGACCACGCGCACATCCGGCTCGGGATCATCCTTCAGCGATGCGAGCAGGAATACGCTGGCATGCTTGGCGGCTAGCGCCCGCACTTCGAAATAGGGATGGTCGAGATAGCGGGCGGCCAGCGCAGCATTCTGGGAGAAGAAACGGTCAATGCGCTTGCGCCGGCGATCCGCCACGCAGACCTTGCCCAGGTCGCAGCGGCCTTCGGCGTGAATGTCCTCATGCGGACAATCCTGGCAACGCAATGGGCGCCCCTGCCAGTCGAGGGCTTCGATGGTGGTATCTGGCTCTTCAGCCTTATGTGCGGACATCTGTCGTCCTCCCGCACCTAATCTAGGAGGGAAGATCGAACTGTTCCAGTGGGCGGCACATAAGGGCGCTGCGCCCGGACGGCATATCAAAATACCGCCTCCGGAGCGCTCATCGTCGGCGCTCCGGAGGCGTTTCAACACTTGACCGCAATAGCTGTCCGCTCGCGCGCACAAATCCGATGAAAAATAGGGGAAACATCTTCCTTGAAAAAAGTCGGTGGGAAGATGCCCCGGGGTGTCAGCCGAACTTGAAGAGCACGCCGTAGCCGCCGCGCGGATAGTTCCACTCGATGTCACCGGAGGGCTCGCCGATGATGCGGCAGGTGCCGCATTCGACGCAGCCGTCAGCGGTGATTTCCACCTGGCCCTTGTCGTTCATCTCGTAGCACTTGGCAGGGCAGGTGGTGAGCAGGGCTTTGAGGGCCGGGGAGGGGGTGGTATGCGGGCGCACCTTGATGTGGGCGCGGCCGGCATCCACGAGGTAACGGTTCTGGAAGAGCTTGTCTTCGACGCGAACGGCGGTTTCGGTAGTGGCCATGGGAAACTCCCGAAGGTTGGCGGCAGCGGATCACATCCGCCGCCTGGGTTCGAGCAAATCAGGGTTCGAGCTTAAGAAGGCTGACCGAAAAGGACGTCAGCGCCAGGCGCGCGCGAGGCGGAAGGCGTCGCCGAACAGGCCCGCCCACGACCGCGCGGAGACGAAGGACTTCATCGTCAGCTTCTGCTTCTCCTTCTTCGGCGTGCCATCGACACGCAGATAGTTCTCCATGGCCTTGTTGACCAACTGGGGATAGGTGAGGAAGAAGTTCTGCGACTGGATATGCAGAAGCTTCGGCATATCCTTGTACTTCTTAAGATCCTTCATGATGAAGCTGTCGTCCAGCATCTTCTTGTAGAGCGACAGATTTTGGGCGGTCATGGGGTCCTTGCGGGACTTGACCTGGAAGACCGCCTCGGCCGCGATGCGCCCCGAGGTCATGGCGAGGTTCGAGCCTTCGCGATGAATGGCATTGTTGAGCTGGGCCGCGTCGCCCACCACCACCCAGCCATCTCCGTAGAGCTGCGGGATTGCATTGTAGCCGCCCTCGGGAATGAGATGGGCGGCATATTCCTTCACCTCGGAGCCTTCCAGCAGCGGGGCGACGGACGGGTGGCTCTTGAACTTCTCAAGCAGCTGATAGGGCGAGACGCCGCTGGCCTGGAAGTCCGAAACCAGGCACCCGAGCCCGACCGAGATGCACTCCCGGTTCGAATAGATGAAGCCCATGCCGGTCATCCCCTTGGAGATGGTTCCGACCGCCTCGATGACGACGCCTTCGTTGCCCTTGAGGTTGAAGCGCTGCTCGATCACCTCCTGCGGCAGGAAGTGCATTTCCTTGACCGCGAGGGCGACCTCGGTGGGCTTGGGGATCTTGCGCAGGCCAGCCCGGGTGCCGAGCAGGCCGGTGACGCCTTCCGCCAGCACCACCACGTCCGCATGGATCTGGCCGCCGCCGCGATCGGTCTTCACGCCGATCACCTTGCCGTAGGCGTCCTGGACCAGCTCTGTCACCGTGGTTTCGCAGACCACGAGGGCGCCGGCTTCGCGCACCTTGCTGGAGAACCACTTGTCGAACTGCGCCCGGATGATGGTGTAGCGGTTCGGGCTTTCCTCGTTGAACTCGTCAGACCGGTACTGCAGGCCGGTATGCGAATTGTCCGTCATCATCCAGAAGCGCTGCTCGATCAGATGGCGCTCCAGCGGGGCGTCTTCCCGGAAGTCGGGAATGATCTTTTCCATCATGTCGGCGTAGAGAATGGCGCCCTGAACGTTCTTGGAGCCGGAATACTCACCGCGCTCCAGCTGGAGCACCTTGAGGCCGCGCTTGGCCATGGTGTAGGCCGCCGCATTGCCGGCCATGCCGGCGCCAACGACGATGGCATCGAATTTTTCGTCGATCATCGGAGCTATCCTTCAGCTGGCGAGCTTGTCGCGGGAGTGGGCAGACAGGCGCTTGGAGAAGGCTTCCGTCAGCAGGGGCAGGAAGCGCACGGCGTCGGTCACGATGCCCACATGGGCGAAGTCGAAGATGGGGGCGTTCTTGTCGGTGTTGATGGCGACGATGAGATCGGCGCCCTCCACGCCCACGCGATGCTGGATCGCGCCCGAAATGCCGGCGGCAATGTAGAGCCGGGGGCGGATGGTCTTACCGGTCTGGCCGATCTGCCGATCGGAGGACACCCAGCCCTTCTGCACCAGCGGGCGCGAGCAGCCGAATTCGGCACCCATGGCCTGGGCCAGCTGACGCACCAGCTGGAAGTTCTCCGGCGAGCCGAGGCCCATGCCGCCGGCCACCACCACGTCCGCATAGGCGAGGTTCGCCTTGTTGGAATCGCGGTCCGGCAGGAAGCTGAGAATCTTTGTGATGATGTCGTCTTCCACCACGCCGAGCTTGTGCTCGATGACGCGGCCCACCGGCTTTTCCACGCGGATGGGCATGGACATCACGCGGGGGCGCACGGTGGCCATCTGCGGACGATAGTTGAGCGTGTAGATGGTGCAGAGCAGGGAGCCGCCGAAGGTGGGGCGGGTCGCCGCCAGCGAGCCATCCGTGTCCACGTCCAGCTCGGTGGAATCAGCGGTGAGACCAGTGAGTAGCGTGGTCGCCACGGCGCCGGCGAGGTCGCGCCCGAGGGTGGTGGCCCCGAGCAGCAGGATTTCCGGCTTGTAGGTGTTCACGAGGTCCGTCATCGCGGACGTGTAGGCCTCGTTGCGGTAGTCGGTGAGCACCGGGTCGGCAACGACATAAGCGATGTCCGCGCCGTAGCAGAAGGCTTCCGCCACCGCCCCGCGCACCGTCTCACCCTCGGCGCCGAGGACCACGGCGCCCAGTTCCACGCCCAGCTTGTCGGCGAGCTTGCGGCCTTCTCCCATGAGTTCCCAGGAGACGGGATGGACCTGGCCGCGTTCCTGCTCGATGTACACCCAGACGTGCTTGTACGCCTTGAAGTGTTCCGGCAGTTCCTTCTTGGTGGACGCGCGTCCACCGGCGGCGGCAGGGGCGGGGGGTGTCTTCGGCTCGCTCATGATGGTCGGCTCTCTGTTCCTGGGTCGACGGCCGTCAGAAGCCGCGCGCCAGCGCGGTCAGGTCGGCTTCGAGATTGGGCTGGCGGGCAAACACTTCCGCGATCAGGGCCTCGGCGAGGTTCCCGCCCTCGGGGGCGTCGATGAACTTCGCCTTCTCGGCGCGCGCGCTCGGCGCGAACACGCGCTTCACGATGGTGGGCGAGCCCTTCAGGCCGCACTTGCTCATGTCCTCCACGCCGGCTTCCTTGGCGTTCCACTTCACGACTGCGGCGCGGGCAGCGCGCAGCGCGTTCTCCATGGAGCCGCGGCGGATCTCGTTGGTGGCCTCCAGCATGGCGACGAGGCAGGGCAGCTTGCTCTTGAGCACCTGGGTGCCGCCCTCGGCGCGACGCTCCAGGGTGATGGTGCGCGCCGCGGGGTCGAAGTCGGCCACCTTGGCCACATAGGTCACCTGGATCAGGCCGAGGCGCTTGGCGATGCCGGGACCCACCTGCGCGGTGTCGCCGTCGATGGTCTGCTTGCCGGTGAAGACCAGGTCCGGCACGCCATAGGTCTCGCCGATCTTGGTGATGGCGGTGGCGAGGGCGAAGCTGGTGGCCAGGGTGTCGGAGCCGGCGAAGAAGCGGTCGGTCAGGAGCACGGCGCGGTCGGCGCCGTAGGTCAGCGCCTTGCGCAGCGAATCTTCGGCCGAGGGCGGGCCCATGGTGAGCACGGTGACTTCGCCGCCGAACTTGTCGCGCAGCCGCATGGCCTCTTCCAGCGCGAACAGGTCGTAGGGGTTGATGATCGTCGGCACGCCCTGCCGCATGATCGTGTTCGTGACGGGGTGGACACGGATCTGAGCTGAGTCCGGGACCTGTTTGATGCAGACGACGATGTGCATGAATTCGCTCCGAGCCCTTCACCACGGCTTCGGAGTGTGACTAGCAAACCGCGTACCAAGCTGACGTCATCTGTGAATCGTTCGCATTGGCAATGACTTGAGCAGTATTGTCGCGAAACGGCGACACGATTGCACCATCATTCCCATGGCCTGATGCGAAATCTTGTCAGGAAGGCGACAGCTGCGCCTGGGACGTGGCCCCGGTCTGTTGCAGCGCCGTCATTTTGCGAGCGCTTCGCGATGGCGCGTCGCAATTGCGACGGCGGGAGGTGAGGTTTCGGGAGATCTGTCCGGAGGCTGACGCGACACAGCCAGCGCGGGGTGCGGGATGTTCAGGCCATGTCGGGTTGGTATCGCGACACGCCCAAAGGGGGGTGGATCGGGGCGCGCAGGGGACGGAGGCCCTGAAGACGGAGGCCCTGAAAGCGACCGCGGGCACGTCCGGCTGAGGGGCGACTGGTTCTTCTTCAGCAAGAGGTCCCTCGCCCGAAGGCGAGGGCGGGTCCTTCTTCAGCAAAAGGTCCCTCGCCCGAAGGCGAGGGCGGGTCCTTCTTCAGCAAAAGGTCCCTCGCCCGAAGGCGAGGGCGGGTCCTTCCTCAGCAAAAGGTCCCTCGCCCGAAGGCGAGGGCGGGTCCTTCCTCAGCAAAAGGTCCCTCGCCCGAAGGCGAGGGACCGGGACGTCTGAGAAGACTTAAGCCTAAGCTATATGAAACAGCGTATTGAAAAGGTCACGCCGCAGCCCTCTGAAATATTCGCGGCAAGCCAGTTTTGCTTGTCACGCGGCTCGGCGTCCGGGGCGACGGGCCGGCGCGCGGCCGGCCCGTCGAAGTCGTTCAACCTCAGGCGGTGAGCTCGGC
>NZ_JBAFVS010000032.1:0-41409 GCF_043194565.1 Xanthobacter autotrophicus ATCC 700552 | reverse complement strand
CTCGGTGAGCTCGCTCTCCGGCTGCTCGGCGAGCTCGCGCTGCTCCTTGCGCAGATCGGCGTTCTCGGTATCGGCCTGCGAGCTCACCGAAACGTATTCGCCCGCCGCCATCGACATGGCGCCGGCCACAAGGCTCGCGACACCCGCGACCAGGATCTCCGACGCATTGGTCGATGCCGCCGCGACGCCCACCATGAGGCTTGCCGTCGAAATGATGCCGTCGTTGGCGCCAAGGACGGCGGCGCGCAGCCAGCCGATGCGCTCGATCAGATGGTTTTCGCGGTGAGGAGGTTTCATGGTGATACCTGCTGGGAGGACCTACGGATTGGCGCGCAACATGGTGCCAGGGGGGAACCGGTCTGCACCAATTTTTAGAACAAATCTAATCAGTCTGGATGACGATGCGATGAGGCGCTTGGCCGCCAGATGACAACTTTGCGGGCGCCCCGATGCGCCTGACTGTGGGATCCTGGGTCGCCGGCTCGCGCGTCGGAGGTGCGAATTTGTCGAGAATCGGAATGCCGACAGGGACCTGCTCATCGAACCGTCCCCAGAAGTGAAGCGGGATTTGTCCTCACAGCACCAATCGAACAGCAGATCGCTCTCGGAAACATAGGCAACGGTGGCATCCACACGTTCCGTATGTTCTGTGGCGTTCAGAATGATGTTGCGGAGGTAGCCGCCATTTATTCCATTCAGCAGTAAATTCACGTCACGCTACCCCCCAGCCGTACCCTCGGCCTTTGGCCGCGGCCTATTTCAAGGCTCGGACCTCAGCAATATGGTCGGAGTGCTTCAAAACCTGAAGTGAATGACGGCGTCGCCCTTCGGGCCGGGCTGTTGGCTGCGCCGAAGCCCCGAGGTCAGGTCCTCTCCCTGGCGGGCGGCCATCCCTGACGCGGTCCGGGCGAATGCCGCCCGAGGAAGGGAAGGCGGGGGTTCATGCTGAGTGCGCTGTGACGGTGGATGGAGGGGCGAAGGCAAATCCGCCGGAGATGGCAGGCAGACGCGCGTCGTCTGATGCAGCATGACGAATTTGGCGCGTACTACGAGGCGCAGCGACTGGCTGCTCGGGCCCGTGCGTGCGGTCAAGCCGGCGAGTTCATCCATTGGGGTAAGGTGGCGGCCGAGGTGGCGAGAATCTCGCCGCACGCGCCGATGGACCTCGCCGTGGTCCAGGCGATCGTGGACGATGAGACGCGATGTGGGGGAGTTTCTCGCAGTCGGGACGATTGATCGGACAGCTGCGCCGCCGCCGCTTCGGCAAAGCACTGAAGCCTTCTGACCTGAGGTGCGGCGCGGGGCCGGGCGTGTACCGGTACGGCCATGTGGTTCGGCGTTCGGAAAAAGGAGTGTGCGAGAGGGCACGGACACCTTCGCGCCGAGTCCGACCCCGCTCTCCTTGGATGGCTTTCCTGGTCCTCCGCCCGGCCTTCCACGATCAACCCACAAAAGGGGTCGGCTATGCAGAGCATGCCGCCGCTGCGGCTTTGCCTGCGCGGTGATCGCGGCCGGTTGAGGACACTGACGGACGCCATCGAGCGGGGATCGGCCTCGCTCCAAGATGGAGCCCTCAGATGTCGCACGATCTTTTCCTCGCCCAGTCCCACGCGTTCCAGCTCGCTCGCACCCTGATGGTCCCGGTCACGCTGTTCGAGGTCGATGGAGAATTCGGCGTCATGCCGAGCGACGAACTCGACGACGCCGACGTGGTCGTCGTCCACGAATACGATCCCCACCGGTTCGGCCCGGCTCATTGAGCCGGGTTCACCGGAGGGCGTGTGCCGCTCGCGAGCGGGCGGCCGCAAGGGAGGCTGCGCCGCGGCTGGCTAAGGCCAGGGTGCTGCGCACCCTGCAGGATTCACCAGTTGCCAGCCGCGCCCTTGCCCCCTTCGCTCTTCGCGGCGCCGGGGGATGGTCCCGCGAGGTGGGGGACGGGAAATCTCAAGCGGGAAAGGTCCGACCCGGAGGCGTGTCGGAAGAGGAAGATGGAAAAGACGGATATCGAGGAGCTGAGGAGCCGTGTGCCCTGTGCAGTCGTCCTCCAAAAAGCGGGGTTCGCGATCGATCTGAAGGAGAGCACGCGCAAGGCCGTCAAGTACCGGCGCGGTGACGACATCATTATCGTCATCCATTACGGCAAGGGCTGGTTCGATGCACGGTCCGAAGCCAAGGGTGACGTGTTCTCGCTTGTCGAGCATCTCGATGGTGTCGGCTTTGTGGAGGTGCTGCAGCGGGTTTCGGACTTGGTTGGCTTCGTGCCAAACGAGCCCGTCTGGACGAGGGAGGCCCGCGAGCACGATCCGGATGTCGGCATTCCCGATCGATGGCGCGCGCGGCGCAAGCCATGGCCCGATTCCATGACCTGGCGCTATCTGCGCGACGAGCGCGGCCTTCCGGAGTCCGTCATCCGCGCCGCAATCCAGGAGGGCCGGCTTCGCGAGGGACCTCGCGGCAGCATGTGGGCAGCCCATGTCGACGAGACCGGCGCGGTTACGGGCTGGGAGGAGCGCGGCCCCGAATGGCGCGGTTTCGCCCGCGGCGGCGGCAAGGTCCTCTTCCGCCTCGGGCCGGTCGGTGCCCGCCGGCTCTGTGTTACCGAGGCTGCGATCGACGCGATGAGCCTCGCCGCGATTGAAAGCCAGCGCTCCGACAGCCTCTATCTCAGCACTGGCGGCGGATGGGCGCCGGCGACCGAAGCCGCCATCCGGCTGCTCGCATCACGCCATGGCGCCCTGCTTGTGGCGGCTACCGACAACAATGCGCAGGGCGAGGTCTATGCCGAACGAATCGCGACGATCGCCGTGGCGACGACCGCCGACTACAGACGGCAAAAGCCCGAGTATGAGGATTGGAACGAAGATCTGCGCGCCAGAAAGAGGAGGGAAGAAGAGGGAAGGAAACCGGCTGCCGCATGCCCACCGGCCGCGTCAAGGGTGAAGCTTCGCCCGCTGCGCGGCCCTTGACCCGCCCGGACTTCGATGCGGCCGCGGGGAGAGGTCCTGAAGGGCTGAAGATGATGGTGATCCAAGAGGATGCGCCGCGCTCCAGCCCGACGAGGCTGAAGGAGCCCCGACATGACTCTCTCCACCCCTACCCGCAAGGTGTTTCAAGGCGTTCCCGACCGGCGCCAGATGTTCCGGATGTTCGACCGTCACGCGCAGCGACCCTTCCGCTGGGACGGCGATGCGAGCGCGCTCTACACCGGCGAATGGTTCGAAACCAGCCCCGTCGACCACGACTATATGTTCGAGATCCTGCCGCCGCTCTGGATGCGCGGCGACATGTTCGCCATGCGCGAATTCCTGACCGGCAGCGTCACCGGCGTCTTCTTCGCGCTGATGATCGATGGTCGGGTCCGTCATTTCCACGGCTATTGCGATCTCGCCGACACGGCTTCGCCAGAGCGGATGCGTGCCGCGATCATCAACCGGGAATCGCGCCCGGTGAAGGCGATGACGCGAACCGAGCGCCTCGAGCACGTCTGGAGCGCGACGCATGACGACTATCGCGGCTATGCCGGGGACCGCTGGCCGGAGGCCGATCGCGGCAAGCGCACCGTGCTGTTTTACGGCGGACGGCAAGGCACCAGCCTGGTCCTGCTCGACGGGCTGACCGACGCGCAGGTCTCCGCCAAGCTGCCGGTGCATCTGCGCTACCTGCCCGATGCGATCGCGGCGTGAGGTGGCGATCATGTTCACCTTCCCCGTGCAGGAAGTCCGCGCCGTCATCGCCCGCGGAAAATCCGACGCCGCGACCAATGGCGGCTACCGCAATCCCCATTACGGTCTCGCCCCGGGCAAAGACGAACGGCTCGGCCTATGGCTCGTCGGCGATGAAGGGGTGTACCTCCTCTCAAACGGCAAGCTCGCCGAGGGGCAACGCGCCCTCGTCTGCTACGCCGAGGAGTGCGATCCGAAGACCAATCCCGACTACTGGCACTACAAGCGCCAGCACTTCGGCGGCGATGACGGGATCGAATTCCTCGACGCCGTCGAGCTCGAGAGGCTGATGGCCGCCGTCCCCGGCGCCACGCACCTGACGATCGTGACCACCGACACCAGCCTGTCGCTCGCCCTGATCCGCCGCTGACCCGGCGGGCGGACCTCGCCCACCCTTCCCGACCGTCGAACGTGTCACACCCTCGCCGGCCTCCGGCGGGGCCGATGGCGCGCGCCTTCATCACAGGAGACATTCCCCATGGCGCAAGATGACCCCTTCACCCTTGATCTCTTCGGCAACACCGCGCTCTCGTCCGACCTCGGCCTCGGCGTCACCGCATTCTCGGCGAGCTTCACCGAGGGACCGGACGACGACGATCCACCACCCACGACGCCGGCGCCGGCCGCGCCGATGGCTTCGGTTGAAAGGCGATCCGTCGCGTGCCCTGCCGAGACGGGTGAGAACTTTCATCTCACCGGGACGCGCCAGCTTGCCCGCTCGTGGAAGGACCGGGCCCGTGACAATCTCGCCGCCATTCGCCTGGCAGCCGAGATCGAAGCGGCACAGCGACCCGCCATCGCCGACGAGCAGGCCGCACTGATCCGGTTTATCGGCTTCGGCGCGTCCGATCTCGCCAATGGCGTGTTTCGCCGGCCGGGTGAGGACCGGTTCCGGAAGGGCTGGGAGGCGCTCGGCGCCGGACTGGAGGGCGCCGTCGACGGCGCGGACTACGCCTCGCTCGCACGCTGCACGCAGTACGCCCACTTCACGCCCGAATATATCGTCCGTGCCATCTGGGCCGGCCTGCTACGTCTCGGCTGGCGCGGTGGGCGGGTGCTGGAGCCCGGCATCGGCACAGGACTCTTCCCCGCGCTGATGCCGGACAACTTGCGATCCGTCTCTCACGTCACCGGCATCGAGATCGATCCTGTCACGGCGCGGATCGCCCGGCTCCTTCAGCCGCGCGCTCGGATCGTCACAGGCGACTTTGCCCGCGTCGACCTGCCGGCGCATTTCGATCTAGCGATCGGCAATCCGCCCTTCTCCGACCGCGCCGTGCGCTCGGATCGCGCTTTCCGGTCGCTCAGGTTGCGGCTGCACGACTACTTCATCGCCAGGTCGATCAACCGGCTGAAGCCGGGAGCGCTCGCGGCCTTTGTCACGTCGCACGGCACGATGGACAAGGCGGGCAGCTCGGCCCGCGAGCACATTGCCACCATGGCCGATCTCATCGGCGCGGTCCGCCTGCCTGAAGGCAGCTTCCGCGCCGATGCCGGAACCGAGGCGCAAGTCGACATTCTGTTCTTCCGCCGGCGCCGGGACGGTCAGCCGGAGGGCGATCTGTCCTGGCTCGACCTTGATGAGGTGCGCCCTGCGACCGAGGACGAGGCCCCAATTCGCGTCAACCGCTGGTTCGCCCGCCGTCCGGACATGGTGCTCGGAACACATGGGCTGACCTCCGGCCCCTTCGGCGAGACCTATACGTGCAGGCCGCGCGAGGGCGAGGATCTCGACGCGGGCCTTGCCGCGGCGCTTACCTTCCTTCCGGAAGGCATCTATGACGGCGAGCCCGAGCCAATCGAGGCCGAGCTCTCCGATGACCCGAGCCCCACCGCCGACCTGCCCGACGCGTCTCGGGCGCGGGAGGGCAGCTATTTCGTCGACAGCCGTCATGGCCTCATGCAGCTCGTCGACGGAACCCCGGTCGCGATCCGCGTGCGCAAGGGCCGCAGCGGCGAGGGCATTCCGGAAAAGCACGTGCGGATCATCCGCAAGCTGATCCCCATCCGCGACGCGGTCCGCGAGGTGCTGAAGGCCCAGGAGTTCGACAGGCCGTGGAGGCCGGCGCAGGTGAAGCTGCGCATCGCCTGGTCGAATTTCGTACGCGACTTCGGTCCCATCAACACCACCGTCGTCTCGACCAGCGAGGATGAGGAGACCGGCGAAGTGCGCGAGACGCACCGCCGCCCGAACATCCAGCCCTTCCTGGACGATCCCGATTGCTGGCTGGTCGCTTCGATCGAGGACTACGACCTCGAGAGCAATACGGCCAAGCCCGGCCCCATCTTCACCGAGCGGGTCATCGCGCCGCCACCGGCGCCGATCATCACGTCGTCGGCCGATGCGCTCGCGGTCGTTCTCAACGAGCGCGGTCATGTCGATCCCGACCACATCGCCGAGCTGCTGCACCGTGATGTCGACGACGTCATCGCCGAACTCGGCAACGCCATCTTCCGCGATCCCGCCGACGGCTCCTGGCAGACCACCGACGCCTATCTCTCGGGTGCCGTCCGCTCGAAGCTCGTCACCGCGCAGGCCGCGGCCGCGCTCGATCCAGCCTATCGGCGCAATGTCACCGCGCTGCAGGATGTCCAGCCGGCCGATCTGCGGCCTTCCGACATCACCGCGCGTCTCGGCGCGCCGTGGATCCCGGCCGCCGATATCGTCGCCTTCGTGCGGGAAACCATGGGCGCGGAGATCAAGATCCATCACATGCCGGAACTGGCATCCTGGACCGTCGAGGCGCGGCAGCTCGGATATATGGCGGCCGGCACGTCGGAGTGGGGCACCGACCGGCGTCATGCCGGTCAGCTCCTCTCGGACGCCCTCAACTCTTCCGTGCCGCAGATCTTCGACATCGTGAAGGATGGCGACAGCGAACGCCGCGTGCTCAATGTCGTCGACACGGAAGCGGCCAAGGAAAAGCTCACCAAGATCAAGACCGCGTTCCAGACATGGATCTGGAGCGACCCCGACCGGACCGACCGGCTGGCGCGGGTCTACAATGACCGCTTCAACAATGTCGCGCCTCGCGCCTTCAACGGCGATCATCTCCAGCTTCCGGGCGCCTCTGGCGCCTTTTCGCTTTATGGGCACCAGAAGCGGGTCATTTGGCGCATCATCTCTTCCGGCAGCACCTACGTCGCCCACGCTGTCGGCGCCGGCAAGACCATGTCGATCGCCGCCGCCATCATGGAGCAGCGCCGGCTCGGGCTGATCGCCAAGGCCATGCTCGTGGTCCCCGGACACTGTCTGGCCCAGGCCGCACGCGAGTTCCTGGCGCTCTATCCAAACGCCCGCATCCTCGTCGCCGACGAGACCAATTTCACCAAGGACAAGCGTCACCGCTTCCTGTCGCGCGCGGCGACGGCGACCTGGGACGCCATCATCATCACCCACAGCGCCTTTCGCTTCATCGGCGTGCCGTCGGCTTTCGAGCAGAAGATGATCCAGGACGAGCTGGAACTCTACGAGGAGCTGCTGACCAAGGTCGAGAGCGACGACCGCGTCTCGCGCAAGCGGCTGGAGCGACTGAAGGAGGGGTTGAAGGAGCGGCTCGAGGCACTCGCGACGCGCAAGGACAACCTGCTGACCATCTCGGAGATCGGCGTCGATCAGATCATCGTCGATGAAGCGCAGGAGTTCCGTAAGCTCAGCTTCGCCACCAACATGTCGACCCTGAAGGGCGTCGATCCGAACGGCTCGCAGCGCGCCTGGGACCTGTTCGTCAAATCCCGCTTCATCGAGACGAAGAACCCGGGCAGGGCGCTTGTGCTGGCTTCCGGCACGCCGATCACCAACACCCTCGGAGAAATGTTCACCGTGCAGCGGCTGCTCGGGCATGCGGCACTGCGCGAACGCGGCCTGCACGAGTTCGACGCCTGGGCCTCGACCTTCGGCGATGCTTCCACCGAGCTCGAGCTGCAGCCTTCGGGCAAATACAAGCCGGTGACGCGCTTCGCGCGGTTCGTGAATGTCCCCGAGCTGATCGCCATGTTCCGCTCGTTTGCCGACGTGGTGATGCCGACGGACCTTCGCGACTATGTGAAGGTTCCGGAGATCTCCGGCGGCAAGCGCCAGATCATCACCGTGCCGCCGAGTGCGGCGTTCAAGGCCTATCAGCGCCTGCTCGACGCCCGCATCACCGCCATCGAGCAGCGGGACCGTCCCCCAGAGCCCGGTGATGACATCTTGCTGTCCGTTATCACCGACGGGCGCCATGCCGCGATCGATCTGCGGCTGGTCGATCCCGACAATGACAATGAGCCCGGAAACAAGCTCAACCAGCTCGTCGCGAACGCCTTCCGCATCTGGCAGGAAACGGCGGAAAACACCTATGTCCGCGGCAACGGGAAGTCCTACGAGCTGCCCGGCGCCGCGCAGATGATCTTCTCGGATCTCGGCACGCTCGGTGTCGAGAAGACCCGCGGCTTCTCGGCCTACCGTTGGATTCGTGACGAACTGGTCCGGTTGGGCGTGCCCGCCGCCGAAATCGCCTTCATCCAGGACTACAAGAAGTCCGACGCGAAGCAGCGATTGTTCGGCGATGTCCGGGCTGGGAAGGTCCGCTTCCTTCTCGGCAGCTCGGACACGATGGGAACCGGCGTCAACGCGCAGCTGCGGCTGAAGGCGCTGCATCACCTCGATGTGCCATGGCTGCCGTCCCAGATCGAGCAACGTGAAGGCAGGATCGCGAGGCAAGGCAATCAGCATGACGTCATCGACATCTTTGCCTACGCGACGCTCGGTTCGCTCGACGCCAGGATGTGGCAGAACAACGAGCGAAAGGCCCGGTTCATTGCCGCGGCGCTCTCCGGCGACACCTCGATCCGCAGGCTTGAGGACATGGGCGAGGGGCAGGCATCGCAGTTCGCCATGGCGAAGGCCATCGCCAGCGGCGACCAGCGCCTGATGCAGAAGGCGGGGCTGGAAGCCGAGATTGCGCGGCTAGACCGCCTGCGCGCCGCCCATGTCGACGACCAGCACGCCATTCGCCGCCAGATCCGCGATGCCGAGCGCGAGATCGAGATTTCGGCCCGGCGCATCGCCGAGATCGGGCAGGACATCGAACGGCTCGCGCCGACCTTGGGCGATGCCTTCGCCATAACCGTGACCGGGAACCGCCATGCCGAGCGCAAGGGGGCCGGCCGCGCTCTGATGAAGGAGATCCTCACCCTCATCCAACTCCAGCAGGAGGGAGAAGTCGTCATCGCCTCGCTCCGCGGTTTCGATCTCGCATTCCATGGCGAGCGGGTCGGACGCGACGGCTTCCACTACGCCATAATGCTGCTGCGGACCGGCGCAGACTACGAGATCGATCTGCCCGTCGCAGTCACGCCGCTCGGCGCCGTCGCCCGGCTCGAGCACGCGCTGTCGGGTTTCGAGGAGGAACAGGAAGGATATGGGCAGCGACTGACCAATGCCCGCCGCCGCCTCGCTTCCTATCAGGTGCGCGAGGGCGGCGCATTCGCCTTCGCCGACGAGCTGGAGACGAAGCGCACGCAGCTCGCCGAGATCGAGGCTGATCTTGCGAACGATACGGAGAGTTCCCGTGATCGGATTGCTGCTTAGAGCGTTTTCGAGCGAAGTCGATACCGGTTCGCGTAAAGAAAACGCGTAAACTCAATAATCGAGAGCATTTCCCCGATTCAGTGAAACGGGGAAATGCTCTAGGACCGCTCTCGCGACAAGCGGTTCTCATCGTCGATCAGAACGAGACGAGATGGGGCACTGTCGCCCCATCTCCAGAGCACGAGGTTCAAATCCTCAGCAGTCGCGCCGGCCGCAAAGCTCCTGACGAGCAGGCCGTTATGGCCGGCGGCAATGAGCCGCCGGGCAAAGGTCTGCGTTCGCGCTTCCCCGCTCGCCTTCATCTGGTCGCGCCATGTGCTGTCGGCGAGTGCCGCAGCGTCCATGCCCTTTGCCTCGAGCGCCTCATCATCCCGGCAATCGAATATGCCATCGATCTCCGCGTCGTAGGAGACGAGCGTGGTCGGCTGGAGGTTGCCGACCTGATTGGCTTCGCGCAGCGCCGTCATCACCGATAATGACGCATAGAGCGCGGCCAGGCCCTTCGGGTTGAACCGTCCACCATAGAGTTCGGCTCCTCGCCCGGACAATGGCTCGCGCGCGTAGACTGGATTCAGCGCTCGATAGAGCTTTCCCCGATACTGCACGTCGTCAGGCGTGCACGCCGGCGTCGACCGCGTCGACATAGTCGAGCACGTCATCCACTCGGCCGTTGCGCACGAGCTGCATGGCTGTCTGGCCGGAGAAGCCGGGCAGGGGCTCCGACCGGTACCAGGCATAGGCCATCAAGGTCGAACCGAAGCGCGGCTCGACCTTGTTGATCACCTCGACCATCTCGCGCAGCCGGCGTTGGGTCTTGTCCGACCGGACGCGATCCTTGCGCTGGACGGCATCCTTGCCCAGCCCCGCCGTGCGGGCGACTTCCTCGCTGGTGGTTCGGAACGCAACCGCGATCTTCCGGGGGGCGAGGAAGCCGTTATCTGCATATTGCGCCAACCCCATGCGAGCCTCCTATTGTCCAAATGACGCCAATTCTGACGGAATATAGCGTCATCATGGCCGGCATTCAAGGCGCGATATGGGGAGGAAAGGAGGGGCATTCAGGAAAGAAAACCGGTTCGCCGATCGGCCGAACCGGCGACGCTGAAGCTCAACCGCGGCCCGCGCGATCCCGGCCACGGCGTCCTGCGCAGGGCTTATAGCCCCGCTTGGCCGGCCGGGCAGGGATGCTCGGCCGCAGTTGCACCGGCCCGCCCGCTCCGCGGGCCGAGGGAGGTCTTCGAGATGAAGACAAAGGAAGGACCCGCGAAAGGCGGCGTCCGAAATCCCCACAAGGAGCATCCCGATGCATCTCATCAAGGTCGATCCGCGCGCGCTGCGGGAGAATCCTGACAAGACCCGGCTGACCAAGTCCACGGCGCAGGCCGATGCCCTGCTGCTGGCGACGATCAAGGCCGTTGGCATTGTCCAGCCGCCGGTCGTCGCGCCGCAAACTGACGGCGGCAATGGCTTCATCATTGATCGTGGCCACCGTCGCGTGCGCCAGGCCATCGCGGCCGGGCTCGATGAGATCGAGGTCCTCGTCGACGAAGCCGCCAACGACAATGGCGCGATGCGCTCGATGGTCGAAAACATCGCCCGTGAGCCGCTGAACCCGGTCGACCAGTGGCGCGCCATCGAGCGCCTCGTCGCGCTCGGCTGGACCGAGGAGGCGATCGGCGTCGCGCTTGCCTTGCCGATCCGCCAGATCAAGAAGCTGCGGCTCCTCGCCAACGTGCTTCCCGCCATGCTCGACCACATGGCGAAGGGCGACATGCCGAACGAGAAGCAGCTGCGCACGATCGCCGCCGCCTCGTTGGAGGAGCAGAAGGAGGTCTGGAAGAAGCACAAGCCGTCCAAGGCCGATCCGCAGGTCGCCTGGTACAACGTCGCGAACGGGCTGGAAAGGACCCGGATGTACGCGAAGGACGCCAGTTTCGACGACGAGCTCGCCAAGGCCTACGGCATCGCCTGGGTCGAGGACCTGTTCGCCTCGGCCGACGAGGACAGCCGCTACACCACGGATGTCGAGGCCTTCCTCGGGGCGCAGCAGGAATGGATGGCGAACCACCTGCCCAAGCGCGGCGTCATCGTCGAGGCCGACACCTGGGGCCGCGCGAAGTTGCCCCCCAAAGCCGAGCAGGTCTACGGCCGGCCCGGCAAGTCGGACCACGCGGCCATGTATCTCGATCGCGAGGGCAAGGTACAGACGGTCCACTACCGTATGCCCGAGCCGAAGAAGGCAAAGGGCAAGGACGAGCCGACCAACGGCGCCGCTGGCGACGACGGCATCGTGGCCTCGAAGCCGCGCCCGGACGTGACCCGTAGGGGCATCGAAATGGTTGGCGACTTCCGGACCGATGCGCTGCACGAGGCGCTCGCCCGCGCGCCGATCGAGGATGACACGCTGCTGGCGCTGCTCGTCCTCGCCTTCGCCGGCCGCAATATCTCTATCGCCTCCGGCGCCTCGGGCGACGTCTATGGCTACGCCCGGATGGACCGCCATGCCGCACGACTGGTCGGAAATGAGGGCAAGCTCGACTTCGACCGCGAGACGCTGCAGCAGGCGGCCCGCGGCGTCCTCATCGATGTGCTGTCGTGCCGGGAGAACCGTACCGACTCCGGCATCGTCGCGCGCGTCGCCGGCGATGCCATCGGCGCCGACGGCTTCCTTCCGAACATGGGCACGGAGGAATTCCTCTCGTGCCTGTCCCGCGCCGCGCTCGAAGGCTCGTGCAGGGACACCCCGGTCCTGCCGCGCCAGAAGGTGAAGGACACCCGCGCCGCTCTCGTCGAGCACTTCAAGGACGAGCGGTTCGTTCATCCGTCGGCGCAGTTCGCGCCCGACGCGATGAAGCTCGCGAGCTGGCTGGTGAAGCACGAGGCGAGCGAGGACGACGATCTCGACGAGGGGTCGGCCGAGCCGGACGCCATTGAGCCGGCCGAGGTGCCCGACGACGAGGCCTACAGCGTCGCGGCCGAATAGCCGGCGCACATCATCGCAACGCGAATTCCATCCCGCCGCCGGCTCTGCCGGCGGCGCTTTCGTTTCCACGCATGCGCAATCACGGAGGACACCATGTCCGCGCACACGATCTACGACAACGCGCCGATCGGCTCCATCGTCGCCTGGTCCGACGGAACGCCGCGCCCGCCCGAGCGCTTTACCAGGAAGCTGTCCGCCTGGCAGACCCACAACAGCAAGGGCCGCCTGATCCAGAAGCAAGGGGAGCGCGGGATCGGCAGCGTCGGCCTGTCCGCCAGCTTCACCCTGCACGAGGCGGACTTCGGCGCCGGAGGCGTCATCGCCATCCGCGTCCACCGGACGTTCTCGCTCGACTCGAAGCTGCATTTCACGATCCTCGAGCGCCCGGCCATGGGCGCGGTGCGAATCTTCGACCGGGCCGGCCCCGCCGCCGAGCTCGTCCATCTTGCTGCGCATCGGCAGGCTGCTGAAGAGTGGCTCTCCCGCCATGGCTATCCGCGCGCCGTGCTCGAGGAGGTGACGGCCGATGAGGTCGGCGCCGATATCGTCGAGGGGAGGGCGGTGGCATGACGATGCTCGTATCTCTGAACGAAGCTGTGGATGCCACCACCGGATTCCCGGAGGTGGCGTTCGGCCGCAGCACTGAGGGTTTTGCCGTCGCCCGCGTCGCCGCCAACGCCTTTGCCATGCTGCCCGCCCGCGACGGGCGTTACTATCTCGCGAGTGGCTGGTGCATTGGCCGTCCCATGGCGCAATGGACGCGGGCGGATTTCTACGGCCATTCCGGCGAGCTCACCAATGAGGCGGCCTTTCGCGCGCAGGTCATGGAAAACGCCGAGCATCAGCGTGAGAAGCGCGCCCTCGGCCGGCGTGAGATCCGCTCGACCGCCAGCACGCCCTGGGGACCCTCGCAGGGAGGGACCCTCTATGCCGAGGATGTCGTCTTCCATTCCACGGCCGGCCATGGAGGCATTCACCTCTCGGCGACGCGCAACCGCATGGTCCATCCCATGCTTCGCGCCGAGGGCGGCTGGTACGAGGAAGATGAAGCCTGGGCGATCGTCGCCATCACTTTCCCCCACCTTTTCACGGGCTTCGAGCGGCGCTGCGCCAAACGGACGATCAAGGACAGCTGGCCGGAGGCATGGGAGAAGATCTTCGGGACCGTACTTGCCCTTGGAGAATCCCGCGAGAAGGATCGCCGGGCCTTCGAGCAACAGCACGCCGGCGACTGGATCGTGATCTCGGCGATCACCTCGAACCACGAGAAAGGTGTGGTCGAAGTCGTCGCCACGATGGGGCCCCGACGTGGTCCTGGCACCGAGGAGCGCCGATTCCTCGTTCCGGCGGATGAATACCGCGTCGGTCGCTTCGGCTTCGTCATCGATGAGGATCGCCACCCGATCTATTCCGGCCCGTCCAACTTCGTTGGCTGGAACGGATAGGAGGCGGCGATGCCCTGGAAGATCATCGCCTCCGCCTTCGGATGGAAGGCCGCCCACGACGACGATGAGGATCTCCTCGTCGTCTGGCACCCCAAGCTGCGCCGGCACTATTCCGGCGCCGACGCCTGGAAGCAGGCCGTCCTGCTATCGATCCGGTCACCATCGGCGCACCCAGTACTCCGCCGGGAGGGCCGGCCATGACGACGTACCTGGTCGCCGTTCATCTGCTGGTCGAGGCGGGGCCGGAACCACGCGCCGCCATCGACGCGGCTCTCCATGACATCCTCAGGGATGCCATGCGGCAGAATGCCGGCGGGCACTCCCCGCTGGTCGACTGGGCGGTCGCCGGCGAGGATCTCGCTTCCTCGATCATTCCGGTCACGTTGTCCGCCTCCTATGCACCGGACACCAGCCCGTTTCCGACATGGCCGGCGGCATGTTCGCGGCGGCGTGGCCGAGGGAGTTCGTCATGACACCCCCGGGCGGACCGGCGCGGGCCGCGAGGATACGAGCCGCCGCCGCCCGCAGACATCTTGCCCGGATCGAGCGACAGATCGAGCACCGTGCCGAACGGAGGACCATCACCGCAAAGGCGAAAGCCCGAGCATCGAGGCGGCATCGGGCCGGGTGGACGCCGGCGGATGAGCGGCTCTTCCGCGAGCATGTCGACCACCTCACCTTCGAGCGCCGCGGCGAGATCAAGGCGCTCTCGTGAAAACCCGCCGGCAGGGCCGTCCGGTTGCAGCATTGAGCGTGCAAGCGGATCGAGCTTGAGCTAACCTTCAGCAGCCTCAGGAACTCCATCATGGATGAGACGACGCGCGCCGCGTTCGAGCGGCTCCTTAGCATCGCCCGCAGCGACACCGGGCAGTCGCGCCGTGTCGCCGACTTCATCCTCGCCTGGTGGAACGCCATGGATCTCGGCGGCTTCGACATCGCGGCCCTCTTCGCCGTCGACGAGGCCATCGCCCGTGACATGGCGACGGTCTTTGCCTATGTCGCCAGCCGACCTGTGGCGGAGTACCCCGAGGCCTATCGGACCGAGATCGAGGACGTCATCCAGCAGTGGCGACCGGACGTGTGGGCGAAGGCAACCGAAGCGGTGTGACGCCCGACTCCGGGCTGTCTCCAACGGTCCGTCGGCTTGCAGCGGATTCTCGCCTGTCTCGCATTCGCCCTTTGTCGACCGTCTCGACGATCACCGTGTAGCACTCCCCAAGATTGCTGCCGTGAACCGCCGCGGCTTTCGGGGATGTGGAGCGCTGCGCGCAGGCACGCCGGTCGATCTCTTTACCTGCACTTTGTCGTGGCCGAACGGGAGAGGCGGACCGTGGCGGCGGGTCATGGCGGCCTTCCGGTGCCGGTTTCGATGTCTGCGAACAGGTCCCTTGCCGGTCATCCCCTCGGGTTTTGCAGCGGTCGTAAACCGGCGGCCGGCCGCTTCAAGGCCGCGTTCCGCGCCGCGTGGCGGCCGGACCCGTCAGGCTCGGCAAAGCGGACCCGCGTCCCGCGCGAGGGCTGAAAGCCCTGCTTGTCCGCAGGCCCGCTTCGCTCGCCTCGCCGTCTCCGGACCCTGAAGCGCCCGCCTTTCGCCGGTTTCTCGCGACCGCACCCGAAGGGAAGACCGGCAAGGGCCGGTCCGATCCCGACGGTGAAACCGAAGGAAAGGAATTTCACATGACCAAGACCGCTCGCGCTCCCCGCCAGTCCGCCCGCGTCGTCCCGCTCCGCAAGGGCACCACTCTCGAAATGGTCCGGCTGGCGTGTCCGGACGCCCACCAGACCATCCTCATTTCCGAAAGCTTCGGACTTCCGGTTCTCGACAGCGACGGCATCCGGGAGCTCCACCAGCGGCTGATCGTCGAGACGGCCGAGAGCCTGGGCGAGGGTCTCAGCGAACGGGCGATGCAGATCCATCTCCAGCGCATCGTCGGCGCCTATGTCGGATCGGCCCACGGAGCCGGCCAGTTCTATTCCCGCGCGGTCACCGAAGCCCGCGACGCCACCGCCAAGCTCGCCAACGACATCCGTGACGAGGATATCGACGGCCCGGTCGGGTTCTCGAGCTCTGCCCAGCGCAAGCGCGAATTCGCGGCCGACATGGGGCTTCAGGCCCATGCGCTCCGCATGGCGGCGGAGGGTGCCGTCGCGGCCTACGAGCAGGTCGTCGGCGAGCGCTGGAAGCCCTTCGAGCGGCCGGTCGAGAATGCCGGCCAGAGCGTCGACCGCAAGGCGGCCGAGCTCCAGATGGCGGCTCTCGGCTGAGCCGCCCGGGCGGAGCTGAGGCTCCGCCCTTCTCAATTTTCGCCCGGAAACAGGCCGGTCCCTCGCGGGGCTGGCCTGTTCGCATGTTCCCTCGAAACCTTCCTCGATCGCCAAAGGAGGAAAGTGGGACCGGGAGGCGGTCCCGCCGAGCGTGCCCCGTCCCGGATGGAGGTCCTGCCGGGGCCGGCGGACAGCGCAACGGCTTTGCCGTCCTCCACGTCGTTGCGGCCCGTCGCGCTTCACCCTGCGGGCGAGCACCTCCGGGTGCGCGGTGCCGCCTGTTCCCCGGCTTTCGGACCCCGTGACGGGCCGCGATCGGCGCGGCCTCCACGACGGAGGTTCAGCAAAATGAGCAGGAAAGAAGAAAAGGAGCGTGGCGACATCTATGCGCGGATCACCGAGCGGATCGTCGCTGATCTTGAGAAGGGCGTGCGGCCGTGGGTCCGGCCATGGAGTGCGGCCCATGCGACCAGCCGTATCACCAGGCCGCTGCGCCACAACGGCGAGCCGTACACCGGCATGAATGTGCTGCTGCTGTGGTCGGAGGGCATGGCGCGGGGTTTCGTCTCGTCGACCTGGATGACCTTCAAGCAGGCGGTGGAGCTGGGCGGCCATGTTCGCAAGGGTGAATCGGGCTCGATCGTCATCTACGCCAGCCGGTTCACGAAGACCGAAACGGACGCGCACGGCGGAGAGGTGGAGCGAGACATTCCGTTCCTGAAGACCTACAGCGTCTTCAATGTCGAGCAGATCGAGGGCCTGCCGGACCACTTCCATCGCCCTCCGGGGCCCGTCCTCGATCCGATCGAGCGGATCGAGCATGCCGATCGATTCTTCGCCAATACCGGCGCCGTGATCCGGCACGGCGGCACGGCGGCATTCTATTCGCCGTCGACCGACCACATCCAGATGCCGCCGTTCGAGACGTTTCGCGATGCGGCTTCCTACGTGGCCGTTCTGAGCCATGAATCGGTGCACTGGACGGCGGATCCCCGCCGCGTCGGCCGCGATCTCAGCCGCTACGCGAAGGATCGCAGCGAGAGGGCGCGCGAAGAGCTGGTGGCGGAAATCGGCTCGGCGCTCCTCTGCGCCGATCTCGGCATCGTCCCGGAGCTGGAGCCCAGACCCGACCACGCTGCCTATCTGGGAAGCTGGCTTAGCGTCCTTTCCAACGACAAGCGGGCGATCTTCGCGGCCGCCGCCCATGCGCAGCGTGCCGTCGCCTATCTGCACGGCCTGCAGCCACAGGCCGAGACGGTGAAGGCGGCGTGATGTTCCGCGCACCAACCGTCGAAGGGGATGGCTATGCGCCATCCCCCATCCGGCTCCGCGTGCTCAGCCTCGGGGCCGGTGTCCAATCCACGACCCTGGCGCTGATGTCCGCACCGGCCTGCGCGGGATTCGCGGGGAGGTCTATCTCCATCGCTCCGCCGTTCCGCTCGACGAGGCCGATCTGTCGATCGAAGCCGATCACGGCCAGCTCGATCTTTGGCCCAACGAATGTGAGGGCATGTGTGGTGTCTGACGCTGGCGCGGCCGTCCGGGGTGAAAGGTTGAAGGCCCGCCTTGTGGTCGCCCTCGATGGGGCTCGCCGCCCGGCGGCGCCGGATCGCTGGTCCTGCTGCCCCCCACCTTCGAGCTGTGACGACGGTCGCTCGAGGAGTCGGACGTTGTGCTTGATAGGGACGCCGCGCGACCTCCTGGCGCGAACTTCCCGGACCCTATCCTGCCATATCGGTTGCGAGAGGAAGCACGGATGTCGGGTTGGCCTCGTGGGGAGGTTTATCGCGCTGGCGCGAGGGGCCTTGTCGTCGGCGAGGGCGTGAGCGGGCGCGGGCCGTCGCCGGAGCTGAACGGCCAAGGCAAACGCGTGCCTTCATTCCGGTTGTCTTCGCGACGGGCACACCCACCTGCGTCCTCGATGTAGCTGGTCTGACCGAAGGCCGATCTCGCTTCGCTCGTCTCGCTCTTATCCCCGCAACGGCCGGGAGCGGCTTTCTTCCCCTGCCGGGACCACCCCATTGCGCAAGCGCAACGGGGACCCCGGATCGCCGCCATTCCTCGCGCGACAAGAAAGCCGCTCCCTGCCGCCCTCCACTGCGTTCCAGCCCAACGAGCCACCCCATTGCGCGAGCGCAACGGGGACCCCGGGGGTGCGGGTCGATCGCCTCCGGTCTGTCGACCGCCATCGAGGTCGCGGTGGGCGCGGCCCGAGAAAACCAAGGGAATGAGACAATGGCGACCATCGGCACCTTCACCAGCACCGACAACGGCTTAGGTTGCGTGCACGGAAGTGTCCTTTAGCGGGGCGCTTGTGATTTTGGCACGCAGACGTCCGGGTCAAGTGTTCCCGCAGCGTAGCGAGGACAACACTTGACGCGGCGGCGACGCCACAAGCTTTTCCATGGGGTGCAGGACAAGTCCTGCACCCCTGCCACGTGGCGAACGGGAGAGCGCGAGGGGAACCCCTCGCATCTATGAGAAGACTCGCGCCGTAGGCGCTCCGCTTATCTTTTCTTCAGGTGCTGTCATTTGTCAGTTTCATCGACGGTGTAAGCACTTGGACGATGTCGATGTCCTTTTGCGCCTCCGGGTGCCTTGCCTCCGGAGAGCAGGATGGTTTCGATCGTGCGGGCGGTCGCCGGTGTTGACGGGATTCCGAACGGATTTCCCATTTTGCTCGACGCACGGATGTCGATCGTCGAGCCGGCCTTCAGCTATCTGCTCGAGCTTTCCACAATCCCCGGCCGCTCTCATGCGACGGAGACGCTGCGGACCTACAGCGAGCATCTTCATGACTGGTTCGACACGCTGGAACAGAGCGAACTGGATTGGCGTCTCGCCAATGAGGGGACGATCGCAGCTTACCGCAACAGGATGCTGTCGGCGCCAAGCCCGCATACGCGCCGTCCCTATGCCCGTTCGACGGTCAACGATCGCGTCCGGACGGTCTGCCGCTTCTATTCATGGGCGCATCGGCGCAGGCTGATCGACGCGCTGCCGTTCGACTATATCGACGTGTCGCTGCGATCGGCGCGCCGACAGGGCATGCTGGCGCATCTGGATCATCGTCCGCCTGTTGTGATGGCGAACGTCCTGACGATCTCGGAAGCCGAACGGCTGCCGCGTCCGCTTCGCGTCGATCAACTCCAATGCCTGTTCCAGCATCTCGATCCGCCCTATGGCCTGATCGCTGAGTGGGCATTGGCGACCGGCATGCGCCGCAAGGAGCTTTGCGGCTTGCAGCTTTATCAGGTGCCGGAGGTCGCCCATCTCGATGTCGATCAGGCTCCGCTCGTCAGCATTCCGCTGACCATCACCAAGGGCGACCGGCCGCGATCGGTCTATCCGCCCTTGCGATTGATCGATCGCACCCACTGGTATGTCGGAGAGGAACGCGCTGCCCTCGTGAAGCGCCTGCGCAGGGCTCAACCCGGTTATCGGGTGCCGGCGGCACTTTTCCTCAACAGCAAGGGCAAGCCTGTTTCCCGAGCGAGACTCTCTGCGGCGTTCGGCACAGCGTTCGGCGCGGCAGGGCTTATCGGGTCGGGGCATTGGCTGCGCCACACCTTCGCGATGACGATGCTCGTGCGCCTGCAGAAGCAGGCGACGACAGCGCCCGACCTCAACCCGCTGAAGATCGTGCAGGTCCTGCTCGGCCACGCGTCGATCCAGTCGACGGCCATCTACCTGCGCTGCGTGGAGCTCCACGCTGACACACTCGCCGAGAGCCTCGCCTATCTTTACGGCGAGTTGGTGCCCCATGACCGGCCGTAGACGGAGCTCGATTGACCGCCGGCTTCCGGTTGCCGCGATGGGGCTGGAGACCTCGGTATCCGCGTTGAGCACCGACACGATCGTTTTCGTCGATGCGTGGGGCAAGCCCGACCAGCGGTTCGATCCCGGTCAGTTATCCGGCCTGCCTGCCGATCTGCGCCGGCTTCTGGTTGACGCCTTCCGTGAGTACGGCGCCGGCCAGCAGCCGGCCACGCGTCGAACGACCTGGGGAGCTGCCCGTCGCTTTGCCCGCTTCGTCGCCGACGACGGCATGATCGAGACAGCCAGCGATCTCGATACCGCGGCCCTCGGCCGCTACGTGCTCTGGCTCAAGAAGGAAGGCGCATCACGAGCACCACGCGGCGCGCATGCCGTCGCCTTCGATGTCCTTCGGCCCTTGCTCATATGGTGCCAGCGCAATCGGCCGGGCGGTCTCGCGCGCGACCTGGAGATTCCCTGGAACCCGTTTCCCGGCCGGAGGACACACCAGCAGCCGCGCCGGCGGCTTCCCGCCGATCAGATCAAGGCGATCCTACGCGCCTGCTACGAGGAGATCGACGAGGCTTGGGGGCGGTTTCAACATGGGCAGAAGGTCATGCAGCGTCCCGAGCTTCCGCCGAAGACGCTGCGCGGCCAAGGGCTCGACCGATGGATATGGCGGATCAGCCGGATCGAAGGCGGCCTCATGCCAGACACTGCCGTCCTGGAGGAGCACGGCATCAAGTCCAGCACGTTGGTCAGGTTCTGGGGCGGTTCGCGCACCATGTCCCAATATTTCCACATCACCACCGACACGCTGGTGCCGTTCTTTCTGGCGATCGCCATCCAGACCGCCGCCAATCCGGAGCCGCTGCGCCATATCCGCCGCGACTGCCTCGTTCCCCACCCGCTCGACGAACATCGCGTCATCGTCGACTGGAACAAGGCCAAGACCGGAGCCCGGCTCCAGAAGGCGCAGCGCCGGTCCTTCGATCGGCGTCGGCGATACGCCGCTCCGAACCTGATCGAGATGATGCTGGCCTTGACCGAACCGATCGTTGCGACGGCGCCACCCAGCGAGCAGGATCGGCTCTTCCTGACGCGCAGCATTCATAAGGAACCCGTCCGTCGCTCGCTCCGCAGCCGCACCGAAGTCATCGAACACTCGGTTCTCCGGCGAGCCATCCTCAGATTCATAGAGCGCGCCAACCGCCGCATCGAAGAGTGGAACGCCGCCCATCCTGACAAGCCGCGTGAGCCGATCGCCGGCTTTGCTCCGGCGCTGTTTCGCGGAACCGTGGCGACCGAGCATTACCGCGCGTCCGGCGGCGATGTTCTCGCAGCGCAATCGATCCTGAACCATGCCAGCGCCGCCACGACCGAGACCTATCTCAAGAGCGAGGAGACCACGCGCCTCCAGCGCCAGACGATAGCCCGCCTGCAAGAGCTGATGATCGCCTGGGTGCGCGGGCCTGACGGGAGCGAGCCGGCGCCGGTCTCCGGCGAGGCCCGCGCCACCGTTCTCTTCGGCCACGATTGCCTTGCCCCTGTCGTTCCTGGTCGGGATGGCACTGAGCGCCTGTGCCCGCGCTTCGGCGGATGCCTCGCGTGCCCCGGCTTGGTCATCCCGGTCGATCGGGAGCATCTCGCGCGCATTCTTGCTGCCATCGATCGGTTCGAGCAGGCCCGCAACCGGCTCGATCCACGGCGCTGGAACCTCCTCTACGCACCATCATGGCGTATTCTCACCCAGGACATCCTCCCGGATTTCCCCTCGGATATGGATATGCATGAGGCCGCACGCACACTCGCTGCCAGCATGCCGGCCCTGCCGGAGCTGGAGTGATCATGCCAGCGCAAGCGCAGAACCTCTCCCGTTTTGACCGCCCGCAACGCGTATCGTCACGGTCGCTTTGGGCAGACCCTCAATGGCATTTCGACAGCACGCGGCCCGACCTGCGAACCCATCAACTCTTGATCGATTGGGCTTTCGAACTGCCTGACGGCAGCCGTTTCACCGATCCACCGTGGGGCCGGTGGCTGGAGGACGCACGCACCTTCATATGGTCGCTTCGCATCGATCCGCCGCCAGGGCGTCGACAGGCGCGGGCAAGGTCGCTCGTCACGACCGCGCTCAGGCTTCGCGCCCTGATCCGATGGATGGCCGAGCAGGCGATGCGCAGCTTCGCCCAACTGGACCGCGATACAGCCGAACGGTTCATGCAGCACGTGGCAGGACGACGAACTCTCGCAGGAGCTCCGATCAGGCCGGGCACCAGGCACGACTACGCCAACCTTCTTCTTGCCCTCTATCAGCAACGGTCCAGGCTCGCTTTTGCGCCTCCCGAGCATCCCTTCGGTGATGAGCGCGCCAGCCGGTTCTCCGGTTTCAGTCGTCATACGGTCCAGCGCTTGCCCTTCACGCCGGATGCCATCGCCGTTCCACTCGTCTCGGCTGCGATCCGGTTGATCGGGCAGCCAGCCGACGACGTCATTGCGCTGCGCGACCAGGCCGTGCCGTTTCGCATGGACGATCAGGGCCGTTCCTTCTTCACTCACCGGCAGGCCGTCCGCGCGCTCGTGTCGTCGTTTCGCTTTTCTACCATCGAGGGTGAGCACGCCCCCTGGCATGCACCGCTGACCCGGACCAAGGATCTTCGCCTGCTGATCAACCGGATCCAGGAGGCTTGCTTCATCACCATCGCCTATCTGGTCGGCGCACGGGTCTCAGAGATCCTGACGCTGGAGGCGAACTGCATCGAGGAACATCCATCCGCGGATGGCAGCGAAGCCTTCGCCTACCTCCGCGGTCGGATATTCAAGACCGCCATCAGCGAGGCCGGAACACCGCATCTGTGGCCGGCCCCGCCGCCTGTCCTGCGCGCCATCGAGATTCTGCATCGCCTATCGGAGCCCTTTCGCGCCGACGCGGGCCGACCCGAGCTTTGGCTCTCTCTTTCCGGCAGCGGCATCGTCGATCGCCGAGCTCCCGAGGTCATGACAGCCAATTCGCTCATCGTCCGTCTGAACAAACGGTTCGCTCCCTTCATCGATCTGCCTCACAATGACGATGGCTCACCCTGGCATCTCACCACACATCAGGGCCGCAAGACCTTCGCCCGCTTCGTCGGCAAGCGAGACCGCACCGGCCTTCATGCTCTCCAGCATCATTTCGGGCACGTGACCCGCATCATGACCGACAGCGCCTATGTCGGCACGGATTTCGATCTCGGCGAGCTCGTGGACGCTCAAACCCTCGAAGAGACCCGCTCCGCTCTCGAGGAACTGCTCACCGCCTCGCGTCTCGGCGGCAAGGCTGGACGACTGCTGTCGTCGCGATCGCGCTTCCGGGGTCGTACCCGCGACGGCGAACTTGCCGCCTATGTCGATTTCCTGATCGAGGACAGCGGCATGCGGCTGGGCGTCTGCGATTGGGGCTATTGCGTCTATCGCGCCGAGACCGCCGCCTGCATGGGTGACGAACGCGGCCCGAACCCGCTCTGGCGCACCGAGAGCGCCTGCGTGAGCTGCGCGAACTTCGCCGTCACCGAGCGCCACCGGCCCGTCTGGCAAGCCCGCCTCGAGCGCAATCTCGCGCTGATCGCCGACCAACGGATCGACGGAGCGAGCCGTGCACTCGCCAACACACGCATCGCCGAGTGCGATCGCATTCTGTCCGATCTTTCCGCAATAGAGGGTCCCCATGGCCAAGCCGCCAGCCGCAAACCCGCATGATCGGCGCATGGAGGCGACGGCCGAGAAGCTCCGCCTCGCTCTCGAGCGCCTGGTCGGAGGGGCCGGGCAGCGCTCCAGTGCATCGATCGCGCGCCTGACCGTCGCCGCACTGGCACGCGAGGCCGGCCTCAGTCGCAATGCCATTTACGCCAATCACCGCGATATCCTCGACGATCTCACCCGAGCCCGCCAGCGGCAGCGCGTGCCCGACCGGATCGCCACCATGGAAGACAAGATTACCGAGCAGCGCGGTGCGATCGACGACATGCAGCAGCGGATCCGACAGCTCGCGACCGAGAATGCCGGGCTCATGCGGCGAGCCATCGAGGCGGAACGTCGCGCCGACAGGGCCGAGCGCCGCAGCGCTCAGTTGACGAAGGAGGTCGACGCCGTCCGCCGCCCGACAGTGCTGCGATCGTCAGATGGCGACACGGCGCGACGCTGATGCCGTGACACTCCCCGCCCATGCCATGCGGCCCATCGCCATGCGCCGGTAAGCTGATGCCGCAGGTGCAAAGTAGCGAGACTCGTCTTCCTTCTTGTCGCAGTGAACGGCCTGGGCGTGATGCACGGTTGCGCCTGATCTCGGCATGTCGTCATCGTCCGGATATCGGCGTCATGAGCCAGGACCTCTCCTTCGAAGCTGAATGGGGTGCGTCCACTGCGGCCTTTCTTGCTGGCGTATCTCACACCGCGTCCGGCTGCTGCGCAGCCCGACCTCGATCCCGCAACAGCGCGATGCCGATCTTCTTCCCCGCCGTGCTCGGCTGACGCCTGCGCGCGGCTTCCTCGCGAGGCAAGAAGCCCGGCTCTGCGCCGCCTTCCACTGCGTTCCAGCCCTTCGGGTGCGGGTCGGTCGCCCGGTGTTCTCCGATCGCCATCAAGGCCGCGGTGGTCGCGACCTGATACAGCAAAGGAGAAGTTCCATGGCTCAGATCGGCACGTTCACCCGCAACGAAGACGGTTCGTTTGCCGGAGTTATCAAGACGCTCAACCTCAACATCAAGGCCCGCCTGGTTGTGGCCGAGAAGGAAAGCGACAAGTCGCCCGACCTTCGCGCCCTCGCGGGCACCATCGAGATCGGCGCCGGCTGGAAGAAGACCGCCAAGGAAACCGGCCGGGAATATCACTCCGTCAAGCTCGACGACCCGAGCTTCCCCGCTCCGATCTACGCCACCCTGGTCGAGAGCGAGGATGGGTTCGCCCTCTTCTGGTCGCGCTGAGGCGGCCGACCCTCGGGCGCGGCGCTCCACCTCGGGGCGCCGCGAGCCGGCAAAAGGACACCTTGAAAGTGTCATCCAGCGAATGATGAAGCCAGATCAACGGCTTCTGCTCAAAATGACAGTTGACGGCTGACCTAAAACGGCTTCGTTGGCTCCATCCGGACGCTCTCCCTCAATGTCAAGGCCAAGCTGGTCCGCGTCGAGAATCCGTCCGACAAGGGCCCCCACTTCCGCATCTTCGCCGGCGCGAATGTCGAGCTCGGCGCGGCCTGGCAGAAGACTGCCCGGGACACGGACCGCGACTACCTCTCCGTCAAGCTCGACGACCCTTCGTTCCCGGCCCCGATCTACGCCACCCTGATCGAGGTGGAAGGCGAGGAAGGCCTCCAGCTGATCTGGTCCCGGCCGAACCGGGACTGAGCCTCCGACCAGAGGGCCCCGCCTTGCGGCGGGGCCTTCAGCCTTTTTGGTAGCGAACGGCCGCAGCCAGGAGGACACACACATGACCATCACCACAAATCTCACAGGCGCAAAGGTCCACCGTAGTGACGACATCGCGGTCTGGCCTGACGGAACATGGGCCGAGATCGGCGATGTTTGGAGCGGCGAATACACCTCCATGTCGGATGACTACGAAGTGGTTCCGATCAAGGATCACGCTCGCCTGGATGCCCTCGGCATCGCCGACGAGGTGCTCCAGCCGGCTCCCACGGTGTCGCAGCCGGAAGCAGGCATCGAACCTGCTTCCGGCTTGTCGGGTGCACAACCGGGAGCGGGGATGGCTGCTCAGATCGTCCCAGGATGCCATGGCGGCCCGAAGGCCTCAAGGACGAGCGGTTCCCCCAAAATGCTGGCGCATTTCGGCTCCCCCACTCGCCGGCTCCGGCGGTCGCTTCGCGCTCCTTGATCCCTCCGGCCCGCCATGACCGCCGGTGTCGTCTTTCACCAACATCAAGGAGACGACCAATGTCGATCGATCAGCACATCGAGGAACTGCGCGCCGAGCTGCGGAACGCCGTCGACGCCGTGGAGCGCCGCGAGATCGAGGCCGAGCTGGAGATGGCTCTCGCGGAGCGCGAACTCATCTGGGCCGAACTGGAGGGCCTGCTCAGCGGCGAGCCTCCCTTCTAGGGAGCTTTCGCCATGTCGCGCCGTCCAGGGCGCCACGCCTGGTCGGCGACGGCGCTTCGGAGGGCTCGTCGTTGCACAAATGCGGTCAATGCTGTATATGACAGCAAGGGCAGCAAATACAGGAGATCGCCATGCCGCGTTCAGGTGGGTCCTATTCCACGAGCGAATTGTCCCGGAAGTCCGGCGATATCATCGCCGAGGCGCTGCGCCGGCCGGTGATGATCACCCAGCGCAACAAGCCGCGCCTCGTGCTCCTCAACATTGAAGACTATGAGCGGCTGATGCGCCAGTCGGACGCTCGTTCAGCGGGGACCATCGAGACGATGCCCGACGGCCTTCTCGCAGAGTTCGAGAATGCCGTCGACGCCTATGCGCGGGAGGATGAGGCCGGAAAGCCATGAGCTTCGACGACATCCAGACCGCGACTGTCATCCGCTATCCCTATCTCTGGGCGCGGCAGGCTCGTGCCGGCGAGACTGAGGGCCGCAAGGATCGGCCCGTCGCCGTCGGCGTGCGCATCGTCCGGCCGGACGGCGATCTCGTGCTCTTCTTTCCGATCACCACCAAGGAGCCGGAAGCATCGCGGTTCTTTGTCGAGATCCCGGCCATCGAAAGGCGCCGTGCCGGGCTGGATGCCGATCTGCGCCTCTGGCTCATCCTCGACGAATTCAACACCGATCTTGTCGGTAGGTCCTTCTATCTCGAACCCGAGCCGCCCATCGGCCGCTTCAGCAAGGCGTTCTTCCTGCCGCTGCTGCGCCGGTTCATCGCCCGCCGGCAAGCCTTCACCGAGGTCAGCCGTTTCCGTTGACGCCGGCGTCGCCATAGCCGCGACGTCGTTTCGTCCGGGCGAGGCGCGAGAACGCGCCTTCAGCCTGTTCCGGCTGATCGAAGATCTCCATCATCGACTGGCCGTTCGTGCCGATCCGGCCCCAATTGCGGATGACCGTCGCCCCGCCGAACAGCGTCGGCTGGAGGGAGAGCGTATAAAACCGGCGCATGTTCCGTGCGGGATCGATGCGGCGGAGATGCAATGGGCCTGGTGCCGTTCTTTCCATGGAGCGAGTCTCGCGTCCCAGGGAAAGGACGTCCAACGACTTCCATGAATCGATCCCGCGGGACAGATTCATTCCCGTGATGACCACCTCAAGGCAAGGGCGGCATCTCGCCGTCCGCCGTCCGCCAGATCCAGGACGCCATCTCGGGCCGCGCGTCGATCATTTCCGCGAGCCCGCGGTCGTACTCTTCGCCAGCGCTCGCCGGCACGATGTACATCGCCACGGGCGATGGCCGCTGCTCCGGTAGCGTGACGCACACGAGCGGCTGCTCCCGGCTGAGATTGAACCGCAATCCCTTCACGCTCTTGCGCCGCATCCCCGCCAAGCGGGAGAGCAGGCGCAATTCATCGACGCTCTCGAAGGGAATCCAGTTTTCGGTCACCACTATCAGGGCGATCTCGTCGATAAACGAGACGCCCGCGCTGGAAATGCCGAACGTCGCGATGGCGATGAGGTGGGCGTTCGCGTTTGCTTCCCAAAGCTCCAGCTCGGTCTCGTAGCGCTTGCCCAGGCGACGCCAGGCGGCGTCCTCCAGCGTCAGCGAAAAATCCGGCAGGTGCCTGATGACAACCTTCCGGCCGGTGCGGGCCTCGGGGAATTCCTTGACCTCTCCCACCAGAAGCATGAGCTTTCGTGGTCCGCCGCCCACGGCGGTCTGGAGACCCGAAAGCGCGGTGGCGCGCCGCGCCGCGATCGCGGCCTTGTCCTCGGCATGGAACACCTCCGGCACGAAGAGGATGTCACCGAGCGGGCCTGCCCGGGTCTCCATCTGTTTCGCGGCGTTCATGAGGCTCGCCCGGACCTTGCCCCAACCGCGCTTGCGGGCCCAGAGCGACGTCCACTCCGTCAGCTCACCGGCCTCCCACAGATAGTGCAGCACCGCGCGCAGCGAGAGTTTCTTGGTCTCATTGCGCACCGTGTCGGACGGCTCGGACGCGGCTGCCGATGCCGTGCGGCTGCCACGCTTCGTCAGCGAGAAATCCAGCTTGAGGACCGCGGCGCCGGTCGCTGCGTCGATCTGGATTGCATTGCCGATGAGGGGCCCGAGGCCGGAAAGCTCGTAGGGTGGTTCGTAGGAGGGGCAGGACGGCGCATGGTCGCGTCCCGACAGGGGCATACGCTTGACCAGCAGGTCCCCATCGACCCGTGCGATGTACATCGCGATGGGCTTTTCGCTGCACAGGCAGAGGGGCCGCTGTTTGCGCTCGTAGGCTTGGGCGAGGGCGGATTGAAGCTCCGGCGTGTCCTCGTTGAAGGTCCCCTCGGCAATCCTGAACTGCCGCATGACGGTCGCCTGCCTCATTTAACGGCCTGATATGAAGCAGTATAGGGGCTGTCCATGTTCCGATAAACCCTGAACGGCCAACCTCCATCGTCGAGACCATGAGGACTTGACGACGCTTTGCGCTGGGCGCATCCGGCAAGCCGGACCGGGCTCTATTCCGCCGGGTACCCTGGCTCCACGAAGCCCGCCAGGCGGTCTTCGCGCCTTGCGGCGTAACGATCCCTTGCGCGGGCCTGGTCCCTCCGGCGCGTCACAAGGGCGTCGGAGGGCTGAACCGGTTGACTCCATTGGTGCAGCCTGCCTGCCGGCAGGAGCTGCGCGCGCCAATGCCCAGCGTCCCGAAAGACCCGTGTCTGCTCAGAATGCCCAGTGTGCCATGGCGGGCGGACACGCCTCAAAACCGCGCGGCCCCTCCGATTTTCCCGCTGCGCAGGAAAATCGGTTCCTCCGCGCGCCAGCAAGCTGGCCGCTGACGCGGGTTTTGACCCGTGCCCACCCGCCATGACCGCCGTCGTCATCTTTCACAAGAACATCGAGGAGATGACGATGACGCTGGAACACCACATCGAGGAATTGCGCGCCGAGCTGCGGAACGCCGCCGATGCCTGCGAGCGCCACCAGATCGAAGCCGAGCTTGAGGCGGCCCGCGCCCAACTCGCCCGCCGGATCGCCGAGGAGGAGCTGCCGTGAGGCAGCTCTTTCCCTTCATGGCAAAAGCCGGAGCAGCCGGATCGACCGTCTGCTCCAGCTGGCCGCGGCGCGGCCATGGGCACGTTGCCGTCATGGAATGACGGCAACGTGCCAGATTGAATCGCCGCCGATGCCGTCGTCGACGGCAATCGATCGTCCTGCGCCGAACGAAGGGCGGATTTCGTGGTGGTGGGCAACCTTGTGAAATGGCGCCACGAAACAAGCGTTTGTCGCGCGATGACAGCTGGTTGATGACGATGCGCAACAGGGTGTTCTTTCACGGCGCGATCGACCCCTCGACAAGGCACGCCCGGTTGGCCATCCTGGACCTGTACACGAAATGTTCCACAGGGCTGAGCCGGTGCCGAAGGGATGGCGGGCTCCGATCCGGTGACCGGCGACGCGACGGCGATGACGACCAATCAGCTTCTATCTCCGAACAAGGCGGGCAGGGGTCTGGGCAGCGGATCGGCAACCTGCCGGTCGCTGCCGCTTCCGCTCGCGCTGCCCTTCAGCATCCTTGAGCACATCGGGCGCGGCACCTTCTATTGCGTGTGGTATCTCGCCTTCTATGTCCTGTGCATGTTTCGGCCGTTCACAGGGCTCATGATGCTGGCCTCGATCGTCATGGTCCCGGTTTCGATCGTGGTCTATGCCCATCCCGATGCCGCCCGTGGAATGCCGTTCTGGAGCTTCGGCCTGATGTCGATCGGCCTTGTTGCATGCGCGCTCGCCTATACGATCTTCCTCGACTGGTTCACGCCGCCCGGCACCGCGGACCCGTTCGAGCGATATCGGAAAGGCAGGTAGCCGCCCTCGGACACCTGTGCATGCGGCTACCGGCAGACCGCGGTGAGCGCCCGCGTCTTGGCGGGCGCGCCAGGAAGCCTCACCTCGTGTGCTCAGTAGCGCTGCGGCACGTAGAGTTCGGGGCCAGCGCAGGGCGCTTGTCGTTCGGGTCGAACCCGCGCTCCGGCACGTGATTTCCTAGTCCTCCCGCACTGGCGGCCACTGCTGGGCCGCATGCAGGACGCGCAAGATGGAAACGACGTGGATATCTTCAGCGTACACGACGATGTAGTTCGAACGCACGACCATTTCCCGCGTGCCATCGACACGGCCGAGACGATAGAGCTTCGGATGCTCAGGCAACTTTGACGCCTTTTCTTCTATGTCGTCCTTCAGCCGTTGGGCGGCATCGGGGTTGTCGTCGGAAATGAAATCGACAATCGCCAGCAGATCGGCGCGTGCGTCCTCGCGCCATTCAAGCCTTCGCACGGCGCTTCCTGTCGATCAGCGCCTGTGCCTCATCCATCACCTGCTGGTGCGGCACCGCCGGCCGGCTGTCGGCCAGGGCCTCACGCACCTTGGCTCGAAACCATGCGTCATGGGCTTCCGGGTCCGCAGTCAGGCCCGCCGGCAACGCGCCCTCTTTTACGACGCGCGTGAGCAGAATCCGGACGGCGTCGGAAACCGTCAGGCCAACGCTGGCCAGCTTCTCGGTCGCGTCAGCCTTCAGCTTGTCGTCTATGCGGATGTGCAGCATAGAGGTTTGAGCGGCCATTCTCGATCCTCCTATATCGACGACATTATGTATCTCTTTTGAGAGACACTCAAGGCGGGGGTGACCAGGGCGGGCCCGCTATTGCCCCGCGTCGCCGGGGCGAAGAGCGTTGCCCCTGGGAAGCACAGTCCCGTGGGGGATGCTCACACCTTGACGAAGCGGTTGGCCTTGGCCTCCGCATTCATGTCCTTGCGCCGGAAATAGATCGCCCGCCCGCAGCGGATCGGACTATGCCCCTGCACGATGATGATCTGCTCGTCCCTGCGCATCGACTGGGTGATCTCATGCGGCATGATGAGCGGCCGGCGCTGGAAGCTGACACTTTCCGAGCGACGGTTGCCATTGCTCGAGCTGCTCCAGCCCACATTGCGCGACTGGCCCTGAACCTCGACCGTCATCTCGCCGCACTGCGCCGAGACGTTGCGCGCCGTCTCCAGCGCCTTGATCGCGGCGTAGGAGGCGAAGGCGCAGCCATCGATCCACGACGTCGCGCCAGCTTTGCCGAAATGCTGCTCCAGCTGGCCGACCGATTGGTACATCATCATCAGCGTGATGCCGTACTTGCGCCCGCGATCGCGGGCCTCCTCCAGGACCCGCATGTAGCCGAGCAGGTCCACCTCATCGAGCATGAAGAGGGCCCGGCGCGCGAAGGCGCCATCGGCCTGCACCATGGCGTTGAGCAGCGAGCCGATGATCACCCGGCCGATGCCGGGATAGGACCTCAGGATCGACGCCGGGATATTGAGGAAGACGTCCTTCTTGCCGGAGACGATGTCGCGCGACCTGAAGGCATTGCCGCAGACGAGGGCGGCGTAATTGTCGAGCGAGAGCCACTGCGTGTCCTTCGAGGCGGTGGAAAAGACGCCGCTGAACGTCTGCTCGGTCATGTTCGTGAACACGCCGAGCGTCTCGCGGATGAACGTGGACTCGGAGTGCTCGTGAATATCGCGGAGCATGGCGAGCACGGATGGCTCCGGCTCGGACACGATCTGGCGCAGGCTGCGCAGATTGCGCCGGCCGGCATATTCGGGCGAGAGCATCACGTGCGCCAGAAGCCCGGTCAGAAAGTTGTGCGCCTGGTTCTGGAAATAGGCGCCGGTCGAGGATTCGAAGCGCAGGCTCTCGGAGAGCAGCATGTGCGCGATGCCGACGATGTCCTCTTCCTTCTGCCGCGATCCCTCGATGCCGTCGAGCACGTTGAAGCCGGCGACCGGATTGGTGGGATCGAGCACCATGACCTCCCGGCCGAGCGCGCGCATGCGATGCTCGCGCACCATCGGCGCGACCTCGGTCGAGGGATCGAGGCAGATCAGCGGACCGGAATAGCGCAGGGCCGTGGGGACAACATTGCTCGTCGTCTTGAAGCCGCCGGAGCCGGCGAAAAACAGCATATGGGTGGAATCGAAATCCAGCTTGTAGGTCAGAAGCGGAGCATGTCCGCCCTGGCCCCAGGTGGACCGGTCCATGGGATCGAACGGCAGCTCGTGAACGATCTCCCGATCGACGCGATAGCGCTCGCCGATCACGATCTCCCCGTCCGCCGGGAACAGCCTCCCGGCCGCCGACAGGGACAACCAGTCCGCATCGCCGAAAGCCGCCCGCTTCGCGCGCTTGACCGGATCGGGAACCACAACGGAGATGCGGGCCGCCACGGCCACGATCAGAAATCCAACGATGGCACCGACGACGGCGAAAGCATCGAGGTACGACAGCGCCCGGTCCCATGGGATGGTTCCGCTCTCGACGAACGGTCCGAGGCGGCCATATTCGCGCAAGGCGTAGAAGCCGGCCACGCCGAGAAAGCACAGGAGCGTCACCATGGCGATCGGCCGGCGCTGGTGCAGCGGCAGCGCCCAGGCGGTCAGGAGCCCGGCGAGGGGACCCAGCAGAAGGGAAGGCAGCGGCGCCCCGCGCAGGAACCAATAGGCGATCTTGCTGGACATGCCCACGGCGAGATCCTGCCATCGCCAGCCGCTGACGAAGACCGTCATGGCCGTGACGGCGATCGGCACGAGAACAAGGAGCAGCGTCGGGTTCAGACGCTCCTTCATGGTTCTTCTCCATGTTCCGGATCGGGCTCTGGCATGTCGTCGGCAGGGCGTTGCCTGAAGGCGTCTTGTCCAATCGCCTTCAGCCGCTCGTGCTCGTCGGAGCCGGGCGCGATGCGGCGCGCCTCGATCAGCGCGCCGAGCAGAAAGGCCCGATCGGCCTCCCCCAGTCCGGCGCGCACGACCAGTCCGCCCAGCAGGAATGTCTGGCGCGCGTCGCGTCTGCGTGCGTCGGTCATCATGGCTCTCCGCCGTCGCTCGAAACGGACGATCTCCTGATCGATCCGCCTAAGGAGCCGATGAACCGGCGGTCCCTTTGGCCTTGGCCCCTTTGCGAAATCGCGCGGCGATCTCCTCGCAGATGGCGTCGAGTTCCTCGTCCGGGATCTCCAGCTCCACCAGGCCGGCCTTGGCGGCGGCCCGCGCGAAGCGCTCACCCGCTTTAACGACCATAAATTTGCGACGTTCACGCAGCTTCTCGATCTGGGCGTCGATCTCGGAAAGTGACGACTTTACGCGCATAAAATGGCCTCGTCCCACGCTGGAAAAGCTCGAAGACGGTCGATTATATCGTCTCGTACAAGTGAGTTAAATAGGCTAATTTGTCAGTGAGCCGAAAGGCTCTCTGACGGCCGGCGCCCTTTGGGGCCGTCCGTTCGAAGTGGCATCGGCCCTGCGGTCCGAACTGTTTGAGGGCGCGTCGCGTCTGCGTGCGTCGGTCATCATGGCTCTCCGCCGTCGCTCGAAACGGACGATCTCCTGATCGATCCGCCTAAGGAGCCGATGAACCGGCGGTCCCTTTGGCCTTGGCCCCTTTGCGAAATCGCGCGGCGATCTCCTCGCAGATGGCGTCGAGTTCCTCGTCCGGGATCTCCAGCTCCACCAGGCCGGCCTTGGCGGCGGCCCGCGCGAAGCGCTCACCCGCTTTAACGACCATAAATTTGCGACGTTCACGCAGCTTCTCGATCTGGGCGTCGATCTCGGAAAGTGACGACTTTACGCGCATAAAATGGCCTCGTCCCACGCTGGAAAAGCTCGAAGACGGTCGATTATATCGTCTCGTACAAGTGAGTTAAATAGGCTAATTTGTCAGTGAGCCGAAAGGCTCTCTGACGGCCGGCGCCCTTTGGGGCCGTCCGTTCGAAGTGGCATCGGCCCTGCGGTCCGAACTGTTTGAGGGCGCAATATACGTCGCGGGCGCGACGTGCTTGGGGGGAGTGGCGGCGGCAATGGCCATCATGTTCGTCAGGGCGCAGGTGATCAGCCGGGGGGCGGGACGCAGCATCGTCTCGGCCGCTGCCTATCGCCATCGCGCCCGGATGATGGACGAACAGGTCGGCACGTCCTTCAGCTATCGGGGCGGAGCGTCCGAACTGGTGCACGAAGAGCTGGCGCTGCCGGACGACATCCCGGCCTGGCTCGATGTAGCGATTGCCGGAAAATCGGTGGCCGGGGCCAGCGAGGTGCTGTGGAATGCGGTCGACGTGTTCGAGAAGCGGGCGGACGCGCAGCTCGCCCGTGAGCTGATCATCGCGTTGCCGGAGGAACTCAGCCGGGCCGAGAACATCGCGCTGATGCGCGAATTCGTGCAGGACAACTTCACATCGAAGGGCATGGTCGCCGACTGGGTCTATCACGACAAGGACGGCAACCCGCACGTCCATCTGATGACGATGCTGCGGCCGCTCGCGGCGGACGGCTTCGGTGCGAAGAAGGTCCCGGTGCTCGGGGAAGACGGACAGCCGCTCCGGGTGGTCACGCCCGATCGGCCCAATGGTAAGATTGTCTACAAGCTGTGGGCCGGCGACAAGGAAACCATGAAAGCGTGGAAGATCGCCTGGGCGGAAACCGCCAACCGGCATCTGGCGCACGCCGGCCATGAGATCCGCCTCGACGGACGCTCCTATGCCGAGCAGGGCCGCGACGGGATTGCCCAGAAGCATCTGGGGCCGGAAAAGGCAGCGCTCGCCCGCAAGGGCGTCGAGATGTACTTCGCGCCGGCCGACCTCGCCCGGCGGCAGGAGATGGCCGATCGTCTTGCCGCCGATCCGGGCCTGCTCCTCCAGCAGCTCAGCAACGAACGGTCCACCTTTGATGAGCGCGATATGGCCCGCGCGCTCCATCGCTACGTCGATGATCCTGAGGATTTCGCCACGATCCGGGCCCGGCTGTTGGCCTCGCCCGAGCTCGTCACGTTGCGCCCGCAGAAGCTCGATCCCGAGACGGGGAAGGCGGCGGAGCCAGCGATCTTCACGACGCGCGAGATGCTACGTGTCGAGCACGGCATGGCGCGCTCCGCGCTCAACCTGACTCGGCGCGAGGGCTTCGGTGTCGCCGCGGCGATGAAGAGCGTCGGGAGCGGGGCGCCCGACAGGTCGTTCAAGCTTGACGCGGAACAGGTCGATGCCGTCCGTCACGTCACGTCGGACACGGGGATCGCGGCCGTCGTCGGTCTCGCCGGCACCGGCAAATCGACGCTGCTCGCCGCCGCACGCATCGCCTGGGAAAGCGACGGGCGCCGGGTTCTTGGCGCGGCGCTCGCCGGCAAGGCGGCAGAGGGCCTGGAGGACAGTTCCGGCATCACATCGCGCACGCTCGCGTCATGGGAACTGGCCTGGGCTGGCGAGCATGAACGCCTCGAGCGGGGCGACGTACTCGTCATCGACGAGGCCGGGATGGTGTCCTCGCAGCAGATGGCGCGGGTGCTGAAGATTGCCGAGGAGGCGCGGGCGAAGGTCGTTCTGGTGGGCGACGCCATGCAGCTCCAGCCGATCCAGGCCGGGGCCGCATTCCGGGCCATCGTGCAGCGGATCGGCTTTGCCGAGCTTGCCGGCGTCCGTCGCCAGCGGGAGGAATGGGCGCGCAATGCGTCCCGGCTGTTTGCGCGCGCCGAGGTCGAGACCGCCCTCGACGCCTATGCGCAGCATGGCCATATCATCGAGGCCGCGACACACGAGGCCGCCATCGGCCGGATCGTCACCGACTGGACCGAGGCCCGGTGCACGCTCGCCGGCAAGACATCGGCCGAGGGCGATCCCCAACCCCTGCGTGGGGACGAACTGCTCGTCCTCGCCCATACCAATGAGGACGTGAGGCGCCTCAACGATGCGCTGCGCAAGGTGCTGACCGACGACGGCGCGCTATCGGCGAGCCGCTCGTTCGCGACCGAACGCGGGACGCGCGAGTTCGCCGTTGGCGATCGCATCATCTTCCTCGAGAATGCGCGGTTCGTGGAGCCGCGGGCCAAGCACCTCGGGCCGCAGCACGTCAAGAACGGCATGCTCGGCACGGTGACGTCGAGCACCGACAAAAGCGGCCGGACACTCCTTGCGGTCCGCCTCGACAACGGGCGCGAGGTGGTCTTCGGCGAGGACACCTATCGCAACGTCGACCACGGCTATGCCGCGACCATCCACAAGGCCCAGGGCGCGACGGTGGACCGCACCTTCGTGCTCGCCACGGGCATGATGGACCAGCATCTGACCTATGTAGCGATGAGCCGTCACCGCGATCGGGCTGACCTCTATGCGGCCCAGGAAGACTTCGAGCCCCGTTCCGAATGGGGCCGGGTGGCGCGGGTCGATCACACCGCCGGCGTCACGGGCGAGCTCGTCGAGACCGGTCGGGCGAAATTCCGTGAGGACGACGGTGTCGCTCCGAGCCCCTATGCCGATGTCCGGACCGAGGATGGAGCGACACAGCGGCAGTGGGGCGTCAGCCTGCCCGCCGCGCTCGAGAAGGGTGGCGTGAGCGTGGGAGACACCATCACCTTACGCAAGGACGGCGTCGAGACCATCAGCGTGAGGATCCCGGTGACGGACGAGGAGACGGGTGAGAGGCGTCTTGAGGAGCGCCAGGTCGCGCGCAACGTCTGGACCGCGAAGCAGGTCGAAACCGCAGATGACCGCACAGAGCGCCTCGAACAGGAAAGCCATCGCCCGGGCCTCTTCAAGCAGCTGGTCGAGCGCCTGTCGCGATCGGGGGCAAAGACCACCACGCTCGACTATGAAAGCGAGCCCTCATACCAGGCGCACGCCCGTGACTTCGCGCGGCTGCGCGGTATCGACCAGTTCGCCGAGGCCGCGGCCGGGATGGAGGAGGGGACGGCGCAGTGGCTGGCGTGGCTGGCCGAGAAGCGGAGCGATCTGGGCAAGCTGTGGGAGCGGGCAAGCGTCGCGCTCGGCTTTGCGATCGCCCGCGAGCGCAGCGTCGTCTACAGCGACCAGCCTGTCGACAGGCCGGCCTGGGAGCCCGCCGATGCGGGCCGCTACCTGCTGGAGCCGGTGACGCGTTTTGCGCGACCGGTGGAAGAAGACGCGCGTCTGGCGCAGATCGCCTCGCCGGCGGTGAAGGAGCGGGAAGCGGCGCTGCGGCGGGTGCTGGAGCGGATCTATCGCGATCCCGAAGCGGCGATGACGAAGCTCCACGATCTGGCCTCCGCGTCGAAGACCGGTTCGCGGGCGCTCGGCGACGTCCTGGCGCGGAGCCCGGAGCAGCTCGGCCTCCTGCGCGGCAGCGCTGCCCTTGTCGACGGGGGGGCCGCGCGCCGCGAACGCGCCACGGCGCAGAAGGCTGTCACGGAGGAGCTGGTGCCGCTCGCCCGCGCCCATGCCGTGGCGTTCAAGAGGAGCGCGGCTTCGTTCGAGATCCGGGAGGAGCGGCGGCGCGCCTCAATGACGCTGTCGGTGCCCGCCCTCTCGGAAAGGGCGATGGCGCGGCTCGGCGAGATCGAGGCCGTGCGCGCGCACGGAGGGGCGGATGCCTACAAGACGGCCTTTGCCCTCGCCTCGGAGGATCGTGCGGTCGTGCAGGAGATCAAGGCCGCCAGCGAAGCATTGACCGCGCGCTTTGGTTGGAGCGCCTTCACCGAGAAAACCGACACCGTCGCGGAGCGCAATATGGCTGATCGCCTGCCGGAGGACATGGACCCGCAGAAGCGGGCGGAGCTGAAGACCCTGCTTGAGTCGGTGCGCAGGTTCGCCGGCGCCCAGCACCTGGTAGAGCGGCAGGATCGCTCGCGCATCGTCGCGCCGGCGCCCTATCAGTCCGATGCAGGGAACACCCTTCCGCCCATGCTTCCGGCGGTGACGGAATTCCGGCAGCCGGTGGAGGACGAGGCGCGGCAGCGGGCGCTGGACACTTCCCACTATCGGCAGCAGCGGGCCGCGCTTGGGGCGATCGCATCGCGCATCTGGCGTGACCCGGCGGCCGCGGTCGGGAAGATCGAGGACCTCATCGTCAAAGGCTTCGCGGCGGAGCGCATCGCGGCCGCCATGTCCAATGCGCCCGATGCCTATGGCGCTGTGCGAGGCTCGGGCCGGATGATGGATCGGCTGCTCGCCACCGGCCGTGAGCGCAAGGAGGCCCTTGCCGCGCTCCCCGCCGCGGCGGCGGAGCTGCGGGCGCTCGGCTCAGCCTATGGCGGAGCGCTCGAGGCCGAGGTGAAGACGATCGCCGAGGAGCGACGGCTGATGGCGGTCGCCATCCCTGGCCTCTCGAGGCCGGCGCAGGAGGCCTTGGGGCGGCTGACCGCCGAGGCGAAGCAGAATACCCGCGGCCTGAACGCCATGGTCGGCGCGCTCGATCCGAAGATCCGCGAGGAGTTCGCGGCCGTGAGCCAGGCGCTTGATACGCGCTTCGGGCGCAATGCGATCGCGCGCGGCGAGAAGGATGCGGCCAACCGCGTGCCGCCGGCGCATCGGGAGGCCTTCGAGACAATGCGCGCCTCGCTGCGCGTGCTGCAGCAGTCGGTCCGGATCGACGCCGACGAGAAGATCCTCTCCGAGCGGCGGATACGGACGATCAACCAGGCCAGAGGGCTCACCAGGTAGAGAAGGAGAAGGCCATGGATGTAGAGACCTTTCACGAGGCGATCGGCCGCACCGAGATCTCGATCGAGATCCTCAACCCACGATGCCGGCTATCGGTGAAATCCGACAATCCCATGCGTCCAGGTTCGTGGACCTGCCGAAAAATGACCTCCCGCTCCTCGCCACGGATGGCGCGCCATGAGCGGATGCGCCGCTCGAGTGTCCGGCGAATGCCCGCCCCAAGTTCGGGATGACGCCGGATCATCTCGTCGAAGATGGCGACGGATCGAAGGTCGGGTGCCGCTTGCAGGCCCGCGAGGCATTGCAGACGGAGTTCGCCAAGTTGCATCGCGCCAACAAGCGGTTACGATTCCGGCAAGAGTGCGCTTCGAAGGCGCGCATCATCGAGAGAGGAGGGTTCCATCCGGAGAGTTGTCGATTGATCGGGAAGCTGACGAGCGGCGCGCGCCGGTCTCGCCTCACATTTTGATGGACGCGAAGAAGACCGCGAAGAGACCGTCCATGACGATGACGAGGAAGATCGCCTTCACCACGGAGGCCGTCGTGTGCTGGCCGAGGGATTCGGCGCTGCCGCCCACCTTCAGGCCTTCAAGGCAGGCCACGAGGCCGATTGCCGCGGCCATGAAGGGCGCCTTGTACATGCCCACCTCGAACTGAGTGAGGTCGATGGCCTGCTTCAGGCGGTCGATGAAGACATTCGGGGTGATGCCGCCATAGAACCAGGCCACCAGGCCACCACCGATGAGCGCCGCCATCGAGCCCAGGAAGGTGAGCAACGGTAAGCCGATGATAAGCGCGAGAATGCGCGGCACCACCAGCACTTCGATGGGATCGAGGCCCATCACCTTGAGCGCATCCACCTCCTCGCGCATGCGCATGGAGCCGAGCTCTGCGGTGTAGGCACTACCTGAACGGCCGGCGATCATGATCGACACGATGAGCACGCCGAGCTCGCGAAGCACCAACACGCCCACCATGTCCACCACAAAGATGTCGGCGCCAAAACGGCGGAAGTGGAAGATGCTCTGCTGGGCGATGATGGAGCCGACGAGGAAGGTGATGAGCAGGATAATCGGAACGGCACGAAAGCCCACCCGGTCGAGTTGGGCGACCGTGGAGGTGAAGCGGAATGACCGCGGCCGTACCGCCACCCGCCCCATGGCCGAAACCACCGCGCCGATGAAATTAAGCAGGTCGAGCCCATCCTTGGCGGTGTTGACCACCTCATGGCCCAATCGCTCCAGGATGCCTTCGCTCCTCCGAGTCTGCGGATGCGGCCGGCTATCACTCCGCTCGAGTTCCTGCATGAGGCGCTGATAACGCGGGTCAAGACTGCTCACCTGCGGCACGCTGCCTTCTTGCTCCCACGCCCCGCACAGCCGCTCGAGGAGAATCGCTCCGAACGTGTCCATGCGAGTGATACCCGAAAGGTTTACAGACACCACTTTGGCATCGGCATGGGCGGCGCAGACGGCATCCACCTCCCGCTCAAGCACCTCGGCCTGTGCGGAGATCCATAACCCGTGCCCGGTCAGGATCAGTCGATCGCCTTGGGTCTCGACGGAAATCAACTGGGTCTGCGGCAACGCGACGTCTCCAGCATTTTTCTCGCATCGGCACCGAAACCGAAGAGCGCATCAAACAGATGTTCGCCCCTTCGAATTGCATCCGCCCCGCAAAGCGATGCCTCAACTGATGCAAAACTGCGCCGGCCGTTTTTCCGTAGATGTCATCATGCCACTCTTTTGGTTTCTCATCCATGAAATAGTTCATTCGAATGAACTTATAAAGTCTGTCGCTCCACCGTCGCGAAAGTGGCGCGAAAGACGAAGGTCAATCATCGCAACCTGACCGCTGCGGTCATAGACAGCCGGGACTTCCTGGCCGCCAAGCGCCGGGTCGAGATCGAGCCCCTGATGCCGGCCGGCGTGAAGGTCGCCTTCGCCGGCGGGCTCGACTGCAACGACTACCAGGCCATCTGGGACGTGCTCGACAAGGTGCATGCCAAGCATACCGACATGGTGCTGCTCCATGGCGGATCGACGAAGGGCGCGGAGTTCATCGCCTCGAGGTGGCCGATGCGCGCAAGGTGCCGCAAGTGTCCTTCAAGCCGGGCTGGACGCGGCACGCCAAGGCGGCGCCGTTCAAGCGCAATGACGAATTGCTCAAGGCGCTGCCGATCGGCGTCGTGGTCTTCCCGAGCTCCGGGATCACCGACAACCTCGCCGACAAGGCGAAGGCGATGGGCATCCCGGTCTGGCGGTTCGGGGGCGGCGCGTGAGCGTCGCTTCCCTTGAAATCATGGGAAACATGGATATCATGGAAAGCATGGATATTAGCGCGGAGGTTTCACATGCGCGCCTTCACCACCAATGACCTCAACAAGCAGGTCGGAGAAGTCACCGATGCGGCGACGAAGTCGCCGATCGTCATCACGCGGTATCGCAAGCCCCGCTTCGTCATGATGAGTTACGAGCACTACCAGAAGATCAGGGGCGAAGGCGATCCCCGCCGCGCATACGCCGCCGGCGAGACGCCGGACGACGTCGCCTCGCTGTTCTCGGCCGAGCTCGACCGTCTGGCGACGGGCGAAGGCTACGACGATGACCGGTGACCTGCGTCCCGGCACGATCATCCAGTATCCGTATCTCTGGAAGTGGCAGCAGGAACACGGCGAGACCGAAGGTCGCAAGGATCGACCCGTCTGCGTTATCCTCGCAGTGCGCGGATCGGACGGTCTGACCCACCTTGCGCTCCTGGCGATTTCAAGCCGCCAGCCCGGCTCCGAGCAGGTTGCGATCGAGGTTCCCGAAATCGAATGCCGGCGCGGCGGGCTCAGCGATCTCAAGCGGGCCTGGATCACCGTCAGCGAGTACAACTACGATATCGTCGAGCGGTCCTTCTATCTCGATGCGGGCGAGCCCCTGCTGGGACGCTTCAGCCGCTCCTTCATGATGAAGCTTGCGAGCGCGGTATCTCCCCTCTTCCGGTCTGGACAGGCGCGCGTCGATCGCACTGACTAGCCGGCTTTCCGGACTTGCCGAAAGGCTTCGGTGCCGACCGAAAGGCGCGTCGGACTCTTCCGTCACTGCGTCTGCTGA
>NZ_JBAFVS010000031.1:0-46710 GCF_043194565.1 Xanthobacter autotrophicus ATCC 700552 | reverse complement strand
TTAAGAGGCGCGCGAGCGCTTTTGCGAGCGCCGCAGATCAGCACCGGCTGGGTGCAAAGTGGCCTGGAAGAGCGCCGGCTGACACGCCCTCGCAGACGCCCCCTCGATCGAGGGGGCATCGATGATCGTCGCGCTCCTCAACCAGAAGGGCGGGGTCGGCAAGACGACGCTGGCGCTGCATCTCGCCGGGCAATGGGCCCGGCAAGGACAGCGGATCACGCTGATCGACGCCGATCCGCAGGGCTCAAGCCTCGACTGGTCGCAGCAACGCAGCCGCGAGGGCCTGCCGCGGCTGTTCGGTGTCGTCGGCCTCGCCCGCGACACGCTGCACCGAGAGGCGCCCGAGCTTGCGCGTGACGCCGATCACATCGTCATCGATGGACCGCCCCGCGTCGCAGGGCTGATGCGCTCGGCATTGCTCGCCGCCGATCTGGTGCTGATCCCGGTGCAGCCCTCGCCCTTTGACGGCTGGGCCTCGGCCGAGATGCTGGCGCTGATCCGCGAGGCGCGGATCTACCGTCCGGCGCTGTTGGTCCGGTTCGTCCTGAACCGCTGCGGCGCCCGCACGGTTCTCGCGCGCGAGACCGCGCAGACGCTGGCTGACCATGATCCCCCGGTGCTCACCAGCACCATCGGCCAACGCATCGCCTTTGCGGCGGCCGCGCAATCCGGGTGTCTCGTCTTCGAGCGCGACGATGCCGGGCCAGCCACGCGCGAGATCGCTGCGCTGAGCGCCGAGATCAATGGTCTCGACCTCGGGAGGCCCGCGCGATGAGCGAACGCCCGATCCGCCGCGACTTCGCCTCTCGGCCTGCCGATCCCAAGCATTGGATCAAGGCGGCAGATGTCGCGACAGACCAACACCAAGGCGCTGCGTTTACCGCGCGGCTCACCATCGACGTGACGCCCGAACTGCGCGGCCGGATCAAGGTCGCCGCCTTCCGGCGCGGCGTCACCGTCGCCGAGATGCTGCGCGAGCTCCTCGCGCGTGAATTCCCTCCCCAATCTGGAGATCAGCCATGAGCGCGGCGTTTGCGCCCCATTCGGCAAGCACGGCTTCCGCATCCAGTCCCCCGTCCGATGCCCTGACCCATGTCGAGCTGACCCATATCGAGAAGCGCATCGAGAACTGGATCCGCTTCGGCCATCACGCGCATGAGCAGTTATTGGATCGCCGCCGGCGCATCCTGTCCTTCCCTCCCGGCTGCATCTTCGCCTTTGTCCGATGGGCGTCGAACGACTTCGGCACCGTGGCCTCCCGCCTCGATATCGTGCGCTGCGTGGCGCCGGGCGAAGGCTACCAGACGCTGCCCTTCGTGCGGCCCGGCGGCGAGATCCTGCTGCGGGTCGATGGCTGGCCGAAGGTCGAGAAAATCCTTCAGCACATCGACGCCATCGAGGCGATCGGCATCGATGCGGGGACCGTCGCCCCTGATCACTGGGGCCATGTCGCCCATCGCATCAGCGTCGGCTTCGAGCCGCGCGCCTATACAGCAGAGCGCCATCAGGCGTGGCTGAAGCGGCGGGAGAGCGGACAATGAACCGCGCCGCCTATGTGCTGATCACGACGGTCGCCAGCGTCGGTGTGGCCTATGTCGCCACGGTGCCGACGCCGCTTAAGCTGATCTGGAATGTCTCGGCGAGTGTTCCTGTTGGCCTCTATTCTGTCGAACCGGCAGATCATCTCGAGGTCACCGATCTGGTGGCGGTAATGCCGCCACCACCGCTCGCCGCGTTTCTCATCGCCCGTGGCTATCTCGGCGAAGGAACGCCGCTGTTGAAGCGTGTGATGGGGCTCCCGGGGCAAGAGGTCTGCCGCCTCGGTGAGGCGATTACGATCGATGGCGTGCCGCTGGGCGAAGCGCTGCCGCGCGACCGCACGGGCCGGGACCTGCCAGTCTGGCAGGGCTGCCGGCGTATCGCTCCCGGTCATCTGTTCCTGATGAACCCGGACGTCGGCGACAGTCTCGACGGGCGCTACTTCGGCCAGATCCCGGCTACGACCGTCATCGGGCGGGCGATGCCACTCCTCACGGATGAGGCCGGCGACGGCGACTTCATCTGGCGCGCGGCGGTGCGCTGACATGCGTCGCGCTGCGCTCTTTCTCGCATCCGGACTATTGATCGGCGGCGCCTCGCCTGGCTCTGCCACCGCGCAAACTATGACGCCAACTGCGGCGTATTCCGTCACATCCTACGCCGCCCATATCGACGAGGCTGCGCAGCGCTTCGAGCTTCCGGCCAGCTGGATCCGTGCGGTCCTGCAGGCCGAGAGTGGCGGCGATCCGCGCGCCGTCTCGTCCACCGGTGCCATGGGGCTGATGCAGATCATGCCCGTGACCTGGGATGAGCTTCGCATCCATCACGGTCTCGGCGCCGATCCGCTCGACCCACGCGACAACATCCTCGCCGGCGCCGCTTATCTGCGCCAGCTCCATGACCGCTATGGCAGCATCCGCGCCATGCTCGCGGCCTACAATGCCGGGCCGACGCGCTATGAGGCGTCGCTTGCCGGCAAGCCGCTGCCGCCAGAGACGCGCACTTACATCGCGGCTCTCGCGCCGAACCTCGACAAAGAGTCTGCAGCCGGCGCGACCGAACTGGTGCGGCCAATGGCGCAAAGCTGGCGCGAGGCTCCGCTATTCGCCGCGCCGACCGAGCGTAGCAATCCAGTCGATGCCGGGTTCCTCGCGCCGCGCTCCGACGCGCTCTTCGTTGCACCCTTGCCATCGCGGAAGGCGCCATGACCACGCAGACCGACTTTCGCATTCTGTCGGGCTCTGGCGCTTCAAGGAGGGCTGGGAGGCGCAGGACAGGAACCACGACCGCACGAGGGCAGGATAAAAGAGCGCACATTGCGCGACGGTCGGGATGTTGGTTCTGCCTGCGTTTGCCCGGGGCTTCGGCACCTTGCGGAGCCAAGCCACACATTTCACGCGCCCCGCAAATGGCTGCAAATAAACAGATTTCTACACATTGCGAGGCTTCGCCATGAGCGATGAACGCGAGTTCCGCGTCCGTCCCGGCCGCATCCGCTCGACGCGCGCCCAGCAGGCGCGGCCCTTCATCGCCCAGGCGCTCGCCGCGGCCCGGAAGGCCGGCGGCGGGGTCTCTCGCTCCGGCAAGATCGCTGTCGGCAACCGCTCGCGCTTCGGCAGCGGACAGGTCGCCAGCCTTCAGGCCAGCCGCCGGATCACACCGCGCTCACGCAGCGCCGTGGTGAAAGCCCGCGTCGTCCGGCACACAGCCCGCGCGGGCTCCCTCGGTCAACACCTCACCTATCTCCGCCGCGAGGGGGTGACCCGCGACGGCGAAAAGGCGCGGATGTTTGGTCGCGAGATCGAGAGCGTGGATGTCGACGCCTTCACCGAGCGCTGCCGCGAGGACCGGCACCATTTCCGCTTCATCGTGTCGCCCGACGACGCCCTGGAGATGGAGGACCTGCGGGCCTTCACCCGTGACCTCGCCCGGCAGATGGAAAAGGACCTCGGCACCGGTCTCGACTGGGTCGCCGTCGATCACTGGAACACCGAGCATCCCCATGTGCATCTGATCGTCCGGGGTCGCCGCGACGATGGCCAGGATCTCGTGATCTCCCGCGACTACATCAAGGAGGGCATGCGCGATCGCGCCCGTGACCTGATCACCCAGGAACTCGGCCCGCGGACCGAGCTCGATATCCGCCGGAATTTGGAACGTCAGATCGAGGCAGAGCGCTGGACCGAGCTCGACCGCCAGCTTGTCCGCGAGACCCGGGAGAGCGGCATCATCGACATGGCGCCGGTTCCCGGCCGACAGCTGGATGAACACCATGTGCTCAAGATCGGGCGCCTGAGAAAGCTCGAAGCGCTCGGCCTCGCCAAGGAGATCGGCAATGCCCAATGGGTGATGGAGCCGGAGGCGGAAGCCACTCTGCGCGGGCTCGGTGAGCGCGGCGATATCATCAAGCGCATGCACCGCGCCCTCACCGAGAGCGGGATCGAGCGCGGCACGGCCAGCTATGTCCTCGCCGCCGAGAGCCTCGATGTGCCGGTCATCGGCCGGCTGGTCGCGCGCGGTCTCGATGACGAACTCCACGGCTCGGCCTATGCCATCGTCGATGGCTTGGACGGGCGTTCCCATCACATCCGGCTGCCCGACCTCGACGCCGCCGCTGACGGCGCGGCCGGCGCCATCGTCGAACTGAGGGCCTTCGACGACGCGCACGCCAAGCGGCGTGTCGCGCTCGCCGTGAGGTCTGATCTCGACCTCGCCCATCAGGTGAGCGCTACCGGCGCCACCTGGCTCGACCGGCAGGCCATTGCCCGTGACCCCGTTGCTCTGTCGGATGGCGGCTTCGGCGCGGAGGTGAGCCAGGCGCTCGACCGGCGCGCCGAGCATCTCGTCCGCGAGGGGCTGGCCGAGCGGCAGGGACGGCGCGTCGTCTTCGCCCGCAACCTCATCGACACGCTCCGCCGCCGGGAACTGGACGCCGTAGGCGAAAAGCTCGCCGCCGAGACCGGCCTGGCGTTCAACAAGGCCGGTACCGGCGAGTATGTCGCCGGCACGTATCGCCAGCGCCTTGTGCTCGCCTCCGGCCGCTTCGCCATGCTCGACGACGGGCTTGGCTTCCAGCTCGTGCCCTGGTCGCCCTCTCTGGAGCGCCAGCTCGGCAAGCATGTCTCCGGCGTCGCCCGTGATGATGGTGGCGTCGACTGGAGCTTCCGTCGCAAGCGCGGCCTCGGCCTCTGACCCCAGAAAGGAACCACCATGTCGGCGACGAAAATCCTCTGGGGGCAGATCCTCACCGTCCTGTTGATCGTGCTGGCGGCCATCTGAGGCGCGACACAATATGTGGCTTGGAGCCTCGGCTTTCAGGCGCAGCTGGGCGCGCCGTGGTTCGCGCTTCTCGGGCTGCCGGTCTACTATCCGCCGGCCTTCTTCTGGTGGTGGTACTTTTTCGATGCGTATGCGCCGGAGGTGTTCTTCCGGGGAGCGCTGATCGCCGCTTCCGGCGGCTTCCTCTCTATCGCCTTCGCCATCGCCCTGTCGGTCTGGCGGGCGCGCGAGGCATCCAGGGTCGAGACCTATGGTTCAGCGCGCTGGGCCGAGAAAGAGGAAGTCCGCACCGCCGGGCTGCTCGGTTCCGATGGCGTCATCCTCGGCCGCTATGAACGCGACTATCTACGCCATGACGGGCCAGAGCATGTGCTGTGCTTCGCGCCGACCCGGTCCGGCAAGGGCGTCGGCCTGGTCGTGCCCTCGCTGCTGACCTGGCCCGGCTCGGCTATCGTCCATGACATCAAGGGTGAGAACTGGCAGCTCACCGCCGGTTTTCGTGCGCGTCATGGCAGAGTGCTGCTGTTCGACCCCACCAATGCCAGGTCCGCCGCCTATAACCCGTTGCTCGAGGTGCGTCGCGGTGAATGGGAAGTCCGCGACGTCCAGAACATCGCCGACATTCTCGTCGACCCCGAAGGCTCGCTGGAAAAGCGGAACCACTGGGAGAAGACCAGCCACGCGCTGCTGGTGGGCGCCATCCTCCACGTGCTCTATGCCGAGACGGACAAGACGCTCGCCGGCGTCGCCGCCTTCCTCTCCGATCCGAAACGGCCGATCGAGACCACGCTCGACGCCATGATGAAGACGGCGCACCTCGGCGAGGCGGGCCCGCATCCCGTCATCGCAAGCGCTGCCCGCGAACTGCTGAACAAATCCGACAATGAACGCTCGGGCGTGCTCTCCACCGCCATGTCGTTCCTCGGCCTCTACCGCGATCCGGTCATTGCCGAGGTGACGCGGCGCTGCGACTGGCGCATTGCCGATATCGTCGGCGGCAAGGCTCCGGCGACGCTCTACCTCGTGGTTCCGCCTTCCGACATCAATCGCACCAAGCCGCTGATCCGCCTGCTCCTCAACCAGATCGGCCGGCGCCTCACCGAAGACCTGCAGGCCAAGGGCGGACGCCATCGGCTGCTGCTCATGCTGGACGAGTTTCCCGCGCTCGGCCGCCTCGACTTCTTTGAATCGGCGCTCGCCTTCATGGCTGGCTATGGCCTGAAAGCCTTCCTCATCGCCCAGTCGCTGAACCAGATCGAGAAGGCCTATGGGCCGAACAACTCGATCCTCGACAACTGCCATGTCCGCGTGAGCTTCGCGACCAATGACGAGCGCACCGCGAAGCGCGTCTCCGATGCGCTCGGCACCGCCACCGAGATGAAGGCCATGAAGAACTATGCCGGGCACCGGCTCTCACCCTGGCTGGGTCATCTCATGGTATCGCGCTCGGAAACCGCCCGCCCGTTGCTCACCCCCGGCGAGGTCATGCAGCTACCGCCCACGGACGAGATCGTCATGGTCGCCGGCACCCCGCCGATCCGGGCGAAGAAGGCGCGCTACCATGAGGACGCGCGCTTCCAGGACCGGCTCCTGCCGCCGCCAACGCGCTCTCGCGGTTCGACCATCCAACACGATGACTGGACCGCGCTGTCGTTGCCCAGCCGACAGGAGGGCACGGGCGGGAGCGCCGCAGACGAAGGCCGAGACGATGACCCGACCGGCTCCGAGCACAGGCACCAGCCCGAGCTCAGCCGCGTGAGGGCGGTCGAGAGGATGCAGCCCATCGAGAACGAGTTCGAGTTCGACACGGATCGCGACGACGAGATGGAGGACGTCGCCACCCGGAACCGGCGCATGACCGGCCTGATGCAAGGCGTGGCCCGCCAGGTCAGCCTCAATCCCGACGACGGCATGGAGCTGTGATCGCCATGGCAGGTCGCACGAAGAAAGCGCAGATTTCCGTCTATCTTGAGCCCGACGTCATGGACATGCTGGCGCACTACGCCGACCAGCGCGACCAGTCCATGTCCCTGATCGCCCAGGCCGCGATCGCCTCTTTCCTGTCGCCCGACAGCGCCGAGCGTCAGGAGGCCGCTTTTGCCCGGCGCCTCGGCCAGATCGATCGCCGTCTCGCGCGGCTGGAGCGGGATCTCAGCATATCGACCGAGGCCTTCGCCACCTTCATCCGCTTCTGGCTCGCCACCACCCCCGCGCTGACCGAACCGGCCGCCCAGGCCACGCGGGCCAAGCTCTCCGAGCGCTACGCAGCCTACACCCGCGCGCTCGGCCGGCGCCTCGCCAAGGGGCCACAGCTGCGGCAGGAGATCGCGGAGGATGTTGGAGGACTGGATCAAGACGGGGGCGGCCGGAGTTGACCCTTCTCGGACCTTCGGAAGGTCCGCTTATGGAAGCCTTATACCAAGCCGACGGCAGGGGGAACGAACCTGAGGCGATCCCCGTATTCGGGGCAGCGGGAGTTGGAAACCCGGGAGCACGTGAACCCTAGCCAGCCCCCTTGACTAAACTAAGCGGGACCCTAGCTATAAAACAATGCGTCAACCGCCTTGCGGCGCCATCATTATTTTGGGGGGCAAATCATGTTCGCGGACGTCAAAGGCCCTTCTTTTATCTTCTGGCCTGTGGGCACTGGGGACACGACGACGATCGTCGTGAGCGAGGCCGAAGTCGTCCAGATAGATATCAATGACAAACAGATGGCAGACGAGGAGGGCAACGAGCATATTCCCATCGTCGACGAGCTTGTCGCCAAGCTGCCTAAAAAAGACGGCAAGCCCTACCTCTCATGCTTCATTCTCACCCATCCGGATCTCGACCACTGCCGCGGATTCGCTGATTTGCTGGATCGGGTGACGATCGGCGAAATTTGGCATACGCCCCGAATCTTTCGTGAATACGAGGACGAGTGCGACTTGTCCGACGACGCCATCGCATTCCGGAAGGAAGCGCACCGGCGTGCGAAGCGCTGCATCGAAAGCGGCGGCGACCCGGGTTCCGGCGATCGCGTTCGCATTATCGGCTACAGTGAGCTCTTCCAGCCCGGCGAACGCTATGAAGGCTTTCCCCAGGACGAGTTCTACACCCGTCCCGGCCAGGAGGTCACGATGCTCGACGGAGTCGATGCGAGCAACCGTTTCCATGTCTTCGTCCATGCGCCGTTCAAACACGGCCTCGCGGACGCACGCAACGAGACCAGCCTGGCCATGCGCGTCATCATCGGTTCTCTCGGCAACGTCATGAGGGGGCTGTTCCTTGGCGATCTCTCCTACCCGACCCTCATGCAGGTGTTCGAGGAGACGCATGCCCACTCCAATGAGGACATGCTCCAGTGGAATGTCCTGCTGTCACCTCATCACTGCTCGAAGAAAGCGATGTACGAGGATAACGTGCTGCAAGAGGATGTGATGCAGGAGTTCGCGGACAGCCAGCTCTCGCCGGGCTACATCATCGCGAGCTCGAACGAGTTCCCGCACTCAAACAGTGCGGGGGATAATCCACCCCATCGGAAGGCGCGCAACCGCTACGAGGAGATCGTGAACGACGAGTTCCTCTGCACCGGCGAGGTCAGTACGCCCCAGCAAGTGCAGCCGATCATCTTCAGCGTCACGGCGAACGGCATCGAACTCGACATCAAGAATTACGAGATGTCCGAGACCGCCGAGACGACGCTCGCGGCTGCCTTGGCGAAGGCTCGGGGTAACAACGCCCCTCCGGCAACCAAGGTCGGCTTCGGCACCGAATGAGATCGGAAGGACAGGCCTGGGCGGTCGATCAACTCGAGGAGATCACCACGGCGTCGGCCGGATCGTTCGAGGTTCTCGACATCGAGGAGCCGGGGGAGGAAGGTGCGGCCCTGCGCCTCGCCGTTTCCATCGACTGCAGCCGCTTTCCACGTGTTCACGGTGGCGTGCCACTGAGGGCGCGCGAGCGGCTGCGCATCAGCATTCCATCGCGCTTCCCCTTGTCGAGGCCGGACGCTCACTTCACCCATAAGCGCTATGCCGATTTTGCCCACGTACAGTGGGGCGACTCAATATGCCTTTATCAGGCGCCAGAAGTGGAGTGGGTGCCTGCCCAGGGCATGTTCGGCTTCATAGAGCGCGTCAACGAGTGGCTCCGAGCCGGTGCCGCCAACGAACTCGATCCGATCGGGATGCCTCTTCATCCACCCGTCGCCTACGCGACGAGCAACTACTCAATCGTGCCGTGCGTGGACGCCCCAAAACCCGAGCATCCCTTCTGGGGCGGCTTCGTCGAGGTCACGCGCGACGGCAAGGTCGCCGCGGAGCTGGGGCACTGGTTCGCCTATGGCGAGGAACGTTCGGAAAGGCGGTTAGCGAGCGCCATCCTGCTGCCGGCAACGATGCCGCACGAATATCCCGCCACGATGTTCGACCTCATCAAGACGCTGGTGGCACGTGACGTCCCCCTGCATCTGATCCATACTATCGTCAATCTCGGGGCTTTGAGCACCCCTGCCGGAAAGCCGTCCATCTTCGTCCTTGGTGCCGCCATGCGCGGCATCGCAGGCGGCGAGACTCGACAGCACCTCGCGAGTTGGTTGATCGACGCCGATCAGAGCCAGAAGCTTCGCGATGCCGTCATGGCCGCGACGCTGGATGACCCCAAGGACATCGAAGCGTTTTACGCCTGGGCCGCCGATGCCAAGGTGGAATGGTGTCGGGTGCTAGAGGATCGCCCCCAGATCGTCGTGCGTCGCGATGCGGAGTCCCCGTCGACGTTCTGGAAGGGCAAACAGGTCGCCCTGCTGGGCTGCGGCGCAATCGGTAGTACGGTAGCGCCGATGCTCGCACGGGCCGGTGCTGCCCGCTTGGAACTCTACGACTACAACGTCGTGACGCCGGGCATCCTCGTCAGGCAAGACTTCGACCGCAACCTAGTCGGATACACAAAGAGCATCGCGCTGCGCGTTCGGCTGATCGGTGCTCGCCCGGATATCGATGTCACCGCGCATCACCGCAATATCCTAAACGTCTTGAATAACCCGGAAGAGTTGGAACGCCTGATGGGCGTGGACGTGATCATCGACGCCACCGCGTCCCGGTCGATCTCGACCGCCCTCGAACTGCACTTTCGCAAAGCAGCCAAGAAACATCCACCCATTGTTTCGATGGCGATCGGTCACAACGGCGATTTCGGATTGATGACGCTCGTGAAAGAGCAGCATGCCGGTATGTCTGTCGATGCCGACAGGCGCGTTAAGTTGGCGCTTGCCAACACAGCGATGGGAAAGGCGTACCTCAAGGAGTACTGGCCGACCGACGCCGCACGACGGAAACAGTTCCAGCCAGAGCCCGGTTGTTCAAGCCCGACTTTCAGGGGCTCTTTCGCCGACGTGCTAAACCTCACATCCAGAATGACTAACGTTGCCGCCTCGTGGCTCACGGTAGATGCCCCGGCACCGAGGGCCTTCGCGATGGATTTGTCCGGCGACGGTTTGGCGACCGGGCCGGCGCGTGAGATCGGATTCGAGTGGCGCCCCCATCACGTGATCTTGGATGGCCAGCACGGCTACCAAATTCGAATGAGCGAGGAGGCTCGAGCGGCCGTGCTCGCGTGGATCAGGCGTTCGGAACGCGTTCGCGGCAAGACGGTCGAGACTGGTGGGGTGCTCTTCGGCGAAGTCGACGAGTTGCTCAAGGTTATTTGGGTCGACGAGGTGAGCGGTCCGCCACCCGATAGCCTTGCCTCGCCCGAAGGCTTCCTGTGCGGCACTGCGGGGGTCGCCGATATGAACGCCGAGAAGATCAAGCGTTCGAGCGGATCGGTTTCATTCGTCGGCATGTGGCACACCCATCCGCAGGCTCTACCTATACCCAGCAAGACAGATCTCGGAGCGATGAAAGAGTTGCTCGGACAGGGCACGGGCTTCCTCGGGCGCCGCTTCCTTATGTTGATCGTGGGAGGCACCTCGAAGGCGCCATTTGTCTCCGCGACCGTGTTCCAGAGATCCGACTATGGCGGATAAGCATGCACCTTTCATCGCTCTTGCCCTGTCCGGGGGTGGGGCCCGGGCTATGGCGTTCCACCTTGGTTGCCTAAGGGCTCTCCGCGATCGCGGTATCTTGGAGAAGGTGACGGTCATGTCCGCCGTCTCGGGCGGCAGCGTTATCGGAGCGGCTTGGGCCTATGGCGAGTCGACGTTCGAAGCCTTTGAGGCGCAAGTCGTCTCGGTCTTGCGGCGCGGCCTGCAGTGGGAGATCGCTCGCGAAGTCTTCTGCAGCTGGCAGGGGATCAGGATAGTTGCGACGCTTCTGTTCACCGGTGTGGTGTCGTTCATCATCGCCGTGGCTCTGTTTGTCTTGGATCGAGGCCGCCGGTGGCTGGGTCTGCCAACAGGTCGTCTCGAAGCCGCTCTGGTCGCCTTTTCGCGGCTCCTTCCGATCTGGGGCAGCCTGACCACCGCATTCGAGGCCGCACTCGCTCGCACACTATTCGGCAAGCGCCGCATGGACGAGGTTGTCCAGCCGGGCCTAGCGACGATTGTTAATGCGTGCGATCTTCGCACTGGAACTGCATTCCGGTTCGGGTCCGAACGGTCTGGCGGCTGGCGATACGGCGACATTGTGGACGGCGTTCCGACCGTCGCCAAGGCCGTCGCGGCATCAGCCGCCTTCCCGATCCTGCTGCCGCCCTTGATCGAAAAGTTCGAGTTCCAACAGAAGGGAGCCCGCCACACCAGCACCGTGTCGCTGACCGACGGCGGTGTCTTCGACAACCTTGGGGTTGCCGTGCTCGAGCCAGGCAGACCCCATGACTATGCATTCCATCACCCGGTGACCCACATAATCAGCCTCAATGCGGGCGGCGGCCAGTTCGAGGGGGAGGAGCGCCACTATTGGTGGCCAGGTCGCGTCGCTCGTTCGTTCGGCGCCGTGCACCGGAAGGCGCAAGACTCGGTCTATCAGCGCCTTCATAAGTACGTAGAGACTGGCGAGCTCGAGGGCTTCGGCATGGTCTATCTTGGTCAGCAGGACGACCGCTTACCCTGGGTTCCGCCGGACCTCGTGCGCCGGGAGCAGGTGAAGGACTACCCCACGGACTTCGCACCGATGTCCTCGAAGGACTTGACGCTGCTTGCCTCAAGAGGCGAGCAGCTCACGCACCTCATCGTCGATCGGTATCTAGCCGACATCGCGGCCTAGATTGAATCCTACAGGCAACGTCACCGGGTGTCATTGCAGTCGCAACAAGTCCCTAACAGCCACCAGGTCGTGCTCGCCGTCCTTCCGATCGGGCAAAAACCGATGAGCGCAAAGCCGAACATCCGCTATCCGGCCATGAGCTAACGTCTTTTCTTAGCGCTGAAGCCGGAGTTTGGCCGATTTGTGTACATAATGACAATAATATATGATAGTTATGCTCAGATAGTCGTCAGATCCATTATTCAACTTCGCCAGGACAGTGCAATGGCAAAGGTGGGTGGCAAACAATGCTGCGGGATGGCGACCTAAAGTTGTTTCAACAGCACTACGCGATCGCGGCAGCAGGGGGCGTTGCCGCCGCTGAGCCACCAATCGTGCTTGCAGTCGAAAAAGGGATGTTCGCCCAGGAGGTCTGGCGTCTGTCCCGTTCGTTGCAGATCGCGGCCGTCCTTGGAGATGCGGAACTGAAGGAAGCGATGGCGGCTGACCTGATTATGCGAAAGCTCGGTCTGGTCCGGGCGGTCTCACTCGATGATGCCGGCGCATGGCAGCAGGCGATCGCCTGGTCGCTGGAACAGCCTGAGCTCCCTCAACCGATAGAGGACTACAACCGATGGCAAGATCGGCAGCAGCAGGTCGGGGAGGCCTGCCGTAGGCTTCGGGCGCGCGGCTACAAGATCAAAATTGGTGCCTACGGGCCGCAGATAGAGGCCGCATCGATCAAAGGCATTTGCGAAAGGATCGATGGTCTCATCGCCCATCTCGGTGGTGTGGAAGTGATGATGCAGGTTTGCCGGGTCACACGGGAACAAAACCTGATCCACGACGGGATGTGGTTATTCGGGGACCGCGTGCCCGGAATTTGGGATTTCAAACGCCCCGCGACACCGGGTGCCTGGCTATTTTCGCTCGGTTTGCGCCATACGAGTAGCGGTGGAAAGGCGTCGAAACCGGAAGTCGCTTGGCGGACGATCGTTGAACTTGCGACCGATTTCGCGGCCGCGAACGATTGCCAGCGCTATAGCCAGTATGAAGAAATTGATATCCACCCTTCAGCCTTCTGGCGCGTGCTTAGGGACTCGCTTCTGTGGCGCGAAATTTTTGGCCTCGCTCAAGTTCCCCGCCAGGTTCTGCCGATGCTCTCTGAGGTGCTCGGTGAACTCGTCGCCCCCGACGAGCAAGCGCTACTGGGGTTTGACCTTTCCGAGATATTCGATGAACTTGATCGCCTCTTGAAGAGCTGTGCCGACGACAACGTGATGATTCATCCGCGCGAAGCGATCAGAGCGAGTTTCCCGACCCTCTTTTCGTTGGCAAGTGCGAAAGCAGGTGAGGTCAATCGACATTATGCAAATCCGATGGTGGGTGGTGCGCGGAATCAGGAGAGCTTTATTTTCTTTCCCTACAAGACGGACAGCGTCGTCACGCTGCCCTCATCTCTTCTGAGAGCGGCGGCATGCGAGCTCATTTTCAAGAGGTTGTGGGAAAAACTGCCAAAGAAGCGGGCGGAACAGATTGTCGGAAAGACTTTCGAGCGAGCGATCAAGAAAGCCTGCTCCGGAAAGACCGCCCACCTGCTTTCCGAGGACAAGTATCAGATCGGTAGCGACACCTATGAAATTGACGTGGCGACCCGCGACGGTGACAACATCGTGCTGTTTGAGACCAAGGCGAAATCCTTGACGGCCAAAGCACGCTCAGGCGATATGACGGCGTTCTATGCCGACTACCGGGATAGCTATCTCGCCATTGTCGAGCAGCTCGCACGTCACGAACGCTTTCTGCGAGATGGCACCACACCACTCACGGCACCGGGCGAAGTCTGCAATAATTTCCGGCCAATCAAGGTTGCTGTGTCACCACTGTCATATGGCCCGGTAAGCGACAAGGTTCTGGCCAACGGGCTGCTGCGATCGCTTGCCGGCGTGCAATTGACCGCGGCCAACGATGATAAAGACACAATTAAAATGATCAAAGCACTCAACAATGCAATTGAAGCTATATTTTCCCATCTTTCCGTACTCGCGCCGAAAAATGGGGAGGGCCAAATGAACCTATTTGCGTATCTGATTGACATATTTTGGCTCGACCTTGGTCAGGTTCTTTACGTTCTCGATCGCTCATTCGCTGTCTGGAATGCCTTTGAGCCGCTGCAATTCATTACGTTCAGCACCCGCGATTTTTGGAGTGAAATCGCCTTCGCCGACCTCCAGGGCGTGACAAAGGATCGCTGGAGGCCGATCTGAATCGTCGCCCGAGGCCGATAATCGCTCCGACCTGAACGATGTTGAGCCTTGGCTAAATCAAGCTTTCCCGAGGTCAGCGGCGAGAAACAATTCAATCAGTCGGCGCTGATGACGGCATACCGAATAATCAATGAGCATATACGTCAATATTTTTTTGAGCTTCGCTTTGTTTATGGACCTGTCGTCAACCATCTAATTGGAATTAGATATGCTCATTCGAGCGACATCAAGAATATAATAGTTATTCTACGCTTAAAACATGTGCAATAGATCAATTTCTGTGCGCTCATGTCTTTGAGGGCGAGTTCCAGCCTTGAAGGTCCATTTTTCGTCTGCATGCCAATGTCTGAATTTGGCGCGCTTGTCCCTCCAGCGGAGGGGACGCTGGCGCTTCCATACCTGTGCGGCATCCTCTAGCCTGCCGTTTGGGACAGGGGGAATGCAATGGCAATCACACGAGAAGAGCTACTCGTTGCTTGGGGCGAGCCCTACACCAACCGTGTTGTCGAACGGCTTCATCGATTCTCGTTCATACCCAATGAACTACTGGAGAAGCTAGCAGAAATCGCATTACCGGAGAACTGGGGAAATCATCTCCACGTCCTTAAGAAATACCTTGCTGTTCAGATCGCATGGAGCATTGAGCAGGAACAGTTCACGCAGCGCGAGAGCCAGTTCTATGTGACTGCCGGACACCTACAGACACGATATGGCACTCCAATCTACCTGGCATTCGCCCGCAATCGTAATCAAAATCGAGAGCCATTCTATCTTGTGGCGGTGGAATCTAACATGTCAGCGCCGACTTTGCCGGTCCCACCCGAAATACCTTCGCCGACCGACATCCCGGTGGGTGTGGAGATTGTCATGATGCACGACCACATCCTCGATGATAACGCTGATCGGGTGCCCTTCCTCCAGAATACTCCGCGCGTCGCTCAAATGTGCGCCATCTCAGGCGCGATACAGTGGTCGCTCAATCGTCGACTGCATCTTCCATACTGGTATTTTGGGCGTATGAGCTACGTGGTGCCGCTCTATCTAAGTAGCCGCGAAGATATCACCCTGGCGCCTGACTTAATCGCGCCGATTCAGGTCAACCCACAGAGCCTATTGGTTCGCACTGTGCTTAAACCCGTGATGCCGTTTGGCAATGCCCGCGTAGCTGTCCAGCGGCACGATCAGCTGCCGCATTGGATGCTGCAGGCGTGGAGGGAACATGCGGCGACAGCAAGCGAGGCCGAAATCGAGAACCCTGAAGAGGCTTCTGCCGCCGCCGCAGCGTCGCCGTCGGCCTCTGAGCCAGCGCCAGCTACACCTGTCACTCGACCGTCGGCTCCTGCTCGACGCTGAGTCCCGACCGCCTGTCTTCTTTCAACAAACGATCCTTTGATGCCCGGAGCTGAGTGAGGCACCTTCGGTAGCTCCTCGGCCAACTGGGAATGTCCGCTGCCGGGCATCACATAAGGAGCGAAGCTGGGCGTCAGCTATCGGGCAACTCTCCAGTGTCCGCAGTTGGCGCTGGGGGGCCGCCTCAGGATGACGCGCGGCGCATCGAGGCCAACGTTGTGAACGATCTGGCATTCCGCGAGCCACGGGGAGATGGTCGAGCACATAGCTGGGCGCCGCATCAATTCCGCGTTTGCCTACTTGGCTGAACGAACCCATCGGCAACTACGAGGGGATCACCTTAGATATGCTATTATTTATATTATTAAGACCGATGAGATTCGTCGCTTCGTCAGGAGCCGCACCTGATCTAAGAGAATAGATGTCATGGCCCGGTGAGCCAGTCTCGGAGGGGCGTGGCTGTATTTGCCTTATGGTCCCACACCATCCAAAGTGAATCGGGCCGATCCTTCATCTCACCCCAGACGATGCGGGGATACAGACCTAGATATTCCCAGGAGGCCCATGTCATGTCATTCGGGTCGTCCGCTGACGGGAAAAGGGCAATCTTCGGAATACCTTTGTACCCATCCGCGACACCGAGTTCCCAGGGCACCCATCGACTCTCTTTGCTGTTCTTGCTTGCCAGCAAAACGAATCGCTTAGTCTGACGAATGCGGGTCTTGAGCAGCGATGCCGTCTCCTCTGTGGTGTAAGGCGGCATCTCTGGGTCCACCTTATCAGTGTAGACCTTCGCACCATGGTTCTCGAGCACGATCGTGGCCCCCACCACGAGGTCATCGTCCTTGCTCGAGTGTGACAGGAACGTCGCACCCTCCAGAGGCCGCTGTGATGCGGTTTTGCGGATCGTCTGCTGCTCGTCCAGGGTCTTTCGCGCGGCGAACGAGCGTAGCTCTGTCTGTGTAACGAAAACCGGCATCGTTCCCCGCCTTTTCCTATGCCGCTTTTGCAATGCGTTTCAGGATCGCCTGTACCAGTGCAAGGATCGCTTTTTCATCCCGGGCGGCGCACAGCTCATTCAGCTCTTCGTCGGTAGGCCGTTGCGCGGCTGGGCCACTTGCCGACAGGGAGGAGCCGAGAAGCCTGTTGGAAATTTCCTTCGCAGCGCCGCCCGTTGATCCCAAAGGCAAAAGAAACGCGCCGGCCTTACACGCCAGTTCATACTCTTCCAGCACCCCGTCTGCGGGAATGACATCGCCTACAACCAGCTTCGCCCCTCCGAGAAAGATGACGACACCGGAGAGCCGAGCCAACTCGGTGCGCAGTGCCGTCCATTGCTTCGTATCCGGTAGCCCGCCAGCCAAGGGTTGGGGGAAGGCCCGCACGATGAGACGGCGATCCACGTCCCATCCGCCTCCATCCCGCAGAGCGTCGATAAATCCGGCCATCGAGGCCGGACCAACGAGTACACCGGAACCGGTGACCAGATCGCGCCCGCTTGTTGCGATGACCCGGCCGAGCCCTTCAGCCAGACTATAGAGCGTAGAGGATCCGGCGCCTGGCGCATCAAGCGGCCAGCTGCCGCTGACCCAGACACGCATGGCCGCTACCCGTCGCTCCACGTCGCGCAGCAAGGCGGGCACCTCGTCATAGTCGTCGATCTCGACGGCCACGAGTCCATAGCGGCCAAGGTCCTTTGCCCAGAGCCGGTGTTGTGCGGCGCGGGCTTCGAACTCCTCTTCGGACCCGAAATGATCCCGTTTTGGCGGACGAACGATCGCGAAATGCTCTGGCGGCGCATCGGTAAAACTTTCCCGGATAAGGGAGAGCACGTGGCGGATGTTTGGGTCGGTGAGGCTGAGCCCGACGAACAACATTGACATGCTGCTCAGATGGGCCTGCAGCAAGATGGTAAATGCACCTCGGCGTGTACGGTAGAGTTCGTAGTCGTCGGTCGAGATGACGATGTCATCGAGACGGTCGACCGAACCGTGCATCTTGTAAAGTCGCGCTGCCCCGGGTGTTGTTTTGAGGCTCAAATCCTTCGCAACCGATATGACGTCGATCGGGCGCCCGATCGCTCCGAACGCGCGCTCAGTGAGACGATCATAGTTGGTCGTCCAAAGATGCCGCATTGGGAGGCGGGCAAGGATCTCCACTGTTTCCGGCACTGTCCGATCCTTGCCGATCTCCCTCTTGATGACATTGCGAACCCCGGTCGCACCACCGCTTTCGCGAATGTGCCATTGCGCGAGTGCAGCGAGGTCGTGAATGTCCTTGGATCTGATGCCGAGTTCGTCGCCGATATCGACCAGCAAGTCCGACCAAGACGGATAGCCGGCGGCCATCGATACCCCGGCGCCAATGAACACGCTGGCATTACCCTCATGAAGGGCAGCTGGGAACTCCTTCAGGAAGCGGGTCTTGCCGGCGATAGGCATGGCTACTTCCCTGCAGAACGCGCCGCCGTTTCGATCCAGCTCGCCATGTTGGTGTAGCCGTCATCGCGGATCCAGTCATACTGCTGGTATAGCGAGCTGAGCGGCACCTTGCGTCCGCCCCGATCGATCTCGAAGTAGGAGAGTGGATTCCGGCCCTGGATGTCGGCACCTTTCTGAGGATGCCGGACATTGTGGATGTCGATCGCGAGCATTCCTTTGCCCAACTGATAACTTCGCTTGACCTCGTGCCTCACCCATTCGCGGTCATAGGTCTCAGCACCGAACAGCACGACCGTGACGGACGTGCCCTTCATCTGGTCTTCGATCCATTGCTCGATACCGCCCGCGCGGCGCTTCGCCTCTTCAAATTCCGCCTTGTCGTAAAATGGAGGCGCCTCGCCTTTGGCACGAATGAGCCAGGAATTTCGCACCTGGACTACGCGATGAACGTCGCGATCATAATGGAAGCTAAAAAAGACTTTTCGCACCATCGGTTGATAGCCCCATATCTCTTTTTACAAGACTGTCACGGATACTTTCAACGAAAAAAGATCCCACAAGAATCAGGCTCGGTACAGGTGTTGGGATAAACGCTCTGACTTCTGCACAGATTTGCGAGGCGGCATCGTGATCCTCAACGAAATGGTGGGCGCCGGATGGTCAATCTAACACACCCAGATACCTCTTTTATATTCCTAAGCCCCAAGGGAACGATAGCTCTCTGCAAGTTAGCGTTTTTTTGCCAGTTCCCGCGCTTCTTTAAAGACTTGGCTTGAGACGCAAAGCCGAACGACCGCTGTTAGGCAGTGAGCCAATGTCTTTTCCTGGCGCGTCGCGGTACATCGCTAGTAACCCTATTGGGCTAGGATGCTCTCCACATAATCCGCAAACGCGCGCGCCTTGGCGCTTGCGAAGCGCCCTGTCGGGAACACGGCCCACAGATCGACGGGGGGAAGCTCCCAGTCTTCCAGCACGCGCCACACCGCGCCGCTCTCAAGCTCGGGGGCGAACATCCAGTCGGAATTGACCGTCAACCCGATGTCGGCGAGCACGGCGGCGCGGATGCCCTCCGCCGCGCTCAAGCGCACGCGTCCGCGGACCGCGACGGACGCCTCCGTGCCGTTCCGGCGAAAGGTCCAGCTGGCGCCGAGCTGGCTGTAGACGATCGCCTCGTGCATCGCGAGATCGGCCGGCGCCAGGGGCATGCCGGCGCGCGCGAGATAGTCGGGCGTGGCGAGCACCGAGCGCCGCCCACGGGCGATCCGCCGGGCGATGGCGGCGGAATCGGCCAGCTCGCCCATCCGAAGGGCCAGATCTACGCCCTCCGAGACCAGATCAATGACGCGGTCATCGAGCAGCACATCGATTTCGATGTCGGGATGGCGGGCGAGGAATTGCGGCAGGCGCGGAACGATGAGCAGGCGCGCGAAGGTTGTCGCTGCCGAAACGCGCAGGCGTCCCGACAGGCCCGCGCCGGCGCCCCGCGCCTCCAGTTCGGCTTCCTCCGCCTCCCGGATCGCCGATCGCGCCCGTTCATAGAAGCGAACGCCCGCATCGGTCGGCGCGAGGCTGTGCGTCGAGCGCACGAGCAGGCGCACCTGAAGGCGCTCCTCAAGCTGGGCGATCGTCTTGGAGATGGCGGGCTGCCCGACGCCGATCCGCCGCGCCGCAGCAGAGAACGATCCCGCCTCCACCACCGTCACGAAGGCCTGCATGGCTTGAAAGCGATAATGCTCATTCCTCCTGAGAATGAGCATTATCGCTTCAACCTGCCTACGGCAACATTCTGGGAATGATCATAACAAGCTCACGAACACGTCGAGACGCGGTTCGCGGAGCTGAACATGATTGAAGTCTACGCATTCGCCACGCCCAACAGCGTCAAGGTCCCGATCGCGCTGGAGGAAATGGGCCTCGCCTATGAGTTGAGGCCGGTGAACGTCCGCACAGGTGAACAGAAGGCCGCCGGCTTCCTGGCGTTGAACGCCAATGCCAAGGTGCCGGTGCTGGTCGAACGCGACGGCGATGCCGCATTCGTGCTCACCGAGAGCGCGGCGATCCTGGTCCATCTCGCGGAAAGGACCGGCATGCTGTTGCCCGCCGGCGGAAGCGAGCGGGCGCGCGTCTTCGAACAGCTATTCTTCCACGCCTCGGGCCTCAGCCCAGCCTTCGGCAATGCCGGCTTCTTCAAGCGGTCGTCGCCCGAACGTCAGCCGATCGCCGAAGCCCGTTTCTCCGCCGAGGCGGAACGCATTCTCGATCTCCTCGAAGCAAAACTGGCGACCCAGGGCTTTGCCGCCGGCGACGACTTCACCATCGCCGACATCGCCCATTTCGGCTGGCTGTGGCGGCGCGCCTTTCCCGGCGTGACACTGGACGCCCGCCCCAACCTCTCCCGCTGGTACGACCAGATTGCCGCACGGCCCGCCGTGCAACGCGCCATCGCCCGCGTCGAGGCCCTCGTCCCGGCTGCCTGACCTTCCCCCCATCCATTCAACCGTGCGAACGCACGACGGAGCCATCCTATGTCCCGCTTAGAGACCTATGGGAACGCCTTCCCCAACGCCCAGTTCACCCGCTCGCAGAGCGGCGTGCTCGAAGTCCGCCTCCATACCGATGGCGGAAAGCTGGTCTTCAACGGCCATACCCACGAGCAGTTCGTCGAGCTGTTCCACCAGATCGGCGCGGATCCGGACAATCGGGTGGTCATCCTGACCGGATCGGGCGACGCCTTCATGGATGCGATCAGCCCCGAGGGCTTCGATTTCTTCTCGCCGCGCGGCTACGACAAGATCTATCGCGAGGGCAAGAAGGTGCTCATGAACATCCTCGATATCGAGGTGCCGATGATCACCGCACTCAACGGCCCCGTATTGCTGCACAGCGAATATGCGCTGCTGACCGACATCATTCTCGCCACGCCGCAGACCGTGTTTCAGGACAAGCCGCATTTCGACTTCGGCATCGTGCCGGGCGACGGGGTGAACCTGCTCTGGCCGGAAGTGATCGGCAGCATTCGCGGCCGTTATTTCATCCTCACCCGGCAGGTTCTCGATGCCGAGACGGCGAAGGCGTGGGGCGTGGTCAATGAGATCGTCCCTGCTGACCGGCTGCTCATCCGCGCCCATGAGATCGCCGAAGGGATCGCTGCTCTGCCCCCGCTCACCAGCAGCTACACCCGCATCGCGCTGACGCAGAAGCTGCGCCGGATCATCGACGAGGGGGCTGGCTACGGCCTGGCGCTGGAGGGCATCAGCGCCGCCGAGGTCGCCCGCACGATCGCGGCCGGCTGACCGACGGTTCTTCTCTTCGCCACACGCCATTCCACCCGACAAGGAGCTATCCCATGTCCCTCCAGGCGAAGCTCGACGCCTTCAAGGCCGATTTCGAAGCGGGCAAACCGCCCTACAACGTGCCGCCCGTCGTGATCGAGACCATGCGCCGCGCCAACGCTGAACTGATCGCCTCCAGCGCGGCACGGCAGGCGCTCAAGGCCGGGGAGAAGATTCCCACCTTCACCCTTGCGGACCCCGAGGGGAATGCGGTGTCGTCGGCCGACCTTCTCGCCAAGGGGCCGCGGCCGTCGGCTTCCTTCTATCCGACGATGCGGCGTTCATCACTGGACAGACATTGCATGTCGATGGAGGCGCCTCGATTGGCAAGGCGTCGTTCTGATTTCAGGCCAATGTCGGGATTGGGAGGCGCAGCCAATGTCCGCTCCTGGCGCGAGGTGGCTGCGGCGTCCGTGCGGACGTGCCCCATTGCTGAAGGCGGGAAGGTCCGCTTTCACGTGCTGGGCTATGGCACTCCCCATGGTCGACGGCGTGCTGCACGCGGCGACGCGGTACACAAATCCATGCGTCAGGTCCGAGCCGCGATCGGCGCCGCGACCATCAACCCTGATCTGCTCACGGCCGCCGAGCGGCTGCAATATGAGGGATATCTTCGTCGGGAAGACGCAAACGCGGCCATCCTCCGCTTGGCGAAGGACGGGATCGCGATCAAGGAGATCGTGCGCCGCACCGGGCATAGCCGTGGCCTTGTCCGCAGGATCCTGCGCGGCGAGCGCACGGACGTCTTCCGCTCGCGGGAAAGTTCGCTGGAACGGTACCTGCCGTGGCTTGAGGACAAGTGGGCAGCCGGCGAACGCAACGGCGCGGAGCTGTGGCGACGCCTCAAGCGCCAGGGCTTCCGCGGATGCCTTCGGGTCGTCACCGAGTGGGCGGCACGTCGTCGGCGCGCCGAACGGATGGACAATGATGCACTCAGGCGAACGCCTTCGGCGCGCACCATCGCACGCCTCATGACTATTGGCCGGGACCGCGTGTCCAAATCCGAGAGCGTCACGATCGCGGCCATCGAAGCCGGCGTGCCGTTCCTCGTCGAGGCGCGAGAAATCATCGCCGCGTTCCAGGCCATGATCCGCAAGAAGATTGTCGCAGAGCTCGAGCCATGGCTCAAGCGGGCCAGATCCAGCATGGTCGCGTCATTCGCCAACGGTGTCATCAAAGATCTGGCCGCCGGGGTCGCCGCCATCACCTCGCCCTGGCCAAACGGCCAGATCACCAAGCTTAAACTCGTCAAGCACCAGATGTATGGAAGAGGAAAGCTTGATCTTCTCCAGGCCCGCCTCATCGGCGCCCCTTAGAGCGTCGCCACCAAAACTGCGTCAGACCCAATCTTCCATGCCGAAACACATCGATAGACTCCTTCGGGAAACTGGCAGCCTCTTCGAGAGAGGTCGGCCGCCTTCCCGATCACATTTCCATGGCCATTGGCGAGGGAAAATATTTGAATCCGTCGCCATAGGCTGCCACATGGCCGATGCCCGGCCAGGCAAAATGATAGGCGAGAACCGGAGTTCGGTTTGCCGCCAACATGGAGAGTATTCTCACCCGGGACTGAGCGGACTGCTTGGGGTCCGTGTCATAGAGGAATTCCGTAAGTGGTCGCTCCAGCAGCAGCACCGGATGGTGTGCCAGGTCACCAATATAAGCCAGCGACTTGCCGCCGGTGGTGATCGTGAAGACGGTGTGGCCTATCGTATGACCCGGGGCCGCGATGGCCTGGATGCCGGGCAGGAACTCCTCGCCGTCCCTGAAGAATACCATGCGGTCGCGGTTCGGCACCAAATTCCTGCGCGCCTGATCGAGAAACGCCTTCAGGTTCGGACCAACCGTCTTCTCGTCCGTCCAGTAGTCGTAATCGGCCTGCGAGATGTAATACTGCGCGTTGGGGAAGTTGCGTGATCCGTCATCCGCCATACAACCTCCGCAATGGTCGATATGGGCGTGACTCATCACCACCGCGTCCACATCCTTCGGATCGATGCCCGCCTGCTTGATTGAGTTCATTAACTTGCCGGTGGTGGGGCCGAACAGCTTTGACGAGCCCATGCCGGTGTCGAACACTACGAGCCGGTCGCCGGTGTTCAGGATGAGGATGTTCTGCTCCAGCACGGCGTTGGTCAGCGGCAGGAAATTGTCGGTCAGTTGCCGATCCATCTCCTGATTGGTAAGGCCGGCGAAGTTGCTGTGGGGATCGCCGAGCGGCAGCGTGCCGTCCGAAACCACGGTGATCTCGGCATCGCCGAACTTGAAACGGTAGTAGTAGGGCGCCGGCGTCCCGAGCAGGGGGCCTTTCGCGAAGGCACCGGCCGATGCAGTGGCGAGCGCGCCCACGGACAGCGCTCCACCCAGCATGAGATGACGACGATTCAGCACGATTCTCGAATCTAACATATGGGCTCCCCCTTTTTTCTCCGTTGTCAAAATATGGATTTAGTGCATATTCTTATTTACTTAACGGAATGCATATAATATTTTATTTTAAGATATATATAACGATATTAGCTTTCAGATGACCTAGATCGCCCATTCGGTAGAGGCGCGGAAATCTTATAATCCACCCAAGCTCATATATTTCATGTTGAGATAATCATCGAGCCCGTGCAGAGAGCCTTCACGGCCCATGCCGCTTTCCTTGATGCCGCCGAAGGGGGCCACTTCGGTGGTGATGATGCCTTCGTTCACGCCGACCATGCCGTATTGCAGCATGTCGGTGACGCGGAAGGCGCGGGCGAGGTCCTTGGTATAGAGATAGGCGGCGAGGCCGAACTCGGTTTCGTTGGCGATGGAGATGGCCTCCGCCTCGGTCTCGAAGCGCACCAGCGCCGAGAGCGGACCGAATGTCTCGTCCTTCATCACCATCATACCCGGCTTCACGTCCGCGATGACGGTGGGGGCGAAGAAGGTGCCGCCGAGCGCATGGCGCGCACCGCCCGTGAGCACGCGCGCGCCCTTGGACACCGCATCGGCGACATGGCGCTCGACCTTCTCGACAGCGGCTTCGTTGATGAGCGGGCCCTGCTCGACGCCGTCCTCGAAACCGTTGCCGACCTTCATCGCGCTCGCTCGGGCGCTGAGCTTTTCGGCGAAGGCCTCATAGATACCCGCCTGAACGAGGAAGCGGTTGGCGCAAACGCAAGTCTGGCCGGAATTGCGATACTTGGCCGCCAGCGCCCCTTCGACCGCGCGGTCGAGATCGGCGTCGTCGAAGACGAGGAACGGCGCATTGCCGCCGAGCTCCATCGAGACGCGCTTCACGGTCGCGGCCGATTGCTCGATCAGGATCTTGCCGACGCGGGTCGAGCCGGTGAAGGTGATCTTCCGGACGATGGGGCTCGACGTGAGCGCGCCGCCGATAGCCTTCGCGTCACCCGTCACGACGTTCACGACGCCCTTGGGAAGGCCGGCCATTTCAGCGAGCACGCCCCAAGCGAGGCCGCAATAGGGGGTGAGTTCGGACGGCTTGACCACGATCGTGCAGCCCGCCGCCAGCGCGGCGCCAAGCTTACGGGCGATCATGGAGAACGGAAAGTTCCACGGCGTGATGGCGCCGATTACGCCCACCGGCTCGCGGGTGACGAGGATCTTGCGGCCCTTCCACGGCGAGGGGATCACCTCGCCATAGACCCGGCGCGCCTCTTCGGCAAACCACTGCACATAGGCGGCGGCTATCAGCACCTCGCCCTCGGCTTCCTTCAGCGGCTTGCCCTGTTCGCTGGTGAGGAGGGCGGCGAGGGTGTCGGCATTGGCGCGGATGGCGTTGGCCATGGCGACGAGCTTTTTCGCCCGCTCGGCGGCCAGAAGGCCGGCCCAGCCGGGAAAGGCCGCGCCGGCGGCGGCGATAGCGCGCTCGGTTTCCGCCGCGCCGACATCGGGAATGGTGCCAAGAGCGGCGCCGGTCGCCGGGTCGGTGACGGCGATGGCCGCGCCGTCATCGGCGCCGATCCAGGCGCCGTCGATCAGCACGGCTTCGCGAAGGAAGGCATTCTTTGCGCTAGACGTCATAATCTCATTTGTCCTGGTTGCGGTCGGCGCGTCGCTCAGGACGGCGCGTCGGTCAAGACGGAGTCGGCATGGTCGGCGATGGCGGGGAGGGGATCAGAACGCCTCTTCGTAGATGGCGAGCACGTCGGCCTCGGTCATCTCGCGCGGGTTGTTGACGAGCAGACGGGTCTGCTTCATCGCTTCGCGCGCCATCATCGGCAAAGCGTCGCGCGGGATCTGCACCTCGTGGAGGCCCTGGGGCACCTGGAGGTCGCGGCCGAGTTCGGAGAGCTTCTCGACGAATGCCTCGCCCCGCGCACTCCCGGAGACCGACGCCAGCTCTGGGAAGGCGTCCGCCGCGATCTCGGCATAGATAGGCGCCGCCTTCGGCAGGTTGAAACGCAGCACCGGCGCCAGAACCAGCGCGTTGGAGAGGCCGTGCGGCACATGGAAGTACCCGCCGATCGGATAGGCCAGCGCGTGGACCGCAGCGACCGGCGAGTTGCCGAACGCCTGGCCGGCGAACAGCGCGCCGAGCAGCATGGCCGCGCGGGCGTCGCGGTTCTGCCCGTTGAAGGTCGCCTCGCGGATATTGGCGCCGAGCAGGCGCAGCGCTTGGCGGGCAAGGCCCTGCGAGATCGGGTTGTTGTTGGGCGAGGTCGAGGCGTAAGACTCGATCGCGTGCACCATGGCATCGATGCCGGTGGCGGCGGTGACCGCCGGCGGCAGGCCGACGGTGAGCTCGGCGTCGAGCACCGCGATGTCCGGCAGGAGCAGCGGGGAGACCACGCCGGACTTCATCGCCTCGCCGGTGGTGATGATGGCGACGGGCGTCACCTCCGAGCCCGTGCCGGCGGTGGTGGGCACCAGCACCAGCGGCAGGCGCGGGCCCCTGGCCTTGTTGACGCCGTACACCTCCGAGAGCGCCTCGCCGCTGCCAGCGATCAGCGCCGCGACCTTGGCAACATCCATCGGCGAGCCGCCGCCGATGGCGAGCACGCCGGTCGCCTTGTGGGCGCGGATGGCCGAGACGAGGGACAGCACATTGGCTTCCGGCGGATCGGCGACCACGTCGTCGAAGATCTCGACGGCGATATCAGCGCCGGCCAGCGACGCGAGCGCGGCGTCGAGCAGGCCGGCGCGGCGCAGGCCAGCGTCGGTGACGAGCACGATGCGCGCGCCGAGCGAGGGCTTCACGATCTCGCCGATGCGCGCCGTGGCGCCGATCTGCGAAATGACGGTCTTGGTCGTGCTGAAGATGAAGTCGTTCATGTCCGTCGTCCGTTCAGGTCCGCATCTCGTGGTGTCGGCCGTTGGCCCGCGGTGGCAGTCAGGTTGGAGGAGCGTCCGCTTTGCCAGCGTCGATCTGTCCACGATCGATGCGGTAGACCTTGTCCAGGCTGCCGCCGGCATGCTGTAGATCGGCGCCGGAGAGCAGCACCGACAGCCCGAGCGGGCGCAGCGAGGAGACCACTTCGGCGATGCGCTTGGAGAGCGCCGGGGCGACGCCCTCGAACGGCTCGTCCAGCATGAGCAGCTTGGTGCCGACCATGTGAGCGCGCCCGATGGCGACGAGCTTCTGCTGGCCCCCGGAAAGCTGGAGCGCACGGCGATGGCGGAACTCGCGCGCCTCGGGGATCAGCCGGTAGGTGTCCTCCAGCCGCTCGCGGGCGTCCTTGTGGTGGTTCGCCCAGGAGGGAAGCAGGAGATTTTCCTCGACCGTCAGCTCAGGGATGAGCCGGCGGTCCTCCGGTGCGAAGCCGATGGCGCGGCCGGCGCGCTTGTGGGCCGGCTCGGACGAGATGTCGGTGCCCTCGAAGCGCACCGAGCCCGCCTGAAGCGGTAGCAGTCCCATGACGGCGCGCATGATGGTAGTCTTGCCGGCGCCGTTACGGCCGATGATGCCCACCATGGCGCCCTGCGGGACCAAGAACGAGACCCGGCGCAGGATCTGCACCTGGCCGATGGAGACGTCGATACCCCGGACGTCAAGCATGGGCCTTCTCCTCGCCGATGATGAGCGTGCGCACCTGCGGGTCGTTCATGACCACGTCCGGCTTGTCGTCGATGAGCACGCGGCCCTCGAAGAAGGCGAGCACGCGGTCGGAATAGCGGCGCACGATCTCCATGTCGTGCTCGACGAAGAGCACGCTGACATGGTCGGCGCGGGTGGCGGCAATTACCCGGTCCATAATCGGGAACTTCTCCTCGCTCGACACGCCGCTGGTCGGCTCGTCGAGGAACAGCACGCGCGGACGTCCCACCATCGCCACCGCGATGTCGAGCAGCTTGCGGATGCCCTCCGGCATGGTGCCGGCCAGCGAATCCCCGAAACGCTCCAGGCCGAAACGCTCCAGCGTCTCACGCGCTGAGCGCTCCAGGACCTTGTCCGAGAACATGGCGAAGCCGCCAAAGCCCTGGCTCTTCAGCGCGGCCTCGGCGAGGGAGAGGTTCTCCACCGCCGTCAACGAGTTGAAAAGCTGCGGGATCTGGAAGGAGCGGGCGACGCCTCGCCGGGTCACTTCGCGCGGCGTGAGGCCGACGAGCTCGCGCCCGTCCAGCACGATCGAGCCCTCGTCCGGCTGCAGATAGCCGGTGATCATGTTGATGAAGGTGGTCTTACCGGCGCCGTTGGTGCCGATCAGCCCGGAGATGGTGCCGGGCATGATGTCGACATTCACGTCGTTGGCGGCGACCACCGCGCCGAAGCGTTTGCGTAGTCCCTTGGCGGCGATGATGGGGGCGGTCATGACTTCTCTCCCGCATTCGCGGCGCGCGGGCCGCGGCGCACGAGGCCGGAAAGGCCCTGCGGCAGGAACAGGATGAGGGCGAGGATGATGAGGCCGAGCACGAGCTGCCAGGTGTTCGGGGCATATTGGTAGGCGAAGGAGCGCACCACCTCGAGCACGACAGCTGCGACGAAGGGGGCGACGACACCACCGGTGCCGGCGAGGATCGCGATCACCACGAATTCGCCCGAGGTCGCCCAGAACGCCATTTCGGGATCGATATGGCCGACGATGATTCCGCTCATCGCCCCGCCCAGCGCCGCCATCACCGCGGCGAGCACGGAAGCGATCAGCACCGCGCGGTTGGCCGAGGCGCCGAGATATTCGACGCGGATCTCGTTGTCACGCACGCCGGAGAGTAGCCGCCCGAAGGCGGTGGCGCCGAACAGGCCGAGATTGATCGCGCCCAGCACGCAAACCGCGAGGAGCAGGACGAGGCCGTTTATCCGGTCGGCGCCGGTGAGCGGAATGCCGAGCAGCGTCACACCATGGACGTTGAAGCCGTCGGTGCCACCGAGCTCGGTTGTCTTCACTAGGATGCCGTAGAGCAGCATGGAGAGCGCCAGCGTCAGCATGGCGAAGAAGATGTCGCGGTAGCGCGACAGCAACAGGCCGAGGACGAAGGCGACGACTGCCGCGCCGACGGCGGCGATGGCGAGCAGCGCTGCGGCGTCCTTCAGCCCCCAGAACTGCGAGGCGAGGCCGACCGTATAACCGCCGAGCGCGTAATAGAGGCCCTGGCCGAACGAGACCAGGCCGCCGCGCATCAGCAGCACGAGGCCGAGAACGGGCAGGCCCTTGGCGAGGCCGATGGCGAGGACGAAGTTCCAGCTCGGCAGGAACCATGCGATCAGCGCGAGGAGCGCCGCACCGCCGATGAGCGGCGGCAGGAAGGTGAAGGTCCGGTTCATATCTTGCGCAACTCCACGCCCGCGAACAGGCCCTGTGGACGGATCGCCAGCACCAGCGCCATGACAGCATAGACGCTGAACACCTCTAGTTCCGGCCAGTAATGGACCGCGAAGGACCGCACGAAGCCGACGATCAGCGCACCGACCACGGTGCCGGGGATCGAGCCGAGACCGCCGATGACGACGACGGCGAACATCATCACCACCACCTCGACGCCCATGCCAGGCACGACGGAAATGGTGGGGGCGGTAAAGGCGCCGCCCACCGCCGCCAGCACCGAGCCGGTGACGAACGCGATGAGGTTCCAGAGCCCGACGTTCACGCCCATGGCCCGCGAAATCTCGGGGTCATGGATGACCGCACGCAGGATCTTGCCCCTGGCGGTGAACTGCAGGAACCAGGTCAGCAGTCCGCCCACCACGATGGCGACGGCGACGATGAAGAGGTTGTAGGTGGGATAGATCAGTTCGCCGAGCTCGACCTGCCCGAAAACCCAGAGCGGCTCCGAGGCGATCCAGGGATCGACGCCCCAGATCAGCTTGATGACGTCTTCGAGGATGAGGAAAAGGGCATAGGTGACGAGCAGGAGCACGATCGGATCGCGGCCGGCGAAGTGGCTGAGGAAGCCACGCTCCACCACCAGACCAAGCACCAGCCCGGCAATCAGCGCCGCGACGATCATCACCGGCACGATGCCCCAGGCCGGCAGATCTTGAGCGAACCACCAGCCGAGCAGGGTCACCGCGACATAGGCACCGATGGCGTAGAAGGTGCCGTGCGCCATGTTGAGGATCTTCATCACGCCATAGATGAGCGTCAGCCCCACGGCGATGATGAAAAGCCAGGAAGAATAGAGGATGCCGTCGACGACGGCGCCGAGAAGTCCGTTCATGTCCTGCTCTTTTCGGAAATGCGGAGAGCGCCGGGCGGGGCGCACCCCGCAGCTCAGGCCGGCCGCCGGCATCAGGCAATCCCTCCGGTCCGGGGACCGGAGGGACGCGACCTCAGTTGCCGGCCTTGAGGCCCGCCTTGATCCAGTCGGCGGTGGTGGTGCCTTCCGGCGGGTTCACGCGCTCCGGCGGATAACGCACCACGTCGATGAAGGCGATGTTGCCGTCACCGTCCTTCTTAACGCGGCCATAGACCATCTCCTGCACGGCTTGGTGGCCCTTGCCGAGGCTCATCTCGACCTTGCCCGAGGGGCCCTCGAAGGAGAGGCCGGTAAGCGCCTTGGCGATATCTTCCTTGCTCGGCACCTTAGTGGCGTCGCCGCCCTGCGCCTTCTCATAGGCGAGCTTCGCCGCCATCAGAGACTGGACCATGTGGTAGGAGGGATAGCTCGGCAACTCGTTGGTCTTGTCGTTGTACGCCTTGCGGAACCAGTCATTGTAGGCATTGGCCGGCGCGAAGATGCCGTTTGGGCCGCGGGCGCCGATGATGGTGCCGTCCGGGATCTGCTTGGCCTGGCGGTGCAGCGCGGTCTCGCCCGAGGTCAGCACCACCACCGAATTCTTGAACAGGCCGCGCGGAGCGCCCTGCAGGATCAGGCCCTCGAGATCGCCGCCCCAGAAGCTGGAATGCACGACGTCCGGCTTGGTGCCGAGGATCGCCGAGATCTCGGCATTGTACTGGCCGGCGCCGAGCTTGGGCATCTGCGAGGTGGTGAGCTTGGTGTCGGGCTTGATCGACTTGAGCGTGCCCTCGAAGTCCGCCCAGGCGTCCTGACCCCAGGCATAGTTCTGGTTGATGCCCGCGTAGCTCTTGAACTCGGGCAGCTTCTCCGTGACGTAGAGCGCGGCGGCGACATTATCCATGGTGGCGGTCGCGACGGGGCGGAAAACGTACCGGTAGTCGCCCGCCTCGAAGATGCGCGGCGTGCCGCAGTCGAAGAGCAGGGTGAGGGTCTTCATCTCCTCGGCGACGGGCGCCACGGCGAGGCAGTCGCCGGAGGAGGTGTAGCCCACCACCATGTCGACGCCCTGCTGCTCCACGAGATTGCGGAACTCGGACACCTGCTTGGTGGTGCCGCCAGCCTCGTCGATCACCACGAGTTCAACCGGACGGCCGCCGAAGCCCTTCTTGTCATAGGGCGCGGGCAGGGTGCCGGCATTGGCGGCGGCGGCGAATACCTCGGCGGCATTCTTCGCCGGAATGCCGAAGGGACCGGCGGCGGCGCCGGAGAGGAAGGTCGGAACGCCGATCTTGAACGGCTTGTCGCCCTGGGCCTGCGCCATGGAGGGCATGGCAGCAACAACGGTCGCGCAGGCGAGCGACGACATCAGGCGTGAGAGATTCATCGTGTTCCCCTTGGTTTCCTACCGTGCCCTGATTGATCTACAGGCTTCGATCATGTATCGTTCAGCATATTGAACGATGTTCTATATAGTGTATGAGAGGGATATAAGGGCATTCCCTATCGAAAGACAAGACACAGTTCGGAGGTAATTCGTGCCCACCCAGAAGACCGTCGCGAACAAGGACGTGCCCGCCGTCAGCCGAGCCGTTGCCATTCTCGATCTTGCCGCCTGCAGCAACGCCCCGCTGGGGCTTGCCGATGTGGCGCGCTCGCTGGGCTTGCCGAAAAGCACGGCTCACGGCCTGTGCGCGACGCTGGTCAATCTCGGCCTGCTGCGTCGACGGGGCAGCGGATTTGTGCTCGGCGGCCATGTGATGCGCTGGGCCAACGCCTTCGCAGCGCGCTCCGACATCGTCGAGGAGTTCTCCCGGCTATGGGATGAGACGCCAGCGCTCCGGGTGGAGACACTGACCCTGACGATCCTCGACGGCGCCGATGTGGTCTACATCGCCTCGCGTCATGGCGAGGACCCGCTTGGCATCACCTTTCGCATCGGGATGCGCCTGCCGGCGGCCTTCACAGCCACCGGCAAGGCCGTGCTAAGCACCATGGAGCGCGACGAGGTGCTGGGCCTCTATCCCCACGGATTGCCGCCTCCCCTTACAACACGCACCGTGCGCGACATCGAGACGTTGGAGCGGGAGCTAGATGAGGTGCGCGTGCGGGGGTTCTCCGTCGACGACCATCAGGTTCGAGATGGCATGGTCTGCGTAGGCGCGCCGATCTTCGATTTCTCGGGCGAACGGGCGATTGGCGGCTTCGCCATTTCCATTCTCGACCCGCACTTCGAAGGCGCACACGTCGATAGGCTCGGCGCCGATGTGATTCGTTATGCGCGCTTGCTGTCGGAGCGGCTCGGCTCCTGAAACACGATGGTAAGAGACCTGCCAAAGGCGAGGCCGATGAACACAGGCACATATCGTCATTCGCCGGGTGTTCGCGACGGCTGATCTGAGCCCAGCAAACTGGAGCGTTCGGAGTTAGAGTTCTGCGCTCCCCCTTGGCCGGGAGGAGCGGAAGACGATGAAGGCATCGCCGGCTGGTGCCGTGTACCAACCTTTGAATGGCCGCTTCTGGCGGCAAGCCCGATGTCGGCTTATGTGAAGGGTTTCGGATGCCGGCCCGATCACGATGGTGGGGCTGATCGCACGGGCCGGCGTCGGAAAGCCTCCAGGGGAGGAAACCGCGGTCCGACGTGGGCGACGGTTGAGGTTGTTGCGGTGCTATGGGGATTTTGGGTCTGGGCTGGGGGCTGTGTGGTCTTGCTGGTGACGGTTGCCAGAACACCTGACAGTCCGGAACAGTGCCGTGGGGCTGGCAGCGCCCGTTGATGAGTGCGCGGCCGGGTTCCATGACGAGACTGAGCGCGGGATGGTCGGCGCGAGGACGAAGCTATCCTTTGCGCCTACGACGCGGCCTGCCGGATGCAGTTGGAGTTCGAGAGAGGTGGCGCCGCTCATGAGGTGTCGATCCTGATGGAGGCACTGGCGGGCCAGGTCTTCGGCGCCGAGCCCCGGGCGAAGGTCTCGATGATGGTCATGATGCCGGCGCAGCACGGGCAGCGCAGCGTGGCCTCTGGTCGTATCGTTTCGGCAGGCGTGGCTCCCTCCGGCGAGGCGCGCACCTGCTGGTCTACGAGCAGCGCGCGGACCCTCTCGATGTTGGCGGCGCGCACCGCGCTGGCGAACAGGCCGTAGTGCCGGATGCGGTGGAAGCCATCGGGCAGGACATGGAGCAGGAAGCGGCGGATGAACTCGTCCGCCGGCAGGGTCATGGTCTTGATCCAGCTATTGCCGACGGCCTTGGCCCGGGCGCGATAGTCCTTCCAGCGGAAGGTGACACCACGGGCGTCCATGGCGAGGAGCCGGCTGTTGGAGATCGCCACGCGGTGGGTATAGCGCGACAGATAGGCGCACCGCCGCGGGTCCCGCGAACGGGCGCTTGGCGTAGACCACCCGCTCGGCCCGGCACAGGGGTGCCAGCATGGCGTCGAACGCTGCGGTCTCCGCCAGCGGGTCGAGGTCGCCGAAGAAGGCGAGCCGGCCGGCGGCATGCAGGGCGCGCAGCCCGTCGAGGAAGAGCCGCCGGAACAGGCGGGACAGCACCCGCACCGGCAGGAAGAAGCGGGACCGGCCGGCGATCCAGCGTGTGCCGTCGGCAGACAGTCCCCCGCCGGGCACCACGGCATGGATATGGGGATGATGGGTGAGTGCCGAGCCCCAGGTATGGAGCACGGTGGTGACGCCGATGCGGGCGCCGAGATGCCGGGGGTCGGCGGCGATGGTGGTGAGCGTCTCGGCCGAGGCCTTGAACAGCAGGTCGTAGACCGCCGCCTTGTTCTGATAGGCGATGGCGCCGATCGCGGCCGGCAGGGTGAAGACGAGGTGATAATAGGGCACCGGCAGAAGCTCGGCCTGCCGGGCGGCGAGCCAGTCCCGGGCTGTTGCTCCCTGGCACTTGGGGCAGTGCCGGTTGCGGCAGGAGTTGTAGGCGATCTCCACATGGGCACAGTCGGCGCAGCGCGACACATGCCCGCCGAGCACCACCGTGCGGCAGGAGCGGATTGCCGACTTCACCTTCAGCTGGCCGCGGCTGAGGTGCCCGGCATGCGCCCTCTCATAGGCATCGCCATGGGCGTTCAGGATATCCGCGACCTCGAGCGCAGGCCGCGCCATGGATCGGTACGAATTACAAGGGCGGCGGTGTCAGTAATGAGAGCGGGCTCTCCACCTCGCGCAGGGTCTTCAGGGCGACGCGGGTGTAGACGGCCGTGGTGTCGAGCTTGCGATGCCCGAGCAGGACCTGGATGACGCGGATATCGGTCTTGCGCTCCAGCAGATGGGTGGCGAAGCTGTGCCGCAGGGTGTGCATGGAGACGCGCTTGTCGAGCCGGGCGGCGGAGGCTGCCGTCCTGCAGGCCCGGTCGAGCTGGCGGGTGGTGATGGGCTGGCCGGGATCGCGGCCGGGAAAAAGCCAGCCCTGTGGCCGGCGCTCCTTCCACCAGCGGCGCAGCAGATCGAGCAGATCAGGCGCAAGCATCACATAGCGGTCCTTGCGCCCCTTGCCTTGCTCCACGCGGATCAGCATCCGCGCGCTGTCGATATCGGCGACCTCGAGATGGGCCACCTCCGACACCCGCAGGCCGCAGCCATAGGCAATGCTGAGGGCGGCGCGGTACTTGAGGTTCGGCGCATGGGCGAGCAGCAGCGCCACCTCCTCGGTGCTGAGCACCACGGGCAGGCGCTCAGGGCTGGGGATCCGCGCCATCCGGTCGCCGAAGCCGGCCCGGCCCAGCGTGATGTGGAAGAAGAAGCGCAGCGCCGTGCAGGCAAGGTTCATGCGGGCATAGCTGGCGCCAAGACTAGCCAGATGCAGCTGGTAGCGCCGCAGGTCCTCGGGCTCGGCCTGGTCCGGCGCCCGGCCGAGGAAGGCGGTGAACGCGGCGACCTGGCGGACATAATCGCGCTGGGTGTGCTCGCCGAACCGACGGATGGTCATGTCCTCGATCATCCGCTGCCGCAGCGGGCTGACGGTCGGCCGTCTGCTGGTGGGGTGCTCCTGATGGTCCATGGGGCTCTCCTGTCCGAAGAAACCCCGTGATGGTCCGCCCGCCTATGCCGGGCGCCACATGGAAAGTACCCAACCGCCCGTCATGCAGGGCGCCTACCGCGGCAGCGGTTTAGTCCATTGGCGCATGCTGCAGGTTCAAGGGGATGCCACGCCGAGGGCTTCCGAAAGACCTCGAACGGTTGCGCCACATGCTGCCCGGTCACGGCTTTACGGCAGATTCAGATGGTAGCGCGTATATCGGCGCTCGCCGGTTCGCGTCAGGGCGCCTTTCTCGACCAGATCGTGCAGGTCACGCGTGGCGGTGGGGCGTGAGGTGCCGGTGATCGCGAGGTAGTTCTCCGCGCTCAGGCCGCCCGTGAAGCCGCCGGGGCCCTCACGGAAGAGACGGGCGATCACCTTCTCCTGCCGTTCGTTCAACTTGTCGCGGAAGCGATCGTAGAAGTGCGCCTTGGCGATGTGGAAGGCGACGCGGCCGAGCGTCGTCTGCTGGGCCTCAATGATCGTTTGCGCGAAATAGACCAGCCAGCCCGTGACATCGAGCGTCCTCTGGTGGACTTCGAGCTGATCGTAATAGGCATTGCGATGCTGCTCGATGGTATGGGCGAGGGCGATCAGGGTCGGCTGCCCGATGTTCTGGGCCAGGGATTTTTCTGCGAGCGCGCGACCGATGCGGCCATTGCCGTCCTCGAAGGGGTGGATGCTCTCGAAATAAAGATGTCCGATCCCGGCCCGGGTGAGTGCCGGCAGGGGCGTTTCACCGTCGGGGGCCGAGCCATTGAACCAGGCGAGATAAGCGGCCATCTCTTCCGGAACCCGGGAGGATGGCGGCGCCTCGAAATGCACGGTTGGCCGATCCTGGCGGCCGGACACAATCTGCATCGCGTCTTCATGGCGACGGTAGCCGCCGATCGTCTCCAGATGCCGGCTGTCCGCCATCAGCATGCGGTGCCAGCGGAACAGTGTGTCGGCGCCGAGGGGATCCGCCCAGCTCCGATAGAGATCGACCATCATCTCCGCGATGCCACGCTCTTTCGGCTTCACGTTTCGATTGTCAGTGTCGAGGCCGAGCTGACGACGCAGGGAGGATTGCACGCTGAGGCGATCCAGCGTCTCCCCTTCGATCGCGCTGGTCTTGACGGCCTCGTCGCTGAGGAGTTCGATCCGCAGCAGGTCCCGCTCGCCCTCGCTGACATGCCGAACCGCACCGATCACCTCGCCGGTGAGCAGCAGGAACCGCCGCTCCAGCGGTTCGAGGGCAACCGGATCATAGGCAAAATGCGGCCAGCCGTGCTGCGTCCAGTTCCACACCATGAGCGATAGAGTCTCCCACTATCAATCACATATTAGCGGATATGTGATTGATAGATAGCCGCCCTATCGCTCACGGCAGTGCGAAGGAGAACTCCGAGCGTGATGCTGGGTCGATAACGTGACGCGCGCGACAGGGGGAATGGTCCCCCTGCTGCCGAACGCGTTCCAATCTGCGATAGGATCGAACGGGGATCAGGGATGGCACATGGGATTCGGCGTCTTCATTCACCGCTCGGACTCGATCTATGACGACAGCCCGGCTGAGCGGTATCAGTTCCCGCGCCCATATCTGGGACGCGTCGAGGCCTGCGTCGGTGACTGGATCGTCTACTACGAACCCCGGAAAGTGGCGGAGACCCGCGGCTATTTCGCGATCGCCAGGGTCGAGCGCGTCGTTCCCGAACCCACCGCTCCGGGCATGTATCTCGCTCTCATCGAACCGGGCAGCTATCTGGATTTTGCCCGCCCGGTACCGTTCACCGATGCGGATGGCGTAATCGAGCGCGGTGTGCTGAACGCGGACGGGCGCATTTCGGGGCGTGCGCAAGCCGCCGTGCGTCCGCTCTCGCCGGACGATTTCAACCGGATCGTCACTCTCGGGCTGAATGACAGCGAGCCGCTGCTGCCCCGCGTCGAGGCGGGTGCCTCCCTCTCAGGCTTTGAAGAAGAACAGGCGCCATTCGCGTTCGAGCAGCCCCGCGAGCGAGTCGACACTCTGTCCTCTCGCATCGTCCGCGACCGCATTTTTCGGGGCGTCGTGCTGCGCGCCTACGACGAGCGCTGTGCCATTAGCGGGCTCAAGCTGATCAATGGCGGCGGGCGTGCCGAGGTGGCCGCAGCGCATATCCGCCCGGTGGAAGCGAATGGCCCCGACATCGTCAGCAACGGGCTGGCGCTGTCGGGTACGGCCCACTGGATGTTCGATCGCGGGCTGATCAGCCTCTGGATGATCTGGACATTCTCATTTCCCGGCAGACCAACGATCCCGACGGCGTGCGCACCTTCATCAACAAAGACGGCCGCGCCATCGCGCCCCGGAGGCTGATCGAGCGCCCCCATCCGCATTTCCTGCGCTGGCACAGGGAGCATTGTTTCAAGCCGTGAAGCGGAGGCTCCCTATGAAGCTTCCGATCACTGCACAGCAGTTCCGCCGTTCGCCTGTCATTGCACGCCACGCTGCGATGCGGAGGGAATCGTGTTGAACCGGCCCAATATCGGGCTCTTTTAATCATCCCCGACCGGGATGAGATCGTCAGGACCCCGGCACGTCGGGGTTCGCATGGCGGCAGCACATCATCATCCGGGTTTTGCCCGCGGCGCGCGGATGCTGCGCACGGCGCTGGGTCCGGCGATCGCCCGGCATCTGGCAGACCCGGCCGTCGTCGAGGTGATGCTGAACCCCGACGGGCGGCTGTGGATCGACCGGCTCTCGGAAGGGTTGGGCGACACAGGCGAGAAGCTGTCGCCCGCTGACGGCGAACGCATCGTTCGCCTCGTCGCGCATCATGTCGGCGCCGAGGTGCATGCCGGAGCTCCGCGCGTTTCAGCCGAGCTGCCCGAGACGGGAGAACGGTTCGAGGGCCTGCTGCCGCCGGTCGTCGCAGCCGCGACCTTCGCCATCCGCAAGCCCGCCGTCGCGGTGTTCACGCTCGCCGATTACGTAGCTACTGGGATCATGTCGGCTGGCCAGGCCGAAGCCTTGCGCTCGGCCGTGGCGTCTCGCGCCAACCTCCTGGTGGCCGGCGGCACCTCGACGGGCAAGACCACACTGACCAATGCGCTGCTCGCCGAGGTCGCGAAGACCTCCGATCGCGTTGTTCTCATCGAGGATACGCGCGAGCTGCAATGCGCGGCGCCGAACCTCGTCGCCCTGCGCACCAAGGATGGAGCCGCTTCGCTCTCCGACCTTGTTCGTTCCGCGCTGCGGCTGCGTCCGGACCGCATCCCCATTGGCGAGGTGCGCGGCGCGGAAGCGCTCGATTTGCTCAAGGCCTGGGGTACCGGCCATCCCGGCGGCATCGGCACCATCCATGCCGGCAGCGCCATCGGCGCGCTGCGCCGGATGGAGCAGCTCATTCAGGAAGCCGTCGTCACTGTCCCGCGCGCGCTGATCGCCGAGACCATCAATCTCGTGGCCGTGCTTGCGGGCCGCGGCGTGGCCCGCCGGCTTACAGAACTCGCCCATGTAGAGGGCCTTGGCCCCGATGGCGACTACCGCATCACCCCTGTCCTCACCGGAGATCCCTCATGATCCGATCGCTCCATCGCGCCCGTAGCGCAGCCCGGCTGGCCGCGTCTGTCACCTGCATCAGCCTGATGGCCACGGCCAGCGCTTATGCCTCCGGCTCCTCCATGCCGTGGGAAGCGCCGCTGCAATCCATCCTTCAATCGATCGAAGGCCCCGTCGCCAAGATCATCGCCGTCATTGTCATCATCTCGACCGGGCTGGCGTTGGCCTTCGGCGACACGTCGGGCGGCTTCCGCCGGCTGATCCAGATCGTGTTCGGCCTGTCGATCGCCTTCGCCGCCTCGAGCTTCTTCCTGTCCTTCTTCTCCTTCGGCGGCGGAGCGCTCGTCTGATGGCGGAGACGGTTGAGGTTCCGGGCTTCAACGTACCGGTCCACCGGGCGCTGACCGAGCCGATCCTGCTCGGCGGCGCGCCGCGTGCCATCGCCATCGTCAATGGCACGCTTGCCGGGGCCGTGGGCCTCGGCCTGCGCCTGTGGCTGGTCGGCCTCGCCATCGGGATGATCGGCCATGTCGCGGCGGTGTGGGCCGCAAAGCGCGATCCGCTTTTTGTCGAGGTGGTGCGTCGGCATCTGCGCATCCCCGCGCACCTCACGGTCTGAGCGGGGTGCCATGATGATGAACCTCGCCGAGTATCGCCTCCGCAACCGCCGCCTTGCCGATTTCCTGCCCTGGGCGGCGCTGATCGCGCCCGGCATCGTGCTGAACAAGGACGGCTCGTTCCAGCGCACCGCGCGTTTTCGGGGGCCGGATCTCGACAGCGCCGTGCCGGCCGAGCTGGTCGCGGTTGCCGGGCGGCTGAACAACGCCTTTCGTCGCCTTGGCTCGGGATGGGCGATCTTCGTGGAGGCGCAGCGCCATGCCGCCGCGACCTATCCGGCGAGCACTTTCCCGGATGCCGCTTCCGCACTAGTCGATGCCGAGCGCCGGGCCGATTTTGAAGAGGCTGGCAGCCACTTCGAGTCGAGCTATTTCCTGACCTTCACTTATCTGCCGCCCGCCGAGGATGCGGCGCGCACCGAAGCCTGGCTCTATGAAGGGCGGGACAAGGCGGGCCTTGATCCCCATGAGACGCTGCGCGGATTTGCCGACCGAACCGATCGCCTTCTCAACCTCATCGACGCCTTCATGCCGGAATGTCGCTGGCTCGATGACGGCGAGACGCTGACCTACCTGCATGGCTGCGTCTCGACGCATCGGCACCGTGTCCGCGTGCCGGAGACGCCGATCTATCTCGACGCTCTGCTTCCCGATCAACCGCTCACCGGCGGGCTGGACCCGCGCCTTGGCGACCAGCATCTGCGGGTGCTGACCATCACCGGCTTTCCCACGGTGACGACGCCCGGCCTACTCGATGAGCTGAACCGGCTGGCCTTTCCCTATCGCTGGTCGACCCGGGCGATCCTGCTCGACAAGACGGATGCGGTCCGGCTGCTGACCAGGATCCGCCGCCAGTGGTTCGCCAAGCGCAAATCCATCGCCGCGATCCTGAAGGAGGTGATGACCAACGAGCAATCCATCCTCGTGGATTCGGATGCCGCAAACAAGGCGGCCGATGCCGATCTCGCGCTCCAGGAGCTTGGCGCGGACCATGCCGGCATCGCCTATGCCACTGCGACCGTGACGGTGTGGGACGCCGATCCCCGCATCGCCGACGAGAAGCTGCGGCGGGTCGAGAAGGTCATCCAGGGTCGCGATTTCACCGTGATACCGGAGACGATCAACGCCGTCGATGCCTGGCTGGGATCTTTGCCCGGACATGTCTATGCCAATGTCCGGCAACCACCGGTCTCGACGCTGAACCTCGCCCACATGATCCCCCTCTCGGCAGTGTGGGCCGGCGAGAGCAGCGATGCGCATTTCGATGCACCGCCGCTGCTGTTCGGCAAGACCGAGGGCTCGACCCCGTTCCGGTTCTGCCTCCATGTCGGCGATGTCGGCCACACCCTCGTTGTGGGCCCGACCGGCGCGGGCAAGTCCGTGCTGCTGGCGCTGATGGCGCTGCAGTTCCGGCGCTATGCGGGCGCGCAGGTGTTCGCCTTCGATTTCGGCGGCTCGATCCGGGCCGCGGCGCTCGCCATGGGCGGTGACTGGCACGATCTTGGTGGCTGGCTCAGCGAGGGGAGCGCGGAGAGTGTTTCGCTTCAGCCACTCGCGCGCATCGATGACGCTGCCGAGCGCGCCTGGGCCGCCGACTGGATCGTAGCAATCCTCACCCGCGAAGGCGTCCCCATCACGCCGCAGGTGAAGGAACATATCTGGACGGCGTTGACATCGCTCGCCTCGGCGCCGGTTGAGGAGCGCACGCTTACGGGCCTCTGCGTCCTTCTGCAGTCCAACGACCTGAAGCAGGCACTGCGTCCTTATTGCATCGGCGGCGCCTGGGGCCGGCTGCTCGACGCCGAAAGCGAGCATTTGGGCATCTCCACCGTCCAGGCCTTCGAGACCGAAGGGCTAATCGGGACTGAGGCCGCGCCTGCGGTGCTGGCCTATCTGTTCCACCGGATCGAGGACCGGCTCGATGGATCACCGACCCTCATCATCATTGATGAAGGCTGGCTGGCGCTGGACGATGACGCCTTCGCCGGCCAATTGCGGGAATGGCTGAAGACGCTGCGCAAGAAGAACGCATCCGTCATCTTCGCCACGCAGTCGCTGTCCGACATCGACGGCTCGGCGATCGCGCCCGCGATCATCGAGAGCTGCCCGACACGTCTTCTGCTTCCCAATGAGCGGGCCATCGAGCCGCAGATCACCGCCATCTATCGCCGCTTCGGCCTGAACGACCGGCAGATCGAGATCCTCGCGCGGGCCATGCCGAAGCGGGACTATTACTGCCAGTCGCGGCGCGGCAACCGGCTGTTTGAGCTGGGCCTGTCCGACGTGGCGCTGGCGCTGTGCGCTGCGTCCTCCAAGACGGACCAGCAGGCCATCGGCAAGATCTTCGCCGCGCATGGCCGCGACGGCTTCCTGGACGCCTGGCTGCGTCATTGCGGCCTAGGCTGGGCCGCCGACCTCATTCCCAACCTCACTCTGGAGACGCAGCCATGATGCTGTCCCGTCCGCGCGCGCTCACCGTCGCCGTCGCGCTGCTGACCGCGCCGCTCGGCCTGTCCCCCGTGCTGTCCCCATCCGCGCAGGCCCTCACGGTCTATGACCCGTGGAACTACGCGCAGAACATGATGTCGGCCGCCCGCGCGCTGGAGCAGATCAACAACCAGATCACCTCGCTTCAGAACGAAGCGCAGATGCTGATCAACCAGGCCCGCAATCTCGCCAGCCTGCCGCACTCCTCGCTGCAGCAGATCCAGCAATCGGTCCAGCGCACCCAGCAGCTGCTGGGACAGGCCCAGAGCATCGCTTTCGATGTGGGCCAGATCGACCAGGCATTCCAGCAGCGCTATGGTAACATTCCGCTCTCGGCCTCCGATGCCGATCTCGTCGCCGGTGCACGCTCGCGCTGGCAGACCACGGTCGGGGGGCTACAGGATGCGATGCGCGTGCAGGCCGGCGTCGTCGGCAATGTCGACGCCAACCGGGCCGAGATGGCGACGCTTGTCGGCCAGAGCCAGGGCGCAACCGGCGCGCTTCAGGCCACGCAGGCCGGCAACCAATTGCTCGCTCTGCAGTCGCAGCAGCTCTCCGACCTGATCGCGGTGATGTCCGCCAATGGACGCGCCGCGGCGCTATCCGAGGCGGAACGCGCGACCGCCGCCGAGCAGGGCCGCGAGCAGCGCCGGCGCTTCCTCACTCCGGGCACCGGCTATCAGGCCGGCAATGCCCGCATGTTCAGCAACTGAGGGAGGCCGACATGGACGGAGCCATGCTGGCCCGGCTCGGCGCGGTGATCTTCGTAGCCATCGCCGGCACGGCTGCGGTCGTGGAGATGAGCCGGGAGGAGAAGGCGCCGGCGACTTCACCCATTCGGACGGTCGCGGCCGCGCGCGATCCGCTGCGCGATGAGCAGCGGCGGTGTCAGCAGCTTGGAGAAGCTGCCGCGCAGGATACCGCGTGCCTGAAGGTCTGGGCGCAGACACGGGACCGGTTTCTCGGACGTCCCGCAACGACTGAAGGTCGTTGAGCCATGAACGGCACCGGCGTCATCGACAATTTCCTCGGGGTCTTCACCTCCTATATCGACAGCGGCTTCGGCCTGCTAGGCGGCGAGGTCGCCTTCATCGCCACCACGCTCATCGTCATCGACGTGACGCTGGCGGCACTGTTCTGGTCCTGGGGCGCTGATGACGACATCATCGCCCGGCTCATCAAGAAGACCCTGTTCGTCGGCGTCTTCGCCTACATCATCGGCAATTGGAACAACCTCGCCCGCATCGTCTTCGAGAGCTTTGCCGGGCTCGGGCTGAAGGGCTCGGGAACGGCATTTTCCGTCAGCGACCTCATGCGTCCCGGCAAGGTGGCGCAGACCGGGCTCGATGCCGGCCGGCCGCTGCTCGAGTCCATCTCCGATCTGATGGGCTGGGTCGCCTTCTTCGAGAACTTCATCCAGATCGCCTGCCTGCTGTTTGCCTGGGCGCTGGTGCTGCTCTCCTTCTTCATCCTCGCCGTCCAGCTCTTCGTCACCCTGATCGAGTTCAAGCTGACCACGCTCGCCGGCTTTGTGCTGATCCCCTTCGGCCTGTTCGGCAAAACCGCCTTCATGGCCGAACGGGTGCTGGGCAATGTCGTGTCCTCCGGCATCAAGGTCATGGTGCTCGCCGTCATCATCGGCATCGGCTCGACCCTGTTCGGCCAGTTCACCGCGGGCTTCGGTGGCCAGACGCCGACCATCGACGATGCGATGGCCATCGTGCTGGCCGCCCTTTCGCTGCTCGGCCTCGGCATCTTTGGTCCCGGCATTGCCGCCGGCCTTGTCTCCGGCGGCCCGCAGCTGAGCGCGGGAGCCGCTGTCGGCACCGGCCTCGCAGCTGGTGGCGCCCTGATGGCGGCCGGCGGTGCCGCCATCCTCGCCGTCCGGGGCGGCGGGGCCGCGCTCTCGGCGACGGCGGCTGCGGCGCGGGGTGGCGCAACGGCCTACAGCCTCGGTTCCGCCGGCCAGTCCGGCATGGCGGGTGTCGCCTCGGGACTGGGTGGCGTCGCGCGAGCCGCAGGCTCCGCCGCCGTGTCACCGCTGACGAACGCCATCAACGGCACGGCCTCGGCTTCCTCCGCCGGCGAGGTGCCCGACTGGGCCAAGCGCATGAAGCGCGGCCAGTCCCTTCGCCACGGCGTCTCCGCCACCGCCCATGCTGTGCGCTCCGGCGACAGCCATGCCGGTGGCTCTTCCGTCTCCCTGTCTGAGAGCGACCGCTCATGAGCCTCTTCAAGCGACCCGCGACCCATTACGGCACCTCGCCCGAGCCGGTCACGCCCTATCAGAAGGCGGCCCAGGTCTGGGACGAGCGCATCGGCTCGGCCCGTGTGCAGGCCAAGAACTGGCGGCTGATGGCCTTTGGCAACCTGTTCCTCTCGGCCGGCTTTGCCTTGGCGCTGATCTGGCAGTCGACGAGGGGCACCGTCGTGCCTTGGGTGGTCGAGGTCGATCGCCTCGGACAGACGCAGGCCGTTGGACCCGCAACTGGAAATTATCGCCCGACCGATCCGCAGATCGCCTGGCATCTCGCCCGTTTCATCGAGCAGGTTCGCAGCCTTCCGGCCGACCCCGTCATCGTGCGGCAGAACTGGCTTCGGGCCTATGAGTTCACCACCGATCGGGGGGCTGCCGCTCTGAACGACTATGCCCGCGCCAACGATCCCTTCACGCGGGTGGGCAAGCAGCAGATCGCGGTTGAGGTCGCCAGCGTGATCCGGGCCTCGCCGGATTCCTTCCGTCTCGCCTGGGTCGAGCGGCGCTATGAGAACGGCCAGCTCGCCACCACAGAGCGCTGGAGCGCGATCCTGACCCTGGTGATCCAGCCGCCGCGCGATGCCGAGCGCCTGCGCACCAATCCCCTCGGCATCTATGTCAACGCAATCAGCTGGTCGCGGGAGATGAGCCAGTGAACACGTCTTTCCGTAACCCCGCATCTCCGGCTTTCCGCCGCTACGCCTTTGCGGTTCTCCTGCTCTCCGCGACGATGCTGGGCGGTTGCGCATCGGCACCGAAGCCGCCGCAGATCAGCTATGACAGTGAGGTGCCGGCCCTTCCGGTAGTGCCAGCGGTCGTTACGGACGAGCGGCCGCGCCCGCTTCATACGCCGCCCGCCTGGACGCCGGCCAAGGGCGGCACGGATGCGAAAACCCCGGTTGCCCGCGTCGAGAACGCCAATGCGGCGGCCCGCGTGGAGCCTCGCCGCGAGGGCTATTACAACGCCATCCAGATCTACCCGTGGAGCGAGGGCGCGCTCTATCAGGTCTATGCCGAGCCCGGCCAGATCACCAATATCGCGCTGGAGCCGGGTGAAAGCCTGACCGGGAGCGGACCGATCGCGGCGGGCGACACCGCGCGCTGGATCATCGGCGACACCGAGAGCGGCGAGGGTGCGAGCCGGCGCGTGCATGTGCTGGTGAAACCAACGCGGGCGGACATCTCCACCAACCTCGTCATCACCACCGACCGACGCAGCTACATGATCGAACTGCGCGCCGGCGAGAAGCCCTATATGCCGGCCGTCGCCTGGGCCTATCCGCAGGCTCCGGGAGCGCAGCGCCAGAGTGTTCCGCCGGCCCCGGTCATTCCGGCCTTCGCGGCCCGCAACTATCGCTACGCGCTCTCCGGCGACACGCCGCCCTGGCGGCCAATGGCTGTCTATGACGATGGGCGCAAGGTCTATGTCGAGTTCCCGCGCGGCATCGTGCAGGGCGAAATGCCGCCGCTCTTCGTCATCGGCGCGGATGGCGAAGCCCAGATCGTCAACAGCCGCATCCACCAGAACATCTTGATCGTGGACCGGCTGTTCGGTGCCGCCGAACTCCGCCTCGGTGGCGGCGAGCGTCCGCAGAAGGTGCGGATCGAGCGCACGGACGGGAGGCCGGCATCATGAGCAACCCCGACAATCATGACATTGAGGCCGATCTTGCCTCCCCGGCCACGGATCACGCCGCCGCCATGCGGCTGCGTCCCGAGCCGCCGCGCGTCACGCGTCTCTCCCGCAAAGTGCTGGCCGGGGCCGGGCTGGTTGTCAGCCTCGGCATAGGCGGCGCCCTGATCTATGCGCTGCAGGGTCGCGACAAGGGCACTGGCGGCGAGGAGCTTTACTCCACGCAAAATCGCCCCACCGCCGACGGCCTTGCCGGCCTGCCGCGGGACTACACCGGGCCGATCCTCGGGGCCCCGCTGCCCGGCGATCTCGGTCGGCCCATCCTTGACGCGCAGAACCGCGGCCAGCCCGTCGTGCCACCGACAATGATGGCGCCGCAGACCGATCCCGAACAGCAGCGGCGTCTCGCCGAACAGGAAGCCGCGCGGACCAGCCGCGTATTCTTCCAGGCGGCGCAGGCTCGCGCGACGGCGCCTTCATCGGCAACTGCTTCCGGCTTCAGCGGACTTGGTGCAGCAGGACCGGGTGGCACGCCTTCTGCCCAGGACCGCCAGCTTGCCTTCCTCAATGCCGCCGTGGATCGGCGCGTCGTCGCATCCGATCGGGTCATGGCGCCGTCATCGCCCTATGTGCTGCAGGCGGGCGCCGTCATCCCGGCCGCGCTGATTACCGGCATCCGCTCCGACCTGCCGGGCCAGATCACCGCACAGGTGACCGAGAACGTCTATGACAGCCCGACCGGGCGGATCCTGATCATTCCTCAGGGTACGCGGCTGCTCGGCCAGTACGACAATGGCGTCGGCTTCGGCCAGCGCCGCATCCTGCTGGTCTGGAACCGGCTGATCTTCCCCAATGGTCGCTCCATCGTGCTGGAGCGCCAGCCCGGCACGGATGCGCAGGGCTATGCCGGCCTCGAGGATGGCGTCGACATGCACTGGTGGGATCTCGCCAAGGCGGTCGGCCTCTCGACGCTGCTCTCCGTCAGCGCCGAGCTCGCCATGGATGATGAGGACGAGCTGATCCAGGCGCTGCAGAGCGGGGCGCAGGACACCATCAACGATGCCGGCCAGGAGATCATCCGCCGGCAGTTGCAGGTCGCCCCGACCCTGACCATCCGGCCCGGCTTCCCGGTGCGGGTCATGGTCACCCGTGACCTGGTATTCCGTTAACGGAATACA
>NZ_JBAFVS010000030.1:0-47286 GCF_043194565.1 Xanthobacter autotrophicus ATCC 700552 | reverse complement strand
GGTCTTGCTCACCCGCGCGATGAACCCGGGCACCGGTTGATCGAGAGCTTTCACCGGCACATCGAGCGGCTTGCCGGTGTCGTGCCCGTGGTATTCCTGCCCGGCTACGACATGAAACTTGGCGCTGCGATGGTTTCGGGCAGCGACATATGGCTGAATACGCCACTTCCACCTCTGGAGGCTTCTGGCACCAGCGGCATGAAGGCGGCGTTGAACGGCGTGTTGAACTTCAGCGTCCTTGACGGCTGGTGGATCGAGGGTTGGGTCGAGGGAGTTACCGGATGGGCGATCGAAGGACATCCGCCGGGAGCAGGAGACGCCTCGGCGCTTTTCGACAAGCTGCAGTCCGTCGTTCTTCCGCTCTATTACAATGACAGGGCGCGCTGGATCTGGATGATGAAGCAGTCGATCAGCAAGATCGGCGCGACCTTCAACAGCCAGCGCATGATGCGCCGCTATGCGACGGAAGCCTATATGCGCTGACCACAGCGGCCGACGCTGGTTCGACTCGAGCGGTGAAAAGGCCCCGATTGCTTGTACCGATTCCGGGTAGAGAACGCGGGGCCAGGTGCCGAGATCGATCAACGCAGGGTTCTGCAATGCAGAGGGACGTGGGCTGAACGATGAACGCAAAGGATCTGATGACAGAGGTGCCGACGACCGTGAGTCCAGAGCACAGTGTATGGCACGCGACTCAGATCATGCTGTCTGAACATGTGAGCGGGGTCCCCGTACTTGCCGATGATGGCCTGCTTGCCGGCATTGTGACCGAGGGCGACCTCCTGCGGCGCACGGAGCTCGGAACCGCAGAGGCGTTCCCCAATCCCTTGCAAGACGCCGATGCGGTTGCGAGGGCCTATGTGAAGAGTCGGAGCTGGAAGGTCGGCGATGTCATGACGAAGAATGTCATCACGATCGACGAGAACGCCGCTGTGCACGAGATCGCCAAGCTGATCGACCAGCATGACATCAAGCGCCTGCCGGTCATGCGCAAGGAGCGACTGGTTGGCATCGTCAGCCGGGCTGATCTCTTGAAGGTCATTGCGACCGGCAAGCCGGATGCCGAGATCCGAGGCGACGAGGCTGTGCGGCGCGCCATTGTCGCACGCCTCGCCGAAGCCGCTTCGGTTCTATCAGCCCAGCCGGTCGTCGCCGTCGAGGGCGGGATCGTGCATGTCGCAGGTGATATTCGGTCCCAAGACGAGCATGATGCGATTCGCATGATCGTTGAAGGTGTTGCCGGACCAGGGTTCAAGGATGATCTCAGTATCTCGAAAAAAGGTCCTGTAAGGCTATGATCTGAGATGTGCCTGTCCGCAGAAGCGAGCTTCACGGCCGCCGCGATTCTGATGCCTGCCGGAGTATTGAGCACCTATCGCGCCTGGCAGACCGATCGGCGATACCTCGCGATCGCTGCCCTGCCATTCCTGTTCGGTCTCCAGCAAGCGACGGAAGGGCTCGTATGGACTGCCGGACAGTGGGGCGATCAGGACCTCGTGACGCGCTATTCGCTGGCCTACATGTTCTTCACTTGGCTCGCCTGGCCGGTCGGCGCGCCGGTCTCGACCTACTTCATCGAGCACGGGCGGCGCCGGAGCCTCTATTTGTTCTTCGCTATCGCCGGGGGCATGCTAGGCGCACTGCAATATGTGCCGTATTTCGCGCATGAAGGCTGGCTGACGACAACGTTCCTCGAAAGGGCAGTCCGCTATCAGGATGTCAATCTTCTCGACTTCGTGGTGACGCGCGAAACAACCTATGGCATCTACGCTGCGCTCGTCACCGTTCCATTCCTGTTGTCGCGTGACCGTGCCGTAAAGGTCTTTGGCTTGCTGGTCCTGGGTGTTCTTGTGGTGACATACACATTCTTTGCCTATGCCTATATCTCCGTCTTCTGCTTCGGCGGAGCGCTCATGTCGCTTTATCTTGTCGCGATGACATTGCGTAAGCCGCGAACCGGTTCGGCTATGGGGACTGTCTGACAAGCCCCCAGACCGGCACTGCCAAGTCGCTTGCGGAGACCTAGCGCCATCGCTCGATTGGGAAGACTCCACGAGGCGCAGGGCGGCTGCGGAAATGCTGATGAAGCAGCGAGCTGGAAGGAGCTGGCGAAGAGACCGGCATCGCCCACAGGCGCAATTCGATCTATTTCCATCGATGATGACACTGCAGGACGGGAAGCTTGTTCTTCGCTTTTCCAAGGTCAGGCCTTACGAGTGGACGTCCGTCCGAGGTGGCCCCTTTCGAGGGGAGCGATGGGAGCTTTGCTCGGACGGCTCTCGGCCTGTGGCTCACGCAGTTCGACGTCCGCATCGGCGAGATTGGCGATGATCGGGCAGTCTGGTCGTCCGTCGCCATGGCAATGCTGAGCGAGGTTGCTGAGCGTCGCGATCATGTCCTCTATGGCCTGCCTTTTGTCCTGCAGGTCCCGCACGTGCTGGAGGGAGATTGCCTTCACATCGGCGCTGCTGCGATCCCGGTCGCGCCAAAGCGCGAGAAGATCGCCGATCTGTTTGACAGAGAAGCCGAGGTCCCGAGCCCGACGGATAAAGCGGAGCGCATGAACGTCATTGTCCGAATAGTCACGATACCCCGATTCCTGTCGGGTTGCCGTTTCCGTAAGTCCGATGGATTCATAGTATCGGATCATCTTGGAGTTGACGCCCGAACGCTTCGCTGCCTCACCGATGTTCATGTTCCAAACTCTCCTACTGCGGCTCGGCTGGGGTCACTCGGCCGGAACAAGCGCCGGCCGATGCGCCCGCCTCGCGGGAGTGGAGTCCACGGTCATCGGCGGTCGGAAGCGCTTCAGACGGAGCGCATTGCCGAGCACGAAGACGCTCGATGCCGCCATGGCGCCTGCCGCGAAGATCGGCGAGAGCAGCGTTCCGTTAAACGGATAGAGGATGCCGGCCGCCACCGGGATCAGGCTGGCGTTGTAGGCGAATGCCCAGAACAGGTTCTGCTTGATGTTGCGGATCGTCGCCTTGCTGAGCGCGATGGCGTTGACCACGCCGCGCAGATCGCCTGACATCAGCACAACATCGGCCGCTTCGATCGCCACATCCGTGCCGGTCCCGATCGCGACGCCCACATCGGCCTCGGCGAGCGCCGGAGCGTCGTTGATGCCGTCGCCGACAAAGGCCACGGTTCCGAAGCGCTGGCGCAGCGCCTTGATCGCCTTGACCTTGCCGTCCGGCAGAACCTCCGCCATCACCTCGTCGATACCGAGTTGCCTGGCGATGGCGGTGGCGGTTCTGGCGTTGTCGCCGGTGATCATCGCTACCTTGATCCCCAGCCGATGCAGCGCTGCGATGGAATCGCGTGTCGTCGGCTTGATCGGATCGGCGACGGCAATCGCTGCCGCGAGCCGGCCGTCGATCGCGGCATAGAGCGGGCTCTTGCCCTGGCTCGCCAGACTCTGGCCGACCGGCTCGACCTCCGCGAGGTCGTAACCGAGCTTCTTCATGTAGCGATCCGCGCCAATCTCGACTTGACGGCCATCGACGGTCGCAGCGACGCCGAAACCCGGAACCGCCTCGAAGTTCTGGACGGTCCCAAAGGTGAGAGCGCGCAGCTTCGCGGCGGCGACGATGGCCTCGGCAATCGGATGCTCGGAGCGTTCCTCGACGGCGGCGACGAGAGACAGGACGTCGGACTCCCCGAACCCGTTGATCAGCGAAAGGTCGGTCAGCTCCGGCCGCCCCTTCGTCAGCGTGCCCGTCTTGTCGAGCGCGATGGCCTTCGCGCTCCTCAGCGTCTGGAGCGCTTCGCCCTTGCGGAACAGGATGCCCATCCTCGCGGCGCGTCCCGTGCCAACCATGATCGACGTCGGCGTAGCGAGACCCATGGCGCAGGGGCAGGCGATGATCAGGACAGCGACGCCGTTGACCAGCGCGAAGGCGAGCGCCGGATCGGGACCGAACACCAGCCAGATTGCGAAGGTCAGTGCCGCGATTCCTATGACGATTGGCACGAAGACGCCGGTCACGCGGTCGACCAGCGCCTGGATAGGTAGCTTGGAGCCCTGCGCGGCTTCGACCATGCGGATGATCTGCGCCAGCACGGTGTCGCCGCCGACCTTGGTGGCGCGGAAGGTGATGCTGCCCGTCTTGTTGATCGTGCCGCCGACGACTGCCGCGCCCGCGCCCTTCTGAACCGGGATCGGCTCGCCCGTGATCATGGACTCGTCCACGAAGGAAGAACCATCGAGCACGTCGCCATCGACCGGCACCCGCTCGCCGGGACGCACCTGCACAATGTCGCCGGCAACGACCTCGGACAGGGCAACCTGTACCGCTTTCCCGTCGCGAAGGACCTGCGCCGTTTTTGCCTGCAGGTCCATCAGCTGTCTGATCGCTTCGCTCGTGCGCCCTTTTGCACGCGCCTCGAGCCAACGGCCGAGCAGGATCAGCGCGACGATCACAGCCGCCGCTTCGTAATAGACGTTGTGGGTGCCTTCCGGCAGCAGGTGAGGCGCGAAGGTCGCGACCACGGAATAGGCCCAGGCCGCTCCGGTGCCGAGGCTGACCAGCGTGTTCATGTCAGGGCGGCCGCGCAGCAGCGCCGGGACGCCCTTGATGAAGAAACGCAGACCGGGGACGAACAATACCAGCGTCGTCAGAGCGAACTGCAGATACCAGTTCCCCTGCTGCCCGATGGTCTCCATCACCCAAATATGGATTGCCGGAACCAAGTGGCTGCCCATTTCGAGAACCACGACCGGCACGGTAAGGACCGCCGCGAGCAGCAGCGCATTGCGCAGCGACCGCATGTCCCGCTCGCGCCGAGCGGCCTCCCGATCCTCGGCAACCGCCCCATTCGTCACCAGACGCGAGCCGTAGCCGGCGCTTACTACCGCAGCAATCATATCCGAGGCGGAAACAGAATTGTCGAGATACCGGATCCGCGCCTTCTCCGTGGCGAGGTTGACCGATGCATCAAGAACGCCGGGAAGCGCCTTCAAGACCTTCTCAACGCGTCCGACACAGGACGCACAGCTCATTCCTTCGACGACGAGTTCCGCCGTCTCGCTACCGACCTCGTAGCCGGCGGTCTCGACCGCGCCGACCACGGCAACCGGGTCGGGTTGTGCGGAAAAATCGACCTCGGCGCGCTCCGTCGCGAGATTGACCGACACGCGCGTCACCCCTGGCAGTGCCTTCAAGGCCTTCTCGACCCTCCCCACGCACGAAGCGCAGGTCATGCCTTCGATGCGTAGCCGCAACGTTGCGGATGGAGAGGCGAATGCGGTTGAGGTCGGCATGTCGTCAGCTCCTTGAATCACAGCTGACCGCGAACATGGTGCTTCCAACAATGGGAAGGTCAACGCCGACTTGTGCATTTTTTCGGCGGGCAGACCTATTGACCTTCCCATTGTTGGAAGCACCACCTTCACTCACGGAGTGCCAAATTGAGGAAAAAAGCCATGGTCTATCTGAAAATCCCCAACATGAACTGCGGCGGTTGTGCTGCGACCGTCACCAAAGCTCTCAAGAGCATCGACGTCGACGCCAGGATTGACGTCGACACGGCGCTGAAGACCGTAAAGCTGGAGAGCAAGGCAGACGTCGAACAAATCAGCGCGGTGCTCAAGTCGGCAGGCTATCCCGCAGAGGTTCAGCCCGGCTGACGCGCCTTTCTCTCGGGGCAAGGACAGGCGCTGGTCCGCTGGCCTGGAGCGGACCGGCGCTGTAGTGCGTTGTTCGGTGCGGAAACGCTGGGAGCCGTCCACCATTCCGGAGCCATCCCGATGCGCCGTGAAGCCGAGATCAACGACGCCGAGATCACCGAACTGTGCTCTCAGATCATGCCGTCCGAACAACATGAGATCGAGCAGACGGTGGGAGTTCTGACGCGACTTCAGGCACGGAGCTCCGTCCTCGGCAAATCTGCGGTCCGGGTGCGGGACGACGGTATATGCCCGCGCCTCGTCCATTCAAGAGCCTATCACGGCTGACGGTCCCGGCCACTCGAAATGCGGCAGCGTCGCAAAGGCAGCGTAGCCGAGCGCAATGGCCACCACCGTAGCGGCCGCCAGCGGGAGCCAGAAGCGAACCGGTCCCGCAACGGCGGCGACGGCCAGGCGGCCAATGGCATTCGTAGCGAGCGCCAGAAGCACGGCGTGTCCGACCGCCTCCATGGTTGCCGGCTGTCCGAGCAGCCGCAACGCGCTGAGCACTGCCACGTCGACATCGAATATTCCCGAGATGGCGGAGGTCGCCACCATCCCGCTGCTGCTTCCGACCGAAAGAGCGGCGCTCACGGTGGAGACGACCGCGAAGAGCGCCGCGAACAACATCAGCGGCCCCACCTCGAAGGGGTTGCGCGGCGGTTGCGTACCTTCGCCCGAAATGGTGTGGCGCGACAGCAGGAGGAGAATGCCGCAGGTCGCAAAGCCGCCGATTGCGGCCAGGATGGCCAGACCCGCGACGCCCAGCACCGACGGCGCGACGATGGCGACGATTGCCGTGACCCGTATCACGGATACGCCCGCCGCGAGGATCGCGGCACCTGCCAGCGGCCAGGGATTCGTTCCGGTCTTGGCGATCCGCGCCAGCGACAGAGTTACGGCGGTGGACGAGATGACGGCTCCGGCAAGACCGCTGACCAGAATACCCCGGGTCGTGCCGAGAGCCGGGACCGCGATGTAGCCGAGGAAGGAGATCGCCGCCGTCAGCACGGTGAAGAGCCACACCTGCCGGGGATTGAAGCCGCCCCAGGGATCGACGGCTCGATCGGGCAGCAGCGGCAGGATGATCGCCGTCATCACCGCGAGCACCAGAGCCGAACGAAGCTCGATCCAGGAAATTCGCCTGAGAAGCCCGTGCAGAAGCTCGCGACTGGCGAGAACCGCGGCGAGCGCGGCCCCACCGGCGGCGGCGGCGCGCTGATCCCCGACGACGGCAAGCGCCCCCAAGGCGAACACGCCCAGCGCGGCGATGATGCCGGTCACGCTGTAATCCTCATCGTGGAGGGACTCGCGTGCCTTGTACCAGGCGAAGACCGCGGTGAAGGCGAGGAAGCCGGCGATCAGAATGGAGGGAGCATCAAGGCTGGCGCTGAGAGCCGCCACCACGCCGCCGAGCAGTCCGGAGATGCCGTATGTTCGGATGCCCGCCGCGCGGCCGCCATCCGGCGTGTCGCGCTCGCGCCACCCACGCTCCAGGCCGACGAGCAAGCCAATGGCAAGTGCCAGACCGAGCTGCAGGATCAAGAAGTCCATGGCGTGGCCCGTGATGGATAAGTCACGTCATCAGCGCAGCTGATCATGACGGTCGCCTGTTCGTCTGAGCAGCACCTTGTCGCACCGATAGAATTGATCCCAAAGCGCTGCCACGACGCCGGCGAGAACCAATTGCCGCCTCATGCCTCGACCTTGACGATATCGCCGGACCGGGCGGCGTATTCCAGGGCATAGGCGAGTTCGGCACGCGTCTCGGCATGGACATGAAGCATTGGCTGGCCCTTGTCGATCTCGTTGCCCAGCCGCACGTCCATGCGAACGCCGGCGGCCTTGGCCTCGGGCGCTCCAGCGAGTTTTGCAAGCCGGGCGAGCTTTCGATTGTCGATATGGACGATGCGTCCTGCATGCGGGGCCACAAGCGGATGGACGTTGGACGCAGTCGGAGGTGTCCGCATCCCGCCCTGCGCCTCACAGATGGCTTCGAACTTCGCCCAGGCGCGCCCGTCGGAGAGCGTTTCGAGCGCCAGCCGAGTCCCTTCACCCGTTGCCACTTTTCCGCCGATTTCGAGCGCTGCACCCGCAAGCGTCGCGGCGCGCCTCCTGAGATCGTCCGGCGCATCGCCGGCATTTTGAAGGACAGCCAGGACATCGAGAGCCTCGAGCGCCGGCCCGATCCCCCGGCCGACCGGCTGTGAACCATCGGTCTGGAGACATATCGCGGTCAGGCCGAAACGCGCGGCGACCGCCCCCATGCGTTCGGCGAGGTGACCGGCGAGTTCCTCGCTGCGGACCTTGGCGGTCGGGCCGACAGGAATATCGATCACCACATGGGTCGAGCCCGCGGAAATTTTCTTCGACAGCACGGACGCGATGAGCTGGCCTTCGGTATCGACATCGAGCTCACGCTCGACGCGCACGAAGATGTCGTCGGCGGGACTGAGATGCACCGCGCCACCCCAGGCGATGCAGCCGCCTTCAGCCTCCACCACGCGCCGGAGCGTCGCAATGTCGAGGTCGACTGGAGCGAGCGTCTCCATCGTATCGGCCGTGCCTGCCGGCGAGGTTATCGCGCGTGAAGAGGTTTTGGGCATGATGAGGCCCTGCGCTGCGACGATCGCGACAATGATCGGCGTGGTGCGATTGCCCGGCAGGCCGCCGATGCAGTGCTTGTCGACGACGATCGGGGCATCCCAGCGCATACGCTCGCCAACCTCGACCATCGCGCCGGTCAGATCGGCGGTCTCCTGCTCGTCCAGAGGCAAGGCGGCGCCCGCCGTCAGGAATGCGGCAAGATGCACGTCGGTGTATCGTCCGGCGACAATGTCTTTGACAATCGCCGCGAAGGCGGATGCGTCGAGGCGGTTGCCGTAGATGCGCCGGCGCACGCTTGCCAACGATTCGATCGCCGGCGCATGTGTGACTTTAACGGCTTCGCCGTCCGCAATGCCGAGGATCGTCCAGGCGGTCTCAGAAAGAGCGACCTCGTCGAGCGCGATCAATTCGCCGCCCTCTATCTGAAAGAGCGTTGCCTGCACCTCCCGATTGCCTGTCGAAACAAGAACCTGCGAGCGTGCGGCAAGGCCCTCCGAACGGCAGACATGGCAGTCTGTGCGCATGATGACCACGGCCTGATGCTGGGTGTGCAGGCCAAGACGCTTGGCGCGGAGCATCGGCTGTGCAAGGGCGTCGGTCCGTTCGAGGGCTGCGGTCATAGATCGAACACCTGATCCTGACGGGGAACGCTCGCGCTCCATCCGAGATCCCTGTCGATGCGTACGCGCAGCGCCTCAGCGGCTTCGGGCTCGCCATGCACGATGAAGACACGCGAGGGGCTGTGACGGAAACCCGAGAGCCAGTGCATCAGGTCGTTGGCGTCGGCGTGAGCCGAGAGCATCGTCAGATCGTCGACCTCTGCGCGAACGGGAATCCATTGGCCGTGGATCTCGATCTCGCTTGCACCCTGCAACATGGCACGTCCGCGCGTTCCGGCGGCCTGGAAGCCGGAGAACAGGATGGTGTTCTTCTGTTCGGGCGCGAAAGCCTTCAGATGATGGAGCACGCGACCGCCGGTCGCGATGCCGCTCGCCGAGATCACCACCTTGGGATAGGGGCTCGCCGTGATCGCCTTGGACCCTTCGACATCTCTCGTATACGTCGCAATTCCGCAGATCGCGCCGCAGACCTCCGGTGTGAGGCGATGATCAGCACGGTGCGCATGAAGCAAATCGGTCGCGTCGATCGCCATAGGGCTGTCAAGATAGATCGGAATGTTCGACAGCCTGCTGGCGGTCTTCAGCTTCCACAGATGATAGAGCAGCGACTGTGCGCGGCCGACCGCGAAGGCCGGGATCACGACGGTGCCGCCGCGTTGGACTGTGCGCTCGATCACCGCGCCGAGAACCTCGGTGATGTCGCCCGGTTTATGAATGCGATCGCCGTAGGTGGATTCGATGACAATGAAGTCGGCTTCCGAGACTGGCTCGGGATCCGGCATGACCGGATCGCCGTAGCGTCCGAGATCGCCGGAGAAGGCAACGCGACGGCCGGCCCAGCCGATGTCCGCGGTTGCGGCGCCCAGGATGTGCCCCGCATGACGGAATGTCAGCGTCGCGTCGCCCGGAAGCTGAACGGTCTCACCGAAGGGGACGGGCGAGAAGAACTCAAGCGCACGTTCCGCATCGCGAATGCCGTAGAGCGGCAAGGCGGGCTTGTGCTTCGAGAATCCCTTGCGGTTGGCGTATTCGGCATCCTTCTCCTGCAGATAGCCGCTGTCTTTAAGGATCAGCTCGGCCACATCGCGCGTGGCCTCGGTTGCGAAGATGCGGCCGCGAAAGCCGTCGCGCACCAGCTTCGGCAGATAGCCGGAATGGTCGAGATGGGCATGGGTCAACACGACGGCGTCGATGCTGGAGGGCTCGACCGGCAAGGGCTCCCAATTCAGCTCGCGCAAGTTCTTGAGGCCCTGGAACAAGCCACAGTCGATCAGGATGCGCTTTCCATCATGAGTCAGGAGATGTTTCGAGCCAGTGACGGTGCCGGCACCGCCCAGCGAGGTCAGCGTAAGCATGGCGGCCTTCAGATCGCGGGTTGGAAAAGATCGGCGGGGTTACCCCTACTGTCGACGGCGGCGCGTTCGGCGGGCGTGAGCAAATCGTCGCGTGACCAACCGGCAAGCGGGGTCGCCGCATCGATCAGGTGAGCCCAGGAGCAGCGATTGGCGAACAGCATGCCGTCGACATCGAGCGTGCCGCCCCGGCTGATATAGCCGCGCGCGGCGGTTCTCAGCGGTCCCCCGTCCAGCCGCCTCAACAGACCAAGCATCGGCTCGGGCCGCGTATGAGTGACGATGACGCGGGGAAGCTGCGGGGGAAATAGTGCGGCGAGATCCTCGTCGCTCGCGGTGAAGGCGGCCTCGATCGGGTCGCGCGGCGCACGGAAGCGACCCGGTTCCGCCAATGCCGTCACGACGGCTTTGAGGCCACGGGCCGAGAGGCGTCGTGACGCCTTGAGCGCCTCCTCGAGCTGATAGGCCCCGATCGCCACCAGTTGCAGGTCGGCTTCGCCGGGATTGCCATCGATATGGGCCGCGCCCTCGGACACGAACCGGCCAGCCGCCTCGCCGTCGAGCCGGTGCGGCATGTCGCGCTTCGATACGATCAGGCAGGCTACCTGGCCGCGTCCGTCATAGACCGATCGCAGCGCGGCCATTGCGCTGTTCGCGTCGACTGGAAAGAGCACCCGGGCTGTGTCCGACATCTCGCCGAGCAGTGCCTCGCCAATCGTCGGGTCCTGGTGCGATTGCTCATTCTTGGAGTTCTCCCAGGTGTGGGAGGTGACGACGAGGGGCACCGAGATCCAGCCGGACTCCTGACCGACCTCGCGACGACGCCGGGCGAAGACGATCTCCTGACGGAGGCCGCCCAGCATCTTCATGGCGAAGGCCTCATAGCTGACGATCAGGTTGAGCCCGCCTTTGTTGGCGAGCGCCGCACCTGCAACTGCTTCCTCGTTGAGCGCGGTGATGACGGCGCCATCAACGGCTTCGGCTACCCCGGGCTCGGCGACGTTGACGCGATGCCGCAGACGATCGAGCGCGGCGCCCATATGGTTGGAGCGCAACTCGTCGGGATTGCCGAGCCGCGGCCGTAAATCCGGATTGGCATCGACGGCGCGCACGAACCAGCGGTCTAGCGCATGCATGGCGCAGTCCGGAGCATCGCCCACGCGGATCCATTCGGGTTCGGGGAGCTGGGGTGACGGCGGGCTTCGCAGTGCGAGGGGATGGCGGCTTTCGAGCGGCCGGTTCTGCGGGTCGTGGATGGCAAGCGCGCCGACCGCGCGGTCAATCTCTTGCAGCGGAACGAAGAGCGCTGCTGCAGCTTCGTTGAAGGCGTTTCGTGCCGCGTCATCGCGCGACGGGTTGCCGTCGATCGGAAGGTTGTGCGCCGCATTGGTGCCGGCGCCCGGAAAGCCGAACCCCTTGATCGTCTTGGCGATCACATAGGGGATGGGCGCGGGATAGACGTGATCGGCATCGGCGGCGAAACGTCCGAGCCGCTCCTCGGCCGTGAGGATCGCCCAGGCGAACGCGGCCGGGTCGCGGCCGTCGATCGCGAAGGGATCGAAGCCGTTATGGCGAAGATGGGCCGCGAGCCAGTCGGCCCCGCCCTGCTGGTCAATCTGAGCGCGCTCCTCGATGCGGCGTCCGTTGAGGATCATGATGGGGATCGCGAGGCCGGAATCCTCGGCGCGCCACCAGCGGGGTGTCCAGTCGGAGCCGCGCTGCTCCTCGAAGGCGCCGTCACTCAGGAAGGCGATGAGACTCTCTCCGGGAAGCGGCATGTGCACATATTGCACCTCCGCGAAACCAAGATAGCCTCCCTCCGAGATCGCCCCGGCGGTGTTGGGACCAGCATGGCTGCCCAGCGGGACCGCGGCGCGACCCTCCGCATCGATCGCATAGGAATAGAAGTCGGCCGCGAGCTGAGAGAGCCCCTTCTCGGTCCGGTCGTAGCGGCCTTTCTGCGTCGGCGAGACGTCGCCAGTCAGCGCATTGACGGCCTCGATCGCTGCGACGCAATGGCCTTGCCCCATCAGCCATGAGCGGGTCTTGGCGGTGATCGTGTTGGCGGTGAGATAGCCGACAAAAGCAGGAACCATGTTGAGCGAGCCACCGGTATGGCCTTCAGGCGTCGGCTTGAACGCATCGGCCGGCAGCGGCGCGCCGGAGAGATTGACCCGGCTGGCATAGGTCATGTGGACGACGGTCCACATCGCCGCGCAGGCCAGACGGTCGGCAGCGGCGAGCAGCCGGTAGAGCCTGTCGGGCGCCATGTGTCCCGAGGCTGCGAGTGCTGCAACACGCTCGACCGTCTCGGCGCTGTGCTCGATGGGCCCGTAGCCCTTATGCCAGATCGCGAATGCGTCCGATGTCATTTCACTCATGTTGCGCTATCACCTTTTCCTTGTCGTGGGACCGGCGTCCGCGTTCGACTGACGCCGCTTGTCCATGGCGGAGGATCGCTGGCCGGAAAGGAGTCGATGCCGGCGCGTTCGACTTCATCGAGCGGTTCGGCCGGCCGCCTGTGGCGGACAATATCCCGCGGGACATTCCGGGCGGCCGAGATGGCGGCGGCTATCAGGGGTGCGAGACGGATGGCGTTGCTCGCATGCAGGACAGAATCGCTCGAAACGATTCTGTCGGCGACGGCCAATAAGCGCTGGTAGGAATCCTCGGCGAAGAGGCCATGGATGACGGCGCAGACGGGCCGCGCGAACCCCTGGAGCGGAAGCTTGCATGCGGCTTCAAAGAGCGTGTCGCCGGACGACGCGATGTCGTCGACGAGGACCGGCCGGAGGCCGCTCCATTGCGAGAGGTCGGGGAGCTCGACGTCGACGCTGCGGTCGCCGTGCCTGGTTTTGCTTAGAACGGCATGGGGTGCGCCGATGCGCGCGGCAATGGCCGAGACCCACTGCTCGCTTTCCTCGTCCGGCCCGATGATGAGAGGCTTCTGCACCTCAGCCGCGATCCAGTCGGCGAGAAGCGGCGCGGCATGAAGCGTCTCTGTCGGGATCGTGTAGAGTGCGGAAAGAGCGGCATAGCGATGAAGGTGCGGGTCGACGGTCACCAACCGGTCGAAGGTCGAGGACACGAGGCGGGCAAAGGTCTTCGAGGTCACCGCTTCGCCGGGCAGAAAGCGACGGTCTTGCCGCATATAGGCGAGATAGGGCGCAACGAGCGTGACCTCGCGCGCACCGAGCGACCGGGCCGCATCGGCCGCGAAAACGAGACGCAGGAACCCGTCATCCGGCGGCGCCAGGGTGCAGACGAGATCGACGGGACGGTTCGCAATATTGGAGAGAATCCGAACGTAGGTCTCGCCGTCGGGAAAGCGGCGCGTCTCGATCGCACCCAGTTCCCATCCCCCGGACTCGGCAAGATGTCGGGCGAAGATTTCGTTTCCGGGCAAGGGAAGGATCAGGCGCATGGATCATGTTCCTCATTTCTTCCGGTAGAACCGCAGAAACTGCGCGTTGATGGCGACGATGACGGTGCTGGCCGACATGAAAACGGCGGCGACGGCTGGGGTCATCAGGAAACCCGTTCCGAAGGTGATGCCGGCCGCCATCGGGATGGCAATTGCGTTGTATCCGGTCGCCCAGATCAGGTTCTGTACCATCTTGCGGTAGGTGGCGCGTGACAGGCCGAGGATCGCGGCCACATCGCGCGGATCGCTTCTGACCAGGACGACGTCGGCCGATTCCACGGCAACGTCAGTGCCAGCGCCGATGGCGATCCCGAGATCGGCCACGACCAGCGCCGGCGCGTCATTCACGCCGTCGCCAACCATGGCAACCTGCAGTCCGCGCGCCTGCAATTCCTTGATCTTCTCGGACTTCTGATCCGGCAGCACCTCGGCGAAATATTCAGCTATGCCCAGTTCGTCCGACACCGCTTGCGCGACCCCCTTGGCATCGCCAGTGAGCATCACGGAGTTGATCCCGAGCGCCTTCAGTTCGGCGATGGCCTCCTTCGATTCCTGCCGGACGATATCGGCCAGCGCGAACAGCGCGCGCGGCTCGCCGTCGCGGACGAGCACGACCACTGTCTTGCCCTGGGCCTCCAATTGCTTGAGCCGCTCGTGGCCGATCGCCTTGCCCTGCCTTGCGAGGTGGCCGGGGCTGACGATACGGATGTCGGCGCCGTCAACCTTTGCGACGATGCCCTCTCCGGTGATGTTGCTGACCTCGCTTGCCTTCGGGACGGTCAAGTTGCGATCCCTGGCCTCGGCGACGATGCCGTGGGCGATCGGATGCTCGGACTGGCTCTCGGCCGCTGCCGCCAAGGCGAGTTCTTCGTTCTCGTCACCGCCGGCGAGCAGCACGATGTCGCTCACGCCAAACCGGCCCTCGGTCAGCGTTCCGGTCTTGTCAAAGACCACCGCATTTAGATTGCGCGCGCGTTCAAAGGCCGCGCGGTCACGGATCAGAAGTCCGTTTCCGGCGCTGAGCGAGGTGCTGACGGCGACGACGAGCGGAACGGCAAGCCCGAGCGCATGCGGGCAGGCGACGACCATCACCGTCACCATGCGCTCGAGCGCGAATTCAAGCGACGCGCCGAGAACGAGCCACCAGACGAAGAGCGTCCCGAAGCCTACGGTAAGGGCGATGTAAGTGAGCCACGAGGCAGCACGGTTGGCGATGTCCTGCGTCCTGGAGCGCGTCGCCTGCGCCTTCTTCACGAGATCGATGACCTGTGCGAGATAGGTGGCATCGCCCGTGGCGGTCACCTCGATGGTCACGGCGTTGGCGCCGTTGATCGCGCCGCCGATGGCGGTGGCACCGACGGTCTTGGAAACCGGGCGGGATTCGCCGGTCAGCATCGCCTCGTTGAAGCCGGACGACCCCTCGATGATCTTCCCGTCGACGGGCACCTTGGCGCCCGGGCGGACGAGAACCCGATCGCCCGGCTGCAATGCGGAGATGGGGACCTCTTGCATCGAGCCGTCGGCGCCGATCTTCGTAGCGCTGTCAGGCAGCAGCCGGACCAGTTCCTCGAGCGCGCGCGATGCACCCATCACGGAGCGCATCTCGACCCAGTGGCCGAGAAGCATGATCGCGACCAAAGTCACGAGCTCCCAATAGAATGGCTCTCCCGGAAAGCCAAAGGTGGTGGCGGCCGAGAAGAAGTAGGCGGCCGAGATCGCCAGCGCGATCAGAGTCATCATTCCGGGCTGCCCCTTGCGCAGCTCGGACAGGAAGCCGGTGAGAAACGGCCAACCCCCATAAACATAGACGATCGTTGAAAGAGCGAAGAGAACCAGTCCATCTCCCGCAAAGGCCAGCGTCTCGGCAACGCCAAGCCAGTGCTGGATCATCGGCGACAGAAGCAGGACCGGCGGCGTGAGAAGGAGTGTGACCCAGAACCTTCGGCGGAAGTCGGCGACCATCGCACCATGATCGTGCCCGGCATGCTCGGAATGACTGGAACCGGCCGCTGCCACGATCTTGGGATCGGTGTGACGATCGTCTTGGCGCCTGCCGCCAGCGTGATCGGCATGACCATTGTGATCGTGGGCATGTGGCCGGTCAGAGGTCATTCTACGAGATCCTGCTGTTTGCTACGGCCTTTGGGAGACCATGGTGCTTATGGAATGCTCGACGAGGTTCGGCCCGCGCGCCAGCGACGTGAGCGCCATTTCGTGCCGAGCCTGCTTGGTCGCCGGTTCCCCACGGCACGTCTTTGATCGAGGTTAAGTTCGCCGATGGGCCAAAAGGTCATAGGTGAAGCTCAATCTCGGTGCCGTACTCCGACGGTCGAGCGGTAGCGGCCTGCCGTGTCGGATCGTGCGAGGCTCGGGCGGCAGACGATTGTCGAGACGGTAACCCCGACCCACGGACGGAGAGTCGCCGAGCTACCCGGCGTGCGCCAGCTTGAGCATGCCGGACCTCAGAACCGCTTGCATTTGCCGCCGTTCCAAAACTCCAGTGCCGGAAAAAATGTCGCCGACACGCTACCATCATTTGTGCGACAAACCTGCGCTTCATCCTCCCCTGGCTGAGTTCGCTCGACCGGAATCCGCACTACGGCCGCCATGAACCTTCACCATAGGGCTCCTGCATACGCGGCCGATCGACGTGGGAGGCGAGATGGGTCCGGTCCCGAGCGCGGGATGAAGCCGGCTATCGACAGGCCGCGCCCATGCAACCGGGACTGGAGCAGACGTGGAGACGATCTCAGTTGCCTTGATCCTTCTGCTAGCCGTTGTGATCAGCGGTGCGCTCGCGCGCATGTCGCCGATCGCCCTACCGCTTCCCCTTTTTCAGATCGCGCTCGGCGTGGTCATCGCGTCGGTGGCCAATCTCGGCGTCGAACTGGAACCGGAGATTTTCTTCCTGCTGTTCCTGCCGCCGCTCCTGTTCCTGGACGGCTGGCGCATCCCCAAGGAGGGTGTGTTCCGGGACAAGGGCACGATCCTGGAGCTTGCCTTCGGCCTGGTCGTGTTCACCGTGGTCGGCGTCGGCTTCCTGGTGAACTGGATGATCCCGGCCATGCCGCTGGCGGTTGCTTTCGCGCTGGCGGCCATCGTCTCGCCCACCGATCCGATCGCGGTGTCGGCCATTGCTGCCAGAGTGCCCATTCCCAAGCGGCTGATGCACATCCTCGAAGGCGAGTCGCTGCTCAACGATGCGTCGGGCCTGGTCTGCATGCGCTTCGCGGTTGCCGCGACCCTGACCGGTACATTCTCCCTCGCCGAGGCCGCCGGCACATTCCTCTGGGTTGCGATCGGCGGCATCGCGATCGGCACGGGAGTGACCTGGTCGGCGACCAAGGCGAAGAACTGGATCTCGCGCAAATTCGGGGAAGAAACCGGCTCGCAGATCCTGATCAGTCTGCTGATCCCCTTCGCCGCCTATCTTCTGGCCGAGCGTCTTCATTGTTCGGGGATTCTCGCCGCGGTCGCGGCCGGCATCACCATGAGTTATGTGGAGCAGACCGGACAAGCGCTCGCCGTCACCCGTGTCCGTCGCAGCGCCGTCTGGGACACGGTCCAGTTCACCGCCAACGGAATCATTTTCGTTCTGCTGGGCGAGCAGCTCCCTCAGATCCTGGCCGGGGCGGCGCAGGTCGTGCACGAGACCGGGCATCACGAGCCGGCCTGGCTCCTCGTCTACGTCGTCTCCATCAACCTGGCGCTTGCGGCATTGCGGCTTCTTTGGGTTTGGACCTCGCTGCGTTTCACCTTGTTCCGGGCTGCGCGCCGGGGTGAAGCCCTTGTCACGCCGAGTTGGCGTCTGATCGCCGCCATGTCGCTTGCAGGCGTGCGCGGAACGATCACGCTCGCCGGCGTTCTGACCTTGCCGCTGGTGATGGCCGACGGGACAGCGTTTCCGGCGCGTGACCTCGCCATCTTCCTGGCCGCCGGCGTGATCATCCTGTCGCTCGTCGCCGCCAGCATCGGCCTACCGCATCTTCTCAAGGGGCTGGAACTGCCGCCGGAGCCTTCGCATCAGGAAGACGAAGACCGCGCCCGGATCGCCGCGTCGGAGGCGGCGATCCGGGCCGTCGAGCGGGTCCAGCATGATATGGGCGAGGGACGCAGCGACGCCGATCTTTACGTGGATGCCGGAGCGCGGATCATGGAGCTTTACCGCCAGCGCATCGATGGCCGTTCCAAGACTGGCGAGGAGCGCGAACTCGCCCGGAAGATCGACGAGATCGAACGCAGGCTGCGCCTGGCGGGCTTGCGTGCCGAACGCGACGAGATCTATCGCATTGTTCGCAGCCGGCGCCTCACAGACGAGGCGGCGCGCAAGCTGGTCAGGGAAGTCGATCTGCTGGAAGCAAGATTCAGAGTGACGTGAGGATCCTTTGATAAGCGCACGAAGGTGCCGCAACACGACCGCGGCGTCGCTCCAGGACGACACTCATAGGTTTTGCGGGAGTGCTGAGCCGCGCCAACAAAGGGCGCGGCTCGATTTCCGAGTGGTGCGATGCGGGGCCTGCTAGAGCCTCGGCTTGGAGGGGATCGTGGCCTCACCCGTCATCGTCGGCATTTGCGGATCGCCGGGCGGCATGGATGACATATACGCGGGCGCCTGTCCGCTCGGGAAATCCTCCTTCTGGACGTCGAGAAACTCGTGACGTTCACGCTCCTTTTGGGAAAGCGTAGACGGATAATAGTCAGCGAAAGCAGGTGCTGCAGACAGTAGCGCCACCATGCCACCGAACAGGATCTTCCTCAGGGCCATATCAACTTCCTTTTTTCAAAGCACTGTCGCGATGCCCGGAAACTGCGGGAAGAGACGCAGATGCGATGTGAAGGATTTCACATTCGGCTTCACAAAATGGTGTAAGTGAAAATATAATTGATGGTTAAATCTTCGTATATTGTAGAATATGTTCGCGGAACATGCAAGCATACGAGATCATCAGTAAATATACTCGCGCCCTATGCACATACGTATACTTACTTCCCGAGAAATGCGTTTGTCACTCTGCGGGACGCGCCGGCAGATTCTATCGATCTGGGTTCATCTTCGGGAGGAGGGGGGCACCCGCGTCGTCTCGCGCGATGCGGTCCATCCGCGTTGATAGTTCCGACCTGTTTGGTCCAGGGATTCCGACGCGGAAGGAGAAACCTGGACAAGTAGCGGCGGTTCGGCCGCTTCGAGTCGTTGCCACGTTCACGCTCGATTGGTCTGCCAGACAAGAGACACACGGTCGCCTCGATTAGCGGCTTCTATGCCTTTCGTCGAATCGATCGGCTTTTTCTGCCTTGGGCGGCCTTGATGATGTCGTTACCAGTGCGTCGATACCTTGCTTTGTTGCTTACCGCCGTCCTTGTAATGTCTGCGGGGATGTTTCATGGCGCCTTTGATAGTGGCGTTGGAGCCGGCGTTTTCGCGAGCCCCACACAGGAACTGTCCCGCGAATACGCGCTGTCGTGCCCAGATGAGAATGGAGCGTGCGGCTCCGCGATGAATCCTGGGCTGATGCCTTCGGATTGTTCCGCCACGAGCTGTGCTGTGCTGTGGCCTAGCAGGGATCTGATCTCCGCAGTGCGGAACGTGCGTCGGCTGACGTTCCGTCTCGGGCACAGCTCTGTTCACGGTTCCCAGCTTAGCCCGCTGGATCGGCCGCCTCGGCTGACCTGATAGCCGGCACTGAGGGCCGTTGGCGTGGCGGATGCATCCGCAGCGTCGATTCGTCTTTCGGTGCGACGGACGCGGTCCGTGCGACAAGCACTGGCCGCTCCAAATCTCCTCCTGTCGAACTCTCTGGGCGAACGCGTCCGCGCCTCCTGGCATTCGCTTGCATGGAGCGAAACGCTGTCGACGCGCGCGCCTGCAAGGCCAGTGTCATGAATGTCTTTTCTCTTGCAGCCCCCACTTGTTCGGAATCACCGGGTCACACCACCCTCCTCGACTTTCTGGACGACGCCCGCCTTCAGCTCGGTGCGCACAGGCGGACCATTCCGAAGGCACAACGCTTCGAGATCTCGGCCAATACCGCGTCAGTGATATACGTCGTCGCGGATGGACGCTTGCGGGTTTCGATACCAACGCTGCAGGGTATCGACGTCTTTGTGACTGACGTTGAGCGCGGTGAACTGATCGGAGAATCAGCCGCTTTTGCGGATAATATTGTGCCCCTTGTTGTCGAGGCATCCGAGACCTCGAACACGTTCGTCATCGATCGGGCGAGCTTTTTTCGGGCAATTGTGGAGCACGGGGCTTTTTCAACGGCGGTTATGCGCGTCATGTGCCGGCGGCTGTGCCGTGTGAACCGGCGCCTCGCCGATACCGTCACGCTGCCGATGCACAGCCGCTTGAAGATTGAGTTGGTGCGGTTGGCGAAATCGGGAGCGGACGGCACCTTGATGATAGACTGCCTGCCAACGCATGAGGAACTGGCTTTGCGTATTTCCTCTCAGCGCGAGGCAGTCACAAAAGAACTCACCAAGCTCATGCGGTCTGGCTTCATTGTCCGAAGTGGCCGTGGCCTCGTAATTAGAGGCGATCAGCTTTCCGGCGATTGATCGGGAGCAGTTAAGCCGCGCCCTGGAAATGGGTGCGGCTTAACATCGTTCTAGGGTCCAGACCCATAAATTGATTGGCATGGCTGTCGGTTTGTGATTCAGGGTTTCCAGGAGGAAACCGTGATGGATCGAGATCACTTCTGGCTGAGCGAGGCGCAGTTTCTTCGGATTTCGCCTTATCTCCCGACAAACACGCGCGGCAAGCCTCGTGTCGATGATCGGCGAGTGATCAGTGGCATCATCCATGTCTTGAAATCAGGTGGCCGCTGGATCGATGCGCCACCCGCCTACGGTCCAAAGAAGACGCTCTATAATCGTTACGTCCGCTGGGCGGCGAAAGGCGTCTGGTTCAACCTCTTCCATGCGCTCGCACAAGCTGGAGGGCCGCCTGTCCAGGTGCTGATCGACTCCTCGGCCGTCAAGGCGCATCGCTCGGCGTCTGGTGGCAAAGGGGGGAGAAAAATCAGGCCATCGGCCGCTCTCGTGGCGGGCGAACGACCAAAATCCATGCGTTGACTGATGAGGAATGCCGCCCGCTTGCTTTCATGCTGACCGGTGGACAAGTCGCTGATTGCACAGCGGGAATGGAGCTTCTGGATCGATTGCCACCTTGTGAGATCCTGCATGGCGACAAGGGCTATGACAGCAACGCCATCCGCCGCCAGGTCGAAGAAGCCGGCACAATGCCGAACATTCCACCCAAAACCAATCGCACCTGGAAAAACTGCTTCTCACCTGTACTTTACCGCCATCGCAACGCCATCGAGCGCATGTTCTGTCGATTGAAGGACTTCAGACGGGTCGCGACACGCTACGATCGAAACGCCGTCAACTTCCTCGCGGCCGTCTGTATCGCAGCCACCGTCAGCTACTGGTTGTGAGTCTGGACCCTAAGGGAGATCGGCCTTTCACATATTGGACTTGCCTTCGGCCGGTGAACTGAGCAACCTCTTCAGCGGCGCCGGCACGACGTTTCGCTGGGCCGGTGCGGTCAGCTGTGGCGCAGGACCCCTCGGATAAGCCCCACGCTGGACATCCCGGAACTCGTGGCGCGCGCGTTCCCTTCCTGCCAACGTCGGCGAATAGGAATCCGCCATGACAGGTGTTGTGGCAACGATTGCGAAAGCGCCAAAGGCGAAGAGTTTGTAGATTCTCACGATGATCTCCTTTGAGGCACTCACCCAGAAAGCTAAACGTTAGTGAGGAGTCGCGGCCGCCGATGTGAGAAATTTCACGTCTGGCGTTTCGGCTACATTCATTTGGCTCACTTGAAGGAAGGATGTTTGTTAGGGAGCTGCAGGTCCTCCTTTGCCCTCGCAATTTCCGCATCAAACGCATCATGATGATCGTCGTGACTACTGACGAATTCTTTTACCGAAGGCGCTGCTGATCTTTTACACCAGTTAGCAAGTCGCGCGCTTTCTTCGCTTTGCGTCGGTCCGTAGCGCTCTCTGATAGCGAGCAACACACCGATGCGCGCTGCATTCGCCGAACGGACCACAACTTCCAACGCCTCAGCTTGAGGCAAGCCAGAGATCACGTCACTTCGAACGTGCAGCATGAGCTGTTGCGCATCGCCGACACTGCCTCTTGTCCTTTCAATGATCGATGGATCATATTGAGCGCAATACACCACAAAATTGTGAGCAATATCCGCTTTCGCAAGAATTCGCACGAGACTGTCATCATCGGCGGCGAACGCTGGTGTCAAACAAGCGGAAAGTAGAATTGCGCCTGTTCCGATTTTCCACTCGCGTGTCATTGTCGACTCGATGGGGGCTGGCCTGTGTATTGAGCGGTCCTGATTTAGAAGACGCCAGTCAGGACCGCGTCTGACCCATTCGTGGTCATTTCGCGGTTCGAACCCCGGTGATCATTCGACGAAGAACCTCGTCGCGTCGGATGAGATGGTGCCAGAGTGCCGCGACGGCGTGAACGACCGCGACGGCGAGCAGCGACCATGTGAGAACCCGATGGATTGGGGCAAAGGCAGCGCTGTTCACATACATGGCGCCGGTGCCGGTAATGGGCAGCGCGAAGAGCAGGCCGTACAGTAGCGCGTGACTAACCGCTGTCCCCCAACGCGTGATCTGCGAGGAGGCCGCTGGCAGCGGCGGGACACCATGAAGATATCTGAGGCCGATACGGACTACTGCGAAGGCCAGAATAAGCCAGCCGCCCCAGGCGTGGACGCGGTGCAGGAAGAGGTCGAATGGAGCCGGCTGCATGAAGGCATGCGTCATGTGGGTGCGGGCAATGGCCCATGACGTGGGAATCTGGGTCAGGCACAGCAGGACCACGCCCCAATGCAAGAGCCGCTGGACCACGGAATAGCCTGCTGCAGGGCGTGCGACCAGGAGCGTTCTGGTTAGCCGGCTTGCCTTCCGAATGCTCACCGATCGTTCGTCCATGGTTGTGCTCTCAGCTCGGAATCGGGCTGGCGCCACGGAAGCGCATGAACAGGTTTGGCGTTTCGGAACCGAAAGCCATCACGTCGTAGGTCTCCGGTTCCATCCCCGCGACGTCCATGCCTGGCGATCCCACCGGCATGCCGGCAACGGCGATGCCGCGTACGGACGGACGCGCAGCCAGGAGCCGGATCAAAGCCGTGGCTGGAACATGGCCTTCGAGAAGGTAGTTTTCGACCTCGGCCGTGTGGCAGGACCAGAGCGCCGAGGGAATCCCAAAGCGAACTTTGATTGCGTTAATCCTTGGCTCCTCGACGATCTTCGTGGAAAAGCCGGCCTTCGCAATGTGCTCGGCCCAGGCGCCGCAGCAATTGCAGGACGGGTCCTTGTAGACCGTGACCAAAGGTTGGCTGGCGGCACTGGCAGCCGCTGGCGCGAGCAGCGTCGCGCCTGCGAGCAGGAGCACGCGTCTGCGGTCCATGTTCATCGGGTGGTCCTCCAGTGGACGGGGAGCGCCGCAGCGCTCCCCGGGATAGCGAGATGTTAGTTCGCCTTGGCGATCTTGGTGACCGTCAGACGGCCGCTCACCCGATCCGCCTCGAACTTCACCTTGTCGCCGACCTTGACCGCTTTCAGCATGGCCGGGTCGGCGACGGCGAACACCATCGTCATGCCGTCCATGTCGAGGTTCTTGATCGGCCCATGCTTGAGCGTGACCTTGCCCTGGGCCTGGTCGATCTTGGTGATCTGTCCATCGACCGGAGCCGCCTGCGCCAAGGCAGCGGTCGAAAACGCGGAGATCGCCGCTGCCATTATAAGCTTACGCATAATTATGCTCCTTTGTTGAGTGCAACTACTTGACGATGATGGTGCCGGTCATGCCGGATTCCCGGTGACCGGGGATGAGGCAGGAGAAGTCGAACTCCCCGGCCTTGGTGAACTTCCAGACAATTTCGCCGGTCTTCTTCGGTGCTAGGCGCTTGGCGTTGGGATCGTCATGCTCCATGTCCGGGTTCTTCATCATCTCGGCCATGTGCTTGAGGTTTTCGTCGAGCGTGCCGACGACGATCTCGTGATCGAGCTCACCATTGTTACGGATGGCGAACTTGACCTGCTCTCCCTTGCGGATGTCGATCTTGTTCGGGATGAACACCATCTTCCCGTCCGATTCACGCATGGTGATCTGGATGGTGCGCGCCGCTTTCTTGGGATCTCCAGGCTCGCCATACGCGCGGTCATCCCCATGGGAATGGCCAGCGTCGGCCAGCGCTGCGGTCGACAGGGTAAGGGCCGCAAGCGCGGCGATCAGGAATCGTGGTTGCACGTAGGAATCCTTCTCAATGATTGCCATGGGGGGATTTTTTGCCGGGTTTCACGACGTTGAACTCGGCGGTCCTCGACTTGTCGAACGCGGCAGGAGGCTCGCGTTCGGCTCTTTTCGGTTCGCCCTTCCACTCAAAGGCGACCGTACCTTCCGGGTGCTTGAACCATCCCGGATCTTTGTAATCGCCGGATGCGAGCCCCTCGCGCACCTTGACGACCGAGAACATGCCGCCCATCTCGACCGCCCCGAACTGGGCGAAGCCCGTCATCATCGGCAGGGTGTTGTCGGGCAGCGGCATCTCCATCTCGCCCATGTCCGCCATGCCGGCCGTGCCCATCGGCATGTAGTCGGGGACGAGCTTGCGGACCTTCTTGGCGAACTCCTTCTTGTCGACGCCGATGAAGTTGCGCACGTCGTGGCCCATGGCGTTCATGGTGTGATGCGACTTGTGGCAGTGGATCGCCCAATCGCCGGGCTTGTCGGCGACGAAATCGAAGGCCCGCATCTGCCCGACCGCGCAGTCGATGGTGACCTCGGGCCAAGCAGCGCCCTCGGGAACCCAGCCGCCATCAGTGCACGACACCTTGAAGTCGTAGCCGTGCATGTGGATGGGGTGGTTCGTCATGGTGAGATTGCCGAACCGGATGCGGACCTTATCGCCCTTGCCGGCAACGATGTGGTCGATGCCGGGGAAGACCCGGCTGTTCCAGGTCCACATATTGAAGTTGGTCATCTCGGCGACCTTCGGCACATAGGTGCCGGGATCGATGTCGTAGGCCGCCATCAGGAACACGAAGTCCCGGTCAACGCGGCGAAATGCGGGATCCTTCGGATGCACCACGAAGAAGCCCATCATGCCCATGGCCATCTGGACCATCTCGTCGGCATGAGGGTGGTACATGAAGGTCCCGCTCTTCTGGAGCTGAAACTCGTAGACGAAGGTCTTGCCCGGCTTGATATGCGGTTGGGTCAGCCCACCGACCCCATCCATGCCGCTCGGCAGTAACTGGCCATGCCAGTGGATGGTGGTGTGTTCCGGCAGCTTGTTGGTGACGAAGATGCGGACCTTGTCGCCCTCGACCGCCTCGATCGTCGGTCCGGGCGACTGGCCGTTATAGCCCCACAGATGGCCGACCATGCCCGGCGAGAACTCGCGCACGACCGGTTCGGCGACGAGATGGAATTCCTTCCAGTCGCCGTTCATCCGCCAGGGCAGGGTCCAGCCATTGAGCGTGACGACGGGCTGGTAGTCCGGACCGCTCGTCGGAACGAGCGGTGGCTGCATGACCGCCTCTTTCATGGTGGCGGCTTCGGGGATCGCGGCCGCCTGGGCGCGGCCTGAGACGGCGCTTGCGCTGATCAGTGCCATGCCACCGGAGGCGCCGAGGAAATTTCGACGTGAGATCGTCATGATGGTCTCCTTTCTCGGGTCAGTTCACGCCGCCTTCGGCGGCCGCTGCCATGACGGAGCCTTCGCCAGCCGAGCCGGCTGAACTGCCTCCGCCGATGATCGCGGTCTCGAAGTCCACGGTGGCGATGAAGAAGTCGCGCTTGGCGGAGATCGCCGCGACGTTGGTGGCGATGCTTTCCCGCGCCGTCGTCAGAAGCTCGAAGACGTCGATCAGCATGCCGTTGTATTCGAGCAGGGCCTGCTCGTTGATCGTCCGGCGTAGCGGCAGAATGCTGTTCTGATACTGGCGGGCGATGTCGTAGCTGCCGCGATAGGTGAGATAGGCCGCGCGCGCTTCCGAGCGCACGTTCACGGCTTTTTCCATCAGGCGGTTGACCGCCTGCATGTAAGTCTCCCGCGATCGGCGCACGTTGACTTCGCCGCCGTCGAAGATCGGGATCTGGATTTCGAGCTCGAAGCCGCGCGGCGACGAGCTCTCCCGTACGCCGTCCACGGTCGATCGCTCGTAGTTGCCGCGCCAGCCACCATCGAGCATGGAGATGAACCGCGTCGCCTCGGTCAGCCCGAGGGTCTTGGCCATGGCATCGAGCTCGAGGCGCGCCGCGATGAGATCGACGCGCTTTCGAATGGCATCGACTTCGACCTGCTGTGCGGTCTGGATGCGGGGCATGCCCGGGAGCTGACCCGGCAATCTGTAGTCGACGTCGGGCCCCCACAGGCCCAGGATGCGGGTCAGGGCCTCGCGGTCCGTCCCGACCTTCAATCGAGCCTGGGCAAGCTCGTTGGACACCTCTGCGTAGAAGGAACTCGCTCGCGCCTGGTCGAGCTTCTTCGCGGCGCCTGTCTCTCCGAGCTTGCGCGTGAGGTCGGCGGCTGCATCAGCCGAGACCCGTGCCTGCTCGAGGAAGGACGCGGTCTGCCGCGACGCCACAGCGCGGTAGTAGGCGCGGCGGGTCTCCGCCGCAGTGCGGAAGGTTGCCTCGATTGCCTTCTGCCGGGCGGCTTCGAACTGCGTCCTGGCGATGTCGCTGCGGGCCGGAAGTGTCAGGAGCGCCAGGATGTTGGCGACCACGCGACGTTCGATATCCAGCGAAGCACCGGTGGAAAGCCGCTCGACCCCGATGACCGGATTTGGCGGCAGGCTGGCCTCGACGAAGGCGGCCTCGGAAATGCCGAGCGCATTGTACTCGGCCTGAAGACCGCGATTGTTGATGAGCGCAAGCTGGACAGCGCCGTCTGCGGTCAGGGGTTTGGCCAGGAGCGCCTTGACGCGGCTCTGGACCGCGGACGCCTCGGCGGAGGACGCGATCTTCACGGTGTCCTTGCCGATCGCGGCCGAGACCTCCGCCGACACCGGGCTCATGCCGCCGTCCGGCGTGAAGGTTACGCAGCCACCCAGTGTCGTGGCGACGGCGCCGATCGCGACAAGCCGCTTCCAAGGCGGCGCAGGAAGAGGCTTCGCCTGGCTATCGATTGTGAGCGCCATCATTCGCCCCCCGTCTTGGGAGCGACGCGCTCATTGCGCTCGATCCAGGGTTTCGGATCGACCGGACGGTAATCAACCGTTCCCGCGGTGACGGGCGCGTAGCGCAAGGGCTTCACGCTCGAACTCGCATCGGATGGGCTCGGCCCCACCTCGATCGCGGGCGGTCCGGAACATGCGGACAGAACGACGGCGAAGGCCGTCATCAAGACAGGTTTCATGGAGATCCTCGGAATCGGCCCAGTCGGCCTGAGCGGCATGGCCGCGCGGCATCGAACAGCGATCTTCAGCGGCTGCGGAGACGCAGCGGCGAAGGCCGTCGGCAGAAACCCGAAGACGGAAACGGAGACGGATCTTGTCCGTCAGCGATCAGAGGTCGTGAAGGGAGTCGGCCGACGATCAGACGTCGGCGAATCTCGGCGGGCGCTCGAGGCGCGTCGCGGACGATCCCTTTACACCCGCCTCAAGCGACGGATGATCGATGGTCCGCACAAAAGCGATGATCGCCATAGCGCATCCGCTGGCGGGAATTGCAGTGTGGCAGGCCATGGCACAGCAGGAGTTGGATTCATCGCCGTGCTGATGCTTGGCAGCGCAGGCCGAGCCGTCTGCTTCCAGACAAGCGGAATTCTGGGCCAAGTCGCTGTCGCCGTGCTCATGCGATCCGCTGGAATGGCTGGCTTCGATCGGCGCGTGGTGCCCTTTCCCGCCGCTCGATACCATCAAGCTGCTCGCAATGCCCCAACCCGTGCTTGTCACCGAAAAGGCGAGCACGGTCAGAAGAATCACGAATGAGCGAAGCGAGTGCATCATATCGCATCGCAAAATACGGGTGACGCCGTGAATGGCAAGGACCATTTTGGCATCATGTGAAAAAGCTCCGACGCTGGTGCTCGGCAGTCACACGAAAATTCCTTGCAAGGCTTCCGCTGTTGAACGCCAAGCCGTGAGTACGACGTGTTAGACGGCTCAGGATGACGAAACAATTATCCACGCGACTTTGACCTGACGATGGCCGTCATTGCTGCGGTATCTGCCGAGAACGTGAACGCAATGCTCTTTCGCCGCTCAAGCCATTGTGAGATTTAGGATGCGATGATCCGGTCCCGGCTCTTTCGACTTCTCTCGATCCTGGCGATCGTGGGTATGGTCGCTGCTCCCGTCGTTGCACCTGCGGGTGCCGGCATGATGGCGGCTGTGTCGATGGTCGAGCCGTCGGATATGGCGATGTCGGACATGGACATGTCGGATGCGGCGATGTCCGACGACATGCCGTGCTGCCCCTCCCAACAGCAGCAACAGACACCCGATTGCGGCAAGGCGACCTGCCCGTCGATGGCGCTCTGCTTTGCCAAGTGCTTCTCAAGCGGACCACTGGCAGCCGTCGTGCGGTCGTTGCCGATGCACGCGGGCAAACTGTTCGGCCTGAAGGCCGACACCCGGCTCGCCAGCCTGGCGCCTCCGCCGCTGATGCGACCTCCGCGAATCTAGGTCTCAGCGCCGGCTTTTTGGGGCCGGCGGATCGTCGGGCAGCCTGGGTGCTGCCGGCGGTCTTGCGCGCAGCCATGTGCTGCCGCGCGCCACTCCGCCTTTCCGGTGGATCTGACATTCTGAGACTCCAGGAACGACACATGACCACGTTCAATTCCGCGCGCGCCCTTGGCGCGGCGCTTCTCGGCCTGTCATTGGCCATGCCTCTGACGTCCGCCTTCGCTGCCGCGAGCGACTACGAATTCCAGCTCGTCCAGACGGATATCAAGAAGGGCGACGCCCTCATTGCGGTCCGCCTGATCAACAAGAAGATCGGCAAGCCCGTGCCGGACGCCGTCATCTTTGCCACTCGGCTCGATATGGCCCCCGAGGGCATGCAGGAGATGGCGACCAAGGTGACGCCGATGCCCGGCGCGGAGCCGGGGACCTACCAGTTCAAGGCCAATCTCAGCATGGCCGGCGGATGGCAGCTTTCGCTCGGCGCCAAGGTGCAGGGCGAGGCCGATACGGTCGAGAGCAAGCTGGTTCTCAAGGCCATCCCATGAGACCCCGGATCGCTTCGGTGGTCCTCACCCTCGCCGCCCTGACGGCGGCGGGGGCCGGGGGATACTACGCCGGCCGCCATGAGCTCCGATTGCCGGAACTCGGGGCGTTTCCGCTTCCATCCGCCCGAGCCGCGCAGGTGGTGTCGGGACCAGTGATCTATTATCGCGACCCCGATGGCAGACCGTTCTACGCCGCCGAGCCCCGCAAGACGGCGGATGGGCGTGCCTTTCGGCCGGTCCATGCCAGCGAGGATGTCAGCTTCGAGGATGCGCTGGAAGACGTGTCCGCAGTCTCGGGAGCGGCAGGAACCAAGCGCGTCCTCTATTACCGCAACCCGATGGGCCTGCCCGACACCTCGCCGGTGCCGAAGAAAGATTCCATGGGGATGGACTACATCCCGGTCTATGCGGGCGAGGACGATGACGGGAGCACCGTCAGGGTCAGTCCAGGTCGTCTGCAACGCACCGGTGTGCGCTCCGAGCCCGCGCAGCAGCGCGTCCTTTCGGTCCCCATCCGCGGCTCCGGAACGATCCAGCTCGATGAACGGCGGATCGTCGTCGTCGCTGTGCGCTCCGACGCCTTCGTGGAGAACGTGTCCGAAGTGACGACGGGCGACCGGGTGAAAAAAGGCCAGGCCCTCCTGCGCCTCTATTCGCCGGAGGTCACCGCCGCCGGTGCGCTCTATCTGACCGATCTCAACGGCGCCGGGCGCGACGCCCTCGCCGGCGGCGCGCGCCTGCGCCTTGAGAACCTCGGTGTTCCGGCGGACGCGATCGCCGAGATAGAACGCCAGCGCAAGGTTCCCCGCTTGGTCACCTGGACTGCTCCGCGCGACGGTGTCGTGCTTGAGCGCAATGCCGTCGAGGGCATGAAGGCCGCTCCCGGAGACGTCCTGTTCCGGCTTGCGGATGTCTCCATCGTCTGGGCGCTGGTCGATGTCGCCGAGCGCGATCTGCCGATGATCGCGCTCGGGCAGCCCGTCTCGGTGCGCGCTCGCGGCTTCGTCGACCGGGTGTTCGCGGGCAAGGTCGCGATGATCTATCCGCAGGTCAACAAGGAGACGCGCACCACCCGCGTGCGCGTCGAACTCGCCAATCCCGACGGGATCCTGCGCCCCGACATGTATGTCGATGCCGACATCGCCACCGGCGCCGCGGCCTCGGTCGTCACCGTGCCAGCGAGCGCCGTGATCGACAGCGGCATGCGCCAAGTCGTGATCATCGACAAGGGCGAGGGCCGCTTCGAGCCTCGCCCGGTCAAGCTCGGCCGCCGGGACGCGGACTACGTCGAGATCCGGGACGGCGTCACGGCGGGCGACAAGGTCGTCGTCGCGGCGAACTTCCTCATCGATGCCGAAAGCAACCTCAAGGCGGCACTGAGTGGCCTCAACGGCGGGGTTCCCAAATGATCGGTCGCCTCATCGCCTGGTCGGCGCGCAATGTGATGCTTGTCCTGATCGGTACGGTCTTCGCCGTCTCGGCCGGCGTCTACGCCATTCGGACCTCGCCGCTCGACGCCATTCCCGACCTCTCCGACGTGCAGGTCATCGTCTATACCGAATATCCTGGCCAGGGGCCGCAGGTCGTCGAGGACCAGGTCACCTATCCGCTGACGACGGCGATGCTGACGGTCCCGAAGTCGAAAGTCGTGCGCGGCTTCTCCTTCTTCGGCGTCTCCTTCGTCTATGTGATCTTCCAGGACGGCACCGATCCCTATTGGGCGCGCAGTCGTGTCCTGGAATTCTTGAATGCCGCGGCGCAACGCCTGCCGCAGGGCGTCACGCCCAGCCTCGGCCCGGATGCGACGGGCGTCGGCTGGGTCTACCAATATGCCGTCATCGCCAAGGAGCGCACGCTGGCCGAACTGCGCTCGCTTCAGGACTGGACCATCCGCTACGGGGTCGCCAAGGCGGAAGGCGTCGCCGAGGTCGCCAGCGTCGGCGGCTTCGTCAAGCAGTACAATATCGTGGTCGACCCGCAGCGCCTGCGCGCCTTCGGCATCCCGCTCCAGAAGATCCGCGAGGCCGTCCGGGCGAGCAATATGGACACCGGCGGCAGATCCGTCGAATTGTCCGAGTTCGAGTTCATGGTCCGCGGCCGCGGCTACCTCAGGGGCGTCGGCGATCTCGAGCAGATCGTCCTCAAGAATGACGGCGGCACGCCTGTCCTCCTGCGCGACGTCGCTTATGTCGAGCTCGGCCCCGACGAGCGGCGCGGCATCACCGAGCTCAACGGCGAAGGCGAGGTCGCGAGCGGCATCGTCCTGCAGCGCTTCGGGGCGAACGCGCTCGACGTCATCGACAACGTCAAGACGCGCCTTGCGGAGATCATGCCGAGCCTGCCCAAGGGCACGGAGATCGTCCCGGTCTATGACCGCTCGCAACTCATCGACGCGGCCATCGAAACACTGAAGGGAACGCTCATTGAGGAGAGCGTCATCGTCGCGCTGGTGTCGATCGTGTTCCTCCTGCATGTCCGAAGCGCGCTGGTTGCCATTCTGATGTTGCCGGTCGGCGTGCTGATGGCCTTCGTGGCGATGAAACTGCTCGGCCTCGGTTCCAACATCATGAGCCTTGGCGGCATCGCCATCGCCGTCGGCGCCATGATCGACGCCGCCATCGTGATGATCGAAAACGCTCACAAGCATCTTGAGCGGGCGCCGCCCGACAAGCCCCGCGTCGAGGTTCTGATAGAAGCGGCCAGGGAAGTCGGCCCGGCGCTGTTTTTCAGCCTTTTGATCATCACCGTCTCGTTCCTGCCGATCTTCACGCTGGAATCGCAGGAGGGCCGCCTGTTCGGGCCGCTCGCCTTCACCAAGACCTTCTCGATGGCGGCGGCCGCGCTGCTCTCGTTGACGCTGGTGCCGGCGCTGATGGTGATCTTCGTCCGGGGGCGGATCGTCCCGGAGCACAAGAATCCGATCAACCGCTTCCTGATCTTTATCTACCGGCCGGTCATTCGCGGCGTGCTCAAGGCCAAGATGCTGACGATCCTCGTCGCGCTCGCGGCACTCGGCGCCTCCTGGTGGCCCGCCACGCAGCTCGGCTCCGAGTTCATGCCGAATCTGAACGAGGGCACGCTAATGTACATGCCCACGACATTGCCGGGCATCTCGGTCACCAAGGCCGCGGAGCTTCTCCAGACCCAGGACCGCATCATCAAGTCCTTCCCCGAGGTCGAAACGGTCTACGGCAAGGCGGGACGCGCACTGACGGCGACCGATCCGGCGCCGACCGAGATGTTCGAGACCATCATCAACCTGAAGCCGAAGGATCAATGGCGGCCGGGCGTCACCATCGACAGCCTGAAGGCCGAGATGGACGCCGCGCTCCAGTTCCCCGGTGTCTCCAATGCCTGGACCATGCCGATCCGGGCCCGTATCGACATGCTCTCGACAGGGATCCGCACGCCCGTCGGCATCAAGGTATTCGGCACGGACCTGACGCAGATGGAGACCGCGGCGCGGCAGATCGAGACCGTGGTCAAGAAGGTTCCCGGCACGTCGAGCGCTTATGCCGAGCGGGTGATCGGCGGCTATTATCTCGATATCATCCCGGATCGGAGTTCACTCGCGCGCTACGGGCTCATGATCGGCGACGTGCAGGATGTGATCGCAACGGCGCTCGGCGGCGATGCGGTCACTACAGCGGTAGAGGGGCGCGAGCGCTACAGCGTCAACATCCGCTATCCGCGCGACTTCCGCAGCGACCCGTCCTCGATCGCCGGCAATGTGCTGGTGCCGTTGCCGAACGGCGGGACCGTGCCGCTCGGCGAGGTCGCCAAGGTGCAGCTCACCCGCGGGGCGACCTCGATCCGCACGGAGAACGGCCAGCTCGCCATCTACATCTATGTCGACATCGCCGGCCGCGATCTCGGCGGATATGTCGCCGAAGCGCAGCGCGCCGTCGCGACGCAGATCGCGTTCCCGGCCGGGACCTATGTCTCGTGGAGCGGTCAGTTCGAATATCTGGAGCGCGCGGAGGCCCGGCTGAAGATCGTCGTCCCGGTCACGCTGCTGATCATCTTCCTGCTGCTCTATCTGAACTTCCGCCGGATTACCGAGACGCTGATCGTGATGCTGTCGCTGCCGTTCGCGCTGGTCGGCGGCCTCTGGCTGATGTGGTGGCTCGGCTTCAACATGTCGGTTGCGGTCGCTGTCGGCTTCATCGCGCTCGCCGGCGTGGCCGCGGAAACGGGTGTGATCATGCTGATCTACCTCGACCACGCTTGGAGCGAACAGCGTGCGGTCGCTGAGGCGGCGCGCCGAAGTCTGACGCGGGCCGATCTCCAGCATGCCATCATGGAAGGGGCCGTCGAGCGCGTGCGGCCCAAGATGATGACCGTGGTCGCCATCATGGCCGGACTGATCCCGATCCTTTGGAGCACGGGAGCGGGTTCGGAAATCATGCAGCGGATCGCCGTCCCGATGATTGGCGGCATGGTCTCCTCGACCCTGCTGACACTGATCGTGATCCCGGCCATCTATGGCCTGGTCAAGGGGTGGGGGCTGTCGTCGACTGCTGCGGCGTCCGACTCCGCGAGCTCGAAGTCCGTCGCCGGCCGGCTCGCCGCCGAATGAGACGTGAGCCAAGGCCGGATCGGCTGTCCCGGCCCAAGGGCCTCGCAAAGGGACAAGTTCTCGTGACGAGAGAACGCCTCAGAGAGGCCATTGATGTGGGTCAAGGTGGAATTGTGCGGAGGGTGCCTTCTTGAGGAGGCAGGGGTCGGGCATGAGCGTCAGGTTGCAAACGATAGGACAGATGAGAGCGTTGCTGGCCTTTCTGGTCGCGATCGCGCTGCTGGTTGCGCCTGTCGTCAGCGCGCAGGCTATGCCGTGTCACGACCTTGTCCGCCACGAGCAAGCAACCATGATGGTAAGCGGCGAGTTTCAGGCTGCCATCAGCGGCGATGGGCTCCAAGGTCATTCTCACGCTGTCGACCATACGCTCTGTTGCAGCAGTGCCTGCGCATCCTGTGTCGTAGCGCTCGCTGCACCGGGTACGACAGTCCCGCAGCGCATCGTGCTCACTGCGCGTTACGCACAGCGTGATGAGATCGTCCGCGGCCTAGCTTTTCCACCCACCCTCGGTCCTCCTCGAACCCGTGCCTGATCAGACCTGACCCGATGCTGCACTGGCATCGGGTCGCTCTATGCGCATTCGCATGATCAGTCAGCCGGCCTGCTACCGGCAAGGGAACAAGGACCCACACCATGAATCGTCGTCACTTTCTGAACCGGATGATGGCCGGAGTGGCCGCATTCGGCACATCAGCCGCCTTCCATCCAATCAACGCCTGGGCGCAGGCCGTGCCCGATGCTCCGCCGCCCGCGTCAAACGCTACGCCGCGCCCGCTTGGCGTGGTCAGTCGGACCATCGAGGTCAATGGCAAGGCCGCGCGCGTGTTCGGGCTTGCCCAACCCGATGGCACGCCGGGCCTGACGCTGGATGCCGGGAGCAGCTTCGACGTCGCCCTCTCCAACCGGATCGGCGAGCCGACGCTGATCCATTGGCACGGCCTGACACCGCCTTGGCCGATGGACGGCGTGCCGGACAATCCCGCCGCGCTCCTGGGACCCTCCGAAACTCGCCGCTACACGTTCCCGGCCGGCGCCGGAGGCACACACTGGATGCACGCCCATACGCTGCAGGAGCAGAACCTGCTGGCGGCGCCGCTGATCGTCCGGACCGCCGCCGACCGGCAGCGGGACGAGCAGGAGGTGGTGATCCTGCTGCACGACTTTTCGTTCACGCCTGCGGAAGAACTGCTCGCGAAGCTCAAAGGAAGCCCTGCCGCCGGCGGCATGTCGATGGATCACGGCGCGATGGGCCGGAGCGATGCGATGAAGGGCATGGCCGGCATGACGGCCTCCGGCGCGACGGGCCAGATGCAAGGCATGCCGGGCATGGCGATGGACCTCAACGACATCGACTATGACGCCTATCTCGCCAATGACCGCACGCTGGGTGACCCTGAGGTCGTGACGGTCGACAAGGGCGGCCGGGTGCGCCTGCGCATCATCAACGGCGCAACGGCGACCGCCTTCACCATCGATACTGGAAGGCTGGATGGGGAACTGATCGCAGTCGACGGTCAAGCGGTCCAGCCGATCGCCGGCCGGTCCTTCCCGATTTCCATGGGCCAGCGACTGGATATCCGGCTGGCCCTGCCGATGGCGGGCGGTTCGTACCCAATCCTCGCCCTTCGCGAGGGCAGCGCAGAACGAGCGGGGATCATCCTCGCATCCGCCGGCGCAGCCATCGCCAAGATTCCCGTGCTCGGACAGGCCAAGGGACCGGTGCTCGGGCTCGACCTCGAGCAGAGGCTGCGCGCAATCGAACCGCTGGCGCAGCGCGCCGCCGACCGCCGCTTCGCGCTCACCCTCACCGGCAACATGGCGGACTATAGCTGGGGTATCGGAGGGGGCGACGCGCTGCAGATCAAGCGGGGAGAGCGCGTTGAGGTCGCATTGGCGAACATGTCCATGATGGCCCACCCGATGCACCTGCACGGGCACGCATTCCAGGTGGTCGGCATCAACGGCAAGACGGTTGGCGGCGCGCTGCGCGACACCGTCCTGCTGCCGCCGATGGCGCGCGTGACCGTGGCATTCGACGCGGACAACCCCGGCCGCTGGCCGCTCCACTGCCACCATCTCTACCACATGGCGACCGGCATGATGTCGTTCGTCAGTTACGACGCGTGAATGGGGAGAGTGTCATGCAGCAACATGCCAATCATCTGCCCTCCACGACGGGTATCCGAGAACAACCGACCTCGGCGACAAACCATCGACTTGCCTCCGCGATCGTGGATGCGCCAAAGGAACGCGGCAACCGGTTCGGCGAAGCGCGGGATTTCGGCAGTTCGGTCGGCAAGGGCGTCGGCGGGTCGGTCGAAGGCAGGAAGCTCGCCCCTGGCAGTCATCGCATCATGGCGGAAGCGGAAGTCGAGCTGTCGGCCTTGGCCGTCGAAGTCGAGCGGCTACGGGTGCAGGGTGCGACGGCGATCTTCGTAGCGATCGACGGAAAAGCGGACGGACCTCTCGCCATCGCCGTTCGGATCAAGGTGGCGGCTCCCCCGGCGGTCCGGGCGTGCGGCAGGCAATCATTCGCATCACGAAGCTGACCGGCCATGGCCATGGCGCTGTCATCTGTCAGCGTCATGGCCAACGCACTCCGGCCGCGCCGCACCTCTCTGGATTAAGGGCAGATCATGGATTACTTCACCGGCAGCACAAGTTTATCAGGTGGCCACTGTCTCAAAGGTGGCAAATCGGGCGATGAACAAGACGATCAGAACCTGCGAACCGCTCGGGAGCATCGTCACGCGCATCGATGGCCGATTCAGGATCACGGAAATTCAAAACCAATCGTTCCTGAGATGATTGAGGTACTGAACTTCCGGCGGCCCCTGGGACAATTCGTTGGAGCTATTATCCTCGCCATTACGGTGTCTATTGGAATCCCGACCGACGGGATCGCGAAAGATGGCGACTTCCAGTCTGTCTTGCTTAAGGCCGGCTGTCCGACCGCGAAGGTCGAAACGCTGTCGGACAGCAACGGTACTGTTGTCTATCGTGCGAACTGCTTCTCAAGCTCACACATGATAATCACAGTCGTCTGCATCAAGGGGACTTGTTCCAGCGCCGAGCGGTCATTTAGCGACGTCGATGACCTTGGGTAGCGGTTCTGATCAACGCAACGCTGCTGAGCCACTCCATCAATTGGCGGATAAGGTTTGAGGCGCACGCTGGAACTGCGCTCCTGCCATACGTGATTGCTCTGGCGGGTGTCGTGATATCTGCACAATTCTCCATTCGGGAGTCTGATCCCACTAAGCAACCGGCAAACATCCTCGCTCGGCCTGGGCGGCGACGTTTCGACCCACGCTCCAACGCCGACGTTGCGGCAAACTCGCGATCGTCGAGACGCGCCACGACTTCACCCTGGTTCCTCAAGGATCCCGAGCGCTTCGTCACCTACATGGAGATCCTGCAGGATCGCGTGCCGTGGGACGACAGGATCGTGCTGCCGCTCGGACCAAAGCTCTTCATCGTGCAGCGCAAGGACAACAAGCAATGGAAAATCCGCTCCGAATGCGGGCATGATTTCTGCGACTGGCGCCAGAACTGGAAGCTCTTCGCGAAGGTCCATGTTCGCGATACGCAGCAGAAGCTCGAGGAAATCTATCCGCGCCTGATGGCGCAGACCTCGACCTGGCAGGTGCTGCGCGAATATTATTGCCCGGAATGCGGCACGCTCCATGACGTCGAGGCGCCGACGCCCTGGTATCCGGTGATCCGCGACTTCGAGCCCGACATCGACACCTTCTACAAGGACTGGCTCGGCCTGGCCGTGCCAGAGAGGGCTGAGGCGGCCTGAGGCCGCAAGCTCCCGCCTGCTCGATACGAGCTTGATGGCCGCATCAGTCTGGCACGGGAATAGCCAGAAGACGCTGAACACCGATTTCCGTCCGGGCTTTTCGGACATCAATGGGACGACGATCGGGCATGGCGTTCTACACGCGCCATGCCCGATCCCGCTTGCGCAGATCGACAGGCGATCTTCGGCCCGTCAGGATCGGGGGCGTTCCAGTGCGCTTCAACTATCGAGAGGCCGGAAGCGCGAAGCGCGCCATCTCGTCAGACAATATGGCGGCGAACCGCTGGCAGTGCGCGGCGCGTGGCGCGCCCCCAAGCCACAGACCTTGTTGCCGGGCGCTTCTTGGACGGCGTTCTTTAACACGGGTCAAAGTCTGAGTCGGGATAGTCGGTTCTTAGTCATGCACGGCTCACCCGTGCGGTCACGCTTCAAACGGCACCGTCCTACGTTCCAGCCTCTTACCGCGAAGGATGCTGCTCGTCTGGACAACGAGAACTGATCGACACCTGCAAGTCTCGGGACACCGTCCAAGCGGACAGACGCCATGACCAGACAGCGGCGCGGCGCGTTGGGCCGAGATGGCATCGATCGAACACCACCAACGCAGATTTCAGTTCTATCTGCAGAGGGCAATGGCAATTGAACGAGGCACGCGACCAGACCTGGCAGTTCATTGAACGTGTCGAACGCTCGACCGAAGCGGGCCAAGTCGAGCAGTGCTTGATGGAGATTGCGTCCGACTATGGGTTCAGCACGCTATTCGGTGGGGTAGTACCCTCTGCCCGCGTGTCACCAGAGGAGATCAAGTCGCGGATCCTGTTCCAGCGGTTTCCCTTGGAATGGGCTGGACGCTACAACGACCGAGGCTACGTCTTTCGCGATCCCATCGTTCATCGGCTGCAGCACGATCGAAACCCTTTTGATTGGCAAGAGGCATACACCTCCTGCGATTTTCCAAAGGATGTCGCGCTGATCCAAGGGGAGGCATCTGAATTTGGCCTCCGGGTCGGATATGTCGTCCCCGTGACGATGCTTGACGGGCGCGTCGCTGCCGTTTCATTCGGCGGGTGCCATGCCGACATTGGTGCAGAAGGCCGCGCCGCCTTGAGCTTCGTCGCAAACTACGCTGTCGGCAATCTCCTGCACTACAAGGAGAGCCGAAAGCGTCTCATTGGCAAGGTTACGCCAAGAGAGTTCGACTGCCTCCTGTGGGCATCCGAGGGCAAGACCGACTGGGAGATTTCCGTCATCCTCGGGATTTCGCGGTCAACCGTGACCAAACACATTGTCTCCGCCCGCGAGAAGCTCGGCGCGGTCAATAAGCCTCACGCAATTGCGATGGCGCTTCGCAGCAAATTACTCCGCTAATCAAAAGCAGAGTGTGTGATGTTCAGGTAGTCCGCTGCCCTTTGATGGATTGGGCCTCGGCACGCTCCGCCTCGATCTCCCGCACGATCTTCTCTTGCTCGGCCCGTAGCTGCGCCAGCGCGTCCGTCTGGATCAGCGTCTGCGGCAAAGGCTGCGCGGGATGCTCGGCGAGAACACGCGCGGCTTCAACGGCAGCGGCGGCCTCGCGCGCCTCGCGGGCTGCGGCTTGTTGTGAGCCTCGGACGATTGCCCTCTCGGCCGTCAGCTCGCGCTGCGACTGCGGGTCGAGCCCGCCCCGGCCTTCCTGGCGCCGCTCGGCTTCGATCGCGCGATCGGCCAGCCTTTCGGCCGAGGCCGCTTCTCGATCTTCTTTTATGCGAACCTGCTGGGCGTGGGCGATCAGCCGATCCGCATTGGGCCCGGCGATCGCCTCGACCTCGGATCGCGAGAGCTGCCGTGCACCACTTTCCTGGGCGCGCTGCAGGTCGACGCGATTGGCCAGCGTCTCGAGATAACGCGCCGACGTCTCCCGGAACTGCTGCTTCGTCTCGCCATCGAGGAGGTCGCCGGTGCGCGACACCGCCTCGTTCATGAGGCGAAGATCCTTCGCCATCTGCTCCGACGTGATCGCCATGTGCTGGTCCTCCTTGGTGAGATGATCCACCCGCTTTCCGATGGTGTGAAGAATAGTGCCGACCGTCTCCGCCATCGTCAGCCGCTCGAGCATGTGCTTCGCCACAGTATTGTCGGGCTGCTCGCGCGCCACCATGCTCCAGGCATTGAGGCTCTCATTGACCACACGCCGCTCGGGCTCGGAGGTGGGCAGCCTGATCGGATTGGTCCGCGCCGCGGCGATCCGCTGCCGGGCGTTGTCGATGAGACGTTGGTTGGCCGGGTCCCCGGCATAGGCGCGATCCCGCGCTTCGCGTGCCGGACGCGGACGCTCGGCGACATCGACAATCGCCTTGTCGCGCGCGCCGTAGCTTTGCGCCGACGCCCGCTCCATCGCCGAGGTCGCGACGATCTTGAGGCCCTCCGCCTGCGCATGCTGCGCGTAGCTCTCGCGCCAGCCGCGGAACTCGCTCGGCCCCGGGTGGATCTTCTGCCCGGATTCGTTCTTCATCGTGATGACGGCATGGATGTGGATGTGCCCGTCGCTCTCCCGGTCGACATGCACGCCGAACAGGAAGCGATGGTCCGCGAACCGATCGTGCAGGAAGGCCCGAGCGGCACGACGCAGCGCCTCCGGGTCGGGGCCCGCCTTCGACGACAGCATCAGGTGCATCGTGTCGCGGGGCGACTGCGAACGCAGCGACCGGCCCCACTCCTTGGCGGCATTGCGGGCGGCGGCGACGTCGCCGATGGCCCTGCCGCTATCGTCGACCAGCGGCCCCCGGCGCTCGACCAACCTGTTCAACTGCCAGGTCACACCCTCGCGTCCATGCTGTGGCTTTCCCGGACCGAGGGAGATGGCATGCTCCGGAATACCCGCGGCGGCATGGATGCGCGCCTTCATCACCGCCTCGGATCGGTAATCGAACCGCTTCTGGTCGAAGCCGTTCTCCGCCGTGCCGATCCGCTCAACGCGAACACGGAAACGCTCCTTCGGTCCTCCCGCCGCGGCGGTGACGATATGGGCATCGAGCTCGCCGGACGGCAGCCGGTCGATACGGGAGGCATGACGATGACCTTCGAATCCGGCGGCGATGGCCTTCGCGTAGCTCTCACGCCCCTCGGCCGTGTCAGGCACACCATGAAGCTTGAGGCGGACGGTGACGACATCATGGCTGGGCTTGCGCTTATCGAAATCCTTCGACCAGTCCTTGATCTCATCGGCGACGGCTTCGTGATCCGACAGGATCCGGCCGTCATGGGTTTCGACCGGGACATCCTCGCGCTGGGCGTACTGGGCAGTCTTCGTCGCCCGGGTGACGCCGGTCGCATAGGACAGCACCTTGACCACGGCGGGCTGATAGCCCGACGCGAGCTGCCGGGCGCGGGCGAGCGATCCGCCGCCGCCCTGCCCGCCACCCCCGCCGGAAAGACCGCCCTCGATGGGTGTAGCGGCCGAGCCGGACCTCGGGGAAGCAGCCTGTCGCCCTGCTCCGCCGCCGGACGGCGCCGGCAGCCTGCGACGCCGCTCCTCGTCCAGTCCGCCCGATAGCGTCGCGCCGCGAATGATCACATGCGCCGGCGTCGCGCCCGGCGCGGGCGCTGCCCGCGCAGCCTTCGGCCGGAGCTCATCGTCGAGTGCGCCCGACCGACGCGGCCGGCGCCGCTCATCGCGCCCTGCATCGAGCGTGCGGCGCGCGGCTTCCACCTGCTCCAGCCACCACTCGATCTGCGCGGTGCGGCTCATGATTTGATCTCCTCCGGCAGTGCGAGCTTCGCCTCGCGCCGCAGCTTTGAGCCATAGGCCACCGTCATCTCGGTGAGCTCGTCATTGATCGCGGCGACCACCTCGTGAAGCCCACGCCAGACTGGCTCGGTGTCCTCGATGCGCACGGCCTGGCCGCGATGGATCGCCTTCAGAACCTGCGACAGGTTGCGGCCGACCATGCGGACCTGGCTGGCGAGCGCGACGACCGCCTTGGTGTTCTCGGCCGAGAGCGCCGGTCCCGCCTGGATCGAAGCCCGGATCAGCCGCCGCACCACCTCGGCCTTCGGCAGCCCGAACAGCGCGACCGCCTCGATGAGGCGCGCCTCATCCGCATCGGACAACTCCGTCCGGAGCCGGGGCTTGCGTCTTGGCATTGCGGCGGAATGGGCCAAGGCCAGCTTCCCCTTCCCTTCACGGCGAACCGGCTCACGGGTGCAACCCGAGAGCCGAACTCCTGCCGATCCGACCAGGATCGGCAGCATGCGCGCGTCAGCGCAATGGCTGCGTTCAGCAGCCTCCCCGGGTTTGGCCCACAAACCGGTATCTTGTCAATCAATATCTAATACACTGAATGTTAGAAGTCTGCGCATAAAGGGCGGCAACGCCCGCAGGAGCAGTCCGTATGAATCCACCGGCCGCATGGCGCGAAGCGCCCCCCTTGTGGATCACTCGACGCCGCAAAGCGCTCTGCAGGGCAGGCCAGGGCATAACGCATTCACCCATTGCCGTTCTATCTATTTGAGACAATGCCGCATTTCGCGAATACGTTATTGTCTGGGTGATGGAATGCGGTAATCCCGCATTGCCCCGCCTCGGCAAGGCCGCATTGCTGTCTCCGGTTATTGCCGCATCACCAGAATGACGGAATCCAACAGAGCGACAAGACATCATTGCAGCGTTGTCGTTTGTCTATTTTATTGTATGTTGTCATTAACGGAGTGAGCCATTGCGGCACTGCCGCATCGACCCGAGGGACGCATGCCCAGCATCTTCGCCATCGCCAACCCCAAAGGCGGCAGCGGCAAGACCACCGTCGCCATCATCCTCGCCGGCGAATTCGCCAGGCATGGCTACTCCACCGCCATCGTCGACGCCGACCCGCAGGGGTCCTCCTATCAATGGCACGCCTCGTCGGTCGCGCGCGGTCTGAGCCCGGAAGGGGTCGATCTGGTGCGTGCGCCCGACGAGAAGGCATTGACGCAGGCGATCGAGCGTCTCGACAGCTATGACGTCGTCGTCGTGGACACCCCCGGCTACTACGGCAGCGTACTGGTTCAATCAGCGCTCCGCGCCGACCTCGTCGTTCTGCCCTGCAAGGTCCACACCTTCGATGCTTCGCAGGTCGTTCGGACCATCCGCAATCTCCAGCAGCACGCCGACGAGGCGAAGCTGCCGATGAGCCAGCACCGCGTCCTCTTCAACGAGTATGACAGCCTCGACCGCAACACCCGCCCGCTGCGCGAGGTCCTCGCCTATCTCAATGCCGAGAACGTCCCCGTCTGCGCCAACGCGCTCTACCGCCGCATCACCTATCGCACCATGACGAGCGGACATGGCACGCTCTACCAGATGAGCGACAAGGACGAGTCGATCCGCAAGGCGCGCTACAATGCCGATCAGGTCGTGCGCGAATTGCTCGCCGCTAGCCAGGGCGTCACGCAGGACGACAGTGCGGCATGAGCGATCCGGTAAAAGACCCGCACCCTGATCGCCCTGCCCTCCCTCGCGACGCGTTTCGCGCGCAGCGCCTCGTCCCCGTGGGAACCGCCGAGCCGGCCTCCAAGCCGGTTATCGTGACGCCGGAATACGAAGACCACGTGCACGCGCCGGCCTCGACAGCCGGCGCCAGCCAGGGAGAGCCGGCGACCGTCGCTGCATCGAGGCCGTTGCCCAGGGCAAAGGTGAAGCCGGAGATCTCGCGCAACCCCTTCGATGCCTATGGCGAGCGCTCGTCGTCACGCCCTTATGCGCTGCGTCTTCCCGACGCCATCGACCTCGTCGTCCGGCAGATCGCAGCTGAAGAGCGGACCCATCCGCTGCGCGTGATCGATCGCATTCTTCACGATCACCTGAAACGGATCGGGCGCCTGCCACCCCCGCGCGGCGCCTGACCACAGGCCCTTCGCCGTATTTGCGAAGACCGCTTCCAGCGCCTTCTCCCGGACGCCATGCGAGGATAAGCAGCCGGGGACGCCGTCGCTGACAAAAAAAGGGGCTTACGCCCCCTCCGCTTCGCGACCCCGACGCTCGGCTTCCGCGAGCAGTTCTTCGAGGCGCCGGAGCCCGTCCCGCCGCTCCTTGCGGGTGAGGATGCAGTGCGCAAGCTCGGCGCGCAGCTCGGTGATTTCGGCGTGAATGTCGAGAAGCTGTGTCATGTGAACCTCCTTTGTCTTGATGACGGAGGCAGCCGGCCGGGCGTTGGAGGGACGGGTCAGGGATCGCGCAGCGACCGGCAGCGCCGGCGCGTGGGGGAGCCGATTTTGTCGTCGCGCAGCGGCGTCAAAATTGGGGGCACCGCGCGTCCTTGACGCGGCCCGACTGCCGGTATGATGGGCGGTCATTGAGAGAAAGACGGCCTGGCTCGACGCTGCGGCCGGGCTCCCTTCACGGCGCGCCGGCGCTGCAAAGACGGGGATCCGGTATCAGCTCCCGGTGAAATCCTCTGGCCAGATTTGCGCGCCGTGAAGGACACGCAGGATGCGGATCGTGCTCTCGGTCACCGCGTAGGCCGCGATATAGGGCGTGCCGGAGATCACGAGTTCGCGCGTGCCCGCGACGCGGCCGGGCCTTCCGCTTTCCGGGAACTCGACGAGCCGGCGCGCTGCAGCGGCGATCCTCTCGTCGACGGCGATGGCGGCCCTCGGGCTGTCTGCCTCGATATGCGTGAAGATGCCGTCGCGGTCGGAGAGCGCGAAGGCGGACCAGACAAGCCTCATCAATCGGCCGAGGCGGCCTTGCGCCGGGCTGCCGCCCGCCGTGCCGCGAAATGATCCTCGACCTCGTCGTCGGAAACGTCGGGTCGGCTATCCGCCAGTGCTTCGAGCACCTTTGCGCGGAACCATGCGTCATGCGCCTCGCTGTTGCTGACCAGCTCGAGCGGCAGCGCGCCTTCATTGGCGGTCCGGGTCAGCAGAATGCGTACCGCGTCGGATACGGTCAGGCCCATGCTTTCGAGCACAGCGGAGGCCCGGTCCCTCACGTCTGCGTCGATGCGGGTCTGAACCAGGGCATTGGCGGCCATGTCGATCTCCCTTCCTCCTGCCGCAATGTAATGCAATTGAATGACGATTGCCAGTGCCGCTACAGACCGCACATCCCCTTGCATTCGTTGGGCCACCGATCGCGTTGCACGTGATCGGTGTCCATCGAGAGATCGGCCTCATCCAGAGGCACGGCGGAGCGATGGAGAAAGACCTCGCCCCGGATTCCACGCAGTCCGCACCGGATCGTGCGATCGACCTCAACTGGATTCGCCCATGATCGATCGCATTCTTCACCACTACCTAACACGGATTGGACGCCTGCCACCCCCGCGCGGCGCCTGACCACAGGCCCTTCGCCGTACCTACGGCGCTCTATGAAAGCGCGGTCCGGCTACGGGCCTGCTCCGCTACGCTCCGGTCGCGTTCCGCGACTGGACAGCCGCCGTTAACAACCTCGACTCAAGGACAAGACGGTCGTTTTCGACATCGTCGAAGCGGCGAACGACACGCCGTCCCGGATCCGCCAGCTTCACTCACCACGTGACATCAGAATTCCCGATGTCTGCGGGGAAAGCGCAACGGCCGCAAAGTTGAGGCACGGAACCAACCAACATGCGCGCGGCCTCCGAGCCTGCTCGACGGAATTCCGGCGGGACCTCGCAAGGGCCTGGTCCCCAAGGCCAAGGTCATCTGATGCGCGGAGCATTTCAGTCTCGATTTCGGGCAGACATGAGCGCCATCAGCATCGGCCCCAGCGAGAACGATCCGGCCTGCGCCCGTCGCGTCAGGGCTCGCAGATAGCCGCCCGGGCTTTTGATCGCGGACGCGCGCTGCAATATGGCAGCGACAACGATGCAGGCCTGCACCTCGCCCAGCACCGCACAGGCATCGGCCCAAGCACTCGGGCTGATCCCAAGCATCGGCCGGATCACAGCGGCGGTCGCGATGAAGCCGCGCCAGTGCGAAATCCCGTGTCGGGCATAGTCGGCGAGGTCCGGACAGGCCTCCAGCACCATGCCCAGCGGAAACGCCATTTCCCCCGACCTCATCGGTTTGGGGTCTGGCTCCGACCTCGCCGCCCGGCTTTCTCGAAAGCCAGGTTCAGGTTCAATCGAGATTTCGGTGTTTGAATTCTGTATGTGGTGCTCGGAACGGGACTCTGTGGCGCCTGATTCCGCTGGTTTTACGTGTTGTTCCAACGCCGTGAGGATGATTGCGGCCAATTCGGCGAGTGTTTCCGCGATTGGCTCCAGCGCCTCGAGATCCACACGGCGCGGGATAGAGCTGAGAATATCGATGAAGCTGCGATGCAGACCGGGCCAATCGGCCGGCACGCGCTCCTCGATCCCCGTCGCGATCATCTTTGCGATGTCGCGTCGGCAGAGCGCGACGGCCTGGCGCGCGAGAGCGAGCGCCCGTCGCTCGGCCCGAATGGTCTCGGCCAGGGCGGCGAACTCGTCGGCCCGGGCGATGAGCGGGCCGAGATCGAAGCCGAACGCCTGTTCGACGTCGCCGGCGGCGCCCCTGCGCGCGAAGCGCTTGCCGTTCGGACTGTCGCGTCGCAGGATCAGCCCGCACTCGACCAGCACAGCGAGATGGCGACGCAGCGTCGAGGGCGCGATGCCGTGAGCCCGCAACATCAGCGTCCTGTTCGATGGGAACACGACGAGGTCGCCGGCACCCGAGACCAGCACGGTGTCGGGATGGAACGTCAGCAGTGCGTTCAACACCGCCAACGCACGATCGGAAATGTCGAGCACCGCCTTCGCCTCGCAGATCAGGCGAAACACCTGCCACTTGTGGACGGGTTTGCCCTCGGGGCACTCCTTCACGAGGCGCTGCGTATTGACGACGGCGCGCGACAGCGCCCGCCGCCCGAAGGGTGTCGTTGGGATTTGGCCAAGCATCTGCATTCGCGTCCTCTCTTTGCGAGAGCGCGGGGCAAACAAAGACCGTGGCGTGAAAACGCAGGCCTCTTGAACTGTCGGATGGCGAGGGCTAATATGCTTGTGTGTTTTCGGGCACCGCTGACGACGGCAATCGTCGGCCCGTCCATCGTCTGAGAGACCCGGCTCTGCCGGGTTTTTCTTTGTCCGAGCGCACCTCTTCCGTTGAAACCGAATCCGTACATTATATTGAATGTCGAACGTCAGTCCAACGTGCTGGCGTGCGCCTTGTCGGGCTGCGCGGAGGGTCGCAGCCCGTCTTGGGATTCTATGTTCGAGGACGCGCCGATGAGAACCAAAGACTGTCGCCGGAAGGCCGCGCACGCGGCCGAGGGTCGTACGCTGCTTCGGACCTTTCAGGCGTCGATCGAGGCGATCCGATGCGCGAGCGGCCTCAGCCGCAAGGCCTTTGCCGCGCAGCTCGGTCTGGCGAGCTCAAGTTACTTCCACCTGATGACGCCGAATGCGAATCCGAGCCTGGATTACATCGAACTGATCGCCGAACGCGCCGGCGTCGAACCAGCGGGGCTGCTGGCGCGACCGGCGGCGACGGCAGAGCTCGAATCGGAGCAGACGCCAGGTCTCTTAAGACGACTCGATTCAAGGGGTTAGGCAGGATTTCGATAACATTCAATATACCAGATGATGGAGTTGCTGTATCATGCCGCTCGGCTCAATCTTGAGCCTTGGAGCCCCTGCCCTCCCATGCCCCCCGCCCGCAAGCCGCTGCCCGTCGATCACTCCATCCTCAACGAGATGCTGGCGATCCGGCTCCAGCAGCTCGAGAGCGAGAATGGCGGAATGGAGGCGTTCCTGCCGAAGACAGGATTGGCGCGCGGGACCTATTACACGATCCTTCGGGGGATCGGGAATCCGACGTTGAAGACAATGGAGCGCATCGCCTCGAGCCTCAATATGAGCGTCCTCGAGTTGCTCGGCTTCGAGATCGACGATGCGCGGCGTGCTCTCAGGAAGAACGGCGTCGATTATGACGAGGTCGTCTCTGCCATCGATAAGAAGAACCAGGCCGACCGACGCCTCGCCCGGCAATCGCGCTCGAGCAAGCTGCCGGGATAACCGCGTTGGCCGGGCGGCGCTCGCGGGAACAGAAGGT
>NZ_JBAFVS010000029.1:0-57112 GCF_043194565.1 Xanthobacter autotrophicus ATCC 700552 | reverse complement strand
TAAGACATTGTAAACCCGCGTGAACTTTTGAATCCGGCTCTTAGTCCGATGGCGCGTCGCGGTACATCGCGAATAACTCTACTGGGCTAAGATGCTCTCCACATAATCCGCAAATGCGCGCGCCTTGGCGCTGGCGAGGCGCCCGGTCGGGAACACGGCCCACAGATCGACCGGCGGCAGCTCCCAGTCCTCAAGCACGCGCCGCACCGCGCCCACTTCGTGCCGCTGGCCGGGCGAGGCCTTCCAGTTCGACTGGTCGGAGGATTGGGCGATCATTGCCGGCGAGCGCACCAAGCTTCAGGTCGCCCATGTCAAGCTGTCCTACAGCCGGGCCTTCACGCTTCGAGCCTACCTGCTCCAGACCCACGAGATGCTGTTTGATGCCCAGTGGCGATCCTGCAACAGCCTCCAATCCAATGGAATTTAAGAACATTGAGGTGAGGCAGGATTCCACATGTGATCCGGTTGTTCGGGACTTGTGATGAAATGTCTTCCGGGAGGTGATCGGTCCGATACGCTGCGGGTCGCGGAAATCGCCCCCCGCTGGTCGTAGGGGAGGGCGTAGGCGAATGCTGAGCAATTTGGCCGGATCGCGAACGCTTTGAATGGGGTCGGCCGGCGTCCGATCGAGGAGCACCTGATGACAGAGCAGAGGGAGAGTGCCGGGGCTGATCGTCCGGCGTCACGGCACGTCGATTTCCTGCTCGTGGGCGGCGGGCTCGCGAGCGCGGTCGCGGCGCAGACCTTGCGCGCCGAGGGCGCGACGGGGTCGATCGTGATCCTCTCGGCCGAGGATGTACCGCCCTATCACCATCCGCCGCTCTCCAAGCACCTTTTGACCGGAACCGAAGACGAGGCGGGGATCTTCGTCCACCCGGAAGGCTTCTATGGCGAGCACAGGATCGAGCTCGCCCTCGGCGCGCGGGTGGTCGGCGTGGATACGGCAAAGCAGACCGTCACCACCGCGCGCGGCGAGGAGATCGGCTACGGCCAGCTCCTCATCGCCACCGGCGCTGCGCCCAAGCGGCTTCAGGTTCCCGGCGCTTCGCTCCCCGGGGTCTTCAGCCTGCGCCGTAAGACCGACGCGGACGCCATTCGTGCCGCGCTCGTGCAGGCAAAGTACGCCGTCGTGCTCGGCGGCAGCTTCCTCGGCATGGAGATCGCCATGTCGCTCCTGGACGCCGGCCTGAAGGTCACGATTATCGAGCAAGGGCCGGTGCTGCTGCGGCATCTCGAAGCCCCCGATCTTTCCAGCTACTTCGAACGCTATGCCGAAGGCCGCGGCGCCAGCGTGATCCTGAATGACACTGCCGCGGCGCTCAATGGTCGGGAGCGGGTTCAGGAAGTGGAGACGGCCGCCGGTCGTCACGTGGCGTGCGACCTCGTGGTGGTCAGCATCGGCGTCGCTCCGGCCACGAATTTTCTCGCCGGCAGCTCCATCGCCCTCGAGGGCGGCTACGTGGTGGTGGACGCTTTGCTGCGCACGAGCGCTCCGAACGTCTTCGCCGCCGGCGACGTCACCACCTTCTATGATCCTGTGTTCGCCCGCCGCCGGCACATCGAGCATTGGGACAACGCCGTGAAGCAGGGGCGTCTGGCTGCACGCAACATGATGGGCCGCCGGCTGCGCTACGACGAGGTCTCCTATTTTTTCTGCGAGGTGGGCGACATCGGGTTCAACGTGCTCGGCGCGACGGAAGAGGCGGACGCCTGGGTGGCACGCGGTGCTCTGGATCAGGGGTCCTTCGCGCTGTTCTATCTGAAGGGCGACGTGCCGCGCGCCTTGTTCTCCGTGGGACGGCCGGCGGACGAGACCCGCGTGGCCGAGGGATTGATCCGTCATCGGGTCGGACTCGGCGATGTCAGGGACCGCCTGGGCGAGAGCGCGTTCGTCCTCGACCACATTCCGACGCAGACGGCGCTGATCCTCCAGGGCGGCGGTGCCCTGGGTGCGTTCGAATGCGGCGTCGTGAAAGCCCTGGAGGAAGAGGGGATTTTCCCGGATATCGTCGCGGGCGTCTCCATCGGTGCCCTGAACGGCGCCGTCATCGCCGGCAATCCCCGCCACGCCGCGCAAGCCCTCGAAGCGTTCTGGGCGGACCTTGCGGTGACGACGCCCAACGTGCCCTTCACCGAGCTCAGGCGCGCGGCAGCGGCGGCGAGGATCCTGACGCTGGGCGTGCCCAACTTCTTCACCCCGCGCTGGCGCCTGCCGCCTTACGGTCCTGCGGACGGGGCGGCGAACTGGACCAGCTGCTACGACACGACGCCCATGAAAGCGCTGCTCGCCAAATATGTCGACTTCGCCGCGCTCAAGGACAGCCCGGTGCGCCTTCTCGTCAGCGCTGTGAACGTGATGACAGCAACCCTCGACGTGTTCGACAGCTACGTGGACGACCTGACGCCGGACCACGTCCTGGCGAGCGGCAGCCTGCCGCCGGGCTTTCCCTGGACCATGGTCGACGGCAAGGCCTATTGGGACGGCGGCATCATCAGCAACTCGCCGCTGGACCTCGTCATCGACCGCTGCGGGCCGGACGGGAAAAGGGTGTTCGTCGTCGATCTGTTCTCGGGTGAGAGGGCGCTGCCGACCAACATGCTGGAGGTCCTCGCCCGGCGCGACGAGATCGTCTACGCGGAGCGGGTGCTCAGCGACCTGCGCCATCGCGAAACAGTCGAAGCCTATCGCCGGCTCGTCGACCACATCCTCGCTCGGCTCGAGCCCGACGAGAGTGGGCGGATCAAGCGCATTCCGGCCTATATCCAGCTCATGGGGGACGGCGCGACGACGACCATCACGCGGTTCGTGCGCGCAGGCCAGGCGGGAGAACACTCGTCCCGCGACTACGATTTTTCCGACCTGGCCATCAAGGCCAATCAGGCCGAGGGCTATGCGGTGGCGCGGAAGGCCCTCGGCCGGGCTTCCCCGCAAGGATAGGGGCGAAAGCCCCCGCCACTCACCGCAGGAAGGCCCGGAAGCGCTGGAGCGAGAAGAGGAACAGGACCGTGCCGATGCCGGCGAGGGCCAGCAATTGGGGCCAGACCACGTCGAGCCCGGCGCCGCGGAACAGGATGGCCTGGGCGAGCATGACGAAGTGCGTGTTGGGCGCCGCGTACATGATGGCCTGAATGATCTCCGGCATGCTCTCGCGCGGGGTGACGCCGCCGGAGAGCACCTGCAGGGGCAGGAGCACCATCATCAGCAGCAGGCCGAACTGCGGCATGGAACCGGCGACCGTGGCCAGGAAGATGCCCAGCGACGTGGTGGCGAACAGCTGCAGCGCCGTGCCTGCCAGGAACAAGGCGAGAGAGCCGTGGATGGGCACGGCGAGAAAGCCCTGCACGACCACTATCAAGGAAAAGGAGGTGGCCACCAGCACCACGAGCCCCATGGACCAGATCTTGCTCACCATGATCTCGGTGGGGGTCACCGGCATCACCAGGAGATGCTCGATGGTGCCGTGCTCGCGCTCGCGGATGAGGGCGGCTCCGGTGAGCACGATGGACAGCATGGTGATGGAGGAGATGACGTTGGTGATGGCGCCGAACCAGCTCTTGTTCAGTTCGGCGTTGAAGCGGGCGCGCAGCACGAGGTCGACGGGCACGGCGGTGGCGCCGCGATGGCGGTTCAGGAATTCGCTCACCTCGCTGGTGACGATGGATTGGACGTAGCCGCCACCGGTGAAGGCCTGGGACATGCGGGTGGCGTCGATGTTGAGCTGGATGGTGGGCGAGCGGCCGGCCAGGAGATCGCGCTGGAAGTCGGGCGGGATGTCGAGGGCGAAGGTGTCGAGGCCCGCATCCATGCGGGTGTCCATCTCCTGCGGCGTGATGAGTTGCGGCGGGGTGAAATAGGGTGGGTAGAAAGCGGTGGAAATGCGCACCGACACCGGGGACTGGTCCTCGTCCACGATGCCGATGGCCGCCCGGTTCAGCGTCTCCGGCATCGCCCTCGACGCCGTATAGATCGAGAGCGTGAAGGCATAGACGATCAGGAACAGGAGCATCGGATCGCGGGCGAGGCCGCGCAGTTCCTTGATGCCGAGCTGGAGAACGTTGGCGCCGCGCATGCTCACGTCGCCTGTTTCTTGAGGAGGAAGGTCCCGAGGCACAGCAGCACGGGCGCGGTGATCAGGAGCGGCACGAATGCGCTCCACAGATCGGCGAAGTCCAGGGCTTTCGAGAAGGTGCCGCGGGAGATGACCATGAAATAGGTGGTGGGATAGATCCACCCGATGAACGCTCCGGCCCCCTCGAGCGAGGAGACCGGATCGATCATCCCGGAATACTGCACCGCGGGAATGAGCGTGATGAGCGCGGTGCCGAAGATGGCGGCGATCTGGCTGCTCATGAAGGTGGAGATGACGAGCCCCATCCCGGTGGCAATGATGACGTAGAGCAGCGCACCGAAGGTGAAAGTGAGGAAGCTGCCGGTGAAGGGCACACGGAAGATGAAGACGGCGACCGCCGTCAGCATCAGGAAGTTCAGCATGGCGAGGGCTACGTAGGGCAGCTGCTTGCCGACGAGGAATTCGAGCCGGGTCACTGGCGTCACGTAGAAGTTGATGATCGATCCCAATTCCTTCTCGCGCACGACGCTGAGCACCGCCAGCATCGCGGGGATCATCATCAGGAGCAGCGGGATCACTGCCGGAGCCATGGCGACCAGGCTCTCGACGCCTGGATTGTATCGGTAGCGGATCTGCAGCTGGAAATCGCCGACGGTGGCGGACTTGCCGTAGAGCTCGCGCGCCTTCTGGGTGAGCCAGCTCGCATGGATGCCCTGCACGTAGCCCTGCACGGTCTCCGCCCGGACCGGCATGGCGCCGTCGATCCAGGCGGCGACCTGCACCTTGCGCCCATGCGCGGCGTCACGCGCAAAGCCGGGGGGGATCTCGATGGCGAGGCTGAGCTCGCCGCTGCGCATGCGCCGGTCGAGGTCGGCGTAGTCGGTGATGGGCGCCTTCTGCGTGAAATAGCGCGAGCCAGCGATCTGCAGCACGTAGTCGCGGCTCACCGTGGTGTCGTCGCGGTCGAGCACGGCGAAGGAAAGGTTTTCCACGTCCAGGTTGATGCCGTAGCCCACCACGAGCATCAGGAGCACGCTGCCCAGGATGGCGAGGGCGGCGCGGATCGGGTCCCGTCGCAGCTCCAGCGCCTCGCGGCGGGTATAGGCGAACATGCGGCGCAGGCTGAATTTGGTGCCGCCGTCAGTGGCCACCTTGCCGGCCCATTCCTCCACGAGGTCGCTCGTCGCCGACACGGGCTGATGCTCCGGCGGTGTGGCGGGCGCTGCCTTGGTGCCGATGGCGCCTTCCAGATAGGCGATGAAGGCTTCTTCCAGATCCTTGGCGCCGCGCGTCTCGATGATCGCCGCCGGACGGTCGCTGACCAGCACCTTGCCCGCGTGCATGAGCGAGATGCGGTCGCACAACGCCGCCTCGTTCATGAAGTGGGTGGAGACGAAGATGGTCACGTTGTCCTTGCGGGAGAGGTCCGAGAGGATCTGCCAGAAGCCGTCGCGGGCGATGGGATCGACGCCCGAGGTGGGCTCGTCGAGGATCAGCATGTCGGGCGCATGGATCATGGCCACCGCCAGCGACAGGCGCTGGCGGATGCCGAGCGGCAGGGCGTCCGGCAGCGCGTCCATCATGTCCGCGAGATCGAAGCGCTGCGCCAACTCGGCAATCCGGGCCGGGATAGCCTGCGGCTCCAAGCGGAACAAGCGGGCGTGCAGATCGAGATTCTGCCGGACCGTCAGCTCCGTGTAGAGCGAGAAGGCCTGGCTCATGTAGCCGACGCGGCGGCGCACCGCCAAATCGTCCGGATCCACCTCCTGCCCAAACAGGCGGGCCTTGCCTTCGGTAGCCGGCAGAAGGCCCGTGAGCATCTTCATGGTGGTGGTCTTGCCGCAGCCATTGGAGCCGAGGAAGCCGAAGATCTCGCCGCGGGCGATGCGGAAGCTCACGTCGTCCACCGCGGTGAAGTCGCCGAACCGCATGGTCAGGTGCTCGGCCTCGATGGCAATCTCCCCGTCCGCGCCCTCCGGGCGGGGCGGAATGACCACCTCCTGGTGCCCCGCGCGCTGTTCTTCAGGAAGCAGGGCGATGAAGGCGGCGTCGAGGTTGGCGGCCCCGGTCTTCGCCAGGAGATCCGCGGGCGCGCCGGTGGCGAGCACCTTGCCGGCATCCATGGCCACCAGCCAGTCGAAGCGGGCGGCCTCCTCCATGTAGGCGGTGGCGACGATCACGCTCATGCCCCGCCGGCCGGCGCGGATGGTCTCGATCAGCTCCCAGAACTGGCGCCGTGACAAGGGGTCTACACCCGTGGTCGGCTCGTCGAGGATGAGCAGGTCGGGATCGTGGATGAGCGCGCAGCACAGGCCGAGTTTCTGCTTCATGCCTCCGGACAGTTTGCCCGCCGGGCGGTCGGCGAACGGCGCAAGGCCGGTGCTCTCCAGCAATTCGCCGATCCGGCGCTCCCGCTCGGCCAGCCCCTGCCCGAACAGCCGGCCGAAGAAGTTCAGGTTCTCGAACACCGACAAAGTGGGGTAGAGGTTCTTGCCCAGGCCCTGGGGCATGTAGGCGATCTGCGGGCAGGTCGTACGCCGGTGCCGGGCGTCGGCCATGTCCCCGCCCAGCACCGTGATGCGTCCCTGCTGGATGACCCGCGCCCCGGCGATCAGCGACAGCAGGCTCGACTTGCCGACCCCGTCCGGCCCGATGAGCCCGACCATGCGGCCGGCAGGGATATCGAGGCTCACCCCGTCCAGCGCCCGGGTCTTGCCGTAGGAGAGGGAGACCGCCTGCACGGACACCACGGGCCGGACGGATGCGGGAGGCGGAGGCGTGCCGGTTTCCTCCGAGGGGCTCATTGCAGGAGGCCCTGCTGGAGACGGGCCGGCCACTCCACGTTCGGATCAAGCCGCACATAGGCCATGCCGGGCAGGCCGGTCTTGACCTGCTGGATGTATTTCTTCAGCAGCTCCGGCGGGATCTGCGCCTTGATCCGGAACATGAGCTTGAGGCGCTCCTCCTCCGTCTCCACCGTCTTGGGCGTGAACTGGGCAACATCGGCGACGAAGGTGGCCTTGGCCGGAATGACATATTGCGGCGCCGCATCGAGCACGAGGCGCACCGGCGCGCCGAGCGCGATCCGCCCGGCCTGGGCCGTGGGCAGGAAGAAGGTCATGTGCACGTCGCCGAGATCCACGAGATTGAGCACCCGCCCGCCCGCGGACAGGACCTCGCCCGGCTGGGCGACGCGATACTGGACGCGACCGGCGCGGGGCGATTTCAGCACGCCGTCATTGATGTCGGCGGTGATGCTGTCGATGGCCGCGCGCGCCGCGTCCACCGCCGCCTCCGCGTCGATAATGAGCGCTTTCGCGGTGCTGATCCCGGCCTCACTGGCGGCGAGCTGGGCCTCAGCTGCCGCCACCGCGGCCTTGGCGCCCTCGGCGCTCGCCCGGTCGTCGTCGAACACCTGCTGGGACACAGCATTGGTCTTCACGAGCTGGCTTGATCGCGCGAGCTTGCGGTCCGCAGCGTCGAGTTCCGCATTGCGCTGGGCGATGGTGGCGATCGCGGCGCGGCGTTCGGCCTCGCGCTGGGTGACGAGGCTCCTGGCGGTGTCGATGCCGATCAAGGCCCGCTGGAGCTGAGCCTGTGCCTGTCGGCGCTGAGCTTCGAGCTGCTCCGTGTCCATGCGGGCAAGCATCTGGCCCGCCTCCACGAAGTCGCCTTCATCCACAAGGATGTCCTTGATCCGTCCCGTGATCTTGGTGGAGACGTCGATTTCGGTCGCCTCGATGCGTCCGTTGCCGCTGGCGATGCCCTCGGGCAGACGCTTGTTCAAAAACTTCTGCCACCCCCAATACCCTCCGCCGGCCATGATCACGGCGAGGGTTGCGAAAATCAGAAGCTTCCGGGTCGAGGTCATGGGGTCGGGGGCTCTCGTTGAAATTCGGAGCTCATAAACGGCGTGGGGTCCAACGGCCTCCGCCGTACTCCGCCTTCCTGTTGAAAGGACGCGAATTGAAAGGACGCGAAACCGGACATCGCGCTGTCCCCTGGACAGGAAAATGAGTACGCGTCCCGAAGGGCGGAACAGAAACGTCTTCGCGCGACCATGGAAACCACGTCGCGCGAAGAAAGCACGTCAGCTCAAGCGTCTAATTAAGAAGCCTGCGGAACACCCTGGCCCATTGCCGTGGCGATCTGCTGTCCGCTCTCGACGCAGCACGCGACGGATTTCTGCACCAACTCGCTCTGGGCGGCGAGCGCCTCCCCCGGGTCTTTGCATTCCGCCAGTCTCCCGACGTAGTCCGCCTGGATCTGCAGCTGGCGCGCCGCGCCAGCGAGCATCTGCTTGTACAACGCTCCGTAGAGCTTGAACGGCCCCTCGGAGACCGACTTGGTCCAGTCGAACTGGCCCGGCGCCGCATTCGTGAATTGATTCAGCCACGATTGCATCCCGGTCGGGGTGGTCTCGCTCGTCATTGCAGCTCTCCTCGCCATCAAAGGGCCCGCCTATCGCAAAAACAAACTGGATCGATATCGCCGGCGGCGCCTTGAGCTTGATCAACCAAGGTTGACCGGGGCCGATCCTAGGCATAGGAGCGACAGCCAGCAACCATTTTTCCATGAGGGGGCGATGCTCATCGGATCGGCAACAAAACCAGCAATGGCGACGAGGGACCGCATCCTGGCGGCTGCGATCCTGCGGTTCTCCATGCATTCCTATGAAGAGACCGGCTTGCGCGACATCGCGGCCGACGTCGGGGTCGACGTCGCCTACGTCCACCGCTGCTTCGGCTCCAAGGAACGCCTGTTCACCGAGGCCGTCAGGGCGACGATCCAGGCCGACCGAATTCTCGCGGATGCCGCCGCCAATCCCGCCCGCGTGCTCGCCAGACAGATTTTTTCACGCGACGGCGCGCGGTCACCCGACGAGGTCGGGCCGCTCGACATCGTCATCCGCTCCTTGTCCAGCCCGAAGGCGGCGAGCGTTCTGCGCGCGTTCATCGTGGAAGAATTCATCGCGCCTCTGAGCGGACGGCTGGGCCAGCCGGGAATGCAAGAGGCATCGATGATCGCCGCCTTCCTCGTGGGCATCGGCATTATGCGCACCGTCTTGCAGGTGGCGCCGCTGCAGGAGCCTCAGGGCGGAGAACTGGAGCGTCGTATGACCGAGGCGATCACCTGCATGATGGGCGAGGCGGGAAGGCACACCTGACGACTGGGCTCTACGGACCTTTTGATTGCGACCCAACACGGGGGAGAGCCGATGGAGCCGGGAGGGAACACAAGACCTGAGAGCGGCCGTTTCGTCTCTGCGACGAAGCGGCTGGCCCTGCTTTTGGCGCTGACCCTGATCGCGGGCTGCGCACCGCGCCCGGGTCCGGAGGTGCTCACCCCCACGTTCGCTTCCGTCCCCGGTGCAAGGGTCGTGACGGTCTATGTCGCCACCACACGGGCCCGCGGCGCGCCCGAGAGCAACAACTTCACCACGGGGCGCGCGGCGGCTCTCAACTTCGCCGCGTTCAGGATTTCCGTGCCCCCCGGGCATCGGCCCGGCGAGATCGAATGGGCGCAGGGACCTGCCAATCCCGCGACGAGTTTCGCCACCGTCGAGCAAATCACGCTCGACCGCACCACGTTCGAGCGCCGGGTCGCGGCCGCGGGGCGCGCAACTGGAGGACGGAAGGTGGGGGTCTATGTCCACGGCTACAACAGAAGTTTCCAGGAGGCCCTCTTCCGGCTGGCGCAGATGACGGCGGACGCCGACATCTCCGGTGTGCCCATCCTCTTCGCATGGCCGTCCGAGGCGAAGGTGACGAGCTATGTCGCCGACAAGGAGGCCGTCACCTATTCCCGCGACGGCCTCGCGGACCTCCTGACCCTCCTCGTCCGCGATCGGGGGAACGGGCGCATCACGGTGCTGGCCCATTCCATGGGCGCTTGGCTCACCATGGAGGCGCTGCGCCAGCTGCGGCTTGCCGGAAAAGGCGCCGTCATCGGCCGGCTCGATGTAGTGCTCGCCGCCCCGGACATCGACGTGGACGTGTTCCATGCGCAGCTGGCGGTAATCGGGCCACTTTCGCCGCCCATGGTCGTGCTGGTCTCGCGGGACGACGTGGCGCTGTCGGTGTCGAGCCAGATCGGCGGGGAGCGCCTGCGGGTCGGGGCGCTTGATGTGGACGACCCGCGGGTCCAAGAGGCCGCGGTGAGGGCGAACGTTGAGATCATCGACATCTCCAGCCTGCCGACTTCGGACCCGCTCAAGCACGACCGCTATGCCAGCCTCGCCGCGCTCTATCCGCGGCTCGCGGCGACCCGCGGAGACGGCGCGGGCGGTGATCTGCGCCGTGCCGGCGCCTTCGTGTTCAACACGGTGGGCACGACCCTGTCGAGCCCGTTCACTCTGGCGGGCGGGGCGCTCGCTGACTGACCGGGGGCCCGCCCAACCGCGCCTCGGTGTGGCACGTTGTTCTCAGAGGGAAACGATCGGATGCCCAACCGCCACATCCTTGGAGTACCGCTATCCGACGAAGCTCCATCCGCCGGGCGGGTGATCGTCACTTATGGCCGCAGCCTGATGGCGTTGGCCATCGCCCGCTCTCTCGACGAGCATGGGGTCGAGGTGATCGGCTGCGATGATGTGAACATGACCGTTCTCTCCTTTTCGCGCCATGTGATCGAGAATTTCACCCACACGGCTTTCGAGGATGACGAAGAACAGGCGCTGGCCGATTTCGAAGAGGCTGTGCGCAAATACGCACCAGAGGACGACCGCCCCTATGTGCTGATGCCGGCTTTTCGCGATGCGCGCCTGTTCGCCAAATACCGCGAACGCTTCGAGCCGGCGATCCGCGTCGCGGCACCGGACCTCGCCTCCATCGAGATGATCTCGCCCAAGGATCACTTCGCCCGTTTTCTGAAAGAGACCGGCCTGCCGGGTCCCGCCACCCGCATCCTTGAGCCGGGGACGTTCCGAAACGGTCTGCCCGCGAACGTCGCCGCCGATTTCCCGCTCATCGCCAAGCCGACCGACGGTGTGGGCGGGCGCGGCGTGAAAAAGATCAGGGATCGAGCCGCGCTGGACACCTATCTGAAGGCCGCAGGTCCGGAACGCCCGATCCTGTTGCAGGAACTGGTGGAGGGCGAGGACTATTGCGTCTCCATCATCGCCGATCATGGAGATTTGGCGGAGATCGTCGTTTATCGCAACCTCGCCCAATTCCCCCGCGAGGCGGGTGCCGGCGCCGTTCGCGAGACGGTGGACGACACGCCCTTCAGGGAAGCGGCCCGCGCCCTGCTCAAGGCGACAGGATGGAACGGCGTGGGAGAGATCGACTTTCGCTGGAACGGCGACCCATCGACGCCGCCGAAAATGATCGAGATGAACCCCCGCTACTGGGCCGGGCTCTACCATTCCATGTCCTCGGGCGTGGATTTCCCCTGGCTGGCCTTCCAGCTGGCGGCGGGCCGCGCGCTGCCGGCGGCCGATCCGCACGCCGTCCTGCAAGGCCACCGCACCCGCACACCGGGGGCGTGGATCCTCTCCGCAGCCGAGGATCTGGCCGCCTCCGACCCCGATCTGGAACGCGCCGCGGAAGCCTGGGCGCAAAGCCGCGGTCATGCATCATCCTGTCGGCGGCGCACCAGTTATTGGAATCGGCGAGCGCCGCCGCGAAAGGCGCGCGCGTCTTCAAGGAGTTCCGCACGCGCCTGGAAGAGCAGAAGGACCTGCCTTCCGAGCTTGATTTCGACGACGATCCCGCCGTGGGCCTGGGCATATTGTTCGTGGTGTCCAGCCTGCTCGAGCATCGCGAGCTGCCACCGGAGTTCAGGTACACCGCACCTCAGGCGACCGACAAGGCTCGCTCCGGCCGCACGGGCAGGCCCGCCACCTTCCGTCGCTACGATGCCGGCGGACGTCCCATCATCGGCGTCACCAAGCCGGACGAAGGCGATTGGATGGCCTACCACGCCATGCGTTTCGCGATCTGGTTGGCAGGGGGCAAAGCCACGGCCATTACATCGAAGGTCCCGCGCGACCCCCATTCGGTGGATGGCCTGCTTTTCGGGGGCGGTTCGGATATTTTCCCCAACCGCTATGGCGGCGCTCCGAAGACAGGCCACCGGTACGACCTCGCCCGCGACGACATGGAGGCGTCCTGGGCGCAGGCGGCGCTGGAGCACGACATTCCAGTCCTGGGCGTCTGCCGGGGCATGCAGATGCTGAACGTGCTGGAGGGCGGCACCCTCTACCCGGACCTCAGCCACCATAAAGAGAATTATCCCACCAGCTTTCTGCGCCGCATCTTTTACCGCAAGACCGTATTTCTGACGCCCGATGGCTGGCTGGCGCGGTTATCAGGTCGTGAGCAGCTGGCGGTCAACTCCATCCATACCCAGGCGGTAAAGGATCTGGGCGCAGGCTTCAAGGTGACCGGTGCGGAGGCCAACGGCCTCATCCAGGCCATCGAGCATGAAACCCGCTCCTTCTGCGTAGGTGTACAGTTCCATCCGGAATTCCTGTTGCACCGTGCCTTCGCGCGTCGGATCTTCAAATCCCTCGTCGCGGCCGCGCGGGCCCGCCGCCTTGGATTCGCCCAGGGGACGGCGGGCAATAAGTCGCAATTGGCTGCGGAATGAGGCGAGGCTCCTCCCCGCCGAGGCGGCTTCATGGCGAGGAGCATTTCCTATTTTTGCACTTGCTGATCAGGGCGCGCCAGGGTGAGACCATCTGGAGGAGATCCATTCACCCACCTCAGCCGGGCATTCTCCTCGGTTGGATCAGACCGCGACGGAGCCGTCGTCTGCGGAACGGTGCTCTGCGCCTGCAACGGATCCCTTCATAAAAGGTTCGTTCGATCGTACTATATTTACAAAAGGCGATAGTCGATGAGCTTGCACACATCCGGTCAGTCGGCGAATGGCCATGAATCACGCAGTATGAAAACGAGAAGGCAGCTGATCGAAGCTGCAATCGATGTCTTTGGCCGCATAGGGTTCGAGGGAACCACCACGTGCATGCTGGCCAAATGGCGGACGTCACATTGTCCGCCATTCCTTATCATTTCGGTGGCAAGCGCGAGCTCTACATGGAAGCGGCCCGAGAGATCGCCGATTACGCTCACGTGCGGGTAGGTGCTCTTTGCGCCATCCTGGACGATCCCGCCATCGCCTCGCCCGAAGAGCGGCTTGAGAAGGCCCTGACCGGTTACCTGCGCGTCCTGCTCGACGATGCCGAGCCCTGCACCTGGGCCTCTTTCTTCGCCCGTTGCGCCTATGACAATGACGAAGCCTTCCAGCTCATCCACGATCAGGCCATTGCCCCCTTTCAGGAAAAACTCGTCGCAGCGGTGCGGATGATCGCGCCCGCATCCATCAATGATGAATCCGTCCGGCTCCGCGTGACCGCCATCGTCACTGGGATAGCCGGATTCCGGCTGCTGCGCGGCATCCTCCTGCGCGGCATGGATTGGACGGAGTTCAAGTCGGCGCACATGGCGAAGGTCGATGCCCTCATCCATGGCCTGACCCGCAGTGACCTGTTGACCGGCACGCCATAGTCCGCAGCGCCACGCCAAATTCCCGCCGGGAAGACGTCCCAACGCGTAAACTTGAGGAGTCTGTTCATGACAGAGCAATCGTCCGCCCACGAAACCATCGCCTGGGCCAAGCAACGGCTCGACGAAGTCGACGCCATGGTCGCTCAGACCGAGAAAGCCGCCGGCGAGCTTCAGCAGGCAGCCCGCGGCAACGCCGATCTGGCGCTCTCCCGCCTGCGCGACTCCCAAGCCAAGCTGAAGGAGCAGGTTGCGCTTCTGCAAGCTCAGGCGGACGAAACGAAGGGCGCGGTCTTGATGGCGCAGAAGGCCGTGGAAGAGGAATGGGTGGAAGTGGAATCCGCCTTCCAGGCTTTCCTGGCGTCCGCCGGCGAGCAATCCGATGTGGTCCGCAAGGCCATCTCCACGCGGGTCGAAGCCCAGCGCAAGTCCTTCGAGCGCGCGCTGAACGGTCTGAAGGCGCAGGCCGAAACCGCCGTCGAGAAGGCAAGCATCGAATTCGATACCGCCATGACACGACTCAGCGAAGAAGCAGAGAAGGCCAAGGTGAAGCTCGGCCAGGCACCAAGCGCGGGCGAGGAGACCTGGGAGGCGATCAAGGCTGGCATCGCCGAGACGAAGGCGGTTCACGAAAAGACCGTCAAAAAGATCACCGAAGCACTGGCGAAGCTGTTCTGATCCGAACGCCCGGCGGCGCGCGGCTTTCGGCGCCCCGTTCCATTTGACGCAAACGTCGACAATATCAGGGAGAAATACGATGCCCTTTCGCGCCTGGAAGATGGGTGCCGCGCTGTTCGGCTGGATCGCGATCCTGCCGGCGGCCACCGCCCACGCAGAAGACCCCCTGACGACCCCTGCTCCGGCGGCCGCGCCGGCACAGGGCGCGGCTCCTGAGGTGAAACCGGCACCCGCTCCGGCGGCCGCCCCCTCCTCCACGACTGTGCCGGCCGATCCGTCCCTGACCCGACAGGCCATCGCCTGGTCGCAGGAGCGGCTTGCCGAACTGGATGCCAGCGTCTTGGTCGTGGAAGAAAATGCGGCTGAGCTCAAGGGCGCCGTGAAGGCGAAGGCCGATGCGGCCGTCAAACGGCTGCAGGAGACGCGCGACGCCTATCGGGCCAAGGCCGAGGCGATGCTCGACAACAGTCGCACGTGGACGGCGGCACAGATCACCGACGCCCGCAAGTCCCTGGACGACAGCTGGAAGACCTTCCAGAAGGAAGTCGATACCTATCTGGATGAGGTCCACGCCGATTTCGACACGCGCAAGGCGGTGCTTCTCGCTCAGGTCGAAGCCCGCCAGAAGGCCTTGGAAAGCACCATCTCCAAGCTCAAGGCCGATGCCGCCAAGCTCGCCCAGGACCAGCGCGCGGCCGTCGACAAGCAGATCGCGGCACTGGAGAAGAAGGTTGAGGAGCTCAAGGCGCGGGCGGCCAGCCTGAAGAAGGCCAGTGCGAGCTCCTGGGACAAGGCGAAGCAGGCCTACGAGGATGTGCGCACGCGCGTCGTCGAGACCTATCAATCCATCCGCGACTCCCTTTCCGACGCCATGAAGTGAGCGCTGAATCGATGCATGCCTCCTCGCGCCGGCCCATGATCGGCGCGAGGAGCTTCGCATATGTCAGCGTCGTGCCGCAGCAGCGTGATGTTGACGGCCGATGAGCCTATGCCTATGCCCTGGAGCGCCCGGAGCGGGGCAACTTTGCTGAAAGCCTCTTGGGCTCCGACTCCAGACCGCCCATCGACAGACCATCCATGAGAAGGTCGAACTGGGCATCGATGAACATCTTCACGTCGATCTGATGCCGGTCGTCGAACAGAAGCCACCAGACGTTCAGGAGCAGCGCCGGGCTGAAGATGAGCTCGGGGTATCGGAGCGCCGGCGTGGCGCGAAACTCCCCGGCTTTGATGCCGGCAGCGATCATCTCGCGCAGGCGTTCGAGGAACGGCACCAGGAACTCCCGGTGGTGGCGCTCGACGAGATCGGGAAACCGCGCGCCTTCAGCGATCAGGAACCGCATCACCTCTCGGCCCACGCGCTCCTCGGCGATGAAACGGAACAGAAAGTCGAGCAGAGCGCGCAGCCGGACCCCGAACGGACCTTCGAGCGCGGCAACGAAGCTGGTCACCTCGTCGAAGATGGGCCGCGAGACGTGACGGATCATCTCGTCGAAGACGCGTTCCTTGGTCTCGAAGTAGAAATAGATGGTGCCCTTGGTCACGCCGACGCGTTTCGCCACGTCTTCGAGCCGGGTCGCGGCGTAGCCGTGCTTGGCGAATTCCTCGAATGCCGCCTCGAGGATTTCGCCCGGTCGGTCCGCCTTGCGGCGCATCCGGGCCTTGGTCGGTGCGTTCATGGCTTGTCTACCCATTCGTGAGCGTGCCTGGCCGCATGCAAGCGACGCGACGTTTCGCCGGAAATCAATCTATTTATTGACTTACGAGTTAGTCAATAATATCCACGAAGGCCTAACGTTCGGATCGCCCAGGGACGAGGCGGTTCGGCATGCGCCTTGTTGTGAGCCTGCATCCATGATCGACCCCATTCCCGCCCGCCGCTCCGATCGATGGTCGAGCGCGTGGCCCGTTGCGAGACCCGCAGGGCCGCTGGTATTGATGTTGGTGCTCATGCAAGCCCTGGTGGGCTGCGACCGCGCGGACTCCGTGGCGACGGCGAAGCAGCCTATTCTTGTTCGCGTCCAGACCGTGCAGATGGTCGACAGAACGATCTCGATCGTCCTGACCGGAGACGTGCAGGCCCGAACCCTTGCGCAACTCTCCTTCCGCGTGACCGGGCGGGTGACCGAACGTCTGGTGGACGTGGGCGCGCATGTTGAGGCCGGCGACGTCCTGGCGCGCCTCGCTCCCACGGAACAGCAGGCCGATCTCGCCGCCGCTACCGCGGCGGTCGCAGCAGCCGAATCCCGGCTCAAGGTCGCCACCGCCAATTTCGAGCGGCAGAAGACGCTCCTCGCCAAGGGCTTCACCACGCGTGCGGCCTACGATCAGGCGCAGGAAGCGTTGGGCGGCGCTAAAAGCGCACTCGAGGTGGCCAAGGCGCAGCTCGGCACCGCCAAGGACGCGCTGACCTACACCGAACTGCGGGCAAGCGCGGCCGGCGTCATCACCGTCCGCAATCTCGAAGCAGGACAGGTGGCGCAGGCGGCGCTTTCGGTCTTCACGCTGGCGCAGGACGGGGACAGGGACGCCGTGTTCGATGTGCACGAGACATTCTTCCGGGAAGCGGAGAGCGACAGGATCGCGCTGGCCCTCGTCTCCGATCCTGCGGTGACCGCGACGGGGCACGTGCGGGAAATCTCGCCGACCGTGGATCCCAAGACCGGCACGGTGCACGTGAAGGTGGCCATCGAGAACCCGCCTGCGGCGATGACCCTGGGCAGCCCGGTCACCGGCACCGCGACCTGGAAGCCGGAGCAACGGATCGTTCTGCCATGGAGCGCGCTCGCTGCGGTGGGTGCCACGCCCGCCGTCTGGCGCCTGGACCGGGCCAGCAAGACGGTCTCCCTGAAGACGGTGACCGTCGATGATTACGGAACGGGGACGATCGTGATCTCCCATGGGCTCGCGCCCGGGGATGTGGTCGTTGTCGAAGGCGGCAAGCTGCTGAGCCCCGGCCAGATTGTTACATATGACGCGGAGAGCCGGTCGTGAAAAAGATGCCGCTCCTCCTCATTCTCGTCGCCTGTTCCGCCCTCGCCGGCTGCAACGAAGAGACCTCGCCGGCTAAGCCTCCGCGGCCGGTCTTGTCGACCGTCGTCAGGCCCGTCGCCACCGGGAACGTCGTAACCGTCGGCACCATCGAGCCCCAGTTCAAGACGGAGCTGAGCTTTCGCTCGCTGGGGCGGCTCGTCGCGCGGCCGGTCGGTGTCGGCGACCGGGTGGAGAAGGATCAGGTCGTCGCGGCGATCGATGATGCCGCGCTCAAGCTCGCCGTGCGCTCTGCCGTTGCCGAAGTCGCCAATGCCCAGTCCCAGCTGGCCAACGCCTCCGGTGTGGAGGATCGTCAGCGTACGCTCCTCGAAACCGCATCCACCAGCCGCGCCACGTTCGAGACGTCCGAGCAGGGGCGTGCCGCCGCCCAGGCCTCGATGGCGAAGGCTCAGGCCAATCTCGTCAAGGCCCGCGAGCAGCTCGGCTATGCGCAGCTGAAGGCGGACTTCGCCGGTGTCGTCACGACGGTGGGGGCCGAAGTCGGCCAGGTGGTGGCGCCAGGCGAACGGATCGTCACCGTCGCGCGGCCAGATGTGCGCGAGGCCGTGATCGACGTGGGCGAGGATCTGGTGGGCGAGCTCAGGATCGGAACCCCGTTCATCGTGAGCCTGCGACGCGATGCGTCCGTCACCGCCAACGGCAAGGTCCGGGAGATCGCGCCTCAAGCCGACGCGGCGACCCGCACACGCCGTATCCGTATCGGGCTCGACCAACCGCCGGACAGTTTTCGGCTCGGCACGACGATCACCGCCAAGCCGGCGGTCGTGCGCGCGATCGCCCTCTTCGTGCCGGCGGGCGCCGTCTTCGATCGCGACGGGAAGACCTTCGTCTGGCGCGTCGAGGCGTCCAGCCAGACGGTCGTCCTGCAGCATGTCCAAGTCGCAGACGTCAGCGACGGGCGCAGACGCGTGATCTCAGGCGTCGAGGCCGGCATGCGAGTGGTCACGGCCGGCATCCACTCTCTTTCCGACGGCCAAAAGGTCCGCATCGAGCAGGAAGCCCAGCCGTGAAGCCGTTCAATCTCTCCGACTGGGCGCTCGATCACCGCTCGCTCGTCTGGTTCTTCATGATCGCCTTCATTCTGGCCGGAGCATTCTCCTACCTGAAGCTGGGACGCGAGGAAGATCCCGCCTTCACCATCAAGACCATGGTGATCCAGGCGCAGTGGCCCGGCGCCTCCGCCAAAGACGTCACGCGTCAGGTCACAGACCGGATCGAGAAGAAGCTTGAGGAACTCGAATCCCTCGACTACACAAAGAGCATCACGGTGCCGGGCCAGACGACGATCTTCGTCAATCTGCGCGCCACCACGAAGGCCCGGGACGTTCCTCCCACCTGGGTCCTGGTGCGCAACATGATCGGGGACATCAAGGGGTCCTTTCCGCAAGGGGTGGTCGGGCCGAACTTCAACGACCGGTTCGGCGACGTCTTCGGCAACATCTACGCCTTCACGAGCGACGGGCTGAGTCAGCGCGAGCTGCGCGACCAGGTCGAGGACGTGCGCGCCAAGGTGCTCACCGTGCCCAATGTCGGCCGGGTCGAGGTCATCGGGGCGCAGGACGAGGTCATCTATCTGGAGTTCTCCACGCGCAAGCTCGCCGCGCTGGGGCTGGACCAGCGCGCCATCTTGTCCTCATTGCAGGCGCAGAACGCCATCACGCCGTCGGGCGTGCTGCAGGCCGGTCCCGAGCGCGTCAGCGTGCGGGTGAACGGCCAGTTCACCTCTGACGAGAGCCTGAAGGCTATCAATCTGCGGATCAACGACCGGTTCTTCCCGCTCACCGACGTCGCCACCATTACCCGCGGCTATGTTGACCCGCCCATTTCCCTGTTTCGTTTCAACGGTGAGCCAGCCATCGGCCTCGCCATCGGCATGAAGGCCGGCGCCAACCTGCTCGAATTCGGCGAGGCGCTGAAGGCGCAGATGGCGAAGATCGAGGCGGACCTGCCCATCGGCGTCGGCGTGCACCTGGTGTCGGACCAGCCGCAGATCGTGGAGGAGGCGGTGGGCGGCTTCACGCGGGCCCTGTTAGAAGCCGTGATCATCGTGCTCGCCATCAGCTTCGTCAGTCTGGGCATGCGGGCGGGGCTCGTTGTGGCAATCTCGATCCCGCTGGTGCTGGCCATCACCTTCCTGGTCATGGCGAGTTCCGGCATCTCGCTGCAGCGCATCTCGCTCGGCGCGCTCATCATCGCCCTCGGCCTGCTGGTGGACGATGCCATGATCGCCGTGGAGATGATGGTGGCGCGGCTCGAAGCCGGCGATACCCTGCGGAAGGCGGCCACCCACGTCTATACGTCGACGGCTTTCCCCATGCTGACCGGAACGCTGGTGACGGTGGCGGGCTTCATTCCCATCGGGCTCAACAACAGCAATGCCGGCGAGTTCACCTTCACCTTGTTCGTGGTCATCGCGGTGTCGCTGATCGTGTCCTGGGTGGTGGCCGTGCTGTTCACGCCGCTGCTCGGCGTCACCATCCTGCCGGCGACGATGAAGAGCCATCACGACAAAAAGGGACGCTTCTCCCGCCTGTTCTCCCGGGTTCTCGACCTTTGCATGCGCCGGCGCTGGATCACCATCGCGGTGACAATCCTGGTGTTCCTCGTCTCCGTCGTCGGCATGGGCTTCGTGCAGCAACAGTTCTTCCCGTCCTCCGACCGCAACGAACTGGTGGTGGACTGGAACCTGCCCCAGAATGCCTCCATCGCCGAGACCAGCGCGCAAATGGCGCGCTTCGAGCAGGAGGCGCTGAAGGATAATCCCGGCCTCGATCACTGGTCGACTTATGTGGGGACCGGCGCGCCGCGCTTCGTCCTCACCTTCGACGTGCAGCCGTCGGATGTCTCGTTCGGGCAGACCGTGATCGTCACCAAGGATCTGGAGGCGCGCGACCGCCTCAAGGCCGAGTTGCAGGACTACCTGAAGGCCACGTTTCCTGGCACCGATGCCTTCGTGCACCTGCTCGACATCGGCCCGCCGGTGGGCCGCCCGGTGCAGTTCCGTGTCAGCGGTCCCGATATCGCGTCCGTCCGCGCCCACGCGCTCGAACTCGCCGTCGTGGTCCGACGCAACCCGCATCTCGGGAATGTGGTCTTCGACTGGCTGGAGCCGGCGCGGGTCATCAAGGTCGACGTGATGCAGGACAAGGCCCGCCAGCTCGGCGTCACCTCCGAAGACATCGCCGCAACCATGAACAGCGTGCTGGACGGAGCTTCGATCACGCAGGTGCGCGACGACATCTATCTGGTCAATGTCATGGCGCGCGCCAATGCGGGGGAACGCCATTCCCTCGAAACCCTGCGCAACCTGCAGCTGACCGGATCGGGCACCCAGCCGGTGCCGCTGGCGGCGGTGGCCACGTTGCGCTACGAGCTGGAGCAGCCGACCATCTGGCGGCGGTCGCGGCTTCCCACCATCACGCTCAAGGCCGGCATCCTGGATGCGACCCAGCCCAACACGGTGGTCGAGCAGTTGAAGCCCGAGATCGCCGCCTTCAATGCGAAGCTGCCGGCCGGCTATCACGTGGCGATCGGCGGTGCCGTCGAGGAGAGCGGCAAGAGCCAGGCCCCGATCCTCGCGGTGATGCCGCTGATGCTGTTCATCATGGCGGCCATCCTGATGCTCCAGCTGCAGAGCTTCCAGCGGCTGGTGATCGTCTTCGCGGTGGCGCCCCTCGCGGTGATCGGTGTCGTCGCCGCGCTCCTGCCGAGCGGCGCACCCCTGGGCTTCGTCGCCATTCTCGGCGTGCTCGCGCTGATCGGCATCCTCATCCGCAATTCCGTGATCCTCATCGTGCAGATCGAGCATCTGCGCGGGGAAGGGTGTCCGCCATGGGAGGCGGTCGTGGAAGCAACCGAGAACCGCATGCGGCCCATCCTGCTGACGGCCGCCGCCGCGAGCCTCGGACTCATCCCCATCGCCGGCGAAGTATTCTGGGGGCCCATGGCCTACGCCATGATGGGCGGGATCATCGTCGGCACGGTGCTCACCCTCCTGTTTCTTCCGGCGCTGTATGTCGCGTGGTTCCGGATCAACGTGCCGCCGAACGCACCCGCACAAGATTGAGCCGGGTCGCCGTCATGCCGGTCGCCGACCAGCCGACTTTGGCAGGATCAGATTGGCGGTCTCCAGAAGAGCCTACGCCAGTTGGGGCGGGTTTCGCAGCGTCAACGGCAAGGTCATCGCCTTGAGGACAGCTCTGCGGACCTGAGGCAGGGTCTGTCGAGGGGGACCCTGCCGCAGGTTTCCACCTAATACCAACGGCCCTCATTTTTGGTAAGCGTCGTCCCGGGCGCACCTTCATAGGTCGGGCGTGAGAGCGCAGTTTGATGATCCTGATTGGAGGATCGTTTTGTGTCTGGGCTTGACCATAGACTTGAGCCGGAGGTTGAGGTCCGGCGCTTCGAGGTGATCAACGGCGCGATGGGGCGTCGGCGCTGGACGGCGGACGACCGGGCACGGATCCTGGAAGAGACTCTCGTTCCCGGCGCCGTGGTCTCGGTGGTTGCCCGCCGCCACGGCTTGACACCGCAACAGCTGTTCACTTGGCGCCGCGAGGCGCGGAGGACGGCGGAGACGGTGCCGGCGTTTGTGCCGGCGGTGGTCGCGCCGGCGGTTGGTCCGGCATCGGAGCCTTCGGCCACACGGTCACGGCCGAAGCGGCGCACTCGGCAACGCCGCGCGGCGGCCATTGAGGTCGACGTCGGCGGGGTCAGGGTGACGATCGAGAGCGGAGCTTCACCGGCCACCATTGCGGCGGTGATCGGCGCGCTGAAGGGTAGATCATGATCGGCCCGAGCGGCGCGGTCCGGATCATGGTGGCGACGCGGCCGGTGGACTTCCGCAACTATGCGCCGACCATGATTATGCGGAGTCGGCGCGGAAGGAGCACGTAATTGTGCCCGCCTGCACGACCCGGATCAGAGCCTCGACGTCGCCATCGCGATCTACAAGCACCCGCCGCCCGTTAGCCATCACGATCTCGATCCGGCCGCTGCCGTCCGCCATCAGCGGGCCGGTCGCCGCCGCGACCTCCGGCACGATCACAGCCGGAACAAATCCTGCTCTCGAAGCCGGACCAAACCGCCCGGCCCGCGCCGCGTCACTCGTTAACTGCGTGCGCGTGATCCCGTATTTGCGGGCCGTCGCCGAGCCCAGGCGTCGACCCGAATAGCTCTCCTCGACGATCCGCAGCTTCGCCTCATCGCTGAAGCGCCGCCGGCCGCCGCTCTCAACGATCTCAAGCCAACTGATCGGCGTGTCTGTATAGACGTCCATACAGACGAATTCTCACCACCAGGCCTCAATTCGCAAGACGGCCGCCGTCGGAGGGATACTGTACGCCGTCGCCTGGCTAACTTCCATCTCGGCAGCGAGTTCGGCAACTTGCGCCGCCGTCGCACTGCCGGCCCGACCTTTCAGGAATTCACGGATCGCATCCGTCCGCCGGCACGCTTCGTCCCAAACCGCCTCGTCAATCTCGTCAGGGAATGGATTGTTCATGTCATGTCCGCGAGGAAAAGCATTGCGAACTTCATTCTCAAATTAAGTGCCAGCGTAACCACTTGATATCCTTGGAAGGGCATTGTCATAATTAAGTGCCAAGCGACACCTCGGCTCGGCGATCATGGTGACGGACCCTGTATTCGGCGGGCTTGCCATCTCACTGATCTTTGGAACGGTGGTGTCCACCGCGCTCGCCGTGTTCGTCGTCCCGATCCTGTACGATCTCGACGCCCGCCGCCGGACGCGGAACCTCGGGGCCGGCGACGAAATCCGACCGGCGGGAGGCGGGACAATGCCCTGATTGCTTGGACATGCCGGGCCGGAACAGGCGAGATAGGGGACCTGCAACCACGGAGGCAAGGCCGCCCATGCCGGGGACGAAGATCCAGGAGTTCACCTTTCTCGCCACCCTCGTGCTCGTGACGGTGGCGTTCCTCTGGCTGCTGTCGCCTTATTACGGCGCGATCTTGTGGGCAGTCATCCTGGCGATCCTGTTCGATCCGCTCCAACGCGGGCTTGAGAGGTGGCTCGGTGGCCGGCGCAACCTCGCGGCGGCACTCAGCGTCCTGGCCTGCATCTGCGTCGTCGTCATCCCCGGCACACTGATCCTCGCCGCCCTCGCCAACGAAGCCGCCAGCCTCTACACCCGCATCGGCACGCGCGAATTCGATCCGGGCACAATGCTCGCACAGCTCCAGGGGGTGCTGCCGTCCTTCGTCTGGAGGGCCCTTGCCGCGCTCGATCTCGGCGACATGGCTCAGCTCCAGACCCGGCTGACATCGTTCCTCCTCGAATTCAGCCAGACCCTCGCCAACAGGGCGATCATCATCGGGCAGAACACGGCCCAGTTCGTCATCAGCCTCGGGGTGATGCTTTACCTGCTGTTCTTCCTGTTCCGCGATGGCGTAGCCCTTGCCGCCCGTATCCGCAAAGCCAGCCCTCTCGGCGCGCGCGAAACCGACCAGCTGCTCGAGAAGTTCACCTCTGTGGTGAAGGCCACGGTCAAAGGCAATGTCACCATTGCCGCAATCCAGGGCGCCATAGGAGGGGTCACTTTCGGGATGCTGGGGATCCAGGCCGCGCTCTTGTGGGGCGTCCTGATGGCCGTCCTGTCACTTCTGCCCGCTGTGGGCGCCGGACTGGTCTGGGTGCCGGCGGCAGCCTATCTGCTGCTGACCGGCGCCTATCTGAAGGGCGCCATCCTGCTCGCGATCGGCACGCTGGTGATCAGCACGGTGGACAACGTCCTGCGGCCAGCTTTGGTGGGGAAGGGTACCATGCTGCCGGACTACGCCGTGCTCATTTCCACTGTGGGCGGGCTCTCGTTGATCGGCATGAACGGATTTGTCCTCGGCCCGCTGATCGTCGCCCTGTTCGTTGCCGCATGGTCGCTCTTCTCGGATGACAAGATGCAACCCTCATGAGCTGTCGCCGCTTGCCGTGCAAACCGCATGTGTCTGCTCCGAAGTGTCCTAACCCGTCCTATTCATGACGACCACGGATTTTGCCGGCCATCGCCTGGCGCATGATTTCGGGCGCACGCCATCGTTCGGATTTTTCACCATCTGACGAACCGTACTTGGGTGAACGCGCTGGAGGAACCTGCTAGACGATGGGGGCTCACGCCCCGCCTGTTTACGGGCCGCAGGGCATGAGGGCTGCGGGCAATCCGCGGAACAGATCTGCTTCCGGACAGCAGGCCGCGAAAGCAAGGCGCACGCGGCTTGCCGTCTCGACGATCCGGGCGGCGATCTTGAGCAGCCGGAGCCGCAACGTCGTGAACTCCGCCTTTGCCAGATCGCGCACCTTGGGGATGGCGTCGCGCACGGCGAGCATCAGCCAATAAGCTGCGGTGTGCAGCACGAGGCGGACCTGATTGGCGACGGCGGAATGGCACGACGTGCGATCCGACGCCAACTGGGTTTTGTGCAGCTTGATCAGGTTCTCGGCCTGACCGCGCGCGCAATACAGGCTGTCGTATAGCCACTTGGGCGAGCCGTGCGCAAGGTTGGTGACGATGAAGCGGATGTCGAGACCGAGCCTTGTCGCTTCGATGCGCGCGACGGCGCGCCGCTCTTTGTTCCAGGACTTTGGCCTTGTGGTGGGTTTCGGCATAGCCGCGCACGCGGGTTTGTCGCCCAGCGCGGTCGGTGCGGACAGTGTCGGCCGTTTCCTCGACCTTGCGCGCCAATGGCTTTGATCCGGCGAGCCCGAACACGAAATCGACGTTGTTTTCCTCGCACCACGCCATCGCCTCGGGCCGGGCGTAATGGCCGTCGCCGCGAAACAGGATACGGGTCTTTTGCCAGCGCGCGGATGCGGTGCGTCAGCCGGCGCAAATGGGCGCGAACCTCGACGCCGCCCAGCGTCTTGCCCGGCCGCAGCACGACGGCGACGGGCCGGGATTTCTCCGTGTCGTAGACGTGGATCGGCAGAAAGCAGCGCTCGTCGTAATGGGCGTTGAACAGCGAGAGTTGCTGATGGCCGTGCGCCACGTCGCAGGTGTCGTCGATGTCGAGCGTGACCGAGGACGGCTCCTTTTCATAGGAATCCATCCGTTGATCGACGAGGGCGTAAGATAGGCGGATCACGTCCTTCAGCCCCGGCGCGTTTTCAAGCCGCGACAGGGTCGGCTGCGAGCACAGATCGCGGCCGGTGTCGGGCAGACGCCCGCAGGCCAGCTTGAAAGTCGGATCGGCGCGGAGAAAATCGAGGTCGTCGGCGTCCTCGTTGCCGCAGGCAATGGCGAAAACGCGGGCGCGAAACATGTCGGGTAGGCTATGGATGACGCGCGAGGGATCGCGCCGGTCCGGAAAACAACCGGCCAGCCGGTCGGCGAGGCCGAGCCGCCGCTCCGCTATCGAAAGCAGCATGACACCGCCGTCCGAAGTCAGGCGGCCGGGGTCGAAATCGGCTGTGACTTTCTTGCGTCCGACGGCTGGAAACGAGAACGGGAGAATCGTAGCGTCATTCATGGCGGGCGTGGCTGGCGCGAAATGTGCGCCGGAGGGGTCTTAAACAACCAATTCCTACGACATATCAACGTATTGCGCCACGCGCGCCAGCCTCAAAAGCAAACCCCAATGAATAAGATGGGCTAGCGCCGGGCAAACACCCACCTTTGCGCGTCCATCCCGTGCCCCAGTTCCCCGCGGCTGACAAGGTGGCGGAGATGCGCCAGCGCCTCGCTGAGCCCGAAGCCGGTCTGATCGAGCGGCAGAGGCCGGAACAGGACCTCCAGCGTCTCCATCACCGTGCGCGGCTCGATGCAAAAGTCCATGAGCCGTTCCAGCCGCTCGTCGTGATGCGCCTTGAGCGCGGCGATCCGCCCATGGAGGCCGTAGAACGGGTCGCCGTGGGAAGGCAGGACCAGAGTGCCTTCGGGCAGCGCCTCGAACTGAAGGAGCGATCCCAGGAACGCGCCGAGCGGATCGGCGCATGGGTCCGAAGGGTGCGTCCCAATGTGCGGCGAGATTCGTGCGAGAATCTGGTCCGCCGCGATCAGCAGGTCTCTCTCCGCGCAATAGAGGCAGATCATCTCCGGCGCGTGGCCTTCGCCGATCATCACCCGCCACGCGCTGCCGGCGAGCGTCAGTTCGTCCCCCTCCTTCACCCGCATATAGCGCCGGGGCAGCGGCCCGACCCATTTGGGATAAAGCATGCCCCGGCGTTCCACCAGGTCCAGGAACGGCTGGGGCGCGCCGCACAGCTGGTTGTGGGCCACGAGCTGAGGGATCACCTCCGCCGGATCCTCGTTGAGGAGCAAGCGCGCCTGCATCCACTCCAGGCGGCTCATGTGGATGTCGGCGCCAGTGCGGGCATGGAGCCAACCCGCCAGCCCCACATGGTCCGGATGGAAATGGGTCCCGAGGAGCCGCTCCACCGGCCGTCCGCCGAGCCGGGGATCGGCCAGCACCCGCGCGAAAAGCGCCCGCGTCGGCGCATCGTCAATGCCGGAATCGATCAGGGTCCATCCGTCCGGGCCCGAGAGCAGCCAGGCGTTGACCTCGCTCGGCGGAAAGGGCAGCGGCACACGCACGCGCAGAAGGCCGGGTGCAACCTCGCTCAGATCATTTGCGACGGCTTCATGCAGGCCGGTGGTCATGCTCGCTCCCCATATCGCACGCTTTCCCATTCCCGGACCGAGGCGGCCCATTCACCGGCCGCATGTGAGAGGTCCGTGCGGTCCGCATGGACGGTCGCTTTGCGCAGGCTCTTGCGGTCGAGCCGCCCTCGGCTTGATCCGGTCGCCGCCCTCGCTCACGACCCAAATTGATTGCATCAGAATTAATTTCTGACACATTATGTGCTCATGAACAACCAACAAGCAAGCCGTCGGCGGCTCACCTCCGGCCTGTTGCAGGCGGGCCGGCAATGGCGGCGGCTGGCGGAAGCCGCGCTCGCGGCCGATGACATTTCGGAGGCCTGCGCCTCGCCCCTGGTGTGGCTGAGGCGCCTCGGCGGCGGCGTGCGTCAGGTGACCCTTGCGGCACACGTGGGCATCGAAGGCACGTCCCTCGTCCGCTTGCTCGACCAGCTCTGTGACGCCGGGCTCGTGGTGCGCCGGGACGATCCGGAGGACCGCCGCGCCAAGACCCTGTGGCTCACTGCGGAGGGCGAGCAGCTCGCGGAGCGCATCGAGCGCGCCATCGCCAGGCTGCGGTCCCGCATCTTCGCCGAGATCAGCGAAGCGGACGTCGAGGCGACCCTCCGGGTGCTCGAGGCCCTCGAGCACGCCCATACCCGGCTCCAGCAGAACCTTAGTCTCCTGGAGGCGGACTCTTGAAGCTTCCCTCGGCGCGCGACTGGCTGTTCTCCACCAAGGCCTTCACCGCCGCCATGCTGGCGCTCTACGTGGCCCTGGCCATGGACCTGCCGCGCCCCTATTGGGCCATGACCACGGTCTATGTGGTGTCCCACCCGCTCACCGGCGCCACTACCTCCAAGGCGCTCTATCGCATGCTCGGTACCCTCATCGGCGCCACCGGCGTGGTGGTGCTCGTGCCGACGTTCGTGAGCGCCCCCGAGCTTCTGAGCATCGCCGTCGCCGCCTGGATCGGGGGGCTGCTCTACCTCTCTTTGCTCGATCGCACGCCCCGCAGCTATGTGTTCATGCTGGCGGCCTACACTCTGCCCATCATCGCTTTGCCGACGGTCACCGCGCCGGAGACCATCTTCGACGTGGCTCTCGCTCGCAGCGAAGAGATCATCCTCGGGATCCTGTGCGCGAGCCTCGTGGGCGCGGTCGTGTTCCCGGTGAGCGTCGGGCCGGCCCTCGCCGCACGCGTCGGCGGCTGGTTGCGCGATGCCGGCGCCTGGGCCGGCGAGGTGCTGCGTGGCGAGGTGACGGATGAGGCCGTGCCTCTGGTCCGACAGAAGCTCGCCGCGGACGTCGCGGCGCTCGACGCGCTCATCATGCAACTGGCACACGATCCCGAGGCGCGCGCCTTCGCCCGCGAAGCCGGAGAGCTCCGCGGTCGCCTGCTGCTGCTCCTGCCGGTACTGTCCTCCCTCAACGACCGGATGCGCGCGATCACCCGCGAGGAAGCGATGGGCAGCGTGCGGGACGATCTTGTCGCCCTCGCCCGCGAAATCGCGGACTGGATCGGGGGCGCTCCCGACACGCCGGAGCGGTTGCGCGCACGGATCGCTGAGCTGACTCCGGATCCCGGCGCCCTCAGTGACTGGCCGAGCCTCCTTCATGCGAACCTCTGCGCCCGCCTCAAAGAGCTTGTCGATCTCTGGCAGGACTGCCTCGCGTTACGCCGGCAGGTGGCTGGAGACCCTGCTGCGGGACACTGGGCGCCCGTGCTGCACCACCGCCCCGTCATCGGCACCGCGCGCCATCATGATCACGGCCTGCTGCTATTCTCCACCGCTTCCGCCGCGCTCGCGACCCTGACGGCGAGCCTGATCTGGATCGCGAGCGGATGGCCCGGCGGCGCCAATTTCGTGGCCATGGCGGCGGTCGCCTGCTGCTTCTTCGGCGCCCAGGACCGGCCAGCCCCGTTCCTCTGGATGATGGTGGTCTGGGGCACCACGGCCCAGGTGATCGCCGGGGTCCTTCTGTTCACGGTGGTGCCCCAGATCCACGATTTCGCGATGCTCGTGCTGGTGCTGGTGCTGCCGTTCCTGCTGGTTGGGGCGCTCATTCCCCGCCCGGAACTCGGCCTCGTCACCCTACTGCTCGCCGCAACGGGTTCGGGCTCCCTCTCGGTCCAGAGCCACTACAATGCGGATTTCACCGTTTATGTGAATGAAAGCCTGGCGGTGACCGGCGGCTTCCTGTTCGCCTGGATCTGGGCGTTGGCGACCAAACCCTTCGGCGCCGAGATCACCGCCCGCCGCCTCGTGCGCTCGGGCTGGGCGGACCTTGCCGCCTGCGCCGCCGGCACCCGCCTGCAGGACCACCGCGTGCTGGTGAGCCGCACCCTCGACCGCCTCGGTCTGCTCATTCCCCGCCTCGCCTCGGGCGCCATCGACGACGGCCTCGCCACGGACGGGCTCAGAGACTTGCGCATCGGCTACAATGTCCTTGATCTGCAGCGCGATCGCCGGGCGCTGCCTGGTGCCGCAAAGGACGCCATCAATGCCGTCCTCGCCGGAGTGGCCGGGCATTTCCGAACGCAGCAGAAGGCCGGCGCGGTGCTGCTGCCGCCCGCCGGCCTTCTGGACCATGTGGACGAGGCGATCCGTGCCGTGCTTGCCCAGCGCGCCGGGCAGGCGGCGGATAATGCCCTGCAGGCGCTGGTCGGCCTCAGGCAGGCTCTGTTCCCCGGGGCCGCGGCGCCCCTCCTGCCGCCGGCACGGGGCGCCGTCGCCCCGCCTTTGCTCGCGGCCGAGTGAGACACGCATGCCCGCGGAACTCGACATCTTCGGCGTCTACGTGCCGACCTTTCTCCTCCTCGCGCTCGCCGCCATGGCGGTCACGCGGCTCCTCTCCCGCCTCGTCAGCCAGGTGGGGCTCGGCCGCCTCATCTGGCACCGGGCACTGTTCGACCTCTCCGTGTTCGTGCTCGTGACCGGCGCGGGCTATGTCCTTCTCCAACGGATCGCATGATGAAGATCGATGTCGCGAAGTGGGTCCGCATATGCGTCACTCTCATGGTGGTCGCGGGCGCCGGTCTCGTGGGCCGCGCGCTCTGGGACACCTACATGAACGCCCCCTGGACGCGGGACGCCCGCGTGCGCGCCGACGTGGTCGGCATCGCTCCCGACGTCTCCGGTCTCGTGAGCGAGGTGCTGGTCCGCGACAACGCCGCGGTGAAGAAGGGCGACGCCCTGTTCCGGGTGGACCGCGAGCGCTTCGCCATCGCCCTGAAGCAGGCGGAGGCTGCGGTGGAGGGCCGCGCCGCGACGCTGGAGCAGGCCAAGCGCGACCTCGCACGCTACACGCAGTTGCGCGAGCGGCAGGTGGTCTCGCCGCAGAACGCCGAGCAGGCCCAGACCGCCCTCACCCAGGCCGACGCGGCCTACCAGCAGGCGGTGAGCGAGCGCGACCTCGCCCGGCTCAACCTCGAGCGCTCGGAGATCAAGGCGCCAGCCAACGGCATCGTCACCAATCTGGAGCTGCGGCGGGGCGACTACGTCTCCACTGGCAAGGCGGTGGTGGCCCTGGTGGATACGGATTCGCTTCGGGTCGAGGGCTATTTCGAGGAGACCAAGCTGCCGCGCATCCATGTGGGCGATCCCGTCACGATCCGCCTGATGGGCGAGCCGACCCTGCTGCGCGGTCGGGTGCAGAGCGTCGCGGCGGCCATCGAGGACCGCGAGCGCACGGCCGGCACCGGCCTCCTCGCCAACATCAATCCGACCTTCAACTGGGTGCGCCTCGCCCAGCGCGTGCCGGTGCGCATCGCCCTGGAGGACGTGCCGCCCGACATCCGCCTCGTGGCCGGCCTCACCGCCACCGTGGAGATCGAACCCGGTGTCGCCGGCAAGACCGCGCACGCGGACCCGTCGGACGCCCAATCCGTGCACGCCGCGCGGCCGGCCCGATGAGAGCGCTGCGCCGCCCTGCGGACGGACCGCCTCGGGGGCCGCTCCGCGCTTTGCCGTGACGCCAGGACGAAATGCCATGAATGCTCCCGCGAATGCCGCGCTGACACCAGGACACCTGAAGGGGGACACCCCGCCGGGCGGGACGGCGCCGCTCTGGCTGCTGGCGCTCCTGGCCTTCTCCGGCACCCTCGCCATGCACGTCTTCGTGCCGGCGCTGCCCGTCGCCCAGCAGGATCTCGGCGGCGGGATGGCGGCCATGCAGCTCACCATCAGCCTCTACATCCTCGGCCTCGCCGGCGGGCAGCTCGTCTACGGGCCTCTCGCCGACCGGTTCGGGCGCCGGCCCGTCCTGCTGGCGGGGCTCTCGCTCTACACCGTCGCCGGCCTCGCGGCGATGCTGGCGCCGAGCGTCAACGCCCTCATCGCCGCCCGGCTGTTCCAGGCGCTGGGCGGCTGCGCCGGCCTCGTGCTCGCGCGCGCCATCGTGCGCGACACCTCGGCGCCGGCGGACACCACCCGGCGCCTCGCCTTGATGAATCTCATGATCACCGTCGGTCCGGGCGCGGCGCCGCTGGTGGGCGGCTTTCTCGCCGATGCGGCGGGATGGCGCTCCATCTTTATCGCCCTGACCCTGCTCGGCGTGGTCAACCTCCTGCTCGCCTGGCGTCTTCTGCCGGAGACCGGACGGGCAACCGAAGGCGCCGCCAGCGGGCTGATGGAGGGCTATGGCCAACTGCTGCGGGCGCCAGCCTTCTGGGGCTATGCGGTGGGCGGCGGCTGCGCCACCACCTCCCTCTATGGCTTCGTCGCGGCGGCCCCCTTCATCTTCACCGGCGAACTGCACCAGCCCACGGCCAGCGTCGGGGGCTATATCGCCCTCCTGGTCCTGGGGGTGTGGGTGGGCAGCATGCTGGCGAGCCGGCTCATCGCCCGTGTTTCCGTCGGCCGCCTGCTGGTGGGCGCCAATGGGGTCAGCGTGGCAGCCGCCTTCATCCTGCTCGCCGTCGTGCTGTCGGATCAGCTCACCGTGCCCCTGGCCATCGCCGCCGTGTTCATATTCTCCGTGGGCGTGGGCACCGCGGCGCCCGCCGCGCTGGCTGAGGCCCTCAGCGTCAATCCCCGTGTCGCCGGCTCCGCCTCGGGCCTCTACGGCGCCATGCAGATGGCGGTCGGCGCCCTGTGCACGGCCTTGGCCGGTGTCGGATCCGACCCCGCGCTCGCCGCCGCTCTCGTGCTTGCCGGCTCCGGCATCATCGCCCAAGCGGCCTTCTGGATGGCCGGGCGACCAAGGCGCACGGCCTCGTAGAGCAGCCGCACGATGCGGCGAATGGGCATCACAGGGTAAGATCCATGGATATCAAGACAATCGCTGTTCTCATTGATACCAGCCCGTCGCGCGAAACCAGTGAGGCGCCGGGATCGTCCTTGGCGAGAAGCGCGCGGATCCTGTCGATGTTGGCGGCACGGACGGCGCCGGCGAACAGGCCGTAGTGCCGGATGCGGTGGAAGCCGTCGGGCAGGACATGGAGCAGGAAGCGGCGAATGAACTCGTCCGCCGGCAGGGTCATGGCCTTGATCCAACTGTCGCCTGTGGCCTTGGCCCGGGCGCGATAATCCTTCCAGCGGAAGGTGACCCCGCGGTCGTCCATGACGAGGAGCCGGCTGTTGGAGATCGCCACGCGGTGGGTGTAGCGCGACAGATAGGCGAGCACCGCCGCCGGTCCCGCGAACGGGCGCTTGGCATAGACCACCCATTCGGCCCGGCGCAGGGGTGCCAGCATCGCCTCGCAGGAGTGTCGGCCAGTGGGGCGAGCTCGCCGAAGAAGGCGAGCCGGCCGGCGGCATGCAGCGCCCGGAGTCCGTCGAGGAAGAGCTGCCGGAACAGGCGGGACAGCACCCGCACCGGCAGGAAGAAGCGGGCCCGGCAGGCGATCCATCTGGAGCTATCGGCAGACAGTCCCCCGCCGGGTACCGCGGCATGGATATGGGGATGATGGGTGTCGACTTGGACCGCGGCAAGGAACCCCTCCTTACGGATCTATCACTGTCATCCCATAGTCGCGTCCGGCGTGCCGGTCGTGAGACGCGACCGCCGGAGGCGCGTCTCACGGACCTCCATCCCGGGACCTCCACACTATGAGTTCCCCGCCGCAAAGGGAAATATTGACTAATGAATCATAATCCGAAATTCTCCATTCTGCGCTGATCGGATGCATGTGCTGCAATCGTGGAGGCGACGGACCGCAATAGCGGCCGCACAAGAACCGGGAGGAAACGAAGCATGAGGCGCTTGGCCCTGATAGCGCTCGCCGCGACGATCGCCGGCGCGCCCACCGCCGCGAAGGCCCAGGACACGTTCAAGATCGGGCTCAATGTCGAGCGCAGTGGAAACGCCGCCAGCTATGGCGGCCACGTGATCATCGCCACGCAGATCGCTGTCGACGAGATCAACAGGGCCGGCGGGATCGACGGCGCGAAGCTCGAGCTCGTGATCGAGGACAATCGCACCAGCCCCGAGCAGGCGGTGGTGGCTGTCCGCAATCTCGACCGGGCAGGCGTGGTCGCCGTGGTCGGGCCGATCCAGACGTCCCAAGCGCGCACCGCCTTCCCGGCCACCAACCGCGCGGCGCTGGTCTCGGTTTCGCCCGGCTCGGGCGCTCCGGGCCTCTCGGCGCAGAACCGACCCTGGACGTTCCGCAACGCGGCCATCGACCAGACGATCTTCGGCGATGTGGTGAAGTCGTTCCGAGAGCGCTATCCGGCGGTGAAGACCTTCGCGCTGACCGTCGATCCCAAGGACGCCTACCAGACCAACCTGATGACCAAGGTGGCGCCGCCGGCGCTCGAGGCCAATGGCTTCATGCTGGTGAACCGGGACTCGCCCATGGAGATTCCCGTGGACGCCACCGACTACAGCGTGTTCGTCACCAAGCTGCGCGGCATGAACGTCGATGCGGCGGTTGTCGGGCTGGTGATCGAACAGGGCAAGACGTTCCTGCGCGAGCTCAACCGGCAGCAGGTCAAGCTGCCGCTGATCGGCGGATTGGGCTTCGTCACCGATTCCATCGCCCAGGTCGCCGGCGGCCTGGATTTCTATTCCGGCCAGCCGTTCGATCCCGGCTCCAGCGACCCCTCCGTCGTTGCCTTCGTCAAGGAGTTCAAGGAGCGCTCGGAAAAGGAGCTTCCCGGCCAGTATACGACGCCCCTCTACATCGAGGCCGGAGCCTATGAATCCGTGAAGATCATCGCCGACGCGCTCAAGGCCGCCAAGCTGAAGCCGGGCGGCGATCCCAAGGCGGCCCGGGAGGCTGTTCGCGCCTACTTCGCCGGATTGAAGGACTATCAGGGCCTCGGCAATACGATCACCATCAATGCCGACGGCGACGCCGTGAAGCCCACGCTCGTGTTCCACACCAAGGACGGCCGGTGGGAGCGGCTGTGACCACGCGCGCGCGGACCTGACACGGAGGGGCCCATGCTGTCGCAACAAATCGTCAACGGCGTCATGCTGGGAAGCGTCTATGCGCTGATCGGCGTCGGATACACTTTGGTCTTCGGCGTCCTGCGCATGCTGAACCTGGCGCATGCCTACATCTTCATGGCGGCGCCATTCGCCGCCTACTTCGCGGTCACCTCGGGCCTCCTGCCGCCCGCGCTCGGCTTTCCGGTGGGCATCGTCGTCGCCGCGGCGCTCGGTGCCCTGCTGTATTTCGTGAGCTTCCGGCCGATCCCGCAGAGCCACGCGCTGGGGGGCTTCGTCACCAGCCTGTCCTTCGGCGTCATCATCCAGGTGATCCTGGTGAACCATTTCGGCAGCCTGAAACTGCCATTCGACGCGGGACTCAGCCTGCCGGACGTGCGGATCGGCGAGGTGATCCTGTCCGGGGCCCAGGCGGCGAGCCTCGCCGTCTCCGTGGTCCTGATGGCGGCACTGTTCGGGCTCATCCGCAAGAGCCGGTTTGGCCGCAACGTCCGCGCCATCGCCGAGAACGAGAACGCCGCGCAGCTGCTCGGCGTCTCGGTGCAGCGGGCGGTGGTGGAGGTGTTTCTCATCTCCTCGGCGCTGGCGGGGCTCGCCGGTCTCATGGTGGCGACGCGGTTCGAGGTCATCAGCGCCTATATGAGCGATGCCTATGCGCTGAAGGCGCTGGCCGTGATCGTCATCGGCGGCCTCGGGGATCTGCGTGGCGCGCTCATCGCCGGGCTTCTGCTCGGCGTGTGCGAGGTCCTGTTCCAGGCCTATGCGCCGAGCGGCTGGTCGGAGGCCTTCGTCTGGATCCTGCTGATCCTCGTCTTCCTGGTGCGGCCCGATGGCCTCTTCGGGGTCTCCGTCAAGCGTCGCGAGGTGTGATGTCGGTCCTTCTCTCCGAGCCCGTTCAGGCGCTGGTCGGCATCAACATCCTGCTGACGCTGAGCCTGCTGTTCCCGTTTCTCGCCGGCGTGTGGTCGCTCGGCCTTCCCGGCTTCATGGCCACGGGCGCCTACGTGGCGGCCTGGTGCAGCCTGGAGGCCGAACTGCCGATCCCCCTGGCACTTGCCGCCGGCGCCGCGGCGGGCGCCCTCGTCAGCATCCCGCTGGGACTGATGTCGCTTCGCATCCGCGGCATCTATCTTGCCATCGCGACGCTCGCGGCCGCCGAGCTGATCGTGCTGTTCTTCTCGCATTTCAAGCCCACGGGCGGGGTCATGGGGCTCGCCGGCATCCCCTATGTGGAGGGCCACTGGATCGCCCTCGTGGCTGCGGCTGCGTTCGCCCTCTGCGTGTGGATCTACCGTACGCGGCTCGGGAAGGCGCTGTTCGCGGTCGGCTCCGACCCGATCGTCGCCTCGTGCAACGGGCTCCACGTGCCGTTTCTGCAAATGCTCGCCCTGTTCCTCGGCGGCGGCCTCGCAGGGCTCGCCGGCGGCTTGTTCGGCCATTATTACAGCTTCATCAGCCCGGCCAACTTCGGCTTCTCTCGCACCGTCGACATCCTTCTGTTTCTGGTCGCCGGCGGCCTCACGCCGCTCGGGGCGGCAGCCGGCTCCGCCATCCTCACCCTGGTTCCGCAATTCATCGCAGGCTTCGAGACCTGGGCTCCGGCGCTCTACGCGGCAGTGGTGATCGTGATCATGGCGGTGCTGCCGCAAGGCCTCTTCCCGAAGAACCGGGTCAACGGCCTGTTCAAGCGCCTGCAACGCGTCCCGACCCTGGACGAGCCGGCGACGCAGCCGCTCAGCCCGCACAACGGGGCCGTAACATGATGCTCCTCGACGTGGACGGCGTAGGCCGCGACTTTGCCGGACTGCGGGCGCTCGACAATGTCAGCTTCGGCGTTGCGAAGGGCTCGATCACCTCGCTCATCGGGCCGAACGGCGCGGGCAAGACCACCCTGATCAACATCATCACCGGCGTGCTCGCGCCGAGCCGGGGCGACGTGCGCTTCCGCGACCTCTCGACGGTGAGGATCGGGACCACCCGGGTGGCCGGCCTCGGAATTCGCCGGACCTTCCAGACCGTGCGCCTGTTCCCCGGCCTCACCGTACTCGAGAACCTGATGATCGGGCGGTTCTGCAACGAGGTGCGGCAGCGCTGGTGGCAGGCGCTCCTCCCCCTGCGCATCGGCGACGCCGCGCGCCGCAGGCAGGCTCAGGACCTGCTCGACCGCTTCGACCTCATGAGGCATGCGGACACGATCGCGACCGAATTGCCGTACGGTACCCAGCGCCGGGTCGAGATCGTGCGGGCGCTTGCGGGCGAGCCCGCGCTGGTGCTCCTCGACGAACCCGCCGCAGGGATGAACGAAGCCGAGACGGAGCACCTGCGCGAGGATATTCGCGCAGTGCGCAAAGCCGGCGTGACGGTCCTTCTGGTGGAGCACGACATGGATCTCGTGATGCGGGTGTCGGATCGGGTCGTCGTGCTCGATTTCGGCCGCAAAATCGCCGAGGGCTCGCCGGAGGAGGTGCAGCGCGATGCCGCCGTCATCAGCTCCTACCTCGGATACGGCATATGAGCGTCAAGGAACCGAAGGCGCGAACCGCAGCGGCACCCAGCGGCAGGCTGGTGGTCGACAAGATCAGCGTTGGCTACGGCAAGATCCCCGTGCTGCGTGACTTTTCCCTGGACGTGCCGGCCGGGGGCGTGATGGCGCTGGTCGGGCCGAACGGAGCGGGCAAGACGACTCTGGTGAAGGCCATCTCCGGCCTGCTGCGGTCGCGGCAGGGGACGATCTCTTTGGACGGCGAGAACCTCCTCGGCCGGGGCGCGCATCGAATCGCCCGCGCCGGCGTGATCCAGGTGCCGGAGAACCGTGACATCTTCGGCGGACTGACCATCTGGGAAAACCTGAAGGTCGCCTTCGACAACCTCGACCCCGAAGGCAAGGAAGACGAGGCCTTCGGGCGCATCTACGACCTGTTCCCGCCGCTCGCCGAAAGGCGGAGCGAGCTCGCGGGGAACCTCTCCGGCGGACAGCAGCAGATGCTCGCGATCGCCCGCGCGCTGCTCGGCAAGCCGCGCGTGCTGATGCTGGATGAGCCCTCACTCGGCCTCGCCGGCATCGTGATCGAGGGCATCTATCGTGCGCTCGAGCAGTTGAGGGCCGACGGCCTGACCATCCTGCTCGTGGAGCAGAACGCGCGCAAGGCCGTCGCCTTCGCGGATCGGACCGTGGTGCTCGTGCACGGCCGGGCGGTGCTGGCGGGAACACGCCAGGAGATGCTCGCCAACGACCAACTTGTAAAACACTATCTGGGCGGCGCCTGAGCCCCCGGGCCGACGAGGAAGATGCCATGGATTGGCGAGGGATCACAATCGGACAAGCCCTGCGCGCGACTGCCCGACGCGTTCCGGGCCGCACGGCCGTCGTCGGCATGGGTGAACGGATTTCTTTCGCGCGGCTCGACGCGGAGGTGGACCGCCTCGCCGCTGGGCTGCTCTCGCTGGGCGTCCGGCGCGGCGACACGGTGGCCCTATGGATGACCAACTGCCCGACCTGGGTGGCCATCTGGGCGGCAGTCGCCCGCATCGGAGCGGTGCTCGTTCCCGTCAACACGCGCTTCAAGGCTGAGGAGGCGCATTACGTCCTCACTCAGTCGGAAGCCAAGATCCTCCTGATGATGGATCGCTACTGGTCCATCGACTATCTCGACATGCTGGAGCGGATCGCCCCCGGATTCCGTGGCCAGCACCCCGGGACGCTCCAACTCGTCGACCTGCCTGCCTTGCGGTCGGTCGTGGTGTGGAACGACCGCGCTCCGCCCGGAACGCTCGCCCTCGCGGACCTGCGCGCGCTCGGCGAGGCGAAAGGCGGGCTGGCCGAGGCCGAGGCCGTCGTGGAGGCGGACGATCCCGTCATCATCGTCTACACCTCCGGGACGACGGGCTATCCCAAAGGTGCGGTCCACAGCCACGTCGTGCTGCGCAACTCGGCGAACATCGCCCGCGTCCTTCATATCGAGGCCGGGGACGTCCTGCTGGGACACATGCCCTTCTATCACGTGGCCGGCGCCTTCTCCGCCCTGCTTCCGGCCCTGATGCTCGGCGGCACGCTGATCACCATGGCGCATTGGGAGCCCGACGAAGCGTTGCGGCTCGTCGAGGAGGAGCGGATCACCTATATCAGCGGCATCCCCACCCACTTCATCGATCTCGTCGACGCGATCCGCCGCCGCCCGCGGGACACCTCATGCCTGAAGAGCGCCTGGATCGGCGGCGCCGCGGTCACGCCCGAGGTGGTGCGGGCCGCCCTCGACCAGCTCAAGCTCGATTCGCTGCAGGCGGTGTACGGCATGACGGAGACCACTTCCTCCACCGTCCTGAGCGGCTTCGATGCCCCGCTCGAAATCGTCTGCGACAACAAGGGCAAGCCCATCGGCGACTTCGAGGTCAAGGTCTGCGACCCGAAGACCGGCGTTGCGCGTCCGGCCGGCGAGGTGGGGGAGGTGTGGGTGCGTGGCCACATCGTCATGCAGGGGTACTACAAAAATCCCGATGCGACGAACGAGGTCATGACGAGCGATGGATGGTTCAAGACCGGAGATCTGGGCGTGTTCGACATGGCCGGATATCTGAAGATCACCGGGCGTGCCAAGGAAATGTTCATCGTCGGTGGCTCGAATACATATCCCGCCGAAATCGAGCGGATGATCCAGGCTCATCCCGCGGTGAAACAGGCGGTGGTCGTGGGCGTCCCCGACCGGCGGCTCGGCGAGGTGGGCTATGCCTTCGTGGAGCTGCAGGTCGGCCAGACCATGAGCGCGGCGGATCTGATCTCCCATTGCCGGAGCAGCATGGCCGACTACAAGGTGCCGCGCTATGTCGAGTTTATCAGCGATTTTCCGCGTACCACGACAGGCAAGCTGCAGCGTTACGTGCTGGCCGAGCGGGCACGCGGGATGCAGCAGAGCGCGGTGAGCTGATGTCGACCGGCAGCGTCAGGATCGAGCGGCCGGCCGCCGGAGTGGCCCATGTTGTGCTCGACAACCCCTCGAGTCGCAACGCGCTCACCCACGGGATGTTTAGGCGCCTTGCGGAGCTCTGGCAGGAACTGGAGGCCGATCGCACGGTGCGCGTGGTGATGCTGTCGGGTGAGGGCGACGCAGCGTTCTGCTCGGGCGCAGATCTGTCGGCGGGTCTTACGGAGACCTCGGGCATCGATGATCTCGTGGAGCGTGCGCTGCTGAAGACGACCTTGTTCGCCAAGCCGATCGTCGCGGCGATCAATGGGCATTGCGTGGCTGGAGGCCTGGAGCTGGCTCTGGCCGCGGACATCCGCATCGCGTGGGAAGACGCGCGGATCGGTCTTCCCGAGGTGCGTTGGGGCATCCTTCCCTCGGGCGGCGCCGCCATGAAGCTCATCGATCAGATCGGGCATGCCAATGCCATGGACCTGCTGCTGTCGGGCCGGCTGATCGACGGACGCAAGGCGGAGCGCATCGGCCTGGTCAATGAAGCGGTGCCGCGCAGCGAGGTCAGGCGGGTCGCCATGGAGCGCGCCATGGAGATCGCTGCCAATAGTCCAGCGGCCGTTGCGGCTACCAAGACGGCGGCACTTGCCCATCGCTGTGCCGGATACGCAAAGCGGGAAGCTGCCGAGCGTGCGCTGGTTGCCCGGGTGCGCGCGAGCGGCCATTGGCGCGTCGGCATCGACGCATTCCTGGCCCGGCATGTGCCACTTTATGATGACTGATAGCATCGCCGCCAATGGACACCTGAAAACTTGCCTCCATGAGGTAATCGTAGATACTGGATATCTACTCGCCCTTTTTACACCTTGGCCACTTCAAGGCTCCTTGTCGGCCTATCTCCCCTCGCCGTCATCCTGCCGTTTCTCCAAAAATGTATCCTTTATTCCAATAGCTTATTTCATTCCAGGCTGCCGGAATGCGACCGAAGTGACCCCGTCTCGGGCGAGATCGCCCGGCCGCGCTGCGGTGGTGTTGTGGGCGTTTGGCCCGCGACAATCGGAGATCGGTCGAGTGTTTTCGAATTTAAATTGACTCGTGGGTCATTAATCATTTTGTTAGGATATCGACCTTGATTGAAGGCGCCTGGAATCGCTCGGGTGGCGTCGGTCGGTTGGGGTAGTCGGACAGCAAGATGCAGGGAATGAAGGCGATGGATGTTGCACCACAGATGACGAGTGTTGGGGTCGCCGAGGCGATTGCTGATGGAGATGTTCGCGTCCTGTTGATGGTTCTGTTTCATTTGACTGGCGACGAACGGTGGCTGGCTTCGCCTTACCAGCCCAAGCGTGACGCGCGTCTCATTCCCGATCCAGGCGCAGGCCTGCCGGCGGAAGTGCAGCAAGAGATTCGCGATGCGGTTTGCAAGTTGCTATCCGAGGGGATGCCGGTGCCGTCGGTCAATGACCCCGGCAACGACATGATGCAGCGCATGATGAGCGTAAGCCTTGGAGAGGACGTACCTCACGAATACGCACAGCTCAATCGTGAGGAATTAGGGCTCATCCCGCGCCTTCCCGAGTGGCAAGCGCCACCCAAGGCCGAGGCTCTTGCCCGGCATAGGGTCCTTATTGTGGGCGCTGGAGTGAGCGGGATTTCTCTCGCTGTAAATCTCGAGCGGCTCGGCATTCCCTATACTATTGTGGAGCAGAAAAGCTGGCTCGGTGGTGCGTGGAATGTAAACCGCTACCCCGGTTGCGGAGTGGACACGCCGAACCATTCCTATTCGTTTTCGTTTGGGCAGCGTTATCCCTGGAGTCGCTATTTTTCCACTCGTGCCGAAGTTCAGGACTATCTGGAACGAATCGTTAACGAATTCAATTTGCTTCCCCGCATACGTTTCGGCGTGCATGTGGTGGCCGCTCGGTGGGTGTCCGATCGCAAATGCTGGGTGGCGACGCTAAAGACCGATAATAGCGAAGAACAGGTTGAGTCCCGAATTCTGGTAAGCGCGATTGGTCAGCTAAGCGATCCGTCGATGCCGACGATCGCGGGAGCCAATACGTTCAACGGGCCCCTTTTCCACTCGTCAACATGGCCTGAGGATCTCGATGTACGCGGCAAGCGTATCGCCGTCATCGGTACAGGTGCGACGGCCATGCAATTGGTCCCAAGCATCGCCGACCAGGTCGAATCCGTGGCCGTCTATCAGCGCAGCCCTCAATGGGCGCGTCCAATCGACGGTTACGCCGACAGTATCTCACCAAAGGGGCAGTGGTTGCTCGAGCATCTGCCGTTCTATGCCGAATGGTTTCGCTTCAACATGTTCTGGCGCTATGGCGACGGTCTCTTGCCCTATCTGCGCAAGGACCCAAGCTGGCCTCATCCGGAACGCTCGATAAACGAGGGCAACGATCGGCATCGCAAGCAAATGACGGACTTCATTCTCTCCGAGCTTAGAGATCGCTCGGAGCTCGTGGCCAAGTGCCTGCCGAGCTACCCCCCCTTTGCCAAGCGCATTTTGCTCGACAACGGTTGGTACCGCACGCTTCTCAAGCCAAATGTCGAGCTTGTCGACACGCCGATTTCTCACATCTGCAGCGACGGCGTCGTTACGTCCGACAACGTACTCAGAAAGGCCGATGTGGTCGTATACGCCACAGGTTTCAAGCTGACGGAACTTGCGGCGAAACTTGACATCGTCGGGCGCGATGGCTATACTTTAAAAAACGCTTGGCGGGATGATAATCCTACCGCCTATCTTGGGCTTACCGTGCCGAAATTTCCGAATTTCTTTTCCATGTTGGGTCCAGGCTCGGGTCCGGCACATGGCGGCAGCGTGATTTTTCAAGCCGAATGCCAAACTCGCTACATTTCCGCCTGCCTAGTCGGGATGATCGATCGCGGCATCGACTCCCTTGATGTTAAGCAGTCGGTACATGACGAGTATTTGGAACGTTTTGATGCGGAGCATGAGCAGTTAATCTGGAGCCATCCTGGAACAAACACTTATTACCGTAACAAACATGGACGCGTATTTACGGTAATGCCTTGGAGATTCGTAGATTATTGGGCAATGACTCACGATCCCGACTGGTCTGAATACGAAATAACGCTTGAGCGGGAAGAAGTATTCGCTTCCGAACCGCACAAGTGACGCGGAAAACAAGATTGGCAACCGAGGTATCACAGTTTGGTGGGTGTTGCTGGCTTTTTGAGGTGCAGAAATGGATCAGGTAAGACAAAGGCGGCATATCGCTGAAATCGCAGAGCTTTTGGCCGAGGGAACAACGGCAATGGCGGAGACACCCCTCCGCGTGCCGATCGACACGTTCACAAGTTCTGAGCGACTTGCCGCGGAAAGGCACGTTCTGTTTCGCCGCTACCCGCTGATCGTCGGAGTTGAAAGCGCGGTTCCGTCGCCGGGCGACTTCTTCACGGAGGTTGTTGCGGGTCTACCGATCCTCGTGGTCCGCGGGCAAGATGGTGTCCTGCAAGCCTTCGTCAATGTATGCCGACATCGGGGTAAGAAGCTGTGTCTCGACGCCTCGGGAAACCGCAGGTCATTTGTGTGTCCTTTCCATGCGTGGACATATGATAACTCCGGAAAATCCCGTACATTCGTCGACCGAAAAGGATTCGAGGGCCTCGATCTTGAGGATTACTCCCTTATTCCTCTGCCGCTTGAAGTTAGGCATGGTTTTATTTGGGTGACGCCTGATCCGTCCGGCGAGAAGGCCATGGATCTAAGCGAATTTCTCGGACCCAGCCTTGACGCCGAGTTGGTAACGTTCGAGCCCCATACGAAGTACGTCTATAATTCAGAGACGACACAGGTCAATTTCAATTGGAAGCTTGGCGTTGATACATTTCAGGAAATATTTCACCTTGCTTTTTTGCATAAAAATACACTTGGCAAGTCGGTACTTAGTAACATAACGCCGTATGAGAAATTTGGACCGCACCATAGGCTGACGGTGGTGCGCAGTACCTTTACAGAGATGCTTACAAAGCCGGAATTCGAGCAGGATTTATTTTCAAACGCGGCTTTGGTCTACACGATTTTCCCGAACACTGTGCTGGTTTGGCAGTTGGACCACTGGGAGATGTGGAATTTCTATCCCGTGGGCGATCGGGATGACATCTGCCAAGCAAAGATCACTTTGCTCCTTGATAAGGCACCCGATACCGAGCGGCTGGCTCGCCGGTGGGAGAAGAATTGGGAGTTAACCAGGCGAACGGTTTACACCGAAGATTTCGAGGCGGGGGTAACCATACAATCAAGTATTACGGCAGGAGTGCCATCGCATTTGGTGTACGGGCGCAACGAAATAGCGCTTCAGGATTTCCATCTTGATATCGATGAAGCACTAATGGGTGTGGGTGAAAATGCGACACGAAACTCATGCTGAGCGCGTCAGGCGGCGGGTGAAACGATCGGCAAAGACTCGGACGCCCAGCAAGGCCGAGCAGCCCGTGCCTGTAGACTGTCGCCTGACGCGAGCCGAGAGACGCCAACAGATCAAGGCCGACCTCACGAAGGCCGCGGCCAAGGTTGTCGGACAAGTCGGCTACCAGAACGCCATGGTGTCGAAAATAACCGAAGAAGCGAACGTTTCTCACGGCACATTCTACAATTATTTTGAGTCCCGGCAGGACCTCTTTGACAAGCTGCTTCCCGCCCTCGGCGATGAGCTCATTGATCACATCCGCACGCGCGCCACGGGCGCGCCCAATGCCTTTGAACGCGAAAAACGCAGTTTCATGGCGTTTTTCGAGTTCCTGCAATCGACCCCCGAATTCTATCGAGTCCTGTACGAAGCGGAGCTTTTCGCCCCAAAAGGCTACAAGCAACATGTGGATCAGATCGCCGAGCTTTACGTGCGCACGCTTGAGCGGGAGGCCGCACAAGGCCAGATTACGCTGATTAATCATCAAGAAGCAGAAACAATAGCCTTCATGCTGATGGGCGCGCGTCACTATCTATGCATGCATTTCGCGCGCGAGAACGGCCGTACTGTCGCTCTACCTGAAGATGTTCTCAACGCGTATCTACGAATCATCTCTACAGGAATGTACCATACCTCCGACGGGCTTACCGCTGAGCCTCCGGTGTGATGAACATCTTGTAGGTGGCGGGCCTGATCCGTCACCGAGGTCTGCCTATGGCAGTCGGCGCATTAGTGGGTATGGGCTTTGGTCGCCAGCGCCCAGCCTCGGGGAGCTGCCACAGGTCGGGCAGACAAAGCCCTCCGACCAGCGCAGCTTGGAGAGATAGCCGGCGCACGCCGCCTCGTCTTGCACGTGTTAATTTTGGCCTTGGGAGGGAGGAAGTGATGATCGACGGCTTGACGATGAGCAATGTTGTTAAACGGGCAGCGGCACTGTTTCCGACAAATACGGCGGTGATCTTTGGAGAACGCGAGTACTCCTATAGCGAGTACAATCAGCGCGTGAATCGCGCGGCAAATGTCTTGAAGGGCCTAGGGGTAAATTTCGGGGATCACGTCGCCATTTTGGGACGAAACTCCGTCGAATATCTTGAGGTCTGCCATGCGGCCGGGCGAGTGGGCGCGGTGTTCGGCGCACTTAATTGGCGCCTTTCCAGCAGCGAGCTGTCTTTCATCATTGCCGATGGCGATTTCAAGGTTTTATTCGTCGAGGCCGGTTTCCAGAGCGTAGTCGCCGAAGCGCTGGCGGATCTGCACAATATCTCGCTTGTTGTGTTCGGCGGCGACCTTACCCTCGATGGTGCTCAGGACTATGTGGCACTTCATGACGCCGCCGCCTCGTCCGATCCATGCGTTGTCGTTAGCAGCTCCGACGATGCCATGATCATGTACACGTCAGGCACGACCGGGCAGCCAAAGGGTGCTATTCTTACCCATGGCAATATTTGTTGGGATGCGGTCGGGTATCTCACATACATGGCGCCCAAGCCTTACGACTGCGCTCTGGTAAGCATGCCCATGTTTCACGTGAGCGGCATGCACATCGTGACCACGTCGATGCTGGTGCGAGGTCGGCCCTTGGTGATCATGCCGCAGTTCGACCCGGAACAAGCGTGTCGTCTGATACAGAAGCACCGCGTGACGATCGCCTGCATTCTCGTCACGCCGCTCCAACTGTTGCTCGACTGCCCTGGTCGAAAACAGTTTGACCTGTCGTCGCTGAGGAGAGTCATAACTGCGGCTGCCAAGTACACGACGAAGTTCGGCGTTAGGGCCAAGGCCGAGCTTGGGCTGGAGCGGCTGCATATGGCGTACGGGCTGACGGAAGCGGCGCCGTTGGTAAGCATCACCGAAGAGTCGGGTCAGATGCTGGCTAAGGAAAACACGCTTGGACGCCCCGTTTGGTATCTGGATGTGCGGATTGTCGACGACAACGGCCAGGAAGTTGCCGTTGGAGAACAGGGAGAAATCCTTGTGCGCGGCCCGAATGTTTTCAAGGGCTACTACAAGCGCGACGAAATGAACGCCGAGGTTCGGCAGAACGGGTGGCTGCATACGGGCGATATTGGCTATCTCGATTCGGAAGGCTATCTTTTCTTCGTCGACAGGAAGAAAGACATCATCAAGTCGGGTGGTGAGAATGTCTCGTCGCTCGAGGTGGAAATCGCCATCCTGCGGGCAAATCCCGAGCTTGCCGAGGCGGCCGTGGTTGGTATTGCGCATGAGCGCTGGGGAGAGGCGGTGAACGCCTTTGTCGTGATCAAGTCAGGACAAAGCTGCGAAACTGATCAGTTGATCTCCCGCACACGAGAATATTTGGCCGGATACAAATTGCCGAAGTCGGTGCACTTCCGGGACAATCTTCCCAAGAATGGATCAGGCAAGGTTCTCAAGCGGCAGCTCAGAGAGAGCGTCGCGCAGAACGAGAAGTAAGTATGTAAGCACAACTCTTGGGCTTGATGTCGATGAATGGTTCCGGATATGACGTTTGTTCATATCCGGAACACAGAAGGGCAGTCCTATATGTCGCCGAATCTGGTTGAGCAATTAAGAGCCAGGCTGATCGACTTGTTCGTGCCCTGCGGATTGTCGAAAGAGGCGAGCGAAACAGCTGTCTCACGGCTCGGCGATTGGGTCGATTCAAGGCATCCGCAGGGCCTGTTCGTCGATGCGCTGGATTCGGACGATTGGCTTGGTTGGCTCGAGCATCGTTGCGATGTCTTCGAAGCAGTCAATGTCGCGGTGGTTCTGCGCGAGATTTCGCGGGTCGCGACCGAGGGTGCAACGCAGTGCGATTCAGTATTTGCTGCGCTTGTCAAAGATCTGCGAATGCCGAGCGCCTATGGCGACGTCATCGAGCGTCTCGTTGCGTTACCGGGCGCCGATACATCTTGGCTGCCAGCGACGGCGGACGAGGCTGTGGTACTCGATGTCGAGAGAAGTTGGTTTGGCGGTCCTTCGTCCAGATACCGGCGGCACGTCGCAGCTATTCGGGCAATGGCTCCGTCGCTCAGTGACGAAAGGTGGTTGGGTCAACGACTGCACAATCTGACTCGCATATTCGATTCCGGCCTCATTTTTTTCCTGCCTGAAACGCGCTGCGCGCTTGAGGGAAGGGCGTTCCTGAACGTGTCGCTGGAGATTGCGGATATCAGAAGCGGGCCGCGCACCTGAAACGTCAGCACTGCAATTTTGGCCGGAAACACGAAGTTGCCGCAGCCGGAAAACATGGAGATTTCCTATGAAGAAGATCGTCGTTGATCACAGTAAATGCGAAGGAATTGGAATTTGCGAATCCATCCTCCCCAACACGTTCGAAGTTCAGGACGACTCGACCCTGAAGGTGAATGAAGAGATCATCAGGGACGCGAGGTCACTTCGACTGAGCGAGGACGCGGTCGCTTCGTGTCCTAAGGGCGCGCTTTCCATTGTCGATTCTGATTGAATTTGAGCTTCTGGTTTCTTGTGCTTGCGGGTCGAGAGACCGTTGGTGCTTTCGTGTTCGAGCAACATCCGATTTCCGAAGATGGTCCACCGAAGCACGCGCTCACCTCTTGGCGAGCCAAATGCTTGAGACTGGTGTGATTGGCGGAGTTGACGGCCTCGTTGTCGTTGGAACTCCGTCGGGAGGAATTGTCGGTGTATGTCAGTAAAGGGTATCGTTATGGATATAGGCGGTAAGGTCGCGATCGTCACCGGAGGCGCTTACGGTATTGGGCGCGCTATCGCACTTGCGCTCGCAGACGCAGGCGCAAGTGTGTGCGTGTTCGACAGGTCTGGTGAGGCCTTGCAAGCGGTTGTGGGCGAGGTCGAAGCGAAACATCCGGGTCGGGCGATAGGAGCGGTGGGAAACGCCGCCAACACAGACGATATCAGTAGTGTGCTGCGGCAGACACGCGAAGCCTTTGGTCCGATCGATTTATACTGCTCGAATGCGGGCGTTGCTTCACCAGGCGTGGCGCTCGACGACAAAGCCTGGAGTGAATCGATGGAAACCAATCTCTTGGCGCACATCCGCGCGGCCGATCTGCTCCTGCCGGAATGGCAGCAGAGGGGAAGCGGATATTTCCTGATCACTGCATCCGCCGCTGGACTTACCACTCAACTCGGTGACGTGGCCTATTCTGTGACGAAACATGCAGCGGTTGCTTTGGCCGAGTGGTTGTCGATTACCTACCATGGGTGCGGAGTGAGTGTGAGTTGTCTGTGCCCGTTGGGCGTCAAGACAAACATGCTGCAGCAACTCCTGGAAAACGAAGAGTATGATTACAGCGGGGCCATTGGTCGTGTGCTGGATGCCGATGAGGTCGCGCAAATTGTTGTCGAAGGGATTCGAAACGAGCAATTCTTGATACTTCCCCAGCCGGAGGTTCTTGAGTTCTTCAGGCGAAAAGCCGCCGATTATGACCGTTGGCTGGGAGGGATGCGGCGGTTGCAGTCGCAAATCCGACGTCCGGAATAGATGGCTTTGTTGTCGGCGGCGCGGGCCGTCGGCACGAAGGGCAGGTGCCAAGGCTGCCGCCATTCGGTACAGATCCGGCCCGATCGGCCATCTCAATCAGCCGGCGCGCCATGCCGGCTGCAGTGTCCGCATACCCGAGGCAGGCGCGAGGCGAACGATAGAGGGATTCTAGAAATGAGCCAATGTCCGTTTGTCGTTGTCGGTGCGTCGCTGGCCGGGTTGCGGGCGGTGGAGGCAGCCCGAAGAGAAGGTTTCTGCGGGCCGATTGTCCTGGTGGGCGCGGAAGATCATCTACCTTATGATCGCCCCCCCCTCTCGAAGGCGTTTCTCGACTCCGCCGAGGAGCCCCCGGTACCCCACTACAAAACACGCGAGGAACTTCTCCAGCTCAACGTCGATCTGCGTCTCGGCCGCCCGGCGATCGGACTCGATCTCGGAACTCGCGAGGTCCTGTTGGATGGCGGCAGCCGGGTTCCCTACGGACGGCTGATCGTCGCGACCGGCGCCCGCGCCCGAGAGTTGCCGGGGAAGCAACTCGATGGAGTGCACACATTGAGAACCGTCGAAGATGCGGCGAGGATCCGTCGGGCATTGAACGCTGGGTGCCGAACGGTTGTCGTCGGCGGAGGGTTTATTGGAGCAGAAGTTGCTTCCGCCGCCCGAAAACGTGGCTTGCCGGTGACGATTCTCGAAGCCGCGGCGCCCCCGCTCGTGCGGGCTCTCGGGGAACAGATGGGCGCCACCTGCGCAGCGTTGCACGCATTGTACGGAACCGATCTTCGGTGCGGCGTCGCGGTGGCTTCCATCGAAGGCGATGGTCGCGTCGAGCGGGTGATATTGTCGGACGGTTCGTCCCTGGTCGCCGATCTCGTCGTTGTTGGCATCGGTGCGTCTCCGGTTACGGACTGGCTCGAGGGGACGGGGCTTACTCTGGATGACGGAGTGGTCTGCGATGAAACCTTGCGCGCCAGCGAAGGCGTGTACGCTGCTGGTGACGTCGCGCGTTGGCGCAATCCATTGTTCGGGAAGTCGATGCGTCTTGAGCATTGGACAGCAGCATCCGAGCAAGGCGCGGCGGCGGCCCGCAACGCGCTCGCCCCCGATAGGGCGGCGCCCTACAGCACGGTGCCGTATTTCTGGTCGGATTGGTACGACAACAAACTGCAGATGGTGGGCGTGACGGGCGCGGAAGAGGTCGCGGTTGTTGGAAGCTTCGACGAGCGAAGATGGATTGCCTTGTACCGTTGCGGCGAACGACTCGTTGGAGCGCTTGCGCTCAACCTGCCAGGAAAGATCATGAAGTATCGGGCGATGATCGGCGGCGGAACGGCTTGGGGCGATGCACTCGCTTTCGCCCGGGGAACACCGTGATCAATGCAAAGGAGGTTGGGCGAGATGAGTGTTTCGGCGTGGAAGATTGGGTGTGACTCATTTTTGATGGAGTTCGGGATTCGCTGAGGATGTCCCGGTCGATGTTGAAAAGAGCGCGGCGGACGTGGCTGGTTGAGCGCGAAACGCGGATGGACTACGCCACCAATCTAGCGCGGCGCCACGGCGCGCACCTCATCGGAATCTTCCTGCTTCCCCCGGACATCGGCGGCCGGCCAGCCTCCTCCTATGTCCGCGGGCAAGCGGCAATCGCCGACCTTCTGCACGTAAGCGATGTCCCGGCTCCACCTTTGCGGTAGCGGTCTGAGCGACGATGTTGGAAGCCCCTGAGGGCTTCGGCACATGACGATTTCAGTATCCCTCCGGTGGGGGCCACAGCCGGCTCAAGCCGCCGAGCGTGAGGGCTGTGCCTTCTTCCATTCCCAGGGAAGAAGTTCGTCGAGTTGGCTCGACGGATGCTCGGCGATGCGGGCGAGCACGTCGGCCAGCCAGGCCTGAGGGTCGATGTCGTTCATCTTGGCCGTGACGATCAGGCTGGTCATGGTGGCGGCGCGCTGACCGCCGCGGTCGGAGCCGGCGAACAGCCAGGATTTCCTGCCCAGAGCGATGCCGCGGAGAGCGCGCTCGGCCGCGTTGTTAAAGGGCATGATGCTTTCGGCACCTCGGCTCGGTGGCGAGGGATGATCCTTTCGGGTTAGCCTCTTCAGGCCGGGATAGGGGTGTCGGGAGCACGAAACGGTGGCAGGCCGTCCTTAGCATGAGCTGCGAGCTCGCGTTGTTACTTGGCCGCCCCTACGACTTGCCCGGCTGCGCTGCGAGCGCGGATCCGTAGATGTCGTGCAAGCCACTGGCTCCCGGAAGAGAGGAGATCCAGCATGAGAACCATCGGCATGGACATCCACCGGTCGTTCGCTCAGGTCGCGATCCTGGAGGATGGCGCAATCACCAGACAACTTCGTGTCGAGCTCGTTCATGAGCCGCTCGTCGCGTTCGCCAAGACGCTTCGCCTCGACGACGAGGTGGTCATCGAGGTCACAGGTAACAGCGCAGCGGTCGAGCGCCTTCTGCGCCCGCACGTGAAGCGGGTTGCCGTCGCCAACCCAAGGCTCGTCCGGGCGATCGCCTACGCGCGCGTGAAGACGGACAAGGTGGATGCTGCAACGCTGGCGCAACTGCACGCCGCCGGCTTTCTGCCCGAGGTCTGGGTCGCCGACGATGACACCTACGGCCGTCGACGTCAGATCGCCGAGCGCGCGGGTGTCCTGGCGCAGGTTGTCCGGATCAAGGGGCGCATGAAGGCAATCCTGCATGCCAACCTGATCCCGCCCTACAAGGGCCATCTCTTCGGCAAGGCCGGGCAGCGCTGGCTCGATGGTCTGCCCCTTCCTGCCGAGGAGCGCGCGATGCTTCAGCGTCTCATCGAGGAACTCGAACGCGTGTCGCATCAGCTGTCTGAGATCGACAAAGCCTTGGCCCGGCAGGCTCTCGACGATCCGCGGGCGCTCAGGTTGATGACGATCCCTGGCGTGAGTTCCGTCGTGGCCTCGACCGTGCTGGCCTCCATCGGCGACATCGCGCGCTTCCCGTCTCCGGACAAGCTCAGCAGTTACTTCGGCCTGACGCCGAGAGTTCGGCAGTCGGGCGATCATCCGGCGCGGCACGGCCGGATCTCGAAGCAAGGCAACGGCGACGCCCGCAGGATGCTGGTGGAGGCAGCATGGTCCGCCAAGACGGCGCCGGGTCCAATGCGCGCATTCTTCAATCGCATGCAGAAGAAGCACGGTGCTGCGGCCGCGGCTGTCGCGACAGCGCGCAAGCTCGCGGTGATGATCTGGCACATCCTGACGAGCGGCAAGGAGTACGCCTACGCGCGTCCGGCGTTCACGGCGATGAAGATGCGGAAGGTGGCACTCAAGGCGGGCGCGCCTCGTGCCTACGGCAAAGCCGGTCCTGGCCGCGACTACTGGATCAAGGAGATCCGCGAACGGGAAGCGGGATACGTCGCGCGCGCGGAACAAGCCTACGAGCGGATGGTCGCCGCCTGGAAGACGGCGCCAAAAAAACTTGCCACGGGGTGACGACCGGGGCTTCTCAACACCATCCGTGCTCAGGCAGACGCGTCCGTCGTCGAGGAACCGGGTGAACGCGTCCCAGCGCTTCAGCATGTAGTCGATGGCCTTGGCGATGTCGTTGCCTCGGGACAGCCTGGCGCGCTGCTCGATCATGACGGTGTTCAGAGCGTCGACCAGCGGTCGGCTCCGCTCGCTTCGAACCGCGAGTCTCAGTTCGGCCGTGAAGCCGCTGATCTCGCGCTCGATCTCGAACAGCGCGTCGATGCGGCGCACGATGTCGAGCGCGATCGGCGATACGGACGGCGCCACCTTGCCCTTCGACTGCGCCTTGCGACGTGCCGCCGCCTCGACGTCGGCCATCACGAAGAACGGACGACGGGCATGGCTCCAGCACCCGGCCTCGAGGATGGGACCCGGTTGCCGCGACGGATCGTAGAGCGCGCCGTAGCCGCTGTAGGCATCGGCCTGGAACAGTCCCTGGTATCGAGCGAGGTGCTCGGTGGGGTGCGCTGCTGTTCGGTCTCGTGAGTAGTAGAACACGGCCGCCGGTGGCGCCGGTCCAGCGAAGGGTCGATCGTCGCGAACGTAGGTCCATATGCGCCCGGTCGCCGTCTTGCCCTTGGCCAACACCGGCACCGTGGTGTCGTCGCCGTGCAGCCGCTCCGCAGCGAAGACGTGAGCCTCCAGTCGCCGGAACAGCGGGGCGAGGACGAAGGTCGCGGTGCCGACGTGGTCGGCCAGCGTCGACAGGCCGAGGTCGATGCCTTCCCGGGCATAACGCTCGCTCTGGCGGTTCAGCGGCTGGTGTTGCCCGAACTTCTCGAACAGCACCATCGCCAGAAGGTTCGGCCCGACGTGCCCGCGCGGGATGACGTGGAACGGCGCCGGCGCCTGATCGATGGCCTCACAGTCCCGGCAGGAGAACTTCTCGCGAACCGTCTGGACCACCTTCCACTGCCGAGGCACGACCTCCAGCGTCTCGGTGACGTCCTCGCCGAGCTTGCGCAGGCGGGAACCGCCGCAGCACGAACAGGCCGTCGGCCCGGGCACGACGACGCGCTCACGCGGCAGGTGAACCGGGAACGGCTGGCGCGACGGGCGCTTGCGCTCGAAGGCAGCGACCGTCGTCGTACGCGCCGCCGCAGCTTCCGCGGCCAACTCATCTTCCGTCGCCGAGGCCTCGAGGTCTTCGAGCTGCAGTTCCATCTGGTCGAGCAGGCGCGAGGTCCGCTCCGCCTTGGCGCCGAAGCGCTCGCGCTTCAGCTTCTCGATGGTGAGCTTCAGCTGGGCGATCAGCGCCCGATCTTCGGAGAGCTGGGCTCGCGAAACGGCGGCTTCGGCCTGCGCAACAAGCACCAGCGCCTTCAGCGCTTCGATGTCGTCCGGCAGTGCTTCGCGGCTCGTCTCCATGAGCGAATTGAATCATGAATACAGCGGCTTGACCAACGTTTATCGCGGGTCCCGGCGGGATTTTCCATCATCCGGCGCGGCTCGGGCGCCACGTCTTCTGCGGGTTCCGCCAGTCGATCCCTTCGAGCAGATAGCCCAACTGACCGGCGCTGATCGTCACCACGCCGTCGGCCACCGACGGCCAGAGGAACCGCCCTCGTTCGAGCCGCTTCACGAACAGGCAGGCCCCTTGGCCATCGTGCCAGATCACCTTCAGAAGATCGCCGCGGCGCCCGCGGAAGACGAAGAGGTGCCCGCTCATCGGGTCGCGCCGCAGGACCTCCTGAACCTGAAGCGCCAGACCGGGGAAGCCTCGCCTCATGTCGGTGTGGCCCGTCGCCAGCCAGACTTTCACGTCAGCCGTCATCGGGATCATCATCGGCGCCTCGACATTCCTGTCGCGATCGCCACGACGAAGGCCGATGATGATCCGGCGGGGAGCCGTATCGTCACCCCGCAACCCGAGACGATCTCGATGCGATCGTCTGCGCGGGTATCGGACACGGGACGTTCGTCCGGATGATCAGGATCCGGCACTGGTGCTGGAAGCGCGATCGGCGGATCCGCAACCACCGACACGGCCGCGAATTCGGCCGCCGCGATCTGGCCGAAGAGCCGATCGCGCCAGCGGTAGATCTGATGAGCTTGAATCCCGTGGCGCTTCGCCGTCCCGATCACGTTGCCGCTGGCCGCAGCTTCTTCGACGACGGAGCGCTTCTCGTCCCAGGTCCAGCGCCGACGCCGCACGTATTCCTCGTCCTTCTCCACCGTCCTACTCCAGCACTGCTGCCGGCACCAGTGCCGGATCAGAGGGCTGGAAGGCTGGATGGACCGTACGGATCAGACAAGGCGGCCTTCGGCGGAGGGATACCGATTTCAGAGCTTACGCTTAAATCCAGCGACGACGAGCCGGTTCGTCGGTTCGAGGTCTTCACCGGGACCGGACGCCGACGGGATTGGTCGGACGACGACAAGGCAAGGATCGTGGCGGAGAGCTACGAGCCGGGCGCGACGGTGAGCGAGATTGCGCGCCGCCATGCCTTGTCTCCGCAGCAGCTGTTCGGCTGGCGGCGTCTTTTGCGGCGAGCACCGGAGACGTTGCCGCCGGCATCATTGCCAACGTTCGTGCCTGCGGTGGTCGATGCAGCTCGCCCGGCGCCCGAGACCGTGAGGCAGCCGGCCACGCGTCGTCGTCGCGACGTAGCCCGGTCGAGCGGCGGGATCGAGATCGAGATTGACGGCGTCGTGGTGCGTGTCGGAACCAGTGCGAGCCCGAAGACGATTGCCGCGGTGATATCCGCACTGAAGGGCGGCTCGTGATCGGCCCGACCGGCGCCGTCCGTGTCATGATCGCGACGAAGCCGGTCGACTTCCGCAAGGGCGCGGATGGCTTGGCCGCGCTGGTGCGCGAGAGCATGGGCGCCGATCCGTTCTCGGGCGCGGTGTACGTGTTCCGGGCGAGGCGGGCTGACCGGATCAAGCTCGTCTACTTTGATGGGACGGGTGTCTGCCTGTTCTCGAAGAGGCTGGAAGACGGCAAGTTCCAGTGGCCCACAATTGCCGACGGCGTCGTGCGGCTCACAGCGGCGCAGCTTCAGGCGCTGCTCGAAGGCCTCGACTGGCGACGTGTGCATCAGCGGCGCGAGACGCGCGTCCCCGTCGCGGCAAGTTGATCGCTCGACGCTGGCAAGCCACTGTAATCCATGATTGAATCGGCTTCGTGAGCAACGCGGCCAACCCACTGATCAGCGATCCGATCGCGCTTCGGGCGATGCTGGCGGAGGAGCGCGCCGAGAACGAGCGGCTACGCCAGATCATCAAGGAGTTGCAGCGCCATCGCTTCGGGCGCCGGGCCGAGAGCCTGCCGGTCGATCAGTTGCTGCTGGGGCTCGAGGAGGCCGAGCAGATCGAGGCCGAGGGCCTCGCCGGCGAGGAAGCGGCCGATCCCGTCAAGCATGCCGACCGGGTCAGGAAGCGTCGCGCCAACCGCGGATCACTGCCCGCGCACCTGCCGCGGGTCGAGCAGATCATCGACATCCAGGACAAAACATGCCGGTGCTGCCGGGGCGAGCTGCATGTAATGGGCGAGGATGTCTCGGAGCGTCTCGATATCGTCCCAGCTCAGTTCCGCGTGATCGTGACGCGCCGGCCGAAATACGCCTGCCGGGCCTGCGAGGAGGTGGTTGTGCAGGCGCCGGCGCCCGCCCGCCTCGTTGAGGGCGGCATCCCCACCGAGGCCACCGTCGCCCATGTTCTCGTCTCGAAATATGCCGATCACCTTCCACTCTACCGGCAGGCCCAGATCTATGGCCGGCAAGGGGTGAACCTGGATCGATCGACATTGGCTGACTGGGTCGGCAAGGCGGCCTTCCTCCTACGGCCGGTACATGAGCGCTTGTTCGAGCGGCTGAAGGCGTCGACCAAGCTCTTCGCAGACGAGACCACAGCGCCTGTGCTCGATCCGGGCCGCGGCCGGACCAAGACCGGCCAGCTCTTCGCCTATGCCCGCGACGAACGGCCCTGGGGCGGCGCCGATCCGCCGGGCGTGGCCTATCTCTACGCACCCGACCGCAAGGCCGAGCAGCCGATCCGGCATCTTCGAGGCTTCGCCGGCGTGCTGCAGGTGGACGGCTACGCCGGCTACAAGGCGCTGGCCGGCAGGAATGCCGTGAGCCTGGCCTTTTGCTGGAGCCACGCCCGGCGCAAGTTCTACGAACTGGCCGAGGCCGGCCCGGCGCCAATCGCTTCGGAAGCGCTCGCGCGCATCGCAGAACTCTACCGCATCGAGGGCGATATCCGCGGGCGCTCCGCCGAGGAGCGGCGCGACGCCCGCCAGACTAGAAGCCGCCCCATCATCGAGGCGCTGGAGCCGTGGCTGCGCGCCAAGCTTCTCCTCGTCAGCCAGAAGAGCAAGCTCGCCGAGGCCATCCGCTACGCGCTCTCGCGCTGGGCCGGTCTCTCGCGCTTCCTCGACGACGGCCGCGTCGAGATCGACTCCAATGTGGTCGAGCGCGCGATCAAGCCGATCGCTTTGAACCGCAAGAACGCGCTCTTTGCCGGATCTGATGGCGGCGCCGAGCACTGGGCCGTGATCGCCTCGCTCGTAGAAACCTGCAAGCTCAACGCGGTCGACCCGCAATACTATCTCGCCGACGTCATCGCCCGCATCGTCGCCGATCATCCCCAGAGCCAGCTCGATGACCTGCTGCCCTGGGCTTACGCCGCAACGCAGCTCAAGGCCGTGGCCTGAGAACAGCGCTCACTTCTGCACCATCGACAGGTCCGCAAGGACGACATGATCCGCGAAGCGTGGGAGAGCTTCGAAAAGCACGCCGCCCGGCAGGATGTGCGTTGCGAGTTCCGTGTCCACGCGCCCCGCGGAGAAGATGAACGCCGCCTCGGCGCCCTGCACGCGGATCTCGTCGTCGCTGCATCTCCGAAGGACTCCTGGCTCGACGACGGGCCGCCAGCCGATGTCGTGCAACTTGCGACCGGCGTCCCCTTCCTGCTCGTGCCGGAGAACTGGCGCAACATGGAACCGCCACAGCGCATTCTCATCGGCTGGAATGCAAGCCGGGAATCGCGCCGGGCCATCGGCGATTCCCTGCCTCTGCTGGCGCTCGCTTCATCGGTGACGGTGCTTATCGTGGATCCGCAGGCGACCATCCCCGCGGGAGAGGAGCCGGGGATGGAAGTCGCCATGTTCCTGTTGCGCCACGGTGTACGCCTGACCGTCGATCCCGTGCAGTCACACTGGCGAGCGATCCCCGAGGTCATCTTGGAATACGCTGCGTCCAATGAGCACGACATGATCGTGCTCGGCGCTTACAGTCATGCCCGCGCCCGGGAGATCATGCTCGGCGGCGTGACGCGTTCGCTCCTGGCGCAGTCGCCGATCCCTTTGCTCATTTCCCATTGAGCAGCAGAAGATCCGGGCAATGGTGTGAGTGGGCCTAGCCTGAGCCCTTTTTCTCCCCCGGTTCAGAAGAGAGTCCGAGGGCATAGTCGGGAGGATCATTCGCCTGCCGCCTATCGCGTACTCACAAGGTTTGCCCAGGCGATCGGCATTGCTTCATTCGTGTG
>NZ_JBAFVS010000028.1:0-66044 GCF_043194565.1 Xanthobacter autotrophicus ATCC 700552 | reverse complement strand
CAAGACGCGCCCCGCGCCGGCAATCCCCCGCGGCCCTAGCCAAGGCCACAGCGTCAATGGCCGCAAGGCCAAGGCCCGGCCGCAGGCAAGATCAGCCGAACGCGCCGGCGGGCGCTCGCCGGCCGCCTCATGCTTCGACCCACAACGCGAGATCGCCGCGACGATCCAGCACTGAAAGTGCTGGCGAACCGCCGGCGCGCAAGATCCGCACGTCCAGCATCTCGCCCCCCAGCGTCAGCCGCCGCAGCACGAGTTCGTCCAGGAAATCGGGCAATTCCGGCCGCGCAAACGTGACACGGTGCGCGTCGATGTCGAAGCCGAGCCCGAGTGTCGCCTGAAGAAGGGCCAGAGGAGCGGCCGCCGCCCAGGCCTGAGGCGCACAGGCGACGGGATAGGAGACAGGCCCCTGGCTGCGTTGGCGGGAAAAGCCGCAGAACAGTTCCGGAAGGCGCCGTAGATCGAATGATATGGACGCCTGCAGCAGGCCCTCGAAGATGCGCGCCGCCTCCCGTCGGAAGCCGTAGCGCGCAAGGCCCATGGCGATCACCGCATTGTCGTGGGGCCAGACCGAGCCGTTATGGTAGCTCATGGGGTTGAAGCGCGCCTCGCCGGCCGCGACGGTGCGCACGCCCCAGCCGGAAAACGAGGCGCCAGCCATGAGCTGAGCGGCGACCGCCGGTGCGCGCTCTGACCGGGCGATCCCGGCGAACAGCGCATGCCCGGCATTGGAGCTTCTGACCCGGCACGGCCGCTTTTCGCCGTCCAGGGCGAGCACGTAAGTCCCCAGCCCGGAGTCGAAAAAGGCATCGTCAAAGGCATCGCGCAAGCGCGCGGCATTGCGCTCGAAGATGGCCGCGTCCGGCCCGCGGCCGAGGCGGCGGGCGATGGCGGCCGCCGCGCGCCAGGCGCCGAACACATAGGCCTGCACTTCCACCAGTGCGATGGGGCCGCGCGCCAGCCTTCCGTCGGCGTGGAAGACGGAATCGTGGCTGTCCTTCCAGCCCTGGTTCAAAAGGCCGTCGCCGCTCATGCGGCCATATTCCACGAAGCCGTCGCCGTCCCGGTCGCCGTACTCGGTGATCCAGCCGAGGGCCGCGGAAACGGCAGGCCACAACAGGCGCGCGGTGTCGAGATCGCCGGTGCGCTCCAGGTAGGCGCCGGCGAGCATTACGAACAAGGGGGTGGAATCCACGCTGCCGTAGTAGCGGCGGAACGGAACCTCGCCGAGTTCCGCCATCTCGCCGAAGCGCACTTCGTGGAGGATCTTGCCCGGCTCCGCGTCGGCGGCGGGGTCCAGCACCTCGGCCTGGTTGGCGGCGAGGTGGAGCAGCACGCCGCGGGCGATGGCTGGATCCATCCACAGGGTCTCGAAGGCGGTGATCAGGGCGTCGCGCCCGAACACCGTGCTGAACCACGGCACTCCCGCATAAGGATAGGCGCCTTCGGGCGTATCGGTGATGAGAATGGCCAGGTCGCTGACGGCGCGCTTCATGGCGTCGTTGAAGTGCTGGTTGGAGGAGGTGACCTCCGCCGCCCGCGCTACCCGAGCCCGCAGCGTTGCGCGCGACGCGTGCAGGGCCCGGCGAAAGGTGAGCTTGGCGCCGCCATGGGGCTCGGCCCCGTCGCAGCGGATCTCAATGTAGATCACCTGCGTGGCACCGGGGGCAAGATCGAGCGGGTAGCGGGCCTGCGCGCCGTCCAGCTCGGTGGGCGCGGGCTCGAAATGCAGGCCGGTGCGCCGCACCTTGCCGTCGAGGCCGGTATAGGCGAGGCGCACGCCGTCGCGGGCGAGCAGCGGGGCATGGCGCACGCCGCGCCGGCTGCGCTTGGCGCCGCGCACCTCGAACAGGTCGGCGAAATCGGCGTCGAAGGAAAAGGCGATCTCCACCCGCCGCGGCACCACGTCGAAATTGTGCAGCGACACGCATTCGTGGCAGGCGGAACGGTAAAGGAAGCGCGAACGGCGGATATGGATGAGGTCGTGCAGCAGCGCCTCCCCGCCGTCCCGGCCGGGCAGATCGGGATTGGTGAGGTCGCAGGTGAGTGTGGCGTTGTCCTCGCGCACGGTGGAGCTGAGCAGCAGCGGGCGGACCCCGTCTATGGTCAGGAAAAAGTGCGAGAGGTGGCGCGTGTCGCGGTGGAACAGGCCGTGGTTGCTGGCCAGCCCCGGCACAGCGTCGCCGTGGGCGTCGAACACGGCGAAGGTGTCGTCGTGCTTCAGGGTGCGCGGCGTGGTCTCGATCTGCGAGGCGCTGGCGGCGATGACATAGTCCGGCTCGCGGTCGTCGGGCGCTGCCCCCGCCGCGGCGGGGTCAACGACTGGCGTCATGGACGGCATCATGTCCGGCGACGAGGCGCAGCTCGAGCCTCGGCGCGCGCTGGAGCGCAGGGGTGCTCACCCTTGCGGCGGCGAGGCGCTGGTAGATGGCCACATAATCCTTCGCCATGCGCTCGGCGGAGAACCGCCGCTCGAAGGTGCGGCGGATGGCCGAGCGGTCGAGGCGGGAAATTTCGCCGACCCGCGCCACGGCGTCCTCCACGCTGTTCACCAGGTAGCCGGTGATGCCCTCGTCCAGCACCTCGGGCACCGAGCCGCGGGAAAAGGCGATGACCGGCGTGCCGCAGCTCATGGCCTCGATCATGACCAGGCCGAAGGGCTCTGGCCAGTCGATGGGGAACAGCAGGGCCGCCGCATTGCCGAGGAAATCGGCCTTCTGGCGCTCGTCGATCTCGCCGATGAATTCCACATTGGGATTGGCCTCCACCATGGGGCGGATCACGTCCTCCCAATAGTCCATGTCGGCACGATCCACCTTGGCGGCGATCTTCAGCGGCATGCCGGCCTTGACCGCGATCTCGATGGCGCGATCCGGCCGCTTTTCCGGCGAGATGCGACCGAGGAAGGCAAGGTAGTCTCCGCCCGTGGCGTTGAATGGCAAAAGATCCTTCGGCAGGCCGTGATGGATGGTGGCGGCCCAGTTCACCGGCGGCATGGGCGCGCGCTGGTGATCGGAGATGGAGACCAGCGGGTAGTCGGCGAAATTGGCGTAGAGCCGATGGGCGGCGGGCAGATCGAGCCGGCCGTGCAGGGTGGTGAGGCTCTGGGCGCGGTGATCGCGCAGCACGGGATAATGCAGGAGGTCCAGATGGACGTGGATCACGTCGAAATCGTCCGCGCGCTTGCGCACCTCCTCCAGCATGAGCAGGTGATACAGCAACGGGTCCACCGGGCCGGGAGCAAGGCGCAGGCCGGTGTCGCACATGGCTTCCAGCGTGGCGGAGGTGAGCGAATCGCCGCTGGCGAACAAGGTCACCTCGTGCCCCGCGCGCACCAGCTCCTCGGTGAGATAGGACACGATGCGCTCGGTGCCCCCATAGCGGCGGGGTGGAACACTCTCGATCAGCGGTGCGACCTGGGCGATGCGCATGGATATCTCCTCGGCCGTGGGGGTGCCCCGCCAAGGCCTGGCGTTGAAACGAAAATTTCTGGTTCTGTGGAGAGAACGTGCGAGCGGGCCGCAAGGTTTCCCGCGCTGCCGAAAAAGTGGGGGCGCGATTGGGTTCTCCACGCCATGGGTCGGCGCGTGCTCTTTCCTTAAGTTTAGACGGCGCTGGCATGGGGTGCCTTCAGGCTGGCTCAACCTCGCCGCGTGGGCGGCCGCCTGCCGTCGTCACGACCGGGCGATTCAGCCCCTGAAGGGAAACGGAACGGCTTCCGTCCGAGGGGATCGCGCTTTAGGATGGTTATCGAGCGTGCGCTCGCCGGTTCCATGCCAGCGGAGTTCCGCGCCCACCCCGAACCCCTGAACCGGATGTTCCGCCCCGATGCCATCCTCGCCTTGCCGGCTGGTACCCGGCGCATCCTTGCGCGGATCGTTGGCCGCTGGCCGGGCATCGCCGTAGAAGCTTCAATCTAAATCGATACAAATGGCGCCGCTGGCCCCCCGGCCGCGCCGCGCTGCAATTCGCACAGGTCTTGAGGAGGCTCCCCATGAGTTCCGACGTCACCTATCCCGACGTTCAGCTTCACATCGACGGCGTCTGGCGCGACGCGGACGGCGGAAAGCGCATTCCCGTTATCAATCCGGCTACCGAGGAAGAGATCGGCACCGTTGCCCATTGCTCCATCGCCGATCTCGACGAAGCGCTCGCCGCCACCGAGCGCGGCTTTGCCACCTGGAGCCGCACCTCCGCCTTCGAGCGTTCCAAGCTCATGCGCAAGGCCGCCGATATCCTGCGCGAGCGGGCCAATTCCATCGCCCGCCTGATGACCCTGGAGCAGGGCAAGCCCTTGCCCGAGGCGCGCATGGAGACGCTGGCCGCCGCCGACGTCATTGACTGGTTCGCGGAAGAGGCGCGCCGCGCCTATGGCCGCGTCATCCCCGCCCGCGCGCCGGGGGTGTACCAGCTGGTCATCAAGGAGCCGGTGGGCCCGGTGGCGGCCTTTACCCCGTGGAACTTCCCCATCAACCAGGTGGTGCGCAAGCTGTGCGGCGCTCTGGCGGCGGGCTGCTCCATTATCGTGAAGGCGCCGGAAGAGACCCCGGCCTCGCCCGCCGAACTCATCCGAGCCTTCGTGGATGCGGGCGTGCCCAAGGGCGTCATCGCGCTGGTCTACGGCGTCCCCGCCGAGGTGAGCGAATATCTCATCCCGCACCCGGTCATTCGCAAGATCACCTTCACCGGCTCCACCCCGGTGGGCAAGAAGCTGGCGGCGCTCGCCGGCGCGCACATGAAGCGGGTGACCATGGAACTGGGCGGCCACTCCCCGGTCATCGTGTTCGACGACGCGGACGTGCAGGCGGCCGCCAGGCAGATCGCCACCGCCAAGTTCCGCAATGCCGGCCAGGTGTGCGTGTCGCCCACGCGCTTCCTGGTGCAGGAGAAGGTCTATGAGCAGTTCGTGGACACCTTCGTCGCCGTCGCCAAGGCGGTGAAGGTGGGCAATGGGCTGGACGAGGGCACCACCATGGGCCCGCTCGCCAACGACCGCCGCATCCCGGCCATGGAGGCGCTCATCGCCGACGCCCGGCAGAAGGGTGCGGAGGTGAAGGCCGGCGGCTCACGCATCGGCAACAAGGGCTATTTCTTCGAGCCCACCGTGGTCACCGGGGTCACCCGCGACATGCGCATGATGAACGAGGAGCCGTTCGGCCCGCTCGCCATGCTGCTGCCCTTCTCCGATTTCGACGAGGCCATCACCGAGGCCAACCGGCTGCCCTACGGCCTTGCCTCCTACGCCTACACCCGTTCGGCCAAGACCGCGCAGGCGGTGGCGCATCAGGTGCAGGCGGGCATGATGACCATCAACCACCTGGGCCTCGCCCTGCCGGAAGTGCCGTTCGGCGGCGTGCGGGATTCCGGATATGGCTCGGAAGGCGGCTCGGAGGCCATCGAGGCCTATCTCAACCCGAAGTTCGTCTCCCAGGCGGGGGTCTGAACGGGCGGCGCCGGCGTCCGCGCCGGCGCCTTCCGCACCGCCGTCATCCCCCGGCTTGACCGGGGGATCCATGGTGCGGCCGGGCCGGCCTTGTGGCTCCCGGCACCGCGGCTGCGGCCCGGTGGATGCCCCGGTCAAGCGCCGGGGCATGACGGATTCAAGGGTGCTGCGTGCTTGCGGCCCGCAAGCGGCTGGCCCGCCTACCGCTCGGTGAGGAAGGTCATCAGCACCGTGTCGTCCTCGCCCACGAGGCAGAGGAAGCGGTGGGCCTTGTCGGTGCGGTCGCGCTGGATATAGGCCTCGCCCATCAGCACGCCCGTCACGCGGGAGTTGCCCACCGTCAGGTCCGTCTTGGCGATGGTGAGGCCGTCCATATCGATGGCGATGTCCGAGATGGACGGCGAACGCGCCTGCAGCCGCTCCAGCGCGTGGGCCTTGCAGGCCAGCGCTCGCTCTGCGCCCTCCGGCGCCTCGGCCTCGGCGTCCTTCACCGCCTGTTCGCCTGCGGCCGCTGCGGCCGCCGGCGCGGCGGGAACGGGGACGGGCGCGGGAAGGGGCACTGCCTGGCCCGGCCCGGCCGGCCGCGACGGCACCGGGTCAGCCGGCTGCTGCGCGGCGGCGGGCGTGGTCAGGGCAAGGTCGATGGCAAGCCCCGCGCCGAGCGCAAGCCCCAGCACGGCCGTGAGGAGAAGAGGGGCGCTCGAGCGGCATCGCATCTGTCGTCTCCGGAACAGGATTTGCGGAGACAACGCCAGCGCGGCCGTTTGGTGCCGCGATAAAGCTTCAGGTTCTTGGGGGGCGACGGCGCTCCCTCGCGAACTTAAGACATCACGGCAATGAGCCCTTAGCGCACGTGCCGGCCGGTGAGGGCGAAGCAGAAGGCGTCGAGCAGGTCTGCTTCCTGCTCCTTCAGCACCCCGTCGGCGCTGATGACGCGCATGCCCGCGCGCAGCAGAGTGGCGATGGCCTCGGTGCCGCTCTCGAACAATGTGTCCAGGGCGAACTCCACCGCCTCCACCGTGGGGCGCAGGCGGGCCACATAGGCGGCGAGCCGCTCACGCTCGGCGCCGGTGAGGTCGAGGTCCTCCGCCGCGCAGGCGCGCTCGCAGAAGAACACGATCTCCTCCACCTCCGCGGCGCCCACCTCCCGGTCGGCGCGGGCCAGCGCCGCCAAGAGCGTCACCCCGGCCTTGCGGATGATGGCGCGGATGCGGTCCCAGCGCACGTCCGCGTCTTCCTGCGCCGGCACCAGGACGGCGTCCTTGGGCCAGAGAAAGCCGAAGGTCTCGTAGAAGAAGCGGACCAGCGGCTCGCGCTTCATCCCGTCGAGGTCGGTGACGGCGGTGATGCGATCCACCCGGAACGACCGCGCCGCCTGTCGCTCGTGGCATTTGGCGATGAGGATGGGCACGCCGTCCACATTGCGCTGCACCGCCCAGACCGAAATGCGGCGATGGCTGGCATTGCCCGCATGGTCCACATAATCGATGGCGAAGGCCTGCCCGTCCGCCGGGTCGTGATCCTCCGGCGCCTCGGCGGCCAGCGCGTCGTGCGGGTCGTCGTGGGGCACGCTGAGCCGGTCCGCGTGGGCATAGAAGGGCGCGCCCAGAAGCTCCACGCGATCGAGGAGGAAGGACTTGAGCGAGGTGATGGCGTTCATGGGCGGCTCGCGGATTCCGGCCGGACGTTCCGTGTCCGCATCCTTGATAGCCGGCAGACGAGCGCCGATAAAGCGCCATTCCACATCCCGCCGCGCGCCGCACCTACCCGCGTAGGGGAGGGGGAGGCCGGTGCCTCCGCCTTTGACTATTCCTCCCTCAGGCGCCGGGCGGGCTGGACGCGCGGTTCAGTCCCACGCCGGGGCCAGCCCCTCGGGGCTGACGATGCGTCCGTCGGGACGGGCGAGGGCGGAAATGGCCGCCATCTCAGCGTCGGTGAGCGCGAAGTCGAAGATGGCGGCGTTCTCGGCGGCGCGGGCCTCGCTCACGGTCTTGGAGAGGGCGACGAAACCCTCCTGCTGCACCACCCAGCGCAGCACCACCTGCGCCACCGTGCGCCCATGGGCGGCGGCGATCTCCTTCAGCACCGGCTCGGCGAAGACCTTGCCGTCCGCCATGGCGTAATAGGCGGTGATGGCAAGCCCGGCGGCGCGGGCGGCGGTGATCACCTTCGACTGGTCGATGAAGGGGTGCAGCTCGATCTGGTTGGTCACGAGCGGCCCATCGGACAGGGCAATCGCCTGCGCCATCAGCGCGGTGTTGAAGTTGGACACGCCCATGTGGCGCACCTTGCCGGCGGCCCGCACCGCATTGAGGCCGCCGATCTGCTCGGCCAAAGGCACCGCCGGGTTGGGCCAGTGCAGCAGCAGCAGGTCCACATAGTCGGTCCTCAGCTTCTTCAGGCTCTCGTCCACGGAGGCGAGGAAGGCGTCGTGGGCATAGGCGGTCACCCACACCTTGGTGGTGAGGAAGATGTCGCCCCGCTTCACCCCCGATGACGCGATGCCCTCGCCCACCTCGGCCTCGTTGCCGTAGATCTGCGCGGTGTCGATGTGGCGGAAGCCGAGCTTCAGGGCCGCCGGCACCATGCGCAGGGTGTCGGCGGCGGAGACGCGGAAGGTGCCGAAGCCGAGGGCGGGGATCTCAGCCCCATTGGCGGTGACGGTGTGCATGATCTTTCCCTTCGTTCAGACGGGGCAGGCGACGGCGCGGGCGCGGTTGTCGAGGGCGGCACTCCACAGCGTCAGGCCCAGCGCGCCGGCGACCATGAGGGCGCCCACCACCGGGGTGGCGCCGAGGCCGAGGGGCGAGGCCACCACCAGCCCGCCGATCCACGCCCCGAGCGCGATGCCCAGGTTGAACGCGGCGATGTTGAGGGCGGACGCCGTATCCACCGCCCCCGGACGATAGCGCTTGGCCAGTTCCACCACATAGATCTGCAGCCCCGGCACATTGGCGAACGACAGGAAGCCCAGCGCCGCCAGCGTCACCAGCGTAAGCACCGGAGAGGACGCGGTGAAGAAGAATACCACCAGCACCAGCGCCTGAAGCGCGAACAGGAGGGTGAGCGCCTTCACCGGATCGCGGTCGGCGATGCGCCCGCCGGAGAGGTTCCCCACCGCGATGGCGAGGCCGTAGAGGATGAGGATAAGGCTGACTTGGGAGGCGGCAAAGCCGGTGACGGTCTCAAGGATGGCGGCAAGATAGGTGAAGGCCACGAAGGTGCCGCCATAGCCCAGCGCGGTCATGCCGAACACCAGCAGCAGCCGGCCCGAGCCCAGCACCCGCACCTGATCGAGCAGGGAGGCGGCCGGCGCCTTGCGGATGTTGGACGGCAGCAGCAGCGCGATGGCGGCAAAGGCGATGATGCCGAGGCCGGCCACGCCCCAGAAGGTGGCGCGCCAGCCGAAGCTCTGGCCGATGAAGGTGCCGAGCGGCACGCCGGTGACGATGGCCACCGTCAGCCCCATGAACATGAGGGCGATGGCCGAGGCGCGGCGGTTCTCTGGCACAAGGTCGGCGGCGATGGTGGCGCCCACCGAGAAGAACACCCCATGGGCGAAGGCGGAGAGCACCCGCGCCACCAGCAGCCATTCGTAGGTGGGGCTGAGCGCGGCGGCGGTGTTGCCGGCGATGAACAGGGCCATTAGGGCGAGCAGCAGCGGCTTGCGGGCCATGCCGCCGGTGAGCGCGGTGAGCACCGGTGCGCCGAAGGTGACGCCCAGCGCATAGACGCTCACGATCAGCCCAGCGATGGGCAGGGTGATGTGAAGGTCGCTGGCCACCGTGGGCAAAAGCCCGACGATAACGAATTCCGTGGTGCCGATGGCATAGGCGGCGATGGTGAGGGCATAGAGCGCAAGGGGCATGGCAAGGTCCTTCGGGGCCGGCGGCTTGATGGAAACCGGCGCCGGGGCTCGGTGGTGTCCGGGTTTGAAAGACTGTTGATTCGACCGGGCGCCGCAGAACCCTCTCCCGCTTGCGGGGGAGGGCAGGGAGGGGGGAGGGGCTTCTCCTTTCAGTCCGCCGCGGGGGACTTATTCGGATGACTGCCCCCTCCCCAACCCTCCCCCGCAAGCGGGAGAGGGGGCGACGGTGTCTCATTTCAAACCGGGACAGCACCCGAACCCGGCGCCGCCTTGCACTGCAACATGAGCGCCCTTGTGCTTTTACTGAACCGCCTCTTATGTAAAAGCAGCTTTGAATTTCATTCACAGGTCGAGACGAGGCGCACCCCTTGGACAATCGCGCGGGCGAGATGGTGGTGTTCGTGGCGGCGGCGGAGACGCAGGGCTTCTCGGCGGCCGGCCGCAAGCTCGGCCTTTCTCCTTCCGCCGTCAGCAAGCTGGTCAGCCGCATCGAGGACCGGCTGGGCACGCCCTTGTTCGTGCGCTCCACCCGGCAATTGCAGCTCACCGCCGAGGGTGCGCTCTATCTGGATCGGGCGCGGCGCATCCTCGCCGAGATCGATGAGACCGAGCGCCTGATCGCCACCGGCGCCGGCGCCGTGCCGCGGGGCCGGCTGCGCATCAGCGCCTCGGTGGCGTTCGGCGAAATGTGCGTGCTGCCGCATGTGCCGCGCTTCCTTGAGCTCTACCCGCAGGTGGAGCTGGATATTTCCCTGAGCGACGCCGTCATCGACCTGGTGGACGAGCGCACCGACATCGCCATCCGCACCGGGCGGCTGCGCGATTCCACCCTGAAGGCGAAGAAGCTGTTCGAGATCGGCCGCGTCATCGTGGCCTCGCCCGCCTATCTGGAGCGCCACGGCGTGCCGCAGCACCCGCAGGACCTCGCCCGGCACCTGTGCCTGTGCTTCAACTTCCGCCGCTCTCCGGAGGACTGGCCGTTCCGCGATCCGCAGGACGGACGGCTCTTCACCCAGGCGGTCTCGGGCACCGCGCTGGGCAACAGCGGCGTGGTGCTGCGCCGGTTCGCCCTTGATGGGGCGGGGCTGGCGCGCCTCGGCCGCTATCATGTGCGGGGCGACATGGCGGCCGGAACGCTGGTGCCCGTGCTGGAGGATTTCAACGCCGGCGACATCGAGCCGATCCACGCGGTCTATGTGGGCCATGCCCACCTCGCCGCCCGCATCCGCGCCTTCGTGGACTTCCTCGCCGCCGCCATCCGGCAGGAGCCGGACGGCACCACGGAAGGTTAGACGGGGGCTTCGGCGGCCGGCTCCAGGTCCAGCGCATCGCGCAGCAGCAGGGCAATGTGGCGGGCCTTGCGGCCACTGCCATGCTCGATCTGGTGGCGGCAGGAAAAGCCGTTGGCGATGAGCGGCGCGTCTTCGGGCGCCGCGCGCATGGCGGGCAGCAAGGCGAGTTCCGCCATCCGCATGGAGACGTCGTAATGCTCCGCCTCCAGCCCGAAGCTGCCGGCCATGCCGCAGCAGCTGGTCTCCACGATGTCGTAGGAGAAGCCGGGGATGAAGCCGAGCACCTTGCGCGTCGCCTTCATCACCCCGAACGCCTTCTGGTGGCAGTGGCCGTGCAGCACCGCCCTGGGGCCGGGCAGGGGCTTCAGCCGCATGCGCAGGCCCTTGTTCTGGTGCTCGCGGGCGAGGAACTCCTCCAGCAGGAACAATTGCTTGCCCAGCGCCCCCACTTCCGGCCCCAGTCCAAGGCTGTACAATTCGTCGCGCAGGGACAGCAGGCAGGACGGCTCCAGCCCGATGATGGGGGTCTGCGCCGCGATCTCCTTGCGGAAGGCCGCGAGCACGCGCAGGCCCTCGCCGCGCGCCTTCTCCACCATGCCGGTGGTGAGATACGTGCGGCCGCAGCACAGGGGCCGGTCGGGCTCGGCATCGGCGGGATCGGGCCGGGCGATGCGCACGGCGTAGCCGGCGTGGGTCAGCACCGCATGGGCGGCTTCCGCCACCTCCGGCTCGAAATGGTGGCAGAAGGTGTCCACGAACAGGATCACCTCGCCGCGCGGGGCCTCTGCTTTCGGTTGCGCGACGGCCGGCGCCGCATAGGCGCGCGCCGCCGGCTCGGGGATGGCGCGGCGGGCGCTGATGCCCAGCAGTCGTTCCGCGGCCTTGGTCAGAAGCCGCGAGCGGTTGCGCAGCATGATGGCGAAGCGCAGCAGCCGGCGATGGCGGCCGGTCCATTCCGGCACCCCGCCGAACAGCCGGGTGCGCCGGGGCACGCCTTTGATCTCATGGCGCTGGGCGAGATATTCGGTCTTGATCAGCGTCATGTCCACGGCGCTGGGGCATTCCTTCTTGCAGGCCTTGCAGGACACGCACAGGTCCATGGCCGCATCGAGCCGGGGATCGGCGAAGGCGTTGGCGTCGGTGCCGTCGTTCAACGCGGCCTTGAAGGCGGCGACGCGGGCTTCCGTGGAATGGGCCGTGTCGCCGGTGATGCGGTAGCTTGGGCACATGACGCCCTTGCCGGTATTGCGACAATCGCGGCTGTGCATGCACACGGCTACCGCTTTCGCGTAATTCCCGCCGGTGGCGGGAATGCCGGAATAGGCGTCGCCGATGCCGTATGTGTCGTAAGCCGACCAGTCGAGGAAGGTTTTCATGCCGCAAGCCCCGTTCGCGCCCGCCGAAGCAAGATGCGTACCCGAGGCGAAAAGGGCCGGCTCCGGGCCGCACGAAGGGCGATGGCGCCCCGGAGCCGGTTCCACGGTGCGTCACTGGACGGCGCACGCACCGCAGCTCGGAAAAACAATGTGATGCCCCATGGCCCGTGCGCATTGCTCATGGGCCAAGCCCGCGCGGCTTGAGCGGGTCAAGCCCGCGCGGCGCCTGAGCGGTTAAAAGCGCGTGGTGAGGGTGGTGAGCCAGGCGGGGGAAGCGGCCACCAGGGCAGATTCCAGCTGCTTGTCGGCGCCGGTGAGGATCAGCAGGCCCACCAGCACCAGGACGAGGCCCAGCACCGTCTTTGCCCCCTTGCCGGCGCCCAGCAGGCGGCTGCGCCAGCGCGCCAGCGCCGGGCGGAACAGGGTGCCGAGCAGGGCCAGGGGCAGGCCGGCGCCGAGGCCGAACAGGGCCATCACCCCCGCCACCTGCGGCAGGCTCTGCCCCTGCGCCGCCAGCACCGAGGCTGCGCCAAGGGTCGGGCCGACGCAGGGGCTCCATACCGCCCCGAGCAACAGGCCCACGGCGAACTGGCCGCCGATGCCGGCGCGGGAGAAGCCGTCGAACCGGCGCGCGGCAAGGTCGCTCACCGGCCCGCCGGCAGCGGCGAGGCGGGTTTGCAGCTGCGGCACCGCGAGCACGGTGCCTACCGCCACCATCAGCAGCGCCGCGACCATGCGGAACGCCTCGCCCTCCAGGCCGATGGCATAGCCGATGGTGGCCACGAACAGCCCGATGGCGACGAAGGAGAGGGCGACGCCCGCCGCCAGCGCCACCGGCGCCAGGCGATGCTCGGCCGCCGCCGCCCCGAGCACGATGGGCAGGAGCGGCACCACGCAAGGGGAGAGCACGGAGAGGACCCCCGCCATGAAGGCGAGGGCGTAGCTGCCGAAAGCGAGGCTTTCCAGAGCCATGATCGCCTCAGATGGCGTGGGAGAGCAGGGCCTCGATGGAGCCCTTGTGGGTGTCGCCCACGGAGCGCCCGGCCTCGGTCGTGCCCTTGAAGGCGATGAGGGTGCTCTGGGAGCGCGCGTTGAAGCTCTTCACCGCATCCTTCTGGCTGTCGAAGTCCACGCGGAACACCACCATGTCCTTGAATTGCGGCTGGCTCAGCAGCTCCGACAGGATGGGCGCCTGCGCCGCGCAGACCGGGCACCAGGAAGCGTGGATCTCCACCAGGATGGGCTTGCCCGCCTGCTGGGCCGCCTGGAAGGCGGTGGGCGTGAAGGTGGTATGGGTCGGCGCGGCGAAGGCCATGGCCGACACGCCGGCGACGAGCGCGGCGCCGAGCGAGAAGGCGAGGGTGGCACGACGGGTGAACATGTGTCTAAAGCTCCACGTCCCGAAGATGGCGTCCGGCGCAGCCGCGCCGGCACGGAAGGCCCGGTCCCGCAGGGGCCGACACCGGGATTTCGCCCCAGGGCCGCCGTCGGTTACAGGCGGGTGGGGCGATCACGCCGAGGTGATGGGTCAAGGAGGACCGCCACGGGGACGTGGCCATGGGCGCGCGGCTACGGGCGCGTGGCCTGCCGTCTCGCCCGTTCACACGGCAGCGCCTTTCCGCTAGATGAGCGTGAGGCGCCGTCTGCGCTTCCTCTTTGCGTTTTGAGGCGGGTTGCCGTCCGGGCTGATGCAGCCCTCGCGGATCCGGCTCTGGCTGGCTCGAAAGGTGTGTTCCGTGACCGATCAGGTGAAGCTCGTGCTTGCTTCAGGCTCGCCCCGCCGGCTGGCGCTGCTCAATCAGGCGGGTATCGAGCCGGACCTGCTCATGCCCGCCGACGTGGACGAGACCCCCGAGCGCGGCGAGCTGCCGCGCCGCCTCGCCCAGCGCCTCTCGGAAGCCAAGGGCAAGCTGGTGGCCCAGCGGGCGAAGGACGCCGAGATGAACGCGCTGGTGCTCTCCGCCGACACGGTGGTGGCGGTGGGCCGGCGCATCCTGCCCAAGCCGGACCTGGAGGATGAGGCGGACGCCTGCCTGCGGCTGCTCTCGGGTCGCACCCACCGGGTCTATACCGGCGTGTGCCTGGTGGACGCGAAGGGCCGCGCCCACACCCGCCTGGTGGAAAGCCGGGTGCGCTTCAAGCGCCTGTCGCGGGATGAGATCGCCGATTACCTCGCCTGCGGCGAATGGCGGGGCAAGGCCGGCGGCTACGCCATCCAGGGCATTGCCGGCTCGTTCGTGGTGAAGCTGGTGGGCTCCTACAGCAATGTGGTGGGGCTGCCTCTGGCCGAAACCATCGGCCTGTTGTCGGGCCAGGGCTACGACGTGCGCGCCGGCTGGGTGGAGCGCGCCGCATGAGCGCGGACCAGCCCAGCGACGAGAAGCCCAAGGCCGGGAAGGCCGGGGCCGGGAAGGCCGGGGCAGCGAACGCGAAGAGCGGGCCGGCCAAAACCGCCCTGCCCAAAAAGGCCACCGCTCAAAAGACTGCGGCCCCGAAGACCCCGGCCCAAAAGGCCCCGGCCCAAAAGACCGCAGCCAAGGCGAGCGCTCCCAAGGCCGCCACGGACCAGGCCGCCCCGCCAAAAGCTGCAATCGCCGACGTGGCCGCCCCGGACACGCGCAGCCCAGACGCGGCTGCCGGCACACCTTCCGCCTCCGCCTATTCGGCCAAGCCGTGCCCGATCTGCTCCAAGCCGTCGGCGGAGCGCTTTCACCCGTTCTGTTCCAAGCGCTGCGCCGACGTGGATCTCCACCGCTGGCTCTCCGGCTCCTACGCCATCCCCGGCCGCCCGGACGAGGAGGAGGACGGCGAGGCCCAGGACGAAGGGTGAGGGGCCTTTCCCGCCGCCACCTTGACGCCCCCCGAGCGCCGCGCGAGGTTGCTCGCCCAAGACGGTGAGGAGCGCAGCATGGCGGCGGTGGAACGGACGGCGGACACCTACCCATCCTTCCGGACGCAGGCCCTCATTGACGGCGCCTTCGCGCCGGCCGTCTCGGGGCGCACCTTCGACGCCATCAATCCGGCCACCGGCAAGGTTCTCGCCCAGGTGGCGGCGTGTGACGCGCAGGATGTGGACCGCGCGGTGAAGGCGGCTCGCGCCGCGTTCGAGGATCGCCGCTGGGCGGGGCTGCGGCCGGTAGAGCGCAAGCGCATCCTCCAGCGGTTCGCCGAGCTGATCCGCGCCCATCGCGACGAGCTGGCACTCACCGAAACCCTCAACATGGGCAAGCCCATCGCCGATGCGCGCTCGGTCGACGTGCGCGCGGCGGCGGACTGCTTCGCCTATTACGGCGAGTGCTGCGACAAGGTCTATGGCGAGGTGGCGCCCACCACCGCCGATCAGCTCGCTTTGGTGCTGCGCGAGCCCTTGGGCGTGGTGGGCTGCGTGACGCCGTGGAACTTCCCCATGATCATGGCCGCCTGGAAGGTGGCGCCGGCGCTGGCCATGGGCAATAGCGTGGTGCTGAAGCCGGCGGAGGAAAGCCCCCTCACGGCGCTTCGCCTCGGCGAGCTGGCGCTGGAGGCGGGGGTTCCGGCGGGGGTGTTCAACGTGGTGCCGGGCCTCGGCGTGGAGGCGGGCAAGGCGCTGGGCCTGCACATGGACGTGGACGCCATCGCCTTCACCGGCTCCACCGAGGTGGGGCGCTATTTCCTGCGCTATTCCGCCGACAGCAACCTCAAGCGGGTCTTCCTCGAGCTGGGCGGCAAGACCGCCTTCGTGGTGGCCCACGACGTTCCCGACCTCGACGAGGTGGCGCAGGCGGTGGCCTCCGGCATCTTCTTCAACCAGGGCGAAATGTGCACGGCGGCCTCGCGGCTGCTGGTGGACAACCGCATCCGCGCGGAGCTTGTCGCCCGCGTGGCGGCGCTGGCCCCGCGCTGGATGCCGGGAGATCCGCAGGACCCCGCGGCCCGCGCCGGCGCGGTGGTGAGCTTTGAGCATCAGGGCCGCATCCTTGCCGCCATCGCGGAGGGGATCGCCTCCGGCGCGCGGCTGGTCACCGGCGGCACGGCGGTGCGGCAGGACACCGGCGGCGCCTTCGTGGCACCCACCGTGTTCGATGGCGTGGCACCCTCATCCGCGCTGGCGCAGAAGGAGATCTTCGGCCCCGTGCTCTCGGTGATCGGCTTCGACGGGCTGGAAGAGGCGGTGAGTATCGCCAACGGCACCGTCTACGGCCTCGGCGCGGCGGTGTGGAGCGGTGATCTGGCCGCCGCGCACAAGGTCGCCCGGCGCTTCAAGGCCGGCATCGTCTATGTGAACTGCTTCGACGCCGACGACATCACCACCCCGTTCGGTGGCGTGAAGCAATCCGGCTTCGGGCGCGACAAGTCCTTGCACGCGCTCGACAAATATTGTGATCTGAAGACGGTGTGGACGCGGCTTTAGGGGCTGCCTCCTGTCACGACGCCCACCGTTCCCCGGACCAGCGACACCGCAGGTGGAGCGCCGATCCGGGGCCCAGCGCAAAACTCCTGCGCAGCAGGCAAAACCCTAAGGATGCTCCGGGAAAGAGCCGCCTTCGGCGCAGTCTTGCGCTGGACCCCGGCTCTCCTTCCACTGCGCTGCGCTTCGTTGCAGTCGGCCGGGGCGCGAGGACGCGGCGTTTGTCGCGAGTTGGCTCAGGGTGTGGACGCGGCTTTAGGGGCTGCCTCCTGTCACGACGCCCACCGTTCCCCGGACCAGCGGCACCGCAGGTGGTGCGCCGATCCGGGGCCCAGCGCAAAACTCCTGCGCAGCAGGCAAAACCCTAAGGATGCTGCGGAAGAGAGCCGCCTTCGGCGCAGTCTTGCGCTGGACCCCGGCTCTCCTTCCACTGCGCTGCGCTTCGTTGCAGTCGGCCGGGGCGCGAGGACGCGCCCCCAACCTCGACCGTTAGCCCCTCACGCCCGCTCCAGCAGAAAGACGTGCTCCATCGCCGGGCACTGGCCCTTGAGGCCGCCGGAAACCGGAACCGCCTCGATCTCCGCCACCATATAGTCGGCGCCATACAGCGCGCGGGTCTCCGCCGGCTCCACGGAAAAGGGCGGGCCGGCCACCAGCGATTGGTCATAGGCGTAGCAGACGAGCAGTTGCGGGGCGCCCTCCGTCAGCGCCACGAGGTGGGGGGCGTAGCGGGCGCGCATGTCCTTCGGCAGGGCCACCAGGGCGGCGCGGTCCCACACCGCATCCACCGGGCCGAGGGTGTCGCGGGTGAGCGCGAAGATGTCGCCCTGCAGGATGTCGAGGCCGGGGGCGCTGAAGCGCGTGAGTGCGCCGTCCGCCGTCACCTCAGGCGCGACGCCCAGCTCGGCGAACAGCTCTTCCACCGCGATGCGGCTCAGCTCGGCGCCGACCACCTGAAATCCCTCGCCCAGCAGCCAGGCGATATCCCGCGTCTTGCCGCACAGGGGCACGAACACGCGGCCGCCCGGACCCACGGGGAGGCGGGAAAAATGCGTCACCAGGAAGGCGTTGGCCTTGCCCTCGTGAAAGCCGATCTGCTTGCCCTCCCACCGCGCCCGCCAGAAATCCGCTTCCATCCGCAGCTCCCCTTGCCTTCATCCAGTCAGATCGCCCAAGCGGGCCATTTGCGCAAGCGTGCAGCACATATGGGCGCGGCCATGCTTTCGCGATATGACTTTCCACACAGTCCTTGCGTGGTCCTCACCGGAGCAGCCCATCGTGACATCCGCCCCCCTCTCGAACTCGACGGCCCACTGGCGCGCGCTGGATGCGGCGCACCACCTCCACCCCTTCTCCGATACCAAGGCGCTGAACGCCGAGGGGGTGCGGGTCATCACGCGGGCGGAAGGGGTCTATGTGTTCGACAGCGAGGGCAACAGGATCCTCGATGGCATGTCGGGCCTGTGGTGCTCTCAAGTCGGGCATGGGCGCAAGTCCATCGTGGATGCCATCGCCCAGCAGCTCCACCAGCTCGATTATTACAACACCTTCTTCAAGACCACCCATCCCGGCGCGGCGGAACTGGCCGCCGCCATCTCGGAGGTGGCGCCGGCGCACATGAACCATGTGTTCTTCACCTCCGGCGGCTCGGAGGCGGTGGACACGGTGCTGCGCATGGTGCGCCACTATTGGGCGGCGCTGGGCAAGCCGGAAAAGTCCATCTTCATCTCGCGCCGCAACGGCTATCACGGCTCCACCCTCGGCGGGGCCTCGCTGGGCGGCATGAAGCCCATGCACGCGCAGGGCGGCCTGCCCATTCCCGGCATCATCCATGTGGCGCAGCCCTATTGGTGGGCCGAGGGCGGGGAGATGGGCCGCGATGAGTTCGGCCTCTACGCCGCCCGCGAGGTGGCCCGCGCCATCGACGAGGCGGGGCCGGAAAACGTGGCCGCCTTCATCGGCGAGCCCATCCAGGGGGCGGGCGGCGTGGTGATCCCGCCGGCCAATTACTGGCCGGAAGTGGAGAAGATCTGCCGCGAGCGTGATGTTCTTCTGGTATGCGACGAGGTCATCTGCGGGTTCGGGCGCACCGGCCGCTGGTTCGGCTCCGATTACATGGGTGTGAAGCCGGACCTCATGACCTTCGCCAAGGGCATCACCTCCGGCTACTTCCCCCTCGGCGGTGTGATCGTCGGCGACAAGGTGGCCGAAGGCTTCATCGAGCACGGCGGCGACTTCAACCACGGCTTCACCTATTCGGGCCATCCCGGCGGCTGCGCGGCGGCGCTTGCCAACCTCAAGATCATGCACGAGGAAAAGCTGGTGGAGCGGGTGCGCACCGACATCGGGCCGTACCTGCAAGAGCGCTGGCTGAAGCTCGCCGAGCATCCCCTGGTGGGCGAGGCGCGCATGGTGGGCCTCATCGGCGCGCTGGAGCTGACGCCGGAAAAGGCCACCCGCGCGGCGTTCGCGGCGGAAGAGGGCACGGTGGGCCTGATCTGCCGCGATTTCTCGTTCCGCGAGGGGCTGGTGATGCGCGCGGTGCGCGACGGCATGATCCTCGCCCCGCCCTTCACCCTCTCCCACGAGGAGGCGGACGAACTGGTGGCCATCGTCTGGCGGGTGCTGGACCTCACCTATGCCGAATTGCACAAGCGCGGGATGATGGTGCCGGTGCCACGGGTTCCGGCGCGCGCGGTCCAAGCTTCGGTGTAGTTGAGAAAAACCTCATGCCCCGCTCCGGGGCATGAGGCTGGAGGTCCCCCTCACGCCACCGGCTTGCTCTCCGCGAAGCCGGGGCAGGCGGCGGCGAAGGCTTCGTACCAGGCGACAAGCCTGAGATGGTCCGCCCGCCACTTGCCCTCGAAGCGGAAATCGAACCAGCCGAGCGCGCAGGCGAGTGCGATGTCGCCCACCGTGATGGTACCGTCGAAGGGGGCGGCATCGGCCTCGAAGGCGGCGAGGGCGCGAGTTCGCTTGCCCTCCTGATGGTCCAGCCACTTGGGCTCGTGCTTCTCCGCCGGGCGGAAGCGGGCCTCATAGAGCAGCAGGATGCCGGCATCCATCATGCCGTCCGCCAGCGCTTCCTTGCGCAGGGCGGCGATGCGCGCCTTGGGGTCGAGGGGCAGGATGCGGCCGCTGCCGGCGAGAAAGTCGAGATAGGCGAGGATCACCGAGGAATCGAACAGCACCTCGCCCTCGTCGGTGAGCAGGGCGGGCACCTTGCCGAGCGGATTCTGCCGACGCAGGGTATCGTTCGGGTCCAGCGTGTCGGCGGGCTCGATCTCGAGGGTCTGGCCGAGGATCGCGGCGGCGATGCGCACCTTGCGCACGAACGGCGAGGTGGCGGAAAAGCGCAGCAGCATGGGGGCAGGTCCGGGGCTGAGAAGGGACCTTTCAGATAGCGCGGGGTCCGCTGCGCCGGAAGTCAAAACCCGCAGCGCATGTCATCAACGGCGTGAATGGGTGAGCGTGCAGCGCGCGGGGCCTCACCCGCCCGGCGTGAGCCATGACACGCGGGCGCGGCCCTGCCCGTCGCGCGCCAGCAGCGGGGCGAGGGCGTTGAGGATGGTGCGCATCTCGTCCGCCAAAGTGAACGGCGGATTGACGATGATGAGCCCGGACCCCGACAGGGTGTCGAGGCTGCGCACGGTGGCGAAATCCAGCTCCACCCGCAGCGTCTTGGGCAGGCCGAGGCGGGCCACGTCGCGGCGGAAGGCATCCACCGCCTTGAGGTCCTTGATGGGATACCACAGCATGATGATGCCGGTGGCAAAGCGCTGGGTGGCGGCCTCAAGTCCCGTCACCAGGCGCTGGAACTCGCCCGGCTCCTCGAACGGTGGGTCCACCAGCACCAGCCCGCGCCGCTCGCGGGGCGGCAGATGGGCGGCGATCCCCTGCCAGCCGTCCTGGGGCAGGATCTTCACCCGGGGGTCCTCGCCCACGCGCTTTTCCAGCTTGGCCCGCTCTTCCTTGTGCAGTTCGCAGAACAGGAAGCGGTCCTGCGGGCGCGACAGGGCGAGCGCCAGCGCGGGGGAGCCGGGATAAAGCCGGCGGCCGCCGGCGCGGGTGGCGCGCACGGCATCGAGATAAGGTGCAAGCAGGGCTGCGGCGGGCTTGGGCAGGGTGCCGGCGAGGTCGGCGGCCAGCACCGCCTCGATGCCGGTATCTGCTTCCAGCGTGCGCTGGGCGTTGGCGCCGTCCAGGTCGTAGAGGCCGGCGCCGGCGTGGGTGTCCAGCACCCGGTAGGCGTTTTCCTTCTTGTTCAGATAGGCGAGCACGCGGGCAAGGGCGGCGTGCTTCATCACGTCGGCGGGGTTCCCCGCATGGAACGAATGGCGGTAGTTCATGGGTTTGGACTGATCCGCCTCATCTGCCGCTGCGCACGGGCGGCATCACCATGCGCGACAGGCGGCAGGCGCGCCGGTCCACGTCGGGGCAGGCGCGGAAGGCGAGGTCCTGGCTGAGGCAGACCCGCACCTCGGTCAGCCGCCGCCGGTCGCATTGCACCGAGAACATGTCGGACGACAGGCCGGGATTGGCGGTGCGGAAGGCGCTTTCCACCTCGGAGGGCGCGACCATGCGGTAGTCGTCGAGGCGGGTGAACTCGGCGGGGATCACCACCTTGTCCCGTGCCGCGCGCACGAGGTCGAAATAGGCCTGCGGCGGAAGGCCGGAGCAGGTGCCGTGCTTCTTCCACTCATAGATGACGAGCCCCCGGCTCGGCATCACGTCCAGCATGGAATTCACCAGCGGGTTGGGCACGTAGGGGGCGGGGCGCTGGCAGTTTTCGGGAAAGCCGCGCTCATATTGCGGCCACAGGCCGTGCACCACGAAGGCATAGGGGCGGGTGCGGCTGCACTGGGGCTCGTTGTCCGCCTTCGGGCCCTTGTCCTCGCAATAGGTGGGGGACCAGGAGAGGGACAGCACGTAGAAATCGAAGCGGCCGGGCGCATGGTCCTGCGCCGCCGCCGGCCCCGTCAAGACCGCGACGAGCGCAGAGCAGAGCAGGCCGGCGACAAGACCGCTGGCGAAGGCGACGAGGGTGCGCCTCACGGACCCGCCATCTTGCAGGACGGCGCATAGGCATAGCTGCGGTCGAGGCCTACCACGCACCAGTCCACGCCCCAGCTGGCGCCGATGAAGCCGCCGTCCTCGATGATGGAATAATAGATGGCGCGCTTGCGGGCGTCGTTGGTGAACACGGTGCCCCTGCAGAAGCGGCGCGGCTGGTATTCCGGTCCCCACGGGCGGAAGGCGATCTCGCGCACCTTCTCGAAGCCGGTGATGGCGAGGGCCGAGGACCAGTACATGCGCTCGGTCTCGGCGAATCGGCTGGCGATGAGGTCGAGGGCCTGCTGATCCTCGCAGGCCGGCACGACGCCGGAATAATTGGGGCCGGAAAGCCAGAAATTCTTTTCCAGAAGGCTCGCCGCACCGGCGCCGGAGGCTCCGCCCATGGTCAGGAGCGCAAGCCCCACCACGGCTGCCGCAGCCTTCACCGCGCCTGATGCCGCCGCGAGGGACATCGCGCGCTTCGCCTTCGCCGCTGCGCTCCGCGCCCGATAAAGCATGGTCCTCTCCACTTCAGGCCCCCCGCCCATGTCGGGCGAACTTGACGGGGGACGATGCGGCGGCGTTTTCGCCCGGTCAAGGACACGGCGGCAACACCTTGCCAGAAAATGAACGCAGGGCGCCTGTCGTGCTCCCGCCGGAATGATGCGGCATGCTCCTTCCTGAATTTAGAGGGCGATTCACCGGGCAAATGGGTTCAACTTGCCCGGGTCGCGCTCAAACTCCGACTCACCGTCCGCCGGCCCACCGGGAGGGTTCATGTCGCAGTCCCGCTTTGCCAGCATGCCGTCTCCCGCACCGCCCGCCGCCGTCGCGGCGCCGCGCTTCGCATCCGGCCGGGAGGCGGCGCTGGATCTGAGGCCGGACCAGCCGGTCTATTGCTTCCGCCCCCATGTGCTGGCGGCCGACGCGAAAGCCTTCCTCGACGCCTTTCCCGGCAAGACCGCCTATGCGGTGAAGACCAATGGCGAGCCCATGGTGCTGGATGTGCTGGCCAGGGCTGGCATTGCCGCCTTCGACGTGGCCAGCCCCGCCGAGTTCGCCGCCGCCCGCGCCGCCGCGCCGGGGGCGGAGCTGCTCTACATGCATCCGGTGAAGGCCCAGTCGGACATCCGCCTCGCGCTCGAGCACTACCGCATCCGCGCCACCGCCCTCGACCACGAGGACGAGGTGGCCAAGATCGTGCGCATGGTGCGGGCGCTGGATCTCGACCCGGAAGACCTCACCTTGTTCGTGCGCATCGCCTCCAAGGGGGATGCGGCCTACGAGCTGTCCAAGAAATTCGGCGCGGCGCCGGGCCATGCGGCGGAACTGCTCCAGCGCATCCACGGCCTGGGCATCAAATGCGGCCTGTGCTTCCATGTGGGCAGCCAGGTGGAGGACCCCGACACCTATGCCCGCGCGGTGGCGGTGGCAGCCGAGGTGCGCGCCGCGGCGGGGGTGCCCATCGTCGCCCTCGACGTGGGCGGCGGCTTTCCCGCCACCTATGCCCAGAACCCGCGTCGCCCGGCGCCGCCCATGCCGCCGCTGGCCGAGATCATCTCAGGTCTCATGGGCGCGGTGGAGCGCCATGGCTTTGCCGGCACCCCGCTGGTGGCCGAGCCGGGACGGGTGATCGTGGCCCGCGCCTTCTCGGTCATCGTGCGGGTGCTCTTGAAGAAGGGCCAGCGGCTCTACATCAATGACGGGATCTGGTCGTCCCTGTCCGATTCGTGGACCGGCAAGATCCTCCTGCCGGTGCGTCACATTCCCGATCCGGCCCGCCGCCGGCGGCCGGGGCGGGGCGCATCAGGCAGCGGGCGCATTGAGCCGTTCCGCATCTATGGCGCCACCTGCGACAGCGTGGACGTGTTGTCGCGCCCCTTCTACCTGCCCGAGAGTGTGGACACCGGCGACTGGATCGAGATCGGCCACATCGGCGCCTATTCCCTGTCCCTGCGCACCCGCTTCAACGGGTTCTATCCGGACACTTTCGTGGAGGTGGAGACCCCCTTCGAGGCGGGCGACGCGCCGGAGGGCTTCGCCGAGCCTGAGCGCCGCGGGGGCGTGGAGGAGTGATCTTGAATTTGTAGTTGCCCATGCCGGCGCACCGTCCGAACCCGAAACGGTGATCGAGAACACGGTCGTTTGAATTGCCCCAAAGGGGCGCCGCCGCGATCCTCCGCCGCCATTGGAGGATACACAGCATGCTTATTCGACGCCGACGGGGCTGGGAAATTCCCGAATCAGCAGCGACGCCGGAGGGGATCTACCTCTCCCGCCGGGAGCTGATGGGCGCGGGCGCGATGATGGTGGCGGCCGGCCTTGCGGGACCCGCGGCGGCCCAGCGCGTCGGCGACCTGCCGGACCCCTCGGCCAGCCTTTACCCGGCGCCGCAGAACCCGCGCTACACCCTGGAGCGGCCGGTGACGCCGGAGGCTAAGTCCAGCACAGTCAACAATTATTACGAATTCAGCTACGCCAAGAACGTCGCCCCCTCCATGGGCCGCTTCGAGCGCCGGCCGTGGCTGGTGAAGATCGACGGGCTGGTGGACAACCCGCAGGAACTGGGCATCGACGACCTGCTCAAGAAGGTGCAACTGGAGGAACGTCTCTATCGCCACCGCTGCGTGGAGGCCTGGTCTATGGCGGTGCCGTGGACCGGCTTTGCCATGAAGGATCTGGTGGCGCTGGCGGGTCCCAAGGCGGGCGCGAAATATGTGCGGATGGAGACCTTCCTGAACCCGAAGGTCGCGCCCAATCAAAAGGATTTCCGCTATCCGTGGCCCTATGTGGAGGGCCTGACCCTGGCCGAGGCGACCAACGAGCTGGCCTTTCTGGTCACCGGCGTCTACGGCAAGCCGGCGCCGGGCCAGTTCGGCGCGCCGCTGCGGCTGGTCACGCCCTGGAAGTATGGGTTCAAATCCATCAAGGGCATCGTCCGCTTCACCTTCACGGACAAGCAGCCGCTGAGCTTCTGGGAGGAGGTGCAGGGCGCCGAATATGGCTTCTGGGCCAATGTGAACCCCAAGGTGCCGCATCCGCGCTGGAGCCAGGCGACCGAGGAAGACATCGCCACCGGCAACCGCCGCCCCACCGAGCTTTTCAACGGCTACGGCGCATTCGTCGCCGGTCTCTATGCCGGCCGGGAGACGGAAAAGATCTGGTTTTGAAGGAGATTCGCACACATTCCCCAGCCTCACTGGGGGATGTGCGCGGAGGGGGCGAGCGTGAGTGTGGCGCCGGTGATGGAGACGCTGAGGCCGCTGTCGGAGGAGATGCTGACGGGCTGCAGCGTCACCTGGCGGGTGGCATCCTGCGAGGCCAGCATGTTGGCCGAGAAGCCCGGGCCCAGGGAGAAGCCGGTGGACAGGCCCACATAGGTGCCGGCCAGCGCCCCCGGATCCACCTTCGGCCCAGTGGCGAGCACCGCCCACAGCATGCTGGCCTGATCGGAGATGCCGAAATCGAGGCCGACCCGGTCGAGGGTGCCCGCATAATAATGGTTCATCCCCATGGAGGGGCGAAACTCGCAGCGCACTTTCCGGGTGGAGCCGAAGCCGTAGGCGGTGGCGAACTCGCCCCGGCATTCCAGCAGCCCGGCGGAGACCTGCGGCATGGTCGCGCCCGCCAGTGCCCCGCAAGAAATCGCGACGCAAGAAAATGCGACGCAGGAAATTGCGGCGCAACGGATCGCGACGCAGGACGACGCAGCAGTAGCGCCCGGAGCCATCAGCCGGGCGAGAAAATGAGACATTCCGGACCCCCGCAACAAGGTCGACGCGTCAGACCGCCCGCGCGATCCGACAAAGGTCAATCTGGCGCCCAAGATCCGACTTTTTCGTGAAGCGAGGCAAGGCGCTGTCGAAAAAGGCAGCGCCTTGCCGGAAAAGGCCCTGCGGACCTCAGTTGGGGAGCAGCACCAGGGTGAGGTCGGCAACGCCGGCGGCGATGTCCGCCCCGACCATGCCTTCCACCGAGACGGTCTGCAGGGCGATCTGGTTGCTGGAGCCGCCGAGCAGGATGTTGGTGCCGCCGCCGATGGTCCAGGCCGCATCCACCGAGACGCCCACATAGCTGCCGGCGATGTCGCTGGGCGCCACGGTCGCGGACGGGGCGAACACCGCCCAGGCGAGGGTGTCGGCAGCCAGCGCGCCGATGTCGATGCCGAAGCGCGCGATGGTGCCCTTGTAGCGGGACTTCACCATATAGGGCTGCACGCTGGTGTCACGGAACTCGCAGCCCATCTCGCGCAGGGACCCGAGGATGAAGCCGATGGACGGCGCCACCTTGCACACCAGCATGCCCGACTGGACCTTGGGCGTGATCGGGGCGGGCGGCGTCTGGGCGGTTGCCGGCACGGCGGCGAGAGCGAGGACGAAAGCGGATACGGCGGCGAAGGAAGCGCGCATGAGGACCCCCGGGTTGCGGCGTGCGCAGAGGTACGGTGGGCGCGATCGGCGTGCAACCGCCTTGCGCAGGGGCATGGCGCGGTCGGGAAAATGGCGCAGCGGGCGTGCCCGTAACGCGTTGGGGCACCATGAAAACGAATGCACCCCCGACCATCGGCCGGGGGTGCATTGTCGGTCTTAAGGCTGCGCAACGATCGCGGCGGAACGCGCTTTTCGGCACGCCTCGCCGCGGGCGCGGCCGAATCAGCGCAGGGTCAGGTCGGCAACGCCGAGGGCGAGGTTGACGCCGGTCTGGCCTTCAACGGAGAGCGGCTGCAGCGCGATGGTGTTGGACGAACCGCCCACCAGCACGTTGGCGCCGAGACCCACGCCGAACGCGGCGTTGCTGGAGGCGCCCACATAGGTGCCGCGCAGGGCGCCGCGGCCGACCACGGCGGTGGGGGCGAAGACGGCCCAAACCATGCGGCCGGAGGTGCTGAAGCCGAGGTCGATGCCGAAGCGGCGGGTCACGCCCTGGTAGGTGCCGGCCTGGGCGCTGCGCGAGGACGGCAGGAAGCTGCAGCTCATCTCACGCACGGAGCCGAGGACGAAGCTCACGTTCGGCGCGAGGTTGCAGCTCAGCGTGCCCACCTGGACGCGAGACTGGGCGGACGCAGGCACGGCGCCGACGGAGAGAAGGGCGGCAGCCGCGAGGCCGGCCTTGAGAACAGTCTTCATGATGTCGTTCCTCCTGTGGGAAGCGGGCGGGTTGATCCCTGCACCCGACGACGGCGAAGCCTTAGCCCAGACCTCACTGCTGCGCCAACGCTTCAAACGGGCACAAGTTCCTTTTTTTCCAATCCTGTGCCGGCTTTCAGTTCAGGGAGCCGCAGAAGCGCTGGATGCGCCGGCAGGCTTCCTCAAGGTCCGACGTGGCGGTGGCATAGGAGATACGGAATGCCGGGGCGAGGCCGAACGCCGAGCCATGCACCACGGCAACGCCTTCCGCCTCCAGCAGTTGGGTGGCGAAGTCTTCGTCCGTCGCGATGGTGACGCCGCCGGGCGTGGTCTTGCCGATGGTGCCGGCGCACGACGGGAACACGTAGAAGGCGCCTTCCGGCTTGGGGCAGTTAAGGCCCTTCGCCTGGTTCAGCATGGACACCACCAGGTCGCGGCGTTCCTTGAACACCGCGTTGTTGGCGGCGATGAAGTCCTGCGGCCCGTCCAGCGCCTCCAGTGCCGCCCACTGGGCGATGGAGGAGGGGTTGGAGGTGGACTGGGACTGCAGCGTGCCCATGGCCTTGATGAGCGCTTCGGGGCCGGCGGCATAGCCGATACGCCAGCCGGTCATGCAATAGGCCTTCGACACGCCGTTCATGGTCAGCGTGCGGTTGTAGAGCCTGGGCTCCACCTGGGCGGGGGTGACGAACTTGAAGTCGTCGTAGACCAGGTGCTCATACATGTCGTCGGTGAGGATCCACACCTGGGGATACTTCACCAGCACGTCGGTGATCGCCTTCAGCTCGTCGAAGGAATAGGCCGCGCCCGAGGGGTTGGACGGCGAGTTGAAGATGAGCCACTTGGTCTTGGGGGTGATGGCGGCTTCCAGCACGTCGGGACGCAGCTTGAAGTTGTCCTCGATGGTGGTCATCACCGGCACCGGCTTGCCGCCGCAGAATTCCACGATGTCCGGATAGCTCACCCAATAGGGCGCGGGGATCAGCACCTCGTCGCCGGCATCCACCGTCGCGACCAGGGCGTTGAACAGCACCTGCTTGCCGCCGGTGCCCACCGTGACCTGCGCCGGCTTGTAGTCGAGGTCGTTCTCGCGCTTGAACTTGCGGCAGATGGCGGCCTTCAGCTCGGGAATGCCGTCCACCGCCGTGTACTTGGTCTCGCCGCGGCGGATGGCGGCGATGGCCGCTTCCTTGATGTTCTCGGGCGTGTCGAAGTCCGGCTCACCGGCGGAGAGCGCGATGATGTCCCGCCCGGCCGCCTTGAGCTCCCGCGCCTTGTTGGAGATGGCGATGGTCTGCGAGGGCTTGATGCGCTTCAGTGCGGACGAGATGAGGCTCATGGCCTTTGGGCTCCGGGCGCGCCCGGCCGCACGAGGCACAGGCGGCGCGGGCTGGGCATGTGGCAGGATCGCGGCCGGCTCCTGCCGACGCGGCGCGGACACTAGTTCAGCCGCCGCCCGCAAACAAGCAAGGATCTTGAATATTGCGGCACGCGCGCGTGATGGATCGACGCGGCGCGCGCGGCGCCCTTGCGGCAGCGCAACGCTCGGGCCACATGAAAGCGCGGCGACCAGGCTCAATCGGCGCGGTTCATGCGGCGATCCGAGTGAAATACCTTGGATTTCGGGGAGGGGACGGGTGCTGACGCTCTATTCCACCCAGGCCTCGGGCAATTCCTACAAGGTGCGCCTCATGCTGGCGCAGCTCGGCCGGCCGTTTCATCTGGTGGAGGTGGATATCTTCGCCGGCGAGAACCGCACCCCCGATTTCCGCGCCCGCAATCCGGAAGGGCGAGTGCCGCTGCTGGAGGTGGACGGGCGGTTCCTCGCGGAGTCCAATGCCATCCTGTTCTACTTGGCGGAGGGCACCCGCTTTCTGCCTGCCGATGCCTTCGATCGGGCGGAGGTGCTGCGCTGGATGTTCTTCGAGCAGCACAGCCACGAGCCCGGCATCGCCGCCGCGCGGTTCTGGCTCCGGCAGGTGCGGGGCGGGCGGGACCTGCGCACCCACGACGTGGACCGCTGGATGGAGGAGGGCTACGCCGCCCTCAGGGTGATGGAGCGCCATCTGGGCGACCGGCGCTTCTTCGTGGGCGCGACCCTCACCATCGCCGACATGGCGCTTTATGCCCACACCCACGTGGCCGAGGAAGGCGACTTCTCGCTGCAGGGTTTCCCCGCCGTGCGGGCATGGCTGGAGCGGGTTGCGGCGGAGCCCGACCATGTGGACATGGAATGGCGGCCGTCTGTCGCGGCAGCATAGCGGGGATCAATCGCGGTTCCGTGAGCGCTCGACATCATCTTGCCATGATGTGCAAAAGCCAAGCCGCTGTCACGCCACGATTCCCTTCCACTCTCGCAGGTGTCGGCGGAACTGATTCGCAAGCGTCGATGTTTGTTGGTTGCGTTCTACTTAAGCGAGATCATCATGTCCGGACGGTGTGACATGGAAGTGGGGCACTTCACCCTGGGGCGGCTTGATCGTCCGGGCGCGGGCATATCGTCGGCTGATCCGGAACTGCTTGCCCGCGCCGTGCGCGACCACAAGGTGGGCGATGCGCTTGCCCAGGCCGCTCTCACCTTCGCGCTCATGCTTGCCATCGGTGCCGTTGCCTTCGTGCTGAGCGCGGAGCATGCGGCCGCCGCCAGCCAATTCATCGTCAACGGCGTGATGGACCACTCGGTGATTTTGCTCGGGCTTGCCATGGTCGGCGCGTTCCTGCTGGTCAGCCGCCGTGCGGCGCAGCGCCTGTCCCGCGCCAGATCTCGCATCGCGGGTGATGTCGAGCCGTCCCGCCGGCCGCGCTGAGCCGGCGATGCAACTGCGCCCCGACCCTCGGTTTCACGCCCTCCCACCGAATGTGCGGGATGCGCTGGTCCGGCGCGATCAGCGTCGACGTCTTTCCTTGCCCCGTCCCGGTCGCCGCGCGGTCCTTGCTGCCCTGGCGGTCCTCGGTCTCCTTGTCGCCGGCGCCATGGCCTTCGCTGCCGAGGAGGCCGGCGCGCCCCGGCGCTTCGCCGGGGAAGCGGTGCGGGTGGTGCCCTTTGCCGAGGGGCTGGAGCATCCCTGGGCCATCGCCTTCCTGCCCGACGGCCGCCTCCTCGTGACCGAGCGGGAGGGGCGCCTGCGCGTGGTGGACAGGTCCGGACAGCTGATGCCGCCCATCGCCGGCGTGCCCCAGGTGGCGGCGCGGGGGCAGGGCGGCTTGCTGGACGTGGCGCTGGACCCCGCCTTCGCCACCAATCGCCTCGTCTATCTGAGCTATTCCGAGCCGCGCCCGGACGGCGCCGCCACCTCCGTGGCGCGCGGGCGCCTGTCGGAGGACTTCAGCAAACTCAGCGACCTGCAGGTGATCTTCCGCCAGCAGCCCGGCCATTCCGGCGGTAACCATTTCGGCTCGCGCCTGGTGTTCGCGCCGGATGGCATGCTGTTCGTGACGCTGGGCGATCGCTTCGACCTGATGGACAAGGCGCAGGACCTCTCCACCACCCTCGGCAAGGTGGTGCGCATCGCCCCCGACGGCTCGATCCCGGCGGACAATCCGTTCCGCGATCGTCCCGGCGCGCGGCCGGAAATCTTCAGCTATGGGCACCGCAACGTGCAGGCGGGCGTCATCGAGCCCGCCACCGGCCGGCTGTGGACCGTGGAGCACGGCCCGCGCGGCGGTGACGAGGTGAACCGGCCGGAGGCGGGCAAGAACTACGGCTGGCCCGTCATCGCCTATGGCCGGCACTATTCCGGCGCCAAGATCGGCGTCGGCACGCGCAAGGAGGGCATGGAGCAGCCCCTGTTCTATTGGGACCCCTCCATCGCCCCGTCGGGCGCCGCTTTCTATTCCGCTGATCTCCTGCCCGCCTTCAGGGGCCAGCTTTTCGTCGGCGCGCTGGCGGGGCAGGCGCTGGTGGAGGTGAAGATCCGCGACGGCGCCGTCACCGGCGAGGAGCGCCTTGCGCTGGGCAAGCGCATCCGCGACGTGCGGCAGGGGCCGGACGGGGCGCTGTGGCTCGCCACCGACGACACCGGCGAGATCCTGCGCGTGGTGCCCGCCGCCGGCAAATGACTGCCCCCAAATGATGGCCACTGACAGGATTCCCTTGGGTCCGCATCACCCCTAACATCGGGTCGCCGATGGCGTCGGGCTTTGCGTGGCCGGCGCCCTGTTTCGCGGAGACCCCATGGCCCAGACGCTGCTTGCCCGCAACGCCCTCGTCCTCGTCACCATGGATGGAGAGCGCCGGGAGATCCCGGGCGGCGGGCTCTATGCGGAGGACGGGCGCATCGTCGCGGTGGGGCGCGCCGCCGACCTCCCGGCGCAGGCGGACGAAATCATCGACCTTGCCGGCCATGTGGTGATTCCCGGCCTCGTCAACACCCACCACCACATGGTGCAGAGCCTGACCCGCGCGGTGCCGGCGGCGCAGGACGGCGAATTGTTCGACTGGCTGCGCGCACTCTATCCGCTGTGGGCCGGCCTGACCGGCGAGATGGTGGAGACGGCGACCCTCACCGCCATGGCGGAGCTGATCCTCTCCGGCTGCACCACCTCGTCCGACCACCTCTATATTTACCCCAACGGGGTGCGGCTCGACGATTCCATCCGCGCCGCGCGGCAAATCGGCATGCGCTTCCACGCCGCCCGCGGCTCCATGAGCGTGGGCGAGAGCAAGGGCGGCCTGCCCCCCGACCGGGTGGTGGAGGACGAGGGCTTCGTGATGAAGGACGCCGAGCGTCTCATCGGCGCCTATCACGACCCGGCCCGCTTCTCCATGCTGCGGGTGGTGCTGGCGCCGTGCTCGCCCTTCACCGTGAGCCACGAGCTGATGCGGGAGACCGCCCGCCTCGCCCGCGCCAACGGCCTCACCCTGCACACCCATCTCGCCGAGAACGATTCGGATATCGCCTTTTCCCACAAGACCTTCGGCATGGGACCCACCGAATATGTCCGCGAGCTGGGCTGGGTGGGGCCGGATGTGTGGCACGCCCACTGCGTGAAGCTGGACGAGGCGGGCATCGCCCTGTTCGCCCGCACGGGTACCGGCATCGCCCATTGCCCGTGCTCCAACATGCGGCTCGGCTCGGGCATCACGCCGGTGAAGCGCTTCCGGGCGGAAGGCATCCCGGTGGGCCTCGGCGTGGATGGCTCGGCCTCCAACGACAGCGGCCATCTTCTGGCCGAGGCGCGGCAGGCCATGCTGCTGCAGCGCGTCGCCTTCGGCCCCGACGCCATGAGTGCGCGCACCGCGCTGGAGCTGGCGACGCGGGGCGGGGCGCGGGTGCTGGGCCGGGACGATATCGGCGCCCTTGCCCCGGACATGGCGGCGGATTTCGTCGCCTTCGACATGGCGGCGCTGGCCTATGCCGGGGCGCTGCACGATCCGGTGACGGCGCTCCTGTTCTGCGCGCCGCAGCAGGTGAGCGTGAGCGTGATCAACGGCCGCGTGGTGGTGCGCGACGGCCGCCTGCTCACCATCGACGTGCCCGCGACGGTGCGGCGGCACAACGCCTTCGCCGACGAACTGGCGGCGCTGGTACCGTCCTGAGGGTGGGAGCGGCGCCGCTCAGAACTTGTGGAAGATGAAAAAGGCCCCGGCGGAGATGAAGGTGAACCCCACGAGGTGGTTCCAGCCCAGCGGCTCTTTCAGATAGAGCACCGAGAAGCCGGCGAAGACGAGGAGGGTGATGACCTCCTGCATGGTCTTCAGCTGGGCCGTGGAATAGACCTCCGAGCCGAATCGGTTGGCGGGAACGGCGAGGCAATACTCAAAAAACGCGATGCCCCAGCTGGCGAGAATCGCCAGCACCAGCGGCGACGACTTGTGCTTGAGATGCCCGTACCACGCGAACGTCATGAAGACGTTGGAGGCAACCAGCATCACGATGGGGAGGATCTGAGGCGGCAGGAGGGTCGTGAGGGAGGGCATGGGGCAGGGGCATCCGTTCCGAGCCCTCCTCCTAATCCGTCGATGTGGCGGATCAAAGCCATCGCGCAGAACGTTCTCGGGCTTGGGAACGTATGCAATTTAAAATTGCAAAAATTGAATCATATTGATAAGGGTTGTATATTCTCGCGAAATGCACGCCTTCGCTGGGAAACGGGGGCAAGTATGAAGACGCAATTGGCTGCAGTTTTGGGAATGGCATTGGCAACGGCGGGCTGTGCGACGAACCGTGGTCCGGCCCTCGGGGCTCGGGAGCTGGTGCCGCCGCAGTCAGGTATCTATGTCGGCTCTCTCTATTACGTTGCTGAACGACCGACCGCGCAGCTGGAGACTCCCACTTCCCTGGAGTCCCTGTGCGACACACGGCCTGATCTTACAGTTTTCGGCATTGCCAATCCGACTGTTCAAACGGTCGCCGACATTAACCTGCTGCTCGATACGCGGCTGCAGGGCTCGCTGAGCGGGTTGAGCACAAAGCTCATTTCGCTCGGCCTGTCGGGGAACGTTTCTGACTATTACGAGTACAAGTTAACCAATGTGACAAAATACACGATCTCTGAGGTGTCGGCGGAGACGGTGTTCGAGGGGCTGCTTAAGGACCCCAAATGTCGCAGGGGGATTACGCGCCACAAGAACGAAGGCATCTATCAGGTGAAAGCGACTTATGTCGGCGATCTTGTCTTCCAGCGAAAGCAGGGTATCGGGTTCGATGCCAGCGTCACGGCTAAGCTGGGCCAGATCGAGCCCACGGTGAAGTCGACCTTCTCAAGGACACTTAACCTCGGCTTCTCCGGCAAGGGCCTCGTCTTCTCATTCGTGCCGATCCTGCGCACACCCGCCAGCTGACCCAAGGCCGGCGGGAAGTCTGGAAGGGGGGCTTTTCCGAACGGGCTTGCCCGCCCATATTCCCACCATGGCCAAAGCATCCCGTCCCGGTAAGCTCGGAGAGCGCTCCCAGCGTCATTTCGAGCCGGCGCCCCAGCAGGCGCTCGATCCTGAACTCGCACAGTCCCTCGGGCTCGCCCCCGGGGACCTCTCCCTCGACTTCGCGTCCGCCGGCGCCTCCGCCACGGTGCAGGCGCTGTCGCAGTTGATCGAGAGCGGGCGGCCGGAGGTCAATGGCCAGACCTGGGTGCCCCATCGCCCGCCGCGCCCGGAGAAGTCCGAGGGCGGTGTCCGCTTCACCATGAAGAGCGATTTCGAGCCCGCCGGCGACCAGCCCGCGGCCATCGCCGAGCTGTGCGCGCAGGCGCAGGCCGGCGAGCGCGACCAGGTTCTGCTGGGCGTCACCGGCTCGGGCAAGACCTTCACCATGGCCAAGGTGATCGAGCAATTGCAGCGCCCCGCCATCGTGCTCGCGCCCAACAAGACGCTGGCCGCCCAGCTCTACGGCGAGTTCAAGAGCTTCTTTCCCGACAATGCGGTAGAATATTTCGTTTCCTACTACGATTACTACCAGCCAGAAGCCTATGTGGCGCGGACGGATACCTATATCGAGAAGGAATCATCCGTCAACGAACAGATCGACCGCATGCGCCATGCGGCGACCCGCTCTCTGCTGGAGCGCGACGACGTGATCATCGTCGCTTCAGTGTCGTGCATCTACGGCATCGGCTCGGTCGAGACCTATTCGGCCATGACCTTCGACATCAAGGTGGGCGAGCGCATCGACCAGCGCGGCCTGCTCGCCGATCTGGTGGCCCTGCAATACAAGCGCATCCAGTCGGATTTCGCCCGCGGCACCTTCCGGGTGCGCGGCGACAGCGTGGAAATCTTCCCGGCCCATTACGAGGATCGCGCCTGGCGGGTCTCCCTGTTCGGCGACGAGGTGGAGAGCATCGCCGAGTTCGACCCGCTCACCGGCCACAAGAGCGGCGACATGAAGAGCGTGCGCGTCTACGCCGCCTCCCACTACGTCACCCCGCGCCCGACCCTGATCCAGGCCATCACCGGCATCAAGGCCGAGCTGAAGATGCGCCTCGACGAGCTGTACAAGATGGGCCGCCTGCTGGAGGCGCAGCGCCTCGAGCAGCGCACGCGCTACGACCTGGAGATGATGGAAGCCACCGGAAGCTGCGCCGGCATCGAGAATTATTCGCGCTGGCTCACCGGCCGCAAGCCCGGCGAGCCGCCGCCCACCCTGTTCGAGTACGTGCCGGACAATTCCCTGGTCTTCATCGACGAGAGCCATGTGACCGTGCCGCAGATCGGCGCCATGTATCGCGGCGACTTCCGCCGCAAGGCGACGCTGGCGGAATACGGCTTCCGGCTGCCCAGCTGCATGGACAACCGCCCGCTGCGCTTCGAGGAATGGGAGGCCATGCGGCCGCAGACCGTCCATGTCTCCGCCACCCCCGGCACCTGGGAGATGGAGAAGACCGGCGGCGTCTTCGTGGAGCAGGTGATCCGCCCCACCGGCCTCATCGACCCGCCGGTGGAGGTGCGTCCCGCCCGCACCCAGGTGGACGACCTGCTGGGCGAGGTGCGCGCCTTCGCGGCCCAAGGTTACCGGACGCTGGTCACCGTGCTCACCAAGCGCATGGCCGAGGACCTCACCGAATATCTGCACGAACACGGTATTCGCGTGCGCTACATGCATTCCGATATCGACACCATCGAGCGCATCGAGATCATCCGCGACCTCAGGCTCGGGGCGTTCGACGCGCTCATCGGCATCAACCTGCTGCGCGAGGGCCTCGACATCCCCGAGTGCGGGCTGGTCGCCATCCTAGACGCGGACAAGGAGGGCTTCCTGCGCTCGGAGACCTCGCTGGTGCAGACCATCGGCCGAGCCGCCCGCAACGTGGACGGGCGCGTCATCCTCTATGCCGACCGGGTCACCGGCTCCATGGAACGGGCCATGGCGGAGACCTCCCGCCGCCGCGAAAAGCAGATGGCCTACAATGTCGAGCACGGCATCACGCCGGAGAGCGTGAAGAAGGCCATCGGCGACATCCTCAATTCCGTCTACGAGCGCGACCATGTGCAGGTGGATGCGGGGCTGGCGGAGGAGGGGGCGGCCTTCGGCCACAACCTAAAGGCGGTGATGGCGGACCTGGAGAAGCGCATGCGCGCCGCCGCCGCCGACCTCGACTTCGAGACCGCCGCCCGCCTGCGCGACGAGATCCGCCGGCTGGAGGCCACCGAGCTTGCGGTGGCCGACGATCCCCTCGCCCGGCAGGAGGCGGTGGAGGACAAGTCCGGCGGCTTCCGGGGCCCGCGCAAATATGGCAAGGCGGCGAACATGCCGCCCAAGGAGGACGCCGGCAAGCTCTTGCCGCGCGGTCGCGGGGCAGGGCGCAAGCCGCGCGCCGCCGAGCCGGACAGCGAGGGAATGGGCGAGGCGCAGGCGGCCTATGCCGCGCCGGTCACCCGCGCCCACAAGCCTTCCCTTGACGACATGGGTCCCGGCTCCGACCGGGCCGTGCCGATCACGGAAGACACCTTCCGCCCCGGCCCGAGGCCGGATCCCGGCACCAAGGGGTTCCGAAAAGGCGGGCGACGGACGAAGGGATGAGCCGCCGCGTTCCAGGCGGGGGGATATCCTAACGCTGGCGCCGGTGGACGATTTTGCCCACCACCAGTTCGTCGATCTCCAGGCGGCGGATGCGGGCGCGGCCGATGGCGAGGCGGCCGATGGCCAGCGCCCCGATGGCCAGCGCCCCCACCGCCAGCGCCCCGATGGCCAGCGTGCCCACGGTGCCGAAGCCGACGGCAACCGCCCCCGCCGCTGCGGCGGGCGCCGCCCGGTTGCGCGCCCGCAGCCGCCTCGCAGGGGTGTCCGTTTCCGCCGCCGTCGTGTCCTGCAGGGATCGGTCCGTCATGAGGTTTGCCCGTGTGTTGGCGATGGCCCAAGGGATCTGCACATAATACCAATGGCCCGTGAGCTTGACTCATGGGCCGTTGGGCAAGCCCGCGCGGCGCTTGAGCGGACCCACTTGGCATCGGTCGACGACCGAGGCCGATGGTATAAAGACCCGAACATGGTCCCGGAGATACCCCTGGCGCGGGTTTTCAGAGCCTGATCCGATCAGGTTGAATCGACGGCGCAGCCCGTCACGGCACCAGCGAGTGCGCCGACCAGTCGTCGCGCGGAACCTCGTCACCAAGGGTGTAGCTGAAGCTCTGCACGTCCATGCCGTCGGCGCTGGTGTGGCAGGTATAGGAGAGGTGGTACCAGTGCCCGTGGCTGCGGATGGCCGCGCCCGGCGCGGTGATGGATGCGGTGCCGAGCTTGGGATCGGCGAAGGCATAGGCCACCGTTTCCTCGGGCTGCATGCCGGCGTGCTCGCGCCCCACAATGCCCATGGCGCGGGCGTTGCAGCGCTGCTCGATGCGGGTGGGAAGGTCCACATGCAGCATCGCGGCGTCCCGCTTCGGCGCGTCCTCGGCCGTGCCGGTAGCCTGCTTCGGTGTCGAGCGGTGCTTCGCGGCGGCGGCATCCGGGCCGGAGAGGCCGAGAAGGGCGAAGGCGGCGATGGCCGCCAGTGTGGTCAAGGCAAGTCGCTTCAAGGCAGGACGCTTCAAGGCAGGAGGCTTCAAGGCTTCACATCCGCGGCTGACAGAGATGAATCGGTGCGCATAATGGGCGCTCGTGGCAAGGGTGGGACGCGGAACGCGATAATTGCGCGCATCCTTGCCGGATTGGTCGTGTGTTATGCTGGGCAAAATATAGCTGGGCGCGGCTCTCGCGTGCGGCGGGGAAGAGCAGGAGATGGCTGGAGGCGAAATGGCGGATGAGCGGGCGATGATCCTCGCCGTGCAGGGGGCGGACCGGGAGCAGATCCAGTCCCTCCTGATCGAGGCGGCCGATGGGCTGCGGGCGTCCGGCGTGCGCGTCCTGGGCGTGGTGGAGCATCTGCCGCCCGGCTGCGACCACGAGGATGTGCTGCTGATCGACCTCGTCTCCGGCGAGACCAATCGCCTGCACCAGAATCTCGGTCCCGGCGCTGCCGGGTGCAGCCTCGATCCCGCCGGGCTCGCGGCTGCCGCCGCAGGTGTGGAACGGGCCATCGCGGCGCGCCTCGATGAAGGCGGCAATCTCTCCGACACGGTGGTCATCCTGTCCAAGTTCGGCCGGCAGGAGGCGGAGGGGCGCGGGCTCACCAGCGCCTTCCACGCGGCGGTGGCGGCGGAACTGTCCGTGCTCACTTCGGTTTCCCCCACCGTGCGGGACCAGTGGGACGGCTTCGCCGGGGATCTCGCGCAGATCGCCCCGGCCAGCCTGCGCGAGGTGGAGGCGTGGTGGGGCTGCCTGACTGGCGAGATGGCGGAGTGAGGCGGCCAGGGTGGCGCTGGCCCGGCACGCCCCCATTGCAGGCGTGACGGGCCGTGCTCTAAGTAGGGCTCTCGACACGGACGATCCATGGCGTTTATCGCGGCGGTTCCGCGATAGCCGGAGACGACCCTCCTCCCGTCAAGAAGGCAGCCATGGCCCCGCGTCCCTTCGCACGTCCCGCCGCGCCCGGCGCCATCCCCGCCGCGGCCATGGCCCTTGCCGCCGCTTTGACCCTCGCGGCCTGCCAGGGCAATCCGGACAGCTGGGGCACCGGGGTGGTGAAGCAGTCCGACGCGTTCGGCGACTATTCGGAGACCGTGGTGGCCATCCCGCGGCCCACCGCCGGCCCGCGCCAGTTCCAGTGCTCCGGCCCGTTCGCGCCCAACACAACCGCCATCAACATCGCCGCCGATTTCGGCCAGGCCCATGTGGTGACCGGCAATGTCATCTCCCCCGACGGCAGCACGTCTCCCGGCCTCGTCGTCCTGCCCAACGATCCGGCGCTGAGCCTTGAGATCGCGTGGAAGGACGCCATCGACATGGTCAACCCGCGCCGGGTGGCCTTCACCGAATCGTCGGCGTGGAGCGTGAACGGCATCGCCATCGGCTCCACCCTCGCCGACCTGGAGAAGGCCAACGGCAAGCCGTTCCGCGTCCAGGGCTTCGGCGGCAATGGCGGCGGCGTGGTGGCGGACTGGCGCGGCGGGCGGCTCGGCAATCTGGACGGCGGATGCACGCTCGGCGTCCAGCTGGCGCTTTCAGCCACCGTATCGGACCAGACCCAGGCGCGGCTTTCGGGGCAGCGGGCCATCGCCTCCAGCGACCCGGCCCTGCGCTCCGCCGCCCCCACCGTGGGCGTGTTCTGGGTCACGTACCGATAGTTGGTCGGTTCGGCTCAGGCCTGACGGGCGCCGGCGCGGTGGGCAAAGGCCCACAGGCGATAGCCGGAGAAGGTCCACAGCATGATGATGCCGGTGGTGATGGCCTGGGCCAGCAGATAATAAAGCCCGAGCTGGTGCACCAGCAGGCCCATGATGAGGCCGTTCAGCACGAACGCCACCCCGGCCACCACCATGAAGCGTGGCACCGCCCCGGCATGGGAGCGGGTGGATTCGAAGGTGAAGCGGCGGTTGAGGGCGTAGGAGACGATCCCGCCCACCACGAACCCGACGCCGGACCCCGCCACCGGGCCGGTGAGGCCGTTTTCCACCATCAGCGTCAGCGCGGCGAAATGCGCGGCGGTGGCGGCAAGGCCCACGCCCACGAAGCTGGCCAGCTGCCGGATGAGGTCGCGGTATTTTAGGACCAGTTCGGCGAGGGACGATGGCACCGTGTGTGTCTCCGGCGGACGTGAGCCGTGAAGGTCGGCGTCATGGCTTCCGTCGCCGCAAATTATGGTCTAAGGAAGCCCATCAGCGCGCAGGGTGAAAGAGAATTTCCGAGGTGTGACCTCCTCGCACTTCGCTCCGCCCCCATGCGCGCACGCTTCCGGGACTGTCCGGGGCGGTGCTCGATCCTTTCGGGGGGCGCGTGACCCGCGGCCCTTTTTTTGCGCCCGGAGCGCGATAGAAAAGGCGCGAGTGCCCTCACGGCATCCAAGAGCCCGTTCCGATCCGACGGCAAATGCCGTCAGCTCGGCAAACGGTCTCTTCGCGTAAGTCGGAACCGGAAGCATCGACGAAATGGATCCCGCGGTCCGCCCCCGTGTCTACCCGGGAGCGGGCGGCGACGGTGGAGAGCGCCAGACAGAAATGCCGAAACGCACCGATATCGAAACCATCCTCATCATCGGCGCCGGTCCCATCGTGATCGGGCAGGCCTGCGAGTTCGATTATTCCGGCACGCAGGCGGTGAAGGCGCTCAAGGAGGAGGGATACCGGGTCGTCCTCGTCAACTCGAACCCCGCCACCATCATGACCGACCCGGACATGGCGGACGCGACCTATATCGAGCCCATCACCGCCGAGATCGTCACCAAGATCATCGAGAAGGAGCGCGGCGACCGCTCCCGGGGCTTTGCCCTTCTGCCCACCATGGGCGGCCAGACCGCGCTCAACTGTGCCCTGTCGCTGAAGAAGATGGGCACCCTCGACACGTTCGACGTGGAGATGATCGGCGCCACCGCCGAGGCCATCGACAAGGCCGAGGACCGCGAGCTGTTCCGCGAGGCCATGACCAAGATCGGCCTGTCCACCCCCACCTCGCGCCAGATCAAGACCCTGTCCCAGGCGCTGGACGCGCTGGAGATCGTGGGCCTGCCCGCCATCATCCGCCCGTCCTTCACCATGGGCGGCACCGGCGGCGGCATCGCCTACAACAAGGCGGAGTTCATCGAGATCGTGGAGCGCGGCATCGACGCCTCGCCCACCAACGAGGTGCTCATCGAGGAAAGCGTGCTCGGCTGGAAGGAGTATGAGATGGAGGTGGTCCGCGACAAGGCGGACAATTGCATCATCATCTGCTCCATCGAGAACATCGACCCCATGGGGGTCCACACCGGCGATTCGATCACGGTGGCGCCGGCGCTGACGCTGACCGACAAGGAATACCAGATCATGCGCGACGCATCCCTTGCGGTGCTGCGCGAGATCGGGGTGGAGACCGGCGGCTCCAACGTGCAGTTCGCGGTGAACCCCGAGGACGGCCGCCTCATCGTCATCGAGATGAACCCGCGGGTGTCGCGCTCCTCGGCGCTGGCGTCCAAGGCCACGGGCTTTCCCATCGCCAAGGTCGCGGCGCGCCTTGCCGTGGGCTACACGCTGGACGAGATCGAGAACGACATCACCGGCGGCGCGACCCCGGCCTCCTTCGAGCCCACCATCGATTATGTGGTGACGAAGGTGCCGCGCTTCGCCTTCGAGAAATTCCCCGGCGCCGATCCGGTGCTCACCACCGCCATGAAGTCGGTGGGCGAGGCCATGGCCATCGGCCGCACCTTCCAGGAATCGCTCCAGAAGGCCCTGCGCTCGCTGGAAACCGGCCTCAACGGCCTCGACGAGATCGAGATCGAGGGGCTGGGGCAGGGCGACGACAAGAACGCCATCCGCGCCGCGCTCGGCACCCCGACGCCTGATCGCCTGCTCTATGTGGCGCAGGCCATGCGCCTCGGCCTCACCGACGAGCAGATCCATTCCGCCTGCAGGATCGACCCCTGGTTCCTCGCCGAGATCCGCGGCATCGTGGAGATGGAGGCGAAGGTCCGCCGCTTCGGCCTGCCGGTCACGGCCGGCGCCTTCCGCCGGCTGAAGGCCATGGGCTTTGCCGACGCCCGCCTCGCGACGCTTGCCAGCCTGTCGGAGGCCGAGGTGCGGTCGCGACGCCAGGACCTCGACGTGCGCCCTGCCTACAAGCGCATCGACACCTGCGCGGCCGAGTTCGCCTCGCCCACCGCCTACATGTATTCCACCTATGAGACGCCCTTCGCCGGCGTCCTCGCCGACGAGGCGCGGCCGTCCAACCGGCAGAAGGTGATCATCCTTGGCGGCGGCCCGAACCGGATCGGGCAGGGCATCGAGTTCGACTATTGCTGCTGCCATGCGGCCTTCGCCCTGAAGGACGCGGGCTATGAAGCCATCATGGTCAACTGCAACCCGGAGACGGTCTCCACCGACTACGACACCTCGGACCGGCTCTATTTCGAGCCCCTTACCGCCGAGGACGTGCTGGAGCTGATCGCCCGCGAGAAGACCAACGGTACCCTCAAGGGCGTCATCGTGCAGTTCGGCGGCCAGACGCCGCTGAAGCTCGCCAAGGCGCTGGAAGATGCCGACGTGCCGATCCTGGGCACCTCGCCGGACGCCATCGACCTGGCCGAGGATCGCGACCGCTTCAAGACCCTGCTGGACCGGCTCAAGATCCGCCAGCCGGCCAACGGCATCGCCTACAGCGTGGAGCAGGCGCGCCTGGTGGCGGCGGAGCTGGGCTATCCCATGGTGGTGCGCCCCTCCTACGTGCTGGGCGGCCGGGCCATGCAGATCATCCGCGAGGAGAGCCAGCTCGGCGACTACCTGCTGGAGACCCTGCCCGGCCTCGTGCCGCAGGAGGTCAAGGCCCGCTACCCCAACGACAAGACCGGCCAGATCAACACGGTGCTGGGCAAGAACCCGCTGCTGTTCGACCGCTACCTGTCCGACGCCATCGAGGTGGACGTGGACGCCCTGTGCGACGGCAAGGACGTGTTCGTCGCCGGCATCATGGAGCACATCGAGGAGGCGGGCATCCACTCGGGTGACAGCGCCTGCTCGCTGCCGCCCTATTCGCTCTCGCCGGAAATCCTTGCGGCGCTCGAGAAGCAGACCGCCGCCATGGCGCTGGCGCTGGGCGTGGTCGGGCTCATGAACGTGCAATACGCCATCAAGGGCAATGACATCTACGTGCTGGAGGTCAACCCGCGCGCCTCCCGCACGGTGCCGTTCGTGGCCAAGGTCATCGGCCTGCCCATCGCCAAGATCGCGGCGCGGGTGATGGCCGGGGAGAAGCTTGCCAGCTTCAACCTGGAGCGGCCGCAGGTGGGGCATATCGCCATCAAGGAGGCGGTGTTCCCCTTCGCCCGCTTCCCCGGCGTGGACACGGTGCTGGGGCCGGAGATGCGCTCCACCGGCGAGGTGATGGGCCTCGATACGGATTTTGGCGTCGCCTTCGCCAAGAGCCAGCTGGGCGGCGGCACCAAGGTGCCCAAGTCCGGCACCGTCTTCGTGTCGCTGAAGGAAGGCGACAAGGAACGCATCCTGCCCTCCATCAAGATGCTGCTGGATATCGGCTTCAAGGTGATCGCCACCTCCGGCACCCAGCGCTTCCTGGAGGAGCACGGCGTGCCGGCAACCAAGATCAACAAGGTGCTTGAAGGCCGTCCCCATATCGTGGACGCCATCAAGAACGGCGGGGTCCAGCTCGTCTTCAACACCACCGAGGGGGCACAGGCGCTTGCCGACAGCCGATCCCTGAGGCGGGCGGCCCTCTTGCAGAAAGTGCCGTATTACACCACGCTGTCGGGAGCCATTGCGGCAGCGCAGGGGATCAAGGCCTATGTGGGCGGCGATCTCAAGGTGCGCCCGCTGCAGGGTTATTTCGATGCCGGCGGGCATGAGGCGCGGGGCAAGGCTTCCGTCGCCTGATTCTGCGTCCGCTGGTCGCGGCGCGCGTGGGTCCGGGTTTGTCCCTGGGCATTTTGCCTCCACGGGCGTTTTCGTCGTGCCTGCCCTGCGCATCCGCGCCGGGGAGGCGAAGTCTTTGCCGCCGTGCGGCTTCCGTCGGGCCTTTGCCGCCGGGGGTTTGCCCTCAGGCAGGGGCAGTCGCCGCAGCCGTGGGCCAACGCCGCGCGGTGAGGCTTTCTTTTCTTGCGCCGGGCGCGTCCTCTCCAGGGGTGTCCGGGGCAGTGACCTGTTTCAGGAGGTCTGAAGAAGGACCCATGGAGAAGATTCCCATGACGGCGGGGGGCTACGCCGCCCTCGCGCAAGAGTTGAAGCAGCGCCAGCAGGTGGAGCGTCCGCGCATCATCGCCGCCATTTCCGAGGCCCGCGCCCATGGCGACCTCTCCGAGAATGCGGAATATCACGCCGCCAAGGAGCAGCAGTCGCTGAACGAGGGGCGCGTCGCCGATCTGGAGGACAAGCTGTCCCGGGCCGAGATCATCGACGTTTCCAAGCTGTCCGGCGACATCGTGATGTTCGGCGCCACCGTGACCCTCGTGGACGAGGACACGGAGGAGGAGAAGGTCTGGCAGATCGTCGGCGACAGCGAAGCCGACGCCAAGGCGGGCCGCATCTCCATCTCCTCGCCGGTGGCGCGCGCGCTCATCGGCAAGAAGAAGGGCGCCTCGGTGGAGGTGGTCACGCCCAAGGGCGCGCGCTCCTTCGAGATCGTGGCGGTGCGCTGGGCCTGAGCCCCTGTGTTCCCTCTCCCGCACGCGGGAGAGGGCTTTGCCGCGGGCGGTTCGCAGCGAACGTGAGGCGTCTCACGCCCCCCTCACGCTCCCTTGGGGCAATCCGGCTTCCAGCGGCACCACCGGGGCGTTCTTGGACTGCTTCAGGGTGAGGGCGGTCTTCACGTTGCGCACGTTGGGCGCGGCGGTAATGTCCAGCACCAGGTTCTGGAAGCTGCGCAGGTCCGGGGTCACGCACAGCATCAGGAAATCCACGTCGCCGGAGAGCATCCAGGCGCTGCGCACCTGTGGCCAATGGGCGATCATCTCCTGAAAGGCGTCCAGGTCCACCTCGGCCTGGCTGATGAGATGCACCATGGCGAAGGCCATGAGGTCATACCCCAGGCTCTTCTCGTCGAGCAGCGCGCGGTAGCCCTCGATGATGCCGGCTTCTTCCAGTGCCCGCACGCGGCGCAGGCAGGGCGGGGCGGAAATGCCGACGCGGCGGGACAGCTCCACATTGGTCATGCGCCCATCCCGCTGCAGTTCGTCGAGGATCTTCCAGTCGACTGCATCAAGGCGAACGGTCAAGGCACAACTCCCCACGGGTAAAGTCACGGCACCTTAGTGCGCGCTTATGGCAACGCAACGAAATAATCTTGCGCCGCTGTCGCGGTGCAAAGCGTCGCAGAGCGCGTCACCCGGCGGCGTCGAATGCTGTGTGCGCGCCCATTCCGGCTCGCTGCGTGGCGCGCGGACGCCGTGCGGGGGGCCTTGGGCGGGGGCCGCCCCGCCTTGTGAGCCTTGGGGGGACCCCCTACATTCGAGCATAGCTCACGCTGCGGCCGGGAGCGCCGGCCGTTTCGGCCGTCGACGCCCCACATGCTGCCGCGGCACCGCATGGTATTTCGGGGACACTCATGACTGCCCACACCGTCAAGGTCGTCATCATCGGCTCGGGGCCGGCCGGCTACACCGCTGCCATCTATGCAGCGCGCGCAATGCTGGAGCCGGTGCTGTTCGAGGGCATCCAGCCCGGCGGCCAGCTCACCATCACCACCGACGTGGAGAATTATCCCGGCTTCGCCGACCCCATCCAGGGGCCGTGGCTGATGGAGCAGATGCGCGCCCAGGCGGCGCATGTGGGAACCACCATCGTCAGCGACCATGTGTCGAGCCTCGACCTGTCGCATCGGCCGTTCCGCATGGTCACCGAATCGGGCGACACCTATGTGGCGGATGTGGTGATCCTGGCCACCGGCGCCCAGGCGCGCTGGCTGGGGCTCGAATCGGAGGCGTCCTATCGGGGCTCCGGCGTGTCCGCCTGCGCCACCTGCGACGGCTTCTTCTACCGCGGCAAGGACGTGGTGGTGGTGGGCGGCGGCAATACCGCGGTGGAGGAGGCGCTCTTCCTCACCAATTTCGCCTCCAAGGTTACCGTCGTGCATCGTCGCGACAGCTTCCGTTCCGAAAAGATCCTGCAGGAGCGCCTGTTCGCCCACCCCAAGGTCCAGGTGGTGTGGAATGCGGAACTGGCCGAGGTGGTGGGGGTGGACGATCCCTTCACCAAGGTCACCGGCGCGCGCCTGAAGGATGTGCGCACCGGAACCCTCACCGAGCTGCCCGCTGACGGCATATTTATCGCGATCGGCCATGCGCCTGCCACAGAGCTGGTAAAAGACCAGCTGAAGCTCAAGGAGAGCGGCTATGTTTGGACCGCGCCCGATTCGACGGCAACGTCGGTGCCGGGCGTGTTCGCGGCCGGGGACGTGGCGGACGACATCTATCGTCAGGCCGTCACCGCCGCGGGCCGGGGCTGCATGGCCGCCCTCGAAGCGGAGCGCTTCTTGGCCCACCAGGGTGTGGCAAAGGCGGCTGAATAATCCGTCCCTTGCCCGCGCCGGCGTCCAGCGGCAATCACGTTTTGGCTGGGCGGAGGGACGGCGCAGGCGGGGGCTGCCCCGTGTCTCCGTATCGAACCGATTGAATACAGCGCCGCTTTCCGGCCCCGCTCGGGCCGGTGACGCGAGAGGCGGATGCCTGTCGACGGCCGTGCGGGACCGTCGAACGGCTCTTTCCGTCTCTCTTCAAAGGGTGAGAGGGGCTCGGGCCTGATGGATTGGGACAAGCTTAAGGTTTTCCACGTCGCCGCCGAAGCCGGTTCGTTCACCCATGCGGGTGAGACGCTCGGCCTCTCCCAGTCGGCCGTGAGCCGGCAGGTCTCAGCCCTGGAGACGGAGCTGAAGATCCCCCTGTTCCACCGCCATGCGCGGGGGCTGATCCTCACCGAGCAGGGGGAATTGCTGTACCGCACCGCGCACGAGGTGTTCCTGAAGCTGGAATCGGCCCGGGCGCAGCTCACCGACAGCCGGGAGAAGCCCAACGGGGAATTGCGGGTGACCACCACGGTGGGGCTCGGCACCCACTGGCTGACGGCGCGGGTGGGCGAGTTCGTGGATCTGTTCCCGGATATCCGCATCCAGCTCATCCTCACCGACGAGGAACTGGACCTTGCCATGCGCGAGGCGGACGTGGCCATCCGCATGCGCCAGCCGGTGCAGCCGGACCTGGTGCAGCGCAAGCTGTTCACGGTGCATTTCCATGCCTATGCCTCGGCCGACTATCTCAAGCGGCATGGGCATCCCCGGTCCATCGAAGAGCTGGACAAGCACCGTATCCTTTTGCTCGGCGGCCCGATCCCGCCCTATTTCCAGGGGCTGAACTGGCTGGAGCATGCCGGTCGCGACGGCTCCACGCCGCGGGTGCCGGCCTTTGAGGTGAACAGCGTGCTGGGCCTCAAGCGCGCGGTGGAGCGCGGGGTGGGCATCGGCACGCTGCCCGACTATCTCTCGGATGATGCCTCGTCCCTGGTGCAGCTCTTCACCGATCGCGAAACGCCCAAACTTGAGGCATACTTCACCTATGCGCAGGAAATGCGCTCGGTCGCTCGTATTCAGGTGTTTCGAGACTTCCTGATCTCCAAGGCGCAGCGGTGGAATTACTGATTTATGACATGCGGCGGTAAAAAGATAGCGATGCGGCCTGCCAGCCAAGCGCTGGGCACATGCCTGATATGCGGTCAATCTCCGTTGCCAACTGCCTAAGAGGCGGGCATCTTGCCATTGCGCTGATTGCACCTTGTGCGGTGCGTCAGCTGTTCCCCTCTGGAAGGTTCGCCGCTCTGCGGCGATACTTGCCGGGTCCCTCATCGGACCCGGCATTTTTCTTTTCAGGGCACCTTTTTGCGCCTGTGCCGTTGTCACGCTTGACGCCTATATTCAGGTTGTCGGCCCTCCTCCTTCTGACGACGGGAAACTCAAACATGGCACTTCTGAAGCGTGGGCTCTCCGGCGAGCCGGTGAAGATCCTTCAGGCCAAGCTCGGCGTCGCCGCCGACGGCCAGTTCGGCCCGGGAACGGAAGAGGCCCTCAAGGCCTACCAGAAGGAGCACGGGCTTTCCGCCGACGGCATCGCGGGTCCGGACACCTTCGCCGCCCTCGGCCTGCCCGAGCTCATCCTGCTCACCCAGGGCAGCAAGGGCGAAACGGTGAAGAAGCTGCAGACCGCCCTCGGCCTCACCGCCGACGGCGCCTTCGGTCCCGCGACCGCCAAGGCCGTGGAAGCCTTCCAGGCGAAGAACGGGCTGGAGGCGGACGGCATGGCCGGCCCGGTGACCCTTTCCAAGATGGACGTCTTCGCCTCCTTGGTCACGTCCGATGCGGTTGCCAAATCGCAGGCCGGCACCGTCTCGGCCGACGGCAAGACGGCGGAAGCCTCCGTGGCCGGGGCGCCGAAGAAGAGCATCTGGCAGTCCATCACCGAATTGTTCTCCTGAGCCCACAGCGTAGGGCGCTACAGGACAGGTCACCCTAGGGCAGGTCACCCCAGGGCAGGTCGCCCCAGGACAGGTCGCCCCAGGACAGGTCATTTGCGCGCCGGCCGGAACAGGCCGGCGCGATGCCGCGTTCCGATTTCAGTAAAGGAGCGCTGCATGGTGTTTGCCCAAGCCTGGCCGGTCCCTCAGGCTGCATTGCCGATCCGTCCGGTTCCCGACCCCGGCCGCTCGCCGGAGCCCCCGGTCCAGCCGCCCCTTCCGGTCGAAGATCCGCCCGCACCGTTCGTGCCCGGCCCCGACTTGCCGCCTTTGCCGGATGACGACCCATCGCGGGAGCCGCGCCGCGAGCCGTTCCCCGAGCCCGTACCGGTGTCTGATCCGCCGCCCCTGCCGCAGGAACCGCCGCGCATGATAGCGAGCGATTGATCGAGCAGATGGACCCAATTGCCTGGATCAAGCTCCAGGCCGGAAAGACGCCGCTAGCCCTCTGGCACGCCCGGTGCTTGCTCCGTCCCGAAGGCCTGATCACGGCACGGAGCACCGGTCCATGGCGAATTCCGAACATTTGGGGGGCTGCATCGTGCCACGCACGGCGCCGGCGGGGGCGCGCCCATGACCATCAGGGCCATCCTGACCGACATCGAGGGTGCCGCCGGTCCCCTCAGCTTCCTCAAGGAAACCCTGTTGCCCTACGCGCGGGAGCAACTCGGCAGCTTTATCGCAGCACACGCCGAGGATGACGATATCGAGGAGGCTCTGGACGAAGCCGGGCGCCTCATGGGCGGGTTCTCTCTGAAGCCGGTGGAGGCCGAGGCGCTGTTGCAGCGCTGGATGAAGCAGGGGCGCAATCCGACGCCCCTCAAGATCATCCAGGGCAGGATCTGGCAGCAGGGCTATGAGGCGGGCGCCTTCTCCGCCGAAATCTACCCCGATGTGGCACCGAGCCTGAAAGCCTGGACCGATGCCGGGCTCCGTCTGTTCACTTATTCGTCCAGTTCGCAGCTGGCGCAGAAGCTGTGGCTCGGCGCGGCGGCCGAAGACGTGACCGGGATGTTCGAAGACTTCTTCGATACAAGCGTCGGCCAGAAAGTGGAGGAAGAATCCTACAAGGCCATCGCCGAGCGGCTCGCGGTGCCGGCGGCGGAGATCCTGGTCCTGTCCGGGAACGAGGACGAACTGGACGCCGCCAAGGCCGCTGGCCTCGCCACCACGCGCATCGCGCGGGAGGGTGGCGAGGGTGGCAATCATCCGGTTGTCCCGGACTTTGCCTCCCTGAGCTTTGGATAGGCCGCGCGCGCTGTCCCGCCCGATCACCGATTGAAAGCTGAGACATGGCAAGCTTCACCGTACAGACGCGCAGTGGCGACCAGGTCGAGGTGACGGGCCGGGATGGCGCCACGCTGTTGAAGGCCATGCGCAAGGCGGGCGTGGACGAGGTGGTGGCCCAATGCGGCGGCGGCTGCGCCTGCGCCACCTGCCACGTCTATGTGACCCTGCCGGCGGGGGTTGCGCTGCCGGAGATCGGGGCGGCCGAGGGCCGGATGCTGGCGACGAGCCGCCATCGTACCCTCGCCTCCCGGCTGTCCTGCCAGCTCAAGCTGGAGCCGGGTCTCGACCGGATGCATGTGGTGATCGCACCGGACGACGGTGGCGATTTCTGAGGTGGCGATTTCTGAGGCTGTGATTTCTGAGGCGGTGATTTCTCAGACGGGGACTTCCGAGCGCCCGTTCCTGCGATCGGTTTCAATACATTGAAGTGGTGCCGGATGAGGGGATCGAATAGTGGTATTAATGATCTGATATATATTATAATAATTGAGCGAACTGACATCTAATGCCAACAAAAATGCCAGCAGATCGGCGTTGTGCAGGGGTATGGTGCCGGCGATCGCGTTGCCCACGAAAAAAGCGGAACGAGGTGGCCACTCTCACGCTGCCTCCCACACCCGGTTGAGGATCTTTGCCGCAAGCGCGGCCTTGTCCTGCGGGCGGCGTCATCGGCACCGACAGCCACTCCTTTAGCCCAATGCCGAGAGCACCATCCCCGCCAAACCACAAACCGCCAGAGTGGGGAGCATCTCGAGCTTGAGCCGGAACATGGCGAACATGGCCACCGCGGCCAGCACCGCCGCACGCCGGTCGATGGACGAGAGCAAGGGAAGGTCCGGCTCAATGCCGTGCCAGTCCATCAGGCTGAAGAAGGAGCCGATCTGCGTCCAGACGCTGTCACTTCCGAGGGCAGCCCACAGCACTGCGACCGGACCGAGCCACACGGGCAGCCAGACCGCGATGATGCCGGCTGCCCGCCGGAGCGACGGCTCGGCATGGGCCAGATCCCCACGTTCGAACATCTGGTCCACGACCCCATGCGCATCGGCCTTTGCATTCCCGTGGACTGCGCTCTGAAACAGCTCGGGCGCGGCCCGGCTGCCCGCCCACCCGGCGAGGCCCGCGGCGAGGATGATCAATGGGAAAGGGATGTGCAGAATGTAGATGGCCAGGAAGGCGAGGCCGGCAATCGCCGCCATGAGGCGGTTCTTGAGCGCGCGCCGGCGGAGAGGACGACAGCCATGAGCACCGAATACCAGCCCGCCGGCGCGGCGGCGCCCGAACCGGACGCCGGCCGCTTCTGGGTGCGCGAAATGCCCTACCTCGCCATCCTGATCATGACCGTGGGCGGGGTCGCCTACGGGGCGATGACGCGCAGCCCACTCGCCACCTATTGGGAGCTGGTGGCCCTGGTCAGCTTCGCCGTCGGGATCTTCTCCGGCTGGTCGAAGGCGGCGGACAAGGACGAGCGCGTCCGTCTCCTCTGGACGCAGGTGCTGCATTGGGGCGCGTTCCTCGCCGCCATGAACCTGGTGTTTCTGCCCAGCGTTCAGGCGGTGGCAGATGCCGATTCCACCAGCCTTGTGGTGCTGCTGCTGCTCGCCCTGGGCACCTTCGTTGCCGGCGTCCACACCGCGTCCTGGCGCATGTGCCTAAACGGCGTGGTCATGGCGCTGTGCGTGCCCGCGGTGGCCTGGCTTGACCAGTCGGCCTTGTTCGTGGCCCTCGCGGCGGTGGTGCTGGTCGCAGTGGCCGGGCTGGTGCTGTGGGCACGTTCGCGGGTGTAAGGCCAGTCATCGGGGAGAGCAGGACATGCGGGCGACTCGTTTCCATATGGTGGTGATCTTCCTGCTCTTTGCAGTCACCGTGGTGAACTACATTGATCGGGCCGCCATCTCCTATGCCATCCCGCTGATGGAACAGGAGCTCGGACTCTCGAAGGGCGATGCGGGGATCGTCCTCGGCGCCTTCGGCCTCGGCTATGCGGTAACGACCCTGCTCGGCGGCTTCGCGGTGGATCGCTACGGCGCGCGCCTGGTGCTCACCATCGCCGCGCTGTTGTGGAGCTTCTCCATCGGCCTGACCGGGGCGGCCACGGGCTTCCTCACCCTGTATCTGGCGCGCACCCTGCTCGGCGTATCGGAAGGGCCGAATTTCCCGGCGCTCGCCGGTGCCGTGAGCCATTGGCTGCCGCCGCAGGAGCAGGCCACCGCGCTCGGCTATGCGCTGGTCTCGGTGCCGCTGGCGCTCGCCATCGGCGGCCCCATCGTCACCCAACTGCTGGCGGTGCTGGACTGGCGCTGGGCCTTCGCCGTGCTGTTCGCGATTTCCATTGCGTGGGTGCCGCTCTGGTTTCTCCTGTTCCGCGACGATCCCGCCCAATCGCGCCATGTGAACGCGGCGGAGCTGGACCATATCCGGGCCGGACGGGACGAGAGCGCGCATCACGCCGTGCGCGAATGGCCCGGGGCGGCCGAAATCCGCGCCCTGCTCACCAACCACACATTGCTGGTGAACTACTGGGCCTTCTTCGTGTTCGGCTATTTCCTGTTTTTCTTCATGACATGGCTGCCGAGTTACCTGCACCAGGCTTACGGGCTCAACCTGGCGCAGGTGGGCGTCTTCACCGTCCTGCCATGGTTTGCGGCCGCCGTCGCGCTGTGGGGGCTCGGGCGCTGGTCGGACCATCTGTTGAAGGTCACCGGCCGGCTCAGGGTCGCGCGCTCCTATCTCATCGCCGGCACGCAGTTCGTCGCGGCGCTGGCGGTGGTGCCGGTGGCCCTCAGCAACAACCTCACTGTTGCGATTTCCGGCATCACCGTGGCGGTGGCTGCCTCCATGGGCGCCAACGCGGCCTATTATGCGGTGAACGTGGACGTGGCGCCGAAGCGCGCGGCAACCGCGCTCGGGATCATGGATTTCGGCTTCGCCCTGTCGGGCTTCGCGGCGCCGGTGATCACCGGATGGGTGCTCGGCCTGCGCGGATCGTTCGCCGACGGCTTCCTGCTGATGACGGGGCTGGCCCTGTCCTCGGTGGTGCTGGTGCTCGCCTTTCACCACCCCGACGCCGACCGCAAGCCCGCCTGAGCATTCGCCGAGCCCTTCCAGGCATCCTCTTAATCGGCACATCGCAGGTGAACGGGGGCGGCATCGTCGCCTCCACTCTCGACATCAGCAATGCCGATTTCCCCACGGTTGAGGGACTGGAAGGCAAGATGCCCGTCGGGGCGGTCGCGTCCCCGAACCGAAGGAGCTGCGCCGCGGTGGCCGGCAACGCAGTCCCTTGGTCTTTTCGGGGCGGTGGAGGTGCGCGGTCCTAGGTGTGGACCACTGTTCTGCCTCGGACGCGGCCGGCAAGGATGTCATCGGCAAGCTTGGGGAGGTCATCGAGGCCGACTTCCTGCGTCACCAGATCGAGGTCGCCCGGCTCAAGCAGTTCCGAAAGGCGCTTCCACGCGTGCGCGCGCCGCGGCGTGGGGCAGTTCACCGAATCGACCCCGAGGAGCGCCACGTTCCGCAGGATGAAGGGGAAGACCGTCGTCGGCAGGTCTGTCGCCGCGGCGAGGCCACAGGCGGCCACCGCGCCGCTATAGACGGTCGAGGCGAGCACGTTGGCAAGGATATGCCCGCCTGCCGTGTCGACCGCCCCGTGCCAGCGCTCGCCCTGCAGGGGCTTCCCCGCTGCTGTGTAGGTGTCCCGGTCGACGATTTCGGCGGCTCCGATGCTCTTCAGGAAGTCTTCCTCGCTGCGGCGGCCGGTGAGGGCGCTGACCTTGTACCCGAGGCGCGAGAGCAGGCGCACCGCGACACTGCCGACACCACCCGCTGCGCCCGTCACCAGCACGTTGCCGCCAGCGGCGATGCCGTAGCGTTCCAGGGCATCCACGCAGAGCATGGCGGTGAGGCCCGCGGTGCCGATCGCCATGGCCTGGCGGCTGGAGAGCCCTTCGGGCAGTTTCACCAGCCATTCGCCCTTCACGCGCGCCCGCTGCGCAAAGCCGCCGGACCAGCTTTCGCCCATGCCCCAACCGGTGAGCACCACCTTGTCGCCGGCCTGGAAATCGAGACTGGCGCTGGATCGAACGGTGCCGGCAAAGTCGATGCCCGGCACCATGGGCAAGGCGCGCAGGATGCGGCTGAGGCCCTTGAGGGCGAGCCCGTCCTTATAGTTGAACGAAGAATATTCGACATCAACCGTCACATCCGCCTCGGGCAGGTCCGCTTCGGTGATGGTTTCGAGGGCGATGGACTGACCAGCCTCTGTCTTTCGCGCCATGAGGGCGCGAAACGTTTCGTTGCTCATGCGACGTTTCCCTGTGGTCTTGTCTGTGAAACACCAGATGCAGCCCGATGCCGGCGAACGGGCGTCAACGGCGAGGGGCTTTGCGGGCTTCGTCGGCTTTCGCGTACTGCGCGCGGATGTAGTGGACGAGCCCGCCGAGGGCCTCGACAGCGGCCTCGCCGTCCCGCTCCCTCAGAGCCGCGAGCATGCGCTCGTGGTGGCCGACGATCTCCTTCCGGTCGCGAACGCGGAAGATGATCATGTTGCTCACCGGCATGAGGGCTTCCACCACCGCGTTCATGAGGAAGCGCAGCAGCGCGTTGCCCGCCGCGTCCACCACCGCCCGATGGAAGCGCACGTCTGAGGCGCAGAAATCCTGGTCGGAGATGGCGGCCGTCTTCTGCAGGGCGATCTCCGCCTCCAGCGCCGCGAGATGTGCGTCGGTGCGGTTCTGCGCGGCAAGGCGGCAGCACACGGCCTCCATCTCCAGCCGGGCCGTGGCCATCTCCTCGAGCGTGATGCCGCCGCTCGCCACCATGAGGGTGACCGAGGTGCCGAGGCTGGCCGCCAGATCCTCGGCCGACGGCCCGGTGACGAACGTGCCGCCGGTCGGGCCCCGCCGCGAGCGGATGAGGTGGCGCGCCGCCAGCCGCTTCAGCGCCTCGCGCACGGTGGGGCGCGACACGCCGAACTGGACGGCCAGCTCCTCTTCGGTCGGCAGGCGCTCGTCCACCTTGAGCCGCCCGTCCACGATCGCCTGTTGAAGCTGGTCCGCGATCTGGCTGGCGGCGCTGGTGGTGACAATCTGGCCGTAAGTCGGTTCCATCTGGTTTGCCCACACTCCCTGTCTCCCCTTCTTGGTCTCAGAAGTGGGCGGTCAAATCAACCTAAAAATTATTTGTTTGACAAATAGGGGAATGGACGTTTTCGTTTGGTCGATCGCGGACGAAGACGCCGCGGCCAAACAACGCCAGGGAGAGAAAAATGCGCGCTGCCATTGCCGCGGCGGCCATGCTGTCATGCGTGGTCGCAGCCCATGCGGAAGACCTTCCCACCTTCCGCATCGGCGTGCTCAACGACCAGTCGAGCCTCTATTCGGACATTGCCGGCCCTGGTTCTGTCACCGCGGCGCAGATGGCGGTGGAGGATTTCAAGCCGGAGAAGCACGGCTTCAAGGTGGAAGTGGTCGCGGCCGACCACCAGAACAAGGCGGATGTGGGCTCATCCATCGCGCGCCGCTGGTTCGACCTCGACAAGGTGGACGCCGTCGTCGACGTGCCCACATCGTCGGTTGCGCTCGCCGTTGCCGACATCAGCCGCGACAAGAACAAGGTCTTTCTCGTCGCCAGCGCCGGCAGCTCGGACCTCACCGGCAAGGCCTGCTCGCCCAACACGGTCCACTGGACCTACGACACCTGGGCTCTGGCCAACGGCACGGCCCGTGCCATGATCAAGCAGGGCGGGACGTCCTGGTACTTCCTCACCGCCGACTACGCCTTCGGCCACGCCCTGGAGCGCGACGCCGCCGAGGTGGTGAAGGCCAATGGCGGCCAGGTGATGGGACGTGCGCTGGCGCCGTTCCAGACCTCGGACTTCTCTTCCTTCATCCTGCAGGCCCAGGGCAGCGGGGCAAAAGTGGTGGCCCTGGCCAATTCCGGCGGCGACACCATCAATTCCGTAAAGCAGGCGGCCGAGTTCGGCCTCAGCCAGAAGCAGAAGCTGGTGAGCCTGCTCATCTTCCTGTCGGACATCCACGCCCTCGGCCTCAAGACGGCACAGGGCCTGATGCTGACCAATGCCTTCTACTGGGACCTCAACGACGGCACCCGCGCCTTCGGCAAGGCCTTCGGCGCCCGCAACAACGGCCGCATGCCCACCATGAACCAGGCCGGCACCTATGCTTCCACCCTGCATTGGATGAAGGCCATCGCCGCCATGGACAAGGCCAAGGCGCGCGACGGTGCCGCGGTCGTCGCCCAGATGAAGCAGATGCCCACCGATGATCCGCTGTTCGGTAAGGGCGAAATCCGTGCCGACGGGCGTACCATTCACGACATGTACCTGTGGCAGGTGAAGGCGCCGGCGGACTCCAAGGGCCCCTTCGATTATCTCAAGCTCATTGCCACCATCCCCGGCAGCGAGGCCTTCCGACCCATGTCGCCGGAGACCTGCCCCATGCTGAAGAAGGCGGGCTGAGGTGCGCGCGCCGGCGCAGCCCGCCATCCGGCCGAAGGGCAAGGCCTTCTCCCTGGCGATCCTGGTGATCGCCGAGGTCGCCGCCATGGCGACCTGGTTCGCCACGACCGCCTCCCTCGGCGCCATCCGGGCACAATGGGACCTGTCGCCGTTCCAGGAAGCCCTGCTCACCAGTTCCGTCCAGGCGGGCTTCGTCGCCGGCACGCTTCTAAGCGCGCTGCTCTCCCTCGCCGACCGGGCGGACCTGAGAACCCTGTTCTCGGCGTCCGCCCTCGTCGCCGCATTGGCCAACGGCGCAATCCTGCTGTTCGAGCCCACCCACCCGGCCGTGGCGGTCCTGCGCTTTGTCACCGGCATGTGCATGGCGGGTGTCTATCCGGTGGGAATGAAGCTTGCCGCCACCTGGGCGCGGGGCGACCTGGGCCTGCTCATCGGCATGCTGGTTGCGGCCCTAACGCTGGGGTCCGCGTCGCCGCACGCCATGGCTGCCATGGGCGGGCTCGACTGGCGGGCGCCCGTCGCGGGCGCGGCCGCGAGCGCCCTCATCGCCGCGTTCCTCATCCGCTTCGCGCAGGTGGGGCCCAACCAGGCCAAGGCGCCGCCCCTGCGCTTGTCCAATGCCCTCGATGCCGTCCGCCGGCCGGCGCTGCGGCTCGCCAACCTCGGCTATTTCGGCCACATGTGGGAGCTCTACGCCATGTGGGCGTGGATCGGCGCCTTCTTCGCCGCGAGCTTCGCCTTGCGCTACGGTGATGCCCCGCCCTTCGATCCCCGTCTTGCCACCTTCGCGGTGGTGGCCATCGGCGCGCTGGGCGCGCTGGGCGGCGGGTTTGCGGCGGACCGTCTCGGCCGCACATTCGTCACCGCCCTGTCCATGGCCGTCAGCGGCCTGTGCGCGGCGGGCATCGGCCTGCTCTTCGGCGCCTCCCCCTGGCTGCTGCTGCCCGTCGCCCTGATCTGGGGCGTGAGCGTGATCGCCGATTCCGCGCAATTCTCCGCCGCCGTCACCGAATTGTCCGACCGGAGCCTGGTGGGCACCATGCTTACGGTTCAGACGTGCGTCGGCTTCCTCATCACCCTGGCGAGCATCCATCTGCTGCCCTATGCGGTGGATCTGCTCGGCTGGCGCTACGCCTTCTGCCTGCTGGCCATCGGCCCCTTCCTCGGCGTCCTCGCCATGCTCCGTCTCAGGCTGCGGCCCGAGGCTTCAGCCATGGCAGGCGGTCGCCGCTGACGTTTCCCGACGAGGCACCCATGACCTATTCCAAGATCCTCTACGAGACGCTCCACGGCGTCGCCCGCATCACCCTCAACCGGCCCGAGCGCACCAATGCCCTGGATCAGGAGATGCTGGGCGAAATCAATGCCGCCATGGACGTGGCCGAGGTCGATGCGGGCGTGAAGGCGGTGATCGTGCGCGGAGCCGGCAATGCTTTCTCCTCCGGCTTCGACCTGAAGGCGCAGATGGAGGCGCGCCCGGTCGGCGTGGATGCCTGGCGCCCGCTGCTGCGCAAGGATTTCGACACGGTGATGCGGTTCTGGCATTGCCCCAAGCCCACCATCGCCGCGGTGCGCGGCCCGTGCCTCGCCGGTGCCTGTGAACTGGCCCTCGCCTGCGACATGACCATCGCCACCGAGGATGCCTTCTTCGGCGAGCCGGAATTGAAGTTCGGCGCCGGCATCGTGGTGATGCTGCTGCCCTGGATCGTCGGTCCCAAGATCGCCAAGGAGATCATCCTCCTCGGCGAGGACCGGGTGCCGGCACGGCGTGCCGCCGAGATCGGCATGATCAACCGTGTGGTCGATGGCGACGGGTTGGACGCCGAGGCCCTGCGCATCGCCCGGCACATCGGGGCCATCGATCCGGGCCTGGTGAAGGAGACCAAGCGCGCACTCAACCGGGCGCTGGAGACGCAGGGCATGCTGCAGGCGCTGGAAAGCGCGCTGGAGATCGATCTCGCCATCGAGGGTGCCGGCTCGGCCGACAAGATCGCCTTCTTCGATGTGGCCCGACGCGACGGGTTGAGGGCGGCCATCGCCTGGCGCGACGCCCGCTTTCCCGCCCGCGACGCCTGAGGGGATCGCGATGCCCCCCGAGACACAGCCCGGCGCACTCTGCGGCATTCTTTCAACGGCAACTGGCGAAGTCGAGGATGACTGCGCCACCTCGGGGACGGGGGCCCTTGCATCGGCCGCCGCTGTCCTTGCCGCGCGCCTGGGCGCCGCCGGGGTCCGGCCTGACGAGCCGGTGGTGGTGACCGTTGCCAACCGCGTGGCAGACCTTGCCGCGCTGTTCGGCGTCTGGCAGGCGGGGGGCGTGGTGGTTCCACTCCACGCCGCAGCCGCCGAGACGACCCGCGCGGCGATGCTTGAACACGTCCGCCCCCGCTTCCTCCTGGCCGATGGCGAACTGATCACCCTGGCCGATGCCCCGCCGCCGGAGCGTCCGTTGCTGCGGGGCGCGGCGCTGGTGGTGTTCACATCCGGTTCCACCGGCAAGCCGAAGGGCGTCGTGCTCGGCCACGATCGCTTGGCGGCGAAGCTCGACGCCCTGCAGGAGCTTCTGCGGCTGTCGCCCCTGGACACGGTCGTCCTGCCGCTGCAGCTCATTTTCATCTTCGGCCTGTGGGTGGCGCTCCTGTCGCTCCGGGCGGGAGCGCGATTGGCGCTCGTGGGCAAGTTCTCGCCCGTCGCGCTGCGCCAGCGGCTGCAGGGCGCGACGGTGCTGGCTACGGTGCCCTCCATGCTGCGGACCATGTTCGGCGCGGGAGAGATGGAGGCGCCGGCGCTGCGCGCCATCCTCACCGGCGGCGAGGCGCTGGGCGCGCAATTGTCCGGCCAGATCTCCCACCAGTTGCCCGCCGCCGGCGTCTTCGACCTCTACGGCTTGACCGAGACGGGTTCCTGCGACTTCTGCCTGGGGCCACGCGATGCTGCGCCCGGCCGCGGCTCCATCGGCGTGCCGACCCGGGGCATCACCTACCGCCTCTCCGCCGATGAGCCTGCCCCCGTAACAGCACCGGCAGGCGCGTCACAAGGCGAGCTGCAGGTTCGCTCGCCGTTCGGCATGCTGGGGTATCTGGACAATCCGGATCTGACCGAGGCCGCGTTCGCCGATGGTTATTTCCGCACCGGCGACGTGGCGCGCCAACGTCCTGATGGATTCGTCGAGATCGTCGGCCGCATCAAGGAAATCATCTCGCGCGGTGGCAACAAGATCGCTCCGGCCGAGATCGAGCTGATGCTGTCGGCGCATCCCGCCGTGGCACAGGTGCTCTGTGCGGGCGTCCCGGACCTGCGGCTGGGCGAGGCCCTGCATGTCGCCGTGGTCCTCAAGCCGGGGCGCACCGAGACCGCCGATGAGCTTCGCAATTGGTGCAAGGGGCGGACGGAACGCTTCAAGGTGCCCGATGCGATCCATATGGTCGATGGTCTTCCGACGGGCCCCACCGGGAAGGCCCTGCGCGCAGGAGTTCGGGAGTTGGCCCAGGCCCGCAAGCTGTAGTGGCGATGGGATCGGCATGGGAATCCACTGGCCAATACGCTCGCGTTTTGCCGGAAGAGGCGTTGCACGAGCCGGGCGCGGGTCCAGAGGGCCGGCGCCAGCGAGTTGCGCCCTGTGGTGCGCTGGGGGATGCCCTCGCCTCAGTTCGCGTTTAAGGGGCGCACTGCCCCCGCCGCGCTGACCGGGAGCTTCGCGCGCAGGTAGCCGCTCCACGCCGCATCGGACGGAAACTCCTCCGGTAAGCGGACGCCGTCGCGCAGCCCGTGGGCCCTCGCCATCTCCTCCGGGGACATGCCGTCATCCACCAGCCTGAGTTGCTGGAACAGGCTCAGGGAGTAGCCGGGGATCCATCGGCGGATGTCGTGCCAGGGCACCTCGGCAAAGCTTTCCGGCGCGAGGTTCATGAGCGTCGTCATGCAGCTCTCGCGCAGGGTCGAGTAGAAGATCGGGCGCGCGTCCACCCGGTTGATGAAGGCGAGGATGCGCTCGAAATAGAGGCGGATCGCCGCCGCGTCCCGATGGATCGGAAAGATCTGCACCTCGTCGGGCGGCGAGCGCGCGAGGCGGTTCCAGATGAGGTCCCGCTCGCTGCCGATCTCCGGATAGATGGGATCCCGGCGGAAGAAGCCGGCGACCGCGTCGAAGCTGACGCCCTTGGCCTGCCGCGCCTCGATGGAGACCACCACGTGCCGTCCGTCGGCGAAGCCGAAGGAGAGCATGACGTGGGCGAGCGCCTTCATGCTCCCGAACGGCTGGATGATGAGGTCGGCGCCGGTGAGGGTCGACAGGTCGAAGGTGGCCGTGGTCCACCGCGGCACGGATGCCTCGCCGGGCTGATGCAGCGCATCGCGGAAATTGCGGATGGTGACCCTGTCGCCGTCGATCACCGCCGTGGGATTGTGCTGCTGGAGCGCCACCCAGTCCTGCTCGATCGGCTCCGTGCTGAAGAACGCCATGCAGAGCGTCGCGATGCCGGCGAGCGCTACCGCCCGGCGGGATACGCGCCCGAGACCGGGAGCGAACCAGAGGGCGATTACGGCGAGGGGAAAGGCGAAGCTCCCCGCCTGTCGGACCGCCGCCGGCCAGGCGATCCAGTAATGGATGGCGAGCCCGAGATAGAGACCGGCCGCGACAACAACCACCCCCGCCACCACGCCCAGGGCGCGCCGGATGGCCCGCGCAGTTGCCGTCACCATCACCGAAACCCCTCCGAAGCCACCATCTCGCGCCCGCTATACACCGAAACGCGCAGTGCCTCCTCCGTTAGCCGCGCTCCTTCAGCCGCACTCCCGGACCATTGCCGTTCTGGTCGATGAAGAGCACGCCGGCGGCTTCGAGAGCTGCGCGGATGGCATCTACAGCCTCTGCAGAGACGGCCCTTCGGCTGCGCTCGAAGTCGACGATCGTGGAGAGACCGAGTTGGCCAGCTTCTGCCAAGGCCGGTTGGGTCAGATCAAGGAGAGCGCGGGCTGCACGGCATTGTGCTGGGGTCATGGGGCTCAACATTTTATGTTGACAGGGGTCCGCGCTCGCTTCTGGCGTCTCAACATTAAATGTTGATTGCCGCTGGAACAACCCAAATGCCGATCTACACCGTTCCGGCAGCCGCCCCCGGCTTGCCTGCTGACCAGACGCCCAGCCGCCGAGACTCTCTGAAAGCCGGCACCACCGCGGCGACCGTCGCCATGTTGGCCGTGCCCGTCGCCATCCTGCCGAAGGAGGCAGAGGCCTCGGCGCCCGGCACGAGCCCGATAACCGCACTTTGGGACCAGTGGCAGCCACTGAAGTGCGAGCATGTCCGCCTCACAGCGGACGTCGAGGCGGCGAGCGCTCGCTACCTGTCCGTCCGGCCGCCGTTGCCCGCAAAAGCCTATGCGAATCCAGCCACTTCGGCTTCGGCATCGATTTTCTCGCACGGACACCCCCGGGGGAATTCCGGCGCTGGGGCTTCGCGAAACACTGGCAGAGCCCCGCCGAGGTGTGCTTGGGCGTTCAGTACATGCCTGCGCCGCCGAGCCATCCGGGAGCGCCAGCACCATCGTGGCGCGCCGCCGCGGATCGACCAGCACCCAGCAGTTCGCCGCCCGGCTCCAGCCCACCGCCGAAACATGCCGGTACTGCCCAGCCGCCAGCAGCCGCACCTACCAGGCGGTCGTCTCGCGATGGACGACGACGAACCAGGTCTCCACCAGCCCATCGATCGGCCGCACCATCACGCCCCCGCCGCAATGATCGCCGCCGGGGTGCGCCCGAAATCGAACGCCATTTCTACCTCGTCTCGTCCGGGGGATCGGAAAATGGTGCCGGATGAGGGGATCGAACCCCCGACCTTCGGTTTACAAAACCGCTGCACTACCGCTGTGCTAATCCGGCGCCGCCGTTCTGATCTAGCAGCGCTGTCGCGGGGCGACAAGCGCTCCAGAAAGGAATGGCCCCGCCTTTGAGGCGGGGCCATCCTGCCGGGCCGGACGCGGCGCGGGGGAACCGCGCGCCGGCGTCAGTGCCAGTGATCGATGTTGCGATCCTTGGTCTCGGGCACGAACAGAAGGCCGATGACGAAGGTCATCAGGGCGATCACGATCGGGTACCAGAGGCCGTAGTAGATGTCGCCGGTGGCCGCCACCATGGCGAAGGCGGTGGCCGGCAAAAGGCCGCCGAACCAGCCGTTGCCGATGTGGTAGGGCAGCGACATGGAGGTGTAGCGGATGCTGGCCGGGAACAGTTCCACCAGCGCCGCCGCGATGGGGCCGTACACCATCGTCACGAACAGGACGAGGATGAACAGGAGCCCGATCACCGCCGCGACCCGCGGCTGGAAGATGTCGAACGGATGAGACATCTTCACGATGTCCTTGTTCGTCGCGGCGTTGGGGTAGCCGGCCGCCTGAAGCGCCGCGACGGCGGTCTTCGAGAAGTCGGCGGTGTAGGGCACCACGGCGTCATTCACCTTCAACTGCACCGGCGAGCCGGCGGGACCTGCTTCCGTCGAATACTTCACCGAGGACTTCGCGAGGAAGTCACGGGCGATGTCGCACGGGGCGGAGTAGATCCGGGTGCCGACGGGGTTGAACAGGCTGCCGCAATTGGCCGGATCGGACACCACGACCACCCGCACGTTCTGGATCGCCTTTTCGAGCGCCGGGTTGGCGTAGGAGGTGATCATGTTGAACAGCGGGAAATAGCTCGCCGCGGCGATCAGGCAGCCCGCCAGGATGATGGGCTTGCGGCCGATCTTGTCGGAGAGCCAGCCGAAGAACACGAAGAAGCCGGTGCCGAACACCAGCGACCACGCGATCAGCAGGTTGGAGGTGTAGCCATCCACCTTCAGGATCGATTGCAGGAAGAACAGGGCATAGAACTGGCCCGTGTACCACACCACGCCCTGGCCGGCGACCAGGCCAAACAGGGCGAGCAGCACGATCTTCAGGTTCGACCACCGGCCGAACGCTTCCGTCAGCGGCGCCTTGGAGGTGGTGCCGTCTTCCTTCATCTTCTTGAAGGTCGGGGATTCGGAGAGCTGGAGGCGAATCCAGACCGAAACGCCGAGCAGGACGATGGAGACGAGGAAGGGAATGCGCCAGCCCCAGTCGCGGAAGGCCTCTTCGCCGGTGAGGGTCCGGGTGAAGAGGATGATGATGAGCGACAGGAACAGGCCCAGCGTTGCCGTGGTCTGGATCCACGAGGTGTAGAAGCCGCGGCGGCCGTGGGGGGCGTGCTCGGCCACATAGGTTGCGGCGCCGCCATATTCACCGCCGAGCGCGAGGCCCTGCAGCAGGCGCAGGGCGATGAGGATAATGGGCGCGGCAATGCCGATGGAGGCGGCATTGGGCAGGATGCCGACGATGAAGGTCGACAGGCCCATGATCAGGATGGTGACGAGGAAGGTGTATTTGCGGCCGACGAGGTCACCGATACGACCGAACACGATGGCGCCGAACGGGCGCACCAGGAAGCCGGCGGCGAAAGCCAGCAGGGCGAAGATATCGCGGGTCGCCGGCGGATAGGCGCTGAAGAACTGGGCGCCGATGATGGCCGCCAGCGAGCCATACAGATAGAAATCGTACCACTCGAATACGGTGCCGAGGGAGGAAGCGAAGATGACTTTCTTCTCCTCCCGGGTCATGGGACGCGGCTTGGCGGCCGTCCCTGCAGTCGTCACGCTCATGGAAAAGTCCCTCCCGTCGCATCAGGGCTCCGCCCGGGGCGGATGTCGAACTGAACACGATCTGTCGGAAGGCGGGCCGGGCCGGCACAACGCAAGGCATCCGCGCGCAGGAGATGCGGCGGTGTCCCTTGGCGTTCCTCCGTCGGCCCGCCGCTTCCGCCTCTGGCGTGCGGATATGTTCCGGCAGGCTTTCACTTGAACAAAGAGAACGCGTGGTCTGGCCCAACACGGTGCGAGTCGGCCAGCGCGTGCTCTGGAGCCGGTTCCGAGCAGATTGAAACGATCTGATCGGCGCATGCTCTCGGCGCACCGTGCGCCATGGCAATACCATGACGAAGGTGCGGCGGACTTACGATTGGTCAATGGTCTTAGGTGCAACCGCGAACAGTTTCGCGGCACTGCAAGATGTTCGGGCGCGGGGCCCCAGGTCAGCGCCCCAGGTCAGCGCCCAAGGTCAGCGCCCAAGGTCAGCGCCCAAGGTCAGCCCCCAAGGTCAGCCCTCAAGTCAGCCGCGCTTCATCACCCGTCGCGCCATGCCCAGGGAGAGGGCGGCGGCATTGGACACGTTGAGGCTCTTGATGGCGCCCGGCAGGTCGATGCGCGCGAGCACGTCGCAGGTCTCGCGGGTGAGCTGGCGCAGGCCCTTGCCTTCGGCGCCCAGCACCAAGGCGAGGGGGGCGCGCATGGGCGTGTCCTCCAGGTCGGCGGGACCCTCGCTGTCGAGGCCCACCACCAGCATGCCGTTGTCCTTCAGTTCGGTGAGCGCGCGCGACAGGTTCGTCACCAGGCAGAAGGGCACATGCTCCAGCCCGCCCGACGCGCTCTTGGCGAGGACGCCGGTGGCGGCCGGGCTGTGGCGGGCGGTGGTGACGATGGCGCTGACCGCGAACGCCGCCGCCGAGCGCACGATGGCGCCCACATTGTGCGGGTCGGTGATCTGGTCCAGCACCAGCACCAGGTCGGTCTTGGCAATGTCCTTCAGGCGCGGGGAGGGCAGGTGGTCCACCTCGGCGAGGAGGCCCTGGTGCACCGCGTCCGCGCCCAGCAGCTTGTCGATGTCGCCCGGCCGCACGATCTCCGGCGGGATCGGCGGGGTGAGCCCTTCCTCTTCGAGGCGGTGGATGGCGTTTTCGGTGGCGCGCAGGCGCCGGAAGCGCCGTTGGGGATTGCCGATGGCCTCCGCCACCGTGTGCCAGCCATAGAGCAGGGCCACGTCGTCCGCTCCCGCCCAGGACGGCGGCTTTCCGCTGCCCTTGCCGCCGCCGCCACCGCCGCCTTTGGCCCAGCGCGGGGCGCCGGGCGCGCCGGGGCGGCTCGTGAAGGGCGGGCGGGAGCCGGGGCGGCGGGGTTCGCGGGGCGGACGGTCGGACATGGGGAGGCTTTGTCAGACCACGCCGTCCGGCGCAAGGGGCGTCACGCGGGCAGGCCAGGGGTCAAGCGGGCAGGGCAGGGGTCACGCGGCGAGGGGGCGTCGCACGGGGAAGCGGGGCCGCGCCGCGCGGGGCCGTTGGAGCGGGCGGCAGCGACTGCCGTGGCGGGGCACCGGCGGCGCGCCGTCCACAGGCGGCGCCGACCGGCAGCATTTCCGGTTGACTTCAGCGCACAGCTTTCACATAAACCCGATCCTCGGACGGTGATTTGAGCGTGCTCGTCGCCGGCTTCGCGCTGCTGGGAATTCCTTGGATCACCAGCTTGGTAAGAAGCCTCTCCAGCGTCACGCTGGAGTGAACCGGTGCGACGGGCGTCGATGGAGGGGTGCCCGAGTGGTTAAAGGGGACGGACTGTAAATCCGTTGGCTCTGCCTACGTTGGTTCAAATCCAACCCCCTCCACCACCCGTCGTGCGGGTCGAGACGAGATGGGCGCAAGCCCGGCCTCCGGCCTTTTCCGGTTTCAGTACTTTGCCTTGAAAGCGTGAGCGGCCGTCGTGGTCCCGCGCCTGCGCCCGGCTTGTGGGGAAGCCCCTCGGCTGGCGCCGGCGTCCTGGTCGCGCGCTGGGATCGGTGCTGCACGGGCGGACAGCCATCGCTCCGGACTTGTCCCCAGCCCCCTCGGCCCCGTCTTCCGCCCGCCGGAGGGCTGTGTTAAGCCTCGCGACGCGCGGGTGTAGCTCAATGGTAGAGCAGCAGCCTTCCAAGCTGAATACGAGGGTTCGATTCCCTTCACCCGCTCCAGCCCATGCGGCGGGCGCACCGCTCACATGATCTTTTGCGTCAGCCAGGCCTTGATCTGGGATGCCGCCGCGGCGGCGATGCTATCCACGGATTCGCCGCTGAACTGGGTGGCAGGGCTGCTGGCCTTCAACACAGACGCCGATGCGAGCACCTTGTTGGTGTTCTGGTCTACCAGCGCGAGGTCATACGTCATGAAAATGCCGGGCGTGGCGGCGAGCGCGTAACCTCCGACAATGCCGCCCAGGAGTACGGTTGTGACCACCGTGGTCGCCACCACCTGCCCGGTGCGCTCCTGCGTGGTCGGGATGAGCAACTCGCGGATCTCGATCTCGAGCCGGACCGGACGGCTGCCTTGCATCAGGCTCTCCACCTGCTTGAAGCTCTGGGTGGTGAGGGCGGTCGCGAGGCGATGCTCCTCGTAGGAGCGGAAGCCGCCCCTCTGGACTTGCCGCAGCTCGGGGTTGGGGGCGTTTCGCTCCTTCTCTTCGAGCTGGCTGGCCTCCGGCCACTGGATCGAGGCGTTGGCGGCGAAGGTTACCTTGACCCCGGTAAGATGCAGCGTGGGTATGTCTTCCGGGGACAGGGCGAGCTTCGGCGCCGTGGCGCAGCCGGCGCACAGCAGGACAAGCACCAGCGCGAGCGCGGATTTCAGAACGGTGTTCATCGCAAGGCCCCCAAGCCTGAAGCGTCAGCCGGGAGCAGGCTTAGTTTTGCGGTATTAAATTACGACAACATTGGGTTGCATATTTTGTGACATCGCGTCGAAAGCGGTCGCCGCATGCCCCGGCAGGCAAGCGCGCCCGCGGGCGCGGGCGCGGGGCGGCGTGTGCGCGGCCGGCGGGACCGCGCGGTCCTCTTGCATCCGCATCCGAAACCCCCTATCCCACGGCGGCTTTTTTCGCGGCCCGTGCGGGGCGCTTGACCGACTGAGAGAGAACG
>NZ_JBAFVS010000027.1:0-67644 GCF_043194565.1 Xanthobacter autotrophicus ATCC 700552 | reverse complement strand
TCGCGTGACGATGACGCGGACGGGGAATCCCGGACGGACAGTCAGCGTCGGCGCGACGTTCAACTGGCGACGGACGATCTGCTGGCCAGCATCGTTAATCGTGCCTTGCCCGCCGTTGCGGATTGCCTGAATCAGGCGGTCGTCATCGTTTGTGGCGAGCTCGGCCCCGATGCTCAGCAGCGTGGAGAGACCCGCTGCTTTGGCCAGATCCCACCAGTGATAGTCGACGCCGTCCTGCAAGCCGGCATAGCCCTCCGCGTCGGCGCCTGGCTGGCGCTCTAACACGATCGACCGCCCGTTCGGGAAGATCAGTCGGTTCCAGACCAGCAGCACACGGCTTTGGCCGAACTGAACATTGTTGTCGTATTGGCCGATGATGCGTGTGCCCTGCGGCACGAGCAGGATGCGGCCGGTTGGGCTGTCGTAGATGTTCTCGGTCACCTGGGCGGTGATCTGGCCAGGAAGATCGGAGCGGATGCCGGTGATCAGTGCCGCCGAGATCACCGCGCCGGCCTGCAGTATGTTCGGCGATGCCGGCGCCGCGACGCGATCCGGGGAGACCGTCCGCCGATCGGCGGCGGCGTTGAGGAAGGCGAGCTGGCGGTCCTGCGCGGTCGGTGTGGCCGGCTGCGGTGCAAGGCCAAGGCTCGTCAAGTCGGGCAGAGGCAGTTGGGGGTGGGCGGATGGCGTTCCGCCTGGTGATGCCGCCGCCGTGGACGTCGTTCTCGTCTCGGTCGAAGCGAACAGCCGCGCCGTCCGTGCCGCCTCCAGTTCCTGAAGCCGGCGCTGTTCCTCAGCGCTGAGGCCCGGATTGGACGCCGCCATGCCAGGAACCGGGACGGGCTGGCCCCGGTTCTGCGCGTCGAGCATCGGGCGGCCGAGATCGCCGGGCAGTGGTGGCCCGAGCACCGGCCCCGTATAATCACGCGGCAGGCCGGCAAGCCCATCGGCGGTGGTGCGGTTGTCTGTCGAATACAGCTCCTCGTTCGGACGGCCGCCGTCCCGGGTCTGGAGCGCGTAGATCAGCGCGCCGCCGATGCCGACGCTGGCGACGAGACCCAGGCCAGCCAGCACCTTCCTCGACAATCGCGTGACACGGGGCGTTTCGGCGCGCAGCCGCATCGGCGGTGCCGGCTCGCCGGTCAGGGGCTGCTCGACGTTGTCCGGCTCAGGCCCTTCCTCTTTCCGGGAATCGATGTCGCTCACGAAGCCGGCCTCCCGTCGGTGCGGGTGATGCGCACGCGCTTTTGGCGATCGCCCGCGCCGAAGCGCAGCTCGGCGGCGGCGAACAGGCGATCGACGATCATGTGGTTCCCGCGGACCCGGTAGTTCACCAGCTCGGAGGTGTTGCCTTCCGGCCCGACGACGAAGAGCGGCGGCATCTCGCCCTGACCAATGCCGCGTGGAAACTCGATAAAGACCTGGCGGCCGTCGTCGAAGGCACGGAGCGGACGCCACGGCGCACGGTCACCGTCAATCTCGTAGCGGAAATTGACACGGGACAGATCGATGCCGGTGGCGACCGGCTGGGCAGCCTGCGCTTCGACGTTCTGACGACGGAGCGCGATAAGCTGATCATGCGGATATTGCCAGGAGACCGAAGCCATATAAGTGCGTTCGGTCGAGCGCAGCTCCATGTGGTAGGTGCGCAGGTTGGTGTTGATGACCAGGTTGGTCATCAGCTCGGCGCGGGTTGGTTTCACCAGGATGTGGATTTGTCGCGTCGCGCCGGATCCGCTCTCGGTGTCGCCGATGATCCAGCGCACGGTGTCGCCGGCGGCGACGGGTCCCGAGCCAACGAGCTGCTCGCCGGGCTGGAGGGCGATGTCGGTGATCTGCCCGACGGCGGTGTAGACCTGATAGAGCGCGCCCTGTGTGAAGGGATAGACCTGCATTGAGTTGATGAAGCCGTTGCGAACGGGCTGCACACGGGCGGCGGCATTGGCCTGGTTGACGCGAGCGGCCGGATCGGTCGCCTCCGGCGCGCTTCGTGTCGTCTCGACCGGCTTCATCTGGCCGGGGAGCGGCAGCGGCCGGGGGAGTTCGACCACGGTGACCGGCGCCGGGGGATCGACGGTTTGGACGGCGGGTGCTGCGTCATCATAGCTGATCTCCGGCGGCTTCTGCGTGGTGGCGCAGCCGGCGAGCGCACTCGTCGCGAGGAGAAGGAGCGGCAGCGCGGCTTTGCGCAAAACCTGCGATGCGGATGTGTGTGAAGCCGGGTTTCCGGCTTTACGGAAAGACGACTTCATTGTCCCAGCTCCCGTGACCAGTTGATGGCGTTGACGTAGATTCCGAGCGGGTTGGCGCGGAGTTTTTCGGCGGTGCGCGGCGGCTGCACGACGATGGTGAGGATGGCGGTCCAGCGTGATGTCTCGGCGAGAGCGCCGTCCTGATAGCGGCGCTCGACCCAGGCGACGCGGAAGCTCGTGGGGGATGCGCGGATGACGGAAGAAACGTCGACCGAAATCTGCTGCTTGCCGACCTTGGTGAAGGGGTCGTTGGCCCGGGCGTAGTCGTTGAGCGCCATCGCGCCGGCCGAGGTCGTGAACTCATACGCGCGCAGCCAGTTCTGCCGCACGATGATGGCGTCTGCCGGGATCGAGCGGACTTGCTCGATGAAACGCGCGAGATGCCAGGCCATCTGCGGATCGGTCGGCTGATAGTCGGCGGTCGCGGGTGCGACGGCCTGCGCCTGCCCGAGGCGATCGACCTGCACTACCCATGGCACGATCGTTCCGCGCGCCGACTGCCAGACAAGCGCTGTGGCGAAGCCGGCAGACAGGATCAGCGAGCCAAACGCCATCAACCGCCAGTTCTTCGCCTGCACACGGGCGGAGCCGATGCGTTCGTCCCAGACCTGGCCGGCGCGCTGGTAGGGCGTCTCGGGTTCGGGTGATTTGCCATAGTGGGTTGCTGGTCGTTTGAAGAGGCTCATCAGCGGTCGCTTTCGGAAAGGTTGATGGAAGAGCCGCCGCCATGGCTGTCACCTGAGCGGACGGCATGCGCGGCGGCCTGGACGCCATGCGTGATGTTCTGAGAGCGCTTCATGCGCTTGGCCCAATCGGGCGGTCCCTGACGGGAAGAGGTGCTCTGACCGGTGGAGGCGTGGTTGGCGGCCTCCGTCTCGCCGCCGACCGTGCCTGCGGTCGAGGAGCCGCCCGTTGCCTCGAAGGCGGACTTGGCGCCGGCGGAGAAGCTCGACGTCATGCTGTCGGCCGCACGCGACGCGGCGCGCTTCAGTGGAGACCCTGCATCAGATCGGTAACTGCGAGAGCAATCTTGGCAACCACAAAATTGCCGCGGAACTCTATATCGAGGCCGCCAGGATCTTTGATTTCGTTGGGATGGAAGAATATCTGAGCAACGCTCTCGGCGAGCTGGGATACTCGCTACTCGAGGTCGACCATCCGGAGCTTCTCGATAAGCTGGATGAGGGCCTCGTTGATCACGGGCTGGTGGATTTAGCCAACGACACAAAACGCGCCTTCGACCCGGCGCGCCCGCTTAACCACCAGCAGTGCGTTGGGGCCATCCGAAAGCTATTCGGAATCGTCATCCTGCTCAGCCTGAGGGGACATGGCAACAAGCTGGCGGACTTCTGCGCCGAGCTGGCAAATGCGACCGTCGTGGCGATCACTGATCAGGTCGGTGCCGAGACACGCGACCGGGAGGAACTCTTCCCGATCATGATGGTCGGCTACGGTGCCGGGGCGTGTGTCGCCGGCGATCTTGATGCTGCGACCCTTCTGGATCATGTCGGCGAAATCGCGGGTGAAAACTTCGCGCGCCTTGCTGAGCGACATCGACGGATACGAGCCGAGCTTCTTCTTGAGGCGCTTCTGATCTCGCCACTGCTGCGCCATCCAGTCCGCTGTGACGCGAGTGGGCATCGGCTTCATGACTAGGACAAGACGGCCCGTGCCGTGCCCCTCGCCATCAACCAGGCTTAGCTGTTTGCCGGTCTGCTCCACCTGTTTCAGAGCGCGGCGTATTTCTCCATCGGTAAGGCTTGGCACGGGGGCTCTCCCATCGGCTCTCAAGTGGGGTCGCCAGGGGCGTAGTAGGGGTCGGCGACTGGGGTCAAAAGGGCGATTGATCCCCTCAAAACCGACCCCAATATGCCATAGCGTCCGGACGCGCGACAAGCCAGAAAATTCAAGTGATGCAATGGGAAGAAGCGTGATTGAGAGTGATCGAAATAGGTTGAGTGGGATGGTTGTGAACAATCCCATCCCAGTCGCACGCGCGAACGTCGCGCACCACTACGACCTGTCGGACGCGCTCTACGAGCAATTTCTAGACGCAGACCGTCAGTATTCCTGTGCGTACTACAACTCAAGTGACGACACACTGGAGCGCGCACAAGAACAAAAGAAGCGTCACCTGGCGGCTAAGTTGCTACTGAGCTCAGGGCAGCGGGTTCTCGACATCGGATCTGGATGGGGTGGGCTCGGTCTCTATCTCGCCCAGGTTGCCGCCGTTGACGTTACAGGCCTGACACTGTCGACCGAGCAACACGCATACTCCGAACGACGCGCTGCCGAGACGGACCTGGGGGACCGGGTGAGATTCTTGCTAAAGGACTATCGCCAAGAAGAAGGTCGGTATGACCGCATCGTCTCGGTCGGCATGTTTGAGCATGTCGGGGTGGGACATTACCGCGAATACTTCAAGAAGGTCAGGAATCTCCTCACGGACGACGGGGTGGCAATGATCCATACGATTGGTCGCGCCGACGGCCCCGGCGCGACCAACGCCTGGATCAACAAGTACATCTTTCCGGGTGGGTACGTCCCGGCGCTGTCGGAGATTCTGCCCGCCATCGAGTGGGCCGGACTGTACGTGACCGATATCGAGATACTGCGGCTACATTATGCAGAAACGCTGAAGGCGTGGCGGCAACGGTTCATCGCAAACCGTGGGCGCGTCGCGGAAATCTACGACCAGCGGTTCTGCCGGATGTGGGAATTCTACCTGGCCAGTTGCGAAGCAGCCTTTCGCCACGGCGGCCTCATCAATTTCCAGATTCAGGTGAGCAAGCGTGTCAATGCCGCACCGCTGACCCGCGATTACATCCAGAGCTGGGAGCAGCTGCACAAGATTGATGCGGCGGATGTCGATGCGCCCCCTCAATCAGTTTCCCGTCCGGCGTATAGCGGAGGCCTTGCACGGTGACCCTCGTTCGCTCCCTCCTATTCGACCTGGCGTTCTATTCTTGGACAACTCTTCTTTCTGTCCTTGCCTTACCAGCGCTTTTCATCTCGCAACGCGCGGCTGCGCGGGTATCCGAACTGTGGGCGACCGTTTCCCTGTCGCTACTGCGGTCAATCGTCGGACTGACCTACGAGGTGCGCGGCAGACATAATCTGCCCGAAGGCCCGGTTATCGTTGCGCTCAAGCACCAGTCCGCCTGGGAGACCATTGCGCTGTGGGTCTTGCTTAAGAATCCGGCGATCGTGCTGAAGCAGAGCTTGGCGAGGATACCGGTATTTGGCTGGTATATGAAACGCGGCGAGGCGATCATCATCGATCGCGAGGCAGGCCCGAAAGCACTAAGACCGATGGTCGCGGCAGCTCGCTCTGCGATAGCAGACGGTCGCTCGATCGCGATCTTCCCGGAGGGGACGCGCACGCCGGTGGCAGCTCGCCAAGCCTATCATCCCGGGGTCGCCGCGCTTTACATGCAGCTTGGTCTTCCGGTCGTGCCGGTAGCGCTCAGTTCTGGTCTATTCTGGCGCCGGCGCTCCTTCCTAAAACGATCCGGCACGGTCCTCGTTGAGTTTCTGCCACCAATCCAGCCTGGACTTGATCGGCGGCATTTCATGACGGAACTTGAGCGTCGCATTGAGGCCGCGACAGCTATGCTCATCGTCGAAGGCAAGCAAGCGGAGAATATCTCCGGGGCTGTTCCCGCCACCTACGAAGAATATTGACGGAAGCTCATTCACGGTTGAACCGGACAGCATGTAATTGCATTTACCGTTGCTGACCGGCCTGTCCATCATCTTCTCGCCGATCCACATCGCCTTTCTCGAGATGATCATCGATCCCGTTTGTTCGTTGGTCTTCGAGGCGGAAAAGGAGGAGAAGGACATCATGAGCCGACGGCCGCGCGCGGTGACGAGCCATCTGTTCACGTCGGGGCTCGTGCTCTGGAGCCTGCTGCAGGGCGTTCTCGCCTTCGCGGCGGTTGCCGTACTCTATCTGCTTGCGCTGCGGCGCGGCATGCCCGCGGAGGATGTGCGTGCGCTCACCTTCGTGTCGCTCGTCCTGGCCAATCTGGGACTGGTGCTGGGCAACCGCTCCTTCGACAGCTCGGTGCGCGGGGCGCTGCGGTGGGACAATCACGCGCTGTGGCGGGTAAGCGCCGTGGCCGGCGTCCTACTGGGCACTGCCCTGGCGTGGGCGCGCGATCTTTTTCGCTTCGGGCCTCTGCACGCCGATGATCTCGCCGTCGCGTTCGGCATCGCCGTAGGTCTGGTTGTCGTTCTGGAGATCCTGAAGGGATTCTGGCGCGGATGGTTGACGGCCTGAGTCTCGGGGCGAGAGGGCAGATCAATCCTTGCTTGGGTCCGGGGAGGCGCCGCCGGCCCAGTATTGCGACAGGCCGAAAGCGATCAACGCAACCACGGTGAACCCCGCGCCGGCCAGAAAGGTCGCTGCCGGACCGTAAGCGTCCCACAAGCCGCCGGCGATGACGCTCGCGATCAGCATGGCGATGCCCCCCGCGAAGTTGAACACGCCGAACGCCGTCCCGCGCAGATCCTCGGGCGCGGTATCGGCCACGAGGCTGGCAAAGAGGCCTTGGGTGAGCGCCATGTGCAGCCCCCAGAACACCACGCCGAGCATGACCAGAGGAACCGTTGTGCCGAGCGCGAGGATGAGGTCGGCGACGATCAGGCAGACGATGCCGACCGCGAGCAAGCCGCCTCGGCCGATCCGGTCGGAGAGGGCGCCGGCCGGATAGGCGCCAAGCGCATAGACGACGTTCATCACCACCATGACGACGGGCACCAGCGCGATCGGCAGACCGACATTCTGGGAACGCAGGATGAGAAACGCGTCCGAGAACCGCGCGAGCGTCAGGATCGTGGCGACGCCGACCACGATCCAGAACGGGCGGGACAGGCGTTTCGCATCCGCGAGGCGCAGTCGCGGCTTGGCATCGGTTTCACGCCGGACCGGTTCGCGGACGGCGAATATCATCACGGCGAGCGAGATGAACGCCGGGATGATCGCGATCCAGAACACGAAGCGGAAATTGTCGGAGCTGAGTGACATCAGGACGATCGCGGCGAGCGGCCCGACAAAGGCGCCGACCGTATCGAGCGCCTGCCGCAGGCCGAAGCTCGCGCCCCGCACCTCCGCCGGCGCAAGATCGGCGATGAGCGCGTCCCTCGGAGCATCACGGACGCCCTTGCCGATACGATCAATGAAACGTGCGGCGACCACCCAGCCGACCGAGTTGGCCAGCGGAAAGATCGGCTTGGTGACGGCAGCGAGACCGTATCCGAGGGCGGTCAGCAACTTGCGCTTGCCGAGCCAGTCGGACAGCGCGCCCGAGAAGATTTTGGTGATATTGGCGGTCGCTTCCGCGATGCCTTCGATGAAGCCGACCGTCAGCGTCGACGCGCCGAGCACGGTTACGAGATAGACCGGCAGCAGCGCGTTGACCATCTCCGACGAGATGTCCATGAACATGCTGACGAAACCGAGCGCCCAGACGCCTGGCGGCAGCCTGGCACGCGATTTCGGCCCGGCAGGCGGTGTGTCTGTTGCCATTTCCCAAGGACTCCGAACGGGGGGCGTCTCGCAGCGCGAGCTTTGTCGATACCATGCTTCGAGGCGTATTCCCCCGATGGGATATCGAGCTTCTGTAAGTTCCAAGACATCTCCCTCTGGTAGATCAAACCGGGATTTCAGCAATGCTTGTGTGAGGGAAGCGCTGCGGATGAAATCAATGGAGCAAGGCTGACATGAGTCGCATGCATAACGAGAGGCACCTTGTCGGGCGAATTGGCTGGCTGCGCGCCGCTGTGCTGGGCGCAAACGACGGGATCATCTCGACGGCGAGCCTGATCCTGGGCGTGGCTTCGGCAGCGGCCTCCTCAAGCAATGTCCTGCTGACGGGCGTCGCCGGTCTAGTCGCCGGCGCCATGTCCATGGCTGCGGGGGAATATGTTTCTGTCAGTTCGCAGTCCGACACTGAGCATGCCGATCTCGCACGTGAAAAGCGCGAACTCGCGAGTGATCCGGAGTTCGAGAAGAAGGAACTGGCTCAGATCTATGTCTCCCGAGGCGTCGAGACCGGGCTTGCCCGCCAGGTCGCGGAGCAGCTCATGGCCAAGGACGCATTGGGCGCCCATGCCAGGGACGAACTCGGCATCTCGGAGATCACCACGGCGCGTCCCGTGCAAGCAGCGCTGGCGTCCGCGGCGACCTTTTCCCTCGGAGCGGCCGCGCCGTTGGCGCTCGTGCTCGTCTCGCCATCGAGCTGGCTGCTGCCAGCTGTTTCAGTTGGTTCGCTCGTGTTCCTGGCCCTGCTCGGCATGATCGGCGCCAGAGCCGGCGGAGCCGACATCCTGAAGCCGACGATCCGCGTGACGTTCTGGGGGGCTCTCGCAATGGCCGTGACGGCCGGGATCGGGGCCATCTTCGGCACGGTCGCCTGAGATGCCGTGGCGGAGCGCCAAAAGAATTATTGTAGGCGTCATCGTGCACGCAGCCTATCGAGAAGATACGCGCATCGATCGCGTCATCACCGGCATTCGATAGGCACCGTCGGATGATGACGTCCTTGGTCCTAACGATAGTCGATTTCCTGACGGCACATCGGCATGTCGCCTATCTGGCGGTGTTTCTCCTAGCCCTTTCGGAGTCGATCCCGATCATCGGTGCCGTCATACCGGGTACGGTCGGGATCCTGGCACTCAGCACCTTAGTACCGAGCGGCGCGTTGGTGCTCTGGCCGTTGCTGGCTGCCGCCACGTTTGGCGCCGTCGCCGGTGATGGAGTTTCGTTTTGGCTAGGGCATCGATACCACCGCGAGATTCTTGGCCTCTGGCCATTGAACCGGCATCCGGGACTGATCGAGCGTAGCGAATCGTTTTTCACCCGCCACGGCGACAAGAGTGTTTTTCTCGCACGCTTCACACCGGGCGTCCGCGCCTTCGTTCCTCTCCTCGCCGGTGTGCTGGGAATGCCGGTCCGCCGATTCTACGCCGTCAATGTCGCATCGGCGCTCGCCTGGGCTCCGTCGCATATTCTGCCCGGCGTATTCGTCGGGGCCGCCTTCGGCATTCTCGGCACGGCCGCCAAGCCGCTCGCCGTCCTTCTGGTCGTTCTGGCCGCAGTGGGTTGGGTCATTCTGCATATCGTGCGCTGGACGTTGCGTCGCGGCATACCCCTTCTCATCATTGGTGTGGAACGGCTGCGGGGCTGGGTCGGCACCCGCGACACCTGGCTCAGCCGCAATCTCTCCAGTTTGCTCGACCCAGAGCGGCACGAGGCGCGGACTCTCGCATTATTGACTGTTCTGCTCGTCGGCGCGGCGTGGCTTTTCTTCGGTATCCTTGAAGACGTCGTCAGCAGAGATCCGTTGGTGCTGGCCGACAGCGCTATCTACCGCGCTCTCCAGGATCTCCGCACGGCGCCCGGCGATGCGGTAATGATCGCCATCACTGAACTTGGGGATACCGTCGTCGTCGTGGCGGTCACTGTCATCGTCTTCCTGTGGCTTGCCTGGAAACGGGCATGGCGCACGGCAGCCTATTGGTTGGTTGCGATCGCCGGCGCCTCGGCGCTCAATACCGCGATCAAAATGGCACTGCATCGAGCGCGGCCCGGTGATCTGCACTACTCAGGCTGGAGCGCGTTTTCCTTCCCCAGTGGTCATAGCACAATCAACTTGGTTCTATACGGTTTCCTCACCTTCCTCATCGCGCGTGAGTTTCGCTCGGCACTGCGCGTATCGGTCGCTCTCGGCGCGGCAACCCTGATATTTTTGATCGGATTTTCACGCCTTTACCTCGGTGCGCACTGGCTTTCCGACGTGCTCGGAGGCCTGGCATTCGGGTCTGCATGGCTGGCGCTGCTCGGGCTGTCCTATCTGCGGCGGAAAGTAGAACGCGTTGAGCCGGGCGGCCTGCTCGCCGTCGGATGTGCGGCGGTTGTCCTCGCCGGTGGCTTCAACATCTACCGCAACCACGCAACGGACAGCGATCGCTATGCCGTCAAAAGCGTGCTGCCGACGATGGCCGCCGCCGAATGGTGGGCATCGGGTTGGCAGCAATTGCCAGGTAGGCGGATCGATCTTACCGGCGAGGTGGAGGAGCCGCTGACCTTCCAGTGGACCGGTAGCCTGCGGGACCTGCAAGACGCCTTGCTGCGGGATGGGTGGCACACATCAGCGGCCTGGGAGCTCTTGAGCGCCCTAAGCTGGCTTACCCCATCGGCGGACCCCGCCAATCTTCCGGTTGTTCCTCTCTTCGCCAGCGGGCGTCTTCCCAGCCTCACTCTCATTCGACCCAATAGCGTTGGTACACCCACCGCGTCGCGTCTCGTGCTCCGACTGTGGGCCGTCGACCTCGAGCTCACAAATGGACAGACCGCTCCGCTCTGGATCGGATCGGTCGTCGAGGAACGCCTCTATCGTCCCTTTTCGCTCGTCTCGGTGGCCTCGACGCAGACTGACGTCAATGCGCCGCGACAAGTCCTGGCAGGGTCTCTCGGTGGGGGACGTCTCGTTTTGCGGGCTGTCGAAATGACCGATGCTGATTGGGATGGGCAAGTCCTGTTGGCTCGCCAAGGCGAGGCACCAAAGACAATTTCCGATTGATCGTAGCGCGTCTGCTCAACCGTCGTTCAATTCGGGGCAGAATGCATCCAGTCGGCGTTGGCGCCGTCGCGTGAACGGCGGCCACACGGAACAGCGCCTCGATCAGAGGACATTCCGGCAGTGTGCCGCTAGCGCATCGCACAACCACGTTCTTGAGCATCCACTCCATACACCTCAAATCGGCGATCTTCGCGTGCACGTTGGGGAAGTGCGTGGCGGTGAAGGTCGCCCAGTTTGGCCTCGACGTTCTATGAGCATCAGCATGCACAACCTGCCGTACCGCCCTGGCAACTCTGAGACGCCTCACGTCCTTCGTCACACCTTCGCCAGCGGAGCTGGCGCCTTCGGGTTTTCCGAGCTTACGATCGCGGGGCTACTTGGCCATTCCGCTCGCGGCGTCACGTAAGGCTACGTTCATTTGGACGCTGCGCTTGAGCTTCAGGTGGGTGTCAGCTTGGTAGGGTCTAGTTGCGCCGGCAACAATCCTATGGAAAGACAGCCGAGGCGGCACATGGTTCAGCGTTACTCGAAATTCATGATCGTACTGCATTGGCTGACGGCGATTTGCGTGGTGGTCGCCTGGTTCCTCGGCGAAGGCGGACCACAGATTCTGAAGAACCCTCCAACAGTACACTTCGCGTTCGGTCTCGCCGTGCTGGTGCTCGTGGTGCCGCGGCTCATCGCGCGGCTGGCCGGCGGTGCTCCTCGGCTCGACCCACGCAGCGCTCCCCTGCTGCAGCTTGCCGCCAAGGCCGGCCATGCCGTGCTCTATGCGTTTTTGATCGCCATGCCGCTTTCGGGATGGTACGCCGCCTCGGCGCTAGGCATCCCAGTTACCGTGTTCGGAGTGACCCTGCCGGCCCTGACGGCACCGGTCCAGCAACCTCCGGGTATCGTCGCGGACCTCCACAGCAACGGCGGAACCGTGTTTCTCGTTATCGCCGGTCTCCACGGTCTCATGGCGCTGTACCATCACTTCGTCCTGAAGGACGATACCCTTCGCCGCATGACGCCGGCTTGAATCCTGCTCCATCATCGTCCGCGAGAGGTCGGCGGAAAGCCGGCTGTCGCTCCAGTGCGTGGCCGCAAGCTTTTCAACGTTTCGCCGATACCTGCGGTGGTAGGTGATGCACCGGCAAGTCGTCATCGACGGTACCCACGACCGCACTACGGCAATGGACGGCCACTTTTTCCGAAGGCAACTCGTCCGGCCATTGGAGAATGGCCTCGAAGCCATCCTTCCTCTCGATCGCGGGCGAACGGAGCGTCAGGCTTCCATCCGTCTGGTCCATGATGGAGCGGACGATGGACAGGCCGAGGCCCGTTCCCTTGGCCGATGTGGAGCCGCGCCTGAAGGGCTCAGCGATCCGCGCCAGCGTTGCTCCGGGGACAACCGGCCCCGCATTGATCACGCGAACCTGTCGGCCCGGCCCGGCGATAACCTCGACCAAGCCATCCGGCGCACCATGGATCAGGGCGTTCTGGATCAGGTTGCGCACGGCGATGGCGAAGGCATCAAGGTTGATCCGGCCGACGAGGGCCAGTCCTTGCGCAACCTGCAATCTCACCCGTGACTGCGTCCTCGATGCCACCTGGAAGTCCCGCACCACCAGACGCAGAGCCGGGAGAAGATCGGAGGCCGACTCCGCCTGCGCGAAGCCCGCATCGAGGCGCGAGAGCTGCAGCAGCTTTTCGGACAGTTGCGCCAGGCGCCTCAAGGAGAACTCGACCTCCCTCAGACGCCGGCCGGCCGGCTGGTCGCCGAGTTCGATCGCCAATTGCTGCGTCTGAGCCAAGGCTCCAGCGATCGGCGTTCGTAATTCGTGGGCGCTGCTGGCCGCAAACGCCCGCTCCGCATCTAGTGCCGCGCTAAGGCGCGTGAGCAGGCTTGCCACCGCCTCTGCGATGGGCGCGAGTTCCGCAGGCTGTCCGTCCGACGTCAAAGGCGACAAGTTCCGGCTGCCGCGCTGCGAAATGTCGTGCGTCAACCGCTCGACGGGACGCATCCCCAGCCGGATCGCGATCCAGATGCCGCCCCCGACCAGCGGTATTAGCCCGGCGAGCGGCCACAGGATTGTAGCCAGCGCTGCCCTCAAAGCCGCGCGGCGGTGCTCCGTGCGCTCGACAAGGACGATCGAGAATCCGGATCGGGGGTCCGTCTTCGAAAACAGGCGCTTGCCGTCGACATCCGAGAAGCCGGCCGAGACGAGGACCGGCGGCGAGATGTCCGGGGCGTCGTCCGTCCGCAGAACCATGGCGCCATGCTGATCGATCAGGTAGTAGGTGAAGTAGGCTTCGTCCTCGTCGCGATCGGAACCCCGCACGCGATCCAGGCCATATTTGTCACCCTCGCCGATTTCATGAACCGCCAGCGGCAGCAGACGAAGCGCACCCTGGCGCAAGGATTGGTCGAAAGCCTCGTTGATCTGAGCATACATGACCGTGCCGGCGAGGCCCGCGGCTCCGATCCAAAGCACGGCCATGGTCGCCGAAAGACCGGCGGCGAGGCGCCAGGCTATCGAAGGACGCGCCAATCTCAGCTTCCCGCCTTGTAGCCGAGGCCCCGGACGGTGCTCACGAACTCCCTGCCGAGCTTCTTGCGCAGACGGCTGACATAGACTTCGACGGCGTTGCTGTCGATTTCCGCGCCGAATTCATAGAGTGAATCCTCGATCTCGCACTTCGTGACGACGGCGCCACGATGGCGGACGAGCCGTTCCAGCACCGCCCATTCCCGCGCGGTGATCCCGGCATCCTCGCCCGCCACCGTGACCAGCCTCAGGGCCAGGTCGATCGAGACAGGGCCGATGTCGATGGCGGGGTTCGGATCGCCGGTGTAGCGGCGCGTCACGGCGGAAATCCGCGCGATCATTTCGCTGAGGTCGAACGGCTTGACCAGATAGTCGTCCGCCCCCGCGTTCAGCCCCTCGATACGGACGGCGATCTGGTCCTGTGCCGTTGCGATGATGACGGGCACCGGGTTTCGCGCGGCGCGCAATTCGCGCAACAAGGCCAGACCGTCACCGTCGGTCAGCCCGAGGTCGAGGAGGATCAGCTCATACCCGACAGTGGCCAGGGCCAATCGCGCGTCGTCGATCCGCTGCACCCAGTCGACGCCGTGGCCGTTTGACGCGATGTGATCGCGGATGGCCGTGCCCAGCACCTGGTCGTCTTCGATCAGTAATATGCGCAAGGTCTCTCCCAAGAAATTGCCTTGAGCAAATACCATCCTATGCTGACGTGAAGCTGAAGGACTATATCAGCTCTCTCCAAAATGATGTGGGTTTAGCAACGTCTATTGGCGCCGCAACAATAGCTCGAATCTTGCCATGGACGTCGAAGCGATAGCGCAATTCTTCGGGACGGCGAGCATCTGTGCGATTGGCAGTCGATGTGTACGTGTCACAAGACACATCGGATGCTGAGGTTCATCGCGGATGAACACTGTGCGCGGCCAAAGCGCGGTTCCTTAATCAGGATCAAAGATTCCCAACAAGCGTACCACCTAAGGTCAAAAACTCGAAGTCTGAGCGCTCCCGGGAGCCAAGGCTGCATCAGACGAAAAATGCCTGGCAATTCCGCCATCCCTGGATCGCCCTGTCGTCCGGGAGGAGACAATAGAATGAGCCATCCGATTGCACGCTTGGCCGCTCGCGTCGGCGCGGTCCTCCTTCTTGCGATCGGCCTCGCCGGCTGCGGTATCAACGCTGTGCCAACCCAGGATGAGCAGGTGAAAGCTGCTTGGAGCGAGGTGCTGAACCAGTATCAACGACGCGCCGATCTCGTTCCCAACCTGGTAGAAACGGTGAGGGGCTATGCTAAACAGGAGCAGACGGTGTTGACGCAGGTCACCGAGGCTCGTGCGCGCGCCACCCAAGTGACCTTGCCGGCGGACATCCTCACCAACCCGGACGCCTTCCGTCAGTTCGAACAAAACCAAGCATCTCTTGGCGGGGCCTTGGGACGCCTTTTGGCTATCAGCGAGCAATACCCCGATCTCAAGTCGAACCAAAATTTCCTAGCGCTTCAATCGCAGCTCGAGGGCACGGAGAACCGCATCGCCGTCGCGCGGCGCGACTATATCGGCACGGTGCAAACCTACAACACGACCTTGCGCACCATTCCCAGCCGATGGATCGCAGCTATCCTTTATCCGAACGCCAAGGTGAGAGAAACCTTTACGATCGATGAAAAGGCGCAAGAAGTGCCGCAAGTCAAACTATGATCCACCCCCGCATGCATCCGCAGGTCGCATGGCAAGCACTTCTCGCAGGGCTGGTCTATGTATTGCTTGCCACCGCGCTCTACGCAGCGCCGGTTTTTCCACCCCTCACCGGTCGCGTCGTGGATGACGCAGGTATCCTTTCAGCTGAAACGCAGCAAAAGCTGACACAAATGCTGGCTCAGCATGAGGCGCAGACCGGGAACCAGATTGTCATTGCAACGATCAAATCACTTCAAGGCTATTCCATCGACGACTTTGGCTATCAGTTGGGCCGCGCCTGGGGGATCGGACAAAAGGGTCAGAACAACGGTGCATTGCTGTTGGTAGCGCCGAACGAACGCAATGTGCGGGTTGAAGTCGGCTACGGCCTGGAGGGTCGGCTCACCGATGCACAGAGCAGGCTGATCATCGAGAATCTCATCCTGCCCGAATTTCGGAAGGGCGATTTCAACACCGGCGTTCTTGTCGGGGCAACGACGCTTCTGCGTGTTCTGGGCGGCGATGCGTCTGCCCTGCCCCAGCAAACCGAGCAACGAAAGAGCCAAGACGAAGACGGTAGTGGAGGCGGAAGCGTCATCGCCATTATCGTCATCATGTTCATCTTCGGCCGTTTCTTCTGGCCTCTGCTGTTCCTTGGCGGATTCCGCGGACGGCACGGGGGGCCCGGGCGTGGCGGCTTCTCGCGCGGCGGGTTTTCCGGCGGCGGAGGCTCGTTTGGTGGCGGGGGAGCATCAGGACGCTGGTGATGAAGATGAAATGCATGTCCGACGACGACAGCCGACGCCTACACGAGCTTATGACGACCGTTGAACGGCGCACTGGCGCACACTTCGCGTTGGTGGTCACTCCGCTCAGCGATCGGTATTTGCTTTTTCCGCTGATATGGGCGGCTGCAGCCGCCCTTGCAGTCGGAGGCCTATTGGCGATCTTCTGGCCGCTATTGCCACTCCCCATCGGCTTTCTGATCCAGGCGGGGACGTTCGCGAGCTCGGCTCTGATCTTTGATTGGTTGCCTCTACGTTTGTTGCTCGTGCCTGGCCGGATCAAGCGCGAGCACTGTGTCGGCTTGGCCCGTCGTGAGTTTGCGGCACGGATCCTGGCCGACCACGAACATCGTCCCGGCATGCTGCTCTTCGTGTCCTTGGGCGAACGCCATGTTGAGATTTTGGCCGACAACGCCCTCCACACATGCGTCGGCGAAGCCGCCTGGAACAGGGCCATTGCCACCTTCATGACAGCGCCGAAGCCCGGCAATTCGATTGCGGATGGCCTCATCGGCAGTATAGAAGCCTGCGCCGCCACACTGGAAATGCACTATCCACGGGCGTAGATGGCGAGCCGCGAATGTTGAGTGAAATGCATGATCAAGCTCTGGAAGCACGCACGAACAGACATTGCTCGTAGCTTCATGTCGAGGCCCGCCGGTTTGAATGAGACCGACTTGGATCGCTAGATCAGAGATCCGACATCTTGGACCATGATTGCGCCTGTCACGGCCGGATACCGGCCCTATAGCGGGCGAGCAGAAGCGCGATGGCACAGGAGGCCAACCGCGCGGCCGTCGTGCCTGCACGGCTGGTCAGGATGATCGGGACACGCGCGCCCAGCACGATGCCGGCGACTTCGGCCTCGGCAAGATATTCAAGCTGCTTCGCCAGCATGTTTCCGGCCTCGAGGTCAGGCACAAGGAGGATGTCTGCTTGGCCCGCGACGGGAGTGATGATGCCCTTCGTCGTTGCCGCATCGATGGAAACGGCATTGTCGAACGCGAGCGGGCCGTCGAGGAGCGCGCCGGTGATCTGGCCGCGGTCCGCCATCTTGCAGAGAGCTGCGGCGTCGAGTGTCGATGGAATCTTCGACGACACCGTCTCGACGGCCGACAGGACGGCTACCTTCGGCGTCGCGAGTCCCAGGGCATGAGCCAAGTCGATCGCGTTCTGCACGATGTCGCGCTTGTCGTCGAGATTGGGATTGATATTGATCGCCGCGTCGGTGATGAAGAGCGGGCGTGGATAGCGTGGCGCGTCGATCGCGAACACATGGCTGACCCGCCGCGCGGTCCGCAGTCCATGATCGCGATCCACTACGGCGCCCATGAGTTCATCGGTGTGCAGCGCCCCCTTCATCAAGGCCCCGACCTTGCCGGCACGCGCCATCGCGACCGCCTGTGCCGCCGCAGCATCGCTGTGCTCCGTTGGGACGATTTCAAAGGGGGACAGATCGAGCGCAGCTTGCTGAGCAGCGGCCCGAATCTTTGCCTCAGGTCCGACCAGGATGGGGACGATCAGCTTCTGTTGAGCAGCCTCGATCGCGCCGAGTAGTGATGTCGTATCGACGGGATGCACCACAGCCGTGCGAATTGGCTCAAGACCTTGGACCAATTTCATGAGATGGCGATGCCAACGCCCTTTCTCGACGAACTCTACCTCTGGCAGAATCGTGCGCTGGCGAGAGATTTTCTCCGTTGGCGCGATCACATCTGCAATTCCACTGATGACGATCTCACCGAGCTGATTGACCGCCTTGCAGTCGAGAAGGACGCGATGCCCGTCTTCAATCTTTTCGGCGACCCGCACGGTCACCGTGATGGTGTCGCCGAGACCAACTGGGCGATGGAAACGAAGAGTCTGGCCAAAATAGACGGTGCCTGGGCCTGGCAGCTCGGTGCCGAGAATGGTCGAGATAAGGGCACCGCCCCACATGCCGTGTGCTACGATCTTGTGAAACAGATCGCTCTTGGCGAACGCTTCATCGACATGAGTGGGATTGACGTCCCCCGACATGACGGCAAAGAGCTCGACGTCCTTTCGGACGAGCGTATGGACGATGCTGGCGGTGTCACCGATCCGAATCTCGTCGAACGTCCGGTTTTCGATCGTGCCCGTTTGGTTCATTCCGGCCTCTGAGGTTCTCTACCCGTATTGGAACCAAGCCGAACGGTCCGGGACCTCTGCGCCCTAGCAGCCATGTCGGTGGTGCTGGGGATGGTTGTCGTCGCGCTGGTTATCGATCGCTTGGCCCGAAGCAGCCATCCCGGTCAGATACTTTTCGGGATCGGCCTCGAACGCCTCACGGTTTTCGCGGGACTCGAAATAGTAGGCGCGCTCCCGATAGACCGAAGATATCGACGAACTGCCGCTGACAGACTGCCGGCTTACGGGATCAAGAACCGACCGCGGACCGGCTCCAGCGTCGGATGGTGGGCCGTCTTGCCCGCTTCCGTGGCTGTGGCGTGCCGATCGGCCCATTCCGCGGCCGCCCATGCGGGTCATGAAGAAGAATGCGCCAATTGCAAGTGCGATCCAGATCCAGTTCTGGGAGATCCAATCCATGTCTGCCTCCTGTCGACTGAGGCACTGAGGAAAGCTGAAATCGCAGTGAGAGCTTTGCCGCAGGTTAAAGATCGCCACTTGCGCCGTGCGAAGCGCCGAAGGAAATCGCAGCGCGCGCCGTGAGGGATTGCAAGCCCGCGGTCTTGCGTTTGTCTTGGCGCTCCCGATCAGTGATGTAGTCTTGCATCATAGTGAGCCTGTTCGTATGGCCGGCGTCGACCCGTCCAGCGCCATCGGGCCCCGCAATCGGCCATATGCGCTGGCCCTGTACTATTGTGGAGTTGATATTCTTCCGAGTGGAAATGCATCCGTTCCATTTGAACGACTCGCTGCGGTTTCACCTCTCTGACCGGCGTAGTCACAAATGGCAGCGCCTCGTTCATCGACATGACCGACGCGCTCGATCGATCACTTCACAGTCGCTATTACTGATGCCGTTCTTCGAATTCCACCTTGATGTCCTGCGCCCGGTCCCGCAGGCGAATTGTCAGGCTGATCCGAAACGGTCCATTGCCCTGCATTTCAAAGTAGTTGCCGTAGCTTTCGGTGCCCGCGATCTCCATCGGATTGAGGTTCTTCTGGCTCCCAGCAAGTCCGATTTCGGAGACGCGGGCCGAGACGTCGGCGCCGGTGAGACGGCGTCCACTCCTGACGTCGAAGAGTGCAACAACGATATGGAATTGCCCGCGGGCCATCGGCTGCCCGCCATGCATGGAATTCTCCGTGTGGCCTTGCGGATGACCGCGGACTAATTCCGCCGGCAGGATTCCCATATAGATCTGGACCTCGCCGACGACTCTGCTGTCGCCGCTAGGGGCCGCCATTGCTGTGTGGACCAATCCGGAAAGCAGGATCAGACCCAGCGCCACCCCGACTCTCATTGCTCGCATGGTCATTTGCTCTCCCACCGCTGGCCAACGACCTAAGATGGTGCACGACGTGCCGGCGAGAGTTCGGTCCGTTCCGATCCCGCCAGGACATCAGCCCATCGCGGCGAAAAGGCTGATATCCGAGACGGATTCGTAGCGACGACCGGCAACAGAAAGCTTGATCTGCGTTAAAGAACGTGGGCGGTCGCGGCCGTAACGTTAAATCCTGTCTGGTTTTGGCAGAGACGTCTCAAGAGGACGTTTCAACCATTGAAAGATCTGGCTGGACGATGACCAACAGGCGTGAGACGAATGCTCAGCATTCGGGCAGTGATCCGGAAGGAGAGGACGCCGCAAAACCAGCGGACGCGGCTGTACGACGAGCGCTTGTCGAGGCACGCGAGGAGTTTCTGGTCTTTTTGCATCATCGGGTGGGCAGCCGGGACGAGGCTGAAGAGTTGTTGCAGCAGTTCTCGCTCCGGGCGATCGAGCGCGCCTGGCAATTGCGGGACGTCCGCACGGTCCGCGGTTGGCTCGGGCGCATACTGGCGACGACACTCGTCGATCACCAGCGACGCGCCATCAGGCGGCGTCGCCGGGAGGTCGACATGGAGCAGTCGGACGTCGAGAACCTGGCGATCGAGCCGGATCGAGAAACCGATGAGGCCGTCTGCAGCTGCCTCCATAAATTGCTGCCGACGCTCAAGCCCGAATATGCCGATGTCGTCTGGCGCTCCGACATTCTTGGCGAGCCGCGGGATCGGATCGCCGCGAGCCTCGGCACCACGCTCAACAACATCGCGGTCCGGCTTCACCGCGGGCGCCAGGCGCTCCGCAAGAGGCTCGAGGAAATGTGCCTGACATGTCCGGTCCACGGCTTCCTCGATTGCCGGTGCGATGAGGCCGAGCGCATTCGCCGGCGAGCTCGGGGCCTCGCTGACGAGACCGAGACGCCGCCTGAGAACGGATAACACAATGAATGCAGATGACCTCACCAAGCGCGTGGCGATCATCACCGGCGGAACGCGAGGGATCGGCGCCGCGATTGCGCGTCGCTTCAAGAATGCGGGATACGCGGTTGCGGCCGTCTACCACGGAAACGCGACAGCGGCCGACGCGTTCTCGGGCGATACCGGTATCCCAGTCTACAAATGGGATGTTGCCGATTTTGACGCCTGCCAGGATGGCGTGGCCAGCGTGGCGAACGACCTCGGCGGACCGGTTGAGATCCTCGTCAACAATGCGGGCATCACCCGCGATGCCATGCTGCACAAGATGACATCTGCCCAGTGGGGCGAGGTCATCGCGACCGACCTCACCTCCTGCTTCAACATGTGCCGAGCAGTCATCGGCGCCATGCGTGATCACGGCTTCGGCCGGATCGTCAATATTTCCTCGATCAACGGTCAGAAGGGGCAGCTTGGTCAGACCAACTATGCAGCCGCGAAGGCTGGCATCCTTGGTTTCACCAAAGCGCTCGCGCTCGAGACGGCGTCGAGGGGCATCACCGTGAACGCGGTCGCGCCCGGCTACATCGCGACGGACATGGTCGGTGCCATGTCTGAAGATGTTCTCGCAAGGATCGAGGGGCAAATCCCTGTCGGGCGGCTGGGCAATGCCGACGAGGTCGCACGCATCGTCCAGTTCCTGGTGAGCGAGGAGGCGACGTTCATCACCGGCTCAACGGTCACCGCCAATGGCGGCCAGTACATGGCATAGGCACCCCCGGGAAATCGAAAGGACATCCACATGGCACAGTCGAACGTCGTGCTCTGCACCCCGGTGCGGACAGCCATCGGCACGTATGGCGGAACGCTGAAAGACATAGGCGCCCCCGAGCTCGGGGCCGCCGTGATCAAGGAAATATTGATCCGCGCGAAGATCGCAGACGGTGCGATCGGCGCCGTGGTGATGGGGCAGGTCGTCCAGGCCGGCGCCAAGATGAACCCGGCGCGGCAGGCGGCGATCAAGGCCGGCGTTCCGGCCGGCGTTCCGGCGATGACCATCAACCGGGTGTGTGGTTCGGGTGCGCAGGCGATCGCGACCGCCGCGCAGGAGATCATGCTCGGCCTCGCCGAGAGCGCCATCGCCGGCGGCATGGAGAACATGGACCAATCGCCCTACCTGATGTCGGGCGGACGGTGGGGCTACCGCATGGGCGATGCCCAGATCTACGACAGCATGCTGCGCGATGGCCTCAACGATGCCTTTTCCGATCACCACTCGGGCTTGGTGACCGAGGACCTCGTCAGCAAGTTTCAGGTGACGCGCGAGGCGCAGGACCGCTGGGCGGAGCGGACGCAGCGGCGCTTTGGCGCGGCGCAGGCGGCCGGCAAGTTCAATGCCGAGATCGCGCCGATCGAAATCCCCGGTCGCAAGGGGCCGACGATCTTCGACAAGGATGAGCACAACCGCCCGGACGCAACGCTGGAGTCGCTGGCCAAGCTGAAGCCGGCTTTCCGCAAGGATGGAACCATTACCGCCGGCAATGCACCGGGCCTCAACAGCGGCGCCGCGGGCATGATCGTTGCGGATGCCCGCTGGGCCGAGAAGCACGGCCTGACGCCGATGGCTCGTCTTGTGGCCTTCGGGGTCGGCGCGGTCGAACCCGGCCTGTTCGGTCTCGGGCCGGTTCCCGCGGTTCGGCAGGCCTTGGATCGCGCTGGCTGGACGCTCGGCGACGTCGAGCGCGTGGAAATCAACGAGGCCTTCGCGGCGATCGTCTTGGCGCTCATCGGAGAGCTCGGGCTCCCGGAGGACATCGTCAATGTCGAGGGCGGCGCCATCGCACATGGCCATCCGATCGGTGCGACAGGAGCCGTGCTGACGACCCGCCTCCTTCACGCGATGCACCGGGACGGTCTCCGCCGCGGATTGGTGACACTGTGCATCGGCGGCGGTCAGGGGGTCGCTTTGGCGCTTGAGGCTCTCCACTGACCGCGAGAGCGTAAAAAGCGACCCATCGCAGCAAATCGAATGTCGCGTTCCTGAAACTGCAACCAAACAATCAAGGAGAGAACAATGGCCACGAAGAATGAGGCGCCAGTTGGTTTCGATCGCATGAACGCTGTATTCGCATGGTGGGGACTGTCGGGCGCCGACAGTACCGACAAGCTCGACGGCCAGTTCAAGCGGTTCCAGGCCTTCACGTCCGATCTGCAGAAGGCCTATGGCGAGACATACAGCGCTCAGATGAGCACTCTCCTTGGCGCCAATGAGCGGATCGGACGCTCGCTTCTGGAATTCGTGCAGTGCCGGCGACCGCAGGATGTGATCGCGGCAGAATCGAGCGTCATGGCGGCCATCCTGGAAGAGACGTCGTTGCAGACGAAGACTTGGCTCGATCTCTCGCAGAAGGTCCAAGACTACTGTGCGACCATGGCACGGGAGACCGCAGGCGAAATCCGTCAGCAGGCAAATGGAACCCCTGACACCGGAAGCAGCGTCAAGGCATCGTAGCCGCATATAGTGTTGACGAGCGTCCCGCGGGGTCTTGCCGAGACCGTGGCGTGCGGCTGGCACGGCAGCCGGATTTCTGGCCGCTGTTCAACTTCCTCGCCCTTAAGATCAGATGATGGAGATGGTGATGCCCGAAGCAAGATCGGATTCCGCGCTGGTTGACCAGCCGAAGGCGTCGCCGGGTCGGCAATTGGCTGTTCGGCGGGATATCGTAGCGGCGGCTACGGTGAAAAGCCTGGAACCGGCCGTCGCGGCGAATCCAGTCGGACTGCCGATCAACATCGGTGATCCCTTGGCCTATCAGAGGGATGTCTTCGAACGGTCGATTCTGTTTTGGGACACGCTGCGCCAGCGTGCCAACAACATGATCGCCCATGAGCGCGCCGGCAAGCCGCCGCTTCTCGACTTCGACTATGAGACGCTGGTCGATGCCCGCCGTTTCGAACGACCTGTCAACTACGCCCTCCTGCGGATCACCCGGATCGGGGACGATTGCATCGAGGATTGTATCGATCCGGCGAAGCCACCCGTCGTCATCCTCGACCCTCGAGCCGGCCATGGGCCCGGCATCGGCGGCTTCAAGCGCGACTCCGAGGTTGGGATCGCCATGCACGAGGGCTATCCGGTCTATTTCGTTTCCTTCTTTCCGGAACCCTGCGTGGGCCAGACCCTGGCGGATGTGCTGCATGCGCTCGGACGCTTCGTCGAGGACGTGGTCAAACGTCACCCCGGCAAGCCTCCGGTGCTCTATGGCAACTGTCAGGCCGGCTGGGCGATCACCCTGCTCTCGGCGGATTGCGAAGGCTTGGTCGGCCCCGCCGTGCTCAACGGCTCTCCGCTCTCCTATTGGGCGGGAGAATCGGGCGTCAATCCGATGCGGATCGCGGGCGGGCTGCTCGGCGGCGTCTGGGCCACCCACCTTCTCGCCGATCTCAACGACGGCCGCCTGGACGGTGCGTGGCTCGCCTTCAATTTCGAAAACCTTCAGCCCGAAGCCGTCTGGGAGAAATATGCCAACCTGTTCACGCATGTCGACACGGAACGGGAGCGCTTCCTCGAGTTCGAGCGGTGGTGGAATGGCTTCTATTTCCTCAGCCGGGAAGAGATCGTCGCCATCGTCGAGAACCTCTTCATCGGCAATCGCCTCGAGGAGGGCAAGATGCGGATCTGCGAGGGTTGCGTCGCCGACCTTCGGCGTATTCGCAATCCGCTGGTGATCTTCGCGTCCTACGGCGACAACATCACCCCGCCGCACCAGGCGCTCGGCTGGATCCCGGTGGTGTACAAGGATACGAGCGATCTCAAGGCCGCCGGTCAGCGCATTGTCTACCTGACGAACCCCCATGCGGGCCATCTCGGCATTTTCGTGTCAGCCAAGGTGGCGCGGTTCGAACATCGCGCGATCCTCGAAAGCCTCGGCGAAATCGAGACCCTCGCCCCCGGCCTCTACGAGATGAAGATCGACAATCCGACCGGCAATCCCGACTGCGATAAGCCGGAATACTCGGTCCGGTTCGAAGAGCGGCGTGTCGAGGATCTTCGGTTCGCGACGCCGCGCGCGGAGTTCGAGCAGGTTCGCCATCTTTCAGAGGTGAACGAGCAATTCTACAAGGCCATGGTCAGCCCCTTCGTTCGCGCGCTCTCCAATCCCTGGACTGCGGCGACGCTCGAATGGCTCCATCCGATGCGCACGAGCCGCTACCTGCTGTCGGAATCCTTCAGTCCGTGGATGCGTGGCGTCGCTGCGCTCGCGCGTCTGATCGAGCAGCGCCGCCAGCCGCTGCCGGAGGACGATGCCAATCTCCGTCGTGAGCGGGAGGCGATTGACCGTGTCTCCGAGGTGATCGAAAACGGCCGCAGGCAGCGCGACGCGACGGAGGAACGGGTCTTCCAGGCGCTTTACGATGTTCCCGCCTCGGCTCGGCCAGCAGCGCCACCGGCCGTATAGGCTTGACACCGTCGTCGTTCGCCATGGCAAGCCGGTGCAATTGAACGTTTCCGCGGGAGGAGACGGCGCTCTGTTCCGAGAAGGTCGCTTTCGCTGACTCAATAAGCGCGCGGACCTGTCGGCCGGACAGACGGTTCGGGTGGAGACCATGCCAGACAAGCCCGGCAAATTCGGCTTCGGCTGCCAGATGGGGATATTCACGGACAGGCTTGTCGTGGAGTGAGATCGCATCTTTGGGCGCAGACGCGACCCGTGACGCCGCAACGCAAAGGGGCCGCTGGTGACGGAAGATCAGCGGTTGTCTTTGCGCAACAATGGAGCCGAAGGAGCATGACGCGGCAGCTCGCAACAAGGCTGGATCGGACATTCCGCCCGCTCCATCCCATATTGTCCCGGTCGATCGTCCATCAGCGGATCCAGGACATCACGAGCTGAGGGTCAAGACCTGCGACGTCGACGAGTTTGTCCGGATCGAGGATCCGGAGCCGTCGATAATGGAATTCCAGGATCCTATCCTTTCGCAGATCCCTTAGCACCCGGTTGACATGAACGAAGGTCAGACCCGTCGCATCTCCGATATCTTCTTGGGTCAGCGGAAGATGCATCTCCTCGATATGACTGCCCGGCCATTGCGCGCGGTAGCGGACGAACAGCTTGAGCAGCAGGTGGGCAACGCGCTCACGGGCTGAATGCCGCCCAATGCTGGTAAGACGGTCATAAGCCAGGGTGCAATCGCGCGCGATCAGCCAGGCAAGCCGCAGACCGAACTCCGGCTGCTGTTTGACGATCGGTGGAAGCGCCTTGCGCGGAATTGTGCTGACGACGATATCCGTCAAGGCTTGCGCGCCAAATGTCATCATCGCGCCGCCGCCGGGATGGAATCCAAGCACGGCGCCCGGCAATGCGAAGTGCAAAATCTGCCGTCGCCCATCTTCCAATAAATTATAGAGAATGACCCAACCTTCAAGGAGATTGTAGATCGAATCGCACGGCTCACCGAGGCTGAAGAGATCCTGGCCGGCCTTGAATTCCCGATCAGCAGATTTGTAACTCGCGATCACACAGGGCGATCCCGGCTGGCAATCGCCGCACAAACCCCGGTTAGCCCGCGCGAAGCAAGCCTCACAGCCCGGGGGTTGCTTCGTCGTGCCATTCCCAGGCATCGGCATACGGGCGTTCCTTTCCGCATCACTGATCGTGTTTGCGGTTCCCCAAGGAACTGGGGACCGGACCACCCCGGGTTGCAGACCGTCGTATCGGCCATGGGCGTGATCCCGCGACGCTCGGATAGTGCTCTCCAAATAAGACGCTTGGCTCGGAGTCATATTACAGTCCTCGATCTGGTCGGTTTCACCTGGAAGGTTGAATCCATCTGACCAGGTCGCCCGGCTCGGCCGGCCGCTTTGGCGGCGCGACGCCAGCGGGAATGGAACAATCAAGCCACGCTCCCGATCCGCGCAGGGCGTGGACCGTTGGCAGCTAGATCGCGCTCCGCTGGGCCGATCGACCCGCTAGGTCGAGCGCCGAGGAACTGGGGGGTCGAGTCCGGGGATGACCGAGCCTGGGTCGGCTTCTTCGGACCCCATCCCTACTGAAGAGCGCTCGAAGGCATGGGCCGCGAGGCTGCTAGGGAGGGGCGCCAAGCTCGTTGAGCAGGTGGCCGGGCAGGAGCAGGTACTCATCGGACAGCAGGGCTTGTCCGAATTTGGACACTCCGGGCAGTCGTCGCATTCGTCACTGTGGGGCCCAAGGCCAGAAGCGCTCACAACCACCATGGTCGCATCAGCAGTGATCGCTACTGTCCCGGCCATACTCCGCCCGCTCAGCGTCATGATGATCGCTGTGGCGAAGATCAGTATGGCGAGGAACCGCAGCATCCGCCTCTTTCCAAGAAGGCCAGAACCGGAGGCTATCACACCGCCCCGCAGCTATCAATTTGCCCGGCGGAAACCTATACGGGGAAAGGCCCGGCGAGATTGATTGAAATCAAATGCCGGGCGGGGCGCATCAACCGCCCGGAAACCTGCGCGCGGGGCAACTCTGCGGCCGCCCGTCGGATGCTCGGCAGATGATGTCATGCCGCGCTGCCCGCGCGAATGTTTGATCGAGTTTAAAGTCCGATATGTTAGCCGGTCCCATAATTGCCCGACTCTGCTGGTGTTCAAACGAGGAACCGATGGCTAGGTCCGCCTGCGTACCACCCCCGCCGGCAAATCGCATTGCGATCATCGTGATGAAATCCGACGCGGGCCCAGCACTCTGCCCCTTCTTCGGCAAGTGCGATGGAATATGGATCGTCGATACCGCCACGGGCGCGACAGAATTCCGCGCCAACCCGCAGCGCACGTCCGCAGCGGTATGCGATCTCATTGTCGCAGCCAGACCAGGTCGCTTGATCTGCGGCTTTATCGGCGAGCCAGAGAAACTGAGACTTTGTGCTGCTGGGATCGACGTGAGGCTCGGCTCGTGCGTGAGGACGATCCAGGAACTCGTGGCCTGCTTTTCCGCTCTCGTTGCAGCATGACGCCGGCTGCCACGGGCCGGGGCAGGCGAGGCATCTGATCGGTCCTGCTGCATCGATCCACACCCGGCGGATGTTTAACCGGGATCAAAGATTCAGAACAGATGGCCGGCCATGGTTCGAGCGCTGTCGTGTCGCTCGGAGGATGGCGTCTGGCCGATGCAAGCCTGCATCGTCTAGCGACCTCTGGACGGTTGCAGGGCGTGCCGGTGCGTCCTGGTCTGACGTGGGTGGAGTTTCCAATGGAACACGGCGGTCATGGTGGTGAGGGTGGCTTCTTTCGCTCCCGCGCAAATTGGGTCCTGATCGGTTTTCTCGCGATCGGCGGCTTCTATCTTCTGACCGAGCATCGCGCGCATCTCATCCCGTATTTGGGGTATTGGCCGTTCCTGCTGATCCTCGCCTGCCCGTTGATGCATGTTTTCATGCATGGCGGCCACGGCGGACGGGGAGGAAGCAACGACAGCGGCAGCGGATCGGCGGATGCCGGCCAGAACCAGCCTCACAAACATTGAGCCGCGATCAACGGTCCGGAGGTCGACCATGCACGACGATGTTCCTGCCTATGGCCTCTGGTCACTGGTGATTATCAATTCGGCGATCTTCATCTTCTTCGCCTTCAGTTTTTTCAAGCCGCAGACAAAGCGCGACTGGCGGTCCTTCGGCGCCTTCAGCGCCTTTCTGGTCGCGCTGTTCACCGAGATGTATGGGTTCCCGCTGACGATCTATCTGCTCTCCGGCTGGCTACAGAGCCGCTTTCCAGGCGTCGATTGGTTCTCCCATGACGCCGGGCATCTTCTCGAGGAGATGTTCGGCTGGAGAGCCAATCCGCATTTCGGGCCATTTCACCTCCTGAGCTTCGTTTTCATCGGTGGCGGCTTTATCCTGATCTCGGCCGGCTGGAAGGTGCTCTACGAAGCACAGCGTCATAGAACGCTCGCCACCACCGGCGTCTACGCTTATGTGCGGCATCCGCAATATGTCGGCTTCGTGCTGGTGATGTTCGGCTTCCTGCTGCAATGGCCGACCTTGCTGACCCTCGCGATGTTCCCGGTGCTGGTGTTCATGTACGTGCGTCTTGCCCGCGCCGAAGAACGCGAGTCTTTGGCGGAATTTGGCTCTGACTATGAACGCTATATGCGAGACGTGCCGGGCTTCATTCCACGGCTCGGCGGCCCGAAAAGTAGCCACGCCGGCCAAGGTTGAACAGCGAGTTTCGGGCCTCGCCGTAGCAGGCTCCGCCCTGTCATGACAACTCACAACGCGAAGGAATCGGCTCCGATGATCAAGATGCCCTCGATCTCCATCCTGCTTTTCAGCGCCATGCTCCTCGCAGGGTCACCCGCCTCGGCTAATGATGAGCACCATCCGGCCGGGGGCGCTGAAGCGCCCGCCACGCCTTTGAACGCGCCCGGATCACAAATTCCCATGGGTGGGATGATGTCGATGATGGGTACTGGCGGCATGCCCATGATGGGCATGATGACCGGGCACATTGAAGGCCGGCTGGCATTCTTGAAAACCGAAATCAAGATCACCGACGTTCAGGAATCCAAATGGAGCGTGTTCGCAGACGCCGTGCGAGCCAACGCGAAGGCGATGATGGGCATGCGTGAGGGCATGATGCAGGCACGTGACGGCGCTCTTCCAGTGCGTCTTGAGCGGATCGAGAAGGCCATGGCTCTGTGCCAGGAAGCGCTCCAAAAGATCAAAGTAGCGGTGGAGCCGCTCTACGCAAGCTTCAGCGAGGAGCAGAAGCGCACCGCCGATCAGTTGATGGTGAGCCCGATGGGCCTATTCTGAACGGACGGCGTCTGCTGAGAAGCAGAGCCATCGCGTCGCTTCAAGCTCGTCTCGGTGAGCGACGCGGGCCGCGCGGACCACGGCTACATATTTCATGGCGCGTCGTCGCCGAACCCGTCCTGCAGCCCGGTAAGGGTTGTCAGCGCTTGCCTGACCCGCTCTTCCTGACCAACTGCCGCGGTGCTGGCAGCCATCGCTTCGAAGTCGCGACGCTGAGCGCTTTCCGACGCGGCCAGTAGATCACTGATGTTGCAGTTCTCCCCAGGCGGAACCAATGGCTGGTCACCAAGCGAGAGCTGCTTGCGGGCCAGTCGTTCGACTGGCTTCACCCTCGTGATCACCAGCGGCGCCGGAAAGAAAGCGGGTTCCGCCGCGGCTTGCCGCTTGGCTGGGGCCTTCTTTCCTGGGGGTTGAGGATTTCGCCTTGGCGCCCGTTGCGCGGCGGCTTGGAGCGGTGGCCGGGCGACCGTGTCGTCTTCGGTGCTCTCGGCGGCCGGCGCCGGATTGATCGCGCCGCCCAATGCCTCATCCTTCCATTCGCGCAGGCTCGGCAACGCCGGCGGATTTCCCTTCGCCGCCTCGTAGGGCCGTCGATAGGGCTTGTCGAGATAGTGGCGGATCTTGGTAAGCTCGAACGAGCGCGAGTTCTTCACCATCAGGATCGACACGCGGTCGGACATCTCGCGCAATTCGAGCGGGCTGCGTAGCGGGCGCGGCGTGTAGTGCGGCGCCCAGGCGCGCGGCGCGAAGATCCCCTGCCCTGGCCGCATCACCGGCGTTTTGTAGACCTGCGTCGTCTCGCCGAGCATCTCGGACACGAAATCCGACGTCTCCAGATCGTTGATCTGGATGAACAGCTTGATCTGCGAACCGGACACGGTGGTGATGCGCGTGTTGCGGCCATAGAGCTCATCGAGCTGGGAGATGTCCTGCATCACGATCGCCATGCGGAAGCCATAGCCGGCGCTGATGGTAATCTTGGAAATCAGCGAGTCCATGCGCCCGACATGGTAGAATTCATCGAGCATGAGCAGCACCTGGTGCGGCTCATCCTCGCCCGGGATCCTCACCATCATCAGATCATGGATCTGCTGGAACAGGATGCGGATCAGCGGACGGAAGATGGCGAGCTCGGCGATGGTGCAGCCGATGAAGATGGTCATCGGCTGGCGGCGCAGCTCGCGAATGTCGAAGTCGGACGTCTCGGTCGCCGCCGAGATCAAGCCGTTGTTCCAGAGCGACATGGCCATGTTGACGTTGAACACGGCGCTGTTGCGGGTCTCCGGCTCGAGCGCGATGTACTGGTTGAAATTATCGATCACCCAGGTCGGCAGATGCTGCCGCTCGGTCTTCACGATCGCCCGCAGCACCGACGAGATGTCCCGTCCCGTGGTCGTCATCCGGGCGACCGTGCGCATGTGCTGCGCCCCGGTGATCAGCGGCGACGAGAGCACATAGCCGATCAGGGCGGATAGCAGCAGTCGCCCCGCCCCGGCCCAGGTGTCATCCGCTTTCTCGGGGATCACGAAGGAAGCGACGACCAAGCAGTCCGTCGCCATGCGCTCGTCGCGGCGCACGAAGTCGAGCGGGTTGTAGCGGTGCGTGTCATTGGAGCCCGGCGAGAACATGAAGACCTTGTTGCCCATGGCCTTGCGGTGGTTCGCCAGCGCGTCGAAATTCTCCCGCTTCGGATCGAAGAACACCGCCGAACCTTGCCAGAGATAGCCGTTCGGCAGCACGAACCCGGTCCCCTTGCCCGATCGCGAGGGCCCGACCACGAGGATGTGGGCTGGCTCATCCGAACGCACCGTGACACCACCGATCGTCCCCAGCACGATGCCCTGCTTGCCGGTCAGGCCCTGCTTCGCCGCCTCCATCAACGTACCGAAGCGCGCCGCCCCAAAGGGCATCTGGCGGCGATTGATGAAGGCGAACAGCCATCCTGCCAGACCAAGGGCAATGACCACCCCCGCCGCAATGCCGGCGCGGATCAGCGCCTCGATCTGTGTCGCCGGGTAAAGAAGACGGGCATGGAAATGCTGCCAGGCGACCAGGAAGAAGCCGGCCGAGCGGTCGGCATTCTGCAGCCGCAGCAATCCCCAGCGGCTGGCGCCCTCGCCCGGAAAGCGCGCCGGGGCCCAGCGCAGCCCGACGACGATCTCATAGGCCATGCTCCAGAGCAGCCAGAAGGCAATGGCGAGCAGGATCGCAATGCCGATCCTATAAACGACGACGCGGGCCATGGCCGGCCTTCCTTCCTGTCCCCCCTGCCCTCTCCGCCCGCCACTCCGCCATCCGCGAAAAATACACGGCCGAGGTGCCGCGCCAGCCGCCGACCTTGGTCTGCTGGATGACGATCGGCAGGACGGATTTGATGTAGCCAACGATCTCGTCCCGCCGCAGACCGAGCCCGGCCTGCATCACCATCAGCGCGAGCTGCTCGAACGCGCCGGCCGGACTATCGGCATGGACCGTGGTGATGCTGCCGGGATGGCCGGTGTTGATGGCCCGCAGAAACGAATAGGCCTCCGCACCGCGAATCTCGCCGAGGAAGATACGGTCCGGACGCAGGCGCATCGAAGCCTGCAGCAGCGTCTCGACGGTGACGCGGGCTTCACCCTGATCGCCCTTCGAGGCGACCAGCGGCAGATAGTTCCTCTGGATCGGGTTCACCTCGCGGGTGTCCTCGATGGTGATGATGCGTTCCTCGACTGGGACCTCCTTCAAAATCGCGTTGAGGAATGTCGTCTTGCCGGAGGAGGTGCCACCCGAGAGCAGGATCGAATAGCGGTTCACGACGGCGAGGCGGATGAAGTTCTCGATGCGGCCGGCGTCGAGATGCGCGCAGAGCTGCCGGTCGACATCCGACAATTCGCCCTCAGTGACGGTCGCGACTTTCTCGAACGAGCCGAGCCGGCGATAATCATCGAGCCGCATCTCCTTGATGACCTGCTTGCGGATCGCGAAAGCCCCGCCCGCTGTCGTCGCCGGCGGCATCACGCCTTGAAAGCGTTCGCCCGTCGGCAGCGCCGCCGACAGCAGCGGATGCTCTTCGTTGACGCTCTGGCCGGAATGACCGGCAATGCGTTCGGCGAGGTGTCGGATTGCGAGCTCGGTGAGCTCAGGAACCGGATGACACTCCATCGCGGCCTGACCGAAGCGCTCGACCCAGACCTCACCGGGGCCATTGGCGCAGATCTCGACGACCTGGTCGTCGTCGAGCCAAGGCCGAATGGGCCCGAGCGCCCTATCGAGGAAGACTGTCAGGTTTCGCGCCGGCGCGTTCACGCTTGAGCTCCCTGAGCGCCTCCTTCACCGGATCGGGGTAAAGGGAGGAGAAATCCAGGTCCCGGCGCACGAAGACGATGATCCGCGTGCCCTGGTCGAGATAGATCGTCGGCGGGATGTTGATCGAGTTCTTCAGCGCCTCCTGGGCGATATTGGTTAGCGTCTGCGAGACATTCTGCGCGGCGATCTGGCGGGCCTGGAGCGACTGGCTGTTCTGGTTGGTGCCCGTTTGGGTCGTGGTGACGAGGCCCGTGACCGGATCCGTCGTCGTGATCGTGGTGCCATTATTATTGTTGTCGTACTGGCCATAGCCGCTCAGGAATTGCGAGACGCCGCCGACGACCGACAGCATGATCGCGGAGCCGAAGCGCTCGAGGTAGTGATTGTCGACGAAGCCGGCATTGCCGGCGCGGCCGAGATCGTCGGTGCCGTTCGAGCCGAGCTGGACCGACACCCCATCCGAGCGCAGCAGCCGCGTCCACACCACGAAGACGCGGGTCTGCCCCTGCGAGATTCCGGACTTGTATTCGCCAACGAGCCGGCTTCCTGCCGGGATGAGAATGCGGCGGCCGTCGAATGACCAGACATTCTCAGCCGTGACGGCGCGCACCATGCCCGGCAGGTCGCTCTGAACGGCGGTCTCAAGAATCCCGCGGATCATCGTGCCCTGTGCGACAAGCGCATCGATCCGATCGTTCTTCACCGCCTTCGCGATCTCGACGCCGGCGCTCGTGACCGACGCCAGGAAGCGGCGGTTGGGGTCCTCGTCCTGCCCGGCAGCCGCGCGCGCCGGATCGGCGGGACTGCCAGCTGCATCGCTCGGACTGGCGTTGTCGGCAATCACCTGCGGCGCGCGGAACCGTTCCCACTTCCGCCGCTCCTCTTCCTGGCGCAGCCGCTCGAGTTCGGCCAGCCGGCGCGCTTCATCATCGTTCGGTGCCGACAGGGCGAGCGGTGGCTCGGGTGGCGGCGGCGCCGGCAGTGCCAGGGGCGGCGCGATGGGCGGTGGTGGCAAGACCGGCTCGGGCGGCACAGGCGGCGCTTGCGGGATGAGAATAGTGCCCTGGTCGGTCTGGGTCCGTGGGGTTTGCAGCGATGGCGCCGGAAACTGCGTCGTCGTGAACTCTTCCTTGTCCGGCGCGGTCATGTTCCGTGGACCGCTGCCGAGCGAGGCGTAGATCATCCATCCCGCGATCAAGACGGCGCCGAGCGGCACGCCGAATTTCACCAAATTGCCGAGGGCAGTCGAACCCCGCGCTACCGCCGTCGCAGCGGAGGCTTCCAGTTCGAGCGAGCGATAATCCTGTGGCGAGGGCATGGCGCGTCAGCCTCCTGCGCTGGCTGACGGAAAACCTACGCGCTGCGGCGCATAGGGCTCGAGCCCATTCGGCTCGTGCACATTGGTCGCACGCCGATTGAAGATGCAGGTCGATTCCGTGCCATTGCGCAGCGTCCATTGCGGGCTGACCTTGTCGACGACGACGAACGGTCCCTCGGTCCGGAAATTGACCAGGCTCTCATTGCGCTCGGCATCGACGATGTAGATCGCCGGCGTTTCACCCTCGAAGCGGAACCAGGTCTTCACGCCGTCGTCGAACACGGCGACCGGCTTGTTGGTCGACGAGCCCTTGTAGCCATAGTCGCTGTTGGCGTTGGCGATGTTGAGATCGCGCAGGTTCGGATTGGCGGCGCGCTCCTTGGCGGCCGCGAGCAGCTTCGCGCTCGCCTCGTCGTCGGGAAACCGGAACCGAACCGCGTAGATCTGGTCATTCGGCGCGCGCGTGTTCGACCGCAGCAGGAAGCTGTAGATGCGCTTGTCGGTGACGACGTTGAGGTTCGACTGCGCATTCTTGTCGATCGGCTTGACGAAGATGATGTCGCCCTTGCGATTGGGCTCGACCTTCCAGGCAAGGGAATCGCCGAGCGCCAGCGTCTCGATCTTCTCGTCCGGCTGCAGCTGGATCATCGTCGACGTGCCGTAGGTGGCGTCGATCGCCGTGACGTTGTCGCGGTTATAGACGACGTCGCGGACGCGAGCATCGACCCGTCCCGCGCGCGGGATCGCTTCCGCGAACGCATGGCCGGACGCAAGCAAGACGCAGCCTGCAAGGATCAGGCGCCGCCTCATGATCTTTGCGCTCCGGCCGTGCCGGGAGAGGGAGCCGTCTCCTGGTCGCGTCGATATTCGAGCACCTGGAAGCCGAGCGGATTGTCGAAGCGATACTCGTTGCGCATCGGTGCGGAGGTGTAGCGGAAGCGCACGAGCGAGACCCAGTTGCGCGTCGTAATGCTGGTCGCCGTTTTCTCATCGGTGGAGAACCGCACCAGCGCGGTGCGGTTGTTCGGGAACGTCACCGACTTGACCGAGACCGAGACCTCGGTGTTGGAGCTGTAGATCTTGACGGGATTTTGCGGATTGGCCGGCGAATAGATCTCCGTGAGCTCACGCGCCGCGTCGCCGGTGGCGAGCAACTGTGCCAGGTCGAAATTGTCCTTCAGCGCCCTCGGATCGTAGGTCTCGCGCGCCTTGATGTAGCGAACCACATTGAAGGTGGTGACGGCCTCGTCCTGCGTCAGCGGCCCCTCGGCCATCGGGCGTTTGACCTCGACGAAGCCCGTCGTCCTGTCGACGACCACCATATAGGGCTCGTAGGTTTTCAGCGGCACCAGCAGCGCCAATGTACCGAGTGAGGCGACGGCAACGATGGTCATGACGCCGGCGACGATCCAGGCCAGCGCTCGCGAGTTCCGGTTACGCCGTGCGACGTCATATTCCCAGGTTGCGCCCTCAGCGTAATAGCGGGGGTCGATCTTAGCCGAGACATCGACCGCTCCAGCCTCTGTCACTGGGGTATCGCTCAAGGCCGGTTCCCTCCCCCACCTTGCGCCGGCGGCGAGCCGGGATGCTTGATCTGTTCAGCGAGCCTGCGGAACTCAGGCGATTGCGCCCACGACGCCGCGCGCAGCCCGACACGCGCACGCTGGCGCGCCGCCAGCTCCTCGCGCCGCGACGTTGAGCCCGGGTTCAACGGGTTGCGAAAGGCAAGACGGGCCCTGTTTGCCGCCATGCCGAGCCGATAGCCGCTGACCGTGGCGAGCACCGCACCGATCCGCGAACTCGAGATCGGCACGCCGCCGGCAATGGCCGCGGCCACGTTGTTGATCTGGGCCAGCAGCAGCACGCCGATGATGGCCAGCAGCACGACGGGGCCAATCGTCGCCCAGCTCGCGCTCTTGGTATTTGCGACGCCGTTCAGCGTGTCGATGGTCTGCTGGATCAGCGAGACGTAGAAGGCGAGGAATGCGTAGACGAGCACCTGCACCAGAAAATACTGGATGAGCGTACCGAGCCAGCCGCTGAAGAAGCGCGAGGTGACGCCAAACAGCAGCAGGATGATGAATACCGGCGCCAATGCCAGCAGCAGCCACATGAAGAGCTTCGACAGCACGATCAGGAAGATCGCGAAGCCGATCAGCAGCGCCATCACCACATAGAAGACGGCGGCGAAGATGTAGGGCCCCCAATTGGTGAGGCCCGCATTCTGCAGGAACGCTTCGGTGGCGCTGTTGGTGGTGTCCCACATGTTCTGCAGGGCCGACTGCACGCCGTTGACCGAGGTCAGGTTCTGCGCCGTGCCGGTGTTGTTGGCGGTGGTCACGGCGCTGAGCAGCGCGTTGCCGATCGCCGACGGCCCGTCATTCATGAACCGGTACGCCAGCGTCTGAAAATCGTTCCAACTGGTTGCGAGGGCATAGATCAGGAAGGCGCGAAGCAGCCTGAAGGCGTGGTCGGCCGGGCCGCCGGTTGCCGTGCCCTGCCAGATGCCGACGCCCCAGAAGATCACATAAAGCGTCAGGAGCAGCCCGGCGACGCTCGTCGCTCCGCCCGATGTCAGCGCGTTCGACAGCGCCTGGTAGGCGGTCGAGACGTAGTTCTGGCCGATCTGGTCGACCGATTGCAGCAGCGAGGTGATGCTGAACGTCGCCATCGCGCCCTCAGATCGGTTTCATCGGGCCGCAGGCGTCAAGCGACTCGAACGGCTGAGGTGATGGCGTCGGCGTAGACGCCGCGTAGCCGAGCGGCGCGCCGCCTTCGTCCGGCGAACACGGCGCCTTGAGTGGCTTGTAGGCACAGCCCGCGAGGGCAAGCGCGAGACCGCAAAGGGCGGCGAGTGCTGCCGAGGTGCGGATCATTTCTTCGGCTCGGCGGGCGAGGTGAAGGTCATGGCGCGCGCCAGGCCTTCGGTATCCGGCTTGCTCTCCGTCTGCGCAGCGGGTGCCGGTGGCGCGGGCATGCGGATGATGATCACGCTGGCGGCGACGATGAGGATGATCGCAGCGGCGACGGCGATGGTGATCTTGTTCAAGCGTCCTCCAAAGTCACTGCTGGGTGAATTTCATGGCGCGCGCGACGGCGGACTCCGCCGCGATGCGATCGAGATTCGCCTGGTTGGCAGCCGCCGCCGCATTGTTCACGACGCCGTTGAGCTCATTGATGGTCTGTCCGGTCTGGATCTGCACCTGCGTGTTCTGGTCGACGCTGCCCTTCAGGTCCTGGGCCTGGCCGATCTGCTGGCCGCCCTGGGTAAATGCGGAGGAGCGCTGCTGGACGGCTCCCTGCGTCGAGTCGATCAGGCCGGACAGGGTCGCCGCGACATTGACGGAGTTCTTGTAGGCGGTGTCGACCGGGTGCGTCTGGCCGCCGGTCATCCCGGTGATGGTCTGGACGAGCTGCAGGCCGTTGATCAGCGTCGAGACGATGTTCTGCGATCCCGAGCCCAAGCCTGCGAAGGACAACGAGCCGCCCGAAATCACCGAGCCCAGTGACGGGGCCTGCGCCATGGAGAAACCACCACCCAGGGCCATCTGCGCCAGGCTGCCCTGCGCCTGTGAGGTGCGATCCCCGGTCACCGCGGCAAGCGTCTTCTGCGTGAATTGCAGGATCTGCTGGTCGGCGTCGAGGATCTGCCGGGTGCTGGTCGCGATCTCCTGTGCTTTCGTTAGATTCGCATTGTCGATCACCGGCACCTGCGCGCGCGCTGCGGACGTGGCAATGACCAGGCCCACGGCGAGACCGAGCGCCAGTTTCAGAACAGATCGCATGGCAGCCTCCTATTGGCCGTTGGCTTGAATGCTCTCGATCGCGGCGGCGACGTCAGCGCCGGACAAGGGCGGCTGGGCGGAGGGCGCGGTCGCGGCAGTCCGCGCCTCGTCCTGAGCCGCCGAGAGGTAGAACAGGACGTTGCCGTCGCTATCCATGTGGCGGGCCGCGACGCATCCTGGGTCCACGGGCGATCCCGGCGGCGTGGTCGAGCATGACCCCGCCGTGCGGCAGGGATCGGCCACGGTCCCCGATCCGACCATGCCGACCATGCCGACCGTGCAGGCCGGCATGGTCGGGGTGCCGGACGACGACGTTGTCGCCGAGCGCATCCCAATGGTGGCGCGGCTGATGTCGCTGTTCTGCGCCAGATTGAGCGCGTTCAGGGCCGTCACCCAGATATTCGCCGAGCCCATCACGCCGTTCCAGGCGAGGTTGTTCTGCAGACGCGCGGCACTGTTCATATCGATGGCCGCCATCACCGTCGTCGCGGTGCCAACCTGCGAACCGGCGTTGCGAAACGCAGATTGTGCGGCGCCGAGTGTCGATCGGCTGGCATCGAGGCCGGCGACGACGTCGCCCGTCGACTTGAACAAGGTCTGGCTGTTGAGCGCGGCGCCGTGGGCCTCCGCTGTCGGGACCGCCGGCATTTCCGGTGCATAGACCTGGATGGTGCGGCTGCCGGCGCCCGATTGCGGCTGCACCGTCGGATCGGTGACGCTGGCCTTCTTGCCCGTCGTGACGGCGCATTTCACGCCCTGATTGGCGTTCTGCCGTTGCGTGGAGATCGGTACCAGTTTGATGGTCGCGCCTGCGGTCTCCGAATGCTGCGTTAGCTGCGCGGCGTCGGTGGTCGGGATGGCGGCAAAGGCCGCGCCTGCGCCGATCCACGACCAGGCAATCACCGTCAGCGCGAGCCGCTTCATGCCTCAGCCCTTCCCATGAATATCGGCAGCCAGACGGCTGGATCGTCACCGACGCGGGCCCGCAGCGCGTCGAGCTCGGCCACGGTCTCGGTGCGGCCCGACAGCACCTTGATGATGTCCGGCATGCCGGCGAGATTGAGTTTGGCGATGACGCTGTCGCGGCCGTGCTTGATCAGGAAGGAACGGCTCTCCGGCACCGTGCTGCGGATCCAGGTCACTTCGCGCTCCGAGAGCCGGAAGGCGCGGGTGTAGCTTTCGTCATCCGCCTTCGGATTCGGGAAGAAGACATTGGTCGCGGTCTGCTCGATCAGCGTGCTCGCCGAGTTGGAGCGCACGATGTCGGCGGCCGATTGCGTCCCGAAGCCGATGATGCCGTTCTGCTTGCGGATTGTCTTCAGCTTGTCCTTGATGAAGAAGGCGAAGACCGGGTCGTCGAGCAGCCGCCAGCCCTCGTCGAGGAAGATCATCACCGGATCGCCCGTCAACAGCTCCTCGGTGCGGTGGAAGATGTACATCAGCGCCGCGGTGCGGATGACGGGATCGTCCAGCACCCGTGTCATGTCGAACCCGAAGATGCTCGAGACCGAGAACTGATCGGCCTCATTATTGAACAGCCAACCGCGCTGGTCCGGCCGCATCCAGCTCTCCAACCGAGCGAGGAGATCGCCCTCGCCGGCCCGGATGCGCCCGCGCAACAGCGTCGAGAAGGCCTTTAGCGTCCGCCCGTCCGGCCCGGCGCTCAGCGCTGAAGCGATGGCGTTGCGGATGACCTGCTCCTCGGAGGCGCTGAGCTCGCCGCCATGGCCTGGCCGCAACATGAAGCCGAGGAGCTGGAACAGGAATTCGCGGTTCGGCGCTGTGTCGGGCAGGGACAGCGGATTGAACCCCGTCGGCTCGCCTGGGACCAGAACCTCATATTGGCCACCCATGGCGCGGATGAAGATCTCGGCGCCGCGATCCTTGTCGACGAACAGCAGCTTCGGTCGCGGCGTGACGCGCTGCGACTGCGCCGAGATGAAGGACAGGAAGACCGTCTTGCCGCTGCCCGAGGGCCCGACGACGGTGAAGTTGCCGAGGTCGCGAACATGGTGATTGTAGTAATAGGCAGTCTGCGAAGTGGTTTCGAACACCGAGATCGCCGGACCCCAATGGTTCCCGTCCAACCGCCCACTCGGGTAATTATGCAATGACGTGAAGCCGGCGAAGTTCTTTGAGGAGATCACCGACTTGCGCGCGATGTAGGGGAAATTCCCAGGCAGCTGGGCCCAGAAGGCCGGCTCGCAATTGAGATCCTCGCGCGTCCAGATCACCGAGCGATCGGTCAGCGCCGCGCCGACCGCGGTCACGGTGGCGGCAACCTCGGCAACCGTGCGACCGAGGCACATCACCGACATGTGGTGCTCACCGTAGATCGCCTCGGACGCCAGGAGTTCGTCACGCGCTTCGTCAAGATGCTCGGCGATGATGGAGCCGGCCTCGTCCGACATGTCGACCTGCCGGGCGACGCGGTCGATCTGCTTGGCCGCCTCGGGGCGGTCGACGATGGCGAAACTCTGCGTCGCGATGAACTCGTGCGGGACACGCAACAGATTGTCGAAGGAGCCCGGTCCGGTCTGCGCCGGATACTCGCGGATCGACACCATGGCGCCGAAGCGGGTGTCCTCGGGCCCGGCGCCACGGATTTCGATGGCGTTCTTGCCGAAGAAGATCCGCTTCATCGACAGCGCATCGGCGAGCGCCATGCGTGGCAAATGCATTGGGCGGGGGATGCCACCATTGACGAGCTGAACGAGGAATTCCAGCGGTTCCGAGTGCCAGACCCCATCCCGGCGTACGACGCCGAGCTGGCGCGCTCCATAGGCGGCGAGATTCTCGCGCACTGCGGTCGAGGCGTCGTGCAACTCGCTCAAGGCCGTCTGCGACGCCACGGATTCGCCGGCGGCGTCCTTGCGTCCAAGCAGCTTCGTCAGCATCGCGTCGAACGTGCCGGCCTGGCCCTGCAGCGGCCGACGCACGATGGTCAGATAGAGATCATTGACGAACATCCGCCGCTGCGACAGCGCCGCGTCATAGCGCTCGTCGATCTCGCGGCACAGCGCATTGTCGAAGCTCGACGCGATCCGCGGCTGCACCTCGCGGCGGATGATATGGCTGACGAGCGCGAAGCGGGAATTGGCCAGCGTGCGGACGAGGTCGTTGCGCGCCAACAGGCGGGAGTTGATCTCGCTAATGTCGGCGGTCTCGAAGGAATAGCCCTCGCATTTCAGGATCGTCATCACCAGACCGTCGCGGGTCTTGATGACGTGATCGTCGACATGGCGGGTATAGGGGATGTGGCTGGCCACCGGACGCTCGCGGCGCGACACCGCACCGTAGGTCAGTTCATCGAGGAGTGCCTTTGCCACCATCTCCTCGCCTCACGCGCGATAGCTGTCGGCGGCCCAGAAGGCGCGCGAGCGGGGTGGGCATCTTGTCGATTTGACGAACAGGATTTCGAAGATGCGATCATCGCGCAGCGTCAATATGTAGCCGAACAGATGCAGCGGGATTGCGACCAGCAGCAGGAACAAATTGTGGGAGATCAGAAAGCAGACCGACGAGACCACGCCGTTGAACATGAAATACATGTACGGCACGCCCATCAGCGTCGGCGCGCGTGTGAGTGCTTTGACCAGCGGGCTGATATGCGGCTCTTCGAGGTGCTGGCTGTTCATTGACCGACCGCCGACTGGAAGAATTGAACGATCTGCGCCGAACCGAACACCAGCACGATGCCGAAGATCACACTGCCGGCGATGCCCCAGGTCAGCCGGCCCGACCAAGCGAAGAAGCCGCAGGCGATGACGGCAAGCGTCGCCAGCGCGGTGGCGATCGGGCCGGTCAGCGCCTGCACGAGGGTGGTCAGCGTCGACTGCACCGGCTGCAGTGTGCCGCCCGACTGTGCGGCGGCGCCGGCGGTCATCAGAAGCAACATGGCTCCGGTGAGGTAAGGAACGCGTCTCGACGGCTGCTTCATCTACGGTCTCCTCAGTCGACATGCATCACGAAGCCGTCGCTCCATTGTGTCTTGGCGCGTGGCTTCGCAGGCTCCGAGGCTGCCGCTGGTGAAGCGCCGCCGGAGAGAGGTTGGATGATGTCGGCAGCGGCCGACGCGACCCGCGCGGCGCCGACTGTCGCGGCCGCGGCGGGGTCTGGCCATGTATAGAAGTCGTTCATGACGTCGGCGACGAAACGCACGGTCTCGGGATAAGGCGGAACACCGCGGCTTTTTTGCACGGCGGCCTCACCGGCGTTGTAGGCGGCGAGAATGAAGAACGGATTCCGGTAGCGCTCGTGCAGCGCGCGCAGAAAGCGGACGCCGCCGCGTACATTGCCTACCGGGTCGCACAGATCGACATCGAAACGCTGCGCCGTCTCGGGCATCAACTGCATCAGGCCATACGCGCCCTTTTCCGATAGCGCCGTCGACAGATAGCGGCTCTCGATCTTGGCGACCGACAAGACGAAGTCCGGATAGAACTTCTCCTCTGTGGCGATCCTCACGATCAGCGCCCTCGCGGCATCGGATGCGAGGTCCGTGGCAGGCGCACAGGGAGATGCCGCGCCCTTCTGACCCTGGAGTATCTCGACCGGTTGCGCCGGCGCTTCGATCGGGACGACGCGGCCGGAACTGTCGACGGTGGCGAGCGTCGTAGGCGCTCCGCTCTGCGCGCTGGCCCCTGCCATCCCGGTCGTCAGGAGCGTTCCGATCGTCAAGCCGCGAATCCACATGCCCTGCCCTCAAATCAATTCGCCATGGACAATATATTGAATGTTGATACGATGGCAACACGACTGGCGACGGGTTTTCCTAGAGGACCGAAAAGGAGGGCGGATGAAGCGGCCTCAGTGGTTGGCGATGGCGATAATCGTCACCGGCGGCGCGCTTGGGCCCGGCGGAGCCGGGGCGCAGGATGCCTCATTTGGCTGCAAGGTACTCCTTTGCGCCGCTGCCACGGCGCCCAGCTGGTCGGGCATCCCCTATTGCGTGCCGGTCATGCAGCAGCTCTTCCGGTCGCTCGCGCGCGGCGGGTCCTGGCCGACCTGCCCGGAAGGCAATGCCGGGCGCCTTGGCTTTGAGCCCTATTTCGCCTGCCCGACCGGCACGACGCCCATGCAACGAACCGGCGGCGATACCGACGCGCTCGTGCCGGCGCCGAACGGTGATCTTTGCGCCGACACCTCCAAACCGCGGCGCGATTGCCATAGTGGTGACGATGGGTCGTGTGAGACCACCTATCCCACGACACCACGGCAGGCTCGCACCGAGCCCAATTATGTCGACATCTCCACGGCGAACGGCGCGCAGCGCTTTTATTTCTCGCTGAGGGGATACTGAGATGCGCCGCGTCCGCGTCGCGCTCCTCGTGCTGGCGGCCGCGGTATCGCCCGTGGCGGCGCAGTCCGCCGCGCCGGGCTGGTTTGCCGTCCCAGGCAACGCTGTCTACCAGACCGGCGACAGCTGGACGGACGGCGGCGTGATCTATCGCCTTTATGGGGTTCAGTCCTGCCTGCGCGGCACCATCGTCACCAATGCGCATGGCGTGAAGCGTGACTGCGGCGAGGCCTCGCTCGCGATGCTGATCGCGCTGACGCGGGACCTGAAGCCACAATGCTACCAGGCGGCTGCCCTGCCGGAGGCGCGCACGGTCTTCGTGTTCTGCATCGCGCAACCATTGAGCGGAGCAGGCGCCGGCTCACGGATCGATCTCGGCACCGCGCTGATTTCGACCGGCTACGGCTTCGCGGCGCTGACACCCGACGGCAAGCCGGTCCACCCGCCCTACTTCGTCGCGCAGCTCGTGGCGCAACGCGGACACGCCGGGCTGTGGGCCTTCGCCGACCTGCCCGAACCGAACGCCATCATCCTGCGCGCGCTCCGGGCGGATCGATCGGCTACGACGCCGTCGCAGCCAACAGCCTCGAGCGCCCCGGACACGCCAGGGATCGCGCCGCCATGACCAACGCCACCACCAGCCGAGGGAGCCTTGCCCATGAGAACCACCAACCTGTTCATCCTTCGCGGCCATGTCGGACAGGCACCGAAGGCCTTTGGCAAGACCGCCAAGGTCAATGTCGCGACCGATCGCGTCTGGACCGACAGCAAGGGCGAGCGAAAGGAAGAGACCGACTGGGTGACGATCAGCCTGCTGAACGAAAAGGTCGCCCAATGGGCGCTGACCCATGTCGTCAAAGGCGACGCCGTCTACGCGGAGTGCCGCATCGCCGACGGCTCATATAAGGATAAGGCCGGTGAGACAGTCTACACCACCGACGTCATCGCCAATGCCTTCCACAAGCTCGACCTGGGCAACCGTGATGACGCGGGGGCGTAACCGCGGCGCCAGAACGGGGACCATCGTCATGGTCGCCACGCTTGCCGCGACCACATTGGCCGGCGCGCAATCGCCGGAAAGATCCGGCCTTTACTCGCCAGGTAGCGCGCTGCAATCGCCACCGCTGCGCGTCGAGGTTCTCGACGGGACGCGCTTTCGCGATATCGAGACGCAGGCTGTCTATCGGCTCTACGGCATCGACACCTGTGCGCCAGGGCAAGCCGCTCATCTCGGCCGTCAGCCCTGGCCGTGCGGCACCGTGGCGGCGGCTTGGCTGGTCTCGGCAACGCTCAACAAATGGGTTGCCTGCAACATTCTTCGCGATGAGCAGGGCGAGCACCTCGCGCGCTGCGCCTCGGCGGATCACGCCGATATCGGCGCCGACATGATCCGCGACGGCATTGCGATGACCCTGCCGCCAAGCGAGCAGGATCCCGCGATCCGCGCCTATGTGTCGGCCGAGAGGGACGCGCGCAAAGCCTATCGGGGCATCTGGGCCAGCACGTTCCAGATGCCCTGGGAGTACCGGACCAGCGATCGGCGGCGTGCCATCGCGAAGAAAGGCGCCGAGGCCGCGCCATGAACGTCGCGGCCTATCTCGCGCCCGGGCTTCTGGCGCTCGCCCTGGCGGCTTGCGCCGCCCCGACGTCGCCGGTTGTCGAGGCGTTGCCTCTGCCATCGCGCGACACGCTCTACGAGCCAGACCGCGTTCAGCCCGGGCGCCTCGAATACGCTCCCGATCGGACGACGTTCGCCCCGATCCTGACCGAACGCTTCTCCTATCCGACGCAGGCCCAGGCCAACGACGCCTATCGCCGGCTGCTTGGCGACGACCCGATCCCGCCGTCGCGCGCGACCTCTGTCTGGCTCTTCGGCTGCAAGCCCGGAGCGCTCGATGCCCAGACCGCGCGCGTCAGCCGCTACCGGGGACCCGTCGTGCATTGCGCCACAGATTTTCTCGATGCCGGGGGCAGACGTCTCAGGCGCGAGACCGCGAACTTCTATCATTACCGCTCTGTCTGGAACATGCAGCCGGTCGATCCGCCGCGAACCCTTGTCCCCTGGCGCGGCGGTGAGCGCTCGCCGAAAGACGCGTGGCGCTGGGTCCCGGGCCGCGATCGATACGAATAGCGCGGCGGGGGCTTTCCACGGGTGCGACATTGGTTCATTATACTAGATGTTGTTGAAGGAATGCGCACCTGCTTTCCACGGCATATCGCGCGACGAATGCCAGCGATCGCCGCTGCATGGATGTCTCTTGTGATCCCGGCACTCGTTCATGCCCAGGCGCTCACCGCAGATCCAGGAGCGTGGCGTCCGATGTCCTATGCCGATCTCCAGCACGCGACGGCGGACACCGCCACCTATGCCGACATCTGGAAGGACGCCATCGAGGACAACAACCGCGCCTATCTCGCGCGCGGCGACACGCGCTACGCAAGCGCCAACGCCCCGGCGACCGAGGCGCATTTCGTCATTTGGAGCGCCAGGAAGGCGGTCGTGCTCAGCATCCTGAACACGGCGACGGGCTGCACGCTGAAAGAGGTCCAGGCGTCGGCGCGCGCCACGATAAAACTCTGTCCCCTGCGGATCGCCATCTATGAAGGCATTCAGGTTCGCACCCTCGACGGGGGGAGCGCCTGCTTCCTCGAACTCGCGCCGGCCGCGGCGGGCGCACCCGTGGACCTCGCCCGAACCGTCGCCTATGCTGCCTATGATGTCGCGACGAAGACGGTGAAGACCGGCCTCGTCATCGACCATCAGGCCGTCGACGGCTGCTCGAACAACATCCCGCTGGGCGCGCCATGATCAAACGGCTGCGCGCCCGCCATCATCCAATGTCCGCTGACGGCGCGGTCAAGGCGACCCCTTGCGGGGCGCGGCTTGCGCCGCGGCCCGGACCGCCCCTGCGGCCATGCCATGCTGGCCGGCCATCTCAGCATCAGGAGGCTTCGATGCGTTCCTTTCTCGTCATCGCACTTGTCGGGCTTACCACCCTCTCAACGGCCGCCGTTGCGCAGGACCAGGGCTCCGGGGCCTGGCAGCCGATGACGTTCCACAATTTCCAGACGCCATCGAAAACCGACACCCTGCAGACGCTCGTCTGGCCGGACGTGATCCGCGAAGCGAATGCCTACGTCACCACCGAGCTCAAGCGACCGCTCAATGGCAAGAATGCCCTGGTGACGGCCCTGTCCTCGACCTATCGCGACGGGTCCCGCACGATCATTGTCAGCACCGCGCTCTCGCGCGATTGCGACAGCGGCGCGAACGACGCCGGCGCCGAGATCGAGCCATCGACCTGTCCGCTGCGCATCGTCACCATCGAGAACGGCAAGGTTCTCGCCATCAAGACGGCAACGGGCTGCTACGCGGATCACGCCGATCCGGACATCCCGGCGAAGAACCGCAATGACAATTCCTACACGCGCTTCGATCCGGCAGCCGGCACCATCGCCTTCCGGACCAATGTCGGCGGTCGCGACGTGCCCGGCTGCGCGCGGACCTATTCGATCAGGTGATTCCCTGCACCAGGAGGCGACCATGGGTAGACAGCTTGCCAGATTGATCACGACGCTCGCATTCGTTCCGATGTTGCTCGCGGCGGTGACAGGCCATGCGCTGGCGCAGAAAGGCCAATATTGCGAGCGCACCAATTATTCAGCCCAGGAGATCACCGACGCGGTGAGAAACTCCTCCCTGCGCGACGATCTCAAGGGGACGTCATGCTCGCTGGGTGGTCTCGGGCGTTTCGAATCCGGCGGCAACAAGGGCGTCTACAATGGCAGTTGCTGCACCGGAATCTTCCAGCTCAACAACGCCAATGTCCAGAAATATGCCGGCACGGATCGCGCCGGATACGGGTGCATGTCGCTGCAGGATCAGGTCGATGCCTGGGCCAGGCTGACGAATGCGGGCTACAACGCGCCGGCCGTGAAACAGCTGGCCTCGATGTCGACCTTCGACGGCCAGAAGGTGGACGCCAGTTTCATCGCGGCGTGTATCCAGCTTGGCACCGGCAACTGCCAGAAGATGGTAAATTCCGGGTCATGCTCAGGCTTCTCCGACATCAACGGGACGACGATCTGCGGTATGGCAAGCAACGCCCGCGCCATGGCTGATCCCAACTGCAAGGATGGACAGGCTGTCTGCGGACCGTCGGGACCTGGAGACTTCCCGACGTCGACGGGCTTCGCCGCCAACCCACCGACGGCAACCACCGCATCGATCGTCGTCGCGCCGACCGACGTTTGATCGTCCGACTGGCTCAGTTCAGGTCGGGCGGATCCGGCAGAATATTTTTCCGGAATGCCGCGAGCTGCTCTTCAGTCGCGTCACACAGATCACCGCCACGATAGTGTGCGTAAACCAATGCCCAAAACACCACCTCGTCCGCCCTGCCGGCAAAGAGGGCCTTCTGCAACGTCCGTCCGATCAGCGCGACGGCGCGGGGCGGCTCGTAGCGAGAATGCAGTTCACTCGCGATGAGCTTCGTATCGGCGGTTCGGATCACGGCGCACCTCCTGATCTAAGAGAGTTGGGTTATGCCGCCGAAGGCAGTGATCCGGGGTCAGGGAGAACCGAGCCTTCGCAATGCCGCGCCTGCTGGATCGTCGTGAGGGTTTCCCGGTTGAATGACATGCGCAGCGCCACGACCTCGTCGCGGCCGATGCGCTTGGGAAAGCCGAGAGGGCGCACGAAGAACCGCAGCTGCATCGCGATCACCATCAGCCGCCAATCGATTGCCACGGTGACGGTATCCACGCGATGCGCCATGCCCCATTCGACCACGCCTTGCGCCAGCTCGAGGAATGGTCCGTTTGCGCTGGGGCGGAGCTCGCGATGACGGGGTGCCACGCAAAAGCGTGTCCATTCGAAGACGCGTGGCCCCCGCGGCGGCTTGCTCCGGCAAAGATCGGTCAGGACGTCGCTCAGCAAATGCGGGCGTGTCGTCGGAAGCAGTCTTTGGTAACCGACGATCTCATCGTCACGCAGGCAGACCTGATGAATCGCATGCGCGTTGTCGAAGCGGTCCCGTTCGAGCCCGTCCGGTTGGCGCAGGTCGCTCCAGCCTTTCTCTTCGACGAAGATGGCATGCCGGAAGCGGAAGACGCGCTCCATCAGATCGCCATGCTGCGCGATCTCGGAGCCAGGGATGAGCAAAAGCATGAGAAATTCCTCGGCTTGTTGGGTAACGAGCCGAGGAGTTCATGAATCAAGCGCGGCGGGTATGGTTAGAAATCACCATTGCGCACTGGCGCCGCGATCATTCGTGACGGCTATCGGGCAATCGAGTCGTGCCGTTCCCACCGTGGAGTGCGGGCGCGATCCGAAGCTGATAGCCGCGCCGAAGCTTGCGATCCAGCCACGTTCCAAGCGCCATGCGCGCATCTTCGCGCTGCGCGTAGAGTTCAGTGCGGCGTTGCCCAAAGCTCCCGATCCGCCCCCATTCGCGCACCATCGCCGTCTCCCCGAATAACGTCGGCTCGATCGACAGCACATAGTAACGCGCCATGTTCTGCGACGCGTCGATACGGTCGAGCACGAGAACCTGAAGCATTGATGGCGAGGGCCGATGATCGTCTAGCATGATGCACAGTCCCACGCGCGTGCGCGCATGGTCCAACGCAATGATTGAATCAGTTGCCCGTGATCGATTCGTTTTGGTGATGACGGTCGGCTCGGATCAGCCGACGTGACGGCCAGCAGGCTGCGGAGGCAGGGTACGGCCCGCTTCTGACAGAGTTCTGCGACCCCGGCACCCGGGGCTTCCACGGTGAGCCACCCCGCTCTCAATCAGCGCAATTCCTTGGTCTCGGCCATGGCCTTCTGCGATCAACCCGCCAGGGGTCCGCTATGCGCGCATGCGGCCTCTGCGGCTTCGCCTGCGAGGTGATCGCGGCCGTAATCCGGACGCTTCGGGCGCCTGTCGAGCGGGGATGGTCCCCGCCGCAAGACGGGAGCTGATACGATGTCGCAGAACCTCACCCTTGCTCAAGACCACGCCTGGAACCTCGCCAAGACCCTGATGGTCTGCATCACGCTCTTCGAGTCCGACGGCGGCTATGGCGTTCTCCCCTCGGACGAATTCGACGGCGACCCTGCCTCGGTCATTCACGAATATGATCCCTATGCGCGATGAGGCGCTCTCGACGCGGGGCCCCGGCGGGGTCCCCGCGGTCAGGGAATCTCGCTATCCGGTGGCAGCTCCGCCAATCCCTTGATCGCCTCTTTCAGGCGATGGCTACGATACGCGCTGTCGGCAAACCAGAGCTCGATCTCGGCAGGGTCGAGCGTATCGGCATAAGCCGATGTCGGCACTGGACATCCGGACTCCCGGATGGCGCGTATGTTGTGCTGGTAGCGCCGGATCCGCTCCTCCATCGGCAGCTCGGGTCCATGCTTCAGCAATTTGTCCTTCGGCCAGGTCGGCATGGCAGAGCTCCAAACATCCACTCCAGTCAGCGCAACTCGTCGGCCATCTCCGGATGGCGATCGAGCAGCTTGATCAGCTGGCTGGTCGGGCCGCTCGGCTCGACCAGCCCGCGCTCGTATTTGTCGAAGGCGTTCTCGCCGACCTTGAGCAACGCGCCAGCGTCACGCTGGGAGAGGTTCAGCTTGGTGCGCACACGCCGGATCGTCGCCGGCGACGGCGTGCCGTCAACCTGTTCCTTCAGCGTCCGCAGCGCCACGTCAACCACCGCCATGTCCTTGCCGACATGGATGCCGTCGCCCTCGCCGGCCGGATAATAGCCGGGCAGCTCGACCATGAGGCTCACGCCCTTATAGGCCACCACGAACGGCCGCACGCTGCGCGTCAGGATCTCGCCAGTTTCCGGCGCCGTCATGGTGTCGGGAAGCACCGTCTCTTTCATCGCCATGGTCATTTCTCCTTGAACGACATGACCGTGAACTCGGTGATGACGTCCGCCTGGAACTTCACATAGAGCGTCAATCCCCGCGCCGGCACATGATAGACGTCCTGCCAGACGCGATGATCGGCGAACGTTGTCATCGACTTGAAGAACATGCGCCGCTCGATGCCGATAATCGTCTCGACGATGCCACCACGATCGAATCCGAGCGCCGTCGCATCCCGCAGCGCCGATGTCGTCATCGCCAAGCGGTCGACCGACCCCAGTGCCAGTTTGATGGCCTCGAGATCATAGGTCGGCCGCCGCTTCTCCATGGTCGAAATATGCCACCATAAAGGTGGCAGTTCAAGGGCGCGTCCGATGGGGGTCGGACCCCGCTCTATGCCGCCGGCTGCACCGTCTCCACGCAGCCCCGTCCCGGGTCTGCGCCTGCGGTAACGATCGGTCGCGCGGCAGAGGCCAAGCCGCGGATCGCCGGGAAAGGATGGGCGCGGGAGGCAGGCCCTCCAGGAGAGCGAGAGGGTGGCCGGTCCGGCCGTGACGGGTCGAGGGACCAGCGAGAGTGGCTCGCGGCCGGCCCGTCGCGGAGACCCGCCATGGACCATGCAGCCACCCGCCGGCGCCCTGCCCCGAACCGGGCGTCACTCTACCAGGACATCACCGACCGCATCATCGCCGAATTGGAGGCCGGCCGCGTCCCCTGGGTCCAGCCCTGGTCCGCCGCCGCCGCCCCGCTGGCCATGCCGCGAAACGCCACGACGGGGCGAAAATACTCCGGTATCAACATCCTCATTCTCTGGCACACCGTCATCGAGCACGGCTTCAGCACCCAGCACTGGCTCACCTTCCGCCAGGCGCTCGGGCTCGGCGGCAGCGTGCGCAAGGGCGAGCATGGCACCACCGTCGTCTATGCCAGCCGCTTCACGCCGGGCGAGGACAATGCGCGCGGCAGCCGGGACCGTGACGGGCGCGGCGGCATCCCCTTCCTGAAGCGCTTCACCGTCTTCAACGCCGACCAGTGCGACGGTCTCCCCGACACGCTGACGGCGCCGGTGCCCGCTGTTCCCGACGCCGTCGTGCCGCCGGCGATCGACGCCCTCATCAAGGCCAGCGGCGCCGATTTTCGTCTCGGCGGCGACCAGGCCTTTTACGACACCCGGCACGACTACGTCCAAGTGCCACGTCCTGGCGCCTTCCACGTCCCGATCAATTTCGCCCGCACCGCCGCCCATGAGCTGTCGCATTGGACGGGAGCCAGGAAACGTCTCGGGCGCGACCAGAGCGGAGCGTTCGGCTCCAAGCCCTACTTCATCGAGGAATGCGTGGCCGAGCTCTCGGCCGCCTTCGTCTGCGCGTCGCTCGGCATCGTCCCGACCGTTCGGCATGCAGATTATCTCGGCGCGTGGCTGGACATCGTTCGCGAGGACAACCGCGCCATCGTCCGTGCCGCCAGCGCCGCCTCGAAAGCGGCCGACTATCTGCTGGCCTTCCTTCCCGAAGCCGCCAGCCTCGCCGACCAGGACATGGACGGCGCCGAGCAGGAGGCGGCGTGATGCACGGCCTCCCTGTCAAGAACGACCCGGCGGAGCCGCTTCGTATCCTCAGCCTCGGCGCCGGCGTCCAGTCGACCACTCTCGCCCTGATGGCGGCGCATGGCGAAATAGGCCCCCTCCCCCACTGCGCGATCTTTGCCGACACCGGCTGGGAACCACGCGCGGTCTATGATCATCTTGCCTGGCTCCGTTCGGAGGCGGTCCTGCCATTTCCGGTGCATGTTGTCGCGGCCGGCAATCTCCGCGAGGATCTCCTGGACGGCGCCCGCGGCCTGCGATGGGCTTCGATTCCCGCTTTCACCCGCACCGTGACGCCCGCTGGCGCCCCGATCGCCGTCTATGGCGAAGATGAGGATGGCGAAGACGTCCAGATCGGCGAGCGGGTCCTCGCGACCGATCTCGTCGACGTCGGCATGATCCGCCGCCAATGCACGTCAGAGTACAAGATCGTGCCCATCCGCAGGAAGGTCCGGGAGCTCGCAGGTCTCACCGGCCGACACTCGCCGAACCACGCTGTCGTCGAACAGTGGATCGGCATCTCGCTAGACGAAGTGGTCCGGATGAAGCCGAGCCGGGAAGCCTGGCAGGTCAATCGCTGGCCCCTGATCGAGCGGCGGATGACTCGCTGGGATTGCCTGCGCTGGCTCGATCGGCACGGATATCCTCGACCGCCGAAGAGCAGCTGCATCGGGTGTCCGTTCCACAGCGACGCCATGTGGCGCGCTCTTCGCGACCACGACGCGGAAGGGTGGCGTGACGCGGTCACCGTCGACCGCGCGATTCGAACAGGCATGCGGGGCATGCGCGCCGAGCTCTACCTCCATCGTTCGGCCGTTCCGCTGGAGCAGGCGGATCTGTCGACCGCCGCCGACCGCGGTCAGCAGGATCTCTTCGCGAACGAATGCGAAGGCCTGTGCGGCGTCTGAGCCGATGATCTCAACTCCGCTTCAATGCGACGAAGCTAAATCACAGCAGGCCGATAATTCTTCTGCCGGCAACGCAATAACATGGCCGGCGGGAACAAATCCAAGTTCGTCACAGAGATCACGGAACGCGATCCGACGTGATTCTTTCTCGGCTTCGGCAGCGACACAGACTTGCACACGCTCGTTCTCGCACAGATCTGAAGGGCTGCAGATTGCGCAGTTCATCCGGTGCAGCGTGCGCTCCCACGCGACCAGCGCCATCAGATAGGCGCGGTGCGCGGCGACGGCGCGCTCCTCCAGGGAACCCGGCTCGGGTGCGACGGCTTTTGCCACGCCTCGGTCTCCCACTCCCAGGGCATGTGTCTGCGGTCCGCCCCCGCAAACATGCCCTCGACCACCCATGATCGGGGAGTTGGAAAACCGAGAGTACCCGGTCCCTACGACCTTTAGCACCCGGGGGCGCCTGGACATACGTCGCAGGCTCCCCGACCGCATGGTCAAGGAATCCGGCGCCGTAACGGCCGGCGCCAAACCGGTACTCTTGGGGTTTCCACGCCCCAGGGCGGCGCGTACCGCCCCGCAGCTTTCATACCGAGTCGGGGCGCTCGGTTCCAGATCGTTGTTCGGCCGTCAACATTTCCGTCGCGGGCGCCGGCCGGGCTGCGGCCGTTCGTGCCCGAGCCGAGAGCGAGAGAGGGGCCGGGTCACTTCGTGACGGATCAGGAGGCGGGGAGAGAGGCTCCCGGCCGGTCCGCCACGGAGAACGAACATGGCACCTGCCATCCAGAAGATCGTCCTGAACGGCGCCCGGGACATCGCCTTCAACAAGCTGATCCTGTCCCAGGCGAATGTTCGCCGGATCAAGGCCGGCGTGAGCGTCGAGGAACTGGCGGAGGATATCGCCCGCCGCAAGCTGTTGCAGAGCCTGAATGTCCGCCCCGTGCTCGACGAGGAGGGAACCGAGACCGGCATGTACGAGGTTCCCGCCGGCGGCCGCCGCTATCGTGCCCTCGAACTCCTCGTGAAGCAGAAGCGCCTCGCCAAGACTGCGTTGGTGCCCTGCGTCGTCGGGGACGCCTCGTCCGGCACCTCGGCGGAGGAGGATTCGCTTGCCGAGAACGTCCAGCGCCAGGCGCTCCACCCGCTCGACCAGTTCCGCAGCTTCAAGGCCCTGATCGACAAGGGCCTTAGCGAGGAGGAGATCGCCGCACGCTTCTTCGTGCCGGTCAATGTCGTCAAGCAGCGGCTGCGGCTCACGACCATCTCGGAAAAGCTGCTCGAGGTCTATGCGGCCGAGGATATGACGCTGGAGCAGCTCACCGCGTTCAGCGTCTCCTCGGACCATGCCCGCCAGGAGCAGGTCTGGGACAGCCTGTCCCGTTCCTACAACAAGGAGGCCTATTACATCCGCAGGCTTCTCACCGAGAGCGCGGTGCGCGTCAGCGACCGTCGCGCTCAGTTCGTCGGAATCGAGGCTTACGAGGCCGCCGGCGGCGTGGTGATGCGTGATCTCTTCACCGACGATCATGGCGGCTGGCTGCAGGATCCGGCGCTTCTCGACCGGCTGGTCGACGACAAGCTCAAGGTGGAGGCGCAGGCCATCGCGAGCGAGGGCTGGAAATGGGTCTCGGCGGCACTCGACTTCAAGTACGGCTACGCAAACGGCCTGCGCCGTCTGGTTGGTGAACCGATCGACATGTCGGCGGATGAGCTTGCGGGCTACGAGGCGCTCAAGGCCGAGTTCGATGCGCTGAACGAGCAGTATGACGGCGCCGACGAGCTTCCCGACGAGGTCGACGAGCGCTTCGGCGAGTTGGAGACGGCGATCGCCGCCTTTGAGGATCGCCCGCTTCGCTACGATACGGCCGAGATCGCGCGCGCCGGCGTGTTCGTCAGTATCGATGAGGATGGTGCGCTCGAGATCGAGCGTGGCTTCGTCAGGCCGGACGACGAGGTAGCCCCTGACGCCGATGCCGGCTCGGAGATCGGGGGCGACAACCCCGGTGCGGGCGTTCGTGCATCTACCTCGCAGGCGGCGATCACCGTCGGCGGCGAGCCCGCAGGCGAGAGCGGCGGCGCGGAGTCGGAACCGGAGGAGGACGCCCTCCGTCCGCTTTCCGAGCGTCTGATCATCGAGCTGACGGCGCATCGCACGCTGGCCCTGCGCGAGGCGGTCGGGGCGAATTTCGACACGGCCTTCCTCGCGGTGCTGCACGTGCTCGTGCTGAACGCCTTCTACCGCTATGCGTCGGACACCTGCGTCGAGATCACCGCCAAGAGCACCGGCTTCACGGCTCAGGCACCGGGCCTGAAGGACACGCCGTCCGCCAAGGCGATCGGCGAGCGGCACGAAGAATGGCAGAAGCACCTGCCGGAGAAGTCGGCAGACCTGTGGAATGCCCTGGTCGCTTTCGACGGCGACAGCCGCCAGGCGCTCTTCGCGTACTGCGCGTCGCTCTCGGTGAACGCCGTGCATGAGCCCTGGAACCGCAACAAGGACCGGCAGGCTCACGCCGATCATCTGGCGCGCGCCGTGACGCTGGACATGGCGGCGGTCGGCTGGGTTCCCACCGTCGAGAACTATCTCGGCCGCGTGCCCAAGGTCCGGATCCTCGAGGCGGTTCGCGAGGCGAAGGGCGAGCAGTCCGCCCAGCTCATCGACCACCTGAAGAAGGCCGACATGGCGGCGGAAGCCCAGCGCCTGCTCGCCGATTCCAGCTGGCTTCCCGAGCCGCTGCGCACGCGCGAGATGTCCGACGAGGAACTCGACGCATCGGCCGGCGACGCGGGCGACGAGGACCTGCCTGAATTCCTCGCCGGCGACATCGATGCCGACGAAGGCGCGGATGGCGATCCCGACGGCGAGCTCGAACACCTCGACGCGGCCGAGTGATCCGCTGACACGCCGGGGCGGCATCGGTCGCCCCGGCACTTTCTCACCCATCATCCCGCAGACGAGCCCGGCCCCGCGCCGGGCTTCGTCGTTTCTGGAGCTCATCATGTCCGCGAAAGCGATCTACGACAACGCGCCGCTCGGCGCCCTCATCCGGTTCTCCGACGGCCGCCCGCACGTTTCACCAGGAAGCTCGCAGCGTGGGAGCGGTCAAACGGCGTCGGCCGGCTCATCCGCAAGTCCCCGCCCTTCGGAACCGGCCGGTTCGCCTGGCCCGCTACCATCACCTTGCATGAGGGCGACATCGGCGGTGCCAGCGTCATGCTCGTCATCGTCCACCGCACCCATGGCATCGACAGCGCCTTGCAGTTCAAGGTGATCGACGTTCCGAAGCCGGATAGCTGGCGCATCGTGCGGCCCTATGGCGAAGCCGTCGAGCTTCTCCATCTCGCCGATGACCGCGCCGCGGCCGATGCCTGGCTCAGGCAGAACCGACACCCCGGGGCCCGCATCGAGCTGGTCGACGACCTCGGCGATGCATCCGCCGACGCCGACGCATCGGGGTCTCCGGCGCAGGAGGCCGTGTGATGGACTGGTACGCCGACTGCTCCTATCACGCTGAACGTAAGCGCCGGTTCCACGCGACGGCCCGAGCGCGCCTGCGCCAGCTCGTCGCTGAATTGCGCCTTCCTGCCGGCCGCTTCGATCTACGCTCGAACCAGGGCGGCATCGCCGTCTCGGGCGAAATCACTCTCCATGGCGAGCAGATCTATGTGCAGGTCTGCCAGCCGGTGACCCGCGCCGACACCGGCATTCTCATTCGCACCTGTCGCGATCGCCGCGACTATACCGGCGGTGCCAATCACTTCGCGCCGCTGTCCCTGCTCGACGACATACCCGCCCTCGCCGCGCAGGTTCGCGCCGTGATGGCCACCGGACCGGGCGCATCGCGCGCCGCCTGATGTCCCATCCCCATCAACCTGGCAGCCCGGCAGCGATGCCGGGCTGCTTTCGTTTCAGGAGCACGACGATGCCCGCCTTCACCATCGAGACCACCTACCACCTGCCGGTTTTCCGGCATCAGACTTACGAGGCCGAGACGCTCGCACAGGCGTGCCGTCTGGCCATCGAGGACGACGACTGGTCGCGCGAGCAGCGCGACTATGAGAGCGCCGGAGAGACCTATGTGTCCGGCATCTGGCCCGGCGTCGACGCCGCCTATTATGGCGTCGCGTTGCCGGTGCCGAGCCACTTCGGCGAGGGCGTCACTCGCAAGGCCGATCATTTCGAGATCCTGCTCGGGCTGCTGAAACTGCTCGCCCAGGACCGCGATCTCGATGGGCAGGAAAGATCCTACTGGATTCCGCGCGCCCATGCGGCGATCGCCAAGGGCGAAGCGATCCTTGCCGGCGCCCGCGACCCCGATATCGGCGACATCCCGCCGACCGGTTTCGTCGTCGCCCGCGTGATCAACAGCTTCGGCGAACAGGACTACCTGTGCGGCTGGGACCCCGAATGGGGAACACGCGCTTCCCTGTCGATTGCACGGGCGTTTCGCTTTCTCGAGCGCAGGGACGCCGACGCCGCTTGCGAACGTGCTCGCCTGCTGGTGCCGACCTTCGTCGACGGACGACCCGTCGAATACCAGGTGATCCCGGCGCCGCCGTGATCGACCGCGGTTTGTCCTGTGCACACTTCTCCTCAAGCGTCCCCAACCCGCCCGGCTTCGAGCCGGGCTTTTCATTTTCAGGAGCCCATCATGACCAAGGACAACCCTACGCCGATCACGCCGGCCGGCCTCGACGACTGGTCGAGCAAACTCGACGAAAGCCATCGGCAGGCCGTTGATCGTCTCACATCGAACAAGGAGACGCTGTTCGACGCGCTCGCGGCCGCCGGCATCACCAGTGTCGCCGTCAATTTCGACGGCTATGGCGATAGTGGGCAGATCGAGAGCATCGACGCCCTCGCGGGAGCCGAGGCCGTCTCGCTTCCGGACACCCTGGTCGAAATAGCCGGGCTTGCGTGGGGTGAGCCGGAAGCCAGGACGCAGTTGCTGTCGCTGCGGGCCGCCATCGAGGAACTCGCCTACGACTTCCTCGGCCAGACCCATGGCGGATGGCCGGACGGCGACGGCGCCTATGGCGATTTCACATTCGACGTCGAACAGCGGTCGATCAGCCTCGACTACAACGAGCGCTACAGCGCCACCGAAAACTACGTCCACGAGTTCTGAGGAGGCGACGATGGCACATCCCTATCACCACGCCCTGTCCTCGGTGAAGAAATGGGGCGGAACGGTCGAGGACTATCTCGCAATTCATAGCTGGTTCGATGCATCGAAGCAGATCACCGCGGACTTTCGCCACCGCGCCTTGCGGCACCACGCCGAGGGCATCTTCATGGCGGAGACCATTTTCGGCACCACGATCACGCTCTCGACCGGCCGTGTGATCCCGACCCGCTGGGTCGGCGAACAGCACGTTCAGGAGGATCTCGGCTTCATCCCGTCCTTCGCCGATTGGGTTCGGACCATCCGCCCGGAGCCCTGGATGGGGCGCGCGCAGCGCCTTGAACTCCAGGTCGATCCCGCCCTGGCGGCAGCGAGCACGGAGGCGGCCTGATCATGTACGGCACTTATCTTCGGCTCGACATCACCGTTCATGCGAGCTGGCAAGCCGTCGTCCGCGCCGCGTCTCGCAAGCTCGCGCGACAAGCCCGGCACGATCCCGCCAAGCGTGCCCAGCGCAAGCAGTTCTATCGCGTGATGCTCGAACATCACCGCAACGCTCAGGAGCTCGTCCGCACATTCCGCCTGTGACGCGCTCGTCGTCCACCATCGCGATCCGTCGCATCCGCCGATGCGAACACGTCGTCCGTCCTTTCCGCTTCCCGGCCCTCACGCCAGGCTTTTCATTTCAGGAGCAGACCTAATGGCTGACTATCACTCTCCCACGGTGATCCAACCGACCATCCCCAGTGCCGACATGACGGCGCTCGAGCGCTTGATCCTCGGCCACATCTTCGACACCGAGGCGGACGGAGACGGTCTGTACCTCTTCGCCGAGATCGGTCCGAGCGACAGCTTCGAGCTCCCGGTTCCAGACCTTCGGCGTGCGATCGCCGCCTCGGCCGACACCGAGAGTACCGTGAACGCCTATATCTCTGAAAGGATCGCGGCGCTCACCGATGACGACACCCATGTCGAGATCGACCTCAGCGGGATGTCGTGGGAATTCATCCTGCAGGACATCGTCCGGCGCTCGCCGACCCTCGACCATGTCACCGCCATCTCCGCCTTCACCTGCACCCGGATGCGTCCGGACGGTTTCGGTGGCATGGCCGTCGTCATCACGGCTGACGCCATCCGTGGCAAATCCACCAACGACATCGTCGAGGACTTCCTTGGAGACGATGCGCATGATGCCCTCTATGCCGGCACGCATGTTCTTCTTCGTGTCCGCGAGCACGCGGTCAAGGAGCAGATTGCCGAGGCGATCGGGGCCGACCCCGATCTCACCTCGATCAACCCGGACGCGGTGACCGAGAGCGACATTCGCTCCGCCTGTCTCGATGTCGTCGCTTGCAGCGATCTGTCGGAAGAACAAGGCGCCGCCGAGTTTCGCGCGGCGGTCGCGGCCATTCGTGCCGCCGAGAGGCGCGATCAGGCGCCCGGCTGACCTCCCCTTCCCTGCTCACGCCTCCGTTTGCGCCCGGCCACTGTGCCGGGCTTTTGATTCAGGAGACCTGCCATGGCTATACCCGACCATGCACGCGCGAACTTCCAGACGCTCCTGCGGGCCGCCCGCGACGGAAACCTCGCTTTGCTGGAATGTGCTGACGCGGTGACCGGTGCGCCGCGATACGTGATCTGTGCCGTCGGTCGCGACGGCGCCGACTTCACGATGACCCCCTTTGGTCGTCTCGCCGATGCGGACCCCTACGACGCCTATCTGCCGCCTCTCGAACCGCCGGCGACGTCGCCGTCGACCTGACGCGCCCGCAACAGGTCCTGTCTGGACGCCGCACTTTGCGGGTCAACGGACACGCCGTTTCCGCCCCGACCATGAGGTCGAGCGTGACCTGCAAAGCCTGGCTGCGTCCCGCCGACATGCCGTTGCAGCGCGGATCAGGAGGTGACGGCGATGTGCAAGGTTCTCAACAAGCACAAGGTCGGCGTCCCGCACGGCGCCATCTATATCGGCCGCGGGACAAAGTGGGGCAATCCATTCAGGATTGGCCCCGATGGCGATCGTGCGACCGTCATCGCGAAACATGAGCGCTGGCTGCATGACCAGCATCATCTTCTTCGAGCTCTCGACGAGCTTCGCGGTCACGATCTCGTCTGCTTCTGCGCGCCGGCAGCGTGCCATGGCGACCTCCTGCTGCGGCTCGCCAGCGCGACGCGCGAGGAGCGCATCGCCTGGTGGCGCCAGGCGGCCTAACGCCGCCGATTCATCACGTACCCATGGAGGCGTCCCCGCTGTTCCGGCGCGATCCGGCATAGTTCCGGTTCCGGCATACCGTCTGTCCTGGCGGTCATCTTGCCCATGCCCCGTGTATGAGCCGTGGCCATCCCTTCCATTGCCACCTTGGTAGCGGTCTCGCCGGCTGTGTCGGTCAACCCGCGAGGGGTTCCCCTCGTCTACTCGGTGACCGCGCCGTCCAGCCCTCTCCTATGGCGTCATCGGGAATGACCCCGACCAATTTCAGAAAGACTGGATCATGAGCAGGACGACCATGCAGACGCCGCCGTACCATCCCGACGATATCGCAGTGTGGCCGGATGGGGCGTGGGCGACGCTCGGAGAGGTGTGGCGCGGCGAGTTCAGCCACCGATCCGACGACTTCGAAATTGTCCGTCTCGAAGATGTCGCGAGGCTGAAAGAGCTTGGCCTGGCTGATGACTTCGATGTTTCCTGACCCGCCGCGCGCTGGCCGCCGCCAAGTGCCGCGGCCAGGCGTGCCGACCCGAGAGTGAGAGAAAGGCCGGAACGGGGGGATCCGGCCGGGACTGAGAGAGAGCGACCGGCGGATTGCCCGTCCCAGCTCTCCCGGATCGTCCCACATGAACGGCCTTTCCCCCTCGTCTGCAGCGGGTGCCGCTGTATCTCCGGCTCCCGCCTCGTCCGCCCCATTGACTGCAGCCCAAATTCTTGCGGCCGCCGAGTTCCTTCTGCCAGAGCTCGCACGCGGGCGCCGCATCACCACCCCCATTCTCCGCAGTGCGATGGAGGCGGCCACCGGCGGCTCGGATTCGGATGGCAGGTGGCTCTGGCGCGACGCCTATGAGGCCTGCGAGGCCGCGCAGGTCCTGTTCCTGCGCAAGTATGGCCCGGCCATGCGCCGGCAGGCGGCAAAGCCCGCGGCGCTTCTCGCGATGCTCTCGCGCGTCGCGGCGCTGCTGCCGACCCAGACCCGTCGCTCCGAGGAAAGCCAGAGCTTTCAGCAGTTCTCGACGCCGATCGACCTCGGCTTCGTCGCGGCTGTTGCCGCTGGCGTCACGGACGGGGACGTCGTGCTCGAACCCTCGGCCGGCACCGGGCTCCTCGCCATTCTTGCGGAGCAGCCTGGCGTGAGCATGATGCTCAACGAGCTTGCCGCGACGCGCGCGGATCTGCTCGGGATGCTGTTTCCTTCGGTCACGGTCACGCACCACGATGCGGCCCAGATCGATGATCGGCTCGACGAGGGCAGTGGCCCCACCGTCGTCCTGATGAACCCGCCATTCTCCGTTGCCGCTCATGTCGATGGGACAGTGCGGGACGCCGCGTTCCAGCATCTCGTGTCTGCCTTCGCGAGGTTGAGGGACGGCGGCCGACTGGTCGCGATCACCGGAGCGAGCATGGCGCCGGATGCGCCACGGTGGCGCGACGGCTTCATCCGCCTCCAGGAACGTGGGCGCGTCGTGTTCTCCGCAGCCATTGACGGCCGCGTCTACGCGCCTCACGGCACGACGATCGAGACGAGGCTGACGGTCATCGACAAGGTGCCAGCCGAGGATGCGAGCGCGTTTCCGGTCTCGCCCGGTGCCGCGTCCGACGTCGGCATGCTGCTGGACTGGATCGCCGAGCGGCTGCCGAAGCGCGCGCCCATTGGGATGGCGGCGGCTCGCTCGTCCTCCCCGTCGATCGTCAGGCAGCCGCGCCAGATCCCATCGACCGCGTCGCGTCCACTTCGTTCGACCATGCTGCCGGCGCCTGACGAGCCGGTTGTCGAGCTCGCATACGAGACCGTGGATTGGGCGCCGACCGAGCGCGGCAGCCTCTCGGACGCGATCTATGAGGGCTACGCGCTGCAATCGATCCGGATTCCGGACGCGATGCCGCATCCGACCCTTCTGGTGCAATCGGCGGCAATGGCCTCGGTCGCGCCGCCCAAGCCGGCCTGTCGCCCGCGGCTCCCCGCGAAAGTGATCACCGAGGGCCTGCTCTCCGACGCGCAGCTGGAGAGCGTGATCTATGCCGGCGAGGCCCATGCGGGTCATCTCGCGGGGTCCTGGACGGTCGATGCGACCTATGACGTGGTCGCCGCGGCGCCAGACGATGCCGAGAACGCGGTTCGTTTCAGGCGCGGCTGGTTCCTCGGCGACGGGACGGGGGCCGGTAAGGGCCGCCAGGTCGCCGGCGTCCTGCTCGACAATTGGCTGCACGGCCGTCGGCGCGCCGTCTGGGTCTCGAAGTCGGACAAGCTGCTGGAAGATGCGCAGCGCGACTGGTCGGCCCTCGGCCAGGAACGTCTCCTGGTCACGCCACTGTCGCGGTTTCGCCAGGGCTCGGCGATCCGCCTCGACGAAGGCATCCTGTTCACCACCTACGCCACGATCCGCTCGCAGGAGCGCGAGGGTAAGGTCAGCCGCGTCCAGCAGATCGTCGACTGGCTCGGCAAGGACTTCGATGGCGTGATCGTGTTCGACGAGGCCCACGCCATGGCCAACGCCGCCGGCGGCAAGACCGAGCGCGGCGACCAGGCGGCCTCGCAGCAGGGCAAGGCCGGACTGCGGCTGCAGCACGCGTTGCCGGACGCCCGCATCCTCTACGTCTCGGCGACGGGCGCGACGACCGTCGAGAACCTGGCCTACGCCCAGCGCCTCGGCCTGTGGGGCGGCACCGACTTCCCCTTCGCCAATCGCGCGGAATTCGTCGCCGCCATCGAAGACGGTGGCGTCGCCGCGATGGAGGTGCTGGCGCGCGACCTGAAGGCGCTCGGGCTCTACGCCGCGCGGTCGCTCTCCTATGAGGGCGTCGAATATGAGCTCGTCGAGCATCAGCTCACCCCCGATCAGATCCGCATCTACGATGCTTATGCCGGCGCCTTCCAGATCATCCACAACAACCTGCGCGCGGCGATGGAAGCCTCGAACATCCGCTCGAGCAAGGGCACGCTCAATGGCCAGGCGATGTCGGCCGCGCTCTCGGCGTTTGAAAGTTCGAAGCAGCGCTTCTTTAGCCACCTCATTACCGCGATGAAAACCCCGAGCCTGATCGCTGCCGTCGATCAGGATCTCGCCGCTGGCCACGCGGCGGTTATTCAGATCGTGTCGACCGGCGAGGCTCTGCTCGAGCGACGGCTCGCCGAGATCCCGACCGAGGACTGGGGCGATATCCAGGTCGACGTGACGCCGAGGGAATACGTGCTGGACTATCTCCAGCATTCCTTTCCGACGCAGCTTTTTCAGCCTTTCACGGACAGCGAGGGCAATCTGTCGTCGCGGCCGGTCTTCGAGGATGGCCATCCGGTGCAATGCCGCGAGGCCGTGGCGCGCCGCGACCGGATGATCGAGCATCTCGCGGGGCTCGATCCCGTCCAGAGCGCACTCGATCAGATCATCCAGCGCTTCGGGACGGATATTGTCGCAGAGGTCACCGGCCGGTCCCGCCGTATCGTGCGCAAGGCCGGCAAGGACGGCCTCGATCGCCTTGCCGTCGAAAATCGCCCGGGCTCCGCAAACCTCGCCGAGACGCAGGCGTTCATGGACGACGACAAGCGCATCCTCGTCTTCTCCGATGCGGGCGGCACCGGCCGCAGCTACCACGCCGAACTCTCGGCGCGGAACCGGCGCCTGCGCGTCCACTACCTCCTCGAGGCCGGGTGGAAAGCCGACACGGCCATCCAGGGCCTCGGGCGGACGAACCGCACCAATCAGGCGCAGCCGCCTCTCTTCCGTCCGGTTGCGACCAATGTGAAGGCGGAAAAGCGCTTCCTGTCGACGATCGCGCGCCGGCTCGACACGCTCGGCGCCATCACCAAGGGCCAGCGCCAGACCGGCGGCCAGGGCCTGTTCCGCGCCGATGACAATCTCGAATCGGCTTACGCGAAAGCGGCGCTGCGGCAATTCTATCTGCGCCTCCTCACTGGCAAGATCGACGGGTGCTCGCTGCAGCAGTTCGAGAGCGCCACGGGCCTTTCGCTGACCGATAGCGACGGATCGATCCGGGAGGAGCTGCCGGCGATCACCACCTTCCTGAACCGTTTGCTCGCTCTGACCATCGGCACGCAAAACCTGCTCTTCGATGTCTTCGAGACCATCCTGGTGGCGAAGATCGAGGGGGCCATTGCCTCGGGTCACTACGACGCCGGCGTCGAGACCGTGCGGGCCGACAGCATGGTCGTCGCCAAGCGCCGCACCGTCTACGTCCATGACGCCTCCGGCGCCGAAACCCGCGTCTTCACGATCGCGCGGAAGGATCGCAACGAGCCGATGTCGCTCGACGAGGCGTTGCAGCGCGTTGCCGAGCGTGATGCCAGGCTGCTGATCAATGCCAAGTCGAACCGCGCCGCCGTCCAGGTTTCCGCTGCGAGCCTGATGCTCGACGACGGCGAGGTGGAGCGCCGCGTCCGCCTGCTGCGGCCGACGGAGCGGCATGCGATCGGCCTCGACGCGCTGTCGCAGACGCATTGGGAGGAAGCGGATCGCGAGAGCTTCGTTGCGGCCTGGTCTGCCGAGATCGCGGACCTGCCGGAGTTCACGACGTCGACGTTTCATGTCGTCACCGGCCTTCTGCTCCCGATCTGGAAGCGAATCCCCGACGAGACCTGCAAGGTCTACCGCCTGCAGACCGATGACGGCGAGCGCGTCATCGGCCGGCTGATTTCGCCGGCGGCACTCTCGACGCTCTATCGCAATCTTGGCCAGGATGGCGCGCCGACGCTCACCACAGGGGAAGCATGGGAGGCGGTCTCGGCCGGCCGCGCCGTCCTGCAACTTGCCGACGGGCTCCAGCTTCGCCGGGTGCGCGTGATGAACGATCATCGCGTCGAGCTCACCGGGTTCACTGAGGGCATGCGGGACCGGCTCCGCGCGATGGGCCTTTTCAGCGAGATCATCGCCTGGAAGCTGCGCTTCTTCGTCCCGGTCGGCGTGTCGGGCTTCGATGTCGTTGGCCGGCTGCTGGATCGCCACCCGCTCACGACGGTCATCGACCGCGCGGCCGCTTGATCGGAGGCCGTCACGATGTCCTCCGCCAACTCGACCTCCGAGCTGGCACGCCGCCTCGCGCATCACGCCGAAGCGGTGTGCCGGCATTATCTCCGTGCCGGTCACAAGGAAGGTCGCTATTGGCTTGTCGGCGACACGCTCGGCACGCCGGGGCGATCCCTCTATGTCAGGCTCAGCGGCCCCGACTACGGCAAGGGTGCTGCCGGCAAGTGGACCGATGGCGCAACCGGTGAGCATGGCGACCTGCTGGATCTGATCGCACTCAACCGTGGCCTCACCGACATCCGCGACGCCAAGGATGAAGCGCGGGCTTTCCTCAGCCTGCCCCTGCCGGAGCCCCCTCCCCTATCTGGATCACGATTTTCGTCGAAGCCGCGCAATACCGCCGAGGCGGCACGGCGTCTGTTCGCCATGGCGCGCCCGATCGCCGACACGTGGGCCGATGGTTACCTGAAGCACCGTAGCATCGCCTCAGCGATCGTCGATGACCGGTTCCTTCGTTTCCATCCGCATTGCTATTATCGCGACCATGATGATGCACCGACACGCACGTTCCCGGCTCTGATCGCAGCCGTCACCGACGATCGCGGACGCATCACCGGCGTGCATCGCACCTGGCTTCATCCCTACGACATTGGCGAGAAAGCGCCGGTCGCGTCGCAGCGGCGGGCGATGGGAGACCTTCTCGGCAACGGCGTTCGCTTCGGCATGCGCTCCGACGAATCCAACCCGGTGATGGCGGCCGGCGAAGGCGTCGAGACCATGATGTCGCTGCGCATGGTCATGCCCAGGATGCCGATGATCGCTGGCCTGTCGGCCAACCACCTTGCCGCGATCCAGCTCCCGCCTTCGCTGGGGCGTCTCTACGTCGCTGTCGATGCTGATCCTGCCGGACGCAGTGGGATGGAACGGTTGAGCCGGCGTGCGCGGCAGCTCGGGATCGAGGTTCTGACGCTGTCGCCGAGGCTGGGCGATTTCAACGAAGACCTTCGACGGCTCGGCAGCCCCAGTCTCACTGAGGATCTGGGGTCTCAACTCGTCCCGCAGGACGGAGCGCGGTTCCTGCTCGCGGCGTGACGGAATGCGCCGGGAGGGGAAGAGGTGCGCGGCATCGGGGAGCCGGTCGTGCTGATCGCAGGAGATTGTCCCTTGGCGAGAGAGGGCCGCATCCATGGCCTTCTAGAGGGCGAGTGGGCGTCAGAGCGGCCGGGCCGGCAAGTGCGGTCGGCAACTGTTTTCCGCCGGCAGGCAAGCCTGCCTTTGCATCGCGAATCAAAACAGCCGCCGCCCTGCCCTCCTCCGCGATGCTCCGGCCGCCGCGCTGCGCTTGGCGGTGCAAGCCCGACCCCTCCGCCGCCTGATCGCCACGAAGGCCGCGATGGGCGCGGCCGCCGCCCCACGGAGGACATCCCCATGGCGATCGACCAGCACCCCGACGACGAGCCGATCCACGCTTCGTCCGCGACATCCCAGGTCATCCACGAACTGCAGCTCTACGGCCACCGTCCGCACCAGGACGAGCCCGATCCGAGACCCCTCCCCGACGAGCCCGTGGTCCGGGGCGCCCTCGCCGACATCTTCGATGCCCTCATCGCGACCCTGGCCGACACCCGGCTCGAGCCCGACCTCGAGGACCTGCTCTGGTCGACCGTCAACCTGTTCCACCGCGCGGCGGGCCGCATCCAGCGCGAGCTCGACCGCAATGAGGACGACCAGCGCAAGAGCCAGCAGGAACAGGACGGCTCGGAGGTGCGCTCCGTCGAACTCGAGCGCCTCATCGCCCAGGGCACGACCATGATCGAGCGCCGCGAGACCATGGAGTTCTTCCGTGAGCACGCGGCCGACCTCTTCGAGGCCCATGTCGGATCGGTGTGGCATCCGCGGACCGGTTCGAAGGTCAACCATCGCAACCTGACCGCCGCAGTCATAGACAGCCGGGACTTCCTCGCCGCCAAGCGCCGGATCGAGATCGAGCCTCTGATGCCGGCCGGCGTGAAGGTCGCCTTCGCCGGCGGCCTCGACTGCAACGACTACCAGGCGATCTGGGACGTGCTCGACAAGGTACATGCCAAACATACCGACTTGGTGCTGCTCCATGGCGGATCGACGAAGGGCGCGGAGTTCATCGCCTCAAGGTGGGCGGATGCGCGCAAGGTACCGCAAGTGTCCTTCAAGCCCGACTGGACGCGGCACGCCAAGGCGGCGCCTTTCAAGCGCAACGACGAATTGCTCAGGGCGCTGCCGATCGGCGTCGTTGTCTTCCCAGGCTCCGGGATCACCGACAACTTGGCCGACAAGGCGAAGGCGATGGGCATCCCGGTCTGGCGGTTCGGGGGCGGCGCGTGAGCGTCGGTTCCCTTGAAATCATGGGAAACATGGATATGATGGAAATCATGGATATTTTCGGGGAGCATTCACATGCGCGCCTTCACCACCAATGACCTCAACAAGCAGGTCGGCGAAGTCACCGATGCGGCGACGAAGTCGCCGATCGTCATCACGCGGCATCGCAAGCCCCGCTTCGTCATGATGAGCTACGAGCACTACCAGAAGATCAGGGGCGAAGGCGACCCCCGCCGCGCATACGCCGCCGGTGAAACGCCGGACGACGTCGCCTCGTTGTTCTCGGCTGAGCTCGACCGTCTGGCGACGGGCGAAGGCTACGACGATGACCGGTGACCTGCGTCCCGGCACGATCGTCCAGTATCCGTACCTCTGGAAGTGGCAGCAGGAACGCGGCGAGACGGAAGGTCGAAAGGATCGACCCGTCTGCGTTATCCTCGCAGTGCGCGGATCTGACGGTCTGACCCATCTTGCGCTCCTGGCGATTTCAAGCCGCCAACCGGGCTCCGAGCAGGTCGCGATCGAGGTTCCCGAAATCGAATGCCGGCGCGGCGGGCTCAGCGATCTCAAGCGGGCCTGGATCAGCGTCAGCGAGTACAATTATGATATCGCCGAGCGGTCCTTCTATCTCGATGCGGGCGAGCCCGCACTCGGACGTTTCAGTCGTTCCTTCATGATGAAACTTGCGAGCGCGGTGTCTCCCCTCTTCCGGGCCGGACAGGTGCGCATAGACCGCATCGACTAGGGGGTGTTACGGACTTGCCGGAAGGCTTCTGTGCCGACCGCGGAGCGCGTCGGCCTCTTCGCTCACGGCGGTTGCTGAGCGCCGGCCCCGCTTGCCGATGGTGCCCGGCAGCGGTTCTGGCGGGCCGATGTTGCCCAAGATGGGAATGACTCGTCGCCTTGCGAGTTGTCGGGGATGCGCCC
>NZ_JBAFVS010000026.1:0-73473 GCF_043194565.1 Xanthobacter autotrophicus ATCC 700552 | reverse complement strand
GCTCAAAGGCACCGGCGGCGTCAAAGAAAAACACCTGTTGCCCCCACGCTGCCCTCCCCCGCAAGCGGGAGAGGGGGCCGCGCCGCGTCGGGGCGAGGGCGCTCCTTTTCAAGCGGAGACACCACCTCCGGTCATGCCTCGGTTGGCGGTGGGAGCGTTGCTCAGGCGGTCTCTGCCGTCATGAAGGCACGGAATCCCCCGTGCGCGGTGATGTCCTCCAGGCCGTCGAGGGCGGCCGCCTCGGCGAGGAAGCCGGCCACGCGCGTGCCGTCGGCCAGTTCCACCTGACCAAGGCCGAGGGGGGCGGGAATGGTGGCGAGCAGCTTTCCGACCCCCTCGAAGGGCAGCGACCAGATCTCGCCCTCCAGAACCGCACCGTCCGCCTTCACCCGCACCACGCCGGGGCGGGCCACGGCGCCGGGCAGGCGCTTCATGCCATAGGTGGCGGCGGTGGTCGCGGTACGCACGAAGCGGCCGCCCATGGCCTTCAGGTCGCCGTTCAGCGCCATGCCCGAGAGGTGGGCGCCGAACACCAGGACGTCGAGCCGGCCTAGCTCCTGCGCCATTGGCAGGGGCGCGAGGGATGGCGCGGACTCCCGGCTTGCGCCCAGCGGCAAATCGCCGGCCGCCACGAAGGCGCGGCCCAGCGCCGCCATCTGCGCGTCCTTGCCCGCCGGTGCCAACAGGGTGACGCCATAGGGCACGCCGGTGGGCGCGATGGCGCAGGGCACGGCGATGCCGCACAAATCCATGAGATTGACGAAATTGGTGTAGGTGCCGTTGCGCGAATTGAGGCGCACCGGATCGGCCAGCACCTCCTCCACCGTATAGGCCGAGGGTGCTGTGGGCAAAAGCAGGCCGTCCATGGCGGCCAGAACCGGGGCCACCTTCGCCCGCAATTCCTTCAGCCGGTAGGTGGCGCGGAAGGCGTCGGCCGCGCTCGCCGTGCCGCCCGGCTCGGTGATGGCGCGGGTGACGGGATGCAGCGCCTCGGGCGTGGTGGTGAGCAGCTTTTCCGCCACGATCCAGCGCTCCGCCACCCAGGGGCCCTCATAGAGCAGGCGGGCAGTCTCGGCGAAGGGGGAAAAATCAATCTCCTTCAGGGTCGCGCCGATCGCCTTGAAGCGGGCAAGGGCGGCCTCATAGGCGGCGGCGGCATGGGCGTCGCCGAAGAATTCGCGCTGGTCCTGCGGCAGCACGCCCAGCACGAAGGCGGGCGGCGGCGCCGCGAGCGGGCCGAGGGGAAGGTCGCGGGACCAGGCATCCTGCGGGTCGAAGCCGGAGATCACGTCCAGCACCGCCATGGCATCGTCCACGGTGAGGGCGAAGATGGAGATGCAGTCCAGCGTCTTGCAGGCGGGCACCAGGCCGGTATTGGGCACGAGGCCGAGGGAGGGCTTCAGCCCCACGATATTCTGCAGCATGGCCGGCACCCGGCCGGAGCCGGCGGTGTCGGTGCCGAGGGACACCGGCACGATGCCCGCCGAAACCGCCGACGCCGAACCGGAGGAGGAGCCGCCCGGCACCAGCGTAGGATTGAAGGCGTTGCGCGGAATGCCATAGGGCGAGCGCACGCCCACGAGGCCGGTGGCGAACTGGTCGAGATTGGTCTTGCCGATGATGAGCGCGCCCGCCGCCTTCAGCCGCGCCACGGCGGTGGCGTCGTGCTCCGGCGTATAGGCGAAGGCGGGACAGGCGCAGGTGGTGGGCAGGCCGGCCACGTCGATATTGTCCTTCACCGCCACCGGGATGCCGTAGAGCGGCAGGGCCGTGTCGCCCTTCGCCTCCAGTGCGACGGCCTCCGCCAGCACGTCGGCTTCCGCGCGCAGGGTGATGAACATCGCCGGATCGTCCTGCGCCGCGATGCGGGCGTAGACACCGCGCACGGTTTCGGCGAGCGAGCGGACGCCCGACCTGTGGGCGGCAAGGAGGCTGGCGACGGTCTGCATGCTCTAACCCGTGTTCGGCCGCACCACGCGGCAGGGGAGGCCTAGCAGGAAACGCGCCATTTGTATGCAATTTTCATATTTATATTATATATCAAATAATTGACTAAATATATGTGGCCCGGAAGCGATCCGGACAGACCGTCTCCGAGCCACCATCAAAGCATCATTTGCCTAAAGTATAGGCATTTCAGCGCGGCGGATCACCCCCCGAGCGCTCGCCTTCCGCCGGCGACAGGGTGCGCCCGGGCGCGGCGTCGGGCGTGGTGGTCAAAGGCGGCGGGTTGCCGGTGGGGGCGGTGATGTTTGCCGGCGCGGTTTCGCTGGGTTCCGGCGTGCCGCGATTGGAGAAGAGGTTCGCCGCGACCAGCGCGAGGACGAGAACGAACGCGGCGGCGACAAGGACGCCATTGCGGGGCATGGGGATCTCCCGGGTGATGGATCTCCCCTGTCCAACGCCCGCGGGCGGCCGGTGGTTTCGTTACCGGCCGTTTCTCCCCTCTCCCCTTGCGGGAGAGGGGTGGGTGAGGGGCGGCTCTCAGTCGCGGAACACCACGGTGCGCGAGCCGTTCAGCAGCACCCGGTCCTGCAGGTGCCAGGAGATGGCGCGGGCCAGCACCCGGCGCTCAATGTCGCGGCCCTTGCGCACCAGGTCGTCGGGGGAATCCTGGTGGGAGATGCGCTCCACGTCCTGTTCGATGATCGGCCCCTCGTCGAGGTCGGATGTCACATAGTGCGAGGTGGCGCCCATCAGCTTCACGCCGCGGGCGTGGGCCTGATGGTAGGGCTTGGCGCCCTTGAAGCCGGGCAGGAACGAGTGGTGGATGTTGATGCACTTGCCCGAGAGCTTGGCGGAGAGCCCGTCCGACAGCACCTGCATGTAGCGCGCGAGCACGGCCAGCTCCGAGCCGGACGACTGGAAGATCTCCCAGATCTTCGTTTCCTGCTCCAGCTTGGTGGCCTTGGTCACCGGCAAATGGTGGAAGGGGATGCCGTCGAAATCGAGATGGGCATAGGTCTCGCGCGTGTGGTTGGAGATGATGCCGGTGATGTCCATGGCGATCTCGCCGATGCGCCAGCGGTAGAGCAGATCGGCGAGGCAATGGTCGAACTTGGAGGCGAGCAGCAGCACGCGACGCTTCTCTGCCACCGCCCGCATGGTCCAGGTGAGGTCGAAGCCTGTGGCCACGGCGGCGAAGCCCTCGCGGATCTCGGGCAGGGTCGCCGCGCTCGCCACCACGTTGAACACCACGCGCATGAAGAAGCGGTTGGTCTCCGTGTCGTCGTACTGCTGGGCCTCGAGGATGTTGCAGCCCTTCTCGAACAGGAAGGTGGACACCCCCGCCACGATGCCCGGCCGGTTGGGGCAGGAGAGGGTGAGGATGAAATGATCGCTCGGCGTGGTCATTGTGATGCGTCTTTATCTGGCGCGCCACGCGCGGGGGCGCGGGCGGTCGCATGAGGAATGGTGAGGGATGAAGGCTTGTCGCGCGCGCCGCGCTGCGGTCAACCTCGTCCGGTGCCGGTGAGGGCGAAGCCGAACCCGGCTGCGCTCACGGTCAGCCAGCGCAGGAAGGCCGGCGCGAACGAGCGCCCCACGGCGAAGCGGTAGGTGTCGGCATCGCGCCGCCAGAAGGTGACGCCCACGTGGGAGACCACGGTGGTCGCGGCATCCCCCGCCGAGAAGACGGTGGGGTCCAGGTCCACGGCGACGCCTTTCGCCAGCGCCGCACGGGCATCGGGGCCGGAAATGTCGAGGATGAGATTGGCGTCGCTCTGGTCGGTGATGGCCGCAAGGCCCTGCGCCATGCCGGCGAGGCGCGCCACGAGGTCCGTCCAGCTCACGCCCTCGGCGAGGATGAGCCAGCGGCCGGGGCCTGTCCCCACCGCCTCCAGCCCCGCCCCGGCGCTGAAGCGCGGCGCATCGGCCAAGGGCAGGCCCGCCGCCGCGCAGGCGACGATGAGGCGCGCCGTGGCGCCCTTGCGGGCCACCAGCGTGGCGGCGGCAAGGGTCTCGATCGCGCGCGCGGAAACGCCCGCGGCGCCGTCCGGGCCATAGTGCCCCTCCGGCACGAGGCGGGTGGGGGCGAGATGTTCCAGCAGGTCAGACACGCTGCTTCTCCCCTTGCGGGTCAATGAATGCGGGAGAGCACACCTCGACCTCCATGTCACCGCCGCGCACCGGGTCATAGGCGCGCACCCTCTCGCCCATGCGCTCCGGCCCGCGCTTCAAAAGGCCTAGGCCGATGGAGTGGCCGAGGGTGGGCGAGAAGGTCGTGGAGGTCATGTAGCCTTCGTCATTCTCGGTCGACGCGGTGGCGCCGGCTTTCAGGAAATGGGCGCCGGCGCGCAGCCGCGCGGTGCGGTCCACCGGCTTGAAGCCGACCAGCGTCGGCCGCTCCGGATCGGTGAAGGCGGGCCGCCCCGCCATCACCCGGCCCATATAGTCCTTCTTGGTGGATGCCATCTTAGCCAGGCCCAGGTCGCGGGCGCAGGTCTGCCCGGTCAACTCGCTGCCCGAGACGTGGCCCTTCTCGATGCGCATCACGCCCAGCGCCTCCACCCCATAGGGCGTGATGCCGAACGCCGCGCCCGCATCCATCAGCGCCTGCATCAGCGCCGCGCCGTGGCGGGACGGCACCGCGATCTCGTAGCCCAGCTCGCCGGAGAAGGAGAGGCGGAAGATGCGTGCCGGAATGCCGCCCATCACGCTGCCCTGCGCCACCCCCATGAAGGGGAGGCCGGGGTTGGACACATCCATGCCGTCCACGATCTGCGCCAGCACCTCGCGGGAGCGGGGGCCGGAGACGGCGATCTGCGCCCATTGCTCGGAGACCGAGGCAAGGCACACGTCCAACTGTGGCCACAGCACCTGCAGGCAGAATTCCAGATGCTGGTAGACCTTGGCGGCGTTGGCCGTGGTGGTGGTCATCACATAATGGTCGTCGGCGAGGCGGGCGGTGGTGCCGTCGTCCATGACGAGGCCGTCCTCGCGCAGCATCACGCCGTAGCGCGCCTTGCCCACGGCCAGCGTCGAGAACATGTTGATGTAGACGCGATCGAGCAGCGCGCCCACGTCCGGCCCCTGAAGGTCGATCTTGCCGAAGGTGGACACGTCGATGACGCCCACACTTTCCCGCGTCGCCGTCACCTCGCGGTTCACGCTGTCCAGCCAGTCGGTTTCACCGGGCTTGGGGAAATAGGCGGCACGCATCCACAGGCCGGTTTCCACGAAGACCGCGCCCTGCGCCTGCGCCCACTCATGGGTCGGGGTGGGACGGGCCGGCTTGAAGTCCACGCCGCGATGGTGGCCGGCCAGCACGCCCAGCGCCACCGGCGTATAGGGCGGGCGGAACACGGTGGTGCCGGTCGCGGGAATCCCCTTGCCGGTCAGCTCCGCCATCACGGCGAGGCCCGCCATGTTGGAGGTCTTGCCCTGGTCGGTGGCCATGCCCAGCGTGGTGTAGCGCTTCAGAAGCTCCACCGCGCGGAAGCCTTCGCGGTGGGCGAGGGCCACGTCCTTGGCGGTCACGTCGTTCTGCTGGTCCACGAAGGCCGGGCCGCCCTTCGACCCTTGGCCCTGCACATGGAAAAACGCCTTGAAGCCGCAGGGCGCGCCCTCGGCCTGCGGGGCCGGCGCCGGGGATGCGGCGAAGCCTGCATCGGAAGCCGCCGATGCGCCGAGGCGGGTGCCTTCGGCGAGGATGTCGGCGAGATTGAGGGTGCCCGCCGCCGCGCCCGCCACCGCCATGCCGGGGGGCACCGCGCCGGGGACGAAGGCGGCGATGTCCTCGCGCCATTGGGGCTTTCCGCCGAGATGGCAGGTGAGGCTGAGGTTGGGCGTGGCGCCGCCGGACACGCCGAGGGCTTCCACCGCCAGCGTCTCGCTGCCGCGTGGGGTGCGCACGGTGACGGATTTCAGGCATTTGCCGGAAGTGGCGACCACTTCGCCCTCGGTGATGACGCGCACGCCCAGCGCCTTCGCCCGTGCCGCCAGCGCCTCGGGCAGGGCCGGCCGCACGTCGATGATGGCGTCGAGCTTGAGGCCCGCTTCCGCTGCATCAAGGGCGGCGGCCACCGCATGGTCGTTGGTGGAGAACACCGCCGCACTGGCCCCCGCGCCGGCGCCGTAGCGCGTGGCGTAGGTGGCCAGCGCCAGCGCCGACATGACGCCCGGCCGGTCGTTGCCGGGGAACACGATGGGCCGGTCGAAGGCGCCCGCCGCCAGCACGCAGCGCTTCGCCACGAAACGCCACAGGCGCTGGCGCGGCTGGAAGGGCAGGGGCGCGGGAAGGTGATCGCTCACCCGCTCCACGGCGCTGTATTCGCTGCCGTCATAGGCGCCGAACACGGTGGTGCGCGGCATCAGGCGCACATTGGGCCGGCTTGCCAGCTCGGCTTGCGCGCTCGCCACGAAATCGAGGGCGGGGGCGCCGTCGATCACCGCGCGTTCGCTCAGCAGCCGGCCGCCGAGGCAGAAATCCTCCTCCGCCAGGATGACCCGCGCGCCGGAACGCGCCGCCGCCAGCGCCGTCGCAAGGCCGGCCGCGCCGGAGCCGATGACCAGCACGTCGCAGAAGGCGGTGGCCTTCTCGTAAGTGTCCGGGTCCGGCGCGTCCGCAGCGCGACCGAGGCCGGCGGCACGGCGGATAACCGGCTCGTAGACCTTCTCCCAGAACGCGGCGGGCCACATGAAGGTCTTGTAGTAGAAGCCCGCGCCGAGGAAGGGCGAGACCAGCCGGTTGACGCTCAGCGCATCGAAATCCAGCGAGGGCCAGCGGTTCTGGCTGGCGGCTTCGAGGCCGTCGTAAAGCTCCACCGTGGTGGCGCGGGTGTTGGGCTCGCGGCGGGCGCCGGTGCGCAGCTCCACCAGGGCGTTGGGCTCCTCGGACCCCGCCGTCACCACTCCGCGCGGGCGGTGATACTTGAACGAGCGACCCATGAGCCGCACGCCGTTGGCCAGCAGCGCCGAGGCCAGCGTATCGCCGGGATGGCCTCTGAAGGTCTTGCCGTCGAAGGCGAAGGCGAGGGTGCGGCCGCGGTCGATGAGGCCGCCGTTGGCGAGGCGGGTCATTGCGCGCCCTCCCCGGTTCCGGCGAAAGCCACGGCGGTGAGGACGTGGGTGCGGGTGTCCCGCGTCACCTTCAGCCAGCGGCGACAGCCGGCGGAATGGTACCAAAGCTCGTCCATGGGCCCGGCGGGATTGTCCCGCTCATAGACGTAAGAATGGAAGGCCTCGCCCGCGTCGGGGGCCGAGGGATCGGGACGCCTCGGCGCCGCATCGCCCAGATAGGCGAATTCGTGGGAGGAGCGGGCGCCGCAATAGGGACAGGGGATGCGCATGTCAGTGCAGGTTCGGCTGGGCGCCGACCCCCTTCTCGTCGATGATGTGGCCGGTGCGGAAGCGGTCGAGGCGGAAGGCGGCGTTGAGCGGGTGGGCGGCATCCTTCGCGATGGTGTGGGCGAAGCACCAGCCGGAGGCGGGCGTCGCCTTGAAGCCCCCGTAGTTCCACGCCGTGTTGAGGTAGAGGCCCGGCAGCGGTCCCACGTCGATGATGGGCGAGCCATCCATGGACATGTCCACGAGGCCGCCCCAGGCGCGCAGCATGCGCAGCCGGCCGATGAGGGGCATCACCGCCATGCCGCCCTCGGCCACGTCCTCCACAACCGGCAGATTGCCGCGCTGGGCATAGGAATTGTAGCCCTCGATGTCGCCGCCGAAGACCAGGCCGCCCTTGTCGGACTGGCTGACGTAGAAATGCCCCATGCCGAAGGTGATCACCCCCGGCACCAGCGGCTTCAGCCCTTCCGAGACGAAGGCCTGCAGCGCGTGGCTCTCGATGGGCAGGCGCAGGTCCAAGATCCGGGTGAGGCGGGAGGTGGAGCCGGCCACCGCAAGGCCCACCTTGCCGGCGCGGATGGCGCCGCGCGTGGTCTCGACCCCCACCACCCCGTCGCCCTCGCGGATGAAGCCGGTGACCTCGCAATTCTGCACGATGTCCACGCCGAGCCGGTCGGCGGCGCGGGCATAGCCCCACACCACCGCATCGTGCCGCGCGGTGCCGGCGCGGGCCTGCATCAGCCCGCCCTTGATGGGGAAGCGCGAATTGTCGAAATCGAGGAACGGCGCGAGCGCGCGCACCTGTTCGCGGTCGAGCAGCTCGCAGTCGGCGCCGGCAAGGCGCATGGCGTTGCCGCGCCGCGCATAGGCGTCGCGCTGGCCGTCGGAATGGAACAGATTGATGATGCCGCGCTGGGACACCATGGCGTTGTAGTTGAGGTCCTGTTCCAGGCCCTCCCACAATTTCATGGACCATTCGTAGAACGGCTCGTTGCCCGGCAGCAGGTAGTTGGAGCGGATGATGGTGGTGTTGCGCCCGGCATTGCCGGAGCCGATGTGCGCCTTCTCCAGCACCGCGATGTTGCGGATGCCGTGCTCCTTGGCGAGATAATAGGCGGTGGCCAGGCCATGCCCGCCGCCACCCACGATGATCACGTCATAGGCGGGCTTCGGCGCGGCATCGCGCCAGGCGGGCTTCCACCCGGTCTGGCCGTTGAGCGCGTTGGCAATGAGGCTGAGGACGGAATAGCGGGACATCGGGCACTCGCTTGGGACTTGGACCAACGGCCCCGGTCTTTGACCGGCGCCGAGAGGGTTGCGCTCAGGCGTCGCGCGGGCTTGGACCAACGGGCGATGAGTAAGGCTCATCGCCCGTTGGTATTACGAACCCTGTTCATCTGCTCGGACGCGGCGGGTCAAACGGCGGAGGCGGCGCGGTGCCGCCACCGGCGCATCATGGCAAGGAAACGGCCGCCTCCCACAAGGGCCGGTCTCCTTCCCATCTGGCCCGCAGGGGGCGGTGTCCGGATCAGATATCCAGCGTGTTGTCCCGTTCCCACTGGGTGAGGTGGCGGGAATAGGCATCCCACTCCTGCGTCTTCAGCTTGAGATAGCCGGAGACGAAGGGCTGGCCCAGCCGCTCGCCCAGCACGCGGGATTTTTCCAGCGCGCGCAGGGCGTCGAGCATGTTCAGCGGCAGGCGCTTGGCGCCCTTCACCTTGTGCCCGTCGGTGTACATGTTGATGTCGAGGCGCTTGCCCGGATCGCGCTTGTTCTCGATGCCGTCGAGGCCCGCGGCCGTGAGGCCCGCCTGCAGCAGATAGGGGTTGGCCGCGCCGTCGGCGAGGCGGAACTCGAAGCGGCCGGCATCCGGAATGCGGATCATGTGGGTGCGGTTGTTGCCGGTATAGGTCACCGTGTTCGGCGCCCAGGTGGCCCCGGAAATGGTGCGCGGGGCGTTGATGCGCTTGTAGGAATTCACCGTGGGATTGGTGATGGCGCACAACGCGTCCGCATTGTGGATCAGCCCGCCGATGAAATGGTAGCCGAGCCGCGAGACACCCAGCTCGCCCTTGGGATCGGAGAAGGCGTTCTTGCCCTTCGACCACAAGGAGACGTGCGCGTGGCAGCCCGAGCCGGTGAGGTTGATGAAGGGCTTGGGCATGAAGGTGGCGCGCAGCCCGTGCTGTTCGGCGATGGACTTCACCATGTATTTGAAGAAGACGTGCCGGTCTGCCGTGAGCAACGCATTGTCATAGTTCCAGTTCATCTCGAACTGGCCGTTGGCGTCCTCGTGGTCGTTCTGGTAGGCGCCCCAGCCGAGTTTCAGCATGGCATCGCAGATGTCCTTGATGACATCGTAGCGCCGCATGAGGGCGGACTGGTCGTAGCAGGGCTTTTCTGCCGTGTCGGACGTGTCCGAGATGCCCTTGCCGTCCGGCGTGATGAGGAAATACTCGCACTCCACGCCGGTCTTCACCTCGTAGCCGAGGGCCGCGGCGGCGGCGAGCTGGCGCTTCAGAACGGTGCGGGGCGCCTGCTCCACTTCCTTGCCGTCCATGTAGAGATCGGCGGCGAGCCAGCCGATTTCTTCCTTCCACGGCAGCTGGATCAGGCTGGTGGGGTCGGGCACCGCGAACAGGTCCGGGTCGGCCGGCGACATGTCGAGCCAGGTGGCAAAGCCCGCGAAGCCCGCGCCGTCCTTCTGCATGGGGCCGATGGCCGAGGCGGGCACGAGCTTCGCCCGCAGGCCGCCGAACAGGTCCACATAGGAGATGAGGAAGTATTTGATGCCGCGCTCGTTCGCGACTTTCGCGAGGTCCAGGCCGCCCTTGGCGGAGACGGAGGCGCGCCCTTCCGCCTCCCGAGCGATTTCGGTTGTGCTGGTCATGGGTTCGATCCCTGGCAGGAAGGTCTTGGATTTTCTGGCTTTTTGTGAAGGCCGCGCCGGTCGAGCGGCGCGGCCGAAGTCAGGCGGCCGCGGCTCAGTAGCCGCCGGTGCGTCCCGGGATCCATGAGGTGCCGGCCAGCGGCACGCCGGCCATGGCCGCGGCCTCCACCGTGAGGGCGACGAGGTCCTCCGGCTCCAGATTGTGCACGTGGCTCTTGCCGCAGGCGCGGGCGATGGTCTGCGCCTCCAGGGTCATCACCGAGAGATAATTGGCGAGGCGATGGCCGGCCTTCACCGGATCGAGCCGGGCGGCGAGCACCGGGTCCTGGGTGGTGATGCCGGCGGGGTCGAGGCCCTCGTGCCAGTCGTCATAGGCGCCGGCGGTGGTGCCCAGCGCCTGGTATTCGTCCTCGTACTGGGGATCGTTGTCGCCCAGAGCGACGAGCGCCGCCGTGCCGATGGCCACCGCGTCGGCGCCCAGCGCCAGCGCCTTGGCCACGTCCGCGCCGGAGCGGATGCCGCCGGAGACGATGAGCTGCACCTTGCGGTGCATGCCCAGATCCTGCAGCGCCTGCACCGCCGGGCGGATGGCGGCGAGGATGGGAATGCCCACGTTCTCGATGAACACGTCCTGGGTCGCCGCGGTGCCGCCCTGCATGCCGTCGAGCACCACCACGTCCGCGCCCGCCTTCACCGCCAGCGCGATGTCGTAATAGGGGCGGGAGGCGCCCACCTTCACATAGATGGGCTTTTCCCAGTCGGTGAGCTCGCGCAATTCCTCGATCTTGATCTCAAGATCGTCGGGGCCGGTCCAGTCGGGATGGCGGCAGGCCGAGCGCTGGTCGATGCCCTTGGGCAAATTGCGCATGGCGGCGACGCGATCGGAAATCTTCTGGCCCAGCAGCATGCCGCCGCCGCCGGGCTTGGCGCCCTGGCCGATGACGATCTCGATGGCGTCCGCCTTGCGCAGGTCCACCGGGTTCATGCCGTAGCGCGAGGGCAGATACTGGTAGACCAGGGTCTGGGACTGGCCGCGCTCTTCCGGCGTCATGCCGCCGTCGCCGGTGGTGGTGCTCGTGCCCACCGTGGTGGCGCCGCGGCCCAGCGCTTCCTTGGCCTGGGCCGAGAGCGCGCCGAAGCTCATGCCGGCAATGGTCACCGGGGTCTTCAGCGTGATGGGCTTCTTGGCGAAGCGGGTGCCGAGCACCACCTCGGTGCCGCACTTCTCGCGATAGCCCTCCAGCGGATAGCGCGACATGGAGGCGCCGAGGAAGAGCAGGTCGTCGAAGTGGGGCACCTTGCGCTTGGTGCCGCCGCCACGGATGTCATAGATGCCGGTGGCCGCCGCGCGGCGGATCTCGGCCAGCGTCGCGGGATCGAAGGTGGCCGAGAAGCGGGGCGGGGTGCGGGGCACGTTGGAATGAGCGGTCATCGTCTCGGCCCTCAGTACGCGGACGCGTTGTCGACGTGGAAATTGTAGAGCTGCCGGGCCGAGCCGTAGCGCTTGAAGGCGGAGACATCGACGCTGCCGTCGAGGCCCGCCGCCTTCAGCTTCTGCGCCAAAAGCGCCTTGTGCTCGTCCCGCATCTCCTTCTCGATGCAGTCGGCGCCCAGCGACTTGACGGAGCCGCGCACGAACAGCTTCGCCTCATAGAGGCTGTCGCCCAGCGCCTCGCCGGCATCGCCCAGAACGACGAGGCTGCCGGACTGGCCCATGAAGGCGCTCATGTGGCCCACGGAGCCCTTCACCACGATGTCGATGCCCTTCATGGAGATGCCGCAGCGGGCCGAGGCGTTGCCGTCGATCACCAGCAGGCCGCCATGGCCGGTGGCGCCGGCCGCCTGGCTGGCATCGCCGCGCACATGGACGAAGCCGCTCATCATGTTCTCGGCGAGGCCCACGCCGGCATTGCCGTGGATGATCACCGAGGCCTCGGCATTCATGCCGGCGCAGTAATAGCCCACATGGCCCTCGATCTCGACCGTGAGGGGGGCGGCAATGCCCACCGCCACCGCGTGGCGGCCGTTGGGGTTCAGCACCCGCCAGCGCCGGGCATTGCTGTCGCCGGCGGCGGCGTGGAGCGCCGCATTCAGCTCGCGCAAGGGGGTGGCGGCGAGGTCGAAGGTGAGGTCGGGGGAGATGGCGTTCACTGGGCGCGCTCCCAGAAATAGACGGTGGCAGGTTCCGGTTCGAACACGCGGGCACGGGCGATGCCCGGCAGGTCCACGAGGGCGCGATATTCCGAGCCGAACGCCACATACCGGTCGGTCTCGGCCATCACGGCGGGCTTGCAGGCGATGGGATCGCGCAGCACGCCGAAGCCGTTCTCGGTGCCCACCACGAAGGTGAAGAAGCCGTCGAGGTCCTTCAGGCCCGCTTCCAGCGCCTCGCCCAGGGAGGCGCCCTGCTTCATCCGCCAGGTGAGATAGCCGGCGGCGACCTCGCTGTCGTTGTCGGTCTCGATGGCGATGCCCTCGCGCTTCAGGGCGCGGCGCAGCGCATTGTGGTTCGAGAGGGAGCCGTTGTGCACCAGGCACTGGTCGGCGCCGGTGGAGAAGGGGTGGGCGCCGGCGGTGGTCACCGCGCTTTCGGTGGCCATGCGGGTGTGGCCGATGCCGTGGGTGCCGCGCATGCCGGGCAGGCCGAAGGTGTCGGCCACGGAGGCGGGCAGGCCCACCTCCTTGAAGATTTCCATGCGCTCGCCGGTGCCGACGATGGCCACCTCCGGATGGCGCTCCTTGAGGAAGGCGCGCACCGCCGCTTCCCGCGCCGCGGGGATTTCGACGATGGCATGGGTGCCGCGCACGGCGAGGCCGGGGAGGCCGGCGGCCGGGAGCGACAGGCCGGCCGCGAGCGCCTCGAAGTCGTAGGACGCCGTGGCGCGCAGCGAGAGCTTCACCTTGTCCTTTGCGCCGCTGCCATAGACCGCAAAGCCCGCGCTGTCGGGGCCGCGATCCGTCATGACGCAGAGCATGGAGGCGAGCATGGCCCCGAGCTCGCCTTCGAGCTTGGGGTCCTTCAAGAAAAGTCCGACGATGCCGCACATGGCGCTGTCACTGTCTCCATTCCGGGCCGCGCGGGCGACCTTGAGACGAAGCAGTACGCCGAACCGCCTGAGGCGTCAATCTTGCGAATAAAATTTTCGTTTCAGGAAACTTTTGCGCGACCGGGCGCAGCTGCGGGTTCGCACCGCTGGTGCGCCATCAGTGCCGGTCGCGGCCGTAAACGATGATGGACAGGTAGGTCATGGGCCGCTGGATCAAGTCTTCCGGGCCGTGGGCGGCGCCGGAATCGAACATCAGCGAGTCGCCGGCCCGCAGGTGGTAGGTGCGGTCGGCGTGGCGGTACACCACCTCGCCCGAGAGCATGTAGATGAACTCCACCCCGGCGTGGCGGAAGCCGGTGTGGGGCGCCGCCTCCTCCGACAGGGTGATGAGGTAGGGCTCCACCACGATATCGCCGCCAAGGCCATGGCCCAGCAGCTCATACTGGTGGCCGACCTTGGTGCCGCGCCGCTCGATGATGACACCCTGGTGGGCGCGCACGAACGAGCAGTCGCGCCGTTCCTCGAAGGCCGAGAACAACGTGGTGATGGGCACGTTGAGGGCCTTGGAGATGGCCTGCAGCGTGGCGAGGGAGGGCGAGATCTGGCCGTTCTCGATCTTGGACAGCATGCCGACGGAAATACTGGCCGCGCCGGCCAGATCGGACACGGTGAGATCCAGCTCACGCCGGATGGAGCGCACCTGCACCCCCAGCGCCTGTTCCAGGGTGACCGCCGTCGCAGCGGGCGCGCCGGACCCGGTAACATAGTCCTCGCTCTCCTGAACCTGCGGCAGCAGGACCTCTACGGACCCTTTCAGCTTCCTTTCGGCCACGCTTTCCCCCATACGCTCGTCTGCCCGGTCCCCCCAAGGATGCCGGACCACTCCACCTGTATTTGAATTGTCATTGTGCCAGCTTCCGGCGGAGAAGACACGGCGAATCCGTGGCCGGTCGGTCGCAGGGGGATGTTGGGCCGGCGCTCGCAGGTTCGCGCTCCCGACGTGCGCCGTCCGGCGGCGGGATGGGATGGGGTGAAGCGAAAAGCGAGGGCGGACAGCAGGTTTCAGGGCATGGCCGGCGAGGTTTTCCACAGTCGGCCACGACCCGAGCCTGCCGGGCACGGCGCCTCTGGACAGCTCCCGACTTCCTGATTATACACTCGCGGCTCCAAACGGCGCTGCCGCCGGATGGACGCCCAGGTAGCTCAGCTGGTAGAGCATGCGACTGAAAATCGCAGTGTCGGCGGTTCGACTCCGTCCCTGGGCACCACTCATTTTCCAATGAAATCAGAGCTCTAAGGATCGTCTCTCTCTGGACGGTCCCTGGATATCCGTCGCCCGGGTTTTCCCCCGGGGTGTCGAGAGCCGCGGGCTTGAACGAAGCGGTTTGATGGGAGCGTGCCGGGTTGCTTCGGCCGCGGCCACGGTCGGGCGCGTCGCCAGAGGGCGATCCGAGCAAATTGAACCAATTTGCTCGGATCGCCCTCTAAACTCTAGCGGCGGAAACGCCCGCCTTTCCAGCAGCCAGGCGCTGTGCACCCTGCTCTCGTGGTCCTGGGTGCCCGATCCTGCGGCGCCGGAATAGTCGACATCGATGTGGCGCGGAAAGCGCCTCAACCCGGACGCCTCGCGAGCATCACGGCGAAGCCACGGAACCGCAGGCTGTGATCGTGATCATGATCATCACCCTTCCCGGAAATGGCTACCCTCGGTTGAAACCTGATCCGGCGCTGGAGGCATTGGCGCAGGTCGCGCCTTGGATATGATGCAGGTTGCAGGCGGGGGATTCGCAGTTTGACCAGCTTCTACGAGCGGCCGATTCTTAACTCGCCCTATGGCGCGCCGGGACTGCACCATCCCCTCGACAAGAACGGCCAGCCGATGGACGGCGAGCCCAGGCATGGCCGCCGTCCCTCCCGCCACATCGTGCCCGTCCCGGCCTCGCGGAAGAAGGCGTCGGCCGGTCAGGCCTCGCTCGATCTGGAAACCCACAGCGACTACCCTCTCATCAACGAGATTCGCGGCTATGTCGACACGTGGCGCGCGCTGCCCAACCCCGCCGACTGGGGGGTGACGGGCACGACGCAGCGGCTTCTGGAGCACTGGCGGCATGGGCAGTTTTCAGGCCCGCAACCGTTCTTCTGCCAGATTGAAGCGGCCGAAACCATCATCTGGCTGACCGAGGTCGCCCCGAAACGCACCGCCACCAGGCGCCTGCGCGACGAGTTGGAACAGCACAATCAGGAGGCCAATCCCGCGCTCTTTCGTCTTGCCATGAAGATGGCGACCGGCAGCGGCAAGACCACGGTCATGGCCATGCTGATCGCCTGGCAGGCGGTGAATGCCGGGCGCAAGGCCTCGAAGGATTTCTCCCGCGCCTTCCTGATCATCGCCCCGGGCATCACCATCCGCGACCGCCTGCGGGTGCTGCTTCCCAGCGAGCCGGACAATTATTACGAGACGCGCCAGATCGTGCCGCCGGAGATGCTGCCGGAGATCCGGCGCGCGGAAATCGTCATCACCAACTACCACGCGTTCCAGCACCGCGAGACGCTGGCCTTGCCCAAGGTCGCGCGCAGCTTTCTGCAGGGCAACGCGCCGGAGCCGTTGAAAACCACTGAAACCGACGCCGATATGCTCGAAAGGGCATGCGGCAAGCTGCTCAATTACGACCGCGTCACGGTCATCAACGACGAGGCGCACCATTGCTACCGCCACAAGGTGGGCGGCGATGCCGAAGGCCCGCTCACGGGGGAGGACAAGAAGGAGGCGGCCGAGAACGAGGAGGCGGCGCGGCTCTGGATCAACGGCATCGAGGCGCTGGACCGCAGGCTTTCGAAGGGAGTGCGTGCGGTCTACGACCTCTCCGCCACGCCGTTCTTCCTGCGCGGCTCGGGCTATCCGGAAGGGTATCTGTTTCCCTGGGTGGTGTCCGATTTCAGCCTGATGGATGCCATCGAGAGCGGCATCGTCAAGCTGCCCCGCGTGCCGGTGACCGATAATCTCGTGCAGACCGATACGGTGGTCTACCGCGACCTGTGGAAGCACATCGGCAAGTCCCTGCCGAAGACGGCCGCCGGCGCCGCCAAGATCAGCCCGTTCGATTTGCCGCCGACGCTGCTGACGGCGCTCACCGCGCTCTACAGCCATTATGAGGGCGAGTTCAAGCGCTGGGAGCGGGCCGGGATCGGGGTGCCGCCGGTGTTCATCGTGGTGTGCCAGAACACGGCCATCTCGAAGCTGGTGTTTGAATGGATCGCCGGCTTCGAGCGCGGCGATGCCCATGAGGGCGAGCGCGCGGCCTTTCATGCGGGCCACCTCGAGCTGTTCCGCAATTATGACGAGCACGGCGCCCGCCTGCCGCGCCCGCGCACGCTGCTGATCGATTCCCGCGAGATCGAATCCGGCAAGGCGCTGGACAAGGGGTTCCGCGACGCCGCCGGCCCGGAGATCGAGCAGTTCAAGCGCGAGCTGGCCACCCGCGAGGGCGCCGGCAGCGTGAATGGCGACGTTAGCGAGGGCGAACTGCTGCGCGAGGTGATGAACACGGTGGGCCGCCCCGGCCGCCTCGGCGAGCAGATCCGCTGCGTGGTCTCGGTGTCCATGCTGACCGAGGGATGGGACACCAACACCGTCACCCACATCCTCGGCGTGCGCGCCTTCGGCACCCAGCTGTTGTGCGAGCAGGTGGTGGGCCGGGCCCTGCGCCGGCAATCCTACGACCTGAACCGTGAAACCGGCCTGTTCGACGTGGAATATGCCGACATCATGGGCATCCCGTTCGATTTTGCCGCCTCGCCGCAAAAGGCCGAGCCGGTGAAGCCGAAGCCGGTCACCCGTGTCCATGCCATCAAGGAGCGGGCCGGGCTGGAGATCGCCTTTCCCCGGGTCAGCGGCTATCGGCGGGAGCTGCCCTCGGAAAAGCTGGAGGCGGTGTTCTCCGCCGACAGCCGGCTGGAGATCACGCCGCTGGACATCGGCCCCACGGCGGTGGTGATGGAGGGCATCGTCGGCGCCGGCGTCACCATCACGCCCGAGGTGCTGGACCGGCTGCGGCCGTCCGAGATCAGCTTCAACCTCGCCAAGCACCTGCTCTATTCGCATTTCCGCGACGAGGAGAACTTCCCCAAGCAGCACCTGTTCCCGCAGATCCAGCGCATTGCCCGGCGCTGGATCGACGAGGGCTATCTGGTGACGAAGGGCGTGCCCATCGGCGCCATCCTCTATCAGGACCAGCTGGCCCGCGCGGCGGAGAAGATCGACATTGCCCTCACCCGCGGCAGCGAGGGGCAGATCATGGCGGTGCTTGATCCCTATAATCCCAAGGGGTCCACCCGCTTCGTCAATTTCATCACCTCGAAGCCCTGCTGGCGCACCGGCGCGCAGCCGCCCAAATGCCAGATCAGCCATGTGGTGCTGGATTCCAGCTGGGAAGAACAGCTGGCCCTCACGCTGGAGACCCATCCGCGCGTGATCGCCTATGCCAAGAACCAGGCGCTGGGCTTCGAGATCCCCTATCTCGACGCCGGCACCATGCGGCGCTATGTGCCCGATTTCCTCGTGCGGCTGGATGATGGCGGCACCACGCCGCTCAATCTGGTGCTGGAGGTGAAGGGCCTGCGCGACGAGGCCGACAAGGCCAAGGCGCAGACGACGCGCGACCTGTGGGTGCCCGGCGTCAACGCCCTCGGCGGCTTCGGCCGCTGGGATTTCGCTGAATTTCGTGACTGGACGACCATGACCGAAGACTTCGCCGCGCTGGTCGAACGACTGCTCAAGAAGGTTCCCGCCTGATGGCCCGTTCTCCGAAGGCCCCCAAATCCTCCAAGGCCGTCGATGCGCTGAAGCATGATGCGGCGACACGGCGGAACATTCCCACGGCGGAGATGGAGAGCTTCTTCCGGCGCGACGAGGATGCCTCGCCCATGGCGCCGGTGCAGTATCCCCGCGCGCGGCCGCTGATGGAGGGCCAGACGCGCACCCAGGAGGAGCCGCGCCAGCCCGAATTGATCTGGAACGGGGCGAAGATCACCATCACGCCGGAGCAGATGCAGGAGCTGGCCGAAACCGGCACGCTCACGCTCGCCGACGCGCAACTGGTGTGGCGGGGCAAGGACCGGCAGGACTGGTCCGACCTCGTGGTGAATGTGCCGCCGCTCTATATCCAGGAGAAGATCCACCCGAAAGCCATCATCGACGACCTGAAGCGCCGCACGGCGCAAAAGCGGGAGGCGGACACCGACGCCCCCGACCTGTTCTCCGATTTCAACGGCATCGCGCCGGACCAGCGGGCGGAATTCTACCAGCACGACCAGCACTGGTCGAACCGGCTGATTTTGGGCGACAGCCTGCAGGTGATGGCGAGCCTTGCCGAGCGCGAGAGCCTGCGCGGCAAGGTGCAGTGCATCTATTTTGATCCGCCCTACGGCATCAAGTTCAATTCCAACTGGCAGGTCTCCACCCAGTCCCGCGACGTGAAGGACGGCAAGCAGACCGACATCTCCCGCGAGCCGGAGCAGGTGAAGGCGTTTCGCGACACCTGGAAGGACGGAATAAATTCCTATCTCACCTATCTGCGCGATCGGCTGACGGTGATGCGGGATTTGCTCACGGAGAGCGGCTCCATCTTCGTGCAGATCGGGGATGAGAACGTGCACCGCGTGCGGGCGGTGATGGATGAGGTGTTTGGGGAGGGGAATTTCTGCAATCTGATCGGGTTCAAGAAAACAGGAGGACTCGTAGCTGGATTTTTACCGTCAACGGGAGACTATATTCTATGGTATTCGAGGGACATAAAGCATACAAAGTTCCACCAACCCTATCTTGGCAAAGCCTTTGGTGGAGACTCAGACTACAGCCTTGTTCGTTTGCCAAGCTTGTCAGTGCGACGTCTCTCCAGAGAAGAATCTGACAACCCAGAAATTTTACCTTCAGATTACCATATTTTGCAAACGACGTCTTTAGAGTCGGCCAATCCACTATTTAAGTTCGAGTATGGAGGGCGCATCTACGAACAAAGGTGGAAAACAAACCCTAGGGGCTTGGGTCGGCTCTCTAAAGCTGGGCGATTATATCAAGCGACATCCAAACTCAGGTACATTCGCTATGTAAATGATTTTCCGGTAATCCCAATTATTAACAACTGGGATGACACCGGCTCAAGTGGTTACAGGGAGCCTAACGTCTATGTTGTTCAGACAGTGGCGAAAGTCGCTGAACGCTGCATCCTGATGGCCACCGATCCCGGCGACCTCGTGCTCGATCCCACCTGCGGCTCGGGCACCACGGCCTATGTGGCCGAGCAATGGGGCCGGCGCTGGATCACCATCGACACCTCCCGCGTGGCGCTGGCGCTGGCGCGCACGCGCCTGATGGCGGCGCGCTATCCCTGGTACCTGCTCGCCGACAGCCGCGAGGGCCGCGCCAGGGAAGCCGCGCTCACCAGGCGCCCGCCCGCCGACACCCCCGTGCACAACGACATCCGCCAGGGCTTCGTCTATGAGCGGGTGCCGCACATCACCCTGAAATCCATCGCCAACAATCCCCTCATCGACGACATCTGGGACAAGTGGCAGCAGGTGCTGGAGCCCCTGCGCGCCGCGCTCAATGCCGCGCTGGGCACCGCCTACGAAGAATGGCAGATCCCCCGCGACCTGCCCCCCGGCGCCCCGGCCGCCGCCTCCGCGCCCCACGCCCAATGGTGGGAGGCGCGCATCGCCCGCCAGAGCGAGATCGACGCCTCCATCGCCGCCCGCGCCGATGTGGAATATCTCTACGACAAGCCCTACGCCGACAACGCCCGGGTGCGCGTCGCCGGCCCCTTCACGGTGGAAAGCCTCTCGCCCCACCGCGTGCTGCCGGCGAGCGAAGAAGAGCTGATCGACGAGATCGACGCCGCCGAGGGCCGCCGCGCCCCCGCCGATGCCGCCCCCGGCGCGCAGGATTTCTCCGCGCAGGATTTCTCGGCAATCGTCATCGACTATCTGAAGGCCGAGGGGGTGAAGCAGCAGGCCAAGGGCGACCGCATCACCTTCGAGAGCCTGACCCCCTGGCCGGGCCAGTGGATCGGCGCCAGCGGTACCTTCATCGAGGGCGAGGACGGCCCCGAGCGCCGCGCCGCCATCCTCATCGGCCCCGAATACGGCACGGTGGGCCGGCAGGACATCGTCGCCGCCGCGCGCGAGGCGGTGGACGCCCGCTTCGACGTGCTGATCGCCTGCGCCTTCAATTTCGACGCCCATTCCTCGGAACTGGGCAGCCTGGGCAGCCTGAAGATCCTGAAAGCCCGCATCAACCCCGACATGCACATGTCGGAGGAACTGAAGAACACCGGGCGCGGCAACATGTTCGTCGTCTTCGGCGAGCCGGATGTGGAAATCCTGGACGACGGCGGGCCGGACATCCGCGTGAAGGTGAACGGGGTGGACGTGTTTGATCCCAACACCGGCGCCATCCGCTCCAACGACACGGCCGGCATCGCCGCCTGGTTCATCGACACGGACTATAACGAAGAAAGCTTCTTCGTCCGCCACGCCTACTTCCTCGGCGCCAACGATCCCTACAAGAGCCTGAAGACAGCCCTGCAGGCCGAGATCGACGCCGACGCCTGGGCCACGCTCTATTCCGACACGTCCAGGCCGTTTCCGCGTCCGCCGGGGCGGCGCATCGCGGTCAAGGTCATCAACCACTTCGGCGACGAAGTGATGAAGGTGTTTGGGGTGTGAGCCCATGCAGTTCCTGATCGCAGAGACCTTCACCTCGTCCTTCACCCGCCTGTCCGGCATGGACCAGAAGGCGGTGAAGGCAAGCGTGTTCGACCTGCAGATGGACCCGGCCGGCAACGGGCTGAAGCTGCATCGCATCGATGCCAGCAAGGATGCCAATTTCTGGTCCGCCCGCGTCAACCGCGACATCCGCCTCGTCATCCACAAGACCGGCGAGAGCCTGCTCCTCGCCTATGTGGGCCATCACGACGATGCCTATGCCTGGGCCGAGCGGCGGCGGATCGAGGCGCATCCGCGCACCGGCGCCATCCAGATCGTCGAGGTGCGCGAGCGGGTGGAGGACGTTGCCGCGCCGGCAACGCTCGATCTCGTCCTTCCCGCACCGACCGAGGGTCCGCAGGCGGCCCCGCGCCTGTTCGCTGCGCTGGACGACGAGGCGCTGCTCTCCATCGGCGTGCCCGCCGATTGGCTGGCGGACGTGCGCGCGGCCAATGAGGACGGCTTCTTCGCCCTCGCCCGGCACCTGCCGGCCGAGGCCGCCGAGGCGCTGCTGCAATATGCGGCGACCGGCATGCTCGCCCCGCCTTCGCCCGTCCCGGCCTCGCCCTTCGCCCATCCCGATGCGCTGCGTCGCATCCGCCTCATCGCCAATCAGGAGGAACTGGAACAGGCCCTGGCCTTCCCGTGGGAGAAGTGGGGCGTCTTCCTGCACCCCTCCCAGCGCGCTCTGGTGGACCGCACCTTCTCCGGCCCGGCGCGGGTGGCAGGCTCCGCGGGCACCGGCAAGACCATCGTCGCGCTCCATCGCGCCGTCCGGCTGGCGCGCGCGAACCCCGACGCCCGCATCCTGCTGGCGAGCTTCTCGCAGCCGCTGGCGGATGCCCTGGCAAAGAAGCTCCTGGTGCTTGCACCCGAGACGGGGGGCATCGTGCCGCGCATCACCACCGCGTCGTTCCGGGGGATCGCCGAGGAAATGCATCAGCTGGAATACGGCGTGCGCCCCCGCATCGCCGCCGACGCCGTCCTGCGGGAGCGGCTGCGTGCCGCTGCCGCCGCGACCGGTCTCAAGGGGTTTTCGGACCGTTTCCTGCTGTCCGAGTGGAGCAATGTGGTCGATGCCTGGGGCCTGACATCGCTCGACGCCTATGCCACCGTCCAGCGTATGGGGCGCAAGAACAGGCTTGGCCCCAACCAGCGCGCCCGGCTGTGGCCGGTGTTCGCGGCGACGCGCGAGGCGCTGGCTGCAGAGCGCTATACGACCTGGGCGGAGGTTTTCACCGGACTGGCGGACGCTCTGGCGCGGCGTCCATCCAAGGCGTTCGACCATGTCATCATCGACGAGGCGCAGGACCTCGCGCCGGCCGAACTGAGATTTTTCTCCGCGCTTGCACCGGCCCGGCCGGATGGCCTGTTCCTGTCCGGTGACGTTGGCCAGCGCATCTTTCAGCATCCCTATTCATGGGCGAGCCTCGGCGTGGAGGTGCGCGGCCGATCGCACACGCTCAAGGTCTGCTACCGCACCTCCCAGCAGATCCGCAGTGCCGCCGACCGGCTGTTGCCGACCGTCTTGCGCGACACTGATGGCATGGAGGACGAGCGGCGCGGGATCGTGTCCGTCTTCGACGGGCCGCGGCCGGAGGTCAAGCGCCTGTCCAGCATCGAAGCCGAGGCGGAAACGGTTCGCGCGGTGGTGGCAACCTGGCTCGCCGAGGGCATTTCAGCCCATGAGATCGGCCTTTTCGTTCGATCCTCCCAGCTTGTCGCGCGCGCCCGGGCGGCGATCGCCGGGCTCGCGGGCGCCGACCAGATGTCGACTGCCCCCATGGATCTGGCCAAGGGGTTGGAGTTCCGCGCCGTCGTCGTGATGGCATGCGACGAAGGCGTTCTCCCGCTCGACGAGCGTGTGACCGACGCCGCAGACGAAGCCGAGCTCGACGATATCTACGAAACTGAACGTCGATTGCTCTATGTGGCCTGTACGCGGGCGCGCGAGCATCTGCTGCTGTCCGGGGTCATTCCCGCGTCAGAATATCTCGCGGACTTCGCTGGCGAACAGATCGGATAGGTCGGCTGCGGCGGGATGCGAGGCTGACACGGGTGATTTGGGGTGCCGTCCGATCAGATCTCCCGCTTGATTATCGTGCGGAACAAGGCGGCAACTGCTTTGAAGCCGGAAGAGGTGCCGTGGATCTCGTCTGCCCATTCCCCGTCTCGCAGCGTTCCTCGCACGTCGATCACGAACACCTGCGTGTCCGAGCTCCGTCCGGCGACCCGCTCCAGCATGTCGTACAGCGCATCGATGAGGAAGCGGATGATGGCCCGCTGAAGCGGGGGGTCGACGATGCCTTTCTCGGTCATGGGGCCGCCCAGCCACTCATCCTGTCTCGCATAGGCCGGATTGCGTTGATCGCCGGGATAGCCGCCCGGAATGGCATAGTCGTATCCATGGACAAAGATCGGCAGGCGTTGGAAATCCGGATCGCTGCGCACGGTGGACACCACCGTTCGGTAGTCGGTCTCAAGGCGCGTCAGCACAGCGGCGAGTGCGCCCTTGTCGACGTGCCAGGCCGCATCCTTGCCGGGCGCGTATGTCTTCAACAGGCCGGAGAGGACAGGATTGCCGTGCAAGTCCTCGCCGATTACGTCGTTGCCGGCGGCGGAGAACAGGAACCCGCTGACCCCGCGGGCCTTCTGGCGCTGCAGGCCGGCCATGTATTCCGACCGCCGATTGACCATATTGTCGGCGGTGTCGCCGGCCGCGTCGAGACTCCAGATCAGAAAGTCGGATCCCAGATGGTCGATCACGTCTTCGATCAGGAAGGGGAACTGGAACCAGGAGTCTCCTTCCGAGACGAGGACCGGCTTTTTGACGCCGTTGGCGATCTGCTGCTCGAATTTCTGCTGGCGCCGCCACCGGCAAATGGCGTTGCCCCAGCGGATCGCGCTTTCCACGTCGAAGTCGCCCTCGGGCGTCATCTCCACCTTGTCGGGGTCGGGTTCGATGCGCGGATCGAATGGCCCGCTGTCGTCGGGCAGTGCCCGCAGAAATGGCGCGATCTCCGAATCCGGTACGTCAGGGTTCATGATCATCGCCTTGAAGGCGTCGTAGCTTAGCCGGGTCATGGGTGTCCCCTTTCATTTACCGCGTCGGCTCGTGCGCCGAGGCGGCGTCTTGCCGGGCGGCGTGGGCGCTTCCTTTTCGGGCTTCGCGGCTTTGGCTGAAGGCGCCTTCCGGGCAGGGCCGGTCAGGTTGTTCGGGGCGACGGGCGCCTTGCTCCGCTTGGCCTGCGGCGGTGCTGGTGCATCGAGCATCTGGTCGATCATGGCGTCGATCTGCTTGCGGTCGAGCGGCTGCTGGCCGCCGGTGGAGGCGAGCGACAGTCGAACCGCTACCGGACGGTGATCCGAAATGGCAAGGTAGTTGGACATGGTCCGGTCTTTCGCGACTATGAAATAGTCGACCTTGCCGACGGTCTGTCGCATGTTCGGCGACAGGAAGATGTTGTCGATCGCGGAGCGGGGCGACTTGATGTAACTGAACGCGCCCTCGGTCTCGTCCGTGGCCCCGAGGATCAGGAAGCCGGCGTCCTCGATGGCCGAAAAGTCGCCCCTCGCCAGCGGTGCGTTCATATCGCCGCCGAGGATCACGTCGAGATTGTGCTCCGCCACCACGTCTTCCACCGCACGCGCGAGTATGCGCGTCGCAAGGCGCCGCCTGAGGCTGCCCTCGTCCATGGCCTTCAGGTGGAGGGGGACGGCGAAGAAGCTATACGGTGCATGCGCCGCGGCGCATGAGAAGCGGTAGAGGGCCGGATAACGATCGAAGATGTTGCCATGCACGGCCTCGACACGAACGTCCGGATCGTCGCTACGCTGGTGAAAGAGCGGCTCGACGCTGCTCGGCCAAGCGACTTTCTCGCCCTTCAGCGACGAGCTTTTCCAGATCATCGCAGTGGATTGCTTGGACGTTCCGGCATCGGGTTCAGACAGGGCAAAGTCGAATTTCTCCCCGTACACCTCGTAGATGCGCTGAACCAGTGCTTCGACGGACGGCGGTGAAATCTCGGACAGGCCCCAGACGTCGAGGTTGAGGTCGGTGATCACCTTGGCGACGCCATCGAGTTTACCCGGTTGCTTCCAGCGGTTGGCGAGCCACTCGATATTCCAGAAGCCGACGTCGATGTCCTGATCGGTGCCGCGATAGGTGTCCACCACCGCTTCCGGGGCAGTCCTTTCGGAATCGATCCGCCGGCCATATCCGCCGAAGAAGCCCGCCATGGTGTCGGAGCCCTTGATCTCCTTCAGGATGGCCTCGGCATAGGCGGCGTCGGCGCCGCCCTTGCGCGCCCGCGTTTCGAGATCGAGGGCGATGGCGGCAATCTTGATGCCCTCGTTGATGCGATCGATGGGCTTTCCATCCTCGGTTTCTCCGGACCAGCGCCGGCTGGCGTGGTGGAGCGCGATGAGCCGGCCCCGCCGGTCGAAAACAGGAGCCCCCGAAGACCCCCCGAGCGTGTCGGAGGTGTAGTGGATCACGGTCGTGTCCATGCCGACGACGTCGCTGTCGTCGAAGCTGACCTGCTTGTGCTGACCGTCCGGATGGTGGATCACAAACGCTTGGTCGCTCTTGTTGACCGTGAAGCTCGATCGCTCCAGCGGGATCGTGCCGAACGCCTGCGATGCGGCCTCATCGATACGAACGAAGGTGTAGTCGAGGCCGTCCGCGGTGGGGCTGGTGATGAAGAACCGCGCGGGGTCGAGCTTGAAGACCTGGGACGCCGGCAGCGTGCGGCCGTCGCCGTTCAGGAGAGCGTCGGGCGAAATCTCGTAGTTGAACTCGACCCGCGCACTGACCGCGACATCCGGCGTGTTGAGGACGTGATGGTTGGTCAGCAGGATATTGCGGCTGACCAGAAAGCCGGTGCCGCTCCAGCTTCCCTCCAGACCCTCGTGATTGCGCCCTTCGACCGAGAGTATGGCGACCGCGCGCCGGCGTTCCGCGAGGATCTGCAGCAGGGCGGCAGGGCTGGTCTGAAAGCGCCCGATGGACGCCTCGAAATCGATATCCGCCTTCGAGGCGTCGGGTTGCAGCGCCCGCCCGCGCCGCGCCCAGCCTGTCCAGCCCTCGAGCATCTTGGCCGGGTTGTCGACACCGGCGGTGCTACCCACATCGGAAAACGGATCAGCTTTCGTGTCCGGCAGACTGACGAAAGGGACGTCGGTCGATTTCAGGTTGGGCGACATGGCGTGGACCCCCCTATTTGAAGCGAATGAAAGCTGTTGGTCGAAGTGGCTCGAAGTAAAAGACGACGAAATTGACTTGTGGATTTCCCGTGATCATCGTCCGGCTCGCCCATCGCCGACGCCGGCGGAAGAGCATCGCGCGATCGCATCGAGGGTGTCGTCGCTCATCGCGCGATTCAGGTGTCGATGGGGCAGGTAGCAGTATGTGCAATCGAGGTTGCAGAAGGGCGTCGGCTGGAGCACCAGGAGGTTGACGCGTCCGGTGGCCATGGCGTCACCAATTGCGCCAGTTGCCCCAGCCGTTCCGCCAGTTGCCCCAATTGTACCACTGCGTGAGGCGGTTGCTTGCGGACTGCTGTGGCGATTCGGGGAGCGTTGAGGCGAGGATATCCATCCGCCTCACGAGTTCATTCCGTTGCCTGAGAATATCTTCAGGCACGTCTGCTTGCGGATGAGCAAGAGATCCGTTTACGTTTGACGTCAACGTCAATAAAGTCGATATGAACAGGACAGCACTTTTGTGCATTTGCGTTCTCCGCCGTCGTAGAAACCGGATTTTGACGCAATACGGAATATAAAAATGAATGATAATCTCAAAGTGGATGCGAATATTGAACGGCGACCGGCTTGGATGGGTGCGGGACAATGTCGGCCAAAACGCAAACCCTGTACGGCAAATGCCTCGCTCTGAGGGAGGCCTGATCTTGCGCGTCTGCTCAGGCTATGACTTGAGCGTGTAAGAAATCATCCTCCAAATGGGGGACGAGATTTCGAATCCTGAGGCGGGAATAAAGATCTCACGCGACACACGGTCGGCCCGATGTCGAGGCCAACTTGGGGCAGGGACGGGCGCTCGTGCCCCCTCATGCCCCCTTGGGACCTGCGATGTCGATGCCCGCGAAGAGCGTCCGGAGCTTCGACCACTGGGACCGGTCGAGAAAGCCGCTCTGGTCCCAGATGGCGAGGCCGATGGCGTTGGCGCTTCCACGCTCCACCACGTACAGCCGCTCGAGTTGCCGCCAGGCGATGGCTTCGACGAAATTGGCGCCGCCGGAGGTGGGATGGGTCTCGTCCCAGGCCATGTTCCGCATGGAAATGGGAAGGCCCAGGGCGACCGCCTTGCGGTACCACTGTTGCTCCTCTGCCGCGCTCCGGTTCGGGCCGAATCTGCTCCACAGTCCCATGGCGTTGTATCCTTGGGCGATCTGCGCGTCCGCCAGATTGGTGGCGATCGGCTTGACCTGCGACCAGTTCCTCTGATTCACCGGGCCGTCCAGGTCGCTCGCCGTCGGCTCCGATCCCCTGCCGCGGCCGATGGTCGACAGCAGGTTCAAGGCGTGTTCGGAGCCGGCGCGTGCCGCCAGCACGAGCAGATCGCCGGCCGCCTTCTCGTCGCGCGGCCCGCCCTGTCCGGCCAGGAGCATTTCCGCCAGTTCGACGCGTGCGCTGACCACGCCGAAATCCGCGGCCCGCTTCAGGTATTCCCGCGCCGCGGCATCGTCCTGTCGCACCGCGTTGCCATAGTGCGCGGCCGAGCCAGCCTCGCTCAGGGCCAAGGGCTGGTTGGCGCTCACAAAGGGCACGAGATAGCGCTTGGCGGTGAGATCCTTGGGGTTGGCCCGGGACAGGTGGATGGCCCGCGCCATCAGCACCATCTGGGTGAGGAAAGCCGACAGCCCCAGCGCCCGGGCGACGGCCAGTTGCTCGCTCTGCTCCAGTGGCTCCAGGTCCGCGAAACGGGGCGGGCCGGTCTCCGGCCTGGCTTCCGGCTCCGCCTTCGGTTCGGGTTTCGGGTCTGCTTTCGGCTCGGGTTTGGGTTCCGACTTGGCCGCAGACTTGGCCTCCGCCTGCTGCCTGGGCTCCGGCGCCGGGGGGGGCGGCGGCAGGCAGTCGGTACCGAGCGGACCGCCGCACCGGCTCAAAAAGCCATAGGCGCCCGCGGTCGCCGCAACCACGCCGGCACTGGCCGCTGCCAGGACCAGCAGGCGACGGGTCGGGTTCGGTTCCGGAGGCAGGGGGGTCGCCTGCTTCTTGCGGCCGGAATTTTCCTCGGGAGACGATGCCGGCGCGGCTTCTTTCTCGGTCCAGCCGCAGGTCGGGCAGGCGCCGTGCGCATGGGCATCGAACACATGCCCGTTGATGCAGCGAATGAATCGGGAAGTCATCGGTGACACATCGCTCCGGTCTGTCGCTGGCCCTGCGTCCCGAAGCCGCCGATGCGGCGGCCTGCCGCGCGAGGGACGTCCTCGTCTCAACCCGACCATGCCGCGCGTGCCGGCATGGGACCTCGAATAGTCTACCACTCGATGACGTACCGGGGGATTTGGGTCGCCTATTTCGGAGTGATGGTGCGGTCCTGCAGCGGCGAGGGCGGCGGCGGTGATGGCCGCGCGTCCGGGTCCCTGTCCTCGTTCCACCAGGGGTCGCTGCCCTTGACCCGCCAGGCCGCATGGCGCCTGGCGAGCTGGCAGAACGGCGGGCTGTGCGTGCACACGGCCTCGGCAATGGCTTGCTGGATGCCCGGCCTCTGCTCGGTGGCCGCAGCAAGCACGCCGTTCGGCTTGTAATGGACCCTCTGGACAAACACGACCGGTTCGGCTGCCCCGAGCTTATAGGTTCCAAGGCGGGTGATCGCGCCCTGGAGCGAGGCAAAGACCGTCACGGAGCAGGTCGGCTGGCCCTTGCTCGACGTCACGGTCCCGTTGTCCTTGGGGCTCGATGCCAGGATGGACTGCAACAATCGGTCCGAGATCTTCACGGTGACGAAGACATCGAAAACCAGGTCGTCGCTGGGATTATAGGGCAGGTTCAGGCCGGTCAGGGCGGTATTTGAAATGTCGCCGGGAAACAGCGGAGGCCCCGGCTCTCCCGGGCGCCTCGGGGGCTGCTTCCACGGCAGGGCGCTGTCGACGACCTGCGCGATGCTGCCCCGGACCACGGCCTCCGGGTTGATCGTGGGGATCTCGACCTCCATCTCGGCGGGCACATCGCAGCGCGAAACGGCAAAGATCGCCTGGCTGCGCCGCGCGATCTGGCGCAGCGCCTTGTTCTCCGCCTCCGCTGTGGCCAAAGTGCTCAAGGCGTCATTCAGCGTCTTCTTGAGGGCGACGACCTCGGCGCGCAGCTGCGCGATACTGTTCTCAAGCGCCTGGATGCGCGCCTGAAGGGCCGCGGTATCGATGGCGCGCAGCCGCGCAATCTCGTCCCGCAGCGCCTTGTTCTCGGCCTCGGCGGCGGCGAGGCGGGTCAGCGCCGTATTGAGCGTCGTCTTGAGAGCGTCCAGCTCGGCGCTCAGTTGCGCCACCTGGTTCTCCAGTTCGCGGATGCGGGCCTGAAGGGCGGCGGTGTCGATGGCCCTCAGCCGTGCGATCTCCTTGCGCAGTTCCTCCACCTCGGCCTGCAGGGCGGCGAGCTGGCTCTGGAGCTGGGCGTTCTGCTGTTCCAGCCGGTTGATCTGCGACGCGGCCTGGTCCACCTGCATCTTGAGCTGGCTGATGAGGGTCTGGGCCTCCGCCAGTTCGTCACGCACCTGTGTCAGGCGCTTGAGCAGTTCGTCGATCTCCTCGTCGGTCAGGCGGCCCTTCTTGAGCCGGTCCACGGCGCTGTCGAGGCTGGTTTTGGCGTCGTCGATGCGCTGCTTGGTGTCTTCGACGGTCTGCTGGCTGCGGGTGTCACCGGTATAATAGGGGAGCAGCATGATCATCAGGATCAGGAAGGCGCCCATGGCCTTCGTGATCACGGCCATCATGGCGACTTCGCCGCCGCCGTTCTCGTGCCGCCGCCGCATCATGATGCGGCATCCTCCTTGTGGGGAATATAGATGCGGTTGATGAGGTTCTTCAGGCAGTATTGCCCGGCCTCATTGAGGGCGATCTCTTCCTGTTTCTGCACGATGTGCTGGACGAACACCAGGATCACGCTCACCAGCAGCGCCACCAGCGTGGTGTAGAACGAAACCGAAAGGCCGCCCGTGACCTTGGCCAGGTCGATCTTCTGCGGATTGATGAATTCCAGCGCCACCGCGATGCCGATAATGGTGCCGATGAAGCCGATGGTCGGGATCAGCCAGGCGGTGTAGCGCACCATCTGGTAACGCATGTCCACCCGGTGCGACATCAGGTCCAGGCTGTTGGTGAGGATCGCCACCGCCTGGTCCACCGACCGGCTGGTCTGAAGCTGGATGATGGTGATGTCGATCAGATAGGGCAGGAAGCCATGATCGCCGTCATACAGATCGGTGACCTTGCGGCGGATGGCGCCGAGTTCGTGCAGCTGCAGCACGCTGGTGGCGTCTTCCGGCAGGAATTTGGCCCGCAGGAAGGCCTGCTCGCGGCGCGCCACCTGCCAGCGCACGTAAAGATCTGCCAGGCCCGCCGCAAGGATCAGGTAGGTCAGGTTTTGGATGGTGATGGGGTAGGGGAAGACGCTGTAGGGCTGGTGATCCAGCAACAGCGCCGCCGGCCCGGATCCGAACGGGAGCGCGACCGACGCGATGGCGATCAGCACCATGGCGATGCCGAGCGCCACCAGCAAGGCGCGCAGGTAGGATGGGGGACGCGACGCGGCCTCGGAACCAGGTTTCATGAGGGTACCTGCGGGACATGGCTTGGCCGATCGACCACCGGGGGAAGTCTAGCCCGCGCCTACGCCCGCGTCATGGCCAAGGTGCTACTTTCCTGGCCTTGTAGGCACACGGGCGTCTGGCATCATCCCTCATTCAGGTGATGTTCCCGGTGTGAACGTGTTGTTTCATCCGGTTCGGCCGATCCACGCGGGACTCAAACCCGGCAATGGCCGACTGCGGGTGCGGCGCCCGGGGTGGCGAAGTGCGGGTGTTTTGTGATTTCATGAGAGCGTGAGCCAAAGCGCGGTATCGTCGATGCCGGATGGCAGGCAGGAGCCCGGGATGCGAGGCGCGATCATCGGCGCGGTGCTGGCCTTGCTGATCGCGCCGGCATGGGCTGGCCCGCGGGAAGACATGGCCGGCGCCTATATGCGCAAGGACTATAAGGCCGCCTGGGCGCTCGCCCGACCGCTGGCGGACCAGAACGACGAGGTGGCGCAATATCTCGTCGGCAGCATGCTGCGCGATGGCACCGGGGTGGCGAAGGACAATTTCGAGGCTGTCCAGTGGCTCCGCAAAGCCGCCGAGCAGGGCAATGTGGCCGCCCAGTGCGAACTTGGCTTCCTTCTGGCGTTCGGCATGGGCTCCATGGGAAATGCCGAGGATGCCCGGATGTGGCTCAAGAAGGCGGCGGACGCGGGCTATCCGACCGCCAATGCCCACCTTGGGCGGCTGATCCGCAGCGACAAGGTGGCAACGCCCGATCCCGTGGCGGCGGTTGGCCTGTTCCGCACCGGCGCGGCCATGGGCGACGCGGAATCCCAGTATCAGCTGGCCGGCGCCCTGCGTGACGGATGGGGCGTGCCGAAGGATACCGTCGCCGCTGCCGACATCTACTGCGCCATGACGGCGGATCCGGCCCAGTACGAATGCGGCAAACTGGTTGCGATGGGTCTCGCCCGCGACAAGGATGCGAAAAAAGGCATCGCCAATCTGGCCAGGCTGGCCGCCATCGGAAACCGGGCTGCGCAGGCCGAACTCGGGTATTATTACCTGAACGGCTATTACACCGACAAGAATATCGCCGAGGGCGCGCGCCTTACCGCCCTGGCGGCGAAGCAGGGCATCTCGAGCGCCCAATACACCATGGGCGCCATGGCAGAGCGAGGGATCGGCGCGGCGAAGGACTTGAAAGTCGCGCTGGAGTGGTACGATAAGGCCGCTCAGGAAGGCTATGCGCCGGCCCTGGTTGCCGCGGGCAGGCTCCTCGAAGACGACCAGGCCGGCCCTCCCGACCTCCTGAAGGCGATGGAATATTACCGGCGCGCGGCGGACCTCGGGAGCGCCGACGCCAAGACCCGCTGGGCCGCCATCTACAAGCGCATTCCGAAGGCCAGCATGCCCCTCGACGTGCGACCGCCACGATGAGGCATGCCATGAGCCCCGGTCTTCGGCGATCCCTCTTCGCCGCCGCCATCTGCGCTTTGGTGCCCTTCGGGGCGGCCCGTGCGGATATCGTATTCTGCAACAAGTACCCGCGGACGGTGTTCGTCGCCATTGCCTACCAGCAGACCACCAAGGGGTGGCTGTCGCGCGGCTGGCTGAGGGTCGACACCGGATCATGCGGGTTGTTCGACAGCGCGCTGCGCGTGCCGCAATTTTACTACCGTGCCGAGACCGACTGGTTCACGGGACCGAACCGGAAACGGGGGCAGAGCACCTGGGGCCAGGGGGAAAAGTTCGCGGTGCCGAAAAACGCCGGCTCCTTCAACTATTACAATGCCGCCACCGCCTTTAGTGGCGCCCGGCTCGCCGCCTTCTCCAGTTCCGTAACGGAGACCAGCGGGGAAGCGACGCACACCATCACGTTCGAAGCGGACGGCAACGTGAGCCGGGCGGTCGGGTTTCCGACCCGGGATCGCCCGCCCGGTCCCTCCACTCCCTCCACTCCCGCCCCTGCTGCCTCTTCCACCCCTGCTCCATCGCCCGCACCGGCGGCGACGCCCGCGCCCCCGCCGCCTTCGATCTACAAGCAACCGGTCTTCATCGCCGGCCTTGCCGCCGGGCAGAACCGTGCGCAGGTGTTTGCGGACCGCAAGGCCTATGCGTTCGGCTATCTCTCCGGGCTGGTGAAGAGCATTACCGATGCCTGCAGCCCGGAGAGCTTCCTGACGGATGCGCAGAAAGCCCGCCTGGGGTTCAACGTGGCCTTCGCCTCGGACGCCTCCAGGGCAGGGGCCGGTGCCGACGCGCAGGCCCGCAGCGATGGCTTCGGCGACGGGACCGCCGACGGACGCGCCTATGCCGCGACCACGACGTGCCCCCGCATCCAGGACGACAGATTCCTGCGCGACATCATCGCGACCTTCCTCAGCAACTAGAGCATTTTCGAGCAAAAGTGCGCCGCGGTTTTGCGTCCGCACTTGCGATGAAACAGAGGGTTAGAGCCTGTTGGGCGAACCGGTGTCTGTCGAACAGGCTGTGGCCTGCATCGACAGATCCGTGTCATCGGGTTGCGAACTGGTAGATCGCATAGACGAGCAAGCCGACGAAGAACGAGAGCGTCATCATCCATGGCCGGCTTTCCGGGAAGACGGAGCGGCCCACCTGCTGTTCGACTTCGAGCAGCGTTTTCAGCTCGGCGGGGGAATAGAAGGATCGCGGGCTCCAGATGGCCATCAATACGAACGATGCGACCACCGCCAGAAAAGCATGCAGTGTATACATGAAGTTGGCGGGAGACGTGATTGCAGCCGTGGCTCCGAATACGGTGTTGCAGACCAGAACGATCAGTGCGAATAGCTTGATCGGCGAGGACGTCGCCTGCATCAGGCTGCGCCATTGCGAGGTTTTATTAGGCTCGTCCTTGGTTTTCTCGACCTCGGTGCCCGGGGTATCCACGGGTGTCTTGACGGTCGCGTCGGTCATCGAAAACCTCTTCACAGGGCTGAGCATTCGCCCGAAAACTGCATGCGGATCGCGGACAGGCCGGTGAGATCGATCGCCGCGCCGTCCTGGCGCTCGAAAACGAGGGTCCAGGTCGTGAACGGCGTCGGGCGAAAGACATCGTTGCGGAAGCGCTCGACCGTGTCGGCTTCCACCAGCGGCGGTGAAATCTGATCCTTGTAGACGAACACCCGGCTGAACTTCTTTCCGGAGAAGTCGAGCCAGCGGGGTAAAGAATTAAGGCCGCTCCGCACGCGGTCGCGGTAGATGCCGTTCGTCGAGATGCGGACGAGGATCGGAACCGACGATGTGACGCCCTCGGCATAGGCCCGGACCCGCGACACGCGCACCCGCGCGAAAGACCTGAATGCCGGGGAGTCGCCCGGCACCGTAACCTCGATCTTGCGTTTGTTGACAACGCCCTGCAGTTCAACAGGATCGGAGACGACGAGCTCGATATTGGTTGTCGTCGATGGCATGCCGGTCATCTGTTCGACCGCCTCCAGTTCGAAGGTCCGGCCGGCGATCTGGCGCACCTTGTCGCTGAAATCGTCGACGGTATCGGTAATTTTCGGCAGGGCCGGCAAGGTCTCCAGTGGCATGAGCGAGAAATAGCAGAAGGCCCGGCGATAGGTCTCCATCGCCAGGAACACGCCCCGCTTGGCTTCGACGACGCGCTCGAACAGCGTGTTCTGAACCGTCTCGTCCTCGGCCACCTGCGCGCCGAGTTTTGCGACCCTCTGCTCCGTCGTGTCCAGCGCTTTGGCGGCCGAGCGCTTGCGCAGGAGCGCCACCGCAAGGTCGGTGTTGGCCTTGGCGAGGGCAAGCCGCGCCACGCTCATGGCCTGTCCGGCGACGAACAGCTTGCGGAAGGCCAGGCGGTACGCGCTCGCGCCGGGGATCGACTTCACGTCACCGCCGGCCAGGTTCTCGAACATGTTCTCGACGTCGATGGCGAGGTTCTGCCAGAGCTGAGCGCCCCCGGTCGCGATGTCGATGCCGGCAGGCTCCACGGTCGAGAGGCTGTCGCCGATGGAGCCTTCTGCGAGGCCGAGGAGTTCGGCGCTGCTCTGCTCCATGGCCTCCGCGGCCTCGCCGACTTCCTTCAGGCGCATGGCGGCGTCGAAGATGCCCTTGGCATCGCCGGCCGCGCTCTCCACCTTGTCACGCATGCCATCGGCCTTCTCGCGGTCGGGCTCTGCGGCTGGCGGCGGATTGGCGCCGGCCGGGTTCCGCGCCGGCAGCGGCTTGCCCTTGGGCAGGAATTTGTCGGTCTTGCCTTGCGCCCAGGAGGCGAGCTGGCTGGCGTTCTGGTCAATCTTGTTCGACTTCGAAAGTCTGGCAAACGGACCGCGGGCGGATTCCATCTTGCCGGCCCAGGACGAGAAGGTCTGGCCTTTGACCAGCTTGGTTACGCTCTGGTCGGCGCCGAGCATCTTTCCTGCCTGCCCGGCGATCTGCGTGACATCGCCGACGAACACCTGGCCGATCGCGGCCACATCGCCGGCACCAACCACGATCGCCGGTATCTTGGAGAGAAGGGACAGTGAATTGGTCACGAGATCGACCGCCGCCGCCTGCATCTGCGCACGCTTCCAGCGTTCGATTTCCATGTCGAAGGTCGTTTTTGCCTGCTCCAGCGTCAGGCGCGTATCCAGCAGCTGGCCGAGGACATCGGAGCGGGCTTCCTCGGCCTGATCACGGGTGCGGCGGGCCTGGGCCACGAGCCTGTCGTTGAGATCGAGTTCGTTGGCGCGGTCGGCCAGCATCACCCGCGCGTCCTCCAGCCACTGGCTGTCCGATCGGGTTGCCTGTTTCATGTCGATAAGGCGCTGATTGCGACCCGTCAGCAGCTTGAGGCACTGGTCGGCCTGGTCCGCATAGACGGCGTGGTCGAGCGCCGGAACCAGCACGCCGTTCTTGGCTTCACCGGAAAGAAGCGACACCGTGTCGTAAAGCGCGCGGGCCTGCAGCGCGAGTTCGGCCAGACCTGCGTTGCCGGACAGGAGCTCGACGATCCAGAACAGCAGCTGGCGCGCATGGCCCGGATCCTCGGTGAAGCGCAGGCTCGCGAGCTGGAACTGGGTTTCCAGCAGCAGCGCCGGCTGTTCGCCCAGCCCGATGATGCCAAGGCCGGCATCCCCCGGATGCAGGCCCCTGAACACGGATTCGCCGGGTTCCAGCACGACGGCCTTGCAGAATTCCGCGTTCGAGGCGGGCGTGAGGTCATAGCCGATCTCGATGGGCGTGCCCTCGGCATCAGTGACGACGAGGGTGATCGAAAGGGCCGATGCCTTGCCGCTTGCCGCCGCGACGATCTGCTGCGTCAGGAGGAGGAGACTGGGATCGGGCTGCCCGATCCTGTCAATGATCACGCCGGCGCGCGGACCGGCCTCGATCCGGCGGGCGAGGATGAAGGCGGGCCGGTCGACGATCATGTCCTCGTCGAGCACAAGCACGTCGCAGCAGACCATCAGGTAGGGGGCGTCCACGGCCGTTCGGGCGGCCTTGCGAACCGCGCTCCAAACCAGCAGCGGGTGTCGGTAGATGCCGGCACCGGGCTCCATCACCGTAAACGCCGGCAGACCGAGCCGCTTGAGGGAGGCGTCCGCATAGAGCGTGGACCAGGGGAGCGCCGTGCCTGTCCATCTCTGCGCGTCCGTCTGCGTATCCGTCTCGGCGGCCATGACCGTCTTCCCCCTCGCCTAGATCGTCTTGGCCATTTGTGCTTCCATGGCCTTGGCTTGGTCAGCCATGGTCGAGGGGTTCGGGTCGATCTTGATATAGGGCGCCTGTGTAAGCAGGATCAGGTTGGGGTAGAGCGCCGCCCATTTCTTCTCGACATTATTGAGGAGAACGGTCAAGGCCCGATCGGAAACCAGGGGGCTGTTGTTGGCAGCCGTGCCGGTGCGCACCGATGCCTTGAGAAAGCCGGCAATCGACTGGAGATCGGATCCGAGCCCGTTCCAGGCGGTCTTGACCGTCTGCACATGGCTGATGGCGAGCGCCGTGTAGCGGGAGGCATTGGCAACGGTGCGTTCGGCGAGGCGGCCCACGTCGCGCACGCGCAGCGCCTGGTCGAGCGTCACGCTCGCATCGGCAATGTCCTTGCTGAGCTGCTCGACTTCCCGAAGGGTCTTGGTGGCGCGGTCGCCATAGACGCCGGCCACGACAACCGCGGCGATCAGGCCGACAGGCGGACCGACCCAGGCATAAGTGGGGGTCGTGGCGGCCACAGCCACCTCGTGGTCGTATTGATCCTCAAGTTCGGCTTTCGCCTTTTGCAACTGGGCCAACGAGCCCGCGATCGTCTCGTCGCCCTGGAGTGCGGCGATGGTCGCGGATTTCAGCCTGTGGTCCTTCTCGATCTCCTGCTGGGCCACATCGAGCTTGCCAGCAGCATCGCCGAGGTCGCCGGAGAACTTGCCGAGGCTCTTTTCCACGCTCTGCGCGCGGGCAACAGCGGCCTGGGCATCATCGCGCATGGCCTTGATCAGCTCGGCGGCGGAATCCAGGTCGCCATCCTTCACCAGCTGCTCGACGACACCCATGAGGTCGCCTTCGCCCTTGACCGCATTCTCCGCGAAGCGCTTCAGGTCGTTACCCACGCCCAGCATGTCCGGCAAGCCATCGGTCATGAATTCCTTGCAGGCCGTCTTGATCAGGGAGAGGCCGGATTTCATGCTGGTGTAATAAGTCATTTCACCGAGATTGGCGTTGGCCAATACGATCCGCAGTTCGGCGTCGTCTGTTGGTAACCGTACGCCATAGTTAAGATACACTTGAAGATAGTGCCAACCCTGCTTCAGCGGGCTGAGCACCGGGTTTCCTTTTTCGTCGACCTTTGGCGAAACCAGTGCCTCCAGTTCGGCGTAGCCGTCGTTGCCGTCCGCCGGCACGTCCATGGATGGGTCGGGCATCGCCTTCAGCCTTTCGGTGTCTGTTGCCTCATTGTGGATTTTTGGCCCATAGCTCAAGGCGCTGCATGGCAGGCCGCGCCTTTGTGCAATAGATCTGGCGAACGGCCTCCCGGGTGGTTTCGTCGGCCCGGGCAATCTGGGGTAACGCGCTTTCGATCAAGCCGACGCCCGCGTGGAGATCATTGTGGCGGTCGACGAGAAAGCCATGGAGTGCGTTGATGCGCTGAAGAATCTGTTGCGACGCGACGACTTCCGACTGATGCGCGCGCGCCGCTATTGCGGTGGCGTTGGCGATGGCGGCGTCCGCATTGATCTGCGCGATCGCGAGGTTCGCGGCGTCCATATTGGCCTTGACCGGGTTGTGGATGCCAAGCGAAATCGCCGTCAGAAACCCGTTCTTGAAGCCTTCGTTGCCTTGCAGTTGTTGCCGGGCGACGCGGAGCATGGCTTCGTGGCCGATCCGCAGTGCGCCGAGCATTTCAATCTGCTGGTTTGCTTTCTCAATGCTGCGCAGATCGTCCTCGATGGCGCGCTGAACCCTGCCGCCCAAGTCTGTCGCTTCAACGGACGCCTGCAATGAGAGGGTCAGGCACCTCTTGGTCGCATCGCGCGCAGCGCTCAACTTCTGTGCGAGATCGACAAGCAGCACATGCATCAGATTGCCCCCCGGGGGCGGCGTCGTGTCGACGTGGCTCCAAGGCTGGAGGGCACTGGGAATAAGCGCGGCCCGCAATATGTAGAGTTCGCTTTTTAAGATGGGCAGAAGAGCCGAAAATTTCGCGAACAAGTCCGGCGCAAGTCCGGCCCTGCTCGGCCCACCTTCCGCAATCCAGTGTTCATAGGCTGAGATTTCGTTCATGGCGCACCGAAGCACAACATAATTGGTCAGCGGGATAGTCAAATCGTCCGCTATGTGGCGTCTTATGAGATGTTGTGTCGTATATTGGCGATTATTTGCGATGTTATATTATTACTTTTTATTAAACATAATGTTGCAGAAAGTTTCAATGGAGGCAAGCGCTCATTTTTGAATTTTCGCCGAAACGTCTACCGTCCTAAAGCAGCATGCGACTTTGATGCAGCGTAAAGATGCAATGCAAGGCTGAGATGTATATTGCTACCTCTGAATTGTCGGCCGGGTCTGTGGTTTCGAGAACCAGCGACAGGCCGATGACATCAGACGACCATGGGGTTGATGAATTCGAGCGCGCCTGACGAGATGACCCCGATGGCCAATAGTTGCACCGTCGGCTTTCGGTGGTCCGTCCGCTCGCAATTCATCCACCGTCGCACGGGGGGGCGCGGGGGGCTGTCGCGTGGGGTGTCTTGGGCATGACGGGGGATCAGGTCGAGGGCGCGGCAGAGTGCGGCGGCATCCGCTGCAATCGCATTCACCCTTCACTGTGCACCCTTCACCGTGCACCCTTCACTGTGCATCATGCTGCCGGCGGCCGGCGGCGTGTGCTCGTAACCCGCCAGGTGCAGGTCAAGGACCTGAGGGCGTTCGTATTGTACCTCGGTCAGCCGGTCTCGACAGGGCACGCCGAAGCCCTGTCCCTCTGCGCTCTATCTGTACGACTTGCTGAATCCGTACGACTTGTTGTCCGTACAGTTTCGAGGCGGCCGGCGGGATATCGGGCCGCAGTCTCACTCCACGGCCAGCCGCTCGGCCAATTCCGACACATCGTCCCAGTTCAGATGGCGGCGGCCATCGGCCGCGTCCACATCAAGGCCGTCCTGGGTGACTGCGGCCGAGAATTCAACATCGCTTCCCACCGGGCTCAAATAAATGGCATCGGTGCGGCGCCAGTCATGGGCCACGGCCGTGAAGGCGCGCGACAAGGTCCGGCCCTCTTCCAGGGTCAGGTCGAAATACACCTGTTCGCTCAACATCATCCGCAGCATTTCGCCGAGCATCCGATGCGGCACGCGTTTGACGAGGGGATAGCTCATATGACTTCGCTCGCTATTGGCTCTGGCCAGCCTGCCGCTTTCGGGCGCCGGGATCCTGCGGGCGTGCGTGGCCGGTATCGTCCATCCCATCGGATGGCCGACAGCCGGAGCCACGCGCGTCTGCAGTCCGCAAGACCGCCGCGATGGCTCCCGTACCCATGGGGGGCATTCAGGCCATCGGGCGGCGGTCCTGGCCGTGGGGTTGGCCCTAAAGAGTGCGAACCTCCTCGGCCTTTGCGATGAAGTCCAAACGGTCCGCCTGGTCGAAGTCCGCGATCGACACCTCGAACACGAAGCGGTTCGGATACCAGAAATTGGCGTAGGGCAGGAACAGGCTGCTCGATGACAGGCTGGCCAGTTGCTGCTCGCCCGCAAAGAGCACGGCTTCGAACCCGACCCCATTTGTCGGCGCCGCCGTGTTGTCGCCGAAGACCTCGAACTGGACGAACACTTTGGCGGACGGGACTCCGGCCTCGACCGTCTTGAGGGCGATGATGCGAATGTCCTGGAAGCGACGGCCGATCTTGCCGTCCGTCAGAAGTTGCAGATACTCGTGCACACGCCCCTTCTTGACCGCGGTGCTGTCGACCAATGGCAGACCGAGATCGGCCAATCCGGCAGGCTTCGCGGGGGCCAATGCCACGACGGTGCGGGTTTCCTGCAATGCGGGCAAGAGTAGCTCCTTGTAGGGTTCGACGTAGGGTTCGAGGTTGGAAACCCGACCAAAACTCCGGGTCGGAGCCGCAGGAGGCATAATGCGCGCCAAATCGGCACGGCTCAGTCGGGCGCGCGTCGAACGCCACGGCCGGTTGCCGTTCTGCAACAGCGAGCGCGGCGGGGCTTGCGAAGCCGCCCAAGGATGCGGAGAAGGGCAGTCACCGTGCGTCGCGGCGCAGAAGGAGTCCGGAATTGAACGGGAGCGAGACGTCGCCGGAACCATCCCGCAAGCGATCGAGCCAGGCGCGCACCATCGGCATCGCATCGGCGATCTGGGGCGTCTCGATCTTCCTGAGCCGCATCCTCGGCCTGGTGCGCGAACAGATCATCGGCCGCACGCTGGGGGCGAGCCGGCAGGCGGATCTCTATTTCGCCTCCTTCACCCTGCCGGACTTTCTCAACTACCTTTTGGCCGCCGGCGCGCTGTCCATCGTCTTCATCCCCATCTTCGTCAAATATCTGGAGGCGGGGGACACCAAGCGCGGCTGGGAAGCCTTCAGCGTCATCGCCAATTTCATCGTCGTGGTCGGCGCGCTCGGCATCGCGCTGATGATGGTGTTCGCCCGGCCGCTGGCCACCCTCGTGGCGCCGGGCTTCACCGAGGCGTCGGAGATCGACGAACTGGTGCGGCTCATGCGCATCATCCTGCCGGCGCAGTTCTTCCACATCCTGGGCGGCCTGCTGTCGGCCGCGCTGATGGCGCAGGACCGTCATGCCCTGCCGGCGCTGGCGCCGCTGATCTATTCGGCCTGCATCATCCTCGGCGGCCTCGTCGGCGCCTATTATCCGGAGCTTGGCGCCGAGGGTTTCGCCTGGGGCGTCCTCGCCGGCTCGATCCTCGGCCCCTTCGCCCTGCCCCTGTTCGGCTGCCTCAGGACGCATATGCGCTGGCATGCGACGTTGTCGCTGCGCAGCGCGGACCTGCGCCGCTACCTGCTGTTGTCGCTGCCGATCATGATCGGCTTCTCCATCGTCGTGGTGGACGAATGGATCGTCAAGAATCAGGCCTCCTTCCTCGCCGCCGGCGCTCTGGCGCAGCTGCAATACGGCCGCACGCTCATGAAGGTGCCCATCGGCATCTTCGGCATGGCGCTGGGCGTGGCCTCCTATCCGACCATCAGCCGCCTTGTCGCGGCCGGGGACGTGGTGGAAGCCTATGGCGTGCTGTCGCGCACCATCCGGCTGATGCTGGTGGCCATCTTGGCGGCGGGGGTGTGCCTTGTCGTTGCGGGCTACGAGGCGGTCTATCTGATCTGGGGGATGTTCGGATCGCGCTTCACCGCGGCGGACGCCCTGGAGACCTCGCGGATCCTCGCGCTGCTTACCATCGGCATCGGCGGCTGGGCGGCGCAGAGCGTGATCAGCCGCGGCTTTTATGCCCTGGGCTCCACATGGCTGCCGACCCTGGTGGGCACGGCGGTCACCTTCGCCATGATCCCGCTCTACGTGGTGCTGCGCGAGCGCTTCGGCGCGGAAGGTCTGGCGGTGGCCAGCTCCACCGCGATCCTCGCCTATGTCTTTGTGCTCGGCTGGCTGCAGCGGCGGCGGTTCGAGGCGGAGGCGGCGACGCGGGGCGCGTCGCTTTCAACGGCGCCGGGCATGCTCTCCGGCGTCTGGCGCCTCAGCCTCGCGGCCGTGGTGGCGATCGGCATCGGCCTTGTGCTGCGCACGGGCCTTGTGGCGATCCTGCCGGGCGATGGCGTGATCGCCATCCTGCTGCGCGGGGGGCTGCTGTGCCTTGCCGGCATCGGGGTCTATGCGGTCGCGGCGTGGGCGCTCGGCATCACCGAACTGCGCGAGGTCGCGCAGAAGGTGGGGCGGGCGCTGCGCGGGCGCGGGCGCTGAGGCTGAGGGGGCGAGACCGGCACGGTGTCGGGAAACGGTCATGGCGGCATTCTTGCTTGGCGCCGCCGCATGGCACTCAAATTCTACATGACGCCGGGTTCGTGTTCGACCGGCATCCACATCCTGCTCGAAACGCTCGAACTGCCGTTCGAGGTCTGGGTCGTCAACATCCCGGCGGGGGATCACCTGCGGCCCGAGTACCTCAAGATCAATCCCAGGGGCACGATCCCCACGCTCGTGCTCAATGACGGCAGCGCCCTGACCGACTTCAAGTCCATCGCGCTATGGCTGGCGCAAACCTACCCGCGCGCCAAGCTCCTGCCCGACGATCCGGCGCTGGCGGCGCAGGCCGTCGATCTGCTGGAGTTTGCGCTGATCCAGCTGCATGGCGAAGGCTTCACCCGCATCTTCACGTCCGAACGCTACATCTCGTCGGGTGGAGCGAAGCCCGGACAGCAACTGAAGGATGACGTGACCTCCCACGGCCGGGAGATCGTCGAGCAGGCATTCGGCATTCTGGACAAACGCCTGCCGGACGAGGGCTATGCCGTCGGGCCGACCTTCTCCATTGCTGACGCGGCGTTGTTCTACAACGAATTCTGGGCGGAAAAGACCGGCATCCCGCTGCCCCCGCGCGTCGCCGCCCACTATCAGCGGGTGAAGGCGCGGCCGGTGGTCCGGCAGGTACTGGCGGAGGAAGGCTACCGCACCTGATCCGGGGTTCAGAGCGGCCAGGGCAGGGGCACAAGGGCGCGCAGCACCGCGGCGAGCTGGGCCAAGGGCGGCTGCTCCTCCCTCACGGTCTGTTCGAAATCGGCGAACGCCCGGTCGAGGCGCGCGCGCTCGCGGTCCTTCTCCGCGTCCGTCAGGAAGGAATGGGCGAGGGCGGTGTGGGCGATGGCCTTCAGCCGGGGGTAGCCGAGCCCATGGTCGCGCGCGGCGCGGAAATACTCGTTGGTGAGGTCGATGCGTGACACGCCCGCATCGTCGGTGGCCAGTGTCACCGGCACGCCGGCGTTGAGGTAGGTGACGATGGGGTGCTCCTTGCCGCGCACGCCGAGGATCACATCGCTGGAGGTGAGGGCGATCTCGATGGTGACGCCGCGCCGGCGCATTTCGGCGAGCAGGCCGTCCATGTCGCGCTCGAAGCCCACCGCCGTGCCGTGGCCGATGCGGCGGGCGCCGGCAATCTCCACCGCCTCCCGGATGTGGAAGTCGAGGTCGGCCGGCGGCACCAGCCCCAGCCACAGCTCGCCCGCATGCAGCGCCACCGGCACGTCCGCGCCGGCGAGGAAGCCGATCCACTTCATGTGGGTGCGATAATCGCGCAGGGACACGCGATAGTCTTCCGGCCCCACATAATTCAGGCCCACCACCATGCCGGGCGCCGCCCGCACCAGGGACGCCGCCAGCGCCGTCTGGGCGAAGACCGAGGCGGGCGCGCTGTTGCGGTTCACCTGCGCGATGAAGCGGAAGGTGACGCCGCAGCCGGGGCGGGTGGCATCGCCTCCGCAGTCGCGCAGGGCCTCGATGTGGGCGACGATGGCGGCCACCTGCCGCGCCTTTGTTGCCACCGCGTCGTCAAGGCCGTTGTGCTGGAGCGCCGCCAGCATGGCCGCGGGCTCGCCCACCGCGCCGATGGCCTGGGTCATCCGCTCGCGGTCGGCGCCCTCGAAGAAGGTGGCCATGAACTCCACATACTGGACCTTCGAGGCGTCGTATTGCTTCAGCTCGTCCACCACCATCTCGGCCATGCGGCTGGCGGTCTGGTCGAAGTCCGACCCGCCGGTGGCGGCGTTGAACTTGCCGAAGGTGGCGAAAAACTGGTCATGGCCCGAGGGCACCGCCAGGGTCGGCAGGAACCAGCGGGTGGAGAGTGCATTGACGATGAGATCGTAGGTGGTCTGCCCGTTCGGGCCGGACACGGCCTCCGCCAGCGGGACCACGGCGGGGTCGCTCCCGCACGGCTGGTCGGGGGCGGCGCCATCGGGCCGGGGCAGGAGGGTCATGTCGGCGCGGCGGAAGCACAGGCCGTCGCCCACCGCCCAGGCCAGAAACCGCTCGGCATAGACCGCACCCGACAGATGGGTGTGCAGGTCGCCGCCCTTGGGCATGCGCTGGAGGAAGGCGCGCATGCGCGGATGGTCGGCACGCAGGGTTTCGAAATGGGCGGCGGTGACGGTCCCGGGCAGATCGCGGGTGACCACGAAGAGCCGCGCGAGCAGCACCGCAGCCAGGGCGAAGAGGACGACGATCCAGATGCGGCGACGCAAGCAAGCCCCCTTCGGCCAGACCCTCCCGGCCCAACCTTCCCGGCGAAGGCTGCGCCGGGAGCCTAGCTCAAGCTCGTGCCGTCAGGAAATGCCGGTGACCGCCTTTCCCTCTGTGGTGTGTCAGGTGCACCGCCGCAGGGACGGAGCTGTTGTCTCCGCTCTCGTCAGCCGACGGCAATCTCCTTGCCGCTGGCGCCCCACTCGGTCCACGAGCCGTCATAAAGGGCGAGCGGCGTCTTGCCGATCATCTCCAGCGCCACCCACAGGATGGCCGCCGACACGCCGGAGCCGCACGAGGTGATGACCGGGCGCGACAGATCGAGCCCGGAAGCCTCCACCACCGTGCGGATCGCGTCCGGCGACACCAGGCGTCCGTCCTGCACCAGGCGGCCGTGGGGCAGGTTGAAGCTGCCGGGCATGTGGCCAGAGGGCAGCCCCTCGCGCGGCTCGGGCGCTTCGCCGCGGAAGCGGGTGTCCTGCCGGGCGTCGAGCACCTGGGCGCTGCCGCTCTTCAAGGCCCGGTCCACGCGCTCCATGTCGGCGACGAGGGAATGGTCGAAGCGCGGATTGAAGATGGCGGGCAGCCGGCGCACGGGGCCGTCGTCCACCGGGCGCTCCTCAGCGAGCCATTGGGGCAGGCCGCCGTCGAGGATCTTCACGTCCTGCGCACCGAAGGCGCGGAAGGTCCACCACACGCGCGGCGCCGAGAACAGGCCAGCCGAATCATAGACCATGATGCGCAGCCCGTCGCCGATGCCCAGCGCCCCCACCGCCACGGCGAAGGCGTGGGCGTCGGGCAGCATGTGGGGCAGGGGGGTGGAGTGGTCGGCGATGGCGTCGATGTCGAAATGCACCGCGCCTGGAATGTGCCGCTCCAGATGTTCCTTGGCCCCGCTGCGGCCGGAATTGGGCATGTGCCAGGAGGCGTCCACCACCACCAGGTCGGGCGCGCCGAGATTGGCGGCGAGCCATTGGGTGGAAACGAAGGGGCTCGCGGGCGTGTCGACGGTCTCGCTCATGGGCTCTTTCTTTCGGCTCCGTGCTGGCACCGGCAAGGGCGCGCGGCCCCTCATTGAGCGGATGGGGGCGCGCGTCAAGCGGTCGGCGCAAGGCACGCCGCAAGGCCCGCCGCAAGACGCTCCCGGCCGTTCAGACCAGCACGTTCGGCACCTCGACCTTGCGCTCCAGCCATTCCGGCACCGGCAGGTTCTTGGAACGCAGGAACTCGGGGTTGAACAGCTTGGACTGGTAGCGGGTGCCGTAGTCGCACAGGATGGTCACGATGGTGTGGCCCGGCCCCATCTCCTTCGCGAGGCGGATGGCCCCGGCCACGTTCACCCCCGACGAGCCGCCGAGGCACAGGCCCTCGTGCTCCAGCAGGTCGAACACCACGGGCAGGGCTTCCTCGTCCGGGATCTGGAAGGCGGTGTCGATGGGCGCGTCCACGAGGTTGGCGGTGATGCGCCCCTGGCCGATGCCCTCGGTGATGGAGGAGCCCTCGGATTTCAGCTCGCCGGTGGTGTAGTAGGAATAGAGCGCCGCGCCCATGGGATCGGCGAGGCCGATGCGGATGGCCGGGTTGCGCGCCTTCAGGGCCATGGCGATGCCGGCCAGCGTGCCGCCGGTGCCCACCGCGCAGATGAAGCCGTCCACCTTGCCGCCGGTCTGCTCCCAGATCTCGGGGCCGGTGGTCTCCAGATGGGCCTGCCGGTTGGCCACGTTGTCGAACTGGTTGGCCCAGACGGCGCCGTTGGGCTCGGTTCTGGCGAGGGCCTCGGCGAGGCGGCCGGAGACCTTCACGTAATTGTTGGGATTGGCATAGGCCACCGCGGGCACCTCCACCAAAGTGGCGCCGGCGAGCTTCAGCATGTCCTTCTTTTCCTGGGACTGGGTCTCGGGAATGACGATGACGGTGCGGAAGCCGAGCGGGGCGGCCACCAGCGCGAGGCCGATGCCGGTATTGCCGGCGGTGCCTTCCACGATGACGCCGCCGGGCTTCAGCGCCCCGCGCGCCACCGCGTCCTTGATGATGCCGAGAGCCGCGCGGTCCTTCACCGACTGGCCGGGATTGAGGAACTCGGCCTTGCCGAGAATCTCGCAGCCGGTCTCTTCGGAGGCGCGCTTCAGACGGATGAGGGGGGTGTTGCCGATGGAGTCCACAAGGCCGTTACGGATCATGTGCGGATCAAAGCCTTCAATGAATGTGGTTGCACGTTACTCAACGTGCCCCGCCGTATCAACATGACAAGTCCCATCATTTTCGTGTGGATTCGAAAGCGCGCAACGCCCGCTCCCGCGCGGCGCCGTGGTCCACCAGCGGGCGCGGATAGGTGTGACCGAGGCGGATGCCGGCATGGGCCAGCATATCCGCGTCCGCCGTCCACGGCCTGTGGATGAGGGGCGTCGGCAGCTTCCTCAGCTCTGGCACGTAGGTGCGCACATAGGCGCCGTCGGGGTCGAATTTCTCGCCCTGCGTCACCGGATTGAAGATGCGGAAATAGGGCGCCGCATCCATGCCGGAGCCCGCCACCCACTGCCAGGATGCGGCGTTGTTGGCGCCATCCGCATCCACCAGCGTGTCCCAGAACCAGTCTTCGCCCGCGCGCCAGTCGAGCAGCAGATGCTTGGTGAGGAAGGACGCGACCACCATGCGCACCCGGTTGTGCATCCATCCGGTTTGCCAGAGCTGGCGCAGGCCGGCGTCCACCAGCGGATAGCCGGTGAGGCCCTTGTGCCAGGCCTTCAGCTCGCCGGGGCATTCGCGCCAGGGGAAGGCGTCGAACGTGCCCTGGATGTTGCGCCGGGCCAGGTCCGGCATCTGCGCGAGGAGGTGGTAGGAGAATTCCCGCCAGTACAGCTCGGCCTCGAACTTGTCGGCATCCGCCAGCGGCACCGCGCTTGCCTCGGCCGCGTGGCGCACGGCGGTCAGGATCTGGCGCGGCGAGAGTTCGCCGAAGCGCAGGTGGGGCGACAGGCGGGAGACGTGGTCCTGGTCCGGCCGGTCGCGGCCCTCGGCGTAGCCCGTCAGCCCCCCGTCGATGAAGTCGGCAAGGCGGGCCTGAGCGGCCGCTTCGCCGGCGGTCCATGCGGTGCGCAGGCCGCCGGCCCAGTCGGGATGGGTGGGCTCAAGGCCGAAGCTCTCCAGCGTCTCGCTTTCCGGGGGATGGGCGACGCCGTCCAGATGTTTTGGCGCGGGCAGGGGGGTGTCGAGCCGCCGGGCCTTCAGGGCCGCGCGGTGGAACGACGAGAAGGTCCGCGGCATGCCGCCGGACGCCCCTTCGACGCTGCCGGGCGGATGCAGCAGATGGGCGCAGAAGCTGAGCACGCGCCGGTCTTCGGACAGGAGCCGCGCGGCCACCGCGTGGTCCACCTTGGTCTCCGCCGCTCCGGCGCGATCATTGAAGGCGACGGTGGCGGCGCCCAGCAGGGCCGCGACTTCCGGCACCACCCGGTTGGCCGGACCGCGGCGCAGGATGAGGGGGACGCCCCTTTCCCCAAGGTCGGCCGCGAGCGCCCGCAGCGACTGGGCGAGCCACCAGCGCGCCGCCCCGCCCAGGGGGCGCACGCCGGGGCTGTCCTCGTCGAACACATAGAGGGCGGCGAGGGGAGCCCGCGCTTCGGCCAGCGCGGCGAGCGCCGGATTGTCAGAAAGGCGCAGGTCGTCGCGGAACCACAGCAGGGACGGGGAGGCCGGCAACGGGGACGCAGGCAACGGAGAGGAAGGCAACGGGGACGCAGGCGACCGGGCGGTTTGCAGCCGGGCGTTCTTCATGGCGCTCCTCCTAAGCCCGTGGGGCGCAAGAGGTTCACTCCCAATCGGCCGGGGATGCAAGGGGGTGAGCCCCCCTCTACCGATCAACGTGGGGCGTTGAGCCCCCCGCTATCCATTAAGGGGGCGTTGAGCCCCCTTGCCTCAATGGTGGATGTCGATGTCGCGGGTTTCCTTGCCGAGAATCAGCGCCACCAGGGTGAACAGCGCCATCACGGCGAGGTAGACGCCGACCCAGAACGGGCTGCCGCCGCCGTAGCTCCACAGGGCCACCGCGATGAACGGGGCCACCGCCGCGCCGAGGATGGACGACACGTTGTAGGCCATGCCCGAGCCGGTATAGCGCACGTTGGCCGGGAACAGTTCCGGCAGGAGCGCGCCCATGGGGCCGAAGGTGAGACCCATCAGCGTGAAGCCGATGATGAGCCACGCCATCACGCCCACCGGGCCGGCGGACAGCAGGGGCACCCATGCGAGGCCGAACAGGGCGATGGCCGAGGTGATCCAGATGAGGGTGCGCCGGCGGCCCCAGCGATCGGCCCAGGGGCCGGACACCAGGGTGAAGATGCCGAAGAACACCACGCCGCAGATCATCATCAGCACGAAGGTGCGGTAGTCATAGCCGAGGCCCGGCAGGGCGGCGGTGGTGGCTGCGCGGCCATAGCTCAGCGAGAAGGTGGTCATCAGGTAGAACAGCACGTAGGTGGCGAGCATGTAGAAGGTGCCGAGGATCATCTCGCGCCAGTAGCTCTTGAAGGCCGCCACCAGCGGCACCTTCTGGATGCCGCCGCGCTTCACCGTGTTCTCGAACGCCTTGCTCTCCACCAGGCTGAAGCGGACCCACAGGCCGACGATCACCATCACCGCCGAGAACAGGAACGGGATGCGCCAGCCCCAGGACAGGAAGGCGTCCGACGGTCGCGAGGGATCGGAGGACGGCATCAGCGCGGCGATGATCAGGAACAGGCCGTTGGCGATGATGAAGCCGATGGGGGCGCCAAGCTGGGGGAAGGTGCCGTAGACCGCGCGCTTGCCGGGCGGGGCGTTCTCGGTGGCCACCAGCGCCGCGCCGCTCCATTCGCCGCCGAGCGCGAAGCCCTGCGCCAGGCGCAGCACCACCAGCAGGGTGGGGGCCAGCCAGCCGGCGGTGGCGTAGGTGGGCAAAAGGCCGATGAGGAAGGTGGCGATGCCCATGGTCAGGAGCGCGCCCACCAAAGTGATCTTGCGGCCCTTCTTGTCACCGAGATGGCCGAAGAAGATGGCGCCCAGCGGCCGGGCTCCCATGGCCGCGCCGAACACGGCGAACGAGGCGAGCAGCGCCGTGGTCGGGTCGCTCGCCGGGAAGAACAGGTGGGGGAACACCAGCACCGCCGCCGTCGCATAGACGTAGAAGTCGTAGAATTCGATGGTGGTGCCGACGAGGCTCGCCAGGATCACGCGGGAGCGCGGATTGACGGCGTGATGTTCGTCGGCGGACGCGACGACGGTGGTGGATGACATGACCTGTTCCAACTGTCCCGGATCGCCTCGCTCCGTGCCCGGTCTCCACGGGCGCCATGGCGCCGGAGGGTGGGGCAATAATCTATCGCGATGCGGGGGAGGCGAAAGGGCCCCGCGGGCGAGAGGGCTGGGCCGCGTGATAGATTATTGCGCCCGGCTTTGCCACGCACGCCGGTACCGCATTCTGCATGGTGGGCATGTGCGATGTGCATGACGCCGTCGCTGGTACGGGCTTTGGTTGCATCGGGACCGCTCCGCACCGGCCCGCATCCAGCCTGTGGATGACGGTGATGACCTCCACTTCTCGTACCGCGCCGGGCGGCCTGTCACGAAGACGCGAAAACCGAGCCGGGTAAAGGCCCGTTAGGGATTTGATAACCGGATGGGCGCCACCATATGTAGTATGAAGGTGAGTTCGAGGCCCCAGATCAAGGCAAAATCCGGTTTGACCCAAGGGCCAGACTCGCACTAGCGTTCGGCCACTGAGCGCTGGGCGTCCCGCATGTATCGGTCGCGGATGCCAGCCCCGTACGCTGAACCCCAGTTCCGCGAACCGCACGGCGCGGCGTCCTGCGCCGTGCCCGACACGTCGTCACGACTGCCACATTCATCATTTAGACTGGTCGGCCCGCACGGGGCCGAGCCGAAGGAGCACCGGTCATGCGCGTTGAACGCCGCTACACGCACGAGGGCCGTTCCCCTTACGCGGACATTCCGTTCCGCGAGACCGTGAGCGAGATCAGGAACCCGGACGGCTCCGTGGTGTTCCGCCAGGAGGGCATCGAGGTCCCGGCCCAGTTCTCGCAGGTGGCGAGCGATATCCTCGCGCAGAAGTATTTCCGCAAGGCCGGCGTGCCCGCCCGCCTCAAGACGGTGGAAGAGAACACCGTTCCCTCCTTCCTCTGGCGCTGCGTGCCCGACGAGGCGGCGCTGGCGGCCCTGCCCGAGAAGGAACGCATCGTCGGCGAGACCTCGGCCAAGCAGGTGTTCGACCGTCTCGCCGGCACCTGGACTTACTGGGGCTGGAAGGGCGGCTATTTCGACAGCGAGGCCGACGCCCAGGCCTTCTATGACGAGCACCGCTACATGCTCGCCATGCAGATGGCCGCGCCCAATTCGCCGCAATGGTTCAACACCGGCCTGTTCTGGGCCTACGGCATCGACGGGCCGGGCCAGGGCCACTTCTATGTGGACCACGAGAGCGGCGAGCTTCTCGCCTCCACCTCGGCCTATGAGCACCCCCAGCCGCACGCCTGCTTCATCCAGTCGGTCAGCGACGACCTGGTGAACGAGGGCGGCATCATGGACCTGTGGGTGCGCGAGGCGCGCCTGTTCAAGTACGGCTCCGGCACCGGCTCCAACTTCTCGTCCCTGCGCGGCGAGGGTGAGCGGCTGTCCGGCGGCGGCCGCTCGTCCGGCCTCATGAGCTTCCTCAAGATCGGCGACCGCGCGGCGGGCGCCATCAAGTCCGGCGGCACCACCCGCCGCGCCGCCAAGATGGTGGTGGTCGATGCCGACCATCCGGACATCGAGGCCTATGTGAACTGGAAGGTGGTGGAGGAGCAGAAGGTTGCCGCCCTCGTCACCGGCTCCCGGCTCAATGCCAAGCACCTCAAGGCGGTGCTCAAGGCCTGCGTGAACTGCGAGGGCGAGGCCGACAGCTGCTTCGAGCCGGAGAAGAACCCGGCGCTGAAGCGCGAGATCAAGGCCGCCCGCAAGGCCGGCGTGGCCGACGCCGCCATTCGCCGGGTGATCCAGTATGCCCGGCAGGGCTACAAGGACATCGACGTTTCCATCTACGACACCGATTGGGACGGCGAGGCCTACATCACGGTGGCCGGCCAGAATTCCAACAATTCCGTGCGCGTCACCGACGACTTCCTGCGCGCGGTGGAGGCGGATGCCGACTGGAACCTGATCCGCCGCACCGACGGCAAGGTGGCGAAGACCGTCAAGGCCCGCGAGCTGTGGGAGAAGATCGGCGCCGCCGCCTGGCATTGCGCCGATCCCGGCATCCAGTTCCACACCACGGTGAACGACTGGCACACCTGCCCGGCGGCCGGCGAGATCCGGGCCTCCAACCCGTGCTCGGAATACATGTTCCTCGACGACACCGCCTGCAACCTCGCCTCGCTGAACCTGCTGCAGTTCCGCGACGCCGAGAAGCGGTTCGACGTGGAGAGCTACGAGCATGCGGTGCGGCTGTGGACCGTGGTGCTGGAAATCTCGGTGCTGATGGCCCAGTTCCCGTCCCGCCGCATCGCCGAATTGTCCTATGAATACCGCACCTTGGGCCTCGGCTACGCGAACATCGGCGGCCTGCTCATGTCGAGCGGCATCCCCTATGACTCGCCCCAGGGCCGGGCCATCGGCGGCGCGCTGTCGGCCATCATGACCGGCGTGTGCTACGCCACTTCGGCCGAGATGGCCGCGCAGCTGGGTCCGTTCCCGGCCTACAGCGCCAATGCCCAGTCCATGCTGCGGGTGATCCGCAACCATCGCCGCGCCGCCCATGGCCTGGCCGACGGCTATGAGGGCCTGTCCATCGCCCCGGTGCCCCTCGACCACCTCTCCTGCCCGGACACCCGGCTCGTGGCCCATGCCACCGCGGCCTGGGACAAGGCTCTGGCGCTGGGCGAGCAGCACGGCTTCCGCAATGCCCAGGTCTCGGTGATCGCCCCCACCGGCACCATCGGCCTGGTGATGGACTGCGACACCACCGGAATCGAACCCGACTTCGCCCTGGTGAAGTTCAAGAAGCTGGCCGGCGGCGGCTACTTCAAGATCATCAACGGGGCGGTGCCGGAGGCGCTGCGGGCGCTCGGCTACTCGGAAGCCGAGATCGCCGAGATGGAGGCCTATGCGGTGGGCCACGGCTCGCTGGCCCAGGCTCCGGCCATCAACCATTCCACCTTGCGCACCAAGGGCTTCGATGATGCGGCCATCGCCAAGGCCGAGGCCGCGGTGAAGACCGCGTTCGACATCAAGTTCGCCTTCAACCGCTGGACTTTCGGCGAGGAGTTCCTCAGCCAGGCCCTCGGCGTGCCCGCTGCGCAGCTGGCCGATCCCAAGTTCGACCTCTTGAACTTCCTGGGCTTCTCCAAGATCGACATCGACGCGGCCAACGTCCACGTCTGCGGCGCCATGACCCTGGAAGGCGCCCCCTTCCTGAAGGCCCAGCACCTGCCGGTGTTCGACTGCGCCTCCCCCTGCGGGCGGCTCGGCAAGCGCTACCTGTCAGTGGAGAGCCACATCCGCATGATGGCGGCAGCGCAGCCCTTCATCTCGGGCGCCATCTCCAAGACCATCAACATGCCCAACGACGCCAGCGTCGAGGATTGCAAGTCGGCCTACCTCTTGTCCTGGCGCCTGGCGCTGAAGGCCAACGCGCTCTATCGCGACGGCTCCAAGCTCAGCCAGCCCCTCAACGCCCAGCTGGTGGCCGACGAGGAGGACGAGGACGACGCGGTGGAGGCCCTGGTGGCCCAGCCCAACGCGGCGCGGGTCGCCACCGTGACCGAGAAGATCGTGGAACGGGTGGTGGAGCGCATCGTCGAGCACCGGGTGCGCGAGCGGGAGAAGATGCCCGACCGCCGCAAGGGCTATACCCAGAAGGCCATCGTGGGCGGCCACAAGCTCTACCTGCGCACCGGCGAATATGATGACGGCCGCCTCGGCGAGATCTTCATCGACATGCACAAGGAGGGCGCGGCGCTCCGCTCGCTGCTCAACAACTTCGCCATCGCCATCTCGCTGGGCCTGCAATACGGCGTGCCGCTGGAGGAGTATGTGGACGCCTTCACCTTCACCCGCTTCGAGCCGGCGGGCCCGGTGCAGGGCAACGACACCATCAAGTATGCCACCTCTATGCTGGACTATGTGTTCCGCGAGCTGGCGGTGTCCTATCTCGGCCGCAACGACCTCGGCCATGTGGACCCCCACGAGACCGGCTTCGACGCCCTCGGCAAGGGCGCGGACGAGGGCAAGGCGCCGAACCCGGCCAAAAGCATCGTCTCCAAGGGCCTGGTGCGCGGCAAGACGGTGAACCTTCTGGTGCCCCAGCCGGTTGCTACCGAGCCCCGCTCGGCCACCGACAACGTGACCATGCTGCGCGCCCCGACCTTCGGCGCCACCGCGCTGAAGACCGAGGTGGCCGAGCTGGCGGAGCCGGCGCCGCAGGCGCAGGAGATCGAGGCCGCGGTGGAAAGCCTGATGGACAAGGCGCTGCCGTGGGGCGCCACCGCCCGCAAGGCCGAGGCCCGCGCCGAGGCCCGCGCTAAGGGCTATGAGGGCGAGGCCTGCCCCGAGTGCATGAACTTCACCATGGTGCGCAACGGCACCTGCCTGAAGTGCGACACCTGCGGCGGGACAACGGGGTGTAGCTGAGGGATTTCCACCGCCCCGGGCGATGTCTCGGGGTGGCTGAAAAGTCCGTCGCTGCATCTGCTTTGACGCAGGCGCCCAACAAGAAGGGTCAGTGAGGAAGGTGGAGCGGTTGAACAATGGGGCCGCTCCACCTTTAAATGTTTTGGACGGTTTCCGGATTATTGGCGAACGCACCGAGATGCTCACCCTCTATTCCTATCCCGAACTGTTCGGCGTCGCCGACAACAATGGCTATGGCCTCAAGGTCTATGCCTATCTGAAGCTCGCCGGCGTGCCGTTCGAGCATCGCCACCTCTTCGACGCCTCGGGCGCGCCGCGCGGCCAGTTGCCCTATATCGAGGATGATGGCGCGGCCATCGGCGACAGCGAAGCCATCATCGCCCATGTGCGGCGCGCCTATGGCGTGACCCTGGACGACCATCTCGGCCCGCGCGAGCGCACGCTGGCGCTCCTCGTCACCCGCATGCTGGACGACCTTTATTGGGTCATGTCCTATTCCCGTTGGAAGGATGAGGATTTCTGGCCCCAGTTCCGCGATGCGTTGATGGGCCAGCATCCGGTGCTGACGGCGGAGGCTATGGAAAAGGCCAAGGCCTTCAACGCCCAGCGCTATTATTATCAGGGCGTCGGCCGCTATGCGCCGCCGGAAGCGTATGGGCGGGGGCTTGCGGACCTCGCGGCGCTGGCAGACCTTGTGCCCGCCGAGGGCTTCCTGTTCGGGCCACGCCCCGCTAGCACCGATGCCGCCATCTACGGCTTCCTCGCCAACATCTATTTTTATCCCATCGCGACGCCGTTGAAGGCGTTTGTCGACGCGCACGAAAATCTGGTGCGGCATTGCACGGCGATCCACGCCTTGATCGGGGCGGCCGCGCCGCACGGTGGCGCCTGAAGGCGGCAGCGGACAGCGCCTCGTCGGCTTCCGCAACCATCTGATCGCGCTCCGTTCCCCTCAAAACGCCGGCGTCGGCGCGAACAGGCACAGGGTGCGGCCCTCGCGCTTGCCCTGCACCGAGCAGCGGTGGAACTTGCCGTCCGGGCTCTCGGGCACCGCCTCGCGCGGGTAATATTCGCCCGTCGCCTTGATGAAATAGCCCTGGCCCATGAACTCCACGTCCTCCGGCCCGATCTCGTAGCAATCCTGCCCCGAGCAGCAATAGGCGGGATACCAGTCGTGGCCGCGGGCGAAGCGGGGCAGAAGCGCGACCGCCGACAGGCACAGGGCAAGGCCCAAGAAGCACTGCAGGAAACCCTGCACGGCGTGGCCGGGAAGCCTCCCCGTGGCGGGCAACCGGCCCGGGGACTGCGGCGTCGGAAGCGACTTCGGACACGTCATCTCGACGGCTCCGTCTTGCCCGAGGCCGGGAGCGGCCGGCCCGGGACACCATGAGCCGTTCAGGATGACGCAAGCGGCAGAAAGCTCAAACGAATTTTGGTGGTGTCCCAGTTTGACGTCGGCGGCTTCGACCGGGCACGCCCTGGAACCTCTCCCGCCTGAACTCGGCTGTTGCCGAGTTCAGGTCCCAAGTGCCGAAGCCGGAAACATCCGAGTTCGGGCGGGGGAGGGCAGGGTGGGGGCAGACACTCTCCGCCGTCCCGCCCGCCGGCATTCTGCCCCGGCGTCCTTGCCCCCTCCCCAGCCCTCCCCCGCAAGCGGGAGAGGGGGCCGACGGCGCTTCTTTTCAAACTGAGACACGGCTGGGTGACGGCGCATTTGGAACTGAGACACCATCGCAATTATGATGCGGACCCATGTGCAGGCCGCGCCGCCGGCGGGGAGGGCGGTTCAGGCGTCGATCAGTCCACGTCTTCCACGCTCTCGGGGCCGCCGCCATAGGCGCGCTGGGCCAGGGCCGCCTGCATGAAGGGGTCGAGGTCGCCGTCCAGCACCTCCTGCGGGGTGCCGGAGGTGACGCCGGTGCGCAGGTCCTTCACCAGCTGGTAGGGCTGGAGCACGTAGGAGCGGATCTGGTGGCCCCAGCCGATATCGGTCTTGGCGGCCTGCTCGGCCATGGCCTCGGCCTCGCGCTTCTTCAACTCCCGGTCGTAGAGCTTGGCGCGCAGCATGTTCCAGGCGGTGGCGCGGTTCTTGTGCTGGGAGCGGTCGCCCTCGCTCACCACCGCCACGCCGGTGGGAATATGGGTGAGGCGCACCGCCGATTCGGTCTTGTTCACGTGCTGGCCGCCGGCGCCGCCCGAACGCATGGTATCCACCCGCACGTCGGCTTCCTTGATGTCCACCACGATGCGGTCGTCCACCACCGGATAGACATCCACGGAGGCGAACGAGGTCTGGCGCCGGGCGTTGGAATCGAACGGCGAGATGCGCACCAGGCGGTGCACGCCGGCCTCGGTCTTCAGCCAGCCATAGGCGTTGTGGCCCTTCACCTGGATGGTGGCGGACTTCAGTCCGGCCTGCTCGCCCTGGGACTCGTCCATCAGCTCCACCTTGAAGCCGTGGCGCTCGCACCAGCGCCGGTACATGCGCAGCAGCATCTCGGCCCAGTCCTGGCTGTCGGTGCCGCCGGCGCCCGCATGGACTTCCAGATAGCTGTCGTTGGAATCGGCCTCGCCGGAGAGCAGGGCCTCCAGCTCGCGCCGGGCCAGCTCGGCCTTCAGGCCGTCGAGGGACGCGGAGGCCTCGGTGATGACGCCCTCGTCGCCCTCCGCCTCGCCCAGCTCAATCAGCTCGATGTTGTCGTCAAGGTCGCGCAGGACGCGGTCGATGGTGCCGAGGCCGTCCTCCAGGGAGGTGCGCTCCTGCATGAGCTTCTGCGCCCGCTCGGGGTCGTCCCAGAGCTTGGGGTCCTCGACGATGGCATTCAGCTCCGCAAGACGCCGCCGCGAGCGGTCCACGTCCAGGTGGGACCGCAGCAGGTCCAGGGAAGCTCTGATCTCGTCGACCTTTGCGGCGAGTTCCGCGCGCATGGCTCATCATACTCCGGCTGGATCAGGATGCGTCGGGGGCGAGGTGACCCGAACGAGCGTCCATCTCCATATTTGGGAAAGTCATGCACCGATCGGCCGCAAGGCGAGGCCGATCGGTGCATGAGCGAAGGGGGCCGCGGAAAATAGCGGCGGCGCGCGCGGGTGTAAACGGACGAGGCGGTGTGGGCTGGTCTTCATTCGAAAAGGCGCCGCGTCGGCCCCCTCTCCAACCCTCTCTCCAACCCTCTCCCGCGCGCGTCTCCTGCACGCGGGGGAGGGTTCCCATTGCGCCCGGCCCGGAGCAGCGGGTGCAAGTTCAGATGCCGCTGGCGGCGCTTCGCCTTCCCGGCGATCAGGAGCCCGCGCGTTCAGGACCCGGCGGGCGGCGTGTTGGCGACCAGCCAGCCGGCCACGTCGGCGGCCTCCAGCGGCCGGGCGAAGACATAGCCCTGGATGGCATGGCAGCCGAGGTCGCGCAGCAGGTCGGCCTGGGCCGTCGTCTCCACGCCTTCCGCCACCACCGCCATGCCGAGGCTCTGGCCGATGACGATCACCGCCGTGGCCAAAGCGAGGGCGTTCTTGTCGTGCTCGATGCTGAGCATGAAGGAGCGGTCGATCTTCAGCTCGGCGATGGGCAGGCGCGACAGGGCGCTGAGGCTGGAATAGCCGGTGCCGAAATCGTCCATGGCGATGCGCACCCCCAGCGCATCGATGGCGCGCGCGGTGGCGAATGCGTTGGGGTTCTGGTCCATGGTCACCCGCTCGGTGATCTCGACCCGAAGGTCGCCGGGTGAGAGGCGGTGCCGCTTGAGGGCATCGCCGATGATGCCCACGATCTCGGCGCTGCGGAAGCTCAGGGGGGAGAGGTTGACCGAGACGTGGGGCACCGGGACACCTTCGGCGCGCCAGACGGCCATCTGCCGGCAGGCCTCCTCCACTGCCCACTGGTCGATGCTTTCGATGAAGCCGTATTCCTCGGCAAGTGCGATAAAACGGGGCGCGGGGACCGCCCCATGGACCGGATCGGACCAGCGGGCGAGCGCTTCCACGCCGTGGAGCGCTCCGCCCGAAAGCCGGCCGCCCGAGAGCGTGACCCCCGAAAGCGTGACTTGAGGCTGGTAGACAAGGCGCAGCGCGTGGCTCTGCAATGCCGCCCGCAGCGCGACGGAGAGCACCAGCCGGTCCTCCACCCTTTTGTTCAGGTCGTCGGTGAAGAACTGGAACCGGCCCCTGTCCTTGCGCTTGGCCTCGTACAGGGCGGTATCGGCGTGCTTCAGCAGCGTCTCGGCGCTGGTGCCGTGCTGGGGAAAAAGGGCAATGCCCACCGAGGCGGACATGGTCAGGTGCAGCTTCTGCGCCGGGATGGGTGCGGCCAGATAGTCGATGAGGCGGCGGGCGATGCGCGCGGCTTCTTCCGCCGCGCAATTGTGCACCAGCACCACGAATTCGTCGCCGCCGGTGCGGCCCACCGCATCCCCGGGCCGCAGCTGCGCCTTGAGGCGCCGGGCCATCTCCACCAGAAGCGCGTCGCCGGTGGAATGGCCGAGGGTGTCGTTCACGTCCTTGAAGTGGTCCACGTCCAGAATCAGCACCGCGAGCGGCTCGTTGCGCTCGCCGGCTGCGGTGATCAGGTCGGAGAGGGATTCGATCAGCCGCCGGCGGTTGGGCAGGCCGGTCAGCGTATCGATGCTGGCGAGGGTGGCGATGCGGTTGCGTGTATCCGACCGCTCCAGAACCAGCGCGCACAGGTCCGAGCAGACGGAAACCACGCTTTCCAGCCAGGGGGCGGCGAACGGCGGGCCGGGGAAATAGAAGGCGAAGGTCGCGGCGACCTTGCCGCTGCGCAGCTTCGCCGGGATGGACCAGCAGCCCTTGATGCCGGGCGGAAGGAGAAGGTGCTGAAAATCTCTCCATAGCGGGCTCTGGGCGATGTCCTCCACCAACACCGCCTCGCCGCGGAATGCCGAGGTGCCGCAGCTGCCGCACTCGGGGCCGATGGGCAGGCCTTCCACCGCGGCGGAGAATCCGGCCGGCAGGCTGGGAGCGGCCAGCACCGTCAGCAGGTCGTCGGCGGTGACGCCGAGAATCGAGCACAGGACGCCGGGGGCCAGTTCCTCCACCTTGCGGCACAGCAGGTCCAGGATATCGCGGGCCGGCGCATCGGCCGCCAGTGCGGCGAGCACCTGCCGCTGCAGGTCTTCCATGAGGCGGGTGTGGGTGATGTCCGCCAGCACGGCGACCACATGTTCAAGCGCGCCGGTGGCCTGGTTCAGCACCGGGGTGATGATGGTTGAGACCCACACTTCGTTGCCGGATGCGCCGCGCAGCGGCACGTCTTCCGGGAACGGAACCTGGCGCGTGATGCCGGCGTCAATGCGCGCGGCAAGGTCGGCGGCGCCCCGGCCGGTGGCGAGCAGATCCTCCAGCGCGCGGCCGTCGGCCTCGCCCCCGGCGTAGCCGAGCATCTCCTGGAAGGCGCGGTTGGTGTAGACGATCCGACGCCGCGCATCGGTGACGACCACGCCGCGGTCGGTCTTTTCGGCGACGAGGGAGAGGATGCTCATCTGCTCGGCCGCCCCTGCGGGGTCCGGCAGGGCCTGTACCACCGCCGCGTAGCCGGACGTGCCGGCGTGCCGGATCTGCACCACGTGGACGAGGGCGAAAGCCTTCGAGCCGTCCGGGCGCGCAATCACCACCTGCCGGTCGGCGCCGACAATGTCCTCCGCGCTCCAGCGGCGCGCAGGGTCGAAGCGCAGCGCCTCCGGAAAGATGGAGCGCGCATCGCGCCCGACCATGGCCGTGCCGGAAAGGCCCCACACGTGCTCGGCGGCGGCATTGACGAAAATGACGATGCCATTCTCATCCATGAACACCACGGCATCCGCTGGCCGACTGGCGGAGACCGGCGGTAAAACTGCGATCGTCTTGCCCATCGCTGGCGCTCCGCGCCGAGAGGCGCATGGCGGACGACACGGGACACGAAACGTCCGATTGCCCCGGAAGCCCGATCCGAGGATCGGATTCCGTCAGATGGCAACGGCTCCGCAGCCCGCTGGATCAACCCACTCAAGCCGTAGCTTATCGAATCCGCCGATGTTGTACAGAAAGCCGCGTTTCTCGGTTAACCGCGCCCGATCGGTCGGCGGGCTCAGTAGAGGCCGCCGCCCGTGCGCGCGGGGGCGCTGGGCTCGGGCGAGGCGGCATCGGTGCCGGAATAGCCCGCCACGCTATAGCCGTCGGGCGGGGCGGTGCCGGGCTTGAAGGCTTCGAGAATGGAGCTGTCGCCGGCGCCGGCGCGCTGGCCGCTCTTCCGGTCGATGCGCACCAGCTTGATGCCCGCCGGCACCCGGAACGGGATGGCCGGGCGGTCGGCGATGGCGACCTTCATGAAGTCCCGCACGATGGGCGCGGAGATGAGGCCGCCGGTGGAGCCCTTGCCCATGGCCCGGGGCTTGTCGTAGCCGAGATAGACGCCCACCACGATTTCCGGCGTGAAGCCGATGAACCAGGCGTCCTTCTCGTCGTTCGTGGTGCCGGTCTTGCCGGCGATGGGCTTGCCCAGCTCCTTCAGGGCCGTTCCGGTGCCGCGCTGGACCACGCCTTCCATCATGGAGGTGATCTGGTAGGCGGTCATGGGGTCGAGCACCACCGGGCGGCGGTCGACGAGGCTGGGCTCAGGCTGGTTGTCCCAGTTGTCCGCCTCGCAGCCGCGGCATTCACGCTCGTCGTGCTTGAAGATGGTGTGGCCGTAGCGGTCCTGGATGCGGTCGATGAGCGAGGGTGTCACCTTCCGCCCGCCGTTGGCGATCATGGCATAGGCGCCGGTCATGCGCAGCAGGGTGGTCTCGCCCGAGCCGAGCGCCATGGCGAGATAGGGCGGCATCTCGTCATAGATGCCGAAGCGCTTGGCGTATTCGGCCACGATGGGCATGCCCACGTCGTTGGCGAGGCGCACGGTCATCACGTTGCGCGACTGCTCCAGGCCGAAGCGCAGGGTCTGCGGGCCGTAGAACTTGCCGGAATAATTCTCCGGCCGCCATGTGGCCTGACCCTGCTGCTCCAGCTCGAACGGCGCGTCCATGACGATGGTGGAGGGGGTGTAGCCATTGTCCAGCGCCGCCGAATAGACGAACGGCTTGAACGAGGAGCCGGGCTGGCGCATGGCCTGGGTGGCGCGGTTGAACTGGCTTTCGTCGTAGGAGAAGCCGCCGGAGATGGCCAGCACGCGGCCGGTGGTGGGCTCCATGACCACCATGGCGCCCTCCACGCCGGGCAGCTGGCGCAGGCGCCACTGGCCGGAGCGGTCGGCGAGCGGCTCCACATAGATCACGTCGCCGGGCTTCAGCACCTGGGGCAGGGGGCGGCGGGTCCACTTGGCGCCATCCACCGGGATCAGGCCCACCTCGCGGTCGGTGGAGCGGGCGCCGGACTTGGTACGCGGCGGCTGCAGGCCGATGCGCGCATTGTCCTTGCCCACGTCCAGCACGATGGCGAGGCGCCAGGGAATGTCGTTCAACTCCTTGACCTCGCCGAGCTTCACGCCCCAGTCGACCCCGCCGGAGAGGTCCAGATGGGTCACGGGCTTGCGCCAGCCGCGCTCCTCGTCGTAGCGCACGAGGCCGTCGGTGAGGGTCTTCTTGGCCAGCACCTGCAGCTTGGGATCAAGCGGCGTGCGCACCGAGAGGCCGCCCTCGTAGAGCTTGCGCTCGCCATAGCGCTCATAGATCTGCCGGCGCACCTCTTCGGCATAATATTCCGCGGCGAAGATCTGGGCGCCGGTGGCCCGCGGCGTCACGTCGAGGGCAGAGGCCTTGGCCGCCTCGCCCTCCTTCTGGGAGATGAAGCCGTTCTCCACCATGCGGTCGATCACCCAGTTGCGGCGATCGATGGCGCGCGAGCGGTCGCGGAACGGGTTGTAGGAGGAGGGCGCCTTGGGCAAGGCGGCAAGATAGGCCGCTTCCTGCACGTTCAGCTCGTCCACCGACTTGTCGAAATAAACCAGGGCGGCGGCGGCGATGCCGTAGGCGCCCATGCCGAGATAGATCTCGTTGAGATAGAGTTCGAGGATGCGGTCCTTGGAATAGGTGCGCTCGATGCGCAGGGCGAGCAGCGCTTCCTTGACCTTGCGGTCGATGGACACCTCGTTGGTCAAAAGGAAGTTCTTGGCCACCTGCTGGGTGATGGTGGATGCGCCCTGGGGCCGGACGTTCTTGCCGTAATTCTGGAAATAGAAGGCCGCGGCGCGGAAGATGCCGGTGGGGTCGATGCCGCCGTGCTCGTAGAAATTCTTGTCCTCGGCCGACAGGAAGGCCTCGATCACCGACTTCGGCACGGACTGGATGGGAATGTAGAGCCGGCGCTGCTTGGCGTACTCGGCCACCAGCGCGCCGTCGGCGGCATGCACGCGGGTCATCACCGGCGGCTCGTAATTCTGCAGCTGGGAGTAGTCGGGGAGATCCTGGGAGTACTTCCACACGAAATAGGTCGCGCCCGCGGCACCGGCGAGCAACACCACCGTGGTGAGCGCGAAAACGAACCCCAGAAACCTCAAGATCAACCGCATTTCGCCGGTTCCCTCCCACGGCACCCCATCAGGCGCGCCATCGCATAGCGCGACTTCACTCCCGTGCGAAGAGCCCACACTGCGGGGCCGGCGCCGGGAGCGCAACTCCCCCTTCACGTTCGCGCGTGCTCGCGCGCCGCGCGTGAAGGCAGAGTCGCAGGCCAGACGCTATGCGGGGCAAACGTGGCCGCTTCGCGACGGGGCCGGTGCCGCCTTAGAGCGCGAACCGATTACAAGGACTAGAGCCCGATCCGATCGGTGAATCGCCCCCCGATTCAAGGTGGAGCGTGCCCAGACGAAAACGCCTCCCGGAGGACCGGGAGGCGTTTTCGTCAATGGGACGAAGGCCGGAGCGTTGGAAGCGCTCGCCTCAGCCGCCGAACAGCTTGCGCTGCCACCAGCCGGACTTCTTGTTGGCGGCGGTCTCCTCGCTGCCCTGGGCCTCCGGCTCGGGGGCCGGCGCCGAGGGGGCGTCCAGCTCGGAGGAGACCTCGGAGGCGATTTCGGGAGCGGGCGCATCCGGGGTGGAGTGTTCAGAGGCGGGGAGTTCAGCGGTGAGCTGGGGCTCGGCCTCCGAGCCGGCCGGGACCGGCTGACGTTCGGCCGGGACGGCGCTTGCGGCGGTATCGTCCACCATGACGATCACCGGGGCCTTCTCGCGCACCGTGGAGCGGCGGCGCGGCTTGGCCGGCACCGCCTCCGGCTCTGCAGCCTCGGTCTGCGTAGGCTTGGTCTGTGCGGCCTTGGTCTCGGGCTTCTCGACCACCGCCGGCACCGGTGCCGGGGAGAAGAGGATGGGCACGGACGGGATTTCGGCGGCAGCGGCCGCCGGAACCTCGGCGGGGGTCACCGGAATGCGCACCTCGAAGGCGGGGGCAGCTTCCGCGCCCGCATCCTCGGCGACGGCATCCGCCTCGTCGGCATCGTCGGCATCCTCGCCATCGGCCTCGCCGGCTGCGAGCGGGGCATCGCCCTCGCCCTCGCGCTCCCGGCGATTGCGGCGACCGCCGCGACGGCCGCGACGGCGGCGACGGCGCTCGGCATTTTCCTCGTCAGAGCGCTCGGCGTCGGCGGCGCGCTCCTCCTCGGAGCGGTCGTCTTCCTCGCCTTCGCCCTCGTCGCCATCCTGGGCCTCGGCGGAGGCGTCGTCCTCCTCCTCGCCCTCGGCGCCACCCTCGCGGGTCTCGTCCTTCTCGCCCCGCCGCCGGCGGCGGCGACGGCGGCGCTTGCGATTACCGTCATCGGCGCGATCGCCGGTCTCGCCTTCGACCTCGGGACCGGCTTCGGCCTCAGCCTCGGCGGCCTCCTCGATCACCTCCTCGTCCTCCTCCTCGGCATAATCCTCGTCGAGCAGGATGGAATCGGGGTGCACCACGGAGCTGGGGCGCGGCGCGGCGGCCGGGGGAACGGCCAGCTCGCCCTTCTCGATGATGAAGGGCTGGTGGCCGGTCACGCTCTCGTCGGCGACAACGGCCAAAGTGACGGAGAAGCGCTCTTCCAGCTCGCGCAGATGGGCGCGCTTCTGGTTGAGCACATAGAGCGCCACCTCGGTGCGGGTGCGGGCGTAGAGGTTGTGCGTGGCGGCGCGCAGCAGCTGCTCTTCCAGCGCGCGCAGCAGCTGGAGCGAGACGGACGCCGCCGAGCGCACGTGGCCGGTGCCGCCGCAGTGCGGGCACACCTCGATGGAGCTTTCCAGCACGCCGGTGCGGATGCGCTGGCGCGACATCTCCAGCAGGCCGAAATGGGAGATGCGGCCGATCTGGATGCGCGCCCGGTCGTTCTTCAGGCAATCCTTGAGCTTGCGCTCCACCGACCGGTTATTGCGCTTCTCCTCCATGTCGATGAAGTCGACCACGATGAGGCCGGCGAGATCGCGCAGGCGCAGCTGGCGGGCGATTTCCTCGGCGGCTTCCACGTTGGTCTTGAGCGCGGTGTCCTCGATATGGTGCTCGCGGGTGGCGCGGCCCGAGTTCACGTCGATGGAGACCAGGGCTTCCGTCGGGTTGATGACGATGTAGCCGCCGCTCTTCAGCTGCACCACGGGGGAGAACATGGCATCGAGCTGCTGCTCCACCCCGTAGCGGGCGAAGATGGGCTGCGGCTCGCGATAGGGCAGGACGCACTTGGCATGGCTCGGCATGAGCATGCGCATGAAGTCCTTGGCCTCGCGATAGCCTTCCTCGCCGGCCACGTGAACTTCGTCGATGTCCTTGTTGTAGAGGTCGCGGATGGCCCGCTTGATGAGCGAGCCTTCCTCATAGACCAGGTTCGGCGCGGCGGAGGACAGGGTCAGCTCGCGCACCGTCTCCCACAATCGCAGCAGGTATTCAAAGTCGCGCTTGATCTCCACCTTGGTGCGGTTGGCGCCGGCGGTGCGCAGGATGATGCCCATCCCTTCCGGCACCTCCAGGTCCTGCACCACTTCCTTCAGGCGCTTGCGGTCCACCGTGTTGGTGATCTTGCGGGAGATGCCGCCGCCCCGGGCGGTGTTGGGCATGAGAACGGAATAGCGGCCGGCCAGCGAGAGGTAGGTGGTGAGGGCGGCGCCCTTGTTGCCGCGCTCCTCCTTCACCACCTGCACCAGCATCACCTGGCGGCGGCGGATGACTTCCTGGATCTTGTAGGACCGGGCGCGGCGCTGCGGCGCGCGCTCGGGCACCTCTTCCATGGCGTCGTCGTCGGCGCCGAGATGCTCGATCTCTTCTTCCTCATCGATCTGGTCGACGTCCCCGTCATCCTCGTCCTCTTCCTCGTCGTCCTCGACGGGACGGGGTTCGGCGCGACGGATCTCGGCAGGGGTCTCCTCGATGTCGAGGATGGGGGCGGGGTGGGTCTCGCCCTCGGGGGCCTCGAAGTTGCGGAGGTCCGCGTTCGGGTCGAAGTGCTGCTCCTGCGGGGCCGGCAGGGGCGCGCCATAGGCGGCCTCGGACTCGGTTTCGCTGGCCTCGGAGGACGCTTCGGCAGCTTCGGCGGCGGACAGCAGGTCGGTCACGCTCTCCGGTGCGTGGTGCTCGTGGTGCGCGCTCTCGATGGCGGGGGCGTCCTGCCAGGAGGAGGTTTCAGCCTGGGGCTGCTCGGCCTCGCTGGTGTGATCCTGGGGCGCTTCACCGAATTCCGACGTGCTGGCCGGGGTATCCGAGGGAGCCTCGAAGCTGGACGGCGCGTAGCCGGAAGCATCGTGGCCGGAAGCATCGTGGCCGGAAGAATCGCGGGCGAATGCCTCGGCTTCGGCGGGGATGGTCTCGGCTTCCTCGACGGGCTCGCTCACGGCCTGGTCGGAGCTGGAGCGCCGGGCACGGCCGCGCTCGCGGCGGCGGTCCTTCATCTCGGCCTCGTCGTCGGCGAGGCGGGCGGCGCGCTCCTCCTCCTCGATCAGGGCGAGGCGGTCGGCCACGGGGATCTGGTAATAGTCGGGATGGATCTCGCTGAAGGCGAGGAAGCCGTGGCGGTTGCCGCCATATTCGATGAAGGCGGCCTGGAGCGAGGGCTCCACGCGCGTCACCTTCGCCAGATAGATGTTGCCCCGCAACTGCTTGCGGGTCGCCGACTCATAGTCGAACTCTTCGACCCTGTTCCCGCGCACGACCACCACCCGGGTTTCCTCCGGGTGGGTCGCATCGATGAGCATCTTGTTGGCCATGGAATTCTCTCTTCACGGCGCCGCGGGCAAAGGTCCGCGACAGCCGCCCAGGCGCACCCCATTGCGGGGTGGCCGGGCCGCTCGGGCGCCGGATGTGATGACGTGAGGATGAAACGGAGAAACAGGTGCGTCGGGGCGTGTCGCTACGACCCTCGACGTCGGGGCACACGGGGGCGCGCATAACGCGCCTGTCGTGCGGAGAAAAATCCATGCCCTCGGCTACCCGTTCCTCGATGAAGGGTTCAGGCCGGATGAAAGGCGGGCGCCTCGTTCCGGCCACGGCACACGTTCGCCCGATTCCCCAGATCGTCCCTTGCGGCTCTTCGGCTGAGGCGGCCGGTGGGGCTGTCGCATCGAGCGCCGGTGGGGCGCTCACCGCGGGGCTCCACAAAAGTGGTCGAGCCGCCAGCGGCGATGGGAGTGTTCCTGCATTTCCGGGCATCCGGCGCGCTCAGCGGCCCGCCCGGGATCGAAGAAACACTGTCCTGCGGCAGCCGCGGCAGCCGGGGCCGAAGGGCCTGGTCCGGAACGCGAACTGTGTACCCCGCCATTCTTACCCGCCCAACTTCCTGCTTGGCAAGGTTTATGCGTCCACTTCCTCATTCCAGCAGGCTATAACGCTTCGTCAACGGAGCGTTTACGGGCCCGGCCTTAAGGCTGCCGTCCTTCACTGGCTCGATCCTGGGCTCGATCCCGCGATCGCGCGAAAATGGGATGCCCATGGACCGGTGCCTGGACCTGCGCCCTGAGCTGCACCCGGATCCGAGCCGCAGGCCGTCCCGTGCCCCGATGCCGGCCGGGACAAGGCGCCGCAGCGGTTTGCCGGCCCTGGCGTGCGCCTTCTTCTTGGGCGTGGTCACGTTCGCGTCATCCGCCATGGCGGCCGCGCCGGCCCCGCCCGTTGCCGCAAAACCGGTCGATGGCGGCCCCGTCACTGCCCGGGATGCGCGGCTTGCGGGCGATGCCCAGCGCACGCGCCTCGTGATCGACCTCGACCGGGCGGTGGAATTCCACGCCTTCACCCTGGCCGAGCCCTACCGGGTGGTTCTCGACCTGCCGGAGGTCGCCTTCGCGCTCAAGCCCGAATCGAACCAGCTGAAGCGCGGCCTGGTCGCGGCCTACCGCTTCGGCGTGTTCGCGCCGGGCAAGGCGCGCATGGTGCTGGAGGTGACCGGGCCGGTGGCCATCGACAAGGCCTTCGTGCTCGATCCCGTGGACGACCAGCCGGCCCGCCTCGTGCTGGATCTGGTGAAGAGCGATCCCGACAGCTTCGCCCGCACCGCGGCGCGCTCCGCCGCCCTGCGCACCGCATTGCCTGCGATCCCCATCGTGCCGCCGGAGGCCGGGGACACGCGGCCCGTGGTGGTGCTCGACCCCGGACACGGCGGCATCGATTCGGGCACCACGGGCTATTCGGCCTTCGCCGAGAAGAACGTGGTGCTGGAGACCGCGCTCGCCGTGCGCGAGCTGCTGGAGCGCTCCGGCGCCTATCGCGTCGTCATGACGCGCTCCACCGATACCTTCGTGCCCCTGGGCGAGCGGGTGCGCATCGCCCGTGCCCATCGCGCCGACCTGTTCGTCTCCTTCCACGCCGATGCGCTCGCCCGCGGCGACGGACAGGCGCGGGGCGCCAGCGTCTACACCCTCTCGGACACCGCGAGCGACGCCGACGCCGCCCATCTGGCGGAGAAGGAGAACAAGGCCGACCTCATCGCCGGCGTGGACCTCTCCGACGAGAGCGACGAGGTGGCCGGCATCCTGGTGGACCTCGCCCAGCGCGAGACGCGCAATTTCTCGGCCTTGCTCGCCCGCTCCCTGGTGGGCACCATGAAGAACACGGTGCGCTTCCACCGCTCGCCCTTGAAATCCGCCGGCTTCCGGGTGCTGCGCGCCCACGACGTGCCCTCGGTGCTGCTGGAGATCGGCTACATGTCCAGCAAGGAGGACCTGAAGCTCCTCACCTCGCCGGACGGGCGCATCCGCATCGCCGAGACGGTGGTGGCGGGCATCAACCAGTTCTTCGCCCAGAAGGCCGCCGGCCTGCACGCCGCCGCCGACGACAAGGCGGCCGTGCCGCGGTGAATCCCGCCGGTGTCTGTCGCTGGCGGTGACGCGCCGCCACCGTGCCCCGGCCGACTGCCACGTCAGAGCAAAAGCCTGCCGCAGATGCTTCCCGTTCCAGGGGCGGTGGTACGGCAATGCCTGCTACGCAGGACTCTTGCGCTGGATCCCGGCTCGGCGCTCCGGCTGCGCCGTCGCTGGTCCGGGAAACCGGGGGCGGTGGCGCCGGGGGTGACAGGGGGCGGCCCGGCGGCTATTGCCCTATGGGGACCAATGGCGGGAGCGGCGCGAAGGGCATGGACATCGTCTTCGTCGGCGCCGGCCTTGCCAATTGCCTCATGGCCGCCCGCCTCGCCGCCCAGCGTCCCGGCCTGCACATGCTGCTGCTGGAAGCCGGCGAAAGCGTCGGCGGCAACCACAGCTGGTCCTGCCACGACAGCGATCTCACCCCGGCGCAGCGCGCCTTCCTCGCGCCCTTCCAGAGCTATAGATGGGCCGGGCATGAGGTGCATTTCCCCGCCTTTTCCCGCCGCCTGAAGGGCGGCTACGCCACCATTTCCTCCGAGCGCATGGCCGAGGTGATGAACGAGCGCCTGTGCGCCGCCATCCGCACCCATGCCCGCGTCGCCCATGTGGCCGCCGACCATGTGGTACTGGAGGGCGGCGAGCGCATCGCCGCGCGCGCCGTGGTGGACGGGCGCGGTCCCGTGGCCTCGCGCCACCTCGACCTTGGCTACCAGACCTTCCTCGGGCAGGAATTGCGCTTGTCGCGGCCCCATGGCCTGACCCGTCCCGTCATCATGGATGCGCGGGTGGAGCAGCTGGGCGGCTACCGCTTCGTCTATGTGCTGCCGCTGGACGACGACACGGTGCTGGTGGAAGACACCTATTATGCCGACGGCCCGGACCTGCCCACCGATGTCCTGCGCGGCCGTATTTCCGCCTATGCCGCGGCGCAGGGCTGGGCGGTGGATTATGTGGTGCGGGAGGAGGACGGCATCTTGCCCGTCGCCTTGGGCGGCGACATCGACGCCTTCCTCGCGCAGACCCCTTCAGGCGTTGCCCCGGCGGGGCTGCGGGCGGGCCTGTTCCACCCCACCACGGGCTATTCCCTGCCCGATGCGATGGCGCTGGCCGACACGGTGAGCGCGCTCAAGGACCTGTCCGGTCCCGCGCTCTCGGCGGCGGTGCGCGCCCATGCGGCGGCAAGCTGGAACGGGCGCGGCTTCTTCCGCCTGCTCAACCGCATGCTGTTCCGCGCCGCCGATCCGGAGCGGCGCTATGCCATTCTCCAGCGCTTCTACGGGCTGTCGGAAGACCTGATTGCCCGCTTCTACGCCGATCGCCTCACCCTTGCCGACAAGGCGCGCATCCTTTCGGGGCGCCCGCCCGTATCGGTGTTCAGGGCGCTCTCCTGCCTTGCCGAGACGAAAGCCGCACCCGGTTCCCCATGATGCTCGATGCCACCAAGCCTTTCCGCCGCGCCGCCGTCATCGGGTCCGGCTTCGGCGGGCTCTCCCTCGCCATCCGCCTGCAGGCGGCGGGCATCCCCACCACCGTGTTCGAGCAGCGGGACAAGCCCGGCGGACGCGCCTATGTCTATGAGCAGGACGGCTTCACCTTCGATGGCGGCCCCACCGTCATCACCGACCCCTCCTGCCTCGAAGAGGTGTTCGCGGCCGCCGGCCGCAAGCTGTCCGACTATGTGGAGCTGATGCCGGTCTCGCCCTTCTACCGGCTGCTGTGGCCGGACGGGCGGCAGTTCGACTATGTGAACGACCAGGCGGGGCTCGACACCCAGATCGCCACCTTCGACAAGGCCGACGTGGAGGGCTATCGCCGCTTCCTCGCCTATTCGCAGGCGGTGTTCGAGGAAGGCTACCTCAAGCTCGGCGCGGTGCCGTTCCTGCACTTCTCCAGCATGATGAAGGCCGCGCCCAAGCTGGTGAAGCTGGAGGCGTGGCGCTCGGTCTATGCCATGGTCTCGCGCTTCATCCGCGACGATCACCTGCGGCAGGCCTTCTCGTTCCATTCCCTGCTGGTGGGGGGCAATCCCTTCTCCACCTCGTCCATCTACGCCCTCATCCATGCGCTGGAGCGCAAATGGGGCGTGTTCTTCCCGCGCGGAGGGACAGGGGCGCTGGTCAACGGCATGGTCAGGCTGTTCACCGACCTCGGCGGCGAGATCCGCCTCTCCAGCCCGGTGGACGAGATCGTGGTGGAGGGCCAGCGCGCCACCGCCGTGAAGCTGAAGAGCGGCGAGACCCTGCCGTTCGACCTCGTCGCCTCCAATGCGGACGTGGTGCACACCTATCGCCATCTGCTGCGCGCGTCGCCGCGCGGGCGCTCGGAAGGGGCGCGGCTGGCGAAGACGCGCCATTCCATGTCCCTGTTCGTGACCTATTTCGGGGCGCGGCGCACCTGGGACCATCTCCAGCACCACACCGTGCTGTTTGGCCCGCGCTATCGCGGCCTCGTGGACGAGATCTTCAAGGGCCCGAACCTGCCCGACGATTTCTCGCTCTATCTCCACGCCCCGACGGTCACCGACAAGTCGCTGGCGCCGGAGGGCTGCACCGCCTTCTACGTGCTTTCCCCGGTGCCGCATCTCGGAAAGGCGGACATCGACTGGGAGGTGGAAGGCCCGCTTTATCGCGACCGCATCCTCGCCCATCTGGAAGAGCGGCTGCTGCCGGGGCTGCGCGACAGCCTCGTCACCTCGCGCATTCTCACCCCCTTCGGCTTCCGCGATGAGCTGTCCGCCCATCAGGGCTCGGCCTTCTCGGTGGAACCCATCCTCACCCAGTCGGCGTGGTTCCGGCCGCACAATCGGGATGCGAAAATCGCCAACCTCTATTTCGCCGGGGCCGGCACCCATCCGGGGGCGGGCGTGCCGGGGGTGGTGGGCTCGGCCAAGGCGACAGCGGGGCTCATCCTCGCGGACCTCGGCGTGACGCCCGCATGAGCGCGCCCGCGCCCGACATCCTCGGCGCCAGCGAGCAGGCCATAAACAAGGGCTCCAAGAGCTTCGCCGCCGCCGCGCGCCTGTTCGGCCCGCGCATGCGGGAAGACGCGGTGATGCTCTATGCCTGGTGCCGCCATTGCGACGACGTGGTGGACGGGCAGGAGCTGGGGCACGGCCGGGTCTCCAGCGCCCAGTCCCCCGCCGAGCGGCTCGACGGCCTCTATGAGGAGACGCGCAACGCCTATCGCGGCGCGCCTTCCGCCCATCCGGCCTTTGCCGCCTTCGCCGAGGTGGTGAAGCGCAACGACATTCCCGAGCGCTATCCCCTCCAACTGCTGGAGGGCTTCCGCATGGATGTGGAGGAGCGGCGCTACGAGAGCCTCGATGACACGCTGACCTATTGCTACCATGTGGCCGGCGTGGTGGGCGTGATGATGGCCCTCATCATGGGCGCGCGGGATGACGTGGTGCTGGACCGGGCGAGCGACCTCGGCCTCGGCTTCCAGCTCACCAACATCGCCCGCGACGTGATGGAGGATGCTGCCATCGGCCGCATCTACCTGCCCGCCGCCTTCCTCGCCGAGGCCGGCGTGCCGGAAGCCGGGATCGCCGCGCCCGAGCACCGCGCGGCGGTGGCCGGCGTGGTGGCGCGGCTGCTGGACGTGGCCGAGCCCTATTACGACCAGGCCCTCATGGGCATGGCCGCTTTGCCGTTCCGCGCGGCGGCGGCGGTGGGCGCGGCGCGCGGCGTCTATCGCGCTATCGGCGTGGAAGTGCGCAAGCGCGGGCCGAGGGCGTGGGACGCGCGCGTCTCCACCTCCACGGCGCAGAAGCTCGGCTTTCTCGCGGGCGGCCTCGCGCAGGCCCTCGCCACGCGGTTTCAGGGCGCGCCGCCGCCCCGACCCGCGCATCTGTGGACGCGTCCCGCATGACCCATTTCGCCGTCGTCGCCCCGCCGCTGCCGGGGCATACCAATCCGCTGCTGGTGCTGGCCCGGGAACTTGCCGCGCGGGGCCATCGCGTCACCTTCGTGCACATGGCCGATGCCGCCCGCCTCGTGGCCGGCAAGGGCGCGGAGTTTGCCGCCGTGGGGGAGAAGGACTACCCCGCCGGAGCGTTGGATGCCTATGTGGCGCGCCTTGCCGCGCCCACCGGCCTGTTCGGCCTGCTCGGCACCCTGAAGGCCACGGCGGCGCAGACCGACATGCTGTGCCGCGACCTGCCGGGCGTGCTGAAAGCCATCGGCGCGGAGGCGGTCATCGCCGACCAGACCGAGGCGGCCGGGACCCTGGTGGCGCGCCATCTCAAGCTGCCGGTGGTCTCCACCGCCACCGCGCTGCTGCTGAACCGCGAGATCGGCGTGCCGCCGCCCTTCGTGCCCTGGCGCTATGACCCCAGCGAGCAGGGCCTCGTCTGGAACAAGGGCGGCTACCAGATCACCGACCTGCTCATGCGGCCCATGCGCCGGGTGCTGGAGCGGCATGGCGCCGTGTTCGGGCTCGATCCGTTCGCCGACGGCGGCTTCTCGCCGCTTTTGACCGTGGCGCAAATGCCGAAGGGGCTGGATTTCCCCCGCTCCGAACTGCCCGCCACCTTCCACTATGGCTCGCCCTGGCGCGACGGCGCCGCCGTGCCGCGTATGGATCTGGCGCTCCCGCATGTGGAGGGCATGCCGCTCCTGTTCTGCTCCCTCGGCACCCTTCAGGGCGGGCGCATCGATCTGTTCCACAAGGTGGCGTTCGCGGCGCGGGACGTGGGCGCGCGGCTTCTCATCGCCCATGGCGGCCTGTTGTCCGAGGACGAGGCCGCCCAGCTCTCGGGCCTCGCCGAGGTGCGCTCCTTCGTGCCGCAGCAGGAGGTGCTGAAGCGCTGCGCCGCCGCCGTGCTCCATTGCGGCATGAACACGGTGCTGGATGCGCTGGCCGAGGGCGTGCCGCTGGTGGCCATGCCCATCGCCTTCGAGCAGCCGGCCACCGCCGCCCGCCTCGCCTATGCCGGCGTGGCGCAGGTGGTGCCGGCGGGCCGCGCCAGCCGCGTGCGCCTCGCCAACGCGCTGCGGGCGGTGCTGAGCGTGCCCGATTATCGCCTCGCCGCCCGCCGCGTCGCCGACGAGATGGCGGAAGGCGGCGGGGTGAAGCGCGCCGCCGACCGCATCGAGCAGGCGGTGGCGGGGACGGGCGCCTGAGGCGCTACGGCCAACGCGTCAGGCAAGAGCATGCTTGGTCCGGTCGGCTTGAAAGGAAACGCCGACGG
>NZ_JBAFVS010000025.1:0-73639 GCF_043194565.1 Xanthobacter autotrophicus ATCC 700552 | reverse complement strand
GAGACTGGGAGCCGGCAGACTCCCTCTCCCGCGTGCGGGGGAGGGCGGGGGAGGGGGCACCCCTTCTCCGCCTTCCAGGCGCTTGGGGCTGAAAACCCACAGCTCCGCCCCCTCCCAACCCTCCCCCGCAAGCGGGAGAGGGCTCATGACGCCGGGCCGTCCACCTCGCGTCCGAAAGGCGGGCTCCCAGCCGCCGGACGTGGATGGCCAGCACGAAGGCCAGCCATTGGCGGCAGTGACGCTCGAAGCCCGTGCATGCCCCAACTCAAATCGAGGAAACACCCATGACCACCTGGCTGCGCTTCAGCGCCAACGGCACCACCGGCTTCGGCACCCTTGAAGGCGAGACCATCTTGGTCCACGACGGCTGCCTGTTCTCTGGTGCCAGCCCCACCGGCGCGCGCATCCCGCTCGCCGAGGTGGCGCTGGAAGCCCCCTGCGCGCCCACCAAGATCGTCGCCCTGTGGAACAATTTCCACCAGCTGGCGGCCAAGCTGAACGTGGCGGAGCCGGCCGAGCCGCTCTACCTGCTGAAGGCGGTGACCTCGGTGGCCGCGCCCGGCGCCACGGTGCGCCGGCCGGCGGCCTATTCCGGCAAGACGGTCTATGAGGGCGAACTGGGCATCGTCATCGGCAAGACCTGCACCAACGTCTCCGAAGAGGAGGCCGCCGCCCATATCTTCGGCTACACGGTGGTCAACGACATCACCGCCGCCGACATCCTCAACCGCGATCCCACCTTCCCCCAGTGGGCGCGGGCCAAGGGCATCGACGGCTACGGGCCGTTCGGCCCCTGGATCGTCACCGATTTTGATCCGATGGCGGCGCATGTGCGCACCATCCTGAACGGGGCGGAGCGGCAGAATTACCCGCTGGCCGACATGATCTTCCCGCCGGCGCGCCTGGTCTCGCTGCTGTCGCAGGACATGACGCTGAACCCCGGCGACCTCATTGCCTGCGGCACCTCCATCGGGGTCGGCGTCATGAAGGAGCCGTCCAACGACATCGCCATCGAGATCGAAGGCATCGGCACCCTGCGCAACACCTTCGTGCAGTGACACCTTCGTGCAGTGACAAGTTCTGCAGTGACATGGCGGCTCCGGCGAACCGGGCGACCGGTGTCCGCCGGAGCCGCGATCAGATCGGCACGGGCCTATCGTCTGATGGCCCGCGCGCCGCCGATGAGGATGCATGCGCCAACCACGCCAGCGATGAGGTAGCCCAGCCAGCCGCCGAAATTCACGCCCAGCAGGCCGAAGAGAAAGCTGGCGATGGCCGCGCCGATGATGCCGAGAAGGATGTTCATGAAGATGCCGGTGTCGCTCTTCATGAAGCTGGATGCGATCCACCCGGCGAAGCCGCCGATGATGATGGCGGCGATCCAGCCGATCTGTGCGTCTTGCATGATGTGCCTCAACCGTTGGCGTCACCGTGAGGGTGACGCAGGCGAAACGGCGTGGGGGGCCGCTGGTTCCGAGGTCGATCACAGGGACGCAAAAAAGCGAAGGCCGCCCGGAGCAATACGCCGGACGGCCTTCAGTTTGCAGTCTCGCCGAAGCCCCATGCGGACGAGCGGGGCTCATCCGGATGGGACAGGTCCTACTTCTTCAGCGCCGCCTGCGCCGCCGCGAGGCGGGCGATCGGCACGCGGAAGGGCGAGCAGGACACGTAGTTGAGCCCCACCTCGTGGCAGAAGGCCACCGAGGCCGGATCACCGCCGTGCTCGCCGCAGATGCCGAGCTTGATGTCCGGACGCGACTTGCGGCCACGCTCGACGCCGATCTTCACCAGCTCGCCCACGCCGTCCACGTCGATGGAGACGAAGGGGTCCACCTCGATGATGCCCTTCTGCACATAGGGGCCGAGGAAGGTGCCCGCGTCGTCGCGGGAGACGCCGAAGGTGGTCTGGGTGAGGTCGTTGGTGCCGAAGGAGAAGAATTCAGCGCCCTTGGCGATCTCCTCCGCGCGCAGGGCGGCGCGGGGCAGCTCGATCATGGTGCCCACCTGGAAGGTGAGCTTTTCGCCGGTCTCCTTCTCCACCGCCTCGGCGGTCTTGCGGATGACGGCGTCCACGATGTCGAACTCGGCCTTGGTGGCGATGAGCGGCACCATGATCTCGGGCACCACCGCCTCGCCGGTCGTCTTGGCGGCGATGATGGCCGCCTCGAAGATGGCGCGGGCCTGCATTTCCGCGATCTCGGGGAAGGCGATGGCGATGCGGCAGCCACGGAAGCCGAGCATCGGGTTGACCTCGTGCAGCTCCTTATTGCGCCGCTCGATGCGCTCCACGTCCACGCCGAGGCTCTTGGCCACCTCCTCGGTTTCCTCCGCGGTGTGCGGCAGGAACTCGTGGAGCGGCGGGTCGAGCAGGCGGATGGTGACCGGCAGGCCCTTCATGATCTCGAACAGCTCGACGAAGTCGTCGCGCTGCATGGGCAGCAGCTTGGCCAGCGCCGTGCGGCGGCCGGCCTCGTCGTCCGCGAGGATCATCTCGCGCACGGCCAGGATGCGGCCGGCATCGAAGAACATGTGCTCGGTGCGGGAAAGGCCGATGCCCTCGGCGCCGAACGAGCGGGCCATGCGGGCATCCGCCGGGGTCTCGGCATTGGCGCGCACCTTCAGCTTGCGCACCTTGTCGGCCCAGCCCATGAGGGTGGCGAACTCGCCCGACAGCTCCGGCTGGAGCATGGCGACCTCGCCGGAAAGCACCTGCCCGGTGCCGCCGTCGATGGTGATGTGGTCGCCCTTCTTGAAGACCTGGCCGTTCACCGTCAGGGTCTGGGCGACCGCGTCGATGCGCAGGGAGCCGGCACCGGAAACGCAGGGCTTGCCCATGCCGCGCGCCACCACGGCGGCGTGGGAGGTCATGCCGCCGCGCGCGGTGAGGATGCCCTGGGCCGCATGCATGCCGTGGATGTCCTCAGGCGAGGTTTCCACGCGCACCAGGATGACCTTGAGGCCCTTTTCCTTGGCCGCTTCCGCCTCGTCGGCGGTGAACACGATGGCGCCCGCCGCCGCGCCGGGGGAGGCCGGCAGGCCGGTGGCGATCACCTTGCGCTCGGCCTTGGGGTCGATGGCCGGGTGCAGCAGCTGGTCGAGGGCGGCGGGATCGACACGGCCAATCGCCTCCTCCTCGGTGATGAGGCCCTCGGCGGCAAGCTCCACGGCGATGCGCAGGGCCGCCTTGGCGGTGCGCTTGCCGGAGCGCGTCTGGAGCATCCAGAGCTTGCCCTTTTCCACCGTGAACTCAAGGTCCTGCATGTCGCGGTAGTGGTTTTCGAGCACGTGGGAGATGCGCTCGAATTCCTTGAAGGCGTCGGGCAGGGCCTGCTCCATGGAGGGCTTGTCCGAGCCGGCAACCTTGCGGGCCCTTTCGGTCAGGTCCTGCGGGGTGCGGATGCCCGCCACCACGTCCTCGCCCTGGGCGTTCACCAGGAACTCGCCATAGAGCGCGTTCTCGCCGGTGGACGGGTTGCGGGTGAAGGCGACGCCGGTGGCTGAGGTCTCGCCCATGTTGCCGAACACCATGGACTGCACGTTCACCGCGGTGCCCCAGCTCTCCGGGATGGTGTGGAGGCGGCGGTAGGTGATGGCGCGGGCATTCATCCACGAGCTGAACACGGCGCCGATGGCGCCCCACAGCTGCTCGTGGGGATCCTGCGGGAAGGGCTTGCCGAGCTCGGCCGCGACCTTCTCCTTGTACTTCACCACCAGGGCCGCCCAGTCGTCGGCGGACAGGTCGGTGTCGAGGGTGTGACCCGCGTGGAGCTTGAAGTGCTCCAGGATCTCCTCGAAGTGGTGATGGCTCACGCCCAGAACCACATCCGAGTACATGGTGATGAAGCGGCGGTAGCTGTCATAGGCGAAGCGCCGGTCGCCGGCGAGCCTGGCCACCGCTTCCACGGTCTCGTCGTTGAGACCGAGGTTCAGCACCGTATCCATCATGCCCGGCATGGAGGCGCGGGCGCCGGAGCGCACCGAGACCAAGAGCGGGTTGGCGGCATCGCCGAACGACTTGCCGGTGAGTTGGCCGACCTGGGCCAGGGCGGCTTCCACGTCGCCCTTCAGCTCGGCCGGGTAGGTCTGGCCGTGTGCGTAATAATAGGTACACACCTCGGTAGGGATGGTGAACCCGGGAGGGACTGGCAAGCCGAGATTGGACATCTCGGCGAGGTTCGCGCCCTTGCCGCCGAGCAGGTTCTTCATGTCGGCTTTGCCCTCGGCCTTCCCGTCGCCGAAGGTGTAGACCCATTTCGTCATGTAGCTGATCCCTGTAGCTGGGATGTGCGGAATGGGCAGATGCTTAGCGTGCAGCGCACAAAGCAGCAACAGGGGCCATCGCCGCAGCCCCCGCCCGCCCGGGGCGGCGCCTCAGTGCCCGAGCAGCCCCGTGAGCCCGATGATGATGAGGTAGATCGCCACCAGAACGTTGAGAAGGCGAGGAAAGGCAAGGATCAGGACGCCTGCGGCCAGGGCGACCCAAGGCTGAATAATGACGAGGTTGAAAGACATTGTGAAATTTCCTCAATGCACATGATTTAGTGTTGTCCCGCGCGAATGCTAGACATGGATCCGTTGTAGCGGAAGCAGTTCGGCGGAGCTTGAAACGAGGAATCAGCGTTTGCATTCAGGACGGAAGGCAAACACCTGCCGGTGACGGTTCGTCTGGACGGGTATGGATTAGACTTTAGTCTATGGTGCAGTGCGGGATCGCTTTTCAGGTTGGCGCTCACGCCCCCGTTACGCGCTGCGCCATTGCGCAGGCGCGGTAACTGGCGAAAATCGAAGGCATCATCGCTCGTCCCACCCGGTTGACGCCTGTCCGCGCGCCGCGTCGGTGCGATCCGCGTGAGGCTCCGAACCGAGTGAGGCTCCATGGACGCCTTTTCCTGTCCCCGGTTGGTTCGGATCAGCTATGCTGCGATGCACAATTCCTGGCGCGCGACCCTGGCCGCTTTCGCCGCCCTGATCCTGATGCCCGGCCTTGCCGCCGCGCAGCCGGAGAAATGTCCCCGCATGGTGGCCGATCGCGCGCCGGTCCGCCTCGCGGCGCTGGACGGCGGCGGGCTCCGGCTTGCGGCGGCGGCGGGTCTCGTCCGGCTGACCTTTCTCGGCCACGGGAGCTTCCTCATCGAGAGCCCGGCCGGCGTGACCATCGTCACCGACTACAACGATTATATCCGCCCGCCCCTGGTGCCACGGGTGGTCACCATGAACCACGCCCACGACACCCACTACACGGAGGTGCCCGAGGCCGGGATCGAATATGTGCTGCGCGGCTGGAGCCCGGCCGGCGGGCCGGCGCGCCACGAGCTGACCCTCGACGACGTGTGGATCCGCAACGTGCCCACCAATATCCGGCGGGGCGCCGGCACCGAATATGACGGCAATTCCATGTTCGTGTTCGAGGTGGCCGGCCTGTGCATCGCCCATCTCGGCCACCTGCACCATCTGCTGACGCCCGCCCACCTGGAGGCGCTGGGACGCATCGACGTGGTGCTGGCGCCGGTGGATGGCTCCTACACCCTCGACATCGAGGGCATGGTGGAGACGCTGAAGGCCATCAACGCCCCCCTTGTCATCCCCATGCATTATTTCAGCGCGTGGGGACTGGAGCGCTTCCTGTCGCGCCTCGGCCGGGAGTGGCAGGTGGAGCACTCCCCCGGCGCCACCGTCATGCTGGCGCGGGAGACCCTGCCGAAGGTGCCGACCCTGCTGGTGCTGCCCGGCCGATAAGGCCAGCGGTCGCATGATCCTTGGGCCGTGGGTCAATTGGGCCGTGGGTCAAGTGGTAGAAGACAAGAGGCCGATGGTATAAATGACGGGTGGGACCTGGTCTTCCCACGCCGTTTCCAAAGGCTCCCGAGATGCCGAGCAGGCAGATGGCACACCAAAGGCGCGCCCGTGGCTGATGTGTCTGCCGGCCCAGCGGAAACGCCGCCGCCCCGCCGACCGATGCCGCATCGCGTCCTCGCCCAGGTGGTCGGTACGGCCGTCCTCCTCTTCGCCCATTTCATCACCGCCGTGCGTGGCAATTGGGACGGCGTGGCGCCGGACGACGAGCAGCGGATTTACTTCGCCAACCACGCCAGCCATGGCGATTTCGTGCTCGTCTGGGCGGTTTTGCCGCCCCGCATGCGACGCAGGACCCGTCCGGTCGCCGGCGCGGATTATTGGCTCACATCCGCGCTCCGACGCTTCATCGGCCGTGATGTCTTCAATGCGGTCCTGATCGAGCGCGACCGCGTGGCGCGGACAAGTGACCCGATCGGGCTGATGGCCCAGGCGCTCGACGACGGCGCCTCGCTCATCCTCTTCCCCGAAGGCACGCGCAACATGACCGACGCCCCGTTGTTGCCCTTCAAGAGCGGGCTCTATCATCTGGCCCGTGCGCGACGCCATGTCAGCCTGGTCCCAACCTGGATCGACAATCTCAACCGCGTCATGCCGAAGGGGGAGTTCGTTCCGATCCCGCTGATCTGCACCGTCACTTTCGGCGCGGCGCTCCACGTGGATGATGGCGAGAGCAAGCAGGCCTTCCTTGATCGCGCCGAAGCGGCGCTCCTGTCGCTGTCCATGAAAGCCGATACCCCGTGACCCTGCCGCCCCTCGACCTCGTCGCCGTCCTTGCCGGCCTCCTCGGCGTTCTGGCCGTCGCTTCCGCCATCGGCTACGGGCTGCAACGGCGCTTGTCCGCCGATGGATCGAACGTGGTCATCGAAAACCTCAACGACCGCATTCGCGCCTGGTGGGTGATGGTCATCCTGATGGGGCTGGCGCTCATGGGCGGCAGGATCGGCGTGACGGTTTTCTTCGCCTTCTGCTCCTTCGCGGCGTTGCGCGAATTCATCACGCTCACGGACACCCGCCAGGGCGATCATTGGGCGCTGGCCCTCGCCTTCTTCGTTGTCCTGCCGGTTCAATACTATCTGATCTGGATCGACTGGTATGGCCTCTATGCCATTTTCATCCCGGTGTACGCCTTCCTGCTGATGCCCATCGTCGCTGCATTGCGCGGCGACACCGACCATTTTCTCGTGCGCATCGCGGAAGTGCAGTGGGCGCTCATGATCTGCGTCTTCTGCACCTCGCATGTGCCGGCGCTGCTCAGCCTCGACATTCCGGGCTTTGCCGGGCGCAACGTGCTGCTCATCGCCTTCCTCGTCATCGTGGTGCAGATCAGCGACGTGCTGCAATATGTCTGGGGCAAGCTGCTCGGCCGGACCAAGATCGCGCCGAAGCTGTCGCCCTCCAAGACCGTCGAGGGCTTCCTCGGCGGCGCGCTGAGCGCCACCGCGATCGGGGCCGGACTTTCGTGGATGACGCCGTTCTCCCCGCTGGAGGCGGCGCTGCTCGCCTTCGTCATCGTCGTGATGGGTTTCTTCGGCGGCCTCGTCATGTCGGCCATCAAGCGCGACCGCGGCGTGAAGGACTGGGGCCATCTCATTGCCGGCCATGGCGGCTTTCTCGACCGCCTCGATTCCGTGCTTTTTTCCGCGCCGATCTTCTTCCACCTGACGCGCTTCTGGTGGTCCGCCACATGAGTGCGCGCGTGGCGCGGCTCGCGCGCAGCAGCGGCGCGCACATGGCCCTCGCCTTCATCGCCATGGGGACCTGGTCGGCCTTCGCCAATCATGCGCATCCGATGCCCGCGCCTCTCATCGCCGCCTTGATCCAGGGCACGATCTCGGCCTGCATCACGCTGGTTCTCAAGGGTATTATCGAGGGGCTCGCCCGCCGCCTTGCCGGATTGGCAGCACTTGTCGTGCCTCCTCTCGTCGCCTTCGCGTTCTCCGCGATCGTGCTTTGGATCTGCCACACCATCGGTGGCACGCCCGAGATCGGCCGGACGATCGCCCTGCCGCTGACCAGTTCGATCTTCTATTCGACGCTCTACAGCTTCGACCTGTGGCGCACCAGGGAGGGGCGCGGATGAAGTGGGCTGTGCTGGTGGTCGGCGTCGTATTTTTCCTGGCCGCTGGCGTCGGCGCCATGGACTGGGCCTTGCTCGGCTTTCCCGATGGCCATCTCACGGCCTTCGAGCGCGAAACCCAGGGGTTGCGCGGCGCGGCCATCGTGGCAAACCTTGGCCTCGGCCTGCTGGCATGCGCATGGGCGGCGGGCTGGGCGGCGGGCTGGGCGGCGGGCTGGATCCCGCCCGCCACCCAGCCCGCCACCTTCGGCGTGCTGATCCTTGGCGCGCTGATTCTGGCGGCGGGGTTGCTCATCGTGGTGGTTCCGGGCGCGCTGCTGCCCCATTGCCCTCGGCTCAGCTCCTGCGTCCTGATCTACAAAGTCATCACCGGTCATCCCCCCGATCACGGGGTCGGCGGCTGATCGATCCGCAGTCTCAGGAAACGCCGCTGCCATGACCATGGATGATGATCGCCGTCCCCTCGCCAGCCGCAATACGGGCTGGGCGCGGTCCCTCGCACGCATGCTGACCGCCACCGGGGTCACGCCGAACCAGATCTCCATGGCGAGCATGGTCATGGCGGCTGTTGCCGGCCTCGCATTCTGGCGTGCCGGTGCAGCCGACGGCGGGCTGCGCATCCTGCTCCTGCTCGCGGCGGCGCTGTTCTGCCAGCTTCGCCTGCTCTGCAATCTCTTCGATGGCATGGTCGCCATCGAAGGCGGCAAGCAATCGCCCGATGGCGCCTTCTGGAATGAGTTTCCCGACCGCGTGGCAGACATGGCCATCCTGGTCGGTGCCGGATACGGCATCGGCGCCCCCGACCTCGGCTGGGCGGCGACGGCTCTTGCGGTTCTGACCGCCTATACGCGTGAACTGGGCCGGGCCTGCGGCCAGCCCGCCGACTTTTGCGGACCGATGGCCAAGCAGCATCGCATGGCGACCATGACCGCCGCGGCCATCCTTTCCCTCCCTGAGCCGCTGTGGAACGGCCACAACGAGGTCCTGACAGTCGCGCTCTGGGGGATCGCCATCGGTTCTGCCCTCACGGCCCTGCGCCGGGCGAGGCGGCTGGTCGTGGCGTTGCGGTCGGCGCCGGGCAGCGAACGGCAGGGCATGCACTGATCATCGGCTGTGCGCCAGAGCCCGCCTGCTCAGCGGGCGCCGCGCGGCCCCCGGCATCAGTGCTCGCGGATGCGACGGAAGCGCTGCCGGTATTGAAGCGGGGAGATGCCGGTGGCGCGCTTGAACAGGCGGCGAAAGGCGGCGGCCTCCCCATAGCCGACCTCTCCGGCGATCGCGTCAATGGGCATATCGGTCGTTTCGAGGACCTGCTTGGCCTCCTCCACCCGGAGCGATTGCACGTAGTCCAGCGGCGCGTAGCCGGTCGCAGTCTGAAAACGACGCTTGAAGGTGCGCTGCGCCAGCCCGGAGGCGCGGGTCATCCCGGTCACCGGATTGGGTGTCGCATAATTGTTGGCCACCCAGACCTGCGCGGCCGCCACCGCAGCGTCGTCATGCTGCGGGGGACGCACGCGCGCGGAAAAGGGAAGTTGGCCGTCACTCCTGTCGCCGAACAGGAAGATCTTGGCGGTGCGCCGGGCTTCCTCCTCGCCGCAGAAGCGGGCGACGAGGTAGAGGGCGAGATCGGTCCATGACGCCGAGGCGCCGGCGGTCACCAGACGATGCTCCGCGCCGGCGCAGACCAGCACCCGCTCGGGACGCAGGTGGATAAGGGGATATCGGCTGCGGATCTGGTCGACGGCGGCCCAGTGGCAGGTGGCCTCCTCGCCGTCCAGAAGCCCGGCCTCTGCCAGCATGAGTGAGCCGGTGCAGACCGAACAGATGAGCGCACCCTGCGCGTGCTGCAGACGCAGCCACTCGACCGCTGCCGGCCATCGGCCGCGGGTGTCTTCCTCCCGGCCGATCGCCAGATCGCCGACGATCACGATATCGGCGCGCTTCGCCTCGGCGAAGGTCAGGTCAGGCGCCACCGGCAGGCCCGCCACATTCCGGAACGGCATGCGGTCCTCGGCCACGATCCGCGGCTGGAAGCGCCGGGAGACGGCGGGCCAGCCCGTCAGCAATTCCCAGCCGGACCCGACATACACGAACACCTCGCACAAGCCGTTCAGGACGCCGGTGGAGATTTCGGGCACGGCCAGAAGGCACACGGAGACACGGGCGGGGGCAAAAGGCGCGCTCATGGCGTCATGAGTGGCACATTCGGCCCGTTTTCGTCGAGTCTGCATCTGACGGCACCAGGCCGGAACGTGGGATCTGTTGGGCCACGGGGCGCCGTGCGGCGCCGCCACGGCACGCCATTTTCCGGCATCGGCATAGCCGCTTCCGGCGCTTCCACAGTCAAGGACAGATCATGCTCGACACACTTTCCTCGCCCCATCGCGGCCTCGTGCAGGCCGCAACCTTTCCGCTGATCGATGCCATTCGCGGGCGGCGCTCCCGCCGCTTCGCCAAGGGCGCCGCGATCCCGGACGGGCCGCTGGCCTTCACGTCGCGCCACGCAGCCAAGCCGCTCGATCCGCAGGAACAGATGCTGCTGATCTCGACCGTCGCCGGCAACACCGGGTGGGCGAACCTTTTCTCCCATCATCCGGCCTATGGCGCGAAGCTGCCGAACTACACGACGGCGGCGGGCGGGCGCAGCTTTCCCTCGTCGGCGGGGTTCAACACCTCCGAATTCTTCTTCACCGACGACAGCGGGGTCTACTTCCTGCCGACACGGGACCTGACGCCGGACAGCCGGCACGACGAGACAGATATGGACGACTGGCTCGATCTCCATCGCGCCCGCGCCGTGAAGCTTGCCGACGGGCGACTGCGCATCCCGGCCGAGATGCCGCACATGGAGGGGCACAACACGTGGTGCGCCAACGTGCCGGGCTCGACGCTGATCATTCCGGTGGCCGATCTGGCCCAGCACGTGATCCTGCTTTTGCTCTATCTCGTGCAGAACGGCACCGGCATTTACGACGACGTGAACGCCCGACCCATTCCCGGACTGGAGCGCCATACGCACCGCCTCAACCTGGAGGTGGCCTACCCCATGTCCTTCCTCGAACAGACGGCGCTCACCGACGTCTCGGTCGAAATGGGCACGGCCTGCTATGCCGGGGCGCTCATGCTCCAGGCGCTGGGCCTTGGCGGCTGGATGTTCACCGGGCTCAACCCCTTCACGGTTCTGGGGGCCAGCGGCGACCCGACGGTGCCGGGCCTCGGCTTCCGCTTCAGGATGTTGGACGGCAATCCGCTGCCGTATTTCACCGGCCTGCCGGGGGTGTTCGAGGCCCATGTTCCCCCGCATCACGCCGACATGCGGGCGGCGGTGGAAGCCGTGGTCCGGCGCAAGTTCGGCAATGGCGGCCCCTTCGATCCGACCATCGGCGGACCCTACAAGGAGACCGCAGCGGTGCGATCGAGTGCGGCGCCCATTGACGCCGAGGCGATCGAGATCACCACGACCATGGCGGACTATGTGTTCCGGACTTTCGGGCGTTTCCCGGCCACGGTGCCGGCGGTGTTTCTCAACACCTACCTGCAGGCGCACCGCCTCGACACCGAGTTCTATGACACGCATTTCGGGCCCGGTGCTTACCTGTCCAGCCATGCGGAGCACGATCGCCTCTGGAAGTGATGCCACGGGCGGCCGCCGGATCATCATGCACTGTGAGTCCGACGGCCGATGAGCTTGTCTCAACGGCCGTCGGTACAGCCGGTGCGGCGCCCGGGCGACACTCTGTCGTCACAGATCAAAGGCTTGGACCGTCGGTATAGTCCGGCGCAAGGTGATTGACTTCAGCCTTGAGCGTGCTGCGGATTTCGGTCGCGGATCGGTCCAATGTGTCGACCATATCCAGCGCGAGCAGGAGGGATGCGACCCGGTTGGCAGACGACCTCCACTCCGCAAGGCGGGCGTAACTGTCGGTGATCCAGTTGAACGCCCCCTGCACGATGGTGAATGCCGCGGCCGCCTGAACGACTTCGCCGAGGCTCATCAGCCCGACCAGATATTTCGGCATGCAAAGCAGCAATGCGATCACTGGCGTCAGCAGCAGATTGGTCTGCGAAACCAGCGTCATCCGCATCAGTTGCCCGCACAGCCCGCGCCATTGGGCAATCACCTTCGCCAAGGCGGGGCCAATGACCTGTCGTCCGTCCGTCCTTGCATCCGGCGGCGCAGATCCTTCTCCGCTCTCGCGCAAATGCGCCCCGATCGCCCGCAGATCGGCTTCGGCGCGTTTGCTTTCCGCTAACACGCGCATCAGGTGCCGGCCGATGAACATCATCGCGGCCGTAACCAGCGCGGAGTAGGCGACAACCGCGAGCACAAGATATCCGGGGATGGAGACGCGCTGCCCGAAGAACGGGACGACGAAGGAGCCGCCGACGCTCCAGAGAACGCCGATGAAGGTGATCGCGTTGAGGACAGACGAAAGCAGGCCGACCACGAGGTCCACGGGCACGTCGGTTGCGACCTTCGCATCCTCGGCGATCCGATACTCGGGTGTTTGATGCTCCCCCAGCATGAACCTCAGCCGGCGATAGCGACCGCCTCCCAGCCAAAAGCCATAGAGGTGGCTGCTGAGCCATTCGCGCCATTCGCGCTGCGTGGTCATGCGCGCCCAGACCGAGAAGATGACAAGCGAGATGCTGGCGGCGGCAATCGGCACGAAAAGCATCGCCTGCCTCCACAATTCAGTCCCATCCTTTCGCCCGATGGCATTGAAGAAATCGCGGTTCCAGAAATTCAGCCGATATTGGGCCCACAACTGCAGGAAGACCGTGATCACCATCACGGCCACGAGAAACCAGGCCCGCCAGGCGGAGCGGCCGCGCCAGAACCCCGAGGCGCTTTCCCAGAAGCGAGAGAGAAGGCGCCGTTGATCTGGGGGAAGGTACGGATCGAGAGACATCAGAACCATCCAGGAACATGCCAGATCGACACCGCCGCCGCCACGCATCGCCCGCGGCAGCCTCACCCGCGGGTGCGTCACGGGTCAAGAGGTCGCCAGGGGAAGGGACCCCCCCTCAAACGTGCGGACCGAGCGCGCATGCGCCGCGCACCAGCGTCCTGTTCCCTGCGCCCTGTTCCTTGCGCCCAAGTCTATTTGCGCCCTTGTTCCGTTGCCGGTCACGCCCTGGTCGCGCCGGCGCGGTTGCTGTCCTCCACGAGGGCGATCAGGTCCTGGCGGATGGACAGGGTGCGGCTGTAGAGACCGATGGTGCGCGTCGGCTGGGGCGGCGGCAACGGCAGGGTCAGCACGTTTGCCCCCTCAAGGCGCGGCCCGGTCCAGTCCGGGATGATCGCCACGCCGAGGCCGGCGGAGACCATGGCCACGATGCCGTCCAGGGCATCCAGTTCGATCCGCTCGCGCACCGCGATTCCGGCGGTGCGCAGAAAGCGGTCGACGATCCTGCCGCCCCAGTTGCGCCGGTCGTAGCGGATGAAGGTCTCGCTGGCCAGGAGCGAGAGCGGGTCGCGCCCGGCGCAGGCGGGGGGCGCGATGAGCACCAGTGGCTCCACCGCCCACGGGCTGAAGCGCTCGCCCTTGCGCAGAGGTGCGGGCGGCTCGACCACGATGGCGGCATCGAGCGAGCCGTCCAGCACCCGCTCGCACAGGTCGAGGGAGGTTCCCGGCTCGATCATCACGTCCAGGTCGGGATGAAGCCGGGTGAGCGCACACAGCAGCGGCGGCAGAATCCCGGTGCTGGCGGTGGCGATGGTGCCGAGCCGCAGCTCGCCGGTGATCCCGCCATGGTCGCTTGCGCGCCGCTGGAGGTCGGTGGCCTGGTCGACCATGGCGCGCAGGCCGGGCAGCAGCCGTGCCGCCGCCGCGGTCGGCGCGATGCTGCGACCGGCCCGGCCGATGAGGGGCGTGCCCAGTTCGCCCTCAAGGGTCTTGATCCGCAGCGCCACCGCTCCCGCAGTCAGGCCGAGCCGGCGCGCGGCGGCGGCGATCGAGCGCTCCTCGATGACGGCGATGGCGGTCCTGACGAACTCGGTGTCCATCGGCGGTTTTCAAAGCCACATATTTTCTGATGCCTAAAGTCAGGTTACAGCAGCTTTTATCCACTATCCACCTGTCCTACGAAGCGCCGCACAGGAGATTGCCCCATGTCGCTCGGTTCCACCTCGCTTCGCCCCTTCCACCTCGCCTTCCCCGTCCACGATCTCGCCGCCGCCCGCGCCTTCTATGGCGAACGGCTGGGTTGCCCCGAGGGGCGCAGCTCCGAGGAATGGATCGATTTCGACTTCTACGGCCACCAGATCGTGGCCCATGTGGTGCCGGGCATGGCCGAGGCCGACCGGGGCGGCAATGCGGTGGACGGCCATCACGTCCCGGTGCCGCACTTCGGCGTGGTGCTGAAAATGGCCGATTGGCAGGCCCTCGCCGACCGGCTGATGGCGGCGGGCACCCACTTCGATATCGAGCCCTATGTCCGCTTCAAGGGCCAGCCCGGGGAGCAGGCCACCATGTTCTTTCGCGACCCGAGCGGCAACGCTATCGAGATCAAGGCGTTCGAGGACCTCGGCCAGCTTTTCGCCAAATGAGGCGCGAAGCCTGAGAGGGGAGGGGTGCGGCGCAGGCTCAGCCGCGCGGCGCGCCCCGGACTTTCTCATGGCGCTTGATCACCCGCTCCCGCTTCAGGCGCGAGAGCCGCTGGACCCAGAACACGCCGTCGAGCTGGTCGATCTCGTGCTGGTGGCAGACGGCGCGCAGGCCGTCGGCCTCCTCAAGCTGTTCGGCCCCGCTCAGGTCCTGGTAGCGCACACGGACGCGCGCCGGCCGCTCCACCTCCTCCGACACGCCGGGCATGGACACGCTGCCCTCCGCATGCCGGATCAGGTCGGTGGAGGCCCAGACGATCTTCGGATTGATGTAGGCGCGCACGCCGTCCTCGGCCGAAAGCTCCAGCACCACCACCCGCTTCGCGATGCCGATGTGGGGTGCGGTGATGCCGATCCCCGGCGCCGCACGCAGGGTGTCCAGCAGATCGGCGACGAGATGTTCCAGCGCCTCGTCAAAGACGGTTACGGGTTCGGCCACGCTGCGCAGGCGCGCATCCGGGAATGCGATGATCTGCCGTGCCGTCACGATCCCGGTGCCTCCTTGCGCAAACGCCTTGTCCCAGTGCGACCGGCCCCTGTCCAGTGGGGCCGGCGAGCGGCTGGGTCCTCGCCCACGGTGATGGGCCAAGCGCATCGGCTGCGGGGCCGGGTCTCGGTTCGCAATGAACTGCGCGCTCTCCTGCGTGCGAGACCTCTGCGAACGTTACCCAGGGGAGGTGCGAGACGCCGGTTCCCCCTCTCCCCTTGCGGGAGAGGGCCGGGGTGAGGGGGCCGATATCCTCAGCGGAAGGCGTTGTCTCGTGGGGCCGCCCCCTCACCCCCAACCCCTCTCCCGCGAGGGGAGAGGGGAGGACCACCGTTCAAGGACCTTTCGCAGAGGTCTCGCCTGCTTGGAAGGGGGCAGGCCGGTCACGTCCCGGCGGCGGCTACACCAGCATCTGCAGGTCGCCATCCACCGCGATGGCCTGGCCGGAAATGCTGGAACCCAGCGGGGAGGCGAGGAACACCGCCACGTTGGCCAGATGCTGCGGCGGGATGAGGCGCTTCAGCGAGGTGGCGGACAGCGCCATGGCCTGCACATCCTCCATGGAGAGGTTGCGCTCGCGGGCCTTGTGCTCGAACACCGAGCGGATGCGGGGTCCATCCACCGAGCCGGGAAGGATGGCATTGGCGCGGATGCCGTATTCCCCCAGCTCCATGGCCAGCGACTTGATGAAGCCCACCACGCCCCATTTGGCCGCCGCATAGGGCGAGCGCAACGGAAAGCCGAAGCGTCCCGCCGCCGAGGCGAGGCCGATGATGGAAGGGTTGTCACTCTGCTTCAGGGCCGGCACGGCCAGCCGCGTCACGTTGAAGTGGCCAGTGATGTCCACCGCCAGCGTGCGGTCCCAGTCCTCGGGGGAGATCTGGTCGACGCGGCCGGTGGGGCCGGCGATGCCCGCATTGTTCACCAGCACGTCGAGCCCGCCGAGCCGGGCCAGAGCGCCATCCATGAAGCGTTGCACCGCCGCGCGGTCCGCCACGTCGCAGACGGAGCCGGTGATGCCGGGATCGGTCTGCGGCAAGGCATCGAGCGCCGCCTGGTCCACGTCGCACACCTCGATGCGCGCCCCCTCGCGGGCGAAGGCGCGGGCGATTTCGAGGCCGATGCCCCCGGCGCCCGCGGTGATGATCACGCGGATGCCGGTGATGCCGAGGTCCATGGCGTTTCTCCGTTGAAGTTGAGTTCTGGCTTTGCTGCGAAGGCCGCGTCAGTCCGGCAGGACCTCGCGGGAGAGGATGAAGTCGCCCGCGCTCCAGATATCGGCGATGAGGGCGGCTCGGGCCGCCTCCGGGTCCCGGCCCCTGAGGGCGGCCGCGATGGCGGCGTGGCGGATATGGGCCTCGCCCTGGCGCACGCGCTCCGGGCTGGCGCGGAAATCAAGGTTCAGCACCGGGCCGATCTGCAGCCAGAGCCCCTCGATCATCTGGAACAGGGTGGGCAGGTGGGCGGCGCGATAGAGGGCGAAGTGCAGGTCCTTGTTGTGGCGCATGGCGGCGGCGCCGTCCGGCTCCGGCTTGTCCCGCTCGGCGGCGAACAGGCGCTCGAAGCGCTCCACTTCCACGATCTCGGCTTCGCTCGCCTCGCGGACGGCGGTCTCGGTGGCGAGGCCTTCGAGGCTGCAGCGAATGAGGCGCAATTCCTTGAAGCGGGCGCGCGGCATCAGCGGCACGCGCACCGCCCGGTTGGGCAGCACTTCCAGAGCATTCTCGGCGACGAGGCGCGACACCGCCTCGCGCACCGGCATGGCGCTGGTGCCGATGGCACTCGCGAGGCCGCGCAAGGTGAAGCGCTCGCCCGGGGCGGCGCGGCCGGCCAGCAGGATCTCCTTGAGGTCGCCATAGACCTGGTCCGCCAGCGTGTGGCGCACGATGCGGCCCACGCGGGCGTCGAGGCCGGGGGGCGGTCCCTCCGTCCCGGTTTCCATATCCTCGTCCGCAGATGCCGTCTTGTGTTCCATGTTTCTCGTCTGCTATGTGTGATCACAGATAACAGATAGCCGAGCCTATCGGCAATCACCCGGTGCGGGTTGGACAGGGAAAATCCCGCCTCCGCAACACGCCGGTTCAAAAGGGAGGAGACCCACGCCGTGAAAGACACGTTACATCCCGCCTCTATTGCGTCCGTCCCGGTTGCCCGCCGCACCCTGCTGAAGGGCGTCGGCGCGGCTGCGCTGCTCGGCGGCGTCGGCATGCCCGCCATCGTGCGGGCGCAGGCCGACACCATCACGTTCGGCCATCTCACTCCGCTCACCGGCTTCCTCGGCCCGCTCGGCGCCTATGGGCAGATGGGCGTGCAACTCGCGGTGGAGGAGCTGAACGCCGCCGGTGGCATCAACGGCCGCAAGATCAACCTGGTGATGGAAGACAGCGTGAACCCGGCCACCGCCTCCTCCAAGGCGGAGCGCTACATCGAGCGCGACAAGGTTCCGGTGATCATCGGCGAGATTTCCTCCGCCTCGGCGCTGGCCATCTCCCAGGTGGCGGCGCGCAACAAGGTGGTATTCGTGAACACTGGCGGCAATTCGGACGCCCTGCGCGGCAAGGATTGCAACCGCTTCATGTTCCATGTGGAAGGCGCTAACACCCAATATGTGAAGGCGGTGGGCGCGGCCATGGTCCGCGACGGGCTGGTGAAGGGCAAGAAGCTGTTCTTCCTCACCGCCGACTACGCCTTCGGCCATGATCTTTCGCGCGTGGCCAAGCGCTACATCGCGGCCAATGGCGGCGAGGTGGTGGCCGACGAACTGGTGCCCACCGATGCCACCGATTTCTCGCCCTATCTGCTGAAGGTGCGGCAGGTGCGCCCGGACGTGGTGATCTCCAACCTCGCCGGAAACCAGATCACCAACTTCATCAAGCAGTATTCGGAATTTGGCCTCAAGTATCCGTTCGGCGGATTCGGCTTCGACACGGCGGTGGCCTGGGGCGCCGGCAAGGGCACCTTCGGCGGCCTCTGGCCCATGATCTGGCACCATGACGTCCCCACGCCCCAGTCCAAGGCCTTCGTCGCCGCCTTCGTGAAGAAGTTCGGCAAGCCGCCGGAGAACCAGGCCTGGGGCGATTATGTCGCCACCAAGTGCGTGGCCCGCGCCATGATCGAGACCAAGAGCACCACGGCGGCCGACCTCATCGGCTTCTTCGAGAAGGAGCCGGAGCTGGACATCCTGAAGGGGCGCAAGGGCTATTTCCGCGCCTGGGACCACCAGCTCATCCAGGAGATGTACACCGTCACCGCCCGGCCCGTGGCCGAGGTGAAGGACCAGTGGGACCTCATGATCCTCGGCCCGGCCGTGCCCGGCCCCGAGACCGCGCTCTCGGCCATCGCCCCGACCCCGGAAGAGAACGCCTGCACCTTCCCCGCCTGAGGGAAGCTGTCCCCTCCGCGGTGCCCGTCAGTTCCCTCCTCTCCCGTCCGAGGCCGGATGTTTCCGGCCTCGGTTCGTGGGAACCGAACTCGGTAACAGCCGAGTTCGCGCGGCCGGATGTTTCCGGCCTCGGTTCGTGGGAACCGAACTCGGTAACAGCCGAGTTCGCGCGGCCGGATATTTCCGGCCTCGGTTCGTGGGAACCGAACTCGGCAACAGCCGAGTTCGCGCGGCCGGATGTTTCCGGCCTCGGTTCGTGGGAACCGAACTCGGCAACAGCCGAGTTCAGGCGGGGGAGGGCCGGGGTGGGGGCCGCGTGCAGCGCGGACTGGCGCCGCCGCCATTCCGAACGTCGCGCGAGGCCATACGCCGCCCCCTCCCAACCCTCCCCCGCACGCGGGAGAGGGCCGTCTCCGGTCGTTGAAAATGCACCGTCCGCCTTAGGTGGAGTAAAGGCCCCATGCCCCTCGAACTCGTCTTCCTGATCGAGCAATTGCTCAACGGGCTGCTGGTGGGCGTCGCCTACCTGCTGATCGCCCTCGGCCTCTCGCTCATCTTCTCGCTGGGCGGCATCGTGAACCTCGCCCATGGCGGCTTCTATGCCATCGGCGCCTATATCGGCGTGGAGATCGGCAACCGCTTTGGCTTTCCCGCCGCCTTCGTGGCGGCGCCGCTGTCGGTGGCGGTCATCGGCATGGTCATCGAGCGCCTGCTGTTCTCGCGCTTCTACCGGGCCGATCCGATCCTGTCGCTGCTGCTCACCTTCGGCCTCGCCATGGTGATCGAGCAGGCATTGCGCATGACCTTCGGGGCGACGCCCATCCCCTTCGCCATCCCGGACTTCCTGAAGGGCCAGATCTTCGTCGGCGATTTCATCTATTCGCGCTATCGCCTCGCCATCCTCGCCGTCGCCGCCGCCGCCGTGCTGGGCCTGTGGCTGCTGCTCCAGCGCACCGCCTTCGGACGCGTGGTGCGGGCCGGCGTGCAGAACCCGGACATGGTGGGCGCGCTCGGCATCTCGCTGCGGCCCTATCTGACTGCCGTGGCGGCCATCGGCATCGGCCTTGCGGGGCTCGCCGGCATCATGCTGGCGCCCATCTCCGGCGTGCATCCGGCCATGGGTGCGGAAATCCTCACCGCCGCCTTCGTGGTGGTGGTCATCGGCGGGCTCGGCTCGTTCTGGGGCGTGGTGCTGGCGGGGCTGCTGGTGGGGCTGGTGCGCGGGCTCACCGTTTATTTCGTGCCACCGGCGGCCGAGGCCTCCATGTATCTGCTGATGCTGATGGTGCTGCTGCTGAGGCCGCGCGGCCTCTTCGGCGAGCGCATCCTGCGGTTCGAGTGAGGCGGCCATGCTCCAGCCCCCCACCTCCACCCTTCGCCCCGATCTGTCCGCCCATACGGGCAAAGGAGGCGCCATGCTCGCGCGCAACGCCAATCTGCTCGTCGCCGCGGCAAGCCTCATCGCGCTGCCGTCGGTACTGTCCGCCCTGGGCCTGACGCTGACCTCCGCCAGCGACGTGGTGCTCCTCGCCATGGCCTGCATGGCGCTGAACCTGCTCGTCGGCTACACCGGCCTCGTGTCCTTCGGCCATGGCGCGTGGTTCGGCCTCGGCGCCTATGCGGCGGCCCTGCTCCAGCATCACCTTCTGCCGGGATGGGGCGTGGTACTGGCACTGCCGGCGGCGCTGCTGGTGGCGCTGGCCGCCATTCCCATCGGCTTCGTGGTGCTGCGGCGGCGCGGCGTCTATTTCTCGCTGCTGACGCTGGCCTTCACCGCGCTATTGTTTTCCATCGCCTTCCGCTGGACCGACGTGACCGGCGGTGAGAACGGCATCGGCGGGGTGCGGCGGGGCACGCTGTTCGGCTTCGACCTGGAGACGGGGCCGGCCTTCTACGTGGTCGTCGCGGTGGTGATGTTCGTCGTGGTGTTCAAGCTGCAGCGCTTCGTGCGCTCGCCCATGGGCTCGGTGCTGGTGGCGATCCGCGAGAACGAACAGCGCGCGCGCTTCATCGGCTACGACACGCGGGCCTACAAGATCGCCTGCTTCACCCTCTCGGCGGCAGTCGCGGCGCTGGCCGGCGCGCTCATGACCTTCAACCATCGCTTCGCCTCGGCGGACCCCATCGCGGTGGCATTCTCCGGCGAGCTTCTGGCCATGGTGGTCATCGGCGGCATGCGCAGCTTCCTTGGGCCGGCGCTCGGGGCGCTGTTCTTCGTGCTGTTCCGCGAATTCCTCTCCATGTGGACGCCCAACTGGCTGTTTTACTTCGGCCTGCTGTTCATGGCCTTCATCGTGTTCTCGCCCACTGGCCTCGTGGGGGTGGCGGGTCGCCTGGTCGCGCCCCTGCGCCGGAAGCGCGTGGAGGACGCCGCCATGGGCCAGCGCACAGGGGCGCAGGTGCGCGCCCTGCCGGCCGGCCTCACCGCCCGCCCGCGCTGGGACCGGCCGGAGCCGGTGCTGGAGGCCAAGGGCCTCGTGCGCAGCTTCGGCGGCATCAAGGCGGTGCGCGAGGGCGCGGTGGCGGTGAAGGACCGCACGCTCCACGCCCTCATCGGGCCGAACGGCGCGGGCAAGACCACGGCCTTCAATCTCATCTCCGGCATGTTCGCCCCGCAGGCGGGGGAGATCCGCCTCGCCGGCGAGCGCATCGACGGGCTGCCGCCCAACGCCGTGTGCATGAAGGGCCTGTCGCGCTCGTTCCAGATCACCAATCTCTTCCCCACGCTGAGTGTGGAGGAAAACCTGCGCCTCGGCGTGCAGGCCACCCACAAGAGCCGGCTCGATCCCTGGCGGGATGCCGCCGCCATTCCCGAGATTGCCGCCGAGACCCGGGAGATGATGGACTTTCTCGGCGTCGCCGGCATGGAGAAGGCGGAGGCCGGCGCGCTCTCCTATGGCGGACAGCGGCTGCTCGACATGGGGCTCGCCCTCACCTCCCGCCCGCGGGTTCTGCTGCTGGACGAGCCTTTGGCCGGCCTTGCCGCCGCCGAACGCACGCGGGTGTCCAACCTCATCAAGCAGATCTCCGCGCAAGTGCCGGTGCTGCTGGTGGAGCACGACATCGACCGGGTGTTCGAGCTGGCCGATGCCGTCACCGTCATGGCCGATGGCGCCGTGCTGGTGGACGGCACGGTGGAGGACGCCCGGTCCAACAAAAAGGTGCAGGAGGTCTATATCGGCTCGGGCTCGGCGGCGCTGGCGGCGCGGGACCTGCAGTCGGCGGCCACCGACACCCCCATGCTGACGCTCTCCAAGGTGGATGCCTTCTACGGCAAGAGCCGCATCCTCACCGACGTGTCGCTGGAGGCCAAGGAGGGCGAGATCCTGGCCCTGCTCGGCCGCAACGGCGCCGGCAAGTCCACCTTGCTGAAGACCATCACCGGCATCGTGAAGCCGGCCTCGGGCTCCATCGTTCTGGCGGGGGATGAGTTGGCCGGGCTGTCCTCGGCCACCATCGCGCGGCGCGGCGTCGGCTACGTGCCGCAGGGCCGCGCCCTGTTCCACGGCATGAGCGTGCGCCACAATCTGGAACTCGGCCGGCTGAAGCGCATCACCGGGGCGGGCAAGCACTTTTCCGAAGACGAGGTGCTGGAGCTTTTCCCCCGCCTCAAGGTGCGCCTCGATACGGCGGCGGACCTGCTCTCCGGCGGCGAGCAGCAGATGGTGGCGGTGGCCCGCGCCCTCATGGGCGACACCCGTGTGCTGCTGCTGGACGAGCCGTTCGAGGGCCTGTCACCGGCGGTGACGGAAGAACTGTTCGACGCCTTCGACCGGCTGCGCCAATCGCTGACCCTCGTCATCGTGGACCACCATCTCGACGTGGTGCTGAACCTCGCCGACCGGGCGGTGGTGCTGGAGCGCGGGCAGGTGATGCACGAAGGCCCCGCCCGTCCGCTGGCCCGCGACCTCGATTTGAGGCGGCAGGTGCTGTGGCTGTGAGGGGCGGGCATATCGTGCACCGGCCGACTGCAGCGTCAGCGGAAGGAGAGCCGGGGCCCAGCGCAGGACTCCGCCGGAGGCGGCTCCTGCGCAAACGGCGGCAGATCACGCCGGCTTCGCCTTCCTTTTCCCCTGGGTCCCGGATCGGCGCTCCACCTGCGGTGTCGCTGGTCCGGGGCACGGGCTCTTTCGACCTGAAGAGGCTTCCATGACCAAGATCGCCATCATCGGCTCCGGCTTCATCGGCCGCGCCTGGGCCATCACCTTTGCCCGCGCCGGGTTCGACGTGGCGCTGGCCGACCACGCGCAGGGCGCGCCCGAGGCGGCCCTCGCCTATATCGAGGGCGTGCTGCCGGACCTTGCCGACAACGACCTGCTCAACGGCGCATCCCCGCAGGCCGTGCGCGCGCGGCTGTCGGCCGCCGCGTCCTACGCGCAGGCGCTGGATGGCGCCGCCCATGCGCAGGAGAACGCGCCGGAAGACCTCGCCATCAAGAAGTACCTCTATGAGGAACTCGATGCCCTCGCCGGCCCCGAAACGGTGCTTGCCTCCTCAACCTCGGCGCTCCTGCCGTCTTTGTTCTCGAAGCACCTGAAGGGCCGGGAGCGGGTGTGCGTGTGCCATCCCATCAACCCGCCCTATCTCATCCCCGCGGTGGAGGTGGTGCCGGCCCCCTGGACCAGCGCCGACACCATGACCCGCGCGGCGGACCTCATGCGTGCGGCGGGCCAGTCGCCCATCGTGATGAGACAAGAACTGGACGGCTTCGTCATGAACCGCATGCAGGGCGCGCTGCTGGAGGAGGCCTTCCGCCTCGTCGCGGACGGCTATGCCAGCGTGGAGGACGTGGACATCGGCATCCGCGAGGGCCTGGCGCTGCGCTGGTCCTTCATGGGGCCGTTCGAGACCATCGACCTCAATGCGCCGGGCGGCGTCGCCGACTATGTGGCGCGCTACCAGCAGATCTACGAGCGCATCTCACCGGACCAGTGGCGCCGCGTGGACTGGGCCGGGCCGGTGCTGGAAACCGTGCTCGCCGAGCGCCGCGCCCGCCTTCCCGAAGATGGGCTCGCCGAGCGCCAGGTGTGGCGCGACCGGCGGCTGATGGCGCTCGCCGCCCACAAGCGCAAGGCCGCCAAGGACATCGGCGCCTGACCGGCGCTCCCCTTTTCCCTATTTCCACAGAGGCTTGAACACCATGGCCGAGACCACGCCCGCCCCCAAGGCCCCCTCCACCGCGTCCCGCAAGGTGGTGATCACCTGCGCCATCACGGGGGCGATCCACACCCCCACCATGTCGCCCCATCTGCCCATCACCCCGGACGAGATCGTGACCGAGGCCCTTGCGGCGGCGGAGGCCGGCGCGGCCATCCTGCACCTGCACGCCCGCAACCCGGAGACCGGCCAGCCGGACCAGACGCCGGAAGGCTTCGCCCGCTTCCTGCCGCGCATCAAGCAGGCGACCAGCGCGGTCATCAACATCACGTCCGGCGGCAGCCCCTACATGAAGGTGGAAGAGCGCGTTCTGCCCGCCGCCACCTTCAAGCCGGAGGTGGCCTCCCTCAACATGGGCTCCATGAATTTCGGCCTGTTCCACCTCGCCGACAAGTACAAGGAGTTCAAGCACCCGTGGGAGAAGGCGCATCTGGAGAACACGCGCGACCTCGTCTTCCGCAACACCTTCAAGGATATCGAATACATCCTCTCCACCTGCTACGATAACGGCACCCGCTTTGAATTCGAATGCTACGACATCGGGCACCTCTACAATCTCGCCCATTTCCTCGACCGTGGGCTGGTGAAGCCGCCTCTGTTCGTGCAGTCGGTGTTCGGCCTTCTGGGCGGCATCGGCCCCCATCCGGAGGATGTGATGCACATGAAGCGCACCTGCGACCGGCTGTTCGGCGACAAGTATCGCTGGTCCGTGCTGGGGGCGGGGCGTAACCAGCTGCCCATCGCCGCCATGGCCGCTTCCATGGGCGGCAACATCCGCGTGGGGCTGGAAGATTCCCTGTGGGCCGGACGCGGCAAGCTGGCCACCTCCAACGCCGACCAGGTGAGACTGGCGGTGAAGATCATCGAGGGCCTGGGGCTTCAGGTCGCCTCCCCCGACGAGGCGCGGCAGATTCTGGAGCTGAAGGGCGCCGACAAGACCAGCATCTGACCTATACCAACGGCCCCGGTCTTTAACCGGTGCCGAGAGGGTTATCGCTCAGCGCCGCGCGGGCTTCTCCCTACGACCCATGAGCCAAGCTTATGGGTCGTAGGTGTTACCCCGGTGCCGGTCTCGACCGGCACCGGGCCGGCAGGCCGTGCCCGGCCGTCAAAGGCGCCGGATGGGACGCGGAACGCGAGCTTGGCCTCTTGATTGAAGGCCCATTTCCTGCCTCAATCCGGCCGCCCGCCGACCACCAGCCCGTCTCCAGCCCGTCTCCATGCCATCTCCGCGCGGCGGCGCCGCGCGCCAACATCGGGAACACCTCGATGAACGTCGCCACGGCCCCGATTCCGCTTGCCGTCGTCACCCAGCGCATCTGGCTGGAATGCAAGCGGGCGCCGGACAGCTCGGCTTATTTCGTGCCGTTCGTCTATCGCCTGAACCCCGATGTGGACCCCGACCGGCTGGAGCAGGCGCTGCGCGCGACCATCGCCGCGCATCCCGCCCTGCGCTCGGTGATCCGCGAGGTGGACGGCAAGCCCTATCAGGTGGTGCTGGACACTCCGGCGCGGGTGCTGGAGCGCTCCGACAGCTGGGACTGGGCCATCACCAGGCCGTTCGACGTGGAGAACGGGCCGCTGTTCCGGTTCGTGCTGTGCGGCGACATCTTCGTCCTCAACGGCAGCCACATGGTGCTCGACGGCGGCTCCATCATGCTGCTGATGGAGGAAGTCGGCGCCCGCTATCACGGCCAGGAGGTGCTTGAACCCGGCCCCGGCCCCGCGGCCTGGGACGCCCACGAGCGCGCCTATCTGGACAGCCCCGACCACGCGGCGGACCGGGCCTATTGGGTAGAGGCGCTGGCCCAGTCCGATTTCCACGCCGGCCTGCCGACGCGGCGCGAGAGCTATCAGGGCGAGAAGGACGGCAACCTTTATTTCTCGCTGCGCCTGCCGCAGATGAATGTGAGCCCGTTCATCACCACGCTGGCGCTGATCCAGGCGCTGATCCACCGCTACACCGAGCAGGAAATGGTGGCGGTGCTCTATCCCACGGACCTGCGCGGCAAGCCGTTCGCGCGCTCCATGGGCTCCTTCGTCAACACGCTGATCGCCACCGCGAGCTTCACGCCGGAGCTGACCTTCGCCCAATTGGTGCAACAGGTGCAGGAGCAGCGCCGCGCCACCCGCGAGCACGACCGCCTGTCGTTCCAGGAGGTCATCGCCGGCCTGCGCAAGGCGCGCCCGTCCGACGGCATCCAGTTGCCCAACGTCTCCGTCTCCTGGGCCAAGCCCCTGTGGCCGTTCGCGCTGGGCACGCCGCTGCCGCTGGAAACGGTGGATTGCCAGAACGACCTCCTGTTCCTCGCCTTCGCCGAGGGCGAGCGGCTGGACGTGCGGCTGCAATACCAGGCCGCCCAGTTCACCCGCCGCTTCGCCGAGGAACTGGCCGCCCACCTCTCGCTGCTGGCCGATGCGGTGAGCGCCCAGCCGGACGCGCCTTTGTCCAAGCTCAAGCTCGCCACCGAGGCGGAGGTGCAGCGGATCGAGACCGAGTGGACGCCGCCGCCCGCGCCCCGCACCGACCTGCAATTGCTGCACGACGCCTTCTCCGACTGGGCCGAGCGCCAGCCCGAGGCTCCCGCGCTGCTGATGCGCGAGCGGGTGGTGACCTATGGCGAGATGGAGCGCCTGACCAACCGCATCGCCCACGGGCTGCGCCGGCGGGGGGTGAAGCCCAACACCCTGGTGGCGGTGATGATGGAGAAGGGCTGGGAGCAGGCGGTGGCCTGCATGGCCATCCTGAAGGCCGGTGCCGGCTATCTGCCCATCAATGCCGCCTGGCCGCCCGAGCGCATGGACGCCGTGAACGCCCAGGGCGAGGTGGAGATCGTGCTGAGCCAGCAGCGGGTGCTGGACCGCCTCGGCCGCCCCGGCCTCGCGGTGGATGACGACGCCCTGTGGGCGGACGAGCCGGACAGCCGGCCGGCTTCCGTCAACGATATCGGCGACATCTGCTACGTGCTGTTCACCTCCGGCTCTACCGGCAAGCCGAAGGGCGTGACGCTGACCCATTTCAGCGTCATGAACAGCCTGCGCAACGCCAATGCGGAGCACGGCGTCGGGCCGGGCGACCGGTCGCTGCAGCTTTCGGACTTCAGCTTCGACCTCTCGGTCTACGACATCTTCGGCATGCTCTCGGCCGGCGCCGGCGTGGTGATCCCGGACGAGGACCGGCATCTGGAGCCGCCGCACTGGGTGGAGCTGGTGCGCCAGCATGAGGCCACCATCTGGCTCAGCGTGCCCATGTATGTGGACATGTGGGTGCAGTCGGGCGAGGCGCTGGCGTCCATCCGCGTGTTCATGATGGGCGGCGACAAGATCCCCACCGACCTGCCGGACCGCATGCGCCCGCTGGCCCCCGACGCGGTGATCTGGAGCATCGGCGGCCCCACCGAGACCTCCATCTTCTCCAACTGGTATCGCATCGGCGCGGTGGACCCGATCTGGACCACCATCCCCTACGGCCGGGCCATGCCCAACCAGAAGATGCTGGTGCTCGATCCCGGGCTCAACCCTTGCCCGCCCTTCATGCCGGGGCGGATCTTCATGGGCGGCGTCTGCCTCGCGCGCGGCTACTGGCACGACGGAGAGAAGACCGACGCGGCCTTCATCACCTATCCCGCCACCGGCGAGCGCATCTATTACACCGGCGACCTCGGTCGCTGGCTCCCCGACGGGCAGGTGGAGTTTCTGGGCCGGGCCGACTTCCAGGTGAAGGTCAACGGCTTCCGGGTGGAGCTGGGCGAGATCGAGGGCGCCATCGAGGCCCTGCCCGGCGTGAAGGCCGCCATCGTGGACGGGCAGGACCAGCCCAACCGCAAGGGCAAGTTCCTGGTGGCCTATGTGGTCTCGGAAGGCGCGCTGGATGCCGCCGAAATGCGGGCCGCCCTGCAGGACAAGCTGCCCTATTACATGATCCCGCGGGTGTTCGTGCCGCTGGAGCGCATCCCGCTCTCGGCCAACGGCAAGGTGGACCGCAAGGCGCTGCCCCGCCCCGACGTGGCGCAGATGCCGGGCGAATTACCCTATGTGCCGCCGCGCACCGAGACCGAGGCGGCGCTGGTGGATATCTGGCAGGCGGTGCTGAAGCACGAGCCCATCGGCATCCACGACAATTTCTACGCGCTGGGCGGCGATTCGCTGCTGGCGGTGCAACTGGGGATCAAGGCGCGGGAGGTGGGGCTGCCGCTCGATCCCACCGCGCTCCAGCGTACCCCCACCATCGCCGAACTGGTGCAGGGCCTTGCGCCGGTGCGGGCGGTGGAGGCGGGCGAGGCCACCGGCGACGAGCCGCTGTCGCCCATGCAGCGCTATTATTTCACCTGGGCGACGGAGCGGCCGCAGCAGTTCAACGTCTCCGCCGTGTTCCGCTGCGCGCTGGAGCCGGAGCGGCTGCGCGATGCCCTCAAGAAGCTGGTGGCCCACCACGACGCGCTGCGCCTCAGGTTCCATGACGGACGCCAATATTACGTGGAGACCGGCATCGAGGTGCCGCTGGAGTGCGCCGACATCCCGCTGGCCGATGTGGCCGCGCGGGCCGCGCAGATGCAGGAGACCATCGATATCGCGCAGGGCCCGATCATGCGCGCCGGCCTGTTCAGCACCGAAGAGGGCCAGCGCCTGGTGCTGATCTGCCACCATCTGGTCACCGACGGCCTCTCCTGGGGCGCGGTGGTGACGGACCTGCAGCGGGCCTATCTGGGCCAGCCGCTGGCACCGTCGGGCGGCACCTACAAGGCGTGGGTGGAAGGCCTCATAAGCTATGCCGCCACCCCCGAGGCCGAGGCGCAGCTGCCCTACTGGCTCGAACAGCAGGGCCCGACCTTCACGCCCGACAGCGACCAGCCCGGCGCCCGGCAGCGGGACATCGTGACCTTCCAGAGCGTGATGCTGGAGGAAACGCCGCACAATCCTTACGAGCGCGTCGCCGCCGCCCTGGTGGAGGCTTCCGGCCAGGATCGCCTGATGCTGCACGTGGTGGGCCACGGGCGCGAACATGTGGTGGAGGGGGTCGATCCCACCCGCATCTGCGGCTGGTTCACCACCCATACGCCCATCGTGCTCTCGGGCGGCCTTAAGGACGTGGCCGGGCAGCTGCATGCCATGCCCCGGCACGGCATCGCCCACGGCGCGCTGCGCGCCTATCATCCGCGCGGGGCGGAGCTGGCTGTGCAGGACCAGGTGAAGATCCTGTACAATTTCTTCGGCGAGACCTGGGATGCCAGCTTCCACGGCGCGGTGTTCGAGAAGCCGGAAGACGATCTGCTGTATCTCAAGAACCACGCCTTCGCCGACAACCCTGCGGACTTCTGGCTGTATCTGGTGGCCGTCATCCATGAGGGCAAGCTGCTGGTCCGGTTTCAGTATTCGTCCGTCAACTACAGGGAAGAGACGATCCGCGGCTTGGCCGACCGGATGCGGGAGAGCCTGAAGGCCCACCTCGAAGAACCTGTCGCCGCCCCGGTCGCCGCCCCGGCATGATTGCGCTTTATCTGCTGATCCTGGTGGATTCCATCAGCGCGACGGTCATCATCCCGCTGCTCGGCCCGCTGCTGATCGATCCGGCGACGCTGGTGTTTTTGCCGGATGCCTCGCTGCCCCTGCGCAATTTCGTCAGCGGGCTGCTGGTCGCGGCCTATGTCTTCCTGATGCTGTATATGGCGCCGGTGCTGGGGCGGCTGTCGGACCAGTGGGGTCGGCGGCCGGTGCTGCTGCTGTGCGGGGGCGGCGTGCTGCTGGGCAATCTTCTGGCCGGCCTCGCCATCGACCTGCACCTGCTGCCGCTGCTGTTCCTCGGCCGGCTCATCGGCGGCGCCACCGCCGCGGCCCAGCCCACGGCGCAGGCGGCGCTGGTGGATATGGGCACCAACAAGGCCCGGCTGCTGAGCTACAGCATGCTGTTCTCATCGCTCGGCTTCGTGCTCGGCCCGGTGGTGGCGTCCAGCCTGTCGACCATATCGTTCTCCGCGCCGGTGCACCTGTGCACGGCGCTGACGCTGGTCGCCCTGGTGCTGCTGTGGACCGGCTACCGGGAAGAGGACAAGCCCGGGCGCAAGGTCGACTGGTCCACCATCTCCATCTTCGAAGGCGTGCGCTGCTTCCGGGAGGCGGCGGGCGACAGGGCGGTGCGCGGCATCCTGGGCGGCTTCCTGCTGATGCAGGTGGCGTGGGGCAGCTTCTTCGTCTTCGTCTCGGTCTATCTGATGGAGGCGCCAAGGCTCGACATGAGCCTGCACCAGGTGGGCGCCTTCATGTCCATCATGGGAATCGGGTTCTGCATCTCCAACGCTCTGGTGCAGCCGGCCCTGTCCGAACGCTTCGGGATGCGCAGCCTGGCCGTGGCCGGGCTCGCCCTGAATGCGGTGACCATGGTGGCGTGCCTGATGCTGGGCTCGGCCTACCAGGCCTACGCGGCGGCGCTGATTGCCGGCATCACGGTCAACATCGCCTATCCTTCCATCGTCACCATGCTGTCGGATCGCGTGCCGGCGGACCGGCAGGGCTGGATCCTGGGCATGGTCGGTTCGGCGGCGGCCATGGGATGGGGGATTTCGTCGGTGATCTCGGGCGCCCTGGGCGGGCTGGGGCAGGCCCTGCCGGTGATGTTGGCGGCGGCGCTGATGGCGGGCGCCGCGCTGGCGATGACCGTGGCCGGCTCGGGCGGGACGCCAGCCGGATCGCCCGACTGAACGCGGCGGGGCGTGCTTTAATGCTTGTTGTTCGAGAGCTTGTCGGACCAGGCGAGGACGAGGCTCGACCCCACGAACACCACATGGATGATGACGAGCCACATCAGCGTGTTCTCGTTCATCCCCTTGTCAATGTTCATGAACGCCTTCAGCAACTGGATCGCGGAAATGGCGACGATGGAGGCGAGCAGCTTTTGCTTGAGGCCGGTGAAATCCACCCGCGTCATCCATTCCGGCCAGTCGGGGTGGCCTTCCGGGTCGATCTTGGAGACGAAGTTCTCGTAGCCGGAGAAGATGACGATCAGCACCAGATTGCCGGTCAGCGTCAGGTCCACCAAAGCGAGGATGCCGAGGATGGTATCGCTCTCGGTGGCGCCGGTGGCATGTAGCACGAAATGCAGCAGCTCGTTGCCGAACTTGAACAGCAGCACCAGCAGCGAGACGACGAGGCCGAGATAGAACGGCGCCATGATCCAGCGGCTGCGGAAAAGCACCGACTCGATCGCACGTTCCAGCATCGTCCCATCCCCTCCGTCCTGCCCTCAGGGGACCTCGACCCGAGGCCCCCCGCGGTGCCGCGTTGCAGCAAGTCCTAAAAGGGGTGCCACGGTCGCGGTCGAAGGGCAAGCGGGCAAAGCTTCGCAGGGGCGGCTTTGCCGACCGGGGGGACCCGCCGATGCCGACGTGGCCGGGGTCCCCCGCGGTGACGGGGTCCTATTCCTTCACCGCTCCGGTCATGGACGACACGTAGTAGTCCACGAAGAAGGAGTAGAGGATCACCACCGGCAGCGAGCCCAGCAGGGCGCCGGCCATCAGCGAACCCCATTCATACACGTCCGAGCGCACCAGCTCGGTGAGCACGCCCACCGGCACGGTCTTGTTCTCCGACGATTGGATGAAGGTGAGGGCGTAGATGAACTCGTTCCACGACAGGGTGAAGGAGAAGATGCCCGCCGAGATCAGCCCCGGCACCGAGAGCGGCAGCAGCACCTTGATGAGGATCTGCCAGCGCGAGGCCCCGTCCACCAGGGCGCATTCCTCCAGCTCGAACGGGATGGAGCGGAAATAGCCCATCAGCAGCCAGGTGGAGAACGGCACCAGGAAGGTGGGGTAGGTGAGGATCAGGGCGAGCTTGGTGTCGTAGATCCCCAGCCCGAAGATCATGATGGCGAGCGGGATGAACAGGATGGAGGGCGGCACCAGATAGGCGAGGAAGATGCCGAGCCCGACCCAGCGCGATCCGTTGAACCGCAGCCGCTCGATGGCATAGGCGGCGAACACCGAAGTCACCAGCGAGATGATGGTGGCCGCCACCGAGATGTAGATGGTGTTCCACAGCCAGCTTGGATAGGAGGTCTCGAACAGCAGATACTTGATGTGCTCCAGCGTCGGCTCCACCACCCAGAGCGGAGAGTAATTGTTGTAGTCGGTGAGCTGGTAGTTCGGTTTGATGGCCGTGATCGCCATCCAGTAGAACGGGAACAGCAGCACGAAGACGAACACGAGCAGCGGCAGGATGACCGTGACCAGCCGCCGGGGGAGGCTGTCGAGATAGCTCATGCCCGTGGAATTGTCGGTCATCTGTTCGGAAGCTTGGGTCATGGCTTAGGTCCTCGAAGCGCGGGCGGCGGCGGGACGGGCCAGCCGGGCGTCGTGAAGGCGGGCGGCATCCAAGCTGCCGTCATGGCCGCGGGTGAGCGCGGGGGATGCGGGCGTCGCCATCAGTCGGCTCCGCCCTGCTGCCACTTGCGGCGTTGCAGGCCGAAATAGCTGAACAGGATGGCGCCCAGCAGGAACGGGATCATCGCCACCGCGATGGCCGCGCCCTCGCCCAGCGAGCCGCCGGGAATGGCGCGCTGGAAGGAGAGGGTCGCCATCAGATGGGTGGAGTTCAGCGGCCCGCCGCGGGTCAGCACGTAGATCAGCTGGAAGTCGGTGAAGGTGAACAGCACCGAGAAGGTCATCACCACCGCGATGATCGGCGAGAGCATGGGCAGCGTGATGTAGCGGAAGCGCTGCCAGTTGGTGGCGCCATCCAGCGTCGCCGCCTCGTGGAGCGAGGGCGAGATGGTCTGCAGGCCGGCGAGCAGCGAGATGGCGACGAAGGGGATGCCGCGCCACACGTTGGCGGCGATCACCGAGGCGCGGGCGTTGCCCACGTCGCCGAGGAAGTTGATGGGTGTGGAGATCAGCCCCATCTTGATGAGCGCCCAGGAGATGATCGAGTACTGGCTGTCGAAGATCCACCAGAAGGCGATGGCCGAGAGCACGGTGGGCACCACCCACGGCAGCAGCACCACGGCGCGGAAGAAGGCCTTGAACGGCATGTTCTCGTTCAACAGCAGCGCCAGCCAGAGGCCGAGCGCGAACTTCAGGATCGAGGCCGCCACCGTGTAGAGAATGGTGTTGAACACCACCAGCCAGAACAGGCTGTCGCCCATGAGCGACGTGTAGTTCTCCAGGCCGATGAAGACGCCGGCGCTGCCGATCCGCGTGTCGGTGAAGCCGAGCCAGACGCCGAGCCCCAGCGGATAGGTGAGGAAGAACAGCAGGAACACGGCGGCCGGCAGCATGAAGAGGACGCCGATCACATGCCGGCCCTGGCCGATGCCGGCCCAGAAGGACCGCGATGGGGACGGCTCGGTCGCAGTGACGTTGGCCATGGAAGGGATCTCCGGATGGTCTTTGCTTCTGGCCGCTCCCCTTCGCGGGAAGGGGGACAGCGGCGCGGCTTTTGGCCAGCCGCCTCAGCGTTTCGGGGAAAGCCCTCTCCCGCTTGCGGGGGAGGGGTGGGAGGGGGCGAAACGGGACGCCCGCTCCCGCCTTGCCGCGTTTGCTCCCGGGGAACCGAAGCCGGAAAGATCCGGCTTCGGGCGGAAGACGCAGGCCGCCGAGGCGAATGGCCCCTCACATCAGCGGTAGATGCGCTCCGCGCGCTGCTGGGCGCGCTTGGCGGCTTCTTCCGGGGTGCGCTGGCCGGTGGAGGCTTCCGCCACCATGTCCACCACGATCCAGTCCGCCATGGCCGCCGCCGACTTCGGCCCGAGCGGACCGGCATAGCCGTTGGGCTGCAGGGTGTCGGAGGCCCTGGAATAGGCGGCGTGGATGGGCTTGGAGGTCCACACCGGGTTGCTGGCGAAGGACTTCAGCGTCTGGCAGCAATAGGCGCTCGCGCCGGTGAGCCAGGCGTTGTACTGCGGCGCGTCGAACATGAAGGACAAGTAGGCCTGCGCCGCCTTGGGATATTTGGTGTACTTGAAGATGCAGGCCTGCGTGGTCTGGTGCAGTTCCACCGATTTGCCCACCGGCCCGATGGGGAAGTTGGTGGACCGCATGTCCGCCGCCATGTCGGCGAGCTTGGGATCGTTGGCCGCCGCGTAATAGACCGACACGCCGTTCGCCGTCACCCCGAGGTCGCCGGCGATGAAGGCGCGGTTGTTGTTCACGTCGAGCCAGCTTTCGGTGCCGGGAATGAAGGTCTTGTACAGCTCTGCGGCGTAGCGCAGGCCGGCCACGGTCTCCGGCGAGTTGAGCACCACCTTGCCGGCCTCATTGACCATCTTGCCGCCATGGCTCCACAGGATCCAGTGGCAGTAATTGTTGCCGTCGCCGACCCCGTGGCCCAGCGTGAAGCCCATGGGGTGGTTGATGGCCTTGAGGGCCTTGCCCAGCTCCAGCAGGCCCTTGGTATCCTTCGGGAATTCGCTGAAGCCCGCCTGCTTCACCCAGCTGTCGCGATAGACCACCGCGTTGCCGATGGTGGCCAGCGGCAGGGCGACGAAGCGCTTGTTGACCTGGGCATAGACCTCGTTGCCCGGATAATAGCCGCCGTACTTCGCGGCAAGGCCCTGGGCCAGGTCGGTCACGTCGAGGAGCTTGTCGGGATATTGCTGGGCGTCGTCGAACCAGACCCAGACCATGTCGGGGCCGGAGCCCACGTTCGCGGCCACGGCGGCTTTCGGACGGATGTCCTCCCAGCTCTCCTTGTCGATGCGCACCTCGATGCCGGTGGCTTCGGTGAACTTCTTGGTGTTGGCGATCCAGGCGTCTTCCTCGCCCTTCACGAAGGGCGCCCAGCGCAGCAGGCGCAGGGAGGCGCCGGGTTCCGGCTCGAACTTGGGCATGGACTGGCCGAAGGCCTGCGTGCCGCCCAGAAAGGGCAGGGCCATGCTGCCGGCAGCGAGACCGGCACCGCCCATGAGCACGTCGCGTCTGGAAAGGGTCATGTGTCTTCCTCCCGTGAAGATCCGTTTGTTTTGGCGTGCGGCTGTTCTGATGCGGCCCTGGCGTTGTGAATTGGCGTCGCCGGGCCGTCTGTCCTGCACTCTGGAGTGTGTCAGAGGCGCTGGCCCGTGGCCTCGTCAAAAAGATGTGTGAGGCCGGGTTGCGGCGCGATGTGGATCACTTCGCCGGGGGCGAAGGACAGGCGTTCGCGGAACAGGCAGGTGATTTCCTGTCCGCGCTGGCCGGCCTCGCCGAGGCGGGCGACCACGAGGATTTCCGAGCCGGTGGGCTCGGTCACCACTACCGTCGCCGGCACGCCCTGGGGATCGAGCCGGATATGCTCGGGCCGCAGGCCGTAGACCACGCCCTGGCCGTCGGTCAGGCCGGGCGCGGCGGGCAGGGGCATCTCGATGCCGCTGTCCGTCACCAGCCGCGGGTCGGCGCCGAGGCGCACCTTGCCCTTGACGAAGTTCATGGAGGGCGAGCCGATGAAGCCGGCCACGAACTGGTTGGCGGGCTTGTCGTAGAGGTCGAGCGGGGCGCCGATCTGCTCCACGATGCCGTCATGCATCACCACGATCTTGTCGGCCATGGTCATGGCCTCGATCTGGTCGTGGGTGACGTAGACCGTGGTGGTCTTCAGCCGCTGGTGCAGCTCCTTGATCTCGGTGCGCATCTGCACGCGCAGCTGGGCGTCGAGGTTGGAGAGCGGCTCGTCGAACAGGAACACCTGCGGATCGCGCACGATGGCGCGGCCCATGGCGACGCGCTGGCGCTGGCCGCCGGAGAGCTGGCGGGGGTAGCGGTCGAGCAGCTTGGTCAGGTTGAGGATTTCCGCCGCGCGCTGGACCCGCGAATCGATCTCCGCCTGGGGCGCTTTGCGCAGCTTGAGGGAGAAGCCCATGTTGGCCCCCACGGTCATGTGGGGATAGAGCGCGTAGTTCTGGAACACCATTGCGATGTCCCGTTCCTTCGGCGGCATTTCGTTGATGACGCGGTTGCCGATGAGGATCTGGCCGCCGGTGATGTTCTCGAGTCCCGCGATCATCCGCAGGAGGGTGGACTTCCCGCAGCCGGAAGGCCCCACGAGCACCACGAATTCGCCGTCGCGAATGCTGACATCCACCCCATGGATGACCGCCGTCGCGCCATAGGCCTTCTTCACACCGCGAATGTCCACGGTCGCCATGCAGCGTCCTCTCCCTCGTGTTCGTCAGCGCGTCGGGCGGATATCGGTCCGCTTCAACGGCGCGCGTGATCTTCATTCTGTTTCTTGGGTCCCTTGGGGAACCTTACGCCCCTATCGTGGCGCGGCGCGATCATGGTGAAAGGCGAAGCCGGGATCAAGAGGGAATTTAAAACGATTGAACTTTCATTGAACACCCCCGTGGGATGGGGCTAAACAGGGATTGCTCCCGGCTGGCGCCGGGATACCTTGCGCGCGTTTCCTGAGGCCCCGGGCTTTGGTCCCGGGCCGGATTTGCCAGTGGGAACAGAGAGCCTGCCATGCCCGATCAAGCCCGCCCCGCCGTCCTCCTGACCGGCCCCGTGATGGAAGAGGTGGTGGAGCGCCAGCTCTCCGCCCGCTTCGACCTTCTACCCCTGGAGGCCCTGTCCGACGCGACGGCCGGCGCGGTGCGCGCCATTGCCACGCGCGGCAAGGGGCGGGTGGACGAGGCGCTGATGGCGCGCCTGCCCAATCTCAAGATCGTGGGCAATTTCGGCGTCGGCTACGATACGGTGGATGCCGTCGCCGCCGCCCGGCGCGGCGTGATCGTCACCAACACGCCGGATGTGCTGAACGAGGAGGTGGCCGATCTCACCCTCGGCCTGCTGCTCGCCACGGTGCGGCAGATTCCGCAGGCCGACCGCTTCGTGCGCGACGGCCGCTGGCTGAAGGGGGCCTATCCCCTTGGGCCGACCTTGCGCGGGCGCACCGTGGGTATCCTTGGCATGGGCCGCATCGGCAAGGCCATCGCCCGGCGGCTGGACGCTTTTGGGGTGCCGGTGGTCTATCACAGCCGGCGCCAGCAGCCGGATGTGGACCGGCCCTATTACGCGAGCCTGCTCGACATGGCTCGGGACGTGAGCGTGCTGGTGGTCATCGTGCCCGGCGGGGCCGCCACCCGCCATCTGGTGGATGCGGCCGTGCTCGCCGCGCTGGGGCCGGACGGCATCCTCATCAACGTCGCCCGCGGCACCGTGGTGGACGAGGCGGCGCTTCTCGCCGCGCTGCAATCCGGCACCCTCCTGGCCGCCGGCCTCGATGTGTTCGCGCAGGAGCCCCATGTGCCGGAGGCCTTCTTCGGCCTCGACAACGCGGTGCTGCTGCCGCACGTGGGCTCGTCGACGCACCATACCCGCGCCGCCATGGGCCAGCTGGTGGTGGACAACATCCTTGCCGTCCTGGACGGCAAGGATCCGCTGACCCCGGTGGCAGAGACCCCCTGGCCGAAAGCGTGAAGTGCGTTTCGGCCGTCCGTCCTGGCGCGGGACGGCGTTTGGCCTTTCAGCGGCACGGTTCACCGGACCACAATCGAGCGGCCACGACGCACGACCACGCCGCACGACCACGACGCGCGACCACGACGCACGACCGCGCCGGGAATGAAGCCGGGGGTGAACCGGCACCCGGAAGGTGGTAACGTTCGAGCCCGTGTTCGGCTTCGAGGGCAGGATGGCTCCACGGCATATGGGTCTGGCGGCGGTGCTGGTGCTCGGCGCGCAGATGGGCGCCACGCAGATTAGCGCGACGCAGATTAGCGCCACGCAGATTAGCGCCACGCAGGTGCGCGCCGACGCGACCATGGGCCTGGTCCCGACCGGTCCGCTTCTGGCCGGCCCGCTTCCGGCGGGGGCCTTGGCGGGTGCCCGGCTGGCGCAGCGGGGCGATGCGCCGTCCGGCCCCACGGCGCCCACCGCGGCGCCGCGTCCGCCGGCACCCCCGCGGCTCGATCCCGCCGTGCGGGAAGCCGGCGCGCGGCTGGCTGCGCCGTTCCGGCTGACCAACGCCGACGGCGCGCGGTCCTGCTCCTTTGCGCTGAAGGCGGAGCCGGCCGGACCGGGGCTTGCGGTGGAGTTCGACCGGCAGGCCTGCGCCATCATCGGCTTTTCCGCGCAGGTGGTGGCCTGGCTGCCCGACCCCTCCGGCTCCCTGCGGCTGCTGAATGTTCAGGGCCGTACCGTGGCCGAGTTCACCGAAGCCACCAACGGCAGCTATGAGGCGCTCCGGGAAGGCGATGGGGTGTATTTCCTCGCCAATCCGGCGGCGGCCGACGAAGACACCGGGATCAAGGTGGAAGAGGTCGTGGGCGAGTGGGACCTCGCCCGGCAGGCGGGCACGCCGGTGTGCCGCTGGACCCTGCTGGACCAGCCCGCGACCAACGGCAACGGCAAGGCGCTCGCCATCGCGTCGGGCTGCGATGCCGCCCTGCTGCGCTTCGGCCCCGTGGCGTGGGACATCGAGGGCGGCAATATCCTGGTGCGGGGCGACACCGACACCGCCGTGATCCGCTTCGCACGGCAGGAAGACGGCGGCTGGGCACGGACCCCGGAGCGCGGCCGCCCACTGCTCATGAACCGGCCCTGATACCGGCAGACCTCATTTCGCCCGTCGGACTTCGGCATGGCTCAGGCCTGGCATCGGCCTCGGTCGAGGACGACAGGCCGATGGCATGAGATGCCCGCCTGCAGCGAGTCGCTGTGGCGTGGACGCGTCACCGACCCCGGATGCGCGTATTAAATTACCTCTACACGGGTCTCCAAACTCCTCCACCGTCATATGTTTTTCGTGTCAGGAACCGGTGCTGTCACCGTTTCGACAGAGTGCGTTGCATCTTCGCAACACAGAAATCCAGCATCCATGCGGGTTTGCCCAATTGGGTAGCAACTGCTGCCTGAATTTTCCCATTGGACATGAGGCGGAGACCTGATTTTTATCAGTCTAAATCGCTGCGGGGTACCGTTATGAAGAAGTTTGCAGTCGTTGCCGCCTCTCTGCTCCTGGCCGGAGCCGCATCCGCGGCCGACCTCAGCTCGCCGATGCCGGCGAAGGCTGTTCCGGCTCCCGTGGCTCCCCTGTGGGATATCGCCTTCGGCGTCACCGGTACGTCGGACTATCTCTTCCGCGGTATCAGCCAGACCAACAACAACCCCGCCATCCAGGGCTTCGTCGAACTGCAGCTGTTCGATTGGGTGTATTTCAATGTGTGGGCGTCCAACCAGAATTGGGTGAACACCACCATCGACGGCCTTGGCTACACCGACGGCAACAGCTCGCTGGAAGTCGACTTCTCGGGCGGCCTGCGCCACACTTGGGGCAACTTCGCCCTCGACGTGGGCGCGGTCTACTACACCTATCCCGGCAGCGGCTCCAGCACTGACCCGTACACCGGCCTGAACACCGGGCCCGGCTCCAGCGATTTCAACTACTGGGAAATCTATGCCAAGCCGACCTACACCGTCGCGCCCTGGCTGACCGTCGGCCTGAACCTCTACTGGACCAGCGACTTCGCCTCCACCGGCACGGATGGCACCGCCCTCTCGGGCACCGTGAAGGTTCCGCTCCCCGCGTTCGGTCCCGGCGAAGCGTTCGGCTGGTATGCGTCTGGCGAATTCGGCCATCAGTGGCTGTCCACCAGCGTCTACAATTATGAGGTCAGCTACCTCTTCACCGACCTGAGCTACATCCAGACCATCCCGGGCTACAACTGGTGGAACGTGGGCGTCGCCTTCACCTACAAGGCCGCAACCCTCGACCTGCGCTATTCCGGCACCGATCTCAGCGATGCCGATTGCGGCTTCATGATCAGCAACATCAACTCCTGCGGCAACAAGTTCCTCGCGACCCTGTCGTTCGCGACGTCGCTGAACGCCCTGAAGTGATCTGATCCCGCGTCCCTGACGCTCGAAGGCGCCGCGCGAATCGCGCGGCGCCTTTTTTGTTGTCGCCCCCGCCGTGGCAGGGCGGCCCGTCGAGGGGATGGTCCCCATCGCCTGGACACAGCGTGACGTGGCCGATGGGCCGCAGGTGTCGGGCTCCGCCGGTGCACAAGGCGTTTCGCTGCACAAGGCGTTTCGGTGCTTGAGTGGGTGCGGAGGCGGAGCGGCAACGGCGAACGCGGGCGTTCCAGTCGGCCTCGCGATTGCGAGGGCCCAATCCCTCGGCCGGCGCCCGGCGGAACCTGCTGAGGCGCCGTGCGGGCTTGGGCCGACGGCCGATGGTCCGAGCGCTGAACCTGCGGGCCTATTTCCGCGCCTTGCCTGTGGGCACCACCGCGGCCGCGGTGAGGGTGGCGGCCAGCTCGGCCGCGTTGCCGGCAATACGGAACGTCTTCACCCGGGCTGTGGCGCCGGAGGTGAGCCTGACCTGGGATGCGGCGACCCCCGCCGCCTGCGCCAGCACACGGGTGACGGCCGCCGTCGCCGCGCCGTCCTCCGGCGCGACCTTGACCCTTATCTTAAGGACAGCGCGGCCATCGGACAGTTCCGCGACGCCGTCGAGGGCATCGCGGCCGCCACGCGGGGTGGCGCGCACGCTCACCTCCAGGCCATCGGGCAGGAGCTTCAGGAACGACAAGAGGGCCGGCCCGCCCGTCAGAACGCGATGGGGTAGATGTAGTAGGCGATGACCCGCTCGATGAAGAAAATGATCAGGATCAGCACCATGGGCGACAGGTCGAGGCCGCCGAGGTTGGGCAGGACGGAGCGGATGGGCGCGAGTACCGGCTCGGTGATCCGGTACAGGAACTCGCCCAGGCCGCGGACGAACGAATTGTGGGCGTTCACCACGTTGAACGCCACCAGCCAGGACAGCACCGCTGAGGCGATGAGCAGCCAGACATAAAGCTGAAGAACGAGAAGGATGACGTCGAGCAGCGCGCGCATCGCAGGAAAGGTCCCCGGGGGTTTGCGCGTCAGCAATAGCCCCCCGAGGCGGTTCTGAACAAGGCCGCAAGCCGTCGCCGCGGCCCGGATGGAGGTTTCCCGCCGGACCTGCGTCAGCCCGTCGCGTCCCCGTCCCGCGATCGGCCCGGCTCCGAAAGGGCGCCGGCGCCGGGGGTGCGCTCGGGATCCATCAGGTGAGGCCGGGCGTGGGGACCGGCGGCGGGAAAGTCGTAGTCCGGTGGTGGCGCCGCAGGGGCGGGACCGCGGGAAACCGGCGCGCGGCCGGGCTTTGCGGCCTTGGGCGCGCTCTGCCTTGGAAGGGTGCGTTTGTGGGCGGCCATGGCTGCCTCCATGATGTGACCATGATTGGAGACCAACGCTCTTGTCGCCCCTTGCGTTGCAGCGCCCGCTGCGAAAGGGGCGGCATGGCCTTCACGTTTAGGAGGGGTCACGTTTTAAAGCGGTCTTGCCGGGGCAGGGGCTGACCGCCGCGACCCCGGAGCCTCCGCTCCAGCAGTGACGACCCAGGCGCGCCCGGCTTGCGCGCCGCGCTCGACGCGACAGCCTTGAGTTGCCGGCCTTGAGTTGGCGCCCCTGACTTGGCGCCCTTGACTTGCCGACCCGGCGCGGGCAGCTTCCGGCCCCGTGGGCGGCACCGGCAAGGGGCCTCCTCGAACCATTACGGACCCTCATGCGCAGCTATCTGGACTTCGAGAAGCCGGTCGCCGAACTCGAGGCCAAGGTGGAAGAGCTGCGTGCGCTCGCTTCCGCCGGCGATGGCGTCGCCATCACCGACGAGGTGCAGCGGCTCGAAACCAAGGCCCGCGAGGCGCTCCTGGCCCTCTACGCCACCCTCACCCCCTGGCAGAAGACGCTGGTCGCGCGGCATCCGCAGCGGCCCCATTTCGCCGATTTCGCCAAGGGCCTGTTCGAGGATTTCACGCCGCTCGCCGGCGATCGCAAGTTTGGCGAGGACGAGGCCATCATCGGTGGCTTTGCCCGTTTCCGTGGCGAGGCGGTGTGCGTGCTGGGTCACGAGAAGGGCTCCACCACGGAAACCCGCATCCGGCACAATTTCGGCATGGCGCGCCCCGAGGGCTACCGCAAGGCGGCGCGCATCATGGAACTGGCCGACCGCTTCGCCATCCCGCTGATCTCGCTGGTGGACACCGCCGGTGCCTACCCCGGCATCGGCGCCGAGGAGCGCGGGCAGGCCGAGGCCATCGCCCGCTCCACCGATGCCTGTCTTGCGCTGGGCGCGCCCAATGTGGCGCTGATCATCGGCGAGGGCGGTTCGGGCGGGGCCATCGCCATCGCCACCGCCAACAGGGTGCTGATGATGGAGCACGCCATCTACAGCGTAATCTCGCCGGAAGGCGCGGCCTCCATCCTGTGGCGCGACACCGCGAAGGCGCAGGATGCCGCTACCAACATGAAGATCACGGCGCAGGACCTGCTGAAGTTCGGCATCATCGATTCCATCGTGAAGGAACCGCCCGGCGGCGCCCATCGCGATCCGGAGGCCACCATCGGCGCGGCCGGGGATGCCATCGCCGAAGCGCTGTCGCAGCTCGCCGGCCTCGATGCCCCCGCCGTGCGCAAGGCGCGGCGTGACAAATTTCTCGCAATCGGCCGATCGCTTTAACCATGAACACACGGCCGGTGGCCAATGCCGGCCCGCATCTCATCTTGGCCGTATTTGCCTTATTTTCTCTAGGTCTGTCCAGGCGGCGGCGGCATCGCCCCGCAGGGATCGCGAGGGTGCTAACGCATCGTCAAGGTGGAGGGGCTAACCCTGTCGGTCCATGTGACCGGTACGGACCCAGGAGTTGCGCGGTGAACCGTTTCGCGTCGAACCGTCCGTGGACGGCGTTGTCGTCCCGCATCCGCATGGTGGCCCTGGCCGCCACTGCAGCGCTCGCGCTCGCCGCCTGCAACCAGACCGACGAAGCGGCGCGCAAGGCCAACAAGCCACTCACGCCGGAAATGGTATCCCTGATCGCGAAGAAGGACATGTCGCCGGCGAGCCCGATGCTGGTGCGCATCTTCAAGCAGGAAGCCGAGCTCGAAGTGTGGAAGGCCACCTCCGACGGCTCCTATGCCCTGCTGAAGACCTACCCCATCTGCCGCTGGTCGGGCGAACTTGGACCCAAGGTGCGCGTGGGCGACCGGCAGGCGCCGGAGGGCTTCTACACCATCACGCCCGGGCAGATGAACCCGAATTCCAATTACTACCTGTCGTTCAATCTCGGCTTCCCCAACGCCTTTGACCGCTCCTACGGGCGGACGGGCGAGTTCCTGATGGTGCACGGCGACTGCTCGTCGGCCGGCTGCTACGCCATGACGGACGAGCAGATTTCCGAGATTTTCTCACTGGCGCGGGAGAGCTTTGCCGGCGGCCAGCGCGCGTTCCAGGTGCAGGCCTATCCCTTCCGCATGACGCCGAAGAACATCGCCCGCCACCGCAACAACCCGAACATGGCCTTCTGGCGCAACCTGAAGCAGGGCTACGACCACTTCGAGGTGACCAAGCAGGAGCCGAAGGTGAATGTCTGCGGGCGCGCCTATGTGTTCGACGCCGAGGCCGTGCCCGGCCGCAGCTTCGATGCCAATGCGTCCTGCCCGCCCTATCAGGTTCCGCCCCAGGTTGCGTCTGCCGTGGCCGAGAAGCAGCGCAGCGACGAGGCCCAGGTGGCGGCGCTCGCGCCGTCGGCGCCGCTCGCCCCTGTGCGCACCAATGCGGACGGCGGCATGCACCCGGTGTTTCTCGCCAAGCTCAAGGAACGCGAGAGCGGGCAGATGTCGTTCGCCGAGGCGCCCGGTACGCTGCCCGAGCATGTCAACCCGCCCAAGATGACGCCTGAAAAGGTGGCCCTCGACAGCGATCTGGCGGTGCCCGCCGCTGCTGCGGCCGGCGCCGTGCCTTCTGCCACCACGGCCCCGACCCAGACCACGGGTGCCCCCGTGCCGCCGGTCCGGCCCGCCACCCAGCCGTCCGAGGCGGCGGTACCGGTCCGTTCGGACACGTCCGCCGCGGTGGCACGCAAGCCGGCAACACTTGCCTCCGCTACCAGCATAACGCCGTCCGGCACGCTTCCCGGCGCAGCGTCCAGCATGCCTACGAGCCGTTTTTCCCCATAGGACGGCCGGCGCGCCCGCGTCGGTTTTCGACGGAGGCCGCCTTGACCAATCCATACATTTGCCAGTTGCGCGCTTTGCTGGTGCCCGAGCGGCTGACCGCCGTGGTGGATGTGGGGGCAAACCCCATCGACGGCGAACCGCCCTACAAGGTCATGCTTGAACAGGGGCTATGCCACGTGGTCGGCTTCGAGCCGCAGCCGGACGCCCTTGCCCGGCTCAACGCGGCGAAGGGCGCGCTCGAGACCTATCTGCCCTATGCCATCGGCGCCGGTGGATGGCAGGTGCTCCATGTCTGCCAGTCCCAGGGCATGACCAGCCTCTACGAGCCGGACCCGCGCGCTCTCGCCGCTTTTCCCGGCTTGGCGGACTGGGGGCTGGTCATCAGCCGGGTGGCGTTGGAGACGCGTCCCCTGGCCGCGGTGGCGGAGATTGCCGACCTCGATTTCCTGAAGATGGATCTCCAGGGCGGTGAGCTCGCCGTGATCGAAACCGCCGGGGCGCTGCTCGACCAGGCGGTGTGCGTGCAGGCGGAGGTCTCCTTGATCCCGCTCTACAAGGGCCAGCCCGCCTTCGGAGCAGTCGACCTCGCCCTGAGGGCGCGGGGCTTCGTCCCGCACATGCTGGCAGCCATGAGCCGGCGCATGATCCTGCCGCTGCAACGGCCGGACCGGTTTGCGGCCATCAACCAGATCGTCGAGGCGGATGCAGTCTATGTGCGGAATTTCATGGCGCCTGACGCCATGAGCGCCGAGCAGCTGAAGCAGCTGGCCCTCGTCGCCCACCACATCTACCGCTCATACGACCTGGCGCTCAATTGCGTGGACCATCTGGCCGCCCGCGGCGCGGTCCCGGCCGATGCGGCCACGCGCTATCTTGCGATGATACCGGCGGGCTAGAGCACGCGCCGATCAGATTGAATCAATCCGATCGGATAACGCGTTCTCGCATCTTAGAGCTGGAGCACGCACCGCGGCGCCGGCACGCTGGGCGGCGCCGCAGACGAACCATCAGCCGAAGCGGCCGTGGCAGTGCTTGTATTTCTTGCCGGAGCCGCAGGGACAAGCCTCGTTGCGGCCCACCTTGCCCCAGCTCTCGGGATCGTTGGGATCGCGCTCGGCCACGGCAAGGTCGCCGGACAGGAGCGGTTCCGGCCGGCTGCCCAGTGCCGCGCCGGAGAACGTCATCTCGTCTTCCCCGGTGAAGGGGTCGGCGTGGTGGGCCTCCATCGGCGGAAGCTCTTCCGGCATGGGCTGCTGAGTCACGATCTCCACCCGCATGAGCTGGGCGGTGACCACCTCCCGCAGCCGGTTCAGCAGCGCGGAGAACAGGTTGAAGGCTTCCGACTTGTATTCGTTGAGCGGATCGCGCTGGGCATAGCCGCGCAGGCCAACCACCTGCCGCAGGTGGTCCAGCATGCCGATATGCTCGCGCCAGAGGTGGTCAAGAGTCTGGAGAAGGATGGACTTCTCCACATAGCGCATGATGTCCGGCCCGTATTGGGCGGTCTTGGCGGCCATCAGCTCGTCGGCGCGGCGGATGATGCGCTCGGTGACCTCGGGGCCGGCGATGCCCTCTTCCGTGGCCCAGTCCTTCACCGGAAGGTCGAGGGCGAGGAGTTCCTTCAGCGCGGCGTCGAGGCCGTCCACGTCCCACTGCTCGGGATAGGCGTTCTCGGGGATGAACTTGGCCACGGTCTCGGTGATGAGAGCATGGCGCATGTCCTCCACCGTCTCGGCCACGTCCTCGTCGTTCATCAGCTCCACGCGCTGCTCGAACACCACCTTGCGCTGGTCGTTGAGCACGTCGTCATACTTGAGGACGTTCTTGCGCATGTCGTAGTTGCGCGCCTCGACCTTCTGCTGCGCCTTCTCCAGGGCCTTGTTGATCCACGGATGGATGATGGCCTCACCCTCCTTGAGACCGAGGCGCTGCAGCATGCCGTCGAGCCGGTCCGACCCGAAGATGCGCATGAGGTCGTCGTCCAGCGACAGGAAGAACCTGGAATGGCCGGGGTCGCCCTGGCGGCCGGAGCGGCCGCGCAGCTGGTTGTCGATGCGCCGGCTTTCATGGCGCTCGGTGCCGAGCACGTAGAGGCCGCCGGCCTCCAGCGCCTTCTGCTTCAGCTCTTCCACCTCGGCGCGGATCTTGGATTCCGCCGCGGCGCGCTCGGCGCCGTCCGGCAGGTCCTTCAGCTCGATCTCGATGCGCATGTCGGCCGAGCCGCCGAGTTTGATGTCGGTACCGCGGCCGGCCATGTTGGTGGCGATGGTGATCGCTCCCGGCACGCCCGCCTGGGAGACGATATAGGCCTCCTGCTCATGGTACCGCGCGTTCAGCACCGCGAACGACTTGCCGGAGCGGTCGTTGATGAGAAGTTCGCGGCCGCTGAAGGCGGTCGGGTCGGAAAAGTCCTTCTGCCGGAAGCCGGCCTGCTTCAGCAGCTCGGCCAGAAGCTCCGACTTCTCGATGGAGGTGGTGCCCACCAGCACCGGCTGGCTGCGCTCCGCGCACTCCTTGATCAGCTCGATGATGGCCGCGTACTTCTCGCCGGCGCTGCGGTAGACCTCGTCATCGTCGTCGATGCGGGAAATCTGCACGTTGGTGGGAATCTCCACCACCTCGAGCTTGTAGATGTCGGCAAATTCCGCCGCCTCGGTGTTGGCGGTGCCGGTCATGCCGGACAGCTTCTCGTAGAGGCGGAAATAATTCTGGAAGGTGATGGAGGCCAGCGTCTGGTTCTCGGGCTGGACCTGGACGTGCTCCTTGGCCTCCAGTGCCTGGTGCAGGCCTTCGGAATAGCGCCGGCCCGGCATCATGCGGCCGGTGAACTCGTCGATGATCACCACTTCGTCGTTGCGGACGATGTAGTCCTTGTCGCGCTGGAACAGGGTGTGGGCGCGCAGGGCCTGGTTCACATGGTGGACCACCGAGACATTCTCGATGTCGTAGAGGGAGTCCGACTTCAGCACCCCGGCGGCGCTGAGCATCTGCTCCATCTTCTCCATGCCGGCTTCGGTCATGGAGACGGAGCGCTGCTTCTCGTCCACCTCGTAGTCTTCCTTGGCGAGGCGCGGGATGTAGATGTCGATGGTGTTGTAGAAGTCGGAGCGGTCGTCGAGCGGACCGGAGATGATGAGGGGCGTGCGCGCCTCGTCGATGAGGATGGAATCCACCTCGTCCACGATGGCGTAGAAGTGCGAGCGCTGGACCATCTGGCCGCGTTCGTACTTCATGTTGTCGCGCAGATAGTCGAAGCCCAGCTCGTTGTTGGTGGCGTAGGTGACGTCGCTGGCATAGGCCACGCGCCGCTCGTCGTCGTCCAGGCCATGGACGATGATACCGGTGGAGAGGCCGAGGAAGCGGTAGAGCCGCCCCATCCATTCGGCATCGCGCTTGGCGAGGTAGTCATTCACCGTCACCACATGCACGCCCTTGCCGGCGAGGGCGTTGAGATAGACCGGAAGGGTGGCGACGAGGGTCTTGCCTTCGCCGGTCTTCATCTCGGCGATGCCGCCTTCGTGCAGCACCATGCCGCCGATGAGCTGCACATCGAACGGGCGCATGCCAAGCGCGCGCTTGGCGCCTTCGCGCACGGTGGCGAAGGCGGGCACCAGCAGGTCGTCGAGGGTCTTGCCCTCGGCCAGCTGGCGGCGGAAATCAACGGTGCGCGCCCGGAGCGCCTCGTCGGAGAGGGCTTCCAGCTCCTGTTCCAGCGCATTGATGGCCTGAACGCGGGGACGGTATCCCTTCACCCGGCGATCGTTCGCGGAGCCGAAGAGCTTGCGGGCAAGTCCACCTAACATGAGTTGTGTCTCTGTTCCGATCCGTCAGGTCACAAGGAGGGCGGAGACGAGCCGCCGGACCCTCCGGTAAATGATGCGCCGTTGGACACCTTCAATGCGGCGTCAGCAAGTCCGAAGGGGCGGGGCCGGGCGCAGCGGCAATGCGCGCAGCCCAATCCCGTTCCTCAAGTCCCGCTTCCGTTGATCGGGCAGCGTGCCACGCGGACACTTATGAACGGGTCAGGGCAATGTCAATGCGAGCGGCGATCGCCGCGGCGCTGCCGGAGCGTCTTCAGGTCGTGGGCGCGGTTCGGCCCATTCCTCTCATGGACACGTCATGACCCGGTGCTTAGTATCCGCGCGACTGCGAATATGGGGGAATGCGGTATGGTGGGGGGGATCGGGCTGTCCGGCGGGCTGCGCCACGGCATAGTGGCGCTTGGCGCGGCTTTTCTGCTCTCGGCCTGTGAGGAGAAGAACACCTACGTACCGCCGCCGCCTGCTGCCGTCACCGTTGCCCCCGTTCTGGAAAAGCCGGTCACCCGCTTCCTCGAGCTGACCGGCAACACCGCCGCCATCAATTCGGTGGACCTGGAAGCCCGTGTCCAGGGCTTCCTCACCCAGATCAATTACAAGGACGGCGCCCTCGCCAAGAAGGGCAGCGTCCTGTTCGTGATCGAGCAGGACCAGTACAAGGCCCAGGTGGACCAGGCCAAGGCGCAACTCGCCGCCAACCAGGCCTCGCAGGTGCAGGCCGAGGCCGAATATAATCGCCAGGCCCAGCTCGCCAAGCAGGACTTCGCCTCCCAGGCGACCCTCGACCAGGCCCGCGCCAAGCGCGATTCGGCGGTGGCCGAGGTGGCGAACGCCCAGGCCTCCCTGGTGCTGGCCCAGATCAATCTCAGCTATACCCAGATCACGGCGCCCTTCGACGGCGCGGTCACCGCCCACCTGCAGGACGTGGGCGCTCTGGTGGGCTACAGCGGCCCCACCAAGCTTGCCACCGTGGTCCAGCTCAACCCCATCTGGGTCTGGTTCACCCTGAGCGAGCAGGAGGTGCTGCGCATCAAGGAGCACCTCGCCCGGCGGGGCCTTTCGCTGATCTCCCTCACCCGCGACGTGCCGGACCTCGACATCGAGATCGGCCTCCAGACCGAGACCGGCTATCCCCATCAGGGCAAGATCGATTATGTGGCGCCACAGGTCGACCCCAACCTCGGCACGCTGAGCGTGCGCGGCATTTTCCGGAACGACGATTTCGCGCTGCTGCCGGGCCTGTTCGCACGGGTGCGGGTGCCGCTGGGCGCGGCGCAGACCACCGTGCTGGTGCCCGATGCGGCCCTCAACGCCAATCAGCTCGGGCCCTATGTCCTGACCGTGAACACCGACAATGTGGTCGCCCAGACCCAGGTGACCCTCGGCCAGCTCCAGGCCGATGGGCTGCGCGCCATCCAGACCGGCCTGAAGGCCGGCGACCGCATCATCATCAATGGCATCCAGCGCGCGGTGCCGGGCTCCAAGGTGAAGGTGGAGGCGGGCACGATCGCCGGCATCGCGGCGCCCGCCGTCGACCAGGGGGACAAGCCGCTGGCCAAGCCCGCGGGCGTGGCGCCCGCCGATGCCCCGGCCGTGGCCGCTCCCTCGGTGGCGCCGTCCGTGGCGCCGTCGCCTGCGACACCGAAGAACTGACCCGCTCTCGAAGCAAGAGGCTGCGCCCATGATATCGCGCTTTTTCATCGAGCGGCCGGTCCTCTCGAACGTCCTTGCACTTGTCTTCGTGCTGATCGGCCTGGTCTCGCTCACACGGCTGCCGGTGTCGCAGTATCCGAACATCGTGCCGCCCACGGTGTCGGTCTCGACCTCCTATCCCGGCGCCTCCGCCAAGACCATGATCGACACCGTCGCCCTGCCCATCGAGCAGCAGGTGAACGGCGTCGAGGGCATGTTGTACATGCAGTCGTGGTCGGCCTCCGACGGCACCTACACGCTGATCGTCACCTTCGAAATCGGCGCCGATCCCAACATGGCGCAGGTGCTGGTGCAGAACCGCGTCAACATCGCCCTCGCCTCGCTGCCCACGGCGGTGCAGGCGCAGGGCGTCACCATCCTGCAGAAGGGCACCTCGATCCTCGAGTTCGTGACCCTGATCTCGCCGGACGGGCGCTATGACGGGCTGTTCCTGAACAATTACGCCATCATCAACATCCAGAACGAGCTGGAGCGTGTGGACGGCGTCGCCAATGTGGGCATCTTCGGCACCGGCACCTATGCCCTGCGCATCTGGATGGACCCGGACCGCATGCAGGCCTTCGGCCTGACGCCCCAGGATATTTCCAACGCCATCCAGAAGCAGAGCCAGATCGTCACCCCCGGCCAGCTCGGCATTCCGCCGGCGCCGGACAATGCCTCCTTCCAGTATACGGTGAACATCGCCGGCCGCCTCGACGACGCCAAGGATTACGAGAACATCATCGTCAAGGTGGACAATTCGGACGGCGGCCGCATCGTCCGCATCCGCGATATCGGCCGGGTGGAGCTGGGCGCGCAGAGCTATTCCAAGGATTTCATGCAGGATAATAAGCCTGCTGCCGGTATCGGCGTCTTCCAGCTGCCCGCCGCCAACGCCCTCGACGTGGCGGCGCGCGTGGCCAAGAAGATGGAAGAACTGAAGAAGGATTTTCCCGAGGGCCTCGAATACAGCATCCCCTTCAACACCACCCTGTTCGTGACCGCCTCCATCGACGAGGTCTGGAAGACCCTGTTCGAGGCGGCGCTCCTGGTGCTGGTGGTGATCCTGCTGTTCCTTCAGGACTGGCGGGCCACGCTGGTGCCGGCCACCACCGTTCCGGTGACCATCATCGGTGCGTTCGCGGCCATGGACGCCATGGGCTTCACCATCAATCTGTCCACGCTGTTCGCCATCATCCTGGCCATCGGCATCGTGGTGGACGACGCCATCGTCATCGTGGAGGGCGTGGCGCGCCACATCGAGGAGGGCATGGCGGGGCAGCCGGCCGCCGAGAAGGCCATGGACGAGCTGTTCGGCCCGGTGGTGGGCATCACGCTGGTGCTCATGTCCGTGTTCCTGCCGGCCTCGTTCATTCCGGGCCTGACCGGGCAGATGTTCAAGCAGTTCGCGCTTGTGATCGCCGCCACGGCCTTCATCTCGGCCATCAACGCCGCGACGCTGAAGCCCACCCAATGCGCCCTGTGGCTGCGCAAGCCGGTGCCGCCGGAAAAGCGCAACTTCATCTTTCGCGGCTTCAACAAGATCTACGCCAAGGCGGAGCATGGGTATGCGGGCCTCATCTCCCGCATGGTGCACCACTCCAAGCTCATGGTGATCATCGCCCTGGGGCTCATGGGCGTGGCCGCCTACGGGCTGACCCGCGTGCCCACCTCCTTCCTCCCCATCGAGGACCAGGGCTACTTCCTCGCCCACGTGCAACTGCCGGATGCCTCGAACCTCAACCGCACCAAGAAGGTGATGGCGGAGGTCAGCGATCGCATCGGCAAGGTGCCGGGCGTCGAGACCGTGCTCGCCATCTCCGGCATCTCGGTGCTGGACAATTCGTCCACGCTGTCCAATGCGGGCGTGACCTACATCACCCTGAAGCCATGGTCGGAGCGCTATGCCACCACCGGCCAGGATCTGCTCTCGCTCTACGAGAACCTCAACAAGGCGGTGGCGGACGTGGTGCAGGCGGAGGTGCTGATCCTCGTGCCGCCGGCCATCCAGGGCATCGGCAACGCCGCCGGCTTCACCATGCAGCCGCAGCTTCGCAACGGCAATTTCGACTACCGGCTGCTGGAGCAGATCACCACATCGATGGTGGACAAGGCGCAGGCCCAGTCCGCCCTCGCGCACGTCTCCTCCTCGTTCCGCGCCGGGGCGCCGCAGCTTGAGGTGGAGGTCAACCGGGTCAAGGCGGAGACGCTCGGGGTCACGGTGGGGCAGGTGTTCGACACCATCTCGTCCTATCTGGGCTCAACCTACGTCAACCAGATCAACAAGTTCGGCAACGTGTTCCAGGTCTATGTGCAGGCCGAATCCGGCTATCGCGTCACCCCGACCGACCTTGCCAACCTGAAGGTGCGTACGCCGAAGGGGCAGATGATCCCGCTTGGCACCCTTGTCACCGTGAAGATGGTGCAGGGCCCGCCGCTCATCTCCCTCTACAACCTGTATCCCAGTTCCACCGTGGTGGGCGGCACCGCCCAGGGCTTCTCCTCGGGTCAGGCGCTCTCGCTCATGGAGCAGATCGCCACCGCGACCCTGCCGCCGGGCACGGGCTTCGAGTGGACCGCCATGTCCTACCAGGAGAAGGCGGTCGGCAATCAGATCTACTACGTGTTCGGCCTCGCCATCCTGCTGGTCTACTTCGTGCTGGCCGGCCAGTATGAGAGCTGGATCCAGCCCATGGCGGTGATCCTGGCGGTGCCTTTGGCGCTGCTCGGCACGGTGGGCGCGCTGGTGGGCCTCGGCATCTCCAACAACCTCTACACCCAGATCGGCCTGGTGCTTTTGATCGCCCTTGCCTCCAAGAACGCCATCCTGATCGTGGAGTATGCGCGCGAGAAACGGGCAGAAGGCATGGAGATCGCGGATGCGGCGGTGGAGGCCTCGCGCCTCCGGTTCCGCCCCATCCTCATGACGTCATTCGCCTTCATCCTGGGCGTGCTGCCGCTGGTGTTCGCCACCGGCGCCGGTGCCAATTCCCGCAAGTCCATCGGCATCGCCGTGGTCTCGGGCATGCTGGCGTCCACCTGCCTCGCGGTGCTGTTCGTGCCGTCTTTCTATACGGTGCTGCAGCGGTTCGAGGAGAAGATGAAGGGCAAGAAGAAGTCCGCGGGGAGCGCGCCGCCCGAGCCGCCCGAAACCCCCGCGACCGATGTCAGCGTGCCACCCGCGCCCGCATCTGCCTGATCGGGGCGCGACGTTCCTGCCGAAGCGCGTGACATCTGCCCGTTATGTGGGCAGATGTCGCCGCAAAGTCGCGCTTTCTCCCTATAACGGCCTTGTCTAACCTTGGCCGGAAACCGCCCGCCCCATCCCTTGGGCTGCCCCTAGGGCCAATGCCCGCAGGACCAGGTGCCATATATGTCGATCCTCGCGAGCCTGCATCACGTTACGAGCTACACGTACGAGCGCCCGGTCACCATGGGACCGCAGACCATCCGGCTGCGTCCGGCGCCGCATAGCCGTACTGAGATACCCGCCTATTCGCTCAAGATTTCACCAGCCGAACATTTCATCAACTGGCAGCAGGACCCGTTCGGCAATTGGCTCGCGCGCATCGTGTTCCCGGAGAAGGTGGAGGAGTTCAAGGTCGAGGTGGACCTCCTCGCCAAGCTCGACGTGCTCAATCCGTTCGACTTTTTCGTCGAGGACTATGCCGAGAATTTCCCCTTCACCTACACCCCCGAGCTGAAGGCGGAGCTTGCCCCCTATCTCGAGCTGGAGAACGAGGGCGCCCCCTTCGACGCCTTCGTCGCCGGCGTCTCGCTCGAGCCGCGCCGCATCGTCGATTTCCTGGTGGAGATCAACCAGCTCCTGCAGAAGGAGATCGGCTACGTCATTCGCATGGAGCCGGGCGTCCAGACCCCGGACGAGACCCTCACCAAGAAGCTCGGCTCCTGCCGCGACACCGGCTGGCTGCTGGTTCAGGTGCTGCGCCATCTGGGCCTCGCCGCGCGATTCGTCTCCGGCTACCTGATCCAGCTGAAGCCGGACGTGGCGGCCCTCGACGGCCCCTCCGGCACCGACGTGGACTTCACCGACCTGCACGCCTGGTGCGAGGTCTATGTGCCGGGCGCCGGCTGGATCGGCCTTGACCCCACCTCGGGCCTGCTCTGCGGCGAGGGCCACATCCCGCTCGCCGCCACCCCGCACTACCGGTCCGCCGCCCCCATCACCGGCTATCTGATGGAGAAGACCGAGACCGAATTCGGCTTCGAGATGAGCGTCGCCCGCGTGGCCGAGGCGCCGCGCGTCACGCTGCCGTTCTCGGACGAGACCTGGGCCGCCCTCGACGAACTGGGCCAGACGGTGGATGTGGACCTCAAGGCCGGCGATGTGCGCCTGACCATGGGCGGCGAGCCCACCTTCGTCTCCATCGACGATTATGAATCGCCGGAGTGGAACACGGAGGCCCTCGGCCCGCAGAAGCGGGTGCGCGCGGATGACCTCATCCGCCGCCTGCGCAAGCGCTTCTCCACCGAGGGCGTGCTGCATTACGGCCAGGGCAAGTGGTATCCCGGCGAGACGCTGCCGCGCTGGTCGTTCGACCTGTTCTGGCGCAAGGATGGCCAGCCCATCTGGACCCGCGAGGACCTGATCGCCGACGAAACGGTGGATTATGGCGTCACCGCCGCCGATGCCGAGCGCTTCTGCAAGGCCGTGGCCGAGAAGCTCGGCGTGGGCGAGCAGTTCGTGCACCAGGCGTTCGAGGACAACATCTATTTCATGTGGAAGGAGCAGTGCCTTCCCGAGAACATCGCCCCCGGCGACGAGCGCATGGCCGACGAGGTGCAGCGCCGCATGCTGGCACGCACCTTCAACCAGGGCCTCGCCAACGCCACCGGCTCGGTGCTGCCGCTGGCGCGGGTGCGGACGCCGCAGGGGTCGGTCTGGCGCTCGGAAGCCTGGACCTTCCGCCGCGAATTCCTGTTCCTCATCCCCGGCGAAAGCCCGATCGGATACCGGCTGCCGCTGGAATCCATGCTGTATCTGGCGCCCACGCGCTATCCCTACATCGTGCCCGCCGATCCGTTCGAGCCGCGCGATCCGCTGCCCGACGCCGACGCCTTCACCGGCCGCTACCGCGGCGCGCCGGCAAGCGATGGGGTTGGTGAGCCGGCAAGCGATGTGCGCGAACGCTACCGCATCGCGCCCCGCACCGACGCCCGCGGCGAGGCCTACGGCACCGGCGAGCGCGCGCAGGAGCTGGTGCGCCAGTATCTCGCCAAGAACTCCACCCAGGTCTTCACCGAGGACACCCGCACCGCGCTCTGCGTGGAGCCGCGCGGCGGGCGCCTGTGCGTGTTCCTGCCGCCGGTGGAGGTGCTGGAAGACTATCTGGACCTCATCGCCGCCATCGAGCAGGTGGCCATCGAACTGAACACGCCCATTCATTTCGAAGGCTATCCGCCGCCGTTCGACTACCGCCTCCACGTGATCCGCCTGTCGCCGGATCCCGGCGTGCTGGAAGTCAACGTCCATCCGTCGGACACCTGGGACGGCTGCGTCGAGATCACCCGCATCCTCTATGAGGAGGCCCGCCAGGCGCGTCTGGGCACCGAGAAGTTCATGGTGGACGGCCGCCACACCGGCACCGGCGGCGGCAACCATGTGGTGGTGGGTGGCGCCACGCCGGCCGACAGCCCGTTCCTGCGCCGTCCGGACCTGCTGAAGAGCCTGCTGCTGTTCTGGCAGCGCCATCCTTCGCTCTCCTACATGTTCTCGGGCCTCTTCATCGGCCCCACCTCGCAGCATCCGCGGGTGGACGAGGCGCGGCACGACAGCCTCTACGAGCTGGAAATCGCGCTCTCCAAGATCGGCCTGCCCGGTGCGGCCGAAGGGCCGACGCCGCCGTGGCTGGTGGACCGCCTGCTACGCAACATCCTGGTGGATGTCACCGGCAACACCCACCGCACGGAAATCTCCATCGACAAGCTCTATTCCCCGGACGGCCCCACCGGCCGCCTGGGCCTGGTGGAGTTCCGCTGCTTCGAGATGCCGCCGGACTGGCGCATGAGCCTGGCCCAGCAGCTGCTGCTGCGCGCGCTCATCGCCCGGCTGTGGCACAAGCCGGTCACCGGCAAGTGCGCGCGCTGGGGCACCATCCTCAACGACCGCTTCATGCTGCCCCACTATGTGTGGGCCGACTTCGTGGACGTGCTGGAGGACCTTTCGGACGCCGGCTACAGCTTCGATCCGGAGTGGTTCCGCGCCCAGTTCGAGTTCCGCTTCCCCCATTACGGCAAGGTGCAGCGGGGCGGCGTGGACGTGGAGATCCGCCAGGCGCTGGAATGCTGGCACGTGCTGGGTGAAGAAGGCGTGGTCGGCGGCACCGCGCGTTACGTGGACTCTTCGGTGGAGCGCCTGCAGGTGAAGGTGGAGGGCTTCAATCCCGCCCGCCACATCGTCACCTGCAACGGGCGGCGGCTGCCGCTGGCACCCACGGGCCGCAACGGCACCTTCGTCGCGGGCGTGCGCTACAAGGCGTGGCAGCCCTGGTCGGGCCTGCATCCCACCATCCCGGTCCAGGCGCCGCTCACCTTCGACGTGGTGGACACCTGGAGCGAGCGGTCGCGCGGCGGCTGCCGCTATAACGTGTCGCACCCGGGTGGACGCAGCTACGAGACGTTCCCGGTCAATTCCTATGAAGCCGAGGCGCGCCGCCTCGCCCGCTTCCAGGATTACGGCCACACGCCCGGCACCACCCCTGTGCCGGAGGAGAACGCGCCGGACGAGTTCCCCACCACCCTCGACCTGCGCCGCCCGATCGGCGCGTAAGGCATCGCCGAACCCGGCCTTGGCCCCCGCCTCCTCCCCGTCGGGAGGGGGCGGGGCGAGGGCGATCCGATGGGGCCGCTTTCGGGCTGGGTGAATCTCGTTTGAAATCAAACGTCTGGTGCAGGGTCGCCGGTTGGGCCGGTTGGCCTTGGCGCCCGCTCACCGGGCGGCAGACCGGCCTCCTTCCTTCCGTGGAAGGCCGGGCAAGGGCGGCGCCGGCCGAGGTGCTCCACAGCGGGGCGTCCTCGACCTCTTCCAAAGAAGAGTGCATCCGGCGCCGGGCCGGTCATAATGGGGCGTTCGGGAACGCCGGGCACCTTGCGGGCGTTGCCGTCGGATTGCGCTGCGATTTGATTGGTCGAACGCTCTCTCTCTTAGGCTTAGAGGCGGATTGAGATTTTGGACGGGATCGCTGCGGACATGCCGCCCAAAACGCATCCGGCCGTGGAAGGGGCGATCGTGCCGGGGGCCGAGCAGCGGAGCGAGGTGTTCGAACGGGCGGCGGCGGAAAGCCTCATCGGAGGCTACCGGACCCTGCCGGGCATCCGCGACGAGATGATGGATCAGGACGGCCAGCCGCGCCGCCACTGGATGCCCTTCCTCGCTGCCCTCGCGGAACTCGGCTCCGACGAACTGCGCCGGCGCTTCTCCGCCGCCGATCGCTATCTGCGTGATTCGGGCGTCTTCTACCGCGTCTATGACGATACCGGCGGCGGCGAGCGGCCCTGGTCGCTCAGCCACATGCCCCTGCTCATCGAGGATGCGGACTGGCAGGTGCTGTCCGCCGGCCTCATCGAGCGCGCCGAACTACTGGAAGTGGTGCTTCAGGACCTCTACGGCGCCGGCCATCTGGTCGCCGATGGCGACCTGCCCGCCGCCGCCGTGGCCGGCAGCCCCGAATTCCTGCGGCCGCTGGTGGGCATCAAGCCCGAGGGCGGGCGATTCCTGCGGGTCTACGCCGCGGATGTGGGGCGCGGGCCGGACGGCCGCTGGTGGGTGCTCGCAGATCGCACCCAGGCGCCCTCGGGTGCCGGCTATGCGCTGGAAAACCGTCTCGCCTCCACCCGCGCCCTGCCGGATGTGTCGCGCAACCTCAACATGCAGCGGGTCGCCTCCTTCTTCCAGGCGCTGCGCACCTCGCTGATGAAGCTCGACCGGACCGGGGAGGGGCGCATCGGCCTGCTCAGCCCGGGCCCGCTCAACGAAACCTATTTCGAGCACGCGCTGCTGGCGCGCTATCTCGGCTTCCTGCTGGTGGAGGGCGAGGACCTGACCGTGCGCGGCGATACGCTCCACGTGCGCACGGTGGCGGGGCTGCGGCGCATCGACGTGCTGCTGCGCCGGCTCGATGCCGACTTCGCCGATCCGCTGGAGCTGAATGCCAGATCGCGGCTCGGCGTGCCGGGCCTGGTGCAGGCGGTGCGCATGGGCGGGGTGTCGCTGGCCAATGCGCTGGGCACCGGCATCATCGAGGCGCCAGCCCTGCTCGCCTTCCTGCCGCGCATTGCCACCCGCGTGTTCGGGCGGCCCCTGAAGCTGCCCCATGTGGCCACCTGGTGGTGCGGCCAGCCTGCGGAACGGGCGCAGGTGATGGAGCATCTCGACGAGCTGGTCATCTCCTCGGCCTTCGGCCGCGCCCTGCCGGGCCTGCCGGATGGCGGCTCGGTGCTGGGCGCCGACCTGACCGCCGTCGATCGGCGACGCCTGTCCACCCTGCTCGCCCGGCGCGGCGGCGACGTGGTGGGCCAGGATATCGCGCGCCTGTCCACCACCCCGGTGTGGACCGGCGAGAAGCTGACGCCCCGCCCCTTCATGCTGCGCGTCTTCCTCGCCGCCACCGACAAGGGCTGGACGGTGATGCCCGGCGGCTTCTGCCGCATCTCCTCCGCCCCCGATGCCCGCGCCGTCTCCATGCAGAAGGGCGACCGCTCGGCGGACGTGTGGGTGCTGGCCGACGAGGCGGTGTCGGACACCACGCTTTTGCCAAACTCCGCCAACGTGAAGGTGCGCCGTTCCTCCGGCACGCTGCCGAGCCGGGCGGCGGACAATCTGTTCTGGCTCGGGCGCTATGTGGAGCGCGCCGAGGCCACCCTGCGGCTGTCGCGGGTGCTGGTGGGCCGGCTCGCCGAGAGCGGGGACAGCGGCACCAGCCCGCTGGTCACCCGCCTGCTCGGCCTTCTGGGCGCCTGGGGCGCCATGCCGCGCGATCTCGCCCGGGCAACTCCTGCCCGCTATGCGGTGGCGGTGCTCACCCGCCGCGACGTGCCCGGCGCCCTGCCGCAACTGGTGCAGGCGGCCCGGGCCTCGGCGTCGGTGATCCGCGACCGCTTCTCACCCGACGCCTGGCGGGCGCTGGTGGACCTTGAGGCCTGCGTCGATGCGCCCATTCCCAGCGCGCCGTCCGAAGCGGATGCGGCGGAGCGGGCGGATGCCGCCCTGCGCATCATCGCCGCCTTCTACGGCCTCGCCTCGGAGAATATGAACCGGCTGACCGGCTGGCGGTTTCTGGAGCTGGGCCGGCGCACCGAGCGGGCCATCGGCACCCTGCGCTTCGCCCGCACCTTCGGCGAGCTGGGCGCGCCGCTCGGCTCCCTCGATGCGCTGCTGCAAGTGGCGGACAGCCTCATCACCTACCGCACCCGCTACGTGATGATGGAGGCGCGCGGGCCGGTGCTGGACCTGGTGCTGCTTGATCCGGACAATCCGCGCTCGGTGGCGTTCCAGGTGCACCGCATGGCCAACCACCTGAAGGTGCTGCCGGGCCGCGACCAGGATGCGCCGCCGCCGCTCTGGGAGCGCCTGGTCGCCCGCATGCAGGCGGAGCTGGCCGCGAGCACGGCGGAGAGCTTCGAACCGGCCTGGTTCGACGCCATGGAGAAGATGCTGATGGAGCTTTCCGACGAGATCGCCGCCCATTATTTCCTCCAGGGCCATGCACCGGAGATGACGCACTCGCTGTCCATGTGACATCTCCATGTGACTGCTCCATGTGACTGCTCCGTGTGAGCCCTCCGTGTGAGCGTTCCGTCTGCGCGCAGATCGCGCAGCGGCTGATCGAAAGGGATCCCGGATGTGTTGCATCCGAGGCATCCGCGAGGAAGGGACCGATGCTCTACGACATCCGCCAGACCACCACCTACAGCTATCAGGTGCCCGTGCGGGTGGTGCGGCAGGTGCTGCGCATGACGCCGGTGGACCGCATCGGCCACCAGCACGTCATCGCCCACATCCTCGACATCGATCCTGATCCGGCGGAGCTGGAACACGGCATCGACTTCTTCGGCAACGGCCTCACCTGGCTCACCCTCGATCAGCCCCACGACCATCTCTCGCTCACCACCCGCAGCCGCGTGGACGTGACCTCCACCGCCCTGCCGGATCCGGCCGAGACGCTGCTGGTGGACGATGTGCGCGCCGCGGCGCTGGAGGAGGCGGACCTGGGTCCGGACGCTGCGGCCCACGGCCTGTTTCCCAGCCGCGCCGTGCCGCTCGACGCCGATATCACCGAGTGGACCGCCACCAGCTTCCGCGGCGACCGCCCGGTGCTGGAGGCGGGGCTGGAGCTGATGCACCGGGTCTATGAGGATTTCACCTATGAGCCCGGCGCCACCCATGTGGCCACCCGGCCCCATGAGGCTTTCGCCGCGAGGGCCGGGGTGTGCCAGGACTTCGCCCAGGTGATGATTGCCGGGCTGCGCGGCCTCGGCCTGCCGGCGCGCTACGTTTCCGGCTATCTGCGCACCATCCCGCCGGAAGGCCAGCCGCGCCTTGAAGGGGCGGACGCGACCCATGCCTGGGTCGAGATCTGGTGCGGACCGGAGACCGGCTGGATCGGCCTTGATCCCACCAATGCCATTCCTGTGGGGGACGACCACATCATCCTCGCGGTCGGCCGCGACTATGCCGATGTGGCGCCGGTGGACGGGGTCATCGTCACCTCCGGCGACCATCTCCTGTCCGTGGGCGTGGACGTGGCCCCCGTGGTGCGGTGAAAGGACCTTATACCATCGGCCTCGGTCTTCGACCGATGCCAAGTGGGTGACGCTCAAATGCCGCGCGGGCTTGACCCATGCTCATGAGACGAGCTCATGGGCATGGGTATCACGCCACGCTGCGATAGATGTCCTTGTAGGTGTCGCGCAGCACGTTCTTCTGCACCTTGCCCATGGTGTTGCGCGGCAGCTCCGGCACGAAGAACACGCGCTTGGGTTGCTTGAACTTCGCGAGGCGGTCCTCCAGCGCGGCATGGATGTCCGCCTCGGTCAGGCTGGCGCCTCCTGCGGGCACCACCACGGCGGTGACCCCCTCGCCGAAATCGGGATGGGGCACGCCGATCACCGCGCTTTCGGCCACGCCGGCAATGGCGTCGATCTCGCCTTCCACCTCCTTGGGATAGACATTGAAGCCGCCGGTGATGACGAGGTCCTTGCCCCGGCCGACGATGTGCACGTAGCCCCTGACGTCGATCTTGCCGAGATCGCCGGTGATGAAGAAGCCGTCGCGGAACTCCGCTGCCGTCTTCTCCGGCATGCGCCAGTAGCCCTTGAAGACGTTGGGACCCTTCACCTCGATCATGCCGATCTCGTCGGTGGGCAGCACCCGCCCGGTCTCCGGATCGGTGACGCGCAGGCAAATGCCGGGCAAGGGGAAGCCCACCGTGCCGGCGAGGCGATCGCCGTCATAGGGGTTGGAGGTGTTCATGTTGGTCTCGGTCATGCCGTAGCGTTCGAGAATGGCGTGGCCGGTGCGCTCGAAGAAGGCGCGATGGGTCTCCGCCAAAAGCGGCGCCGAGCCGGAGACGAACAGGCGCATCTTCGCCGTGGCCTCATGCGTGAGGCCCGGCTGGTCGAGGAGGCGGGTGTAGAAGGTGGGCACGCCCATCAGGCTCGTGACCTTGCCCGCCGCCATCAGCTCCAGCGCCTCGCGCGGATCGAACTTCGCCCGGAAGACCATGGAGGCACCGGCCAGAAGCACGATGTTGGACGCCACGAACAGCCCGTGGGTGTGGAAGATGGGCAGGGCGTGGAGCAGCACGTCGTTCGACGTGAACCGCCATTCGTCCTTCAGCGTCAGGGCGTTGGACAAGAGGTTGTCGTGGCTCAGCATGGCGCCCTTGGCGCGTCCGGTGGTGCCGGAGGTGTAGAGGATGCCGCCGAGGTCTTCCGGCCCGCGCGGCACGTCAGCAAAATCCGCCGGCAACTGCGCCGCCCCGTCCATCAGCGAGCCGGTGCCGTCGGCGCCCAGGGTCTCGATGGAGGGCACGCCGAGGCGTGTCGCCAAGGCGCGGGCGTCGTTCTCGATCTGCGGCGAGCAGACGAAGAGCGTGGGTTCGGCATCCGAGAGGAAATACGCCACCTCGTTCAGGGTGTAGGCGGTGTTGAGCGGCAGGTAGACGCCACCGGCGCGCACCGTGGCGAGGTAGAGCGCGAGGGCCGGCCAGGATTTCTCCACCTGCACCGCCACCCGGTCGCCGGGCTTCACCCCCACCGCCACCAGCAGATGGGCAAGGCGGGCGGAGAGCGCGAGCAGGGCACCATAGGTCTCCACCCGCCCATCGGCGAGGCTGGCGAGGGGCGTGTCGAGGGCGGGCATGGCGGCGCGGATGGCGCCGAAGAGGTGGTTTTCGCTCATCGTGTCTCTCGTGCCATCGGCCCGGTTGTCCGGGAACCGATCCATTCTGGTCGATCCGCCTCAGGAGGTGGGGACGAGGGCGCGGCTGGCGGCCTCGGCCTTCAGCAGCTTCTTCACAGGCCCGCTCGCCACCACCTCGCCCTTGCCGAGGAAGGCTTCGTGATTCTTCTCGATGTCCGCCAGCACGTAGCGGTAGTTTACCATCAGCCCGGCGGCCTGGGCGATGCCCTTGGGGGAGAGGTCGCCCATGGGGTTGATGCGTTCCAGCCGCGCCCCGTTGCCCAGGTGGAAGCGCGCCACCGGGTCCACCGGCTTGCCCTTGGCGGTGCGCGCGACCATGAAATAATAGGCCGCCGCCGCCGAGAGCACCGGTGCGAGGGCCTCGCGCGTCTCCGCCGTCTCGGCCCAGTCCGGTGTATCGAGCACGGCCAGCGCCTCGCGGTCGGCGGGGGTGAGGGCAGGGGAGTTCTCCGCCTTGCGCTCGGCGTCCAGCCACGCGCGGAAGCCGGGCACTGGCGAAAGGGTGACGAAGGTGGAGAGCGAGGGAATCTCGCGGGAAATCTCCTCCACCACCTGCTTGATCAGGAAGTTGCCGAAGGAGACGCCGCCGAGCCCGCGCTGGCAGTTGGAGATGGAATAGAACACCGCGGTGGTGGCCTTTTCCGGCTCCAGATGCGCGCGCGACTGGTCCAGCACCGGGGCGATGGCGCCCGGAATGTCCTTGGTGAGCGCCACTTCCACGAAGATCAGCGGCTCATCCACGAGGGCGGGGTGAAAGAAGGCGTAGCAGCGCCGGTCCGGCGTATCCACGCGGGCGCGCAGATCGTTCCAGTCGCGGATGGCGTGCACCGCCTCGTAGCGGATGATCTTTTCCAGCACGTTGGCGGGCGTCGCCCAGTCGATGCGGCGCAGCACGAGAAACCCCCGGTTGAACCAGGATGAGAAGAGGTGGCCGAAATCCCGGTCCACGGCGGCCAGATCCCGGCGATGGACGAGGGCGTCCATGAGATTCTCGCGCATGCGCACCAGGGAGAGTGTGGCGCCGGGGCCGAGGTTGAACCGGCGGAACAGCTCCTGCCGGCGCGGCTCGCTGGCCAGATGGAGTTCGGCGGCCGCCGCGTCGGAGCCGGTGCGGCCGTAGCTCTCGATGGCCTTTTCGAGCCGGGCGCGATCCGGCCCGAAGGTCTCCGCCAAGGCTTCGAAGAAGGCGATGCGCTCGCCCGTCTTCATGCGGGCGTAGCGGTCGAGGATGTCGGAGGCCAGGGCCACGCCGGAGGCCTCGCCCCGGCCGGAGAGCAACTGCTCGCACCGCTCCACCAGGGTGGCCGCCTTGGTGGCGCCGGACACCCGGCTCGACCGGTCGAGCAGCGAGCGCCCGCGCTCCGCGATGGAGGTGAGGAGGTCGCCGAAGAAGGAAGTGTTGGAACTCATCGCATCGCCCCGCCGTGATCCCAGAGCCCGCTGCCGAAGCGCCTATGGGAAAGCGGGAAGCCGGCGATGGCAAGGCGCGCGTGCGCCGCACGCTCCATCTCTTTCGGCTGAGAGCGTCCGGGTGATGCAGCCCTGTCGTCGGCTCGCCTCCATCTGGTGCGCCGCATAAAGGCGTCCTTCGCTGCGCATGAGGCCATCCTGGCGGGGCTTTCCGCCGGAGACGGCGTCGCGGCGGCGGAATGGGCGCGCGCCCAAGTTCTGGTCCAAAGCGAACGTTTCATGGCCTTGCTCGCCGTGTTGCAGGCGGAGGCCGAGGCTTTGGCACCTGTTGCCGCCCGCGCCGGCTTCCAGTATGAAGACCCAAGCAGCGTCCGCAACGCGCACCCGTGGCTCAGCCGGATAGAGCGCCGGGCGCGTGTTAAGCCGGTCGATGCGAAGAGTGCGAAGAAAAGCGTTTTTGATTTCAAAGACTTGCGAGCGTTGGGCCGAGGGCTTCACTTTCGCAGGGAATCCGCGTAAGCACTGCGTCAGCAGCAGGCACCCGTAGCTCAGCTGGATAGAGCGCCGCCCTCCGAAGGCGGAGGCCACACGTTCGAATCGTGTCGGGTGCGCCACTTGCAACTAAGGGTTGTTTTGGCCTTTTGCGTCACAGCCGCCCGTTTGTCCTGCGCTGGAAGCTGATTGGCCGTCTTGGCAGGGTCGTGACGCGACCCCTACCTGCATCCGAATCCCGTCTTCTCCAAAATTCGACAGGGTATGAGACGCGCGGCTTGGGCGCCCCTGGCTCACGGTCTCTTGCGTGCCGCGAGGTCGGTAGATCCCCTATGCCTCGCCGCGGTGATCAGGTCTTCCTTTACAAGCACCGGGACAGCTTCCGTCTTTCATCCCGCCGCCCAGCTCTCGCCTCCACTTCTCGCTCCTTGGTCGCTGATCTGAACACTCTCTGTGACGGATGCGTCGTGCACCGGCTGGAAGGTCCCGGGCGTGCTCGATTGGTCACCCCGGCACCTTCCAGCGGGTGTCGCCGGTGCGGGGATCTTTCCCCCTGGCGCGCTTACGGGCTGTGACCCGTTGCGGCCCTTTGGAACGCCTGCTTTGGGGGCACGAACTGAACCAGCAAGGCCTTAGCCATTACGCAACGTCATGGCGGTGCACAGCTTCTTTGCTGGAGATGGTGCCGGGCTGCTCCCGACTTCCGAAAACTCTCCGCTTGCTGTTGGTAGTAAGCTTGCCTACCATTGGACAAAAGGAGAACGGTCTCATGGCCAATGTCGAGAAGGTGAGTGTCGCCCTCACCCCTGAAATGGCGGCGATGATGCGTGAGGTGGTCGAGACCGGCGAGTATGCGTCGGCGAGCGAGGTCATGCGGGAGGCCCTGCGCGACTGGAAGCACCGGAGGACGCTGCGTGCCAAGGCCGTCGAAGAGCTGGGGCAGTTGTGGGATGCCGGCATGAGCAGCGGCCCCGCTGTCGATGGTGATGAAGCCTTCGCCCGGATCAGGCAGAAGCTCGATGCCAAGATTGCCGGACGTGGGGGAGAATGAGCGACCGGCTTCGACCACAGGCCGAGGCGGACATCGAAGCCATCGCCCTTTACATTGCCGAGGACAATCCTTCAGCGGCCCGACACTGGTACGAAGATATTTACCGCCGTTGCCAGCGGATCGGGGAGATGCCAGGCATCGGCGTTGCGAGGCCGGAGGTACGGCCTGAGCTGAGAAGCCTCCCAGCCGGCAACTACCTGATTTTGTACCGCCAGATCGACGAGGGAGCGGAGATCGTCCGTGTCGTGCACGGCGCACGACAATGGGAAGATCTGCTCTAGATCGCGCCCGCGGATGGCTGCCAGGCAGGGCTGGAGATGATCCTTTGTGGATTTAGGAAACGTCTGCTTGTGGTTACCCAACAGAGCATGACCGCCGAAAGGGTATGCCGATCGCCGTGCGCATCGGCGCGCAGATGACCACGCCTCGTTTCGTCATGGACTTGGCCTTTCATGGATCACGACTGATCGCATGCGCGCTGGCGGGGCCGGCGCGCTGATGACGCTCACCCCTTCCTTCGGATGGTCCCGTCCAATCGGGTTGCTTCCGCCACGGTGTTCGAAATCGTGCCGTACTTGCGGACGTTGGTGTGGAGCAAAGCCAGGCGCTGCTCCGTCTCGTCCGTATCGACGATCAATTCGTAATCCACCGAGATGATCTTCGGCGGCGCGTCCTGCCGAACGGCGTGGAGCGCGACCTCCACCCCGCGCAGCTCGAAATTCAGCATCGGGGTCACCCGCTCGATGCCCTTGATCATGCAGGCCGCGATGGCGGCGAGAAACAGTTCCGCCGGGTTGAACGCATCGGCGCGTCCGCCGACGTCGGTGTCGAGGGTGATCTCGGCCTCTTTGGTGCGGGCGAGGCTGCCGTGTGCGTCGATGCGCGCCGCGCGAACCTTGTATTCCAGCATGGCAGCGTTCAGGCCGCGAGCCAGCGGGCGACGTCGTCCGGCTTGGGCAGACCGCCCGCATGCACCACCTTGCCGTCGATGACGATGCCGGGGGTCGAGGCGATGCCGTAGCCGGCGATCACCGCATAGTCCGTCACCTTCTCCACGCTCACGTCGAGCCCGAGCTTGGCCGCCTCGTCCCGCACCATCTGCGCCGTTGCCTCGCAGCGGGAGCAGCCGGGGCCGAGCACCTTCACGTCTTTCATGGTTTTTGCCTTTCTTGGCCTTCGCCTTTCTTGTTTTAAGAGAACAGCGCGTTGAACAGGAAGCCCACGGCGAGGATGCCGGCGCCGACCACGCCCACGAACACGGCGATCAGCTTCAGGCTCAGCACTTTGCGCAGGATGATCATTTCCGGCAGCGACAGGGCGATCACCGCCATCATGAAGGCGAGCACGGTGCCCAGCGCCGCCCCCTTGGCCAGCAGGGCCTCCACCACCGGGATGATGCCCGCGGCATTGGAATACATGGGAATGCCCAGCAGGACCGCGGCGGGAACCGACCACCACGCATCCCGCCCCATGATGGAGGCGAGGAGGTCCGCCGGCACGAAGCCGTGGATGAAGGCGCCCGCCGCGATGCCGGCGATGATCCACATCCACACCTTGCCGACGATGTCGCGCACCGCGTCGAGGCCGGCTTTGATGCGATCCACCAGCGTCATGCCGTTCGGCGGCAGCTCGACCGGAGCGGCGCGCACGTTGCGCACCCAGTCTTCCAGCCAGCTCTCCAGGTGCAGCCGCCCGATGACCCAGCCGGCGACGATGGCCACCGCCAGGCCGAAGGCCAGATAGGTGAGCGCCACCTTCCAGCCCACGAGCGCGAACAGCAGGCCCAGCGCCACCTCATTGACCATGGGCGCAGCGATGAGGAAGGAGAAGGTGACGCCAAGGGGGACCCCGGCGGAGACGAAACCGACGAACAGCGGCACCGCCGAGCAGGAGCAGAAAGGCGTGACGATGCCGAGGCCGGCGGCCGCGATATTGCCGAGCCCCTCGCGCTTTCCGGCGAGCAGCGCACGGGTGCGCTCGGCGGAGAAGAAGCTGCGCACCACGCCCATGGCGAACACCACCAGCGTCAGCAGCATCAGCACCTTGGGCGTGTCGTAGATGAAGAACGTGACCGCATCGGCAAGATGGCTGCCGGGCTCCACCGGCAGGCGGGCCACCAGCCATTGGGAGAAGGGCGCGAGCTGGGCATAGACCACGAACCAGAGGGCGATCGCCGCTATCGTTGCCGCGGCCCAGGCCAGAGGCGATGCATCCCGCGGCGGCTTGCGCCCGGTCAATGACAGGTCGGCGCTCATGCGGCTCTCCTGTTCGATGACGCGTCCAGGCTGATGAGGACGGCATCAATGATGGCGGCCTGCTCGGCCGGCAATTCGGGATTGCGGCGGTAGCGCACCCATTGGGCGTCCCGCCGGTCCACCACGACGCCCGCCTGCTTGAGCACCGCCATATGGCGCGACATGCGGGACTGGGTGACACCGAGGACGCGCACGAGTTCGCAGACGCAATGCTCGCGCCCGTCCCATAGGAGGCGCATCGCCGCGAGGCGGGTGGGTTCGGCCAGGGCCGACAGAAGGGTGAGGGCGGACTGCATGGGATCTATTTACGCTCATGCGCATATGCGTGCAAACGCATTTTTGATCGAGGTCTATCGCCGGTAGCGCGGTGATGCCGGCCATCGGTAACGACAGTTTCGGGTGTGCCCGCCCGCTGCTGTGGGTCGCGCGACAGGACCGCGAAAGCCGTCCGCCATGCCTCACGATTGGGGCATTGCGCGTGGATCGATGCGGCAGGAGGCGCAGGCGCGGCGTAAAATGTTCGGGCTCAACCCCGGCGCAGGTCGGAGGGGCGGACGTGTCCGCCCGCAGGAAGGGAGAGCGTCATGAAGATCAAGTCTTTTTCCGTCACGGGCGTCGCAGCGTTCGCGCTGGTCGCGGCGGCATTGTCCGCCGTGCCGGCGAGCGCCCAGATGGGCGGTGGGCCCGGCTATGGTCCGGGCATGATGGGTCAGGGTCCGGGATATATGGGTCCCGGCCAGGGGGGCTGGGGTCCCGGGTTCCATCGCTCGGCCCGGGGCATGATGGGCGGCTGCGGTGGCTGGATGACGGGTGATGCCGACGGCCAGCTCCCCGCCTTCATTGAGGGGCGAGTTGCCTTCCTGAAGGCCGAGCTCGGCGTCACCGATGCGCAGACCAAGGCATGGGACGCCTATGTGGTGGCGATGAAGAACAATTTCGTCAGCATGCAGGGCCTGCACCAGTCCATGCGCGCCAGCTTTGACGCCGATACGCCGATGGAGCGCCTTGAGTCCCGCGTCGCGGTGATGGAAGCCCGCGTCGCCGCTCTCAAGGGCATGAAGCAGCCGCTAAGCGACCTCTACACCGCGCTCAGCGATGGCCAGAAGAAGAAGGCCAACGAGCTGCTCACCGGCATGGGATGCATGATGTGAGCGTGACGGGGCGGGCCTCGCCGCCGTGGGGGGCGGAGGCCCCCCCTCTGTCGTACTTTGTCGCGACCGGCCTGTCTCATCGGGTTTGCTCCGCCAGGCGGATGTTGCCGGGATTGTCGTCCGCCGCGCGCATTGAGCCTGCCGAGGATCGCCCGGGGTCCGAGCAATGCGCCGCGTCCGAAATGATGCTGATATCGGCCTCACCCGGATGTCGGTGCGACGCGGTGGAGACTTCTGGGAGGAGGTGAAAGTGTCGGACGGACAAGACGGGGCGCAGCCGCCCATGCCTTCCTCATCCGCGGGCGCCGCCGAAAGGCGCCCCAGAGGACGGATGCTCAGGACGATGGCCCTGTCCGCCGCGGCGGTCGCCATGCTTGTGGCGGGGGTCTTGTTCGTCGGCAGCAGGCCCATTGCCGTCAACGTCGCCTCTCCCGAGCAAAACGTGCCGGTGCGGGTGTTCGGCCTGGGCACCGTCGAGGCCCAGGTGTTGTCCAAGATCGGCTTCGAGGTCGGTGCGACCCTCACCGAGCTTCTGGCCGATCATGGGGACCGCGTGTCCCAGGGGCAGCTGCTCGCGCGCCTCGACGCGGGGGAGCAGGAGGCCAAGGTCGCCAAGGCGGTGGCTGCAGTGGAGATCGCCGAGGTCAACATCCGTCGCGCCGAGGCGAACCTCCAGAAGGCGAAGGCCGTCTTCGCCCAGAAGCAGGTGGCCAACCGGCGCAAGCAAACCCTGGCGGGACGCGATATCGTCTCCCAGCAAGTCGCCGAGGAGACGCTGCTCGACGAGGCTGTCGCCAATGCGGATGCGCTTGTGGCGGAAAGCGAGCTTGCAAGCTCCAAGGCCCAGCTCGCCGATGCGCGCGCCCAGCTGCAGTTTGAGCAGACCATGCTGCGCCATCGCACGCTGGTCGCGCCCTACGACGCCATCGTCATCGCGCGCCACAAGGAGGCCGGCAGCGTCGTCAATCCGGGGGAGCCCATCTTTTCCCTCGTGGCGGTCGGCACCTATTGGGGGCTGGCCTATGTGGACGAGGCGCGTGCCGGCTTCATCGAGGAGGGCCAGCGTGTCGACGCCCGCAGGCGCTCAAGCCCGCAGCAAACCTTCACCGGGCGCGTGACGCGCATCGGCCTTGAAAGCGACCGTGTCACGGAGGAGCGGCGCATCTATGTGAAGGGAGACAATCCTCCGCCCCGCATCTTCCTCGGCGAGCAAGTCGAGTTCTGGATCTCCGTCGCCACGCTCGACAAGGCCCTGCTCGTTCCGGAAGCCGCCGTGCAAGGCTATGACGGGCGGGAAGGCAAGGTCTGGACCGTGGAGCAGGGACGCCTCAAGCGCCGTCTCGTCGCCTTTCGCCACCGCACCGAGGATGGGCGGCTCGAAATCGTCGGCGGCCTGCCCGAGGGAGCGCTTGTCGTCACCCAGGTCGATCCGGCCTTCAAGGAGGACCGGGCCGCGCGCGCCATCGAGGCAGGCGCCCCATGAACCTTGCCTATCGCGACATTTGCCACAACCTCGGGCGCTTCTTGCTGACCTGCCTGGGGCTCGCCCTTTTGCTCGGGGTAGTCATGGCGATGATCGGAATTTATCGCGGCATCGTCGTTGACGCCTTGACGATCTCCCGTGCGCCGGCAGTCAATCTCTGGGTCGTGGAAGCCAACTCGCGCGGCCCGTTCGCCGAAGCGTCCCGCATTCCAGGCGACGTTCGCGAAGCGGTGGCGCGCATTGCCGGCGTGACCGCGGCAGGCGGCATCACCTACCAGACCGTCGAGGCAGATCATCAAGGCCGCAAGCTCCGCCTCTATGTCATCGGCTACGAGCTCACGAGGCCAGGGGGGCCGCCGGAGATCGTCGAAGGACGCGCCATCGCGCGCAGCCATTTCGAGATGGTCGCCGATCAGGCGACCGGACTTGTTCTCGGCGACAGGATCAAGCTCGGGCGCAACACGTTCGCGGTCGTCGGCCTCACCCGGCACCAGGTCAATTCCGGCGGCGACCCGGCTGTCTACATCACGTTGGGGGACGCGCAGAAGCTGCAGTTCGATCTTGGTCCTCCCGCGGCCCGCGTCCAGATCGCACGCGGAACCGCGGGGGCCGGTCGCGACACGGTCAATGCCGTCATCGCACGCCTTCAACCCAATGCGTCAGTGGATGCCGTGGCGGAGACGGTTCGTCGGTGGAAACACTTTTCGGCCATCACGCAGGCGGAGCAGGAGGATATCCTGTCCCGGTCGCTGGTCGATCGCGCCCGACGCCAGATCGGGCTGTTCACGACAATCCTGCTCTTTGTGTCCGCGGTGATCATCGCCCTCATCATCTATACGATGACCATGGAAAAGCTGAAGCAGATCGCGACGCTCAAGCTGATCGGCGCCCCCGATCGCACGATCGTCCTGATGATCGTGCAGCAGGCGCTGGCGCTCGGCCTGATCGGGTTCACGCTCGGCACGGCCATGATCTTCGCCATTAAGGATCATTTCCCGCGTCGGGTGGTCCTCGATGCGGACAATGTCGCCGGGCTCGGCCTGATCGTGCTTGCGGTTTGCATCGCGTCGAGCGGCCTGGGTGTTCGCGCGGCCTTGCGGGTTGATCCCGCCACAGCGCTCGGAGGGTAGGCGACATGCCATTGGCCGGTGATCCCCTGGTTCGCCTCGATCACATCTCCAAGCATTTCGGCACGGGAGCAACGCGTGTCGATGCCCTGCGCGACGTCTCGCTGACGGTCTACCCGCGCCAGGTGGTGGCTCTGCTGGGTCCGTCGGGCTCCGGCAAGACGACACTGCTGAACGTGATCGGCTGCATCCTCGCGGCCTCGTCGGGATCGATGGCGCTCGATGGCGAGCGCGTGATCGAGGATGGGCGCTGGCTGAGGTCGGATCTCAGGCGTCTGCGGCTGGACAAGATCGGCTTCATTTTCCAGTTCCACAACCTGATCCCCTTTCTCGACGCAACCGACAATGTGGCCCTCGTCCTGCGCCTGGCCGGCAAGGATGCCGAGACGGCCCGAGCACGGGCGGCCGAGCTCCTCGACTATCTGGAGGTCGGCAATCGACGCTCGGCGATGCCGGCCAAGCTTTCGGGCGGGGAGGCGCAGCGTGTCGCGATCGCCCGCGCGCTGGCCAATCGCCCGCGCATCATCCTGGCTGACGAGCCCACCGCGGCCCTCGACTCCAAGCGCGCCGGGATCGTCATGGACCTCTTGCGCCAGGTCGCCATCGATCAGGATGCCGCGATCATCGCCGTCACCCACGATGAGAAGATCTTTGATCGCTTCGACCACATCTTCGCCCTTCGCGATGGCCGGCTGGAAGCCGAAGCGGTTTCACCCGCCTGAGGTTCCGCGACGCCCCCGCCCTCAGGCGCCGGGACGTACCATGCGCCGCATGACGCTGGTCTTCAGCACGCTCTGGTGAAAGATCACGGCGAGGACGTGCAGAACGATCAGCGCCAGCAGAACCACCTTCAGCACGTTGTGGGCGCCGGCCGCGGGCCGGACATCGGCGAACCAAGCGAGGGCGCCGGAGACCGAAAGGGCGATCAGCACCCCATAGAAAGCGAGATGCGTCGCCCGCGCCAGCACGGCGAGCGCCGGGGGCTCGCGCTCGGGCAGCGGCGGCGTGCCGCGCGTCGCGCGCAGGGCGATGCGCCACAGGACCAGCGCGAGGATGAGGACGCCGCCCGCCACATGGGCAGGGACCAGCGGGTCGAACCCGAGGGCCGCCGTGCCCTTCACATAGGCGCTCCAGGCCTCGGCGATGGCGTCGTTGAAGAGATATTGGGCGGCCACGAGAGCCGCGACCGCCCAATGCAGGGCGATCTGGGTGCGAGAGTATCCGGCGGCGACGGGGACGGTCATGACTTTGCCTTTCCGTGTCGGGGGATGGGGCGGCCCCGGCGCGGGACCGCCCCCGGCTCCGGATCAGTTCCCCGGCTTGGTGCCGGGCGCGGCCTGCTGGCCGTGCCACGCCTGCATCCGCGCCATCATCTGGGCGGGAAAGCGCATCTCCTCGGCGCTCAGCTGGCCGTCGCCATTGGCGTCGAGCATGGCGAAGGGGCGGTCGGCCATGTTCTTCGTCACCTCGGCGAAGAGCTTGCCGAACTCCTCGCGGGACAAGGTGCCGTTGCCGTCGCCATCATGGCTCGCCCGCAGCTTCTCGATGCCGGCTTCCGCCTCGGCGACGGTCACGGTGCCGTTCCCATCGGCGTCGAAGGTCATGAAGACCTGCGCGGCGGCGAAGCGGCCCATGGGCCCATGCATGCCGCCGCCCATGGGGCCGCCCATGCCACCGCCCATGCGCCCACCCATTGGGCCGTTCATGGGGCCACCCATGCCCTGCCAGCCCGGGCCGCCATGGCCGCCCATCATGCCGAAGCCGGGACCGCCGCCCCAGCAGCCACCCGGGCCGCCGGCAATGGCGGGGATCGACACCGCCCCCACTACGGCAACGGCGGCGACGGCGCCCAGGATCGCGAGCGTCTTGCGTTTCATGTCCTCACCTCATCGGTTGTGCATTTCGATGGGGGGAGGATGGGCGGGCTGCGTCGCAGCAGGATATCGGCGGAAGGGGCGAAGTGTATCGCTCTGTCGCAAGCCCCGCCTTCGCGACCGGACGCGACAATTGGTTTTCCGGGTCGCCCAAGGAGGCGCTAAACCTGCCCCATGCCAGAGCACCCTCACATTCCTCACATCCTGGTCGTGGACGATCACCGCGAGATCAGGGATGCGGTCGGCCGGTACCTGGAGAAGAACGGGCTGAGGGCGACCACCGCGAAGTCGGCGGCTGAGATGGACGAGCATCTGCGGGGCGGACGCTTCGATCTCGTGATCCTCGACGTGATGATGCCGGGCGAGGACGGGCTTTCGGCGGCGCGTCGCCTGAGCGCGGCGGGCGGCCCGCCCATCCTCATGCTCAGCGCGCTGGCGGAGGAGACCGACCGGGTGGTCGGCCTTGAGATCGGCGCGGACGACTATCTGGTGAAGCCCTTCAGCCCCCGCGAGCTGCTGGCGCGGGTGAAGGCCATCCTGCGTCGCAGCGAGCGCCCCGAACTGTTGGCGGGCGCCCTCGGCGGGCGCAAGCTGGCCTTTGCCGGCTGGGTACTTGATACCGACAGCCGCCAGCTCGTGCATGCGGCGGATGGACGGGAGGTCGCCCTCACCACCGCCGAATTCAAGCTGCTGGTGGCCTTTCTGGAGCGGCCCCGCTTTGTGCTCTCCCGCGACCAGCTGATGGACCTGACCAGCGGCCGCAGCGCCGACGCCTTCGACCGCACCATCGACAACCAGGTCAGCCGTCTGCGCCGCAAGATCGAGGCGAACCCGGCTGAGCCGAAGATCATCACCACCATCCGGGCAGGCGGCTACAGCCTCGCCGCCGATGTGCGGGAGGCGAGATGAGGCGTCTTCTGCCCACCAGCCTGCTGGCCCAGGTGGCCCTGCTTTCGGTGGCAGCCATGATCCTCGGCCAGATCGCCAGCTTCTGGCTGTTCACGGCGGAGCGGGGCGCGATCATCCGGGCGGATCAGCGCGCCATGGCCGTCGAGCACGCGACGCGGCTCGCAAGGCTGGTCGACGGGGCGCCCGCGCCCGAGCGCGGCGAGCTGGTGGAGGCTGCCACCTCCCGTGCCCTGCGCTTCGCGCTCTCCCCCGATCCGGCGGTGCCCGAGGGCCGTTCGGACATTGCGGTGGACTGGCCCGGCGCCCGCGCGCAGGAGGGTTGGGACACCTTCCATCGCGGCCATGGGCCACCCGCTCCCATGCGATGGCTCAGGGACTACGGCATCGCCCCGGCCGAGCTGCGCCTTTCGCTGCCGCTCG
>NZ_JBAFVS010000024.1:0-74426 GCF_043194565.1 Xanthobacter autotrophicus ATCC 700552 | reverse complement strand
ATCGAAACTGCGTCAAACCCAATATTCAACGGCGATACGGGGTCGGTTCTCAGAGTCGATTGACAGCGAAAGGTGATGGATTGACTTGCACTACGGAGCAAGGCCGACCCGATACCGCATGGCGATTTCCCAGAACCAGTCCATGTCGAGATCGATGCGGCGTTCCACTTCGGACAGCGCCGCCCCTGCGCGATCGAAGATCGCGAAGCACAGCTGGGAATCGTCGTGCCGCGCCAGATAGGCGATGCCGTCGGTGTCGATGGGGTGCGCGGCCAAAGCCTTTGACCATGCCTGTGGCGTATCGTAGGGCAGACCGCGATGGGGAACCTCCGCCGTCGCGCCGATGCGCGCAAGGCCGGATCCGGTCAGCTTGACGAGCCGGAGCTCCCGCATCGTCCTGAGGCGCACGTACCCTTTGCGGCCGAGAAAGTCCGCGTCGATGAGGGTGTTCCCTGGCGTGCGCAGGAATGTCTCGGCGAAGGCGCCGGCGACCTCCTGCGCACCATAGAGCACACCGTAGGATGCGTCCGGCGCGTTGAAGCGGCCCAGCTGCGACCGGTCGAAATAGATCGGATCATAGGTCGCCGTGTAAAAGCGATGCAGGTCGGCATCCGCAGGAAGCACCACAAGTTCCGGGTCGCGGGCATGAAGATCCGCCGGCGGGAGCGGTGTACTCACGCCCCCTGCTCACCATAGCGCTGCGCCGCTTCGACCACGAGTTGCGTGCTGCCTTCCTTTAGGAGGTCGATCGGCCGCCGCCCTCCGAGCCGAGCGTCGGACCGGCTCAGAAAGTTCAGAATCGTCCACGGGCTACGGGTCGGCAGCGCATCCTGGACCTCCTTCAGGCCCGGCACGATCGAGCCGTCGCGATTAAACTGCAGCGTCGGGTAGACCCGCCGGTTGCTCGGCCCCGGCACCGCCAGCAGGCTGCCGTCCTGCACCCGCTTGTCGACCGCCTGCCGTGACACACCGCGCATCAGGGTGCGAACCTGCGCAAGATCATACGCGCCGCCGGCCTCCTTCAGGTCTCGCTCGGCGATGCGCAGGCCCTCGACAATAGCCCGGCTGCGTGCGTCCGGCTCGAACGCCGCCTTGTCGATAACGGCAACCGGCAATTCGGTCTCGAGATCGGCGATTGTGATTTCTGCCCCCACCTCGACGCCCTTGCCGACAGCCGCACTCAGCTTCCGCGCGGCTCTGGGACCCGACGACACGATCGCGACTTTGGCACCTGGCGGAAGTCCATATCGCTTCAAGGCCTGGACTGGATCGCCCTTGAGCATGAACATCGTCAACCTACGGCCTGTGCGCTTGCGCAGCGGCTTCACGCCAGTCGGGGTCACAGTCTGCAGCTTGCTTGCCATCGGTCCAACTCCTAGCAGGAAGATAGGAACGAGAGACAACTTCGTCAACTTTGACAACTCGAACAACCAACCGCGCAGAGCCCTTAGCTTGTCAATCCAGCTCACGCCAATCCACCCGAAACACACCTACCAACGTCGCCTTCAGAACCTACAGGCGCTGTCGATCGCTCAATCTCCCTCCTCGTCTTCCCCATCCTCGGGTCCGAGATCGTCCTCATCGTCGCCCGGCAGGGGGAACCCGCCGGAGCGCAGTTGCACCGTGTCGAGCAGCCCGGCGTCCTCGAACGCCTCGATGTCGGGGAGGTCGCGCAGGGTGTCGAGACCGAAGTGCACGAGGAAGGCCCGCGTCGTCACGTAGGTGTAGGGCGCACCCGGCTGCGGGCTCCGCGGCCCGGCAACGATAAAGTCCCGTGCGCGCAGCTCGGCGATGGTGTCGCGGCTGACCGCCTTGCCGATCATCTCGCTCAGGGCGCCCCGGGTCACCGGCTGATGGTAGGCGATTGAGGCGAGCACGAGCATCCCGGCCTCGGAGAGCTGGACCGGCGCCGGTTCCGAGCCGAACGCGGCATGGAGCGCCTCGGCATGGCGCGGCCGGGTGCGCAGCTGCCAGCCACCGGCGACCGCCACCAGTTCGTAGGGCCGCTCGCGCAGCGCCGCGCGGATATCGTCGATCACCAGCTCGAGACTGCAGTCGCGGCCGACCACGCGGGCGAGCACCTCCCGGTCGACGATCCCGGGCGCGGCGAACAGCACCGCCTCGACCCGCGCCATCCATTCGCGCCAGCGCAGCTCGGTCGGCAACTCGGCGAGTTCGGTGTCGAGGGCCGTCGTGGCGCGGCGTCGGCGACCCATGGTTAGAGCCCGTAGAGCCGGAAGGTGGGCCGGCCGGAAAGCTCGCGCACGGCATCGAGTGCCACCAGCCGCTCAAACAGCCGACGCGATGCCCAGCGCGATAGCGACGGTGTCGTCAGGGACCCCGACACCGCGTCGTCCTCGAGCAGCAGCCGGACCGCCTCCCCCGCCCCCTTGGCGCGCAGCTTCGGCACCACGGCCTCGAGCCGTGCGGCGCGGCGGCCGATCTCGGCGGCTAGGCGGCACGCCTCCGCCGCGCCGGCGGCCGCGGCGAGGCACAGGGCCAGCTCGCCCCCCTCCCCTCCCGGCCGATGCCGGCGACCGCCCGGACCACCGCGCAGCACCGGCGCGTGGACCTGGGTGGCAAGCACCGGCACCGGGATCGGCCAGCGCAGGCGCACAGCCAAAACGAGGTCCGCGAGCCACCAGGCCAGCGCCTCGGCCGCGGGTCCAAGGGCGGGAACCGCGCCGGCGACCGCAGCGGCGGCGAGCGGCGCCGGCCGGCCGGAAGCCGCGGCCGCCGCAATCGCTTCCGGCAGGCGCTCGAACGCCGGCGCCCAGGCGAGGCCCAGCAGATTGGCGAGGGAGCGCACGCCGTCGACGTCAATGATCGGGGAGCGGGAGGCCAGGCGCCGCCAGGCGGCCAGCAGGTTCCCGGCGGGGCCCGGATCGGCGCCGGGCGGGCGCAGGTGCCAGGCATCGCGCAGCGCCGCCGCATCCTCGTGGTGGCCGAGCAGGCGGGCGACGCTCGCGGCCGCGCTGAGGGCCACCCGCTGGCGCCAGGCGCCGGCCCAGGGCGGCTCTGCTCGCACCAGATTGTCGAGGGAATTCAAGGCTGCTCCGGCGAGGTAGGCGGCCTCGGCCGGATCAGCGATCGGCGCGCGCGGCACCGCCCAACCCGGGACGACCGGGGTCTGGAAAGCCGGAATAGAGGCGGAGTCTGGTGCGGGCATCGTCCGGAAGCATAGCCGAGTGGTGCGCTTTGTGCCACCATTAACGAACGAAACCGCACCGCCCGTCGCCAAATAATAATGTCCGATAATGTTGCATTATCGGACATATTGACAGAGGGCGCCAAACAGGGTAGAAATGACCTGAAAGGTAGAATATTCGGAACCCTTCCCATGTCTCTGAACATCAAAAATCCGGCGACCGTCGCCCTTGCCGACGAGCTCGCCCGCCGCCAGGGCGTCACCAAGACTGCCGCCATTCACCAGGCCCTGAGCGAACGCCTGCACCGCATGGGCTATGGAGATACCGCTCAAGCACGTCTTCTCGGCGAGCTGCGTGCAATCCGCGAGCGGGTGGCGCGGTTACCTGAGCTAGACACCAGGAGTGACGAGGAGATCGTTGGCTTCGACGAGCACGGAATCCCAAACTGATGGTGATCGATACCTCTGCCATCGTTGCGATCCTGCGCAATGAGCCTGAAGCCGATGCGCTCGAGCGATCGATCGTCGGCGCCCCTGTTCGCCTCGTCCCCGCTACATGCGTGTTTGAGGCCCGAATGGTTCTGGTCAGCCGGCGCGGCGAGCACGCGCTCGCCGAGATCGACCTGTGGCTCACCAAAATTGGGGCCGACATCATTCCGGTCGACGCGGAGCTGGCGGACCTGGCAACGCAGGCCTGGCTTGCTTATGGTAAGGGGCGCCACCCGGCCGCACTGAATTTCGCCGATTGCTTTTCCTATGCCCTGTCGAAGCGCTCCAACGAGCGCCTACTCTTTATCGGCAACGATTTTTCCAAAACCGACATCCTTGCGGCCTAACCATCCCACCTCACGCGCCTCCAAGGTCCCTGAAAGCGCCCCTTTTCCGCACAGAAGGCCGTAGGCGAGCGTTTTGACGTTAGATGACCCTTGGGTCCATCTGAAACCCACCGGCCGCCTTCACGGTCCTCTGACGCGATCGATAAAACACGCCTGCAAAGGTTCGTTTGCTCAAATCTGTATTGATTGTACAAAGGCCTGGAATCGCCCCCAAGACTCGCCCCCTGGAAACCCCATGGCCCGCCCCGTCCTCTCCCCTCCCCGGCCGGCCCGCCGCCTGATCGGCTATGCTCGGGTCTCGACCGACGAGCAGGCGACCGATGCGCAGGTCGACGAGCTGCGCGCGGCCGGCTGCCAGATCATCCGCCAGGAGCACGGCTCCGGCGCCTCGCGGGCCCGGCCGGTGCTGGCCAGGCTGATGCGCGAGATCGGGCCCAGTGACGTCCTGGTGGTGGTGCGGCTCGACCGCCTCGCCCGCTCGGTCAGCCACCTGCTCGCGGTGATCGAGGACCTGGAGGGACGTCAGGCTCACTTCCGCTCGCTGCGCGACCCGATCGACACCTCGACGCCACAAGGCATGTTCTCGCTGCAGGTGCTCGGCGCCGTCGCCCAGCTCGAGCGCGCCCTGATCGCCGAGCGCACCAAAGCCGGCATGAAGGCGGCCAAGGCGCGCGGCAAGCGCGCCGGCAACCCTGGCCTGCGCGAGCGCCGACCAGAGGCCATCCGCGCCGCCGCGGCGGCACGCCAGAAGGTCTATGTGGGCGACCTGATCGCCTCGGCCTCGACCTGGCTGCCGATCGTGCGGCGCATGCGGCCGCAGCACAGCTGGGACGACGTCGTGCGGGTGCTGAACCATCGTGGCCAGAACTGGACCATCGAGAAGCTGCGGCGCGCCGTGCATCGGCTGGTGCAGGAGCGGATGGCGGAGGCGGAACTGCTCCAGCGCTCGCCCCGGCGCCCGCCCGAGGACCGGCTGATGACGCTGGTCGCCGGCATCGCCATCGCCGACCCGGATCTCAGCCTGCGCGACATCGCCGCCCAGCTCGAGCGGATGCGCGAGCGCACGCCCCGTGGCGGGCGGCAGTGGGCGGCCTCCTCGGTGAAAAGTCCCTGCTCGACCAGGCGCGCCGGCTGGGGCGCGTGGTGCCGCAGCCGCGGGACGATGCCTGAGATCGCAACGTGCCCGTTCCGAGCGCGCTGGCGCCGGCGACAAGCCCGCGGCTCCTGAGAGCCCGCGCGCGCGGGGGAACCCGCGGGACTTCTGCGGCCCTGGTGGCGCTGTGCGCCGGTCCTTGGGCGGCGCCACGCCCTGCCGCCAACCGCACTGCCGACGGAGCCGGGGCATCGGCCCGAGGCCGCCGGGCCAGGGCCTTGTTGGACAGGGTGTTGAGAGTTCGGCGCTGCGGGCGCGGATCCTGCCCCTGAGCGGCACGCCATTCCGCACGGGCCAGGATGGACCGGGCAAGCGCCAGATCGTCCGCATCCGATCGGCCCGGGGTTTTCGCACACGAGGAAGCCGCCATCGGCGCGGGTCGCTCCTTCACCCGCGGGCGCGGCTCCTCGGTCCAGGCCACCATCTGGTCCAGTGTGAAGGCCGGGCGGCCCCTCATCGAGGAGCGGCCGAGGTCCAGCAACGCCACGACGCCCAGAAGCGTCACCATGCGCCAGCCGATCGGCGCCGTTGCCAGAGGCTCGGCGGGATCGACCCGCGCCTGTGCCGTCGGCGTCAGACGAAGATCCGGAACGACATCGGCCACGAATGGTGTGCGACGCCCGGTGCGCGGGCGAGGCGGCTTCCACAGCAGCCGAGCGACATGGATCATCCGATCCCGGACCGCAGACTGATCGTCGATCGTTGCCGCCACCAGCGCCGACACGGTGGCAAAGAGCCCTGTGGAGCCGGCGCGGCGCCCCTGGGGTGCCGCTCGTGCAAGCCTGCCGCATCGGACACAGGCCAGCCGAGCTGCTGCCTCATGAACAACGAAGCGGAAACCGGAATCATCGAAACAGTGCGGACAGGCTTCATCGAGAATACGATGATGGCGGTCGCAGACCACGGTCTCCACCAGCGCCCACGACCGGCGGATATGATGGTCGCGGCAGGCGGCGGCATCGTCATCAAGACAGGCCAAACAGACCGGCCGCTGGAAAGCGCCGGGCACCCTCCCCTCCCCCCAGACATACCAGCTGCGCGACCGTGGCCGCGAGGAGAGCGTGAGGGCCTGCACGCGCTCTTCCGAAAATCGGCACGACGCCGCCCAAGCCTGCACCATCTCGGCCGAGGGTGCGAAGTCCCGCTCGGTGAATCCGGCACAGCGGTCGTCTCGGAGGACGCCAAGCCACCTCGAAAGGTCGTCGTGGATGAGGTCATAGCGGCATGCGACGCGACCTTGCCAAGACGACAGCAGCTCATCGCCTTCGGGCCGGGGCGCGAGGGGAAGCTCGCGCCGCACTGTCATCGACCGGCGCGCGGCTGAAGGCGCGCCTCGACCTTGCGCGTCATCGCGACGAGTGGCAGCACCAGTTCCTCGGTCTGGAAGCTGTCCATGGTGATGCATTCTGCGCCGGAGCGGATCGCCTCGACTGCAACCGTCTCGATCAGGCGGAAGATCCGCACCGTGACGCCATCGGTGAGATCGAGCACGCGCGTACGGATCGCCGGTGCCGCGAGATTCGAGGGTCGCCGCAGCGGCAGGATCGTCGCCAGGCTCGCCAGCAACTGCGCGAGGCGTGCATCGTTCTTCCAGTGCTGCAGGTGGAAGGCTTCGAACCGCTCTGCCAGCTGCGGATCGGTCAACAGCGCCTGGCGCGCGAGGTCTGTCCCCGCGGGGGACTTCGAGCTGGCAAACCCGGGTCAGGGCGCGTATGGATGACTTCATCCATACATCATGATAAGAACGTCCATACAGAGGAGCCCGCGATGCGAACGCTGCAGATCCGTGATGAACGCGCCCGCGTGCTGGCCGAGCAGCTGGCGGCACGGCGCAAGGTTACGATGACCGAAGCCGTGATCCAAGCCCTGGAGGGCGAGCTGACACGCGAGAAGGACAAGGAGCCGCTGGCCAGCCGTCTCAAGCAGATCGCCACGGCGCTGGCGGCCGAAGCACAGCCCGGCGGCCGGGAGATGACCAAAGACGAGGTCGATGAGATGTGGGGCCACTGATGTTCGTCGACACCTCGGTCATCGTCTCAATCCTCGCCGACGAGCCGGACGCCGTCGTCTTCGCCAACAAGCTCACCGACGCGCCGCGCCGCTACACCTCGGGTCTGGTCATCCTGGAAGCGGCGATGCGTCTGTCGACACTGCTCAAGGTCGACCCCGTCGACGTCGAGGTGCGCATCCAGCAGGTCCTAGAGGAGGCGCGGATCTCCGTAATTCCCATCAACGCCAGCATCGCCAAGCGCGCCGTCGCCGCTTTCGCGACCTTCGGCAAGGGCCGCGGCCATCCGGCCCAGCTCAACCTCGCCGACTGCATGTCGTATGCCTGCGCGCGGGCGTACCGGGTGCCGCTGCTGTTCAAGGGCAATGACTTCTCACAAACCGACATCGAGGTCGCGTGATGGTGGCGAGCAGCGACCCCGCTCCTGACCAGCTCGGCGATGAGGACGGCCCTCCGGATCCGGCTACGGCATTGGTAGCATCGCAGGCCCCCTCCCCTGCCCTTCCGGCGCATCTCGAACGCCTCGCAGACCGCGCACGGGACTACGTCGAGGCCGCAAGCTCGGCCAACACGCGTCGCGCCTATGCTTCCGACTGGAAGCACTTTTCCGCCTGGTGCCGGCGGCAGGGCCTTGAGCCCCTCCCCCCTGCCCCGGAGGTGGTCGGGCTCTACATCACGGCCTGCGCGTCGGGCGCCGCCATTCCGGGTGGCGAGCCAAATGCGGTCACGACCATCGAGCGCCGGCTGTCCGCCATCTCCTGGAACTACACCCAGCGCGGCGCGGTGCTGGATCGGAGCGATCGGCATATCGCCACCGTGCTGACGGGCATCCGCAACACCCACGCCGCCCCGCCCCGGCAGAAGGAAGCGGTCCTGCCCGAGGATGTCATCGCCATGCTGGAGACGCTCGACCGCGGCGCGCTGCGCGGCCTGCGGGATCGCGCCATGCTGCTCCTTGGCTTCGCCGGCGGCTTGCGCCGCTCCGAGATCGTCGGCCTCGACGTCGCCCGGGACCAGACCGAGGACGGCCGCGGTTGGGTGGAGATCCTCGACAAGGGGATGATCGTGACGCTCCGCGGCAAGACCGGCTGGCGGGAGGTCGAGGTCGGGCGTGGATCGTCCGATGCCACCTGCCCCGTGGTGGCGCTGGAAACCTGGCTCAAGCTGGCGAAGATCGGCCACGGACCCCTGTTCCGGCGCGTGACGCGGCAAGGCAAGGACGTTGGCCCCGACCGCCTGACCGACCGCGAGGTAGCACGCCTCGTCAAGCGCACGGCGCTCGCCGCCGGTGTCCGCGGCGATCTCACTGAGGGCGAACGGGAGAAAAAATTCGCCGGCCATTCGCTGCGCGCCGGGCTCGCCTCTTCCGCCGAGGTCGACGAGCGGCACGTCCAGAGGCAGCTCGGCCATGCCAGCGCGGAAATGACCCGCCGCTATCAGCGCCGACGGGATCGGTTCAGGGTCAACCTGACCAAGGCGGCCGGTCTCTAGTCTCGAGCCAAGCAACCAGGCGGGCCCTTCCAGCACCCCCCGTTCGGGGTCACGCGTGCTCATCACCGATTGCCCACCGGATCAGTCCCGTCAGCCGACGACGAGCGGCCATGCACACCCCCTGCCCCGTCACGCTGTTGCTCGAGCTTCGCCCGCAGAAGCGCCATCACCATTGGCCAAGTCGAGAATTTGCTCTCCTGCGCTCGTTGCGTCAGGCTGCGTAGATAGCCCCCGGGGCACGAAATGTGCTCCGTCCGCTGCAGGATCGCAGCGATGACCGTGGCCGCTTGGCCTTCTCCCATCGCGGTACAGGCGTCCTGGTAGGCACTGGGGCTGATCCCGAGATAGGCCCGGGCCAGCTGCGCCGTCGCGAGCAGATCACGCCACGTTCGAATTTCTCCCCCTGCTGCAAGGCCCCGGATTTCGGGACAGGCATCAAGGATGATGTTCAGAGGAAGCTCCCGCTGCGGGAGCGTGCGGACGTTATTAGAACCAGACGCTTCGCCTTCTTCTTTTTTCGCATGGTTTTGTTCAGATTCAGTTTTAGAGTCTGGATTTGAATTCTGTTTGTGGCGCTCATTGTGAGACTCATTGGCGTTTGAATTTTGTGATTTTATGAAGTCCTCCAGCGTTTTATGCACAAGGGCGCGAAGCTCGCTGAGCTCGGTCAGAATAATCTCCACCGTTACCTTCGACGCTGACCTCGGGAGACGGTCCATGAGGTCCTGGTAAGCCATGCGATATCCTCGCCAGTCACCAGGAACCCCTTCTTCGATGCCGGCAGCGATCATCTTCACGACATCCCGCCGTGCGATCGTCAGCCGTTCGCGCAGAACCCGGAGGGCCTTTTTCTCCGCCTGCGTGGTCTCCGCGAGTCTTTTGAACTCATCCGCCCGGGCCACAATGGGCGCCAGGTCAAAGCCGTAAGCCTGCTCGATCTCACCTGCCGGCCCTTTGCGCGCGAACCGCTTGCCGTTCGGGCTGTCTCTGCGGATTATCAGGCCACACTGCACGAGCACTGCGATGTGCCTGCGGAGCGTCGCCGGCGACATGCCGTTCGCCCGGTCGCTGAGCTGTGCATTGGACGGGAAGACGACGAGGTCGCCATCCGCGCACATCGTCGTCTCCTGGTGGAACGACAGCAACGCGCTGAGGATCGCGAGCGCGCGGTCGGTCGCGCCGATCGCTTCCCTGGCCTCCCGGATATGTTGGAAGACCTTCCATTTATGAACCACCACATCGGACGCGACGGCCTGAGCTGTCACTTGGCTAGCCAACAGGCCAAGTGACATCGACCGCCGCCCGAAGGGCGTCGTGGGCATATGGGTATGCATTTCCTTTTACCTATGTTGAGGCAAAAGAAACCTGCTCGCCGAAACAGCGCATCCCACGATGGGACTCTTGACTGCGATTCGCGGAAGTGCGATTCTCTGCTTGCTTAAGGACTGAGAAGGGCTTCCGGGACGTTGTTTCGGGGGCCTTTTTCTTTTGCGGCCTAAGGGGTTAGCGGCTGTTTAGATGGGCGCCTCCTTGTTCTCCTCGAATTGTTGGTAGAGCTCCAGCAGCTTCGCCGCGATGAACTCTCCAAACTCACGTGAACCATCGGCGTCGACGATGATGGTGACCGTGTCACCCCCTCGTTCGACTGTCGCGATCTTGTTGCCGGCATCTGTCTTTACCGCGACCTTCCGCGGCTTAGCGGCTCCCCTATTGGGCGCAATGGCATTGAACAGACGCACGAACCTCTGGTCGGTATCAGCCTGCTGAAATTTCGGGTCGGCTAGCACTTCGTCCAGCCGCGACATGTCTGGGAGTTCCGACAGACGCTCGGCGAGCGCTGTCCATCTTGGACGGCCTGCTTTTGGAGCGGGCCCGATTGCGTGAACAACACTCTTCGGAACCGACTTCGCCAATGCCAGAAGGCGCGACAGCTGTGTCTTCTCCATGCTCAGCGCCGACATGATCACGGCGCGATCGAAACCCTGATCTTCGAGTGTCATGGCAAACAGACCTCGCTCGATGTAGCTGAGGTCCTTGCGGGCGGAGTTCTCCTGGCCTTGGATGACAACGAGCTCTTCGTCGGTCAAGTCCTGGACCACCGCGCGCACTGGCCGTCCGAGCTTGGCGAGGATTTTTGCGCGTCGGTGGCCATAGGCGATCTGATAGTAATCTGGCCTATCAGGATGTGGCCGGACGAGAATTGGACTCTTCTGGCCGGACTCCTTGATGGCATTGAAGAGCGTCTCGTATTCGGTGCCCTCGTCGTCGAGACGGTCTTGCGCGAAGGATCCCAGGAGCTTCTCAGCCGGAATGTCTACGACGGCGGCGCCAGACGCCACGAGCGCTCTTGCACGCTCAGCGGCGGTCGCTATTTGTCCAAGCGAACGACCCATAGCACCGACAGCGCCTGACCTCACATGCGCCACTGGCGTCGGCGCGGCCAATTCTAACGACGAGTTGCCACCTGGCAACTCTTCTGTTCTGCGGGTCAGCATAGCCTTCAGCGTGTCCTTCCGGCTCATGTCTCGCGTCCCCACGCTAGTTTCATCAGATTCTCGATCTCGCCATTAACGCCGTCGAGCGATTCCATTGCGCGATCGTAAGTTTGCTTCCCAAAATTCTCCCGCCCGACTTCATAGAGCGTTTGCTTTGAGAGCCCGGCATCTGAGATCGCTGTCGACTTGACCATCGTGCTGTTGAGCACGCGCTCCCTGAAAAGCGACCGCATGAAAGCGACCATCTGCGTCTGGGGCGCGTCTGCGGGCTCAAACCGCGTGACGACATATCGAATGAAATCGTAATCAAGATCCCCCCCGGACTCCTGCACCACACCCAGGATATCAGACGCCATCAGTAAGAACTGGCACATCGACATCACGTCGAGCATCTGAGGATGCACGGTGATCAGAAGACCTGTCGCAGCGCATAACGCGCCGAGCGTTAGAAAACCGAGCTGAGGAGGACAATCCAGGATCATCACGTCATAGCCATCCGCGACTGTTCCAAGCGCCGTAGCAACCCGGCCAAAGAATGGTTCCGCGTCACGCTCGGCTAACGCCCGCGGCGTATCGTGCTCATACTCCATCAGCTCAAGATTGGCTGGGATCAGATCAAGGCCTGCGAAATAGGTCTTGCGAATGACGTCCTTTAGCGGGCGACGATTTTCATCGTATCGCACCGCCGCGTACATCGTCTCGTTCGGCTGGATATCATACTCAGGCTGATAGCCATGAAGTGCTGTCAGCGACGCCTGGGGATCGAGATCGACTGCCAGGACCCGGTATCCGTGAAGGGCGAGATACTGCGCCAGATGCGCGGCGGTCGTGGTCTTTCCGCTACCGCCTTTGAAATTCACGACCGCCATCACTTGGCAGTGCTCCGCTTCACGGCGATGCGGTACGTACTTCTTTCCCTTCGACCCCTCCTCTAGCGTGACGCGTAACTCATTGATTTGCTCGAGTGTATAGGACCGACGCCCTCCGGCCCCGAGCGACGGCTGGGGGCCCTTACCTCCCAGCGACAGCTGCCGCAGATAGGCGTCGGCAATTCCAATGAGCTTCGCAGCCTCTACCGAGGAAAATGATCGAAGGGATTTCTTTGAAACCGGCGGGAAAAGAGCCTCGCGCATAGCGAGCAGTTCCGCTGACAGCGCGGCGCCGTCGCCGGCGATGACATCCGTCATCAGCGGCTTAGCCCCCGATGTAAGAGTCTTTGAGCTACGTGCTTTCTGCATAACTACGATGCCCATTCCAACTACGGCATTTGATCGTAGGCAGAATGAGGCCGAGTCGGGCTTATTGGCAAGGATTTTAACGTTAACGCCGGTTTACCGCTATGGCATTCAGGGTGAGTTGCCAGGTGGCAACTCAATCTCCAATCGGACCCTGCGCTACGCATTGGCCATTTCTCTTCGCTCTGCGCCGAACCCCTCGGCGGCCAATCGATGAGCCACTAGCGCTGATACGGCCTTCCTGTCAGCTCCTGCAGGGTCGTGTGTTTCATGAGCCCCGCCTGCGCGGCCCGCCTCACGCACGAGGGCAGATAAAAGCGCCGCAGGAATCGAGGCGAAGCAGATGCGGCCTCTTTGACAGGACGGGAGGGCTCTTGGCTCTAAGAGCAATCCGCTCCAATCATTCGAGCGGTCGGCACGTCCCCGCACCTTGGACAACGGCATGTTCTGAGAGATTAGAAGCTGTACGTTCGATCCGCCCAGTGCATAAACTCACCGGCATCGCAATCTGACGGACGCCCCCGCTTGAACCTTCAAGCCTTGCGCTATGGCCTGACCCACATCGGAATCGCCCCAATTGCCGTGAGTCATCAGGAAGAACCGCCCGAACGGAAGCCCGACTTCGCGGTCGATCGCCTTGAAGCAGTCCATCAGGATGTGCACGGATGTGCCCTCCGTCGCGGTCAGGCGCTCGCGCGGCTCGCGGAGCGCCCTCGGAATGAAACCGATCTAGCGTTACGCCAGATACTCGTAATCATGCACGTCCAACGCCCAGCGGGCGAATACGCGCGACGTCGCAGCGCAGGAAGCTTCCCAGTCTTCAAAGAACCACAACTCGCGTGGCCCGTGGTCGAACAAGTCCGGCATCGCCGAAAGAAAAGGCGTCTCCCGGATACCGTCGGCCCGACCTCATGGATGACACGCTGCGCCATCTCCGGGCGACGCGCCTCGCGGGTAGCGCGCTCATGGTGCGCGCGACAAATAAGGAAACTGCGGACGTGAACCACAGCGCCGCCGGCGCGGTCATGCACGCGGTAGACTCGACCTGCGATCCGGCCGGCCGGGGAGGGGGCTTCCCGCAAAATCCAGGACGGCTCGAGAAGCTCTCCCGCGTCCGATAGCGGCCAGCACGGATCACCGATCGGAGCGGCCCGCCATTCCGTCTCGCGGCCGAGCGAAATCTGCACACAATCGGCTGGCCCGGGCCCTGTCGGCGCGAACACAAACGCGCTGGTGACGCGCCATGCGGTAATCTGCAGGCGGTCTCTTTTAGACGGCGTCACAGCGCTGCGACGTCGCCACGCCCCTTGACGAGTTCGTCCGTCATCCACGATTGCAGATCGCCGATCCGAGTGCCATCCAGCTGGATGACGCCGCGGGCGGCGAGCCAATCGTCATCATCGACCTGGGCGAGACTGAACTTAAAACCCGGGAACGCCCGGGTGAGGATAAGGCCCGGCCAGCGCGATTTCGAGCGATGCGAGGTCGGGTAGTCGAATAGAGGCCCTCATCTCGATTGGCCGCCATCGGTCCAGGGATTGAATATTGACACACCGAGTGATGCAAAGTCCTTCCTGCTTACGCGGGCCTCCGCCATCGAATCTCCCCGGCGATTCGGCAGTCGCAGGGTCAATAGGCAGGATGCGACCAGCAAAGCGCTCTGGAAGATCCTGTGCAAGCCAATCGGCAAGCTGAGTTGGTGTTGAGCTGAACGTTCACCGGTCGAGGTGGCGTGGCTGATCACGGACGCGCTCGAGATCGAGATCGGCGTCCCGCAGCGGTGATGCCATCAGGAATTCGACCAGCGTGCCCCTGCGCGCCGTCTTGCGGGACCATTCCTCGGCCGAGACGCCGACGGCGCTCGGCTTGCCGTGCCGCGCAATGACCTGGGGATCGCGTTGCGCCCGCTCGATGACCTCGGACAGACGTGCTTTGGCATCGGTGACTGTCCAACTCTCAGATCGATCGGCGGCGGATTTCCTCGGCGCTGCCATGACCTCCCCCATGATGAGCACAGTGGCCACAACAACCATACTTTGCAGCCACTGCCATCCATTCCTCGGGCGCCGCTCTAAGCGGGAGCGGTACGGAGAGAGAAGGAGAGGAGAGGAGAGGAGAGGAGAGGCGTACGAGCCCTCTTTGTCCCGATGAACCTTACCCCCCGTCCCACCAACCATTGCCTACTCGCGATTCGGCCTGATCCGAATGAAGGCTGGATGACCTCAACCGGAGGCGCCATACTATCACAGTTACGGCAGTTTGAGATGATACCGACCGTCGACCGGAATTTTGCGCCGCTCCATCAACCGCCCTGTAGGCTGCGGAGCTTCTTGAAAATATCAGGTGCAATCTTGAATTCGCGCGCCTGCCCTCGCCCCATCGAGTTTTTAACCATTGCTTCTGTCAAGATCTTACGATTGACAAGCCGATCAATCGTCTCCGTGACACCACCGCGTGTTAGCGACGTCACCTCAATTATATTGGTTAACGTCAGGCGCTGATTGCCCTGATGCATATAATAGAGGACGCTCATCATTCCAATTTGCTTCAGGCGCGACTGAGGGGTCTCATCGTCGAGCGGATAATCGAGGATCAGCCGCAGAATAAGCGCCGAGAACGAGAGGCTGCGCCATTCGGCGTCAAGTGCTCTTGGCATCGGCTTCACTGCTCTGTATATGAGAGTTAACCGGGCATGAGATTGCGGCCGACAAGCCTTTCCGGGATCGTTTCGGGAGGGTGGAAGGCATGAATTCCCCTACTGCCAGGGCGCTTTCCTGCGCATTCGTATTGCTGTCATCCTACTGCATTTCCAGCAGTAAAGCGCGCGCGGACGATTGGGGCTGTCAGGTTCTCCTTTGCCTTTCGAACCCGGGCGGTCCCATGCAGTTCGCCGAATGCGTCCCTCCCGTTCAGAGGCTTTGGAACGAACTCGCCAGGGGACGCCCCTTTCCAACCTGCAGTGGCGTCGGATTCCAGACCTCCAGGCCCGGATACGAACCGTATTCTTGCGAGACCGGCTACCGCCTGACCGCCCGGTTCGGCCCGCAAGGGCAAGAAGCGGCCTGTGTGTCGGCGACACGCCAGGTGGTCGACAGCAGCCAATGCACATCCGGCGCCGGAGCCGGCAGTGGCGCCGCACGCTGGGTGTCGGGCGGCGGACAGCACCGGTGCATGGCCTACGTGACAGCTCAGCCGAGCGCCCGAGCGCAACCTCATTTTGTCGATGTAATGATCGACGGTGCGGGCACCCAGCGGGTGTGGTTCTAGCTCATGCCCGTTGCCTTCGCCGATCTCGCGCAGACCTGCGCGCCGACCGTTCAGGTCGAGACCCTCTCGGCGGTCGTGAGCCTCGAAAGCGGTTTCGCGCCATTCGCCATCCGCATCAACAGCGGCACGCCCCTGCGCGACCCGCCGAACACCAAGGCAGAGGCCATCGAGCTGGCCACCACGTTTATCGCGCAACGCCAGGATGTCGATCTCGGTCTTGGCGGCATCAATGCCGACGATCTTGGCCGTCTCGAACTCACGGTCGCCGACGCATTCGACCCCTGCCTGAACCTCAAGGCGACCGCCCGACTGCTCGACCGCTATTACCGTGTGGCGATGGGCAGAGGTGTCAGCCCCGGGCATGCAGCCACCATGATGCTGCAAGCCTATTACGGTCGCGGCGACGCCTCGGTTGGCGAGATGGTCGGCTACGACAAGCAGGTGCGTGACGAGGCAACGCGCCTCGCGCCCACGCTGGTTTCGCTGGCGATCAACCCAGCCAACACGTCCGCCTCGAAAGATCGCGTGGGGGAGGGACCCGCATCGGCACCGCCGGCTGCCGCGTCGCCCGGCCCCCGTCGCGATGCCAAGCCAGCGCCCTGGGATGTTTTTGCGACAGGGCGGACGTCCTCCGTTCTCGTCTTCCAGAACGAACAATCGGAGTGAGCCGAATGAGTGAAAAAGTGCGCGTGCGTCCAGCCCTAGCCATCATACTGATGGCTGGCGTCTTCGCGATCGGGATGGCCGAGCCGGCATTCGCCCAGGCGTCCGGCGGCATCGAGACAGTCCTTCAGAACATCGTCACCCTGCTCACGGGCAACGTCGCCAAGCTCCTCGCGACGATCGCCGTGATCGTCGTCGGTATCGCCTGGATGTTCGGTTATCTCGACCTGCGCAAGGCCGCCTATGTGGTGCTGGGCATCGGCATCATCTTCGGCGCCGCCCAGCTCGTCACGACGATCTCCGGCGGGTGACGGCCATGGCGGAGAGCGTGGCGCTTGAGGAGGACACGCTGTTCCTGGCCTGCACGCGGCCGGCCATGGTCGCCGGCGTGACGATGGAGGCCATGGGCATCAACGTCATCCTGACGACGATCCTCTATATCCTTGCGGGCTCGATCGCCTACGCCCTTGTCGGCATCGTCTTCCATCTCGTCTTCAAGACGCTGGTGAAGCATGACCACAACATGTTTCGCGTCTTGATGGCGTGGATCGAAACTCGCGGCCGGTCGCGCAACGGGGCCTTCTGGGGCGGCACCACGCTGACCCCCCTCAAGCTCGTGAGGCGCTACGACGAAAGAGACCTTGGCCTTGCCTAACGTCGTCATTCTCAAAACCCGCGAGCTCGAGCCCGAGACCTTCATCCCGTATGTCCGTCACGTGGACGAGACGACGATCGCGCTCGATTCCCGGGCGCTGATGGTCATGATTGCCCTCGACGGCATATCGTTCGAGACGGCCGATCCGCTCGAACTCAACGGCCTTCATCGCGACCTCAACACGCTCTACCGCAACCTCGCGGACGAACGCCTCGCGCTTTGGACCCACATCCTCCGTCGTCGCGACAACGACTATCCCGAGGGAGCGTTTGCCAATCCCTTCTCCGCTGCCCTGAACGCGAAATATCGCGCCCGCATGGTAGAGGAGGATCTCTTCCGCAACGACCTCTATCTGACCCTGCTGTGGTATCCGACCCGCGATCCCGCTGAGAAGATCTCGAAGCTCCTGGGCCGCCTTCGCCGGGCGCGCCGCGGGAGCGTAGAGCTCGACGAGGAGGCGCTCAAGCAGTTGCGCGACAAGGTCACCGACGTGACGGCCGGCCTCAAGCGGTTCCAGCCACGTGTTCTTTCCCTCTACGAACACGATGGTCTTCTGTTTTCCGAGCCGAGTGAGGTCCTGCACCAGATCATCGGCGGCCGGCGGGAACGAGTGCCCCTCACGGAGGGGCGGGTTTCGTCAGCGATCTATTCCGACCGCGTCATCATCGGTCGCGAGACGGTGGAGATCCGCCATGAGGCTGAGACCCGGTATGCAGGGATCTTCAGCTTCAAGGAATATCCCGCCCGGACCAGGCCCGGCATGCTCGCGGGCGTCCTCACCACGCCGTTCGAGCTCATCCTGGCGCAGTCCTTCGCGTTCGCCTCAAAGGCCGATGCCCGGACCATCCTGGGACGCAAGCAGAACCAGATGGTGAGCGCCGGCGACAAGGCGAATTCGCAGGTCGATGACCTCGATGGCGCCCTGGACGAACTGGAATCCAATCGCTTCGTGCTGGGCGAGCATCACCTGACGCTGTCGGTCTTCGCCCCATCGGTGAAGGACCTCACCGACAATCTGGCGAAGGCACGCTCTCATCTGACCAACGGCGGTGCCGTCGTGGCACGCGAGGACCTTGGCCTCGAAGCCGCCTGGTGGGCGCAGCTGCCTGGCAATTTCCGCTACCGGGCCCGCTCTGGTGCGATCACCTCGCGCAACTTTGCCGCGCTGTCGCCATTTCACTCATATCCGGTCGGCCGGAAGGACGGCAATGAATGGGGGCCGGCCGTCGCGATGCTGAAGACGGCCTCCGGCTCGCCGTTCTATTTCAACTTCCACCATGGCGATCTCGGCAACACCTTCGTGTGCGGCCCCTCTGGATCCGGCAAGACCGTTATCCTGAACTTCATGCTCTCGCAGCTCGAGAAGCACGATCCCCACATGGTGTTCTTCGACAAGGACCGTGGCGCCGATCTCTTCGTGCGGGCGGCGGGCGGCACGTATCTGCCTCTGAAGAATGGGACGCCAACCGGCTGCGCGCCGCTGAAGGGGCTTGAGCTCACGCCGGAGAACAAGGTGTTCCTGGCGCAATGGATCGCCAAGCTCGTCGGCTCAAAGTCGCGCGAGCTTTCCGTGAGTGACCTGCGCGACATCGCCGGCGCCGTCGACGGCCTCGCGGACCTCCCGGTCCAGCGGCGCACCATCGGCGCGTTGCGCACCTTCCTCAACAACACCGACCCGGAGGGCATTGCCGCCCGGCTGCGGCGTTGGGAGAGGGGAGGGCCCCTCGGCTGGGTCTTCGACAACGAGACCGACGACATTGGGATCGGCGCCAAGTTCCTCGGCTACGACATGACGGATTTCCTCGACAATGAGGAGATCCGCACGCCGCTCATGGCCTACCTGTTCCACCGGGTGGAGCAGCTGATCGACGGCCGCCGCATCATCATCGTTATCGACGAGTTCTGGAAGGCGCTGCTGGACGAGGGATTTCGCGACCTCGCCCAGAACAAGCTCAAGACCATCCGGAAGCAGGGCGGCCTCATGCTCTTCGCGACGCAGAGCCCACGCGATGCGATCGCCTCGCCGATCGCCCACACCATCATCGAGCAGTGCCCGACCCAGATCTTCATGCCGAACCCGCGTGGCAGCCACGCCGATTACGTGGACGGCTTCAAGCTCACCGAGCGGGAATATCAGCTCATCGCGCGCGAGCTGTCCCCTGAAAGCCGCCGCTTCATTGTCAAGCAGGGGCACAACAGCGTCGTCGCCGAGCTGAACCTCGCTGGCTTCGACGACGAGCTCGCCGTCCTCTCCGGCCGCACCGCCAATGTCGAGCTGGCCGACGCGATCCGTGCGGAGGTCGGCAGCGGTCAGGAGGACTGGCTCCCCCTATTCCAACAAAGAAGGAGTCCCGGCTGATGGCAAAGCGAACCATGCTGTTGGCGGCCGCAGCCGCGCTCTGCATCTTCGCGGGAGCGGCCAACGCCCAAGGCATTCCGGTGATCGACCAAGCAGCCCTCGCCAAGCAGCTGGAGAGCATCGCGCAGCTCAAGTCGCAGCTCGACACCCTGAACCAGCAGCTTCAGCAGGCACAGCAGCTTTACGGTTCGCTGAACAAGCTGACAAACATGGCCGACGTCGCGAGCGTGCTCAACGATCCCGCGATCCGCAAGGCGCTGCCCCAGGACTTCAATGCGATCGAAGGCCTGCTCCAGGGCTCCGGTTCAGGCGCCTTCGGCGAGTCCGCGTCCAAGTTCCTGCAGGACAATTCCACCTACCAGACCAGCGCCAACGATTTCTACGCGCAGGAGCTGTCTCGGATCCAGAAGAAGAACGCCGGCCAGATGAGCCTTGGCCAGCAGATCTATGATGCCGCCACCAAGCGGATCGACGGCATCGACCAGCTCCGGCAGCAGATCGCATCGGCCGGCACCTCGAAAGACGTGGCGGACCTGCAGGCGCGTCTCCAAGCCGAAGCGGCGTTCCTACAGATCGATGTGGTGCGGATGCAAGGCCTGCGCATGGTGCAGCAGGCCCAGGCCCAGGTGGACGACCAGCGCAAGGCCGAGGACTGGCGCAAGCGCATCGACACGATGAACGCGGCGCTGCCATGAAGCGGATCACGGCGTTCCTCCTGATGCTTCCTCTTGCCGCTTGCTTCGAGCCGGGGGAGGGGACTTACACCGTCAGCGACTATCTCGCCGATGATGCCTTGCGTGCCGAGCAGCTGGCGAAGTGCCGCGAGAATCCGGGGCAGCTCGCCGCAATCCCCAACTGCGAGAATGCGACCGAAGCGGATGGCAAGGCCCGCCTTCAGCGCATGAACAAGGCGCTGGGAGGGTAGGGCATGTATCAGGTCTTCTCGTTCCTCGATAACCAGTTCAAGACGCCGCTCGAGGACTTCATCAGCTCGGGGACATCGGGGATCAGCTCCTGGGTGACGGGGCCGCTGACCATCGCGCTGACGCTTTATGTCATCCTCTACGGCTTCCTCGTCCTGCGCGGCTCGATTCCCGAGCCGATCATGGAATTCGCATTCCGGGCGATGAAGCTCGCCATCATCCTGATGCTGGTGCAGAACGCCTCGAATTATCAGACCTATGTCTCGAAGGTGTTCTTCGAGGATTTGCCCACTGAGATCTCCGGCGCCCTCAACACCGGCTCGGCGCCGAGCGCCTCCGCCTTCGATTCCCTCCTCGACAAGGGGCAAAAATCCGCCAACGACATCTGGGCGAAAGGGTCCTGGCCGGTCGACATCCTGACCGGCGCGGCAGGGCTCGTGGTCATCGTCATGACCTTCATCGTCGCGGCGATTGGCTATGTGGTGTCACTCTATGCCCGCGTCGCGCTCGCCATCGTCCTCGCCATAGGTCCGATCTTCGTCGCGTTGGCCATGTTCCAGTCGACGCGGCGGTTCACCGAGGCGTGGATCGGCCAGATGGCAAACTTCGTCATCCTGCAGGTGCTCGTCGTCGCGGTGGGATCGCTCCTGGTGACCTGCCTCGATGCCACCTTCGCCACCATGGAATCCTATGCGGACGTGCTGATGCGTCCGATCGCGCTCGGCGCCATCGCGCTTTCCGCTCTCTACGTCTTCTACCAGCTCCCCGGCATCGCGTCCGCGCTTGCCGCAGGCGGAGCATCACTGACCTACGGCTACGGCGCCGCGCGCGACGCGCATGAAGGCACGATCGCCCGGAGCACCCGGTATGCGGCCCGCGCCGTCGGCCGGGGTGTCCGCGCGGCGGGACGTAACTTCGGATCGGGCGGGGCTGGGTGACGCCGTTTCCTGAGAATCATTTTCACAGCCGGGTGGGTGCATGTTGCGTTCGTTCCTATTGCTCTGCATGGCGTCGGCTCTCAGCGGCTGTGCATCGCTGTCCTATCCCTTGCCTAAATGCGACGGCTACGCGCGTCGGCCGCTTAACCGCGCCATGTGGCAGTGGGAGGAAAGCAGCAACGTGAAGGCGCAGTCGGACGCAGCGCCCCTGGCGCCGAACCGCGCAACGGCATTTGCCGATGAGGCGCCGGCATCGCCAACTGGCCCGTTCGCGCATCTCGACAGCGCCGGTTCCTACCGATCTTGCGCGGGGCAGGGGTGATGGTGACGAACGAAAGCCTTAAAAGTTATTTCGAGAAAGCCCGCCGGTTCGATCAGGACCGGATGATCCGGGCGGAGCGCTCGACCCGGGTCGCCTGGTTCGTGGCGATCTGCGCCAGCATCCTGGCGGCGGCCGCGGTCTTCGCGGTTGCGGGTCTGACGCCGCTGAAGACGGTGCAGCCCTTTGTCGTCAGGGTCGACAATTCCACAGGCATCGTCGATGTGGTCTCGGCCCTGACCGCGACCGCCGGAACCTACGACGAGGCCGTCACCAAGTATTTCGCGGCGCGATACGTCCGGGCGCGGGAGGCCTATGTCTGGAGCGAGGCGGAAGAGAACTTCCGGACCGTCGCCCTTCTTTCCACCCAGGCCGAGCAGCAACGGTTCGCCGCGCTCTATCGCGGCAGCAATCCGGAATCTCCCCAGAACATCTATGTCCGCAGCGCCACTGCCCGGATCAACATCGTCTCGATCTCGCTGATCAACCCTCACGTGGTGTCGGTCCGCTACATCCGCACCGTCACGCGCGGAGAGGATGTCCGCACCACCCATTGGGTGGCAACGTTGACCTTCGCCTATGTCAACGCGCCCATGTCCGCGACGGACCGGTTGGTCAATCCGCTCGGCTTTGTCGTGAGCGAGTACCGGGCCGACCCGGAGGCCATCAATTGAAGCGCGCTGCTCTCATCTTCGTGGTGGCTTGGGCCTGCCTCGTCACCCCTGCCAATGCCCTGGAGACGCCCAGCAGCGCACCCCAGGACAACCGGGTCCGCTTCGTCGACTACGAGCCCTACAACATCACCAAGATCGTGGGCTCGCTGCGCTCCTCGGTCCAGGTCGAGTTCGCCGAAGACGAGGAAATCGCTCATGTGGCGCTCGGCAACACAGTGGCCTGGGAGGTGGCACCCGCCGGAAACATCCTGTTCCTAAAGCCGCGCGAGAACCAGCCGGTCACCAACATCTCGGTGGTGACGACACGGCGCAATGGATCGACCCGCAGTTATCAGATGGAGCTCACGGTGCGCGACGGCTCGGTCGCCTCGGGACAGCCCACCTACTTCTATGTGAAGTATCGATATCCCGCCGACGAGGCCGGGCGCCGGCGCCAGGAGGCAGCGGCAAGGGCTCAGGCCGCCCAGGCCGGCTATGCCGACAAGGTGCTCACCTTCCATGAGCAATATGGCCCCCGCAACTGGCGCTACTCGGCGCAGGGCTCGGCCGCGCTCGAGCCGGAGGCGGTCTACGACAATGGCAAGCTGACCACCTTCGCTTTCACCGGCAACCAGGAGATGCCGGCCATTTACATGGAGAATTCCGACGGCACGGAGAGCCTGGTCCCGAAATCGGTCGAGGGCGACCTGGTGCTCGTCCAGGCCATCAGCCGCAAGTTCATCCTGCGACGTGGCGGCGATGTGCTCTGCATCTTCAACGAAGCCTATGACCGGGTTGGGATCAACCCGGGCACCAACACGACGTCTCCCTCGGTCGAGCGGATCGTGAAACCACAATCGGCGCCGAAGGCGCAATAGGGGGCGGGCGATGGCGGACGATATCGAAAGCGGCGTGCCGGGAGAGCGTGGTCAGTCCGTCACTGGACGGCGGCAAGACAACCCGCTCCTGAAACGCGGAGCGGTGGTGCTGGCCGTCATCGCATTCGTCGGCTTTGCCCTGTGGTCGATGCGAGATCGAGGACCGCGGACGGACGCTGAGAAGCCCGAGCGTGTCGTCATCCGGCAGACCACGGATTTTGAGCCGGCCCGCCAGCCTGCGGCCATGCCGGAGGTGAAGCTGCCGACGCCGGTCGTCACGCCGCAAGCCGCCCCGGCGGACGACCCGTTGCTCGACGCCGCCCGCCGCGCTCCGGTGATGGCGTACGGGGCACAGCGCGGCCCACAGAACCGGCAACAAGCTGCCGGCGCTCCGCCTGACGTCAGCTCCAACTATGTACCCCTGAATGGCGCTGGAGACGGCTTCAACGGGCCGGCCGAAAACGAGGACCAGCGCTTCGGCCGCATGATGACGCCAACCCACCTCGAAGGGTCCCGGGCGGGCACCCTGGGCAACCGGGACTTCATCATCGCCATGGGCACGTCGATCCCGTGCATCCTCGAGACCGCCTTGTCCTCGGATCAGCCCGGCTTCGCCAGCTGTGTCATCAATCGCGACGTGCTCTCGGACAATGGCCGTGTCGTCATGATGGAGAAGGGCACGCAGGTCGTGGGCGAGTACCGTGGTGGCCTGCGCCGCGGGCAGGCCCGCCTCTTCGTGCTGTGGAATCGCGCCAAGACCCCGAAAGGCGTGATCATCACCCTCGCATCACCGGCCACCGACGCCTTGGGCCGGGCCGGCATGGACGGCTATGTCGACACTCATTGGTGGGAGCGCTTCGGCAGCGCTCTGCTGCTTTCGATTGTCGGCGATGCCGCCAACTACGCCCAGGGCCAGCTCCAGCAGGGCGACATCCAGGTCCAGAACAGCGCCAATGCCGGCCAGCAGGCGGCCGCCATCGCGGTCGAGCAGTCCATCAACATCCCGCCGACGCTGGAGAAACACCAGGGCGAGTTGGTGTCGATCTTCGTCGCCCGGGACCTGGATTTCTCTGGCGTCTACGGCCTGCGCGTCACCGAGCCGCGCAACACGATCTACGATCGCGGCGTGCTCGGCGACTTCAGCCGGCGTTCGACGCTCGTCACAAAATAGGCGAGGGGAGGGGGATGACAGAAGGAGCAGATGTCGGCGTCGTCCGCGACCTGCTTTTCCCTCTCGCGCAATTCCTCAGCGACGAGACGCTCTACGAGATCGTGATCAACCGCCCAGGCACCGTCCTCACCGAGGGTCCCGACGGGTGGCGCACGCACGCAACGCCGGATCTCACGTTCGAGAAACTGATGCGGCTCGCGCGGGCCGTAGCGAGCTATTCGCACCAGGCGATCGACGAAGCTCACCCACTGCTCTCAGCCACCCTGCCCGATGAGCATCGCATCCAGATCGTCATTCCACCCGCCACCCCTAAAGGCACGGTGAGTATCACGCTCCGCAATCCCTCCGCGGTCGCGCTGACGCTCGACGATCTCGAAACCGCCGGCCTCTTCTCGGAAGTCAGTCCGATCCCCGACGAGCTCTCGGCAGCCGACGCCAGGCTGCTCGAGCTATACCAAGCCGGAAGCTACATGCCGTTCTTGCGGGAGGCGGTGCTCGCTCGAAAGAATATTATCATTTCGGGCGCGACGCGGTCCGGCAAGACCACGCTCTCGAAGGCGCTGATCCAACATATCCCCGAAGACGAACGGCTGATCACCATCGAGGACACGCCCGAACTCGTGATCCCGCAGGATAACCATGTGCGGCTGTTCTATTCGAAGGACGGGCAGGGGCTGGCCAAGATCGGGGCGAAGGAGCTTTTGGAGGCATCCTTGCGTATGCGTCCGGATCGCGTCCTGCTGCAGGAGCTCCGCGACGGCACCGCCTTCTATTACATCCGCAACGTGAATTCAGGACATCCCGGCTCGATCACCACCGTGCATGCCGATTCCGCCAGGTTGGCGTTCGAGCAGCTTACGCTGCTCGTGAAGGAATCTGATGGTGGGCACGACCTCGAGCGGAGCGATATCCGCGACCTGCTGAAGATCGCGATCGACGTCATCGTTCAGTGCAGGAGAGCAGGGGGGCGATTTCGTGTGTCAGAGATCTATTTCGATCCGCATCGGCACACCGGACCAGAGATGTAGCGCGAGGAGCTAATCGGAGGGTCGAATACTGTTTCATTGATCGAAGAGCTGTTCGTCACTTCGGCATGCTTTCGCGCGCTATCCGAGATACGCCATGGGCGAATCCAAGATATTCATCCAGAATTTGGCTTCTAAAATGGCAAAGCATCGATCTTTGCACGGTTTGAGATTTGACTTCCATCCTAGGCCTACCGCTTTTTTTGGCAGCAGTGCGACGGATACCTAAATAGCAGTGTGACCGGCTCGCCTATGCCAAGTACCCCAAAGCTTAGCAGTGCCATCAAGCCTTTTAAGCCCCATCGTGAGGTGAGGCGTCAGCCTATCAGATGCCGAAGCGCCACGCCTGCCAGTGCACAACCTGCCAGGGTTGGCAACATTCCAATCTCAAACCGGAGCATAGCGACCATCGCCGCAAGGGAAAGAACAGCCGCCCGCCAATCGACGGTGTCGGGAAAAGGAAGGTCCACGCCGATGCCGAGAAACCAAACCGTTCGGACTTCGCGGAACACGACGTGGAGCGCGAACCAGAGGGCGAGATTCATGATCACGCCGACTACGGCCGCCGTGATGGCGGACAAAGCCGCCGATATGGCCCGGTTGCTGCGCAGCGCCTCGACATAGGGCGCCCCGAGGAAGGTCCAGAGGAAGCACGGCGCGAACGTCATCCAGGTGGTGAGGAGGGCGCCGAGGCATCCGGCGAGACGCGGATCGAGCGACCCCGGCGTCCGGACGGCGGCCAGGAAACCCACGAACTGGAGCACCATGATGAGGGGACCGGGGGTGGTCTCCGCGAGGCCGAGGCCGTCCACCATTTCCCGGGGGGCGAGCCAACCGAAGGTCTGCACCGCCGCCTGGGCCACGTAGGCAAGGACGGCATAGGCCCCGCCGAAGGTGACGACGGCCATGGCGCTGAAGAAGCTCCCGTTCTGCGTCCAGACGCTGGGTTCCGAGCGGCGGCGAGCGCCGAGAAGCTCCCCCCTTTTTGCCGTTCGCCCCCTGCTGGTGGACGCGGATGGTGGTGGAATCGAGCATCTGGATGTCGCCGTCGTAGGCCTTCGACACCGCATCGAAGATGGGATCCCAGACGCCGATCTTCCGCCATCGCACGAAACGGTTGTAGCAGGTTGTGGAAGGCCCGTAGCGTTCGGGGATGTCGGCCCACGGCGAGCCCGTGCGAAGGCGCCAGTAGATGCCGTTCAGCACCATCCGGTCGTCCGCCCGAGCCACCCCGCGCGGCTTGTTCGGCAACAGCGGCTCAATGATGAAGTGAGGTGGTTCGATCGACACTTCATATACCGTCAATGGCCAAATCCGCCGGCGGTAATTCCATCGGCCAGGGGAGAGGTCGTTGAGAAAAAACCAAAGATACAGTTCAGGGCGACGCGTTTGCCTCGCAGGAGTGGCCATAGCCACGGAGTTTGGATAATTGGCCGCGGTCTCGGGGCTGCCATGCACGCGGGTCCTGCATGGCCCTCAACCGGGGCCCGAAGTGGGCTGGCGGTGAACGTCGAACCGCGCTGTACCGCAAGCCTACGGTTCGTCATGGTTGAGAAGTGACCAGACAGCAACGAACAGAGCGACGATCAGCGGGCCGAGGACAAATCCGTTCATGCCGATCAACGAGAGCCCGCCCACAGTGGAAATGAGCACGGCGTAGTCCGGCAGCATGGTGCCCTTCCCCACCAAAGCTGGCCGCAGGACGTTGTCCACCGTGCTGATCACCAGCGTGCCGATCACGAGCAGGATGGCGCCCTTCAGATAGGCGCCGGTCAGCAGCAGATAGGCGGCCGCTGGCACCCAGACCAGTCCGGCGCCCACGGCGGGGAGGAGCGAGAGCACGGCCATCAGGACGCCCCACAGGAGCGCGGCCTGGATCCCCAGCATCCCGAAAGTGACTCCGCCGATGGCGCCCTGGATTGCGGCGATGGTGACATTGCCCTTGACTGTGGCCTTCACCACCGAGGTGAACTTCTCGAGCAACTGGTCGGTTTCGCGCGCGCCGAGGGGGCTGGCTTTGCGGATACGGGCGGCAAGGGCTACGCCATCGCGGAACAGGAAGAACAGCAGGTAAAGCATCACCCCGAGGCTGATGATGAACTGGGCCGTGTTCTGCCCGATGATGACCGCCCTGTTGGCGAGGGTCTGGCTGAATTCGAGGAGGAACGATGTCAGCCGGGTCTGGAGCTGAGCCATGTCGCCGAGATCGAGCGCGGCAAGGGCCCTCCAAACGAAGGACGGCAGCACCCCCTGGAGCTGCGCGAGCATTGTGCCTGGATCGAATTCGCGCGTGCCGATGCGGGTGTAGAGGCTGGCGGCTTCGTTGGCGAGGGCGGCGAGGATCAGTGTGCCGGGGATGACGACGACGCAGACGCAGGCCAGGACGCTGAGTGCCGCCGCGAGGTTGCGCCGGCTGCCGAGCCGGTTCTCGAGCCCGCGTTGGAGCGGATCGAACAAGATCGCCAGGATGACCGCCCACAAGATCGCGCCGTAATAGGGCGATAGCAGCCAGAGGAACGCCACCGTCACGAGGACGATGGTGGCGAGAAAGGCGAACTCCTGGATCTTCGTCCGCGACATGAGCGGTACAGGCCCCATGGTTGCAGACATCCTGTCTGGCCTATTCGGATCCGGCGTGTCCGAGCCGTCAACGTGTGGCTTCGACCTTCGGTGTGTCTTTTCGAGTTTCGGTTTCGGTGCCGCGCATCCGCCGCCGAGCGTCGAGATCATAGAGGATGGGAACGACGAACACGGTGAGCGCCGTGGATACCACCGTTCCGAAAATCAGGGAGATGGCGAGCCCGCCGAAGACCGGGTCCGTCACCATGATCGCCGAGCCCAGGATGATGGCGAGCGTGGTGAGAAGGATCGGGCGCAGGCGCACGGCTCCGGCCTGCCGCACGGCCACATCGAGAGGCATGCCGTGCTTCAGATTGTCCTGGATGAAGTCGATGATCAGCAGCGAGTTGCGGATCACGACGCCGGACAGGGCGATGATGCCCACCATGGAAGTTGCCGAGAAATCCGCCCCCACCAGCCAGTGGCCCGGGAAGATCCCGATGATGCCGAGCGGTACTGACGACATGGCGATCATGGGAATGAGGAACGACCGATAATAGGCCACGAGCAGGAAGTAGACCATGAGCAGGGCGCCGCCCAGGGCCACGCCCATGTCGCGGTAGATGTCGAGGGTCATGCGCATCTCGCCGCCCCACAGGAGTTGGTAGCCACCGATGGTGTCGGGCACGTCCTGGACGAAGCCGAGATTGCCGGTGCGCAGCGGCTGCCCGTCCGGCGCCGTGATGCCGGAAAGGCGCCGCTGCAGGTCCAGCACGGCGTAGAGCGGCACCGAGGCGGAGAGTTCCGCGCCGACGAAGGTCACCTTTTCGTTGTCGCGATGGAGGATGGGGCGGTCCGCCTCCGCGGGGATCACTGTCACCAGTTCGGAAAGCGGCACTGGCCTCCCATCCGCATTGTCGACGAAGACGCGGTCGAGCCGCGTCGGGTCCACCTCGAAGCGGCGGGGCACGAAGGCGCGCACATCCACCGGGTCCTTCTCGTCCGGCAGATGGGCGCGGCTCAGCACCTTGCCGCCGTAGATGAGGGAGAGGGCCTCGGCGATCTGCGCCGTGGAGACCTTGGAAAGGGCGGCCTTCTCCTTGTCCGGCACGATGCGGTGCTCCCGCACGTCCTCCGGCTCGGTGTCGATGAGATCGACCACGTCGTAGGTTTCCGTGAAGGCCTTGCGCACCCCGGCCGACAGCGCCCGCAGCCCCTCGGAATCCGGGCCGTAAATCTCGGCGAGGACGGTCGAGCGCAGCGGCGGGCCGGGTGGGTCCTCGACCAGGGAGACCTGGGTGCCGGGATAGGCCCTCGCGAGGGCCTCCACCTTGGGTCGCAAATCGCGCACGATGTCGATGGAGCTTTCCGACCGGTCGTGCTTGTCGGTGAGGTTCACCCGGATCTCGGCGATGTTGCTGCCGACGCGGCCAGCCGTGCCCTTGAACAGGCCGTTGAAATCCTCGACGCCCGCCTGCCCGATCCAGCTCTGGGTGTTGGCGACCTGCGGCTCCGTCGCGAGCAGCGCCATGATCTCCCGCGCGAAGCGGTCGGTGACCTCGATCGGCGTCGTCTCCGGTGTCTTGATGACGACGTTGAACGTGTTCTTGTTGTCCTTCGGCAGGAAGCCGAGGGGCACGCCCAGCGCCGAGACCGGGCCGGCGACGCCGGACGGGCGAACGAAGTGCCAAGCCCCCTGCATCATGGAGGCGATCATCAGGACGAGCACGGCCGCGGCGAAGATACGGCGGACGCCGCGCCGGTGCTGGAGGGGCGCGATGAGGCGAAGATAGAGGCGCTCCATCCACCCCGGCTCGCCGTGATGCGCGGCTTCCGCGTGGGCGTCCTCCTCCTGCACCTCATGGCGGTGGAGCCACCGGTTGGCCGCCCAGGGCGTGACGATGTAGGCCACGAGGACGGATGCGGCCATGGCGATGGGCACGTTGTAGGCGATGGGATAGAAATATTCGCCCGGCATGTCGGTGACGAAGAACAGGGAAGCGAACACCAGCATCACCGCGAAGGTGGCGAGATTGGTGGCGTTGCCGATTTCGTTGGTGGCCTCGACCGTCATCTTCTCCTTGCTGGCGCGGGAGCGCTTTGCGCCGTAGTGGCGGTGGATGTTCTCGATGACCACGATGGCCGCGTCCACCAGGAGGCCGAGGGCGAGGATGAGGGCGAACAGCGTCACGCGGTTGATGGTGACGCCGCCGAGAAGGTCGGCCGCAAGGGTGATGGACAGGATGAGCGGCACCGTCACCATCACAATCAACGCCTCGCGCCAGCCCAGGAAGAAGATCAGGACAAGCCCAACCGTGGCGAGGGCGATCAGGAGGTGCTCGAGCAGAAGGTTCACGGCGGCATCGGCCTTCTCGCCGTCGTCGCGGGTGACCACCGCCTGAACGTCCTTCGGCACGAACGTCGCCTGCATCTGTGTCACCCGGTCGATGACGGCGTTGGCCACTGTGACGGCATTGGCACCCTTCTTCTTGGCCACGGCGATGGTCACTGCCGGTAGATCTGCCGCGTCCGGTCCACCGAAGCGCGGGTCGCCGGGGCCGAAGGAAAAGCGGCTCAAGGTGGAGAGTTCAGGCGGGGGACCATCGGTCAGCGTCGCCACGTCGCGCACATAGACCGGGCGGCCATCATGGATGGCCACGATCTGGTTCAGCACGTCGTCCGCGGAGGTGAAGTCGGCTGAAAGCTTGATGGCCTCCACCTTTCCGCCGCGCACGGTGGGCGCAAGGGGCACGGAGAGGTTGCTGGCGCCGAAGGCCAGATAGGCCTGGCTCAGCGTCACGCCGAAGGCCTGAAGGCGGTCGGGATCGAGCTCGATGGCGATCTCTCGCGTCTGCCCGCCCTTCACCGAGATGACGGAGACGTTGTCCGTGCTGCGCAGGTGCTCCGCCATGCGTTCGGCGAGCCGCTTCAGGGCATAGTCGTCATAGCGCAGGGAGGAGAGGGTCACGGTGACGATGGGCACGTCGTCCGCATCGATGCTGCGCACGAAGGGCGTGCTCGCGTCTGCCGGCAGGCGGGCGCGGCTCGCCAGGACCCGGTCGTAGAGCTTCACCAGCGACTCTTCCTTCGGCTGGCCCACCTTGAACTGCACCTGGACCATGGCGAGGGAGTTCTGCGCCGTGCTCTCCACATGGTCGACGCCGGACATCTCGCTCATGATGCCTTCGAGCGGCCTGACGACGAGCTGCTCCACCTCGGACGCCGACGCGCCGGGCAGGCTCACCGTGATGAGGGCCGCCGGCACGATGATCTGCGGGTTCTCTTCCCGCGGGGTCTTCAGCACCGCCACAACGCCGATCAGCGCCACCGCGATGATGAAGACGATGGTGAGCTTGGAGGTGATGAAGGTCTGGGCGAGGCGCCCGGCCATGTTGAGACGCGGCGTGCTCATTTCGTCCCCGCGACCACGTTGACCGTCGCGCCGTCGCGCAGTGTGTCGGTGGCGCCGACGAGAACGGTCTCGCCGGCCGCGAGCCCGGCATTGACCTCCACGGCCTCGTCGATCTCCTTGCCGGTGCGCAGCCAGCGGAACCGCGCCGAGTTGCCGTCCAGCACGAACACCCCGTCGAGCCCGCCGCGACGCACGATGGCGGCGCGCGGCACGAGCAGCGCCGTGCGGGCGCCGAAGACGAAGTCCGCGCGCCCGAACATGCCCGGTACCAGCGCCGGGTCGGCGGGCAGGATCACGTTGATCTCGTAGCGCCGCGTGATGTCGTCTCCGGACGGTACGATGCCGCGCACGCGGCCTTGGAAAACCTTGCCCTTCAGCGTATCGATCCGCACTTGGACCGTGGCCTTCGGGTTGATCTCACTGAGCTTGCTCTCCGCGACGAAAGCCTTGAACAGGAGAACTTCGCGCGATTCCACCGTCAGCAAGGGTGTGCCGGCGGTCGCCATCTCGCCGGTGCGCCGCGTGACGGCTACCACCACGCCGTCCACGGGGCTGGTGATGGTGGCATAGCTTTTCTGGGCCCTGGCGGCGGCGAGCGCGGACTGTGCCTTGTCGAGGCCCGCCTGGGCGACATCCACGCGCACCTTGGCCTTGCGCAAGGTTTCAGCGGCGACGGAGCCCGTGACGGCGAGCTTGGAATATTTTTCCACGTCCTGCCTGGCGTCGTCGAGATCCTCCCGGCTCGCCCGCACGCCGGCCTCCGCCTGCCGGATGGCCTCGTCGATGTCGGAGGGGTCGATGCGCACGAGGAGGTCGCCGCGCGACACCTTCTGCCCCTCGCGCACGTCGAGCTGCTGGATGAAGCCCACCACCCGCGAGGACATCGCGATGCGCCCGTCGGAGACGACTGAGCCGGGAATGCTATAGATCACCGGGACATTGGTTTCCTCGATTGGCACGGCCGATAGGCCCGTGGGCTTTTCGGAGGAAGGCTCCGCCGCGGCCGCGCCGGCCCCGGACGAGACGAACAGGAACAGGGCCGCGAGGCAGGCGGCACGGGACATCGGCGCCATGTCACTCGTCCCCCGGCCTGCTGGAGGAGCCGACTTTCCTGTCGGCGCGATGCTGCTCAGCCTGGGGGTGGACGTCCCAGAGGGCAGAGCACTGCGCCCTAAACACGGACGGCGTGGCGAAGCTCAGGGGTGACATGACTGATCCTTTTGAATCACCAACCGTGTTTTCGATCGGGAGTGGGCCGGCCATGATCGCACGTTCGGCGTCTTGATAAGTTCATTCGAATGAACTAATTGTTGGACGAGGAAAATGCAATGGCAACAGAAACCACATCGCAGAGTGGTCACGACGCCCGGAGCGCAAAAACCCGTGAGCATCTCATCGAGGCGGCGATCGAGGTCGTCGGCGCCGTGGGTTATGAGGGGGCGAGCACACGCGCCCTGGCAAAGGCCGCGAACGCGAACCTGTCGGCCATCCCGTATCATTTCGGCAGCAAGAAAGAGCTGTATCTCGCGGCGGCGCAGATGATCGCCGACTATGCGCGGGGTCGCTTCGCGGAAGTCACCGCCTTGCTGGATGAACCTGCGGACGCCGATCCGGCCAGCCGCTTCGAAAAGGCGCTCATCCACCTGCTGCACATCGTTCTCGATGATGCCGAGCCGCACTCCTGGACGTCGTTCCTGGGGCGCTGCACCTACGACAACGACGATGCCTTTGCCCTCATCCACGATCAGGCCATAGCGCCGCTGCTCGACCGCCTCATCCGCTCCGCAAGCGTAATCTCCGGACAAAAGCCCGGTGAAGCGACCTTGCGGCTGCGCATCAGCGCCATCGTCACCGCCATCATCGGCTTCCGCTTCCTGCGCGGCATCATGCTGCGCGGCATGGACGGGGAGAGCATCCAGGCCGGCTATGTCAGGCAGATGGAGGACATGGTCCGCGATCTGTGCCGCAGCGATTTTCTCCGCGCGTCGCAGCCACGGTGATCCCCGGCTGCGGCCGCCTTTTCAGGCCCCGTCATCTTAGCTTCAGCACCCGAAAGGACAGACGTCATGAGTGACCAATCCTACCCGCACGAGACCATCGTCTGGGTCAAGCAACGCCTCGACGAGCTCGATGCCATCATTGGCGAGGTGGAAAAATCCTCGGCCGAACTGGAGGGCAAGGTCCGGGCCGAGGCCGAGCAGGCTCTCGTCAAACTCAAGGAGTCCCGCCTCACCATCGGCAGGCAGTACGACCGGCTGCTCGCCGAGGCCGACGACGTGAAGCAGGGCGCCAAGGAGTTGCAGGACGCCCTCGACGACGAATGGGTCGAGGTGGAAACTTCCCTCCAGTCCTTCCTCGCGGCCGCCGCGGGCGAAGCGGGCGCGGTGCGTCGGCTCGTGGTCGCTCGAGCCGATGCGCAGCGCCAGTCGTGGGAAGCCTCGCTCCAGGCGTTCCGCGACCAGGCCACCGAGACGGTGGAAAAGGCCCGGCAGGACCTTGATGCCGCAATCCGGCGCCTGTCCGACGAGGCAGACAAGTTCCAGGCGAAGATCGGAGAAGCGAAGGACGCCGGTGACGAGTCGTGGGCGGCTGTGAAGACCGGCCTCGCTGAGGCCAGGGAGGTCCACGATCGCACGATCGAAAAGATCAAGGGCGCATTCGCCAAGCTGTTCTGAGCTTTGTGGCGCTCGGGTCCATCGGCCTCTTGAAGCCCCAGTGGAGATGAAAATGAAGACTATGCGCTCAAACATTTTCGGGCTCGCGATCCTGGTGCCCGCCCTGGCGATCGCCGGCCCCAGCGCGTTCGCCCAGGGTGCTGCGACGCCCTCTCCGGCGCAGGGGGCCGGCCAGACCTCCGTCCCCCGCCAGGCCATCCAGTGGACGCAGGACAGCCTTGCGGAAGCCGACGCGACCATCGCTGCGCTGGAGCGGGAAGCTGCCAAGCTGCAGGGTGATGCCCGTGCCAAGGCGGACGCGGCGCTCAAGACGCTGCGCGACACGCGCGATGCCTATCGGGCGCAGGCCGACGCGGCGATAGCCAATGCGAAATCTTGGACCGATGCGCAGGTGAGTGCGGCTCAGGTCGGGCTCGATGCGAGTTGGGCGGCATTCCAATCGGCACGCGATTCCTATCTGGACGCAGCCAAGGCGGACCTCGCGACGCGCCGGGCTGTGCTCCAGGCGGAATTGGAGGCTCGGCGGACAGTCTGGCTGCAATCCATCGAGGATCTGCGCACACGGGCAGATAAGGTCTCGGACGACCAACGCGCGGCCATCGAGGCGCGCATTGCCGCGCTGAAGGCGCAGGTCGATGATGCTCAGGCTAGGCTCGCGCGGCTCGAAGAAGCCTCGAGTACAGCCTGGAAGGCTGTACAGAAGAGCTACGCCGATGCCAGGGCTCTCTTTTACGAGACCTATCGTTCGATTCGAAAGGCGATCGACGACGCGTCAAAGTAGAAATGTGTGTTTCGGCGTCGACGATTGGGTCTGACGCAATTGTTGTGGAGAAGATCTAAGTGCCAGACTCGACACTCTACGAAGGATAGCAACACCTTGCGAGGCGCCTTGTCATGAGGCGAAGATTTGCGACGATGATCCAAGCTTCGGCGCTAGCGATGGTTCTCTCGACATCCTTTGTGAGCCTGCGGCAGCGCCCGAGCCAGGCGAAAGTGCGTTCAACGACCCATCGTCGCGGCAATGGCCTGCCAGAGGTCTGGAACGGTCCGTGCGGCGGCCTCTCGCAGGAGTGCCTTGAGCTTGGAGAAGGCATTCTCGATCGGGTTGAAGTCGGGACTATAGGGCGGCAGATGACGGGGCTGATGTCGCTGGGCCACGCGCTCTTCATCGGCCTCGGCGCCTACAGCGTCGCCTGGGGTGCCTCGGTGCAGGGCTGGCCGCCGCTGGTGACTTGGCCGATGGGCGTCGCCATCGCGGTGGCGGCGGCGGCCGTCATGGGCATGCTCTGCTTCCGCTACGGCCTGCGCGGCTATTTCTTCGCGATCGCGACGCTCGCCTTCAACGAGGTGGCGTTCTTCTCGGTCTCGGCCAGCGCCGCGCTCGGCCGCTCGGACGGGGCTCATCCTGCCGACCTCCTCGGAGGAGTCTGCTGATGCTGCAGTTCTTCGACAAATGGCCCTATGGGCTGATCATCGGCACGGTGCTGATCGCGGCGCTGGCGATCAGGCAGTACCTGCTGACCTCCCGCACCGGCTATTACTGGCGGGCGCTGCGCGACAACGAGGAGGCGGCGGAAGCACTCGGCGTCGATGCGCGCGCCTACAAGCTGCGCTGCTTCATGCTCAGCGCCGGCATCTCGGCGCTCTGCAGCGCCTTCTACGCCAATTACGTCGCCTTCGTGGACCCGCGCTCGATGCTCGGGATCGACCTCTCGATCCAGATGCTGGTCTATTCGATCATCGGCGGCATGGCCCTGCTCTGCTGCCGCCAGCGCATCCAGACGTTTGATGCGGGCCTGGTTCCAAGCCTTATCCTCGGCGGTACAGATGCCCTTTTCCTTCAGATTGCGCACCGCGCCCTCGTGGAAGGGGAGATCGAGCCGGGAATGACCCGATTGCTGGAGCGACCACCGGCTCATGATGGCCGTGGTCTTCTTGTAAAGGCCGTAGGTCTCGTCGAGCGCCTTGATGAACGCATAGACGTCGGCGGCGGACTTGTCCTTCAAGGTCGCCACCACCGGGTAGCGGTAGGCGGCCATGGAGATTTTCTCACCCTTCTTCAGGCCGGCGGCGATGTCCTCCTCGAAGGGGCCCATGATGGGCAGCACCTTGTGACGGGCGGCCCAGCCCTTCTTGTTGTTGGGATCGAGCGGAATCCAGCGGATGCCGCGGGGGGAATCGGCTTCGGTCGGTGCCCACGCCGGGGTCGCGAAGTCAAACATGCCCTCGGCGATCAAGGGCCGCAAGCGCCGCATCGTCACCGACACGCTTGGCCATCTGGTCGGGCTCGTCGTCCACGGTGCCGATATCCAGGATCGAGACAGGGCCGTCGAGGTCCTGAGCTCGATCCGCCATCGCTATCCCTGGTTGCGTCATGTCTTCGCCGATGGGGGCTACGGCGGCGAGAAACTGAAGGGACGCTTGACCAGGATCGGCTCCTGGACCCTGCAGATCGTCAAGCGCTCCGATCACGCCGGGGGCTTCGAGGTTTTGCCGAAGCTATTCCGGCCTTCACGACCGGCGAGTGCCAGAACTACTTCGAGGCCGCCGGATATGAACCGGTGTAAGGAGAAAATGCTCTAGATGACCTGCTGCCCTGGGCCTATGCCCCCGCGCCACTCAAGGCCGTGGCCTGAGAACGGCGGTTACGATGGGTTGGACTATGGACAAAAAGAGCAACAGCGATAGCAAGCTTCTGAACGTTACCGCTGGAAATCGAGTGTGTGTAATCTATTCTCGACGGGATGATTCGATCTCAATACACATTGAGAAAGATATGTTTGATTGAATTGCACAAGATTCGCTCGTAAATTCGGAAAATATGCTAACTCAATGCGCAGTGCATTCACAAAATGCGATTTCAACGACAGGGGCGTGGAAGGAGGCATATATGCGGAAATTTATATTTGAATCAAGTATACTGGTGCAAAAAGGAGATATGTCTATCGATCGAATTTACGTAAGCTTAATGGAGCTATGTACGAGTATAAATCGTAGTGGAACCGATTTGCTCCTAAACTTTGAAGTGGGAAGCGCGCTTCTTCGTGTTGCATGCAATGCATTTCTAATGCGCGTTGAAGCGGATGACTTGGTGGGATGTCATTCCATGAAAGTCGTGCTCGAAGGCACAGCCGTGGAAATTGCCGGTCTCAAACAATCGTCAATTCTCTGGATCGCCGCTAATTCGGTGCCATTCGCGGCATTGGCAGATCATCCGATCGTACCGAGGATCTAGCTGGCCACCGCAGCCGGCGGATCAATGCAATCTACTCTAAGCCGCTTCCCTGGCGTTTCACAAATCTGACCGCCCGGAACTGCGCGCCGAGCTTGCGCATTGCATCCTCACCCGCAAGGAACGCGCCGACCCTCGCCGCGTCGGCCGAGATCTCAGCCGCTACGCGAAGGATCATTCCGAGAGGGCGCGCGAGGAACTCGCCGAGATTGGTTCGGCGCTCCTCTGCGCGATCTCGGAATTGTCCCCGAGCTGGAACCACGGCCTGACCATGCCGCGTACCTTGGAAGCTGGCTGAAGGTCCTCGCCGATGACAAGCGGGCGATCTTCCAGGCAGCTGCGCACGCGCAGCGCGCTGTCACCTACCTGCACGGCCTGCAGCCGCAAGCCGAGACGATGCTGGAGGCGGCCTGATGTTCCGCGCTCCAATCGTCGAAGGGGATGGCGCATCGCCATCCCCGATCCGCTTGCGTGTGCTCAGCCTCGGCGCCGGCGTCCAATCCACGACCCTGGCTTTAATGGCCGCGCATGGCATCGTCGAGCCGATGCCGGATTGCGCCATATTCGCCGATACCGGCTGGGAGCCGGCATCGGTCTACGAGCATCCGCGCTGGCTGATGTCGAAGAATGTCCTGCCCTTGGCGGTCCACATCGTCACGGCCGGAAACATCCGCGACAACCTCCTCGATGCGTCGCGCGGCGAGCGTTAGCCGGGGTACTGACCAGTGCCCCGGCTAACATCGGCCGGTCAGGACCCGAGGTCCGGCGAGAGCCGCCCGATGTTTTCCAGGACGATCTGCCGGATGGCCTTCTTGGAGAGCTTGCCGGTGGCGGTGTGGGGTAGCTCGGACACGATCACCACGTCGTCCGGGATGCTCCATTTGGAAATCTTGCCCTCGTAATGGGCGCACATGTCGGCGCGGGTGAAGCTGGTGCCAGGCTTCAGCACCGCCACCAGCACCGGGCGCTCGCCCCAGCGGGTGTCGGGCTTCGCCACGATGGCCGCTTCCTGGATGGCGGGGTGTGCCTGGGCGATGTTCTCCAGGTCGATGGAGGAGATCCACTCGCCGCCGGACTTCACCACGTCCTTGGTGCGGTCCACGATCTGGATGAAGCCGTCCGCGTCCTGGGTCACCACGTCACCGGTGTTGAACCAGCCGGGCTGCTCCTCGTGGGCGGGGCTGTGGGGTGTGTTGAAATAGGCGCCGGCCACCCACGGCCCGCGCACCAACATGGCGCCGAAGCTCTTGCCGTCGCGGGGCACGTCCCTGCTGTCGGCGCCGGCCACGCGGAACTCCATGCCGAACAGGGGGCGGCCCTGCTTGCATTCGAGGGCGAGCCGCGCTTCCGGGTCGAGCGCCTCGTGCTTGGGCTTGAGGGCGGCGGCAAGGCCCAACGGACTCGTCTCCGTCATGCCCCAGGCGTGGCGCACCTTCACCCCCATCTTGTGGAAGCGGCTGATCATGATGGGCGGCGTCGCCGAGCCGCCGATCACCACGCGCTTGAGCGAGGAGAAGGCGTGGCCGTGGGCGTCCATCCAGTCGAGCAGGCCGAGCCACACGGTGGGCACACCGGCGGTGAAAGACACCCCTTCCGCCTCAAATAAAGCATGCAGGCTAGAGCCGTTGAGATTGGCGCCCGGCAGCACCAGCTTGGCGCCCACCATGGGCGCGGCGAAGGGCAGGCCCCAGGCGTTGACGTGGAACATGGGCACGATGGGGCATATCACGTCGTTGGCGGAGAGCCCCAGCGCATCGGGTGTGGCGATCGCCATGGCGTGCAGAACGCACGAGCGGTGGGAATAGAGTACGCCCTTAGGGTCGCCCGTGGTGCCGGAGGTGTAGCACAGGCCGGAGGCGGTGTTCTCGTCGAAGGTCGGCCAGTCGAAGCTGTCCGGCTCGGCGGCGATGAAGGTTTCGTAGCACTTCAGGCCCGGCAGCTTCTCGGCGAGGATGTCCGACTTGGGCATGTGCGCCTCGTCCGTCATTGCGACAACGGCCTTCAGGTCCTTCAGCTGTTCCGCCAGTTCCTCGATGACGGGCAGGAAGGTGAGGTCGAAAAACAGCACGCTGTCGCCAGCATGCTCAATGATGTAGGCGATCTGCTCGCGGAACAAGCGCGGGTTGATGGTGTGGCACACGAAACCGGAGCCGGAGACGCCGTAATACAGCTCCATGTGCCGGTAGCCGTTCCACGCCAGCGTGCCGACGCGATCGCCGGTCTTCAGGCCCATGCGGGCGAGCGCATTGGCCAGCTGGCGGCTGCGCCGGGCGAGATCCGCATAAGTGTAGCGGTGGAGGCCGCCTTCCACCGTGGCGGACACCACCTCGGTGTCGCCGTGATACGCCTCCGCATGCTTGAGGATCGAGGACAACAGCAGCGGCACGTCCATCATGGTTCCGAGCATCGCTTCCCTCCAGTTATTTGGTGTTTGTGCGTTGGTTCCGGGCGTCGGTCGTCTCGGGCAGATCTTCAGAAGGCGTCGGCCTGAAGCGCCATGAGCGCGGTCGCGCCGTGCGCAAGGGCGGCTTCCAGCCCCAGCGTCTGCGGCAGCATGCGCTGGACGAAGAACCGGGCAAGGGCGCCCTTGCGCGCCTCCACAGGCGTCGCCGCGCCGGCGGGCGGCACGGCGGCGGCCATGCGCACCCACATCCAGCCGAAGGCAACGAGGGCGAACAGGCGCAGATAGTCGGTGGCGGCGGCCCCCGCCTCCACGCCGCCGCCGGTCTCGGCGAGGCGCTGCGTGGCCCGCTCCAGCCGCGCGAGGGCCTCGGCCACCGGCGTCACCAGCCCTTCGCCCGCGGTCGGCAGCGCGGCGTCGAGCTCGGCGCGGATGAGGGTGAAGAAGCGCCCGGTCAGCTTGCCGCCGTCGAGGCCGAGCTTGCGCCCCACGAGGTCCATGGCCTGCACGCCGTTGGTGCCCTCATAGATCTGGGCGATGCGGGCATCACGCACATATTGCTCCATGCCCCATTCGCGGATGTAGCCGTGCCCGCCCAGCACCTGCTGGGAGGCGACCGCGGTCTCGAAGCCGAAATCGGTGAAGGCCGCCTTCACCACCGGGGTGAGCAGCGCCACGAGGAGATCGGCCTCGTTGCGCACCTTCTCGTCGGGATGATGATCGGCGATGTCCATCTGGAGCGCTGTCCACACCGCGAGCGCGCGCGCCGCATCGGCGAAGGCGCGCCCGGTGAGCAGCATCTTGCGCACGTCGGGATGGTTGATGATGGGAACCGGTCCCGGCGCTCCGTCCGCGCCATGGCCCTGCAGGCGCTCCTTGGCGTAGGAAACGGCCTTCTGGTTGGCCGCCTCGGCGATGCCGAGGCCCTGGACGCCGACGAACAGACGTTCCGCATTCATCATGGTGAACATGGCATTGAGCCCACGGCCCGGATCGCCCACCAGGAAGCCGGTGGCGCCATCATAGTTCATCACGCAGGTGGGCTGGGCGTGAATGCCCATCTTGTGCTCCAGGGCGCCCACGCTCATGGAATTGCGCGCGCCGAGGCTGCCGTCCGCATTCGCCAGGACCTTCGGCGAGAGGAACAGGCTGATGCCCTTCACGCCCTTGGGCGCGTCGGGCAGGCGGGCGAGCACCAGGTGGATGATATTGCCGCCGAAATCCTGATCGCCCGAGGAGATGAAGATCTTGGTGCCGGTGATGGCAAAGGAGCCGTCGCCATTCGGCACCGCGCGGGTGGAGAGAAGGCCGAGGTCGGTGCCGGCGGACGCCTCCGTGAGGGCCATGGCGCCGGTCCATTCGCCGGAGATCATCTTCGGCAGGTAGGTGGCCTTCAGCTCGTCGGAGCCATGATGGCCGATGGCCTCCACCGCACCGCGGGTGAGGCCGGGGAACAGGCCGAAAGACAGGTTCGCAGAGGACAGCATCTCGTCGAGCAGGATCTGCAGCACCCGCGGCAGGCCCTGGCCGCCATATTCGGGATCACCGGACAGCGAGCACCAGCCAGCCTCGGCGAAGGCGCGATAGGCGGCGGCGACGCCCTTCGGCGTGGTCACGACGCCGTTCTCGAGGGTGCAGCCCTCCTCGTCGCCGGGGCGGTTGAGGGGCTCCAGCACGCCGGCCGCGAACTTGCCAGCCTCCTCCATGACGCTGACGGCGAGTTCGGCGTTGACCTCCTCGTAGCCGGGCAGGCCGGCCATGAGGGCATCGAAGCCGAACACCCGCTGCAGCAGGAAGGCGATGTCCGCGACGGGGGCGGTATAGGTGGCCATGGGGCGTCCTCGGAAAATCAGTTGCGCAGGGGATTGCCGGTGGCGAGCATATGGCGGACCCGCTCCAGCGTCGGCTCTTCGCCGAGCAGAGCGATGAAGGCGGCGCGCTCCAGCGCGGTCACGGTGTCTTCGCCCGCCGGACGGGCGGGGTCGGCATCCGCCCCGCCGGTGAACACGGTGACGAGGGCTTCCCCCACCACCCGGTCATGGGCGGTGAGGCGGCCGGCGACGGCCTCCGTATCCAGCACGTGGCGCAGCGCCGAGGCGCCGGACGGGCCGGACAGGGTGATGACCGCGGGCGCCGGCGGCGCATAGCCCTCGGCGAGCGAGAGCGCCTTCGCCTTTGCATCCGCCAGCAGGCGGTCGCGGTTCATGGTGATGCCGTCCCTGGGTCGCAGATAGCCGAGGCGCCGGGCCTCGAACGCGCTGGACGACACCTTCGCCGGGGCGATGACGCCGAAGGCGGCCAGCGCCGGCGCCACGGGTCCCTTCGCGCTCACATGGCCTTCGGCGAAGCGCAGCAACATTTCCTTGCAGCCGCCCCAGCCCGGCACCACGCCAATGCGCGTCTCCACGAGGCCGATGGAGAGTTCCGCATGAGCCTGGATGGCATCGCAGTGCAGCAGCAGTTCGCAACCGCCGCCGAAGGCCAGCCCCGCCGCTGCGCCCACCACCGGGAACGGGGCGTACTTCACCGCCTTGAACACGCGGTGGCCCTGATCGATGCGCGGGCCGAAGCCCTCCGGGCCGATCTGCTCCACCGCCTCCAGGAACTGGTGGATATCGGCGCCGGCGCTGAATACCGGCCCATCCGTGCCGATGACGAGGCCGCGGAAGTCCCGCGCCACGCGCGCCAGCGTCGCCTCCAGCGCGTCGAGCACCTCCGGGTTGAAGGTGTTCATCTTGGTTCGGATCTCGAAGCAGGCCACGCCCTCACCCAGATCCCACAGCCGCGCGGCGCCGAAGTCCTCCACCGGGGCGGAGGCGAGCTGCACCGCAGCGAGGGTGATGACCCCCGGCGCCTGAGCCACCTTGCGGCGGGTGCTGTCGGGCAGGAGGCACACGCGCGCGCCATCCGCCACGCCGTAGAAGCCGAGGGCAGCGGCGGCCTTCGCCAGATAGTCCGGCACCGGGATGCCGCGCCGCTCCAGCCGCGCCACCAGCCAGTCCGCGCCCAGCTGGTCGATGATCTCGAAGGGCCCCCTGGCCCAGCCGTAGCCGGCGCGCAGGGCGGTATCCACCGCGTCCGGCCCATCGGCGATCTCGGGCGTGACGGCGGCGGCATAGCCCAGCGTCTTCTCCATCACCGCGGCGGCGTAGCGGCCGGCGGCGCCCTCATGCTCCATCAGGGCGCGCGGGTTGCCCTTGGCAGCATCGAGGCTGTCGCTCTTCGCCTCCCGCTGGGGGCGGTAGTCGCCGGTGGCAAGGTCGACCACCTCGCGGGTCTTGCGGTCGGCGGAGAGCTTGACGAAGCCGGCGCCGCTCTTCCGGCCCAGCCGGTTCTGCGCCACCATGCGGGCGAGGAGCCGGGGCTCCACCGGATATTGCTTGAGGGCGTCCGCCTCCGGCAGCGCACCGTGCAGCGAGCGCAGCACCAGCGCCATCAGGTCGATGCCGACGAGGTCCATCAGCCCGAAGATGCCGGTCTTGGGGATGCCGAAGGGCTTGGAGATGGCGGCGTCCGCCACCTCCACGTCGAGGCCTAGGGCGATGGCCTCGTTCACCGCCGCCGCCATCCAGAAATTGCCGATGCGGTTGGCGACGAAACCGGGCGTGTCGCGGCAGATGACGATGGACTTCCCCAGCCGCCGGTCGCCGAAATCGCGGATCGCCTCCAGCAAGTGCGGCCGCGTGGCCGCGCCGGCCACCAACTCCAGCAGCGGCATGGTGCGGGGCGGATTGAAGAAGTGGGTGACGAGGAAGTCCGCCGCAAACGCTTCCGGCAGCCCCGCCACCAGGGCCGCGAGCGGGATGGTGGAGGTGTTCGAACTGACGATGGAGCCCGGCTTGCGCACGGATTCGATGCGGGTATAAAGCCCCTGCTTCACGTCGGGCTGCTCGGCCACCACCTCGATGATCCAGTCGGCATCGGCCAGCAGCAGCATGTCGTCGCCCACCGATCCCGTAGCGATGCGCTCAGCGAAGGCAGGATCCATGAAGCCGCCGGCCTTCAGCTGACGCGCCACGGCGGCGGTGGCGGTGGACGCCTCCACATCCAGCAGCACGACATCGAGGCCGGCATTGGCAAGGTGCGCCGCGATGCCCGAGCCCATGACGCCGGCGCCGATGACGCCGGCCTTGCGGATCTCGCCCATCACGCGGCCTCCAGCACCAGAGCGATGCCCTGTCCGCCGCCGATGCACTGGGTAGCGAGGCCGTAGCGCCCGCCGTCGCGCTTCAAAAGCTGCGCCGCCTTGCCCACGAGGCGCGCGCCGGTGGCGCCCAAAGGATGGCCGAGCGCGATGGCGCCGCCGTCGCGGTTGAGGCGGGCGGGGTCGATATCGAGGTCGCGGCAGCAGGCCAGCACCTGCACGGCGAAGGCCTCGTTCATCTCGATCACGTCGAGGTCGGCGGCGGTGATGCCGGCGCGCTTCAGCGCCTTGCGCGTCGCCTCCACGGGGCCGATGCCCATGATCTCCGGCGCGCAGCCGGAGACCGCATAGCCCGCCACCCTCGCCAACGGGGTCAGGTTGTGCCGGCGCGCATAGTCTTCCGACACCACGAGGGTGGCGGAGGCGCCATCGGTGAGCGGGGAGGAGTTGCCTGCCGTCACCGAGCCACCGGCCTTGAACACCGCCTTCAGCGTGGAAAGCTTGTCCACGGTGGTGCCGCCGCGCACGCCGCCGTCCTTGTCCACCACGCCTGTCGGCGTCGCCACCGGGACGATCTCGGCGGCGAGGCGTCCGTCGGCCTGGGCGGCGGCGGCCTTGTCCTGGCTGGCAGCCGCATAGGCGTCCTGCTCCGCGCGGGTGATGCCATAGCGGGCCATCAGGTTCTCGGCGGTGAGGCCCATATTGAGGAAGGAGGCGCGCAGGGCGTCGTCCCAGTCGGGGTTCGGCATGGGGTTGAAGCCCATCATGGGCACCTTGGTCATGCTCTCCACGCCGCCGGCCACGAAGGCCTCACCCGCACCCATGGCGATGGCGCCCGCCGCCATCTGGATCGCCTGCATGGAGGAGCCGCACCAGCGGTTCACCGTGGAGCCGCCGACGCTCTGCGGCAGCCCGGCGATGACGGAGACGCAGCGGGCGATGTTCAGCCCCTGCTCGCCCTCGGCGAAGGCGCAGCCGAGGATCACGTCTTCCAGCGTCGCGGGGTCGATACCCGAGCGCTGGACCACCGCGGCGACGATGCCGGCGGCGAGATCATCCGGTCGCATGGCGGAGAGGGCGCCTTTGTATGCCGGGGCGAAGGGGCTGCGCGCGTAGTCGGCGATGAAGGCTTCAGCCATGCTCGGTTCATGCTCCATTAGACACAAATTGACGGTTTGGCTTCCGGGATCGGTCACCTGCATCCCACTTTCATCCCGCGACATACTGGCATTACTGGACGGCACACTGCATCGTGCGAGATAATCCATGTCCCAACCTGTCATCCTCGACATCATCAAGGATGGGCTCCATGACCGCCGGAGCGGTCTGTGCACCACCTGCCGAGTACGGCGCCACGCTCGATCGACCATGTGAACCGGGCCTCCATGTCCCGGCCGCGAACAGGTTGTGGCACTCGGGTCGACGCTTGGTCGGCGTCATCTAGGTGGCCTTCACAATTGACGCCTACATCCGCCGCATCGCCGCATCGCCGCATGGCGTGTGAGCAGGACAGTCCGTGCCTGCATCCTCTTCGATGCTTTTGAGCAGACCCTGTACGAGCACCGTCCTGTTTGCTGTGGCGGTCTGATACATCATTCGGATCGCGACATGTCAGCATCCGCACACTAACTGCCCGGCTAAGAGGGTATCGCACCTATCCACTCACCGGACGGCAAGGTACCTTACGCCGCCGATATGCAGGGTCGGCCTTCAGAACCGGTAAGCCACCCCTACGTTCACGAGCACCGGATCTACCTCGACACTGGCGTTCACAGGAGCACCGCCCAGCCAACCACTCACATCCGACTTGAACGGTACATAGCGGACGTCAATATTGGCCAGCCAGTTTTCGTTCAGACGATAGCGGAACCCAGCTTGCAGGGCTGGCGACCATGCATCCTTCAAGTTGAAATTAATGAGCGCCCCGTCTTTTTCGCCGAAGAACACTACTCGTCCCACGCCGACACCAACATAGGGGCTCAACCCGCCAATAGAAAATATATGATACTGGAGTGACAAGATCGCAGGGCCGTATTTCGTTTCACCGACTGGAAGCCCCGCAAGCGATCCTTCCCCCGTGAGTGACGCCGTAGCGGGGATTCCACTATAAAAATTGACCGCGAAAGAAGGGCTAAGGAAGTATGAAACGTCGAAAGTCAGGGTCATGTCATCCGTGATCGCCACGTCCGCGTGCGGCACGGGGACCCCGGCTACGGTGGTTGCGTGGAGTGACTCGCCGGTAAGTACCTTCGTGGCGTTCAGCCCCACCACCCAATCGCCGCCCGAATAGAGCGGCTCGGCGGACGCATAGCTGGCAGCGGTGGCTACGACGATCAGGGCCGCGAGGCCGCTCTTTGCCTTACTGTTGGTGAAGTCCATTCCATCCCCCCTATTTTTATCTTCAACCGTTCCGCCGCGTTGGACGGAGTTCGCGCTGCACCTCAGGCGTCGGACGAATCCGAGAACCCCGGTGACCTCGGCGCTTGGCGCCTTCACTGCCACGATCACAGGGCGTTCTTTGTCCCATCGGTCTCGAACGAGATGATCCGGGTCTCGCCGTGGTAGCGGGCGCCGTGGTCGCTCAGCGAATGGATAGTGAACGGGATCACCATCATCTGACCCTCCATCTCGGTCTCCCCTCTCGTTTTACTGTTCTGTGCAAGGCATTGTGCAACGCCGTGATCGAGCCATCGGACCTCGCCTTCGCTCGCCCCGTTCCATGTCATCCCGCGCATCGCCGGTCGCGGCGCTCTGCGGACCCGTGTTGGCCAGCACCCGGCCGGCTTGCGTCCAGAGCGCGCACTCGCCCGAGAATGATCTCCGCGGCGTTCTCCGCGATCGCTATCGTCGGCGCGTTGGTATTGCCGGCCACGAGGCTCGGCATGATTGACGCATCGACCACCCGAAGTCCGCTGATCCCGCGTACCCTCAACTCGGGATCGACGACCGAACCCTCGTCCGCGCCCATACGGCAGGTGCCCACCGGATGGTATATCGTCTCGGCGTTCTCGCGAATGAAGGCGATGATATCATCGTTGCTTTGCACCGCCTTGCCGGGTTGCACTTCGTACTTGCTGTGTGCGGCCATCGCCGGCGCATCGAGGATGCGGCGTCCGATCTTGAAGGCCGCGATCATGGTCTCGATGTCTGCGGGATTGCTCAGGTAGTTCGGCTGGATCAGGGGATCGTCCATCGGGTCCGGGCTTTTCAGCCCAATATGGCCGCGGCTCTTCGGCAGCAGATCGCAGATGTGAAGCGTGTAGCCATAGCCGAGCGCAATCTGGCGGCCGTGGTCGCGCAGATAGGTCGGAAGGAAGTGGAACTGAACGTTCGGCCGATCGCGGTCGGGCGAAGATTTCACGAAGCCCCCGCTCTCGGCCACGTTCGAGGTGAGGAATCCGCGCCGGAGGAAGAGGTACGAGTAAAGTCCGCCCAGCGCGCGAGGCAAGAAGCTCGGTGCTACGCCGATCGGCTGGCGCGAGTTGGCCGCGTGCATCAGCGTAATGTCCAAGTGATCAGCCATGTTCTTGCCAACATCTGGCAAGTGGTGAGCGACCGGAATCCCTCCTTCTTTCAATTCTCTGGCATCGCCAATACCAGAGAGAAGAAGAAGTTGTGGCGAATTCACTGCACCACCTGACAGGATCACCTCTCCGCCCGAATTCAAGCGAAGTTGACGATACTCCGTCCCTTGGCGCAGAGTCACGCCGGTAGTGGTCTTGTCGTCAAGCACCACACGCGTAACACGTGCGTTGGTCAGAATATCAAGATTCGAGCGGCTCTCGACACCGCGCAGGAATGCCTGCGCTGAACTCCAGCGGCGTCCATTCTTCTGTGTGACCTGGTACAACCCCAAGCCTTCCTGACTCTCACCGTTGAAGTCGCCGTTGTAGGGAATCTGGAGCTCACCCCCGGCCCGAACGAAATCTCGGCTTAACGGGTTGACGGTTTTCAGTTCGCTTACGGAGAGTTCGCCACCTTGACCGTGATGTTCGTCTCCGCTGAAGCGGCGGTTGTCTTCTATCCGCTTGAACAACGTTTTCATGCGATCCCAGCCCCAGACGTCGTTGCCTGCTACGCTGGCCCAATAATCATAATCCGCCCGGTGGCCGCGAATATAAACCATGGCATTTATCGAGGATGAACCGCCGAGAGTTTTGCCGCGAGGCCAGAACAGACACCGGCCGTTCAGATGCTCTTGCGGTTCGGTTTCGAAAGCCCAATTGAGCTTTTTGCTGTTCGCAAGAAGCGCGATGCCCAGCGGCATGTGGATGAGCGAGCTCTTGTCCTTCGGCCCCGCCTCGATCAGGGCGACCCGTTTGGCAGGATCAGCGGACAGGCGGTTGGCCATGACGCAGCCGGCCGAGCCGGCACCAACTATGATATAGTCATACATATGATGAATTCCGGTCATTTGGGGCGCGGCCTCAGCCAAGAACGCGAACGACGGCGTTAACGAGGTGCTGGACGAAGCCGGTATAGGGCGGGAACAGCATGTGAGTGATCGAGTGCCTCTCCTCCATCACCGCTTTCTCGTGAGAGAAGGCCCTGAAGCCGTATTCACCGTGTGCGGCGCCGATGCCCGAGTTGTTAACCCCGCCGAAGGGTAGGTTCGGGTGCAGGAAATGCACTACCGTCATATTTACCCCCACCGCACCCGACGAGGTGCGTGCGATGATCTCCCCGGCGAAGGATTTGCTCTTGTCGAAAATATAGAGGGCTAGCGGCTTGGGATTAGCGTTGATCCGGTCGATCACCTTGTCCAGGTCGACGTATTCGATGATCGGCAAAATCGGTCCGAAGAGTTCCTCGCGGGTGATTTCCATGTCGTCAGATACGTCGGCGATCAGCGTCGGCGCCACGAAGTTCTGGGTAGCGTCGGTCTGCCCGCCCTGCAAGATTCGCGCGCCCTTGGCCCTGGCGTCCTCGATCAACGCGTGTATGCGGCCGAAGTGACGTGCGTTCACGATCCGGCAGTAATCGGGCGTGGCCTTCTGCGCCTCCAGCGTCTTGCCGTAGACGCGGCCGACCTCGGCCTGCACCGCCGCGTTGAACGCCGCCACGACATCGCGGTGCACGAACACATGGTCCGGCGCGATGCAGGTCTGGCCGTTGTTGGCGAACTTGCCCCAGACGATATTGCGCGCGGCCTTCTTGATATTGGCGTTCGGTCCGACGATAGTGGGTGACTTACCACCCAGCTCAAGCGTCACCGAGGCGAGGTTCTTCGCCGCCGCGTCCATTACCACCCTTCCGATCGCGGGGCTGCCGGTGAAGAAGATGTGATCGAAGGGTAGCGATAACAGACGTTGCGCAGTGCCTGCGTCTCCCTCAATCACAGTCACTAGGTCGGGGGTGAAGGCTTCCCGAACAATCTGGGCGATCACGCGCGAGGCGTTCGGCGTCATCTCCGACGGTTTGATGATCACGCTGTTACCCGCTGCGAGGGCCGACACGAGAGGCCCGAGCGAGAGATTCACAGGGTAGTTCCAGGGGGCGATGATGAGGCAGACGCCCTTCGGCTCCGGCCGCACTTGCGCCTTCGTTCCGAACACGCCCAGCGTTGCAGCCACGCGTTTGGGGCGCATCCATTTTTTCAGATGATGCTTGGTGTGACGGATCTCTTGCAGGACCGGGAAGATTTCGGTGAGTTTCACCTCGGCGAGGGGTTTGCGGAAGTCCGCGCCACAGGCTGCAATAATGTCTTTCTCAAAGCGCCTGATCGTTTCACTCAGCCGGTTGAGTTGGGCTATGCGGGCAGCGTGGTCGAAACTTGCCCGCCGCGTGAGTTGAGCGCGCTGTTGCCGCTCGAAAATCGACCTGATTTCATCGTCGCTCATAATATTTGGCGCGATCTTTACGATTTGGTTCATCGTCCCGGCCCTCACTTTTCTTCGTAGAGGACGTAGTCTTCTTTGGTTGCGCCGCAGTCGGGGCAGCACCAGTTGGCCGGGATCTCGTTGAACAGGGTTCCGGGCGCGAAGCCTTCGTGCTCGTCCCCCAGAGCCTCATCATAGATGTGCCCGCATGTGATGCATATCCATTTCCGGTAGGCGGTAGCGACGGACGGGGCCGATTGCGGTGTTCTTTCTTTTCCAACCTGAGCTGGGGCCAACTCTCGTTGAGGGGTAGGGCTCACCTCACGAGTCGCGGGAGAGAGGGGCGGAGGCGCGATACGTTCCAAAACCGCCGTGCTGCCATCCCGAGCGACGGTCGAAGAGGCGACGGCGCTCCGCGCCATTCCCTGCGTCCCGGCATCGGCACAGAGCGGAACGTCATCGATCAGCACGAAGTCAATCTTGTCGCGAACGGCGCAATCGGGACAGGACCAGCTTTCGGGCACCTGCGACCAGGACGTTCCCGGCTTGAATCCTTCATGCGGATGGCCCGCCACCTCATCATAAGTATACCCACAATCCGGGCACTGATATTTGGCCATATCCACTTCCTCCCATGCAGCCAACCCCCTTCCCCCGACCACCCGCGGTGTTTCGGCGAGCTATTTATCCAGCGGGGTGGCGGCCGTTTCCTCCGCGCCGACCTGGGCGCGGCGCATTACTTTTTAATGATTGGTACTGCGAGGCGGCCGCTTAGTAGCAGCCGCCCCGTGATGAGCCGTATCTCTTATTCTGCCGCGACCGGGGCGACAACGGTCGTGGGCACGACCGACCCGAACTTGCGCTCGTAATAGTCGTACATGCCCGGCTGGATCTGGATCTTGCTCAGATCGCCATTGGCCCATGCGACAACGCGGTGATCCATGATGGTGCGGTACCAGCGCGGAAACAGCGCGGCGAAGAACATGCCCGGATAACCTGACGGCAGCGCCGGCAGATCTTTGAAATCGCGCAGCGACTGATAGGCCCGCGTCGGATGCGCGTGGTGGTCGGAATGGCGCTGCAGGTGGAACAGGATCAGGTTCGACATGATATGGTTAGAATTCCACGAATGATGCGGCTTCTGATGCTCGTAACGGCCGTTGGGCAGCTTTTCACGCAACAGGCCGTAATGCTCGATATAGTTGGCGGACGTCAATTGCCACCAGCCATAGCCTATCTGTATCGGCAGGAACATCAGCATGATTGGACCAAAGAACGCCAACAGGGAAGCATACAGCACGACTGTGATGATCATCGGCTGCAGAATCTCGTTATCAAGACTCCATACGCTATTACCACTACGCGCGAGACGCTCTTCTTCCAGCAACCAGGCGCGTTTGAAAGCACCAGGAATCTCGCGGAGCGAGAAGGAATAGATGCTTTCGCCCATGCGCGAGGTCGCCGGATCCATTGGCGTCGCCACGTCGCGGTGGTGTCCCTTGTTGTGCTCAATGAAGAAGTGTCCATATCCCACCACAGCCAGCACCAGCTTGGCCATCCAGCGGTCAAAGGCTTCCTTCTTGTGGCCCAGCTCATGACCGGTGTTGAGTGCTAGGCCGTTCACGATGCCGAGCGACAAGGCCAGAACTATGATTTCCAGCGCATTCATTGAATGTGTGGACACCCACCAAGCACAACCGATTAGCGCGGCATAGTGCATCGGCACGGTCAGGTACGTGAGCACCCGATAATAGCGATCCTTCTCCAGGTCGGACACCGCCGACTCGGGCGGGTTCGAAAAATCCTCGCCAAACATGGCATCCAGCAACGGCACGGCACCGTACCACAAGATCAGAACAGTCGCGTACCAGATGCTCCAACCGGTCACCGAGACCAAATAAAGTCCTATCAACGGGGTTGCCGGCCAAAGGACGGACAGAATCCAGAAATAGCGCTTCTTATCGACATAGGGTTCGGCGGCCAGAATTTGCACGGAAGGCGCCCTATCTATTGCATTCATGTTTCCTCTCCTCCCAAAGCTTTGCGTACAGCGGACACGCTTGGTGTTGGCTGGACGTTCGACATCCGTCCGCCTGTTGATATTCTGACGTTTACGAACCACAGCAACTACACTAACGTGTAGTTTTCAATTCTGCTCGGCGATGCTTTCGTCTGACCAAAAGCGAGCGCTGCAAAAAACGGGCGCTGAAGGGAGGAGAGCGTGACCATGGGTGCCAGCGGAGCGCCGATCGATGGTGTCAATGTGGCTGACCGCATGTCTGCCCGCAGGGCGACCTTGACGAAAGGCCGGCTGCACCGGGACCGACTCGATATTGAAGGCCGTCAGGGGTGCAAGGCGCTGGTGTTTCGCGCTCCGCGGGGTTTTGGCAAGTCCGTGCAGGTGGCGCTCTGCACTGACGCGGCCCTGCAGCGAGGTGAACATTGCATCTATCTAGACCTGTCTTCGCCGAGGGGCCGAGGGCTATCCGAGGCAGAATCTATCGCCGGCGCGATACTTCGCGCACTTGCGCCGACTGTGCGCACGAGCATCGTGGACGAGGCGGATTTGGAAGCGCAAGCGCTTTCTGCGCTGGCAAACAACGTCAATCGGGTCACGATCTGCCTTGATGACGTCGGCGGCGAGGGTCCGTGCGGACATCTGCTGGAGGCGCTCGTGTTGGAAACTCCAGCGACACTGCGCCTCGTCATCGCGGCGCGCGAAACAACGAATTTGACCGCGCTGTTACTTCTACCCGGTGTTGAAACGGTGGGGCCGGCCGAGCTTGCATTTGATCGCGCCGAAGCTGGGCGCTTCACTGGGGGCGATGCTGCGGCGGCCGAGGCCATGCTCTCCTCGACCGGAGGCTGGCCCGCGCTTTGCGCGTTCATGCAAATGGCTGCCCCCGCGAACATCCTCCCCGAGAGCTTGCCCGAAACGCGTGCCTTCTTTGAAGGCGAAATACTCGAGCCTCTTAAAACGCCGCTGCGGGAATTCTTGTTGAACGCCAGCATGCTCGAAGCGATCACTCCGGCGTCCTACGATTATGTATTCAAGACGCGGGACGCGGCGCGCGCGATGATCCTGCTGAGCGGTGAGCTTGGCCTCCTAATGCCGGGCGACGAGTCGCGCTATGAGCTCAATCCCGCTCTGCGTCGCTACCTCCGCGCCCGCTTCACTGCCGAGAAGGCTGATCGGCGTTCCTCCATTCTCAAGCGGGTGGCGCTCTGGCATTGGCGCCGCGGGGAGTCTCGCGACGCGATCACCGCGGCGCTCCGGGCGCATGATCATCGATGGGTGCAGAGCCTCAGCGAGGACTTCGTCCTCGATCTAGCCTTACGCCAGGGTGAGATCGAGGCATTGTGCAAGTGGATTGCCGACATGCCGCGATCCATTCTCCTTAAGACGCGAGCGCTAGCTCTTGGTTACGCTTGGGCGCTTTATTTCAGGCAGCGCGCGCAGGCGGCGGACGACGTCTTGATGGCGCTGGATCGGAAAGAGACCTCGCACGCCGCCGATTCGCGAGAGGCTACCAGCCACAGGACACTCGTCCGCGCCATCGGCAAAGCCACGCACGACGAGATGATCTTAAGCGAACAACTCTGCAGGGACTGGCTTCATGATTGTGGCGCCGGCAATGCCATTGGAAAGGCTGCCGCACTGACCTGCTTGGCGTTCATTGCGGCAAGCGACAGACGCTTCGGTTCGCTCAACTCGCTGATCCAGTCCGCAGTTTCGGCCAGTAGGTTGGTGCGCCACCGGTATGCGTTCGGGTGGATCGCTGCGACCCGCATTCAGGCGGAATTGCTCCGCGGCGACGTGCTCGCGGCGCGCAAGGCGCTCATCGAGGCGCGGGAAAGCACTGACGTCGCCGCCGACCGAACACCGTTCACTCACGGGATGCTGGAGGCCTTTGCGCTCCAAATCGACACCGAGGACATGTCGGTGGATCCGGGCGACGAACGACTGCAGGAGATGCTCGCTTTGGTGATGGATTTCGGCGTAACCGATATTGCGTGGGGCACGGTTCGATGTTGTGCCGAGACCCTCATCCAGACCAATAACAGGGAGCGGGCGTTCTCACTGATCGCAGAGTGCCGCGTTCTCGCGCACGAGCGCGGACTGGGGCGCCTTGTCGTGTTGGCGGAGCTTGGCGCCGCAGGTTTCGCGCTCGCGTCCAATGTTGAAGACATCAACGATGCTCTACTACTAGAGCCAGCCGACCTATCTTTCTTGCCCAACCAAAACCGCGCCATTCAGGCTGAAATTGAGCTTCTGAGAGCAATAAGCTGTCTTCGAGAAGAGAAGGCGGGTCTTGCAGATCATCATGCGCGTAAAGCGCTTGGTGCCTTCACGGCAGTCGCTGACCGGCGCGGACAGATACGCGCGCAGTACGTCCTCGCGGCTGCGCTGCACCTCCTGCAGGACGAGATGTTGGCCTGCCGACACATCGCCAACGCCGATCTGCTTGCGCACCAGCTTGGCTGTCTCAGAACGCTCCGGAACACTCGCGCCTTGCTCCTTGCGATCTGTCCCCCGGCCGCGAAATCTTTGAACAAAGTCAGCTCTCTAAATCCTGCTTCGAGCACGGCCGCCAAGCCGCAGCCTTTGGCTGCCCTCCGATCAGATGGCACGTCGGTTCGCTTGACCAGCAAGCAATTAGGTATTCTGCAATACGCGACCCAAGGGTTAACCAACAGGGAAATTGCCGAGCGCTTATATGTGACTGAAGACGCGGTGAAATGGCATTTCCGTAAGATTTTCCATCTGCTGTCTGTGACCAGCCGAACCCAGGCCGTTGCCGACGCGCACGAGCGCGGCATTCTCTGAAGCACCATGAAATCGAGGTACACTGAGATCATGAATCAAATTGTCATCATCGGTGCTGGGACCGCCGGCGCGAATGCCGCCGCGGCCCTTCGGATGGCCGGGTTTTCGGGGAAGATCGCCTTGATCGGGCAAGAAGCGGTTTTTCCTTACCAGCGTCCGCCACTGTCGAAATCCTGGTTGACCGCTCCGGAGCAGCCGGAACCGACGCTAATCCGTCCGGCTAGCTTCTACGCCGAACGCGAAATCGAGCTGACGCGCGCGCGCAAGGCCGTCGGCATCGATCGGGAGGAATGCCAGGTGCGGTTCGGCGATGGCGCCCTGATACGTTATGATGCCCTAATCCTCGCCACGGGTGCCGCACCGCGGCAGCTCGATCTGCCCGGCGGTACGCTCCACGGTATCCACTACCTGCGTGATCTGGGTAATGCTGTTGAACTGCGTCGGGCTTTATACCACCCCGACTGCCGTTCCGTGACGATCATAGGGGCGGGGGTCATAGGGCTTGAGGTTGCCTCGGCTGCGATCGACATGGGAAAAGTGGTCACAGTCATTGAAGCTGCCGCGCGTCCCATGGCCCGCGTTGTATCGCCCGCAACCACAAACTTCATCACCGGACGGCTGCGGAAGTATGGAATTACCTTCCTCTTCAACCGTAAGGTCGAGAGATTCGATGCCCATGGCGACCGCGTCGCCGCTGTATCGCTGCGTGATGGCGTTAGGATCCCATCAGATCTGGTTCTGGTCGGGATCGGTGCCACTCCCAATGTCGAATTAGCGCGGGAAGCGCGCCTGGATTGCGCGGACGGCATCTGCGTGGATCAGGACATGCGATCCTCTGATCCGAGAATATTTGCGATCGGGGACTGCGCGTGCGGGGAAAACCCGTTTGCACGCGGAAGGGTCCGGATCGAGACTGTCCACAACGCCGTAACTCAGGCCCAGACCGTCGCCGCGATTCTATGCGATCGGCCGCGGCCGGCACCAGTGCCGCCGCGCTTCTGGTCAGATTTGAAGGCCATGAAGGTGCAAGTTTCGGGGATCGCCGACAGCTACGACCGCGTACGCTGCGACAGCTCCAATGCCCCTGAAACGCTAGAAGTGAGGCTGATGGAAGGTAGCCAACTCTTGGCAGTGGAGACTGTGAACTTGCCCAACCACCGGAACTTCATGTCAAAGGCGGTCGAGCCGCAGGCGGAGCAGGCTGTTGAGGATATCGGCTCTCGGACGGCTTTGAGGATGACGTCGTCCCCGTCGTGGTGATCTTTCAGCTCCATCAGGGGTCAAACCTGCTGCACAAAAACGGCACGCGATCGCTTGGGCTGTTCGGCGCAACCACCCAACGGGCGGTGCTCGGAGCTCTGGCACGACCACTCGTGCACGAGGCACGAGCGTGAACAACCTGATCTCGTTTCTCATGCTCAACAGGCAGAACCTGGGGTCAGGGCACCGCTTACCCCGTAATCCTCCGGTGAGGGACACGGTCAGGCAGCTTTGAGCTTGTCGGCGGAGCTGGGTTGCCAGTTCCAAGGCAGGAGATCGGAGAGCCGGTTCTGCGGGGTGTCGGCGATGCGGGCGAGGACGTCGGCGAGCCAGGCCTGCGGATCGATGTCGTTGAGGCGGGCGGTGCCGATCAAACTGTACATGTAAGCGTCGGGACCCTGCGCCGGCCGGCCGCGGCCGCCGGTTTGAACAAAACCAAGAAGAAGATCGCGGCGGTTCGGCTAAGAATTGGGAGGAACTGATGATTCCGGCCTCGATCGTCCCGGAGATTGCGCCGACTTCGGAGGTGGACATCCGCTCGACCATCCGCGCTTGGGAGGACTTCCTTTCCGGAAAGGAGGAAGATCTCCTGAAAGTCCGCCGGGTGGTGAGTCGCTCATGGCGGCGGTCGCTAGCGGCCGGCGTGGACCCGTCCATGATGCGGGCGCCGCGGCCGGCCGAGAGCGACGCGCTCTGGCGCCAGCGCCGTTGCGCGCGCCTGCTGGTGGAAGCCAGCCGCCCCATCTTCGGCCGGCTCGATCCGCTGCTCAACAACACCCAGAGCATCCTGCTCCTGGCCGATGCCCGCGGACTGGTGCTGGACCTCATCGGCGATCCCCATACCCGCGAGCTCGGCCGCGAGGCGCATATCGATTCCGGCGCCACCTGGAGCGAGGGCAACAGCGGCACCAATGCCATCGGCACCGCGCTCGCCGACAACGTGCCGGTGCAGATCCACGCCAGCGAGCATTTCTGCGCGGCGGTGAAGAGCTGGACCTGCGCCGCCGCCCCGGTCCACGATCCCCTGGACGGGGAGCTGATGGGCATCTTCGACATATCGGGGCCGAGGGGAACGGTGCATCCCCTTTGTCTCGCCCTGGCCATGTCCGCGGCGGGGGAGGCCCGCGCCGTCCTCGCCCAAAGATATGCCCTTGAGGAATATCATCTCTCCGCATGGCTGGAGGGCCGCATGGCGCTGTCGGGCGCCGACGCGGTGGTGCTGCTGGACCGCAAGGGGCGCTTCGTGCGCGCCCTCGGGCCCACGACGAGGGTGCGGGAGCTGATGCGCCGCGTCGGCCAGGACGGCGCGCCCACGCGGCAGGCCAAGCTGCTGGAGCCCCAGGGTGGCGCCTTCCGCGCGCCCTTCTGGGCCCCCGGCGTGGAGATGGAGACCCTGGAGGACGGCGGCGACTGCCTCGGCGCCATGCTCGTCCTTCCCGCCGACGGCGGGGGCGCCCGCGCGTCCCGGCCGTCGCCCGCCGCCGCGACGCCGGACCGCAGCGATCCGTTCTGGCAGATCGCCGGGCGGTCCGCGGCCATGCAGCCGGTGGTGGCGCGGGCCCGGCAGATCGCGCGCATCGCCGCCCCGGTGCTGATCCTCGGCGAGACCGGAACCGGCAAGGAGGTCATGGCGCGCGCCATCCACGCCGCGTCGCCTCAGGCCAGGGGGCCGTTCGTCGCCGTCAACTGCGCCACCCTCAGCCGCGAGCTGGCGGCCAGCGAGCTGTTCGGCTACGCCCCGGGCGCCTTTACCGGCGCGCGGTGGGAGGGGCGCGCCGGCTTCTTCGAGCTGGCCGACCAGGGCACGCTGTTCCTGGACCAGCTTGGCGACATGCCGCTCGACGTGCAGGGCCATTTCCTGCGGGTGCTGGAGCAGGGCAGCGTCCAGCGGGTGGGCGGCGGCGACGAGAGGACCGTCGGCGTGCGGGTGATCGCAGCCACCAACGTGCAGCTCAAGGCGGCGGTGGATGCCGCCAGCTTCCGCGCCGGTCTGTTCTTCCGGCTCAATGTCGGTCAGATCACGCTCATCCCCCTGCGCGAGCGCCGCAACGATTTGCCCGAGCTGGCGGAAGCCCTCCTGGAGCGCATCCGGCTGCGCTACCACATGCCCGGGCTTGCGCTCGACGCGCCGATCATTGCGGCCTTCCGGGCCTATGACTGGCCCGGCAACATCCGCGAGCTGGCCAACGTGCTGGAGGGCATGGCCGCCCTGTCCGAGGGGGAGGAGCTGACCATCGACCTGCTGCCGCCGGCGCTCGCGGAGGCGGCGGGCGCCCGCGCCGACAACCTCAGCACCCTGCGCATGAGCGAGCGGGAGCTGATCCTGCGCTGCCTGCGGGACAATAGCGGCAACCGGACGCAGACCGCCCGGCAGCTGGGCGTCGCCAAGAGCACGCTCTACGACAAGATGAAGCTCTACCGCATCAGCTGACCCGCAGGCGACCGCCGTGCCCGTCGCCACCGACAGTGGGCACGATAGGGCTGAGGGACAGAGCGCGGACCGTATTGCACCGCCGTGGCCAGGCAGGTTTTGACCGAGACCGACACTTACTCATCGTAGAAATTTAGGGCAGTTTCAGCCCAGCACTAGATGTTTGATCCCGGGCTTTGATGGTGCAATCTCGACGCATGAATGGAGGGACGCGCTATGGGGCAGGTTCTTCACGGGAGCGCCACGACGACTGAGGCAATCCGTCGAGCGATACAGCATAGTCAAGCGAGCCTGAGGGCGCTGGCGAAGCGCTATGGCATCAACCAGAAGACGGTCGCGAAGTGGAAGAAGCGGACGTCGGTGGCTGATGTGCCGACCGGGCCGAAGAACCCGACCTCGACCGTGTTGTCGGTCGAAGAGGAGGCGGTGATCGTCACCTTTCGGAAGCACACCCTGCTGCCGCTCGACGATTGCCTGTATGCGCTGCAGCCGACGATCCCGACGCTGACGCGCTCGTCCCTGCATCGCTGCCTTCAGCGTCATGGGATCAGCCGATTGCCCGAGGTTGAGGGCGAACAGCCCGCAAAGACGAAGTTCAAGAGCTACCCGATTGGCTTCTTCCACATCGATCTCGCCGAGGTGCGGACCGCCGAGGGCAGGCTCTACATGTTTGTCGCCATCGACAGGACCAGTAAGTTCGCCTTTGTCGAGCTTCATCGGCAAGCCAAACAGCGCACCGCAGGCGACTTCTTGCGGCGGTTGATCGAAGCGGTCCCCTACAAGATCCACACCATCCTGACCGACAACGGCCTCCACTTCACGACGCCGGGCGCCGGTGGCTCAGCGGTACCGCTGATCCGGGAGGCCATGGCGAAGGGAGAGCGGTTCCGCGCCCATGCCTTCGAATACGCCTGCGCCCAGGCCGATATCGACCACCGCACCACCAAGCCGAAACATCCTTGGACGAATGGCCAGGTCGAGCGGATGAACCGCACGATCAAGGATGCAACCGTCAAGCGCTACCACTATGACGACCACGACCAACTCGAGCGGCACCTCGCCGACTTCGTCAGCGCCTACAACTTCGGCCGGCGGCTCAAGACCCTGAAGGGTCTCACGCCCTACGAGTTCATCTGCAAACGTTGGACGATCGAGCCCGAAAACTTCACGCTAAATCCGATCCATCAAATGCCGGGACTAAACATCTAGGGGGTAGTGACGATTTAAGGATTTGGTCTACCCGGCCGACGTCGCACTCGTTTTCCCCGTGTCGGGACGCGGCCGGCCCCGCAAGAACCAGGTCCCCGACCAGCTCTCCGTGTCCGCCGAGACGGTGCTGACCGGCGCGCGATGGCGCAAGGTCTCCTGGCGGCGCGGCTCCAAGGGACCGTTGAGCGCACGCTTCGCGGCCTGCCGCATCGGCGTCGCGGATGGGCCGCCTCAGCACATCCTTGACAAGGGCCAGCAGCACATGCCGGGGGAGGAAGCCTGGCTCGTGGGCGAGTGGCGGTCTTCGGGCGAGCGCAAATACTATCTGTCCAACCTGCCGGCCGGGGTTTCTCTGCGAAAGCTGGCGGCCGCCATCAAGGCGCGCTGGGTGTGCGAGCAGGCCCATCAGCAAATGAAGGAGCAACTCGGCCTCGACCGCTTCGAGGGGCGCTCCTGGCGCGGCCTCCACCGTCACGCCCTGATGACCATGATCGCTTACGCCTTCCTGCAGCATCGGCGTCTGATGCAGGCTGGGGGAGAAAAAAGTTTCCGAAAGGGACCGCCTCAGCCGACCCTGCCTCAGGTCCGCAGAGCCGTCATCAGGGCCATCACCTCACCCTATTCACCCCCAGCGATCCGCAAGTGCTCGCAACAGCTTTGCGGCGCCATGCCCCCGACCTGGTGCGGCTCGGTCTCGAGACAGGTCCGTTGACGCCCTGGCTCTATCACACCCTCAAGGAACTCGGCCTCCCGATCATCGGAGACCTGCGCCTGGAGCAGGAACGACGAAAAATCCGAGGTGCCGATCGGCGCACGCACCTTACCGACCATCTTTCCACCGTTCTCCAGCACGATTTTCTCGGTGTCCCACTCCAGCGAATGACCGAAGGTGTAGTCCGCGGTCAGGAAGAACCACGTATCACCGCCAGTTTTCACCAGCGCCTTGCCGGTGCCGTTGGCAAACAACCATGTATCGCTCGTCCAGTGGACGGTGTTGGGCGAGCAGGCCTTCCCGGTCAGATCCGATGTCGCCGGACCGGAGGCGAGGACAACCTTGTTCTTGTCGCGGCTGATCTGACTGACCGCCAGGGCCGCAGCGGAATTTAAGAGGTCCGTGATGGCGTCGATGCCTTCAGTATCGTACCATTTCAGGGCCGTGTTCGCGGCGATGTCCGCCTTGTTCTGGTGGCCGGCCGCGACGATCTCGATGGTCCATCCCTTCTTCGCCAGGCCCGAATCCTCAATCGCTAGGCGCGCGGCCACGACAGATCCCATTCCGCCGCTATCGGCATAGGGTCCCGACAGGTCACTCAGGACACCGATCTTCACTGTTCGTGCCGTCGAGTTTTGCGCCATCGCCTGGAGGGCATGAAGACAAGCCAATGCGCCGGCGAGAAACAACAACTTCTTCACTCGCATGACGTTTCCTCCTGCTATGTCCGCCCGATTGTGCTTTTGGTGCATTCCCCTGTGAGCGACTGTCTTGTCGGTCAAGGGGTTTGTTCTCGCCATGGATGTCGGCGTGACGGTCAGCGGTTGTCCGTGAGAGGGACACCCAATCGGCGCCATCTGAGCGGAGGCGATACTCGAAGGCGCGAGGTCAAAGAGCCAAGCACACGAGGGGTTGCCAGCGGCTGGTGGTCTCCGGAAGGCCACTCCCTTCTTGGAAATGGTGTCTCCAGTGACTACACAAAAAATCTCTATGTCGGAAAAAAGGCTAATTAAAACAATATATTATAAAGTGGCCTAAATATTGCTGTGGTGATCTCATCAATCACCGGCGCCAAAGTGTGCGCCGCCAAAAGTGAAGGAGGACGCCAGTGAATTTTCTCCCCATCCGTGCCAGCTTCGGCGCAGCTGCACTCGCAGCAGCCGTTGCGGTGTCTCCGGCCCCGCTCTCTGCGCAAAATAATAACGATAGCTCGGTGAAGATTGGCGCCATCGTCGATATGACCGGCGTTTACTCGCGCCATGGCGGCCCCGGCGTCGTCGCGGCGGTAAAGATGGCCGTTGAGGATTTCGGCGGCAAGGTGAACGGCCAGCCCATCGAGGTGGTTTCAGCGGATTATCAGAACAAGGTGGACGTGACCTCGGGCATCGCCCGGCGCTGGTTCGATACCGAAGGAGTCGACATGGTCGTCGAGTCCACGGACAGCGCATCCGCGCTCGCCTTGTTCCGTCTCGGCGAAGAGAGGAAGCGCGTTATCATCGGCGCCGGTTCCGCGACCACCGGCCTCACCAATGCCGGCTGCATGCCCTATGGCATCCACTATGTGTACGACACCTACGCGCTTGCCACGGGGACCGGCTCGGCCATCGTGAAGGAAGGCGGCAAGAACTGGTTCTTCATCACTGCCGACTATGCCTTCGGCCATGCGCTCGAAGCCGACACGTCCCGCGTCGTGCTCGCCGATGGCGGCAAGGTGCTGGGCAGTGTGCGCGCCCCGCTCTCCTCGACGGACTTCTCCTCCTACCTGCTTCAGGCGCAATCCTCCAAGGCGCAGGTGATCGGCCTCGCCAATGCGGGCGGTGACTTCGTCAATTCAGTCAAGCAGGCCAGCGAGTTCGGCATCACCCAGGGCGGCCAGAGCCTTGCCGCCATGCTGGTGTTCATCAACGACATCAAGGCCCTCGGTCTTCCGGTGGCGCAGGGACTGAAGTTCACCGATGGCTATTACTGGGACCGGAATGACGAAAGCCGCGCCTTCGCGAAGAAGTACTATGCGCGGATGAAGGCCCAGCCCTCCATGGTCCAGGCGGGCGCCTATTCCGCCACCATGCACTATCTGAAGGGCGTCCAGGCCATCGGGTCCGACGATGCGCAGAAGGTGACGGACTGGATGAAGGCCAACCACATCAACGATTTCTTCGCCAAGGACGGCGTCATCCGGGCCGATGGCCGCATGGTGCACGACATGTATCTGGTGGAGGCCAAGAAGCCCGAGGAATCCAAGAATGAATGGGACCTCATGAAGGTGCTGCGCACGATCCCCGGCGATGAAGTCTTCCAGCCGTTGGACAAGTCCACCTGCAAGCTGGTGAAGAAGGGCTGAAGGGGGCAAAGCCGCAAAGAGGGACGTCAAGTCCCGCGCCGCCAGGCCCATTCCGCGCGATCCCTCCCACTTATGGGCGAGAGGACATCTCGCCTAGTTTTTTATAAAGATAAGATCGGGAGATCCCCAGCTCTGCGGCGACCTTCTTCTTGTTGCCTTTGTGGCGGTCCAGCGCCTCCCGGATCAGCGCATACTCCATGTTTCCCACGGTCTCTCGGATGGTCGTCGCGCTCGATGCCTCCGGAACGGTAGCGTTCACTGCCTCCCCCGGCATGTCGTCGAGGTCGCGGAAGTTCGCCAACGTCAATTCGCCGCCGTCGGCGAAGATCATGGCCCGTCGCACCTCATGGTGAAGTTGGCGCACGTTTCCGGGCCAGGGAAGCGTCTGGAGCATCTGCACCGCCTTGGGATGAACGCGGTGGATCTTCGAGTCGATACGCGGGCCGATGCGCTGCACGAAATGCTTCACCAGCAGGGGAATGTCGGAGGCGCGCTCGCGCAGGGGCGGCACGCGCAGTGTCACGCCGTTGATGCGGAAATAAAGGTCGGCGCGGAACGCCTCCTCGGCGATCAGGCGCCTCAGATCCCGGTTGGTGGCACTGATGAGCCGGAAGTTGGTGGAGCGGCTGCGGTTGGAGCCAACCCGCTCGAATACACCGTTCTCGATGACCCGCAGAAGCTTGACCTGCGTTTCCATCGGCATGTCGCCGATCTCGTCCAGGAACAGGCTGGTGCGGTCCGCCATCTCGAACTTGCCGGCCCGCCCCTCGCGCCGCGCGCCGGTGAACGCGCCGGCCTCGTAGCCGAACAATTCGCTCTCCACCAGGTTGGCCGGCAGCGCGCCGCAATTGACCACCACCATGGGCCGCTCCATCCGGCGGCTCAGATTGTGGATGGCATGGGCCACGAGCTCCTTGCCCGATCCGCTCTCGCCGGAGACGAATATCGGCACATCGAGGGGCGCCACCTTGCGGATGTCCTCCTTCAGGCGGCGGATGGAGTCGCTCTCGCCGACGATCTCGTCGAGGCCGAAGGTGCGGTGGCGCAGGCCCGCCAGCTCCTTTTTGTAGTAGTCCACCTCGGCGCGCAGCGTGGAGATCTGGCGGGACAGCTCGTGGACCTCCTCCGGAGCCTTGAACATGACCCGGCCGATAGCGCCGACCAATTCGCCATCGTGATGGATGGGAATTCGATTCACCACCCGCGTGACGTCCCGCATCTCCTGCACCTGGCCGATCTCGGCATTGCCGGTCCGGGCCACCACGTGCAGCCGGGTGTTCTGGATCACCTCCTGCACCGGGCGTCCCAGCGCTCCACCGCGCTCGAAGCCAAAGAAGCGCTCGTGCACCGGGCTCACATAGCGCAGCACCGCGGCGCGATCCACGACCGTGATACCCTCGTAGGGATTGGTGAGGAAGTGGTTGAGGATATCGAAGGCGATGTCCACGCTGAGGACAAAGTCCACCAGTGTGGACGCCTTGTCCTCGGGATGAACAAGGGCGGCAGTCATGCCGTCGCCGGTTTGGCCGCAGACGACCACGTAAGCCGCATCACCCAAGGAGACAGTAAAGAGTCTTCTCCCCTTGGCTGCACCGCGGACATGAGTGCGAACCTCCTCCGCAAGCCCGGAAGCCCGGAGTCGATGAGAAGCGAAAGCCAGCGTCCCGGCGCGGTCGACGATAACGATCTCTAGTGGCGTCGCCATCCCAGTCTCAATTTTGTATTTCTTGAGGACACAATGAGTATTCCAGTGTCCAATCTAGAAACATCTAGCAGGCAAAATTCGCAGAACGCAAGCGGCAAATGCGGGGAGTTTCGTCCGATTCCAAGTCTTGGCACGGGCCTTGCTGCAGCGGTGCGGCGAGGATCGTACCAATGATGAAAATAGCTCCCCTTCCCGCTGAAGACCTCCCTGGCTCGAACCTGCCCGAGGGGCACGTCAACGAGTCGTTCCGGATTCTCTCGGACGTCCGGGTGGTTGACCTCACCACCTCAATCGCCGGGCCCTACGCCACGATGCTGCTTTCGGATTTCGGCGCCGAGGTCGTCAAGGTGGAGCGCCCATCCGGCGACGACGCCCGCCATTGGGGGCCTCCTTTCCTGGAGGACGAATCCCTGTGGTTCCTGGCCGTGAACCGCAACAAGAAGAGCCTCGCCCTCGACTATTCCAGCCCAGGCGGGCGGCAGGTGCTGGCCGACCTCATCGATACCGCAGACGTGGTGGTGACCAACCAACTCGGGAGCGTGCAGAAGAAGCTCGGTCTCGATGCCGCCAGCCTGCGCGCGACCCGCCCGCGTCTCATCCACGTCTCACTCACCGGTTTCGGCCTGTCCGGCCCACGGGCCGGCCTGCCCTGCTACGACCTCATCGCCGAGGGCTACAGCGGCGTCATGGACCTCACCGGCCCGGCCGAGGCCGAGCCGCAGAAGGTCGGCGCCCCCGCCGCGGACATGCTGGCCGGCGCCGATGCCGCCATGGCGGTGCTGGCCGCCCTGCATCGCCGCGCCGCCACCGGCCAGGGCGCGAGCATCGACGTGTCGCTGACTGAGAGCATGATCCGCTTCATGTCGCCGCGCATCCTGCCCTATCTCGGTTCCGGCGAGGTGCCGCGGCGGACCGGTGGCCGCGACAGCGTGATCGCCATCTACCAGACGTTCGAGACGCAGGACCTGCCCATGACCCTCGGGCTCGGCAACGACGCCATCTGGCGGCGGTTCTGGGAGGCGGTGGACCACCCCGGGGAGGCGGACGCCGCTCATCTCGCCACCAACGCTGACCGGCGCCTGCACCGGGGGGAGATCGTCGCCCGCATCCAGGCCATCCTGCTCACCCAGCCACGCGCTGAATGGCTACACCGCTTCGCAGCCGCGAAGGTGCCCGCCGGCCCCATCTACCGTGTGGACGAGGTGGTGGCAGACGAGCATTTCCAGGCGCGCTCCACCTTCTACCGCATCACGAAAGATGGCCGCGAGGTGCCCCAGGTTGCCCTCGGCATCCACATAGACGGCGAGCCGGCCGGCTTTTTTTCGCCCCCGCCGCGGCTCGGCGAGCATTGCGAGGAGATACTGGGCGAGCTCCTCGGCTATGACGAACGGGCCATCACCGAGCTGCGGGCAAAAGGCGTCATCTGAGACCCATCACGGTCCCGCACCGAAAAAATTTCATCAGGAAGGAACGCTTACGCATGTCCTACGAGACCATTCTCTACAGCGAAGACGGCCCCGTCGGCACGATCACGCTGAACCGGCCCGATGACGGCAACATGTTCAACGCGACCATGTGCCGTGAGCTGCGCGACTGCATCGAGACCATCCGAAACGAGACCCGCACCCGCGTGACCGTGCTCACCGGCGCTGGCGAAAAGTTCTTCTGCACCGGCGGTCGCAAAGACGGACTGGAAAAGACCAACCTCTATGCCGGCGTGCTGCCGACGCTCGAGATGTACGACGCCATCGAGCGCCTCCAGAAGCCAGTGATCGCCTCCGTCAACGGCTTCGCGGTGGGCGGCGGCAACGTGCTCCAGATGGTCTGCGACCTCGCCATCGCCAAGGAAAGCGCCGTGTTCCGCCAGGTCGGGCCCATGGTGGGCTCGTTCGACGCCGGCTACGGCACCTGGTTCCTGGAGGACATCGTGGGCAAGCGCCGCGCGAAGGAGATCTGGTACCTCAACGAGAAGCTGACCGCCCAGCAGGCGCTCTCCTACGGCCTCATCAACAAGGTAGTGCCGGACGACAAGCTGGCCGAGGCCACCCGCGAGATGGCGCTCACCATCGCCGATCGCGGCCCGTTCGCCATCGCCTCGCTGAAGGCGGCCTTCTCGGCACGCCATTCGGGCGTGGGCGGACTCGCCCGCATGGCCCACGACCTCCTGCTGCGCGGCTACCTGGACAGCGACGAATCCCACGAGCTCGCCGAATCTTTCGCCCAGCGCCGCAAACCCGATCCCGCCAAGTTCGGCAAGTGAGGGCTGCCCCATGCAGCCCTCCCTTCTCACCCTGCATGATCCCGCCATCGCCCGGGCCTACTACGCCGCCGGGCAGTGGCAGGACGACACCCTCTACGGCCTTGCCGCGGCCCATGCCGTGCAGCGGCCGGACGCCTACGCCCTCGCCGATGGCTCCCGGCGTCTGACCTGGGCGGACCTGATCCGCTGGGCTGACGCCACCGCCGCCGATTTCGCCGCCGCCGGCCTCAGGCACGGCGACCGAGTGGGCGTGTGGCTCCCCAACCGGGTCGAATCGGTGATCGTGTTCCTCGCCTGCTCGCGGGCCGGGCTCGTGTGCACACCCTCGCTCCATGTGAACCACACGGTCAGCGAGATCATCACTCTCATGGAGCGGTGCGGCGCCGCCGCGCTGGTGGCCCAAATGGGCCATGGCGCTGACGCCGACCGCCACGACGTGTTCGCTGCCGCCCTTGCCCTGCCGGCCATGCGTCGGCTCTATGTGGTGGGCGGTAGCGCGCCGATCCACGCCGACCGGATCGCCGCCTTCCCGTCGGCCGACGGCCCCGCGCCGGCGACGCCCCCAGTGACGAACCCCGACAAGGTGACCTACCTCGCCTTCACCTCGGGCACCACCGGCCAGCCCAAGGGTGTGATGCACTCGGACAACACGCTCATCTCCAATGGCCGCGCCATGGTCGCGGATTGGCATGTGGGGCCGGACACGATCATCTACTCCCTGAGTCCGCAGAGCCACCACATCTCCACGGTTGCGCTAGAGCAGATGCTGGTCTCTGGCGCCGAGTTGGTTGTCAACGACGCGCCGCGCGGCCAGAGCCCGCTGGACCGCATCATCGAGACCGGCGCCACCTATGTGATGGGCGTGCCCACGCACGCCATCGACCTTCTGGGCGAGATCGAGCGGCGTGGCTTCGCCGGCATCGGCAACGTGAAGACCTTCTACCTCGCCGGCGCGGCCATCCCCATGGATGTGGCGCGGCGCTTCCTCGCCTACGGGGTCAAACCGCAGAACATCTACGGCATGACCGAGAACGGGTCGCACCAGTACACGCTGCCGGACGACGACGTCGAGACCATGGTGCGCACCTGCGGCAAGGCCTGCGCCGCCTATGAGGTGAGGATCTTCAAGGCCGACAATCACGACCTGGAGGCCGCGCCCGGCGAGATGGGCGAGATCGGCGGGCGCGGCGCCTGCCTCATGCTCGGCTATTTCGGCAACCAGCCGGCTACAGAGCAGTCGTTCAATGCGGACGGCTGGTTTATGTCCGGCGATCTCGGCCGGCTCGACCCTCAGGGCAACCTGGAAATCGTGGGCCGCTCCAAGGACCTCATCATCCGCGGCGGGCACAACATCTATCCCTCGCAGATCGAGGATCTCGCCATCCGCCACCCGTCCGCCTTCAAGGTGGCCGCGTTTCCGGTGCGCGACGACCGGCTCGGGGAGAAGGTGTGCCTCGCGGTGATCGCCAAGGACGGAACCCGCATCGCCGCTGAGGAGATGCTGGCCCACCTCTTCGAGGCCGGGCTCTCTAAGTACGACATGCCGGAATTCTACCTGGAGCTGGACGCCTTCCCCGTCACCGCCAGCGGCAAGGTGCTGAAGCGCGACATGGTGGAAATGGTCAGCGCCGGTACCCTCTCGCCGACCCCCGTGCGCTTCCGGGCGCCAGACGCGTCGCTCGCCAAAGGAGCCTGACATGGTCGACCTCGTGAGGGACGGCGCGCTCGCCGTCATCACCCTCAACCGTCCGGACGCGCTGAACGCGCTGTCCTTCGCCATCATCCGCGACATCAGCGCGGCCATCAACGAGGCGGCGGGCTGGGACATCCGGGCCCTGCTGTTCACCGGCGCGGGCGAGAAGGCGTTCTGTGCGGGTGCGGACATCAAGGAGCTGATGGGTCGTCCGCTGATGGAGGAGCGCGCCGGCGCCGAGCTCGGCCAGCGCACCTTCGCCAAACTCGACACCTTCAAGGTGCCATCCATCGCCGCCATCAACGGCTATGCCTTCGGCGGCGGTCTGGAATTGGCGATGGCCTGCACGTTCCGCGTCGCTTCGCCGAAGGCGAAGATGGGCCTGCCGGAGATCAAGCTTGGGCTCATCCCCGGCTATGGCGGCACCCAGCGCCTGCCGCGCCTCGTGGGCGAGGCGCGCGCGCTGGAGATGGTTCTCACCGGCCGCACGGTGGGCGCCGAGGAGGCCCTCACCATGGGCCTCGTCAACCGGCTGGCGGAGGGCGACGTGCTTGAGGCCGCGAAGGCCATGGCGGGCGAGTTTACCGGTCATAGCCTTCCCGCCCTTGCTTTCGCACGCGACGCAGTCCGCCGCGCGCTGGACACGCCGATCAGCGAGGGCCTGCGCATCGAGGCCGATTTGTCGACCCTCGCCTACCGCACGCAGGACGCCACCGAAGGGCTCACCGCGTTCGTCGAGAAGCGCAAGCCGAACTTCCAGGATCGCTGAGATGACACCCCTCAACATTCTCCTCACCGGCGCCAGCCGGGGCATCGGCGCCGTCGCCGCACTGGAGCTGGCCCGGCGCGGCCACCGGGTCGGCTGCGTCTCCCGCCGCGGGACCGGGCCGGAAGGCGTCGAGATCTCCGCGGAGATCCGCGAGCACCTCGTGCCGCTTAAGGGCGATGTGGGCGACGCCGCCAGCATCGCCGAGGCGATGACAGCGTTCGCGAAGACCGCCGGCTCCATCGACGGCATCGTCAACAATGCTGGCGTGCACCTCACCAACCGCTCTGAGAGCCAGCCGCTCCCCGAGTTCGAGGAGGTGCTGCGGACCAACACCACCGCTACCTTCTCGGTGTGCCAGCAAGCCTATCCGCATCTGGTGGCGGCCGGCGGCGGGCTGATCGTGAACATGGGCTCGTTCTTCGACAAGCTGGGCGTGAAGCATAACACCGCCTATTGTGCCTCCAAGGCGGCGGTGGCGGCCGTCACCCGCTGCCTGGCGGTGGAGTGGGCGCAGAAGGGCATCCGCGTGATGACGGTGGCCCCCGGCTATATCGAGACCGACTTGAACAAGGACTTCCTGGCCTCGGAGAAGACCCGCGCCTTCCTCACCGCCCGCATCCCCGTGGGCGGCCCGGCGAAGGCCGATGAGGTGGCGCGGCTCATCGCCTGCCTGTTCGACGAGAACATTCCCTTCCTGACTGGCGAAACCATCTATCTCGATGGCGGTCAGGGCATGGCCCATTGAGGACGCCGATGAACGTTATCTCCCGCCTGGACGCCCAGCTCGGTCTTCCCGAGGATGAGGCGCTTCTGCTCCAAAGCGTGCGCGATTTCGCCCGCGACGAGATCGCCCCGCGCGCGGCCCATCACGACGAGACCAAGGAGTTTCCCTGGGAGAACGTGAAGGGCATCAACGCACTCGGGCTCAACGCCATGTTCGTGCCGGAAGCCTATGGTGGCGCCGGCCTTTCGTACCTCTCCTATCTGGCCTGCGTCAGGGAGATCTCGGCAGCCTGCGCCTCCACCGGCATCATCTGGGCGACGAACTTCCACGCCATCAAGCCGTTGATCGACTTCGGCGCGGAGGAGCAGAAGCAGCGCCTGTTGCCGCGCATCGCCGAGGGCGGCCTCGCCGCGCTGGTCATCACCGAGCCCGACGCCGGCTCAGATGCCACCGGGATGCGCACGAAGTTCACGCCCGAGGGCGACGAGATCGTGGTCAACGGCTCCAAGACCTTCATTACCAACGGTGACGTGGCCGACCTCTATGTGGTCTTCGGCAAGTGGTCGGACACGGCCGACGCCAAGCAGGCGATTTCCTGTCTGATCCTCGAAAAGGGCACGCCCGGGCTCTTGATGGTGCGGCTCGAGGACAAGATGGGCCATCGCGCATCGTCCACGGCGACGCTGTCCTTCGACAATTGCCGCGTGCCGAAAGCCAATCTGCTGCGCGGGCCGGGCGAGGGGCTGAAGCTGCTGCTCGCCTCCCTAAACAAATCGCGACCTTCGGTCGGCGCCCATGCCTTGGGGATCGCGCGCGCCGCGTTTGAGGAGGCGACGGGCTACATCAACGGCCGCAAGCAATCGGGCAAGAAGATCATCGAATTCCAGGGCATCCAGTTTCTCCTCGCCGACCTCGCCAGCGAGTTGGCGCTCTGCGATTCCTGGATGATGCAGGTGGGGCGGATGGTGGATGCGGGCATCTCCGACATCGGCATCGAGGCCTCAATCTTGAAGATGCGGGCCACGGACCTCGCCATGCGGATGGCCACCGAGGCGGTCCAGCTCCACGGGGGCTATGGCTACGTCAAGGAATACAAGGTCGAGCGCCTCATGCGCGACGCCAAGATCACGCAGATCTGGGAAGGCACGAACCAGATCCATCGCCAGCTCATCGGCCGCAGCTTCATCGAGCGCTGAGAAGAACCATGACCAACAAGATCACCATCGGCGTCGCCGGCTCGGGCACCATGGGCACGGGCATCGCCATCGTCGCCGCGCGCGGCGGCTTCCCCACCATCATCTTCGACATCGACCAGGCCCGCGCCGAGGGCGCCGTCGACCAGATGAAGGCGTTCTTCGCCAAGTCCGTCCAGCGCGGCAAGCTCACCCAGGAGCAGGTGGACAAGATCATGGGCCGGGTGTCCGCCACCAGCGACATTGCCGCCATGGCGCCCTGCGGGCTCGTCATCGAGGCGATCTTCGAGGAGTTGGAAGTCAAGGGGAAGCTGTTCTCGGCGCTCAACGCGATGTGCGGACCGGACACCCTGTTCGCCTCCAACACTTCGACCCTCTCCATCACCGAGATCGCGGCGAAATCCGGGCGTGACGACCGGTTCGTGGGCATGCATTTCTGCCTGCCCGCGCAGCTCATGAAGCTGGTGGAGATGTCGCCGGGCATCAACACCTCGCCCGAGAGCTTGGAGGCGGCGTGGAAGATCTGCGAGGCCATGGGCCAGCGCCCGGTCAAGACGCAGGACGCGCCCGGCTTCATCCTCAATTACTTCCTGGTTCCCTTTAACAACGATGCCATCCGCCTCGTGGAAGAGGGCGTCGCGGAACCGGCGGAGATCGACAAGGCCATCAAGGGTGCGCTCGGCTATGCCATGGGTCCCATGGAGTTGCTCGACCTCGTGGGCCTCGACACCCAGGTGCTGCTCTGCGAGGCCTTGTATGGCGTGACGAACGAGCCGCGCGCTTCCTGCCCGCCGCTGCTGCGCCGCATGGTCGCCGCCCGCCGCCTCGGCCGCAAGACCAAGCGCGGCTTCCTGAATTACGAGACCGCCGCCATTTTCGGAGCCTGATCCCATGTCCGAGCGTCCCATGTCCGAGCGCGTGATCCAGTCCGGTGACAGCCGGTCCTTCTCCGAGCCGCACCCGTTCCTGAAGGCCGTCGAGGCCCAGGAGGGCGTGGCCGTGTTCACTGGCATCGGCGCCGGCCGGGCCTATGCCGCCCTCGCGGACAAGGCGTCCTACCGCCTCATCCTGATCGAGCTGGGCACCGAGTGCCTGGGCGTCCACACCGGCGAGGGCCGCGGCGCGGAGGGCTCCAACACCCTCGGCTTCGCCCGCTTCCGCCTGGGCGACGCCGCCCCCTCCGACCTCGTGGAGATCGTGCGCCAGCCGCACACCCCCGATGCCGTGGTGGCCACCGCCCGCGCCCTGTTCGAGGAGAACGGCCTCAAGACCGCGGTGTGCGGCGACTTCCCCGGCCGCATCGTGGACCGGCTGGTGCGCCCCTATTACAACGCCGCCCTCAACCGGCTGGATGCGAAGCTCGCCACCGCCGACGACATGGACCTGACCCTGAAGCTCGGCCTCGGCTACCCCGAAGGGCCCATCGAGCTTCTGGAGCGCACCGGCCTCGCCGCCCACCACGACGTGACGGCCGCCCTCCACGAGGCGCTCGGCAATCCCGCCTACGCGCCGGCCCGCCGCGCCCAGGTGGCCAAAGCCCGCCAGCTCAGGGGAGTGTGAGATGCGCCCCCTGGAAGGTCTCCTCGTCCTCGACTTCTCCACCCTGCTGCCCGGCCCGCTGGCGAGCCTGATCCTGGCCGAGGCCGGCGCCCGTGTGGTGAAGATCGAGCGCCCCGGACGCGGCGACGAGATGCGCACCTACGAGCCGAAGCTCGGCGAGGACAGCGTGAACTTCGTCATGCTCAACCGCGGCAAGCAGTCCATCGCCCTCGACCTGAAGGCGCCCGACGCGGTGGAGCGCCTCAAGCCTCTCCTCGCCCGCGCCGACGTCCTCGTCGAGCAGTTTCGGCCGGGCGTCATGGACCGCCTCGGCCTCGGCTATGAGGCGGTGCGCAAGATCAATCCCAAGCTCGTCTACTGCTCCATCACCGGCTGGGGCCAGACCGGCCCCAAGGCCCAGGTGGCCGCCCACGACCTCAACTACATGGCCGAGACCGGCCTGCTCGGCCTCTCCACGGGAGCGGACGGCGCCCCGGTGCTGCCGCCGGTGCTCGCCGCCGACGTGGCGGGGGGCACCTTCCCGGCGGTCATGAACATCCTGTTCGCGCTGCGCCAGCGGGACATCACCGGGCTCGGCTCTTATCTCGACGTGGCCATGGGCGACAACCTCTTCAGCTTCCTCTACTGGGGCCTCGGCTCGGGCTTCGCCGGCTCGGGCTGGCCTCAAGCGGGCCAGGAGCTGGTCACCGGCGGCTCCCCCCGCTACCAGATCTACCGCACGGCGGACGGCCGCTACCTCGCCGCCGCGCCGCTGGAGGACAAGTTCTGGGAGAACTTCACCCGCACCATCGCTTTGCCCGAGCCCCTGCGCGACCCCTCTGCGCCAGCCGACGAGGTCACCGCCGCCGTGGCCGGACTCATCGCGCAAAAGACAGCCGCCGAATGGCAGAAGGCCTTTGCCGGCCAGGACGTGTGCTGCTCCATCGTCGCCACGCTGGAGGAGGCGGTGAACGATCCCCAGGTGGCGGCGCGGCGGCTGTTTGCCCATGCGCTGAAAGCCGGCGGACGCGAGGTTCCGGCCCTGCCGGTACCCATCGCGCCCACCTTCCGGCCCGACGCCTCGCGCGGTGTTGCCCCCCGTCTGGGCGAGACCACCGACCCCCTCCTGTCCATCTGAAAGGCGTTCCCCATGCGCAGCTATCGTGTCTGGGAGCACGGCGCTCCCTCATCCATGCGCGTCGACACGCTGGCCGACCTCGTCCCGAAAGAGGGCGAGATGGTGGTGGACGTGAAGGCCGCCGGCATCAATTTCCCCGATGCGCTGGTGGTCACCGGCAAGTACCAGCTCCTGCCGGAGCGCCCCTTCACCCCCGGCAAGGACCTCGCCGGCGTGGTCCGCGCCGTCGGACCCGGCGTGAGCGGGTTCGCGCCGGGCGACCGGATCATGGCCCAGGTGGAATACGGCGCCTTCGCCGAGCAGGCGATCGTGCATCCCTCGCAGGCGTTCAGGATGCCCGTCGGGCTGTCGTTCGAGGCCGCCGCGGCCATGGGCCTCGTCTACCAGACCGCTTATTTCGCGCTGGTGGAGCGCGGCCAGTACAAGCGCGGCGAGACGGTGCTCGTGGGCGGCGCCGCCGGCGGCGTGGGGCTTGCGGCGGTGCAGATCGCCAAGGGCCTCGGGGCAAAGGTGCTGGCCGGCGTGCGCTCGTCCGAGGAGGCGGAAGTGGTGCGCGCGGCGGGCGTCGACGCGGTGATCGACCTTTCCGTGCCGGACCTGCGCGAGAGCGTGCGCACCCAGGTTCTCGCCGCCACGGACGGCCATGGCGCCGACGTGGTGCTCGACCCGCTCGGCGCGGACTTCTTCGCCGGCGCGCTGCGCGCCATGGCCTGGGGCGGGCGCCTCGTCGTCATCGGCTTCGCCGCCGGGGACATCCCCACGCTGAAGGTCAACTATTTGCTGCTCAAGAACATCGCGGTGAGCGGCCTGCAATGGAGCGACTACCGCGACCGGACCCCGGAGCGGGTGCGGCAGGTGCAGCAAGATCTGTTCGACCTGTGGCGGGCCGGCGCGGTGAAGCCGCGGATCATGCGCGACTTCGCTTTCTCGGAGCTGCCAGAGGCGCTGGACCTCGTGTCCCAAGGCAAGGTGCAGGGCAAGGCCGTGGTCCGTGTCGGGGAGGGCGCGTGATGGGTGCGCTTGCGACCGCGCAATTGGTAGCCGTTATCGGCGCTGGCGCGATGGGCTCGGGGATTGCGCAGGTGGCGGCGCAGGCGGGACATGCCGTGCGCCTCTACGACGCGCTGGACGGTGCGGCCGAGAAGGGACGGTCCGGCATCCTCGC
>NZ_JBAFVS010000023.1:0-81449 GCF_043194565.1 Xanthobacter autotrophicus ATCC 700552 | reverse complement strand
GCAGCCGGATTCCGTGTTTCGGGCCAAAGGTTTAACTGCGGTCCGTGCGCCCGAAATCCCGATAGTCCTGCGCCCGAAGTCCCGATACCGTTTGCGCCCGAAGTCACGAGCGTTTCCACAGCCTCGTCCACAGGCACTGTGGACAAGCGGGAGGGCCTGATTTGCAGGAGTTCGCGCCGTCCCTCGCGCCAGATGTCGAGCCGGTAGCCGGGCAACGGCTGGCGGGCGACGATGCGACGGATGTCGAGGGCGAAGTCGGACGGCCGGGCCAAGCTGCCGGACTTCTCATGGAGGTGGGCGACCTCGAAGATCCAGCCATGGACCTGACGGCCGGCGTGCTTGCGGGCGACGCGGTAGAGCCAGCGTTCTATGCCGCCGGTCAGCCGGAAATAGTCCGGGTCGATGGTCAGGACCAGCGAGCGGTCGATGACGCCGCGATAGAACCAGTCGGGCAGCACGAACTCCATGCCCTCGACGCGGCCGTCATGGGTGGTCATCTCCTCCCATTCGTTGATCCAGGAGAACTGGTGCCGCCGCCAACGCTCGCCATGGCGAATGGTCGTGGCGATGACAGTTGATTGCAGGCGGGCGAAGGCGCCCTTGAGCAGCCGGTATTCGCGCGCGCCGGTGCCCCGACCGATCGCCATCAGGAGCTGGTACGGCGTGAAGCGCAGGAAGCGGGATGTCTTCAGGCCATGGTTCTCGGCCTCGACGATTTGGCTTGCCGCCCAGATCAGCACATCGGCGTCCCAGATGGTCGCCATGCCATGCTCGGGCATGGCGAAGACCTCGACGCGGACGCCGCCGGATTCGTAGAGGATCGGCGTTACCCGTTTGGCCTTGGCGAGCGAGAAGAACGGTCGCTCCATCAGGTCGCGCTGGTCGCGGGGGCTGGCGTCGCCCGTCGCGATGACGAAGGGATCGAGCTGCGCCCGCTCGCTACCGGCAAGGCGCTGCGCGCGCCGTGCGGCGTCTTGGGAGGAACCGCCGGACATTCAGCGTGCGCCCCGCTCGGCGGGCGTCAGCGGACGCGCCGGGAAAACTCGGTCGGCATCCTTGTCGGTGGTGGATTTGCGGGCGGCGACCGCCGTCCAGGCTTGCAGGTCGTCCAGCGCATAGACGACACGCCCGCCGATCTTGCGATAGGTCGGGCCGGTGCCGTAGGTGCGGTGCTTCTCCAGCGTCCGCAGTGAAATGCCGAGAAAGCGGGCCGCATCGGGCGTGCGCAGGAATCGGGGCGGCAGCCCCGTCTTCGGGTCGATCATGATTGGACCTCCGGGTCGGGTTCGGCGGCTGTCGGCGGCGACAGCGGGCTATGGCGAACCGTGGCGGAGGATCGGCGGCTTGCAGCGTGCCGGAATCAGGGGGATGCGATTCCGGCACCCCGGCGGGTGGGCTGAAGACGAGGCCACGCCGCCGTTCAGCGGCGGCGTGGCGGGCGGACCGGATAATGGAGCAGCTCGCGATAGCCGCCGCGCATGTAGAACAGGCCATCGGCGACGAGACGGCGCACCTTGTTTTTCAAGGGGCTGACTTCCCAATCGTTCTTCGATCGACCGCGAAAGCCGAGCAACGCTTCCGCGATGACGCGATAGCTGGCCCCGGCCAGCTTCGCGTCGAGCGCGCGCAGGATCAGGATATGACGCTCGCGGGTCTGGGCCGGAAGGTCGTGCCGCCGGTCGCCGGGCGGTCGTCCGGCCAGCGCCAGCCAGAACCGCAGCGCCGCCTCGGCGCGCAGCCCGAACAAAGCGTCGAGCGGCAGGACGACGACGAAGCTCGCCCGGCCATCCGGCGGCGGGTCCGCGAGCCAGAAGCGATGCTCCCCGCCCGATCCGCGCCAGAGGCCATGCCAAGCATCGCCCATCGCCGATCGTGCCGCGAGACCGGGAAGCCCCGGCAGCACGATGGGCATGGCAAAGTCGCCGGGGGGAACGCCCGATGGACGAAGCTCGAAGGCGTCAGGCTGGAGCGCGGGCGTCCAGAAGAGCGCGGCGCGATCGGCGGGCTGGTCCGGGTCCGCCGCGAAATCGCAACCCCCAGCGGTTGGCGAACGCGGTCTGCGCCTCGGTGTCGTGGCGGGATTTCCGTTTCATGCGATGGAAGTCGCGGCGGTACTCGTCGTCGCGGCGGAGATATTCCCAAGCGAAGCCGGCGGCAGGAATGCTATGGGCATGTCCGTAAGCTGCCGGCGCGCGCCAGTCAGAACTCGGCATGGCGTCACCTCTTTCTTCCCAAGCGCCGTCGGCGCCGGAAAGATGAAGTGTTCACAACTTGAGGTATATTTTGAACTTGCTGTTATCGGATATGTAGATCACGCAATCCGATCAATATTGGTGAATCATTACTTAACATCGCAGATGTGATTTGGCGAGCCGGGCGCAGCCCGGCGAGCGGCGGCCGTGTCATCGACATGGCCGCGCCGACGATCCGGCTCCACGGATCGGCGGAAAATCTGAGGATGTGCGGAACCGGAAAGACGCAAAGCCGTGCAACCGGAAACCCGGCTGCACGGCTCTACGATCATCCGCGCTTCAGGCGCTGCATTCCTTCCGCCAGCGTCCACAGCGCGCGATTCAGTCCGACATTCTGGTCGATGCCGTTGATCGCACGGGTCTGGCTGCGGCGCATCCGGCCATCGGCATTGGTGCGGCGACCGTCCAGCCCGCCGCGTATCATGTTTTCCTGAATGACGTTGAACGTGCTCCACAGGCTTTGCCCGACATCCTCGCGGCGGCGCGGCGCGATGATCTGATCGGGGCGGACGGGGCTTTCGTCCTCGCCATAGCGAGCGACAAGGCTCGCCTCGGCCAGCACGCGCTGTTCGTCCTCAGACAACCTTGTGTCCTTCATCGTCTCCGTCGCGTCGATCAGGCGCGGGAAGTCTTCCGCGACCGTATAGACGCCCTCGATAATCTGATCCTGAATGCCGCCCTTGTGGGGCACGCGGACTTCCTCGAAGCGCTCGCCCGCAATCATGCTGTTGGTGCAGACGAAGCGCAGCATCCCCGCGAACATCTGATAGGCCGACGTTCCGTCATGGCTGTTGACGATGATGACTTCCGCCGCCTCGGGCTTGCCGATGCCGTCATCCCGGCGCAGGCGCAGCATATGCTTGGCGTGGCCGTGGCGGCTCCCATCGCGCGGCACGGACTGTACGGCGAAGAACGGAAACCATCCTTCCCGGCGCAACCCTTCCACGATCTCAATGGTGGGAACGTAGACATAGCGATCCGACCGGCTGTCATGCGCCTCGCGGGCGAAGACGGACGGGACGTGGCGATAGAGGGCTTCGTTGTCGAGGGCTTCGCGCCCGCTGATCTGATGGCTGTTCCGGCCGAACCGGGTGGCGAGTTGATGATACATTTCTGTCTCCGTGGGCTTGGGTTGGAGCGCAGCGCTGCGCTGCAACCCTGGCCGTCGCCGAGACCGGGGTAGAAAGGTGCAAGGGCGGCCGGGCCGGAGGGGGATCACCCAGCCTGCACGGAACGGAGGAACGACGTGGAGGAAGGCCGGGGACACCGACCCGGACGAGCGTCAGCGATCCCTTGCACCGCGCGGGGGCAGCGCCCCTAGCCAAACCCGCCCGGCATGAGCGCCAGCGGGCGCCGGGCATCAGGATCTGATCGGGATGTGCAAAGTCGCAAACCCTGAAATCCGCACATCCTGATTGCCGTATTTCCTGACGGGCGGTGACGGCCATGACCATGACGAAGCCCCGCTCGGGCGAGCGGGGCTTCTGGAGATGTCCGGTCTCAGTCGCCGTTGCGGCGTGACCAGATGAGATTGTGGCCTTCGCTGTCCTCGCCTTCGACCAGGCTGGCGTAGATCGGTGCGGGGAAGCTCGGATCGTCCAGCTTGACGGAGAGGTATTCGCGCTGCGTCTCGCGGGCGGTCTTCTTCCAGGCCGCTCCGAATTCCGTGGCCCCTGCGAAGATACGGAAGTCGGGGCCGCGCTCGCTGTCGCCCTCGGTCGGGACGAATTTCACGGCCTTGACGTTGAGGGTCAGGGTCTTGACTGCGCCGGTGAAGCCAGCCGAGCCGTTGTCGTTCTTGGTGAAGGTGCCGATGGTCGCCATGCCGTGTTCCTTTTTCCTTCGGGCCGCGCCTATCGCGACCTCGATGGTGGTCGTGCGACCGGGGACGATCGGCCCCGCACCCGTCAGGGCTGGAACGAAGTGGAAGGCGTGCGGCGACGGCTTTTTTGCTTCGCGATGCAAAGCCGGATCGGGGTCCCCGCGCGACTTGTCGCGTGGGGTGGTCAAGGCGGCGGAAAAAAGCTGGCGACGGGCGTTGCGGGAACAAGAGCGAGGCGCAGCCGGTCTTCGGTCAGACCCAATCCATTCGAGGACGCCGTTGGTGTGGCTGACAGGGAATCCGAGGAACACGGACTGGTGGCGGTCGGCCTGCGCGCCGGACATGAGGACGGTGGCAAACCTGCTGTCGCGTCAACCTTACCCCTGACCTTCGATGGCAAGGCCCGTCCATCTTCCACGGGCGGACGCGGCTGCTTCCCGATCTTCAACTTCTTCGCCGTGCCATCATTGGCAGGCTGAAGACGATCGCCCACCGGCGCAACGTGGCCGTTCTCGCCAACTGGCGAGACAAGCTGCCGCGCACACCACCCGCGGCAAGGGTGTCGATGCTGAGAACGGAGCTAACGGGCTCATCGTCCTGCGGCAAGTGCTGTGAGCGGACATCTCGATGCCCTCGCTCACCCGAATGGGGCTTCATCAGCGGAAGGGCTACCAACCGCCGCTCTTCGCGTTAACGATTGAAGCCGAATGGCGGAAACGCGCCGTCAGCGTGGTTCCGGCGCAGCCGAAAGCGCGGCCTGAAGGGCAACGCCATCGCTATCGAAGTTGCTTACACCAGGTTAACTTGTTGGATTGCCGCCGTCTGCATACGGCACTATTTTATGTCGGCCTCGTCGAGACAACTCCGAGCGCATCTCCCGCCAGACAAACTGACAAGGCGTTCCGTGTGACTGCTCTGCACGTCGCCAATCGCCAAATCATCAAGAGAGGAATCTACATTGGACGAGAACTTCGTTTTGATCTCCGGCTGCTCGGGGGGCGGAAAATCAACTCTTCTGAATGAGCTTCGTGTTCGGGGACACCATGTTGTCGAAGAGCCCGGCCGCCGCATCGTAAGGGAGGAGCTGGCGGGCGACCAAAGGGCGCTCCCATGGGTCGATCCGGCAGCTTTTGCACGCCGAGCGATCGAGGTGACGCTGGCTGATAGACAGGCGGCACGAGCGCTCTCGGGCTGGGTGTTTTTCGACCGTGGGCTGATCGACGCGGCATCGGCTCTAGGTGCTGTGACGGGCGACGCCATGGTGGAAACACTTTGCGCGGCGCATCGGTATCATCGGCGTGTTTTCATGGCCCCGCCGTGGCCCGAGATTTACGCAACGGATGGCGAGCGCCAACACGGATTCGAGTCGAGCCTCACAGAATACCAACGATTGGCGACGGTCATACCGGCCTTCGGATACGAAACCGTCACCTTGCCGAAAAGCTCGGTATCTGCTCGCGCCGATTTCGTCCTGGCGTCTCTTTTGACCGGCCCTATGTAGGCCGCCGGTTCATAGGCGAAGCGCGCCGCTTCGACACCGAGCATGAAGGGCAGCGCCGTATAGCCTTGCAAGGCGCAAGGCCCGCTCCCCGTCCGCGGCGCCGATGAACGCGCAGCATTCCCCGTCTCTCGGCGTCAGATATTGACCGACCAGTCGCTCTTCTATAGATATGGGCGACTTATCCAGGTGAGAGAATGGCGAGGCCACGGAGCGACGAGAAGCGACAAGCAATCATGGCGGCGGCGATCAAGGTCATCGCCGCGCAGGGGCTCAGTGCGCCCACGGCGATGATCGGGAAAGAGGCCGGTGTCTCGAACGGGGCATTGTTCACGTATTTCGAAACCAAAGCCGACTTGCTGAACCAACTGTATATCGAGCTGAAGACCGATATGGCGGTCGCGACCCTGGCTGACCTTCCCGTTCATGCCGATGCCCGTGTGCAGATGCGTCATATTTGGAATGGATGGGTAGGGTGGGCAACAGCGCATCCGCAGGAACGGCGCGTTCTTGCCTATTTGAACGTCTCGAACGATGTCACACCCGAGAGTCACGAAGCAGCAAGTCGGTCGCAGGCCGACATCGCTTTACTGTTGGAGCGGATTCGTGCGGGCGGACCGATGCGCGACGCTCCACTGATGTTCGTGGCCTCGCTGATGACGAGTGTCGCAGAAGCGACGATCGATTTCATGACGCGCGATCCGGCGAACGCGGCCAGCCATACCGCCGCAGGCTTCGAAGCGCTCTGGCGCGTCGTCGCCTGATTTTTTGTGATCTTTGAAAGAGCGACTGGACAGACAATGAGCGATGCGAAGAACTCAGGTATTCAAAACGCGGCACCCACGCGAGCCTATATCATTACCGGACCAACATCCGGCATCGGGCGTGCAGCCGCCTTCGAGCTGGCAAATCATGGGACAGTTATCCTCGTCGGGCGCGATCAGGGGAGACTCAACGAAGTTGAGCAGGCGCTCGAACGCGATGGCAAGCGTGCCGTCTCTGTCGTGGGTGACCTGTCCGACATGGCGAGCGTGCGGCGGGCAGCAGCCGACATCGTCGCCATGAACCTCCCGATCGCTGGCCTCCTCAACAATGCCGGCGTCATGCAGACGCGCCCGACGACAACCGCAAGCGGGTGGGACACGACGTTCGCGACCAACCATCTCGGACCGTTTGCCTTTACGGACGCGCTTGTGCCGCATCTTCCCGATGGGGCAGGCGTCCTCTTCCTGTGCTCGGCCATCGAGAACCCCGAACACAAGCCGGCCAAGGTCATGGGAATGCGCGGGGGTCGCTTCATCTCGGTCGAAGCGAGCGCCCGTGGCGAGTGGATGCCAGGTGGCAGCAAGATGCCGGGCATGGATGCCTATGCCACGTCGAAACAATGCATCCTTGCCTCTGCACTCGCCTTTGCCAGGGATACGCCAAGGCTGCGGTTCAACGCCGTCGAGCCGGGGATCAACCCAAGCACCGGATTGGGCGGCGCGAATGCTTTCATGCGTCTCCTGTTCGGACAGATCATCACGCGGTTCCCGCCTTTCCGCCATTACAGAAGCACGCCGGAACAGGCGGCGCGTGTCATTGCCCGTATCCTGACAAGCCAATCCGTCGAAACGGGGATGTATTTCGACCATAAGGGAATAGCGATGCACGGATCTTCTCTCGCGCACGATCCGAAGTTCCAGGATCGCATCGTCGATGAGACGCGGGCCTTTCTCGACGCCGTGCGGGCGTGACTCGCGCGCCAGCGCTCCGCGTTGGCGAACTGCATCTAAATAGTATTCCAGCGCGCGCTTCGCCGAAGCTGTCGCGTTCAAGACGCCGCCAATGGACGCGACGAGGCGTGGCAGGCTGTTGCTCCCAAGGCCGCTGCCCTTCATTTCGATAGCTGAAGAACGCAGCACGGCGGCTGGCAGAGTGATTTCAGCGCCGTTTATCGAGCCAATCTGCACGAAACGTAGCAGCCGTAGAACGCGCCCATGTCGAACGAGAAGTCGACGAAGAAATCCCCGGCTTCGTTCTTCGCGTGAAGGATGCGCGACAGTTCCGCCAGCTTAACTGAAATAGCGGCCCCACTGATCGCGTGCGGCGTTAGAGTGCCATAGCGTAGACGTAGTGCTCATCTTCATCGGGCGTAGCCCGCCACGGCGGCAGGCGCGGCGAAGACCAGCGCCACAATCAGGCGCAGCACCGGCGAGCGCAACGACGCGAAGGCGAACATGAAGGGCAGCGCATAGACGGCAAGCGTATAAGCCAGGACGCACAGTCCCGCGACCAGCGCCACGCTCATCAACATCACGGCGATCATGACGGTTCTCCATAGGGCCGATGACGGTGGCCGTCATCGGACAGTCGAGGTCAGCCGGTCGCGCGGTGAACACCGCGCGACCGGAATTTCGGGGTGTCGGGCGGGAGAAAGGCCGGGACCGCTGGTGCGATCCCGGCCCGGTCCTCACTCGGCGGCGATCTGGAAGGCGTCACCGTCCTGTTGCGGCTCGGCCAGCCACGCGGGCCGCGCCGTCCTCATGACTGCGGGAAGCCAGCCGGTTCCGGCCAGAAGCTGCTCGGCAGCGTCCGCCATATCCGTCTTCTTCAAGCCCGCGATCCGCTCCGCCGCCGCGTCGCTAACGGCCTCGCGCACGGCGGCGAGGATATGCGCCTTGGTCACGCGACCGAGATAGGCGCTCACCGTGGGCGTCCAGTGCGCCGTCATTTCGAGCGCCACCGCCGTCGCCAGTCTGTCCGCCGCCGCATGGGCATGGGGCTTGCGCTCCCAAGGCTGCTTGACCGCATTGACGGTGAGCGAGGCGCAATGGGCGAACAGCGCCATGACGCTGGCATGGTCCAGACCGGCAATGAGGCCCCACAGATCGCCCACGTCGCGCGGCATGTCCGCCGCCCATCCGGCATGACGATCCGCCAGCGCCTTGCCCGCCGCCGTGTCCTCGATGCCGTCCGCATGGGAAGCAAGGAAGCTGCTGGTCGGGCGGATTTCGAGGCAGGCGGCGTCCACCCCGCGATAGAAGGTCTGCGCCGCCAGCGCATGGGTGACGGCGATCAGCGCCATGTCCGGCTGCTCGCCCAGCGCGAGGCGAAGGCCCAGCGTCCGGTGCGAGGTCAGGTCACGGATGAGAAGGTCCGACAGCGGCTTACCCGCATCCCCTGTGTCTTCCTCTTCGGTCTCGAGCGCGGAAACGGCGTTGCCGTCCTCGTCCCGGTTGCCGTCCTCGATGATCTCGCCGTCACCGTTGATGCGAACGCCATCCACGACGCAACCGCCTTCACCGTCTGCACCGTCTTCGGTTTCAGGCTTTTCATCCTCGGCCCGAATGAAGCCACGCTCGATGCGGGCTTCCCCGTCATGGGAGAGGATGACGAACACGCCACCACGCGCGATCTCGTCGGCATCGTAGGCGTGACGTAAGGCGTCGATGCGCTCGATCTCTGCCTCAAGCTCTCCGAACCGCTGAACCACATCATCGGGCAGTTCCTCGGCGCTGTCATACTGCTCGGTCAGCGCGTCGTATTCGCCCTGCGCGGCGACATAGGCCGCCTCGTCGTCCTCCGACAGCGCCACCGGATGCGGATAGGTACGGCGCAGGCCGTTGCCGTGCGGATAGTCGATATGGACAGCGGTCCATTTCCAGCCTTCCGTCTGCACCTCGGCCGCGATCTTCTCCAGTTTTTCGATGACAAGCCGGTCCAGCAATGCGGCATCCTCATAGAAGCCGCCGCGATCCTCGGTGAACAGGTCGCGCAGGATCAAGCCACCTGCTTCCGTATAGGCCTCCGCGCCGACGAAGATCGCCCGCCGATCCGTCGCCGCGATGTGCATCCGGGTCAGGTTGCGGCGAATTGTCGAGGCGTCTTTGTTCCACGACAGGTTCTCGAACACCTGCTCCTGCCGGGCCGGATCGTCCACGATGGCGAAGGCCATCAACTGCTCCAACGTCAAATCCCCATCGCGGTAGACCTGCATCAGCTTGGGGCTGACCGCACCGAGGCGCATCCGCTGGCGCACGACATGCGCCGTCACGCCGAACCGGGCGGCGATTTCCTCCGCGCCCCAGCCGCGCGTTTCGGCAAGCTCGCGGAAGCGCTCGAACTGGTCGGCGGGCGAGAGGTCTTCGCGGGTGACGTTCTCGTCCAGACTGATTTCGCTGGCGTCGTTCACGGTGTCGATGACGCAGCGGATCGGCTCGGTCTTCTTGATCTGCTTGCGCTTCACGCGCAGCAACTGCGCCACCCTGCGGCCTTCACCGATACTGACGAGATAGAAGCCGGTCGCGGCTCCCTCGGCGTCAAGCTCCGGCTCCACCACTAGGTTTTGCAGGATGCCCTTGGCGTGAATGCTCGCCGCCTTCGCTTCGATAGACGCCTCGCTGTGCGGCGTCTTGCGGGCGTTACCCGGATGCTTCTTGAGCTTGTTGAGCGGGATGAACACCTCCGTGCCGGTCACGGCGGCGGGGAGGGCGGTCGTCTCGATGGCAGTGGTCGTCATGGTCTTTGCTCCTAATGGGCTTGGGTTTCCGCGCAGCGGGAGCGCCGCGCTGAAACCCTGCCCGTCGGCGAGACCGGGGGGTGCAAGGGCCAGGGCGGCCGGGGTGGGGGGGGATCACCCGGCCTGCACAAGCGGATTTGCGTAATTACGGATGTGTTGAAATCGTATCCGCGCGGAAGGTTGGGGAGACCACCCCGGCCGGCGCGGCTTGCCGCGCTTCACCCTTGCCCGCGCCAGGGGGCAGCGCCCCCAAGCAACCTGGCCGGCGTGAGCGCCAGCGGGAGCCGGGCATCAGATTGGATCAGGGTGCGAGGCCTTCGAGACCGAAACACACGAGCCCTGATCGCCGTGTCGTCTTGGGGTGTTGCGGGGCCTCCCGCAGAAAGGGTCGGCCGAGACGCAAGGCTCGGGCGCAGGGGAAGGCTTTCCCCTCCTGGTGGTCCCAAGATTTCGGATGTTCTGCACGAAGAAAGAGGCGGACGAACGGGGCCTCAATCTGCTACCAGTAGCTTGAGCCATTCCGCAATGAAGGACGATTACTCTCGGCCCATCAGCTACTCTAACGGCCGGGGAGGATTGTCATGGATTTCGAGGATCTCGTTACCGCGCTGTCGCCGCCGCCAAACCGGGTCGGTAAATCCGACGGCGAGCACGAACACCATCTCTACGAAGGCGCGGTCATGGTCGCCTATGCCATTCACCTGTTGCGGACGCAGGATACCCAACATGTCCGTGTTCACCCCGATGGAGAGCACGGCAAGCAGTTCGACTTCGCGGCCTGGCTGCTTCGACGCGACTTTATCAAGATCTCCAGCGTCGGCACCACCAGCTATGGCGGCACGTACCGGAACGCCGCGGGCCAGGAGATCACCGTTAACCCAAAGTCGGGACTGGGTGATGTGGTCGCAGAGGTCGGCAACCACGTCATCTCGGCCGAATGCAAGGGCGGGATCATCAACACGAGGCATTCGGGCCAGGTGTCCCGGCTCTACAAGGGTTTGTGCGAGACGGTCGGCATGCTGATGGCGACCCCGTCGCCAGGGCGTCAGATAGCTGTCGTGCCTTTCACGGAAGGCACCTTGCGTCTGGCCGAACGATTGGCGCCGCGTTGCGCTTTGGCCGGCATCGAGATCGCCTTGGTAGGGAGCCGCGGCGAAGTCAGGGATGTGCGGCCTGCGCCGGCTGCGGGTTGAGATTGTAGGGCAAAGTCGCCGATCGACGCGACAGAACGAACTGAGGGCAACAGGGGCGAAAATTGCAAATCAAGGATCAGTTGCCGCGCATCTTCCAGGCCAACCTTGCGAGACTGTTTGAGCGGGTGATCCAGCCCGCAATGGAGGCGCTGCCGGTCCATTCGTCGCTCGAATGCGGCGAGGCGGCGACGATGGACCAATTTCTCGATCGCGCTGCGGCCCAGGTCGACAACTACACCGCCAATGAGGCGGCGAAGGCGTTCACGCTGACCCTCGCTGCCATCTTCGAGCGTCAATTGAGTATTTGGGCACGAGCTGTCCATCTCGATGACGCGACAGACATGCCAAAGTCGCGTGGTTTCCAAGATTTCCTGGCGCTCTGCGCCGAGCGCGCAGGGATAGGCGTCGGACAGGGCGAGTTGGGAGCTGATCTGACCGAGATGTTCATGGTCGCCAACGTCGTTCGTCATGGCGAAGGTTCGTCGTGCGAAAAGCTGAAGACTATCGCACCGGCGCTATGGGACGATGCCGCCAACGACTATCATGATCTCTTGGCGGGGCCGCCGATTCCGAGCGAACACCTCAGAATCCGGACGGGCGACCTCGTGCGCTACATCCGGGCAACAACGCGTTTCTGGGGCTTGGCCGATCCTTTGCCGATGGCGGTGATCGATCCGCCATATCGGGTCGAGCCAAAGGGCGGGGAAATCACATGACGGACGCCGACGAATTTGACGATGAGCGGGACGATCAGCCCCGCTATCGCGATATCGCTGAGATCAGCACGGGTGACCTCTACGAAGCGCTGACGAGCTTGGCCGGCTTCGCCGAGAACCCTTACCTAGCCATGCAGGCGAGCCAGCTTTGCCTCGTCGATAATACGCTGAACGCGCTGGAGCAGGAGGTCATGCGCCATCAGTTCGATGACGAGCCTCCGCGTGGGAAGATCGCGTTGCTGGGCGCGCTCTCGCCCATGTGGATCTACGCCGCCTACGAGCTGCTGCGGACGTGGCGTCAGCGCTGCGAAGACGTCATCAAGCTCGCCGAGAATTCAGGAATCGATCTCAAGGCTGCACATCTCGAACGAGACCTCGGATATCGCCACTACGATCGCGAGCTGCGCGCGCAGCAATTGCGTGATGCCCAGGAGCGGCCCGAACTTGTTGAGCAGATGCGCCGCGACCTACGGCGGACGGAGATGGGCTTCACCACGCTCGAATTCATCCGAGTCGCGCTCGCCAAGCACGAGGTGAGCAAGAAGGGAAACAAGAAGCCCATCGCGTTCGCGCCGGGTCTTGCCCGTCCCAACCGCTGGTGCGGCTCGATGGAGTATGAGCTGAGCAATGGTGGCGCGATCATCAGCTACGTCACGCGTCGCGACATTGCCGAGACTATTCGGTTCATCCCCGATGCGGAAAATCCAAGCGATGACGATCTGGCGGGTTTCCGAGCTTATATGAACCCGCCCGATGTCGAGCCGCCGGCGACGTGATGGGATCATGAGCGACCAACCACCACCAGAACGACCGAAGTCCAATGCCTTCGACATCGCCGCCATTCGGCGCGAGACCAAAAACGTCGGCGAAGCCTTCACCATGCTGACCATGGCTTCGAGGCCTGACATCGCGCCGTGTCACGATCGCCAGTTCGTCGTCCTGGAGCGCGACATTTGGGCAGGCTGGCTCGATCCCTCTATTTCGGCGCAATCGCTGATCCGGCCGCAACCGGAAGGGTCGTTTCTGGTCGAGGAGGTCGGATAATGCAGCTCGCACTGGTCGGCGCTGAGCGGCTGGAAGCGTTCCCCGGCGGACGCGGACTTTGCCCGACCTGCGGAGCGGCGATGATCGCGAAGTGCGGGCCGCGTATCCTCCATCACTGGGCGCACGCCGGCCGGAAGAAGTGCGACCCATGGTGGGAAAACGAAACCGAATGGCATCGGGCATGGAAAAATCTGTTTCCCGAGGCATGCCGCGAAATTTCCCACACCGCGCCGGACGGTGAAATTCACCGCGCGGACATCAAGACCCCGACCGGCATCGTGATCGAGATCCAGCACTCGGCGATGACGGACGCCGAGCGCCAGTCGCGGGAGGTCTTCTACGGCAACCTTGTATGGGTGATCGACGGCCGCGGCTTTCGCGACAATTTTGATATCTACCACCTGCTGCCCGATCCTAGGTCGGAGATCGCACAGGACATCGTCTGGTCGAAGGCGACGCGGCCGATGCGAGGCGCGGCCGGTGGCTTGTTTTTCCGTCTGTCAGAAACACAGCTCGACTATCCCGATCGGACGATAACGAAAGCCACGCTAACCTTCGGGCGCATCTACAGCCTTCAGGATATCCAGACCGAAGTCGAGCAAGCCTATCGCGGCCATCATCAGTATGACTGGGTGCGCCCCCGCCGGACATGGCTGGATGCCGCGTGTCCCGTCTACATCGACTTCGGCAACGAGTTTCTGCTGAAGCTCGAGATTTACGATGACTCGAAGCTGCCGTGCGTCCGGTACGTGGCGAAACGGAAGTTTCTGCACGACGCGATGGTGGAAACCGACGCACGCGCGATCGCGACGCGATTTTATCCGCTGCGGACGGAGTCGGAACTCGATCGGGGAAGAGTGGGGAGCGAAGGAAATGGTTGAGGGCAAGCGGCCGAGGCGGCTCTACAAATATCGCGGCTTCAGCAATCTGACGCTGACCATGCTGGTCGAGGACGTCGTCTATTTCGCCGACCCGACGACCTTTAATGACCCCTTGGACACGAAGCCCACGCTCCACACCGATCTCGGCGGCGATGCGTTGGAGGGCATTCTTTCTCGGCTCATCGAGCAGCGCACGACCGCAGAGATGTCAGCTGCTGCGAAGACGATCAGGTATCGCGGACCGAAGACCATCGACCATATCGCTCGGCAGAGCCGAAAGAAGGCCGAGCAACTGCTTGCCGACATTCGCTACAACGCGACGAACCCCGATTATGAGATCGATGATCCCGCTCAGTTCCTGCTCGGCCAGTATGTGCAGGAGGAGCTGTTGCGGCGGTACGATAAGGGCGTCTTCTCGCTGGCCGAGCGTGCGAACTGTCCGCTCATGTGGAGCCACTATGGCGACCAGCATCGAGGGCTCTGCCTCGGTTATTCCGTCCCGGATACTGCGATCGGCGACGTCCACAAGATCCGATACGGCGGAAGTCGCTTGGTCGAGGCGAGCGCGGTATCCGCCATGCTCGACGGCGACGACGCGGCGCGACGCAAGGTGGACGATGGCGTTCTGCTCAAGAAGGCCAGGCCGTGGGGTTACGAGCGCGAGTGGCGGCTGATCGGACCGCGCGGCGAGCAGAACTCACCACTGGAGCTTGAAGAGGTGGTGTTCGGCATGCGCTGCGCCGCGTCGGTGAAATACGCTATCATCAAGGCGTTAGAGAAGCGGGATCGCACCGTGCAGTTCTTCGAGATCCGCGAACAGTCTGACAGCTTCCTGCTGCAGAAGCGCGTCCTGGATATTGATGAACTGTTCGCTTACTTCCCACGCCGAAACCGATCGTTTGACGGTATCTTTGACGATCTTACCGACCGTGCGGCGGAGACGATCAGCCCGATTGTGACCGCGCCCGATGCCGGAGCAGATAGACACTGACCGCCGAGGCCACTGTCACGACGAGTTCGGCTTCTGCAAACTGCGGCGTCCTCCCTTCTTCAAGGTGACGGCCTTGCTGCGAGGCGAACCCCCACATCCGGTGCAACGCGCCATCCAGCGGCGGAGGCAAGGGAAGTCGGTTTATGATGCTGCCAAGTGTGTCTGTGCTGCCGTCGACCTCGCGAGCGACGCATTCGAGGGCAGCCATCGCGTGCTGGATGGCCCCGGTCACATCCGCCTCTGGCCGTCGCGAGATATCGCGCAGGGCTTCATGGACCTCGTTGGCGGCGGTTGGTGTGCCAGCCGCGCGCATCGTCTCGACGGCATCATGCGTTGCGAGGGCGAAGGCCTCTGAGCCGCGCACCATGATTTTGCCGTCCTCCATCTGCCAGCCGATCCCGTTCTCGCGGAAGAGCTGGTTCAGGCGAGCCGCAAAGTCGTCTTGTCGTGTTCCCGTATAGTCGTGACGCCCGATCTCGGCATGGATGCGCTCGGCAAGGTCATAGATCTTGTACCAAGATGCATCGTTGATGAGGTCGTCGACCTCACGGGCGACATTCTCAGGCCCCCAATTGTTGGGGTCGGGCCGCTTGAGCAGGACGGCGCAAGTCAACTCGCGCATAGCCTTGCCGCTCAGCTCTGCGCCATAGGCCAATTGCGTGATGCCAACGCGAACGACTTCGGGCGCACCCTCGCGGACGGTTATTGCAGCATCCGGCGCACTGTATCCGAAGCGTTCTGAAAAGGATGATCCGGGGCTCGTCATCAGTAGTACATAGCACAAAGCGCTATATCTGGTATCCGATCACCTAACGCCGCTTACCTGAAATCTCGCGTCTTCACCTTGATCGTATCGAGATGGAGGTCGGGCATTTATCCCGAGCCGGATACTATGCCGAGCCCGTTCCCCAAAGCCCGAGATTTCCGGTAAACTAAGCTGAATGGCTCGGCATAGTAGCTTGTCTCCGCAACTTCAACTTAGCGGAGACGACATAAATGACCGTACCTTCTTTCGCGGGGATGCATTGCTGGAAGCTGATCGAGGATTGGCCGCATCGGCAAAGTGTGGATTCCGTGGTCCTATATATGATCGACAAGGGCTACACTCAGCAGTCCATCATTCGATCCGTCCGGCTTGTTGGCGCTTTCATCAAGTTCCAGATCGATCATCACAAGGCAGAGCCTGGAAGGATCGAGCCTGCCGACTTCGGGCGTTTCATCGCCAGACGAGCGGCCGACGGCAAACTTCAGAATGGCAATCGAGCGACGCTGCGACGGCTGCAGGTCGAGCTGGTCGCTGCTGGTGCCCTATGCCCAATGATTGAGCCAGTCCACCAGGCTGAGGCCGTCTTGACGCTTTACGGCGCGGAACTCCGTCGAAGAGGCTATTCCAAGCAATCGATTTCCGGACATATTTGGTGTGCCCGTCGCTTTCTTCTGGGTGTCTGGGACGATTATTCAGGTATTTCCGGGCTCACCCACATCGAAGTGCGGGCCTATCTGACCAAAAGCTTCGCGGGCTGCTCAAGCAACAGCCTCGGAACCTGGTTCGGGCATATCAGGGTTTTGCTTCGCTTCTTGCACACTTCAGGACACATCGAACAAAACCTATCTCCAGCAGTGCCGAGCCCGAGGAACCTTCGTTTCTCGACGTTGCCTTCTTATATGAGCGTCGCGCAACTCGAAGCCGTTTTGAAGAACTGCGATCTTTCCACTGTATCTGGACGCAGAGACCATGCCGTTCTCCTGCTATTATCGAGGCTTGGCTTGCGTGCAAGCGAGGTGGCCCTTTTGTCGCTCGATGACATCGATTGGCAGTCAGGGCTCCTTCGGGTTCACGGCAAGGGCGGCAGGGTTGCGACCATGCCTTTACCGAGTGATGTCGGAACGGCAATCGCGGATTACGTCCTGAACGGGCGGCCGATATCCGGGTCTCGGACGATATTTCATAGGGTCGTAACCCCGTGCACGCCGTTCGCGACGGCGACGCCGGTCATTCTGATCGCTCGCAGGTCCCTAAAGCGGGCGGGGGTTACGGGCACCAGGTCTCACCATGCCCATATCTTCCGGCACACCTTTGCAACGGTTGCCGTTAGGTCGGGCGTGGGCATGACCGAACTTGCTCAGCTCCTTCGCCACAAGGACCCTAGCACCACACGGATATATGCCAAGTTCGATCTGGAGCGCCTTCGATCTCTTTCACGGCCATGGGTAGGAGAAGTCCTATGATGGAGATGGCCGAAGCCCTTGAACAATACCTGACCCTGCGACGCTCGCTTGGGTTTAAGCTCCAGAGCCAGGAAAGCCGACTTCGCAATTTCGTGCGATATGCGGCAGCTCATGGGGAGCAGCGGATCACCGCAAAGATTGCCGTCGATTGGGCAAGCCACCAGTGTGGACCTGCGACGTGGTCATCGCGCCTGTCGACCGTCAGATCATTTGCCCGCCATGTTCAGGTGGTCGACCCCCTGACAGAGATACCGCCCTCTCAAATCTTTCCCCCACAACGAAGGCCTCGCCCATTCGTCTATTCTGACGAACAGATAGCTGATCTGATGAAGTCAATGATCGACCTTCATCCCGGAAGCTTCCGAGGGCCGACCTATCACTATTTCTTCGGCTTGCTGGCATCGACCGGGCTGCGGTTCTCCGAGGCGGCACGGTTGTTCCGGGCGGACGCCGATCTGGAAACGGGGACATTGACGATCCGTGCGACGAAGTTCGGGAAGACACGTATTGTCCCGTTGCACCCGAGCACGACGTTAGCGCTTCGGCGATATGCGTTGATCCGAGACGAACAGCCGATCAGACAGGCGAGCGACTACTTTTTCGTCGGAGATCGCGGGAAAGCTCTGATCCATGCTAACCCGCACTTCTCTTTCATCCTATGGACGCGTCGGGCGGGCCTGCGACAAGCGGACGAGCGTAGCGGCCCCCGTATACATGACCTTCGGCACACCTTCGCCGTTCGGACATTGCTCACCTGGTATCAGGCGGGCGAAGACATCGACCGACGCTTGCCAGAGCTATCGACTTATCTCGGGCACAATCATTCCGACGCGACCTACTGGTATCTGAGCGCCCATCCCGATCTCCTGGATGAAGCAAAGCGTCGACTGGAAGCCAAGTGGGAGGCCGTCCAATGACAAATCCTCTCCCAAGGCTGATCGAACGCTTTTTTACCCAGCGTCTTGCCCGCCAACGTAATGTCAGCCCACACACAATCGCCTCCTATCGGGATACATTCAAACTCTTCCTGAAGTTCGCCCATCGTCGAACCGGCAGGTATCCGTCCGATCTGCAATTGGATGACTTCGATGCGGAGCTGGTGGTAGCGTTCCTCGACGAGTTGGACCTGGAGCGCCATGCCAGTCCGGCAACCTTCAACCTTCGGCTGACGGCAATCCGGTGCTTCTTCCGCTTCCTGGCGTTCGAGGAGCCTGCCTATAGCGGCCAATTCCAGCGCGTCCTCGCGATACCAGGCAAAATCGGAGCGAAGCGCGAGGTCCAGTTTCTCACGAGGACAGAGATCGACGCAATTCTCGCCGCCCCAGACCGGAAGACCTGGCTCGGTCGCAGAGACCACCTCCTGCTGCTGACCGCCGTGCAAACAGGAATGCGCCTGTCCGAGCTGGTCGGGCTTGACCGGGCTGCGATCACGGTCGGGACAGCGGGATATATCCGTTGCTTTGGGAAGGGTCGTAAGGAGCGATGCACCCCAATCACCAAAGTCCTGAATGCCGCACTCACAAGGTGGTTGGAAGAGCCGCCCATCGCAAATGGAATGATCATGTTTCCGACCATTCACGGTGGCCGGATGAGCCCGGATGCAGTCCAATACCTTTTGGCGAAGTATGTACTGGCTGCGTCGAAGACCTGCACCTCGCTTCGCGCAAAGAGAATATCGCCCCATGTTCTTCGACACAGTGCGGCGATGGCACTGCTCGATGCGGGCGTCGACAGCACGGTTATCTCCTTGTGGCTCGGGCATGAATCCACCAAGTCGACACAGCCATATCTACACGCGCATCTGGGTATCAAGGAGGCCGCGCTCGCGAAGATCGAGCCTTTCCATGATTGTTCACCAGGTCGGTTCAGGGCCGGAGACGACCTGATCTCCTTCCTGGAGAAACTTTGACCTCTATTGGCCAGCAACATCGCGGCGACGGCCGCGATGTCAGTGAACCCGCAGGCACGCTTCAGAGGCTGGAGGACGTAGGATGTGACTGATCTTCAGGACACCGCTGCAGCATCGATGGCAAGAATGCGCCAGAAGCGGACCCCAAGGCCTGGACACCAACATGATCGTCCCAAGGCCTAAGCCAGGCTGGCCTGCGGTTCATACAGCTTGACACCTGATATGCATAGGCATACATATGCATGATGATGCAACAAAGCGTGTTCCAGATATTGGCCGACCCATCGCGGTTTCGTATCGTCGAGGCGCTGGTAGGCGGCGAACAGGCCGTAGGTGACCTTGTTCGTGCCGTGGATATCGACCAGTCCGGCGTTTCGCGACACCTGCGGATACTGGGGGAGGCTGGTTTCGTCACGATGAGGCCTGATGGAGCGCGGCGCCTCTATTCGCTTCGACCCGAGCCGTTCCAGGTGATCGACGACTGGGTTCGGCGTTATGGCAAGCTTTGGGAGGGTCGGCTTGATCGCTTCGACGCCGCCCTGGCGCGACGGCAGGGCTTGCCGCAACCTGGGGGGAAGAAGTGATGGCGCAAGTCAGCGAGCCGGCCCTGGATACGATCAGGTTCGATCGGGTCTACGACGCGCCGATCGAGGACGTGTGGGCACTTTGGACCACCAAGGAAGGACTCGAGGAGTGGTTCGCACCCGAAGGAATGCGCTTCGAGGTGTCGACCCTAGAGCTGCGGGCTGGGGGTGCCTTTGATCACGTGATGACCGCGGTGGGTGCCGAGCAGGTCGCGTATCTGGCGAGCCTCGATAGGCCGCTGTCGGTACGGGTAAGCGGTCGGTTTCTGGAGATTGAGCGCCACCGTAAGCTGCACATTCGCTTCGACATGGACTTCGTCCCGGGCGTCGAGCCGTATCCTTACAACATGATGGTCGAGCTCCACGCCGAGGCCGGGCAAGTTCGGATGGTCCTGACGGCCGATCGTCACCCGGATCCCGAAATGACACGCGGCGCAATTATCGGATTCACTAGCCAGCTGCAACGCTTCGACTGGGCCGTCGCGGCCCTATCGACAAAGGAGCAACAACCGTAATGCGACCTCTTCTTTATTCCATCAACGTGACGCTCGACGGGTGTGTCCACCACAACGCTATCCCTTCGGACGAGGCACTGCAGCAAGACCAGTTGCGTGCAACACATCGTCACGCCACCGAAAGCCTTGGCCGTGCCGATGCCCTGCTCTTTGGTCGCGTCACCTACCGAATGATGGAAGGGGCGTGGCGTCTGGCGACGCGGATTTCGACGCCGCCTGACTGGACAGAGCCTTTTGCCCGTACCATCGACGCGATGAAGAAGTACGTTGTTTCGAGCACGCTCTACCGGGTCGAGTGGAACTCGGAGTTGGTGCGTGGAGACCTGGGCGAGGCCGTTCTGGCGCTCAAGCAGCAACCGGGCAAGGCGCTGCTCACGGGCGGCGTGCAACTCCCATTGGCACTGGCGGAGCTGGGCCTGATCGATGAGTACGAATTCGTGGTGCAGCCTAGAATTGCCGGTCATGGACCCACCTTGTTCGCCGGGCTCTCCAAGTATGTCGAATTGAAGCTCGTCGACCGGAAGGAGCTCAGCTCAGGCGCTGTGGCGCTGCGGTACGAGCCGAGACAGGGGGCGTGAGCCCGCAACCTAAAATCAGGCATCGACGTCAGCGACCGAATGTCGGCTTAGGGCCGAATCCTGCCTTTCAGTGCGAGATATTATGCCGAGCTTGCCAGGCGCGTTTACCGGAAATCTCGGGCTTTGGGGAACGGGCTCGGCATAGTATCCGGCTCGGGATAAGACCTCGTGCTCGAACCATACGGAGCGACGCCATGACCAAGCTGAAGCTCGGCCCGATCGCCGACGACAAGCCGGTGAAGGTCACACTGGAATTGCCCGCCGTCCTTCACCGCGATCTTGCTGCCTATGCCGACGTGCTCGGCCGCGAGAACGGCCATCCGCCAACCGATCCCGTCCGCCTGATCGTGCCGATGCTCGAACGGTTCATCGCGACCGATCGGGCCTTCGCGAAGGCGAGACGTAACGCTGAAAGTACCTGATCGCGTGCGGGTGCGGCCAAAGCAGGTATGACCTTACATTGAGCATTGCCATCGCGACTACGGAAGGCCTGCCAATGGCATTGCGCAAACCATCCGTTTCCTACGCCAACACCGCCGTTTCTACGCTGGCATTCGGCCCGGTATTCCCAACCCTAACGTCTATCGGCTTCTATCGTCCTCAGATTTTAGAACCGAGGAGTCACCATGAATCATCCGCAATCAACCTTGAGCAAACGAACTATTCGCCGAAGCCAACTCCGCGAGATCGTGCCACTTGCCGACACCACAATCTACGACATGGAGCAGCGGGGAGAATTTCCGCAGAGGTTCTATCTGACGTCTCGCTGCGTCGTATGGGATCTGGCGGAAGTCGAAGCCTGGCTAGCGATGCGCCGTCAGGCTTCAAATGCGAAGGCAGTCAAACGCGCACCGTCTCCCGACGTACAACTGAGAAAGACGAGGCCGGTCACACGGTAGGTTCCGGCACCAGCAGATCCATTGACGGCGGATATAGTGTCGGGGTGTATTTCTGTCCGACGACCCAGGCGTCCACAAGGTTCGCCCATTCCTGCATCATGTGACGCCGCTGATGCTCATACTCGGCTTTGTTATAGATACCACGCGACGAACGACCGTCCTCATGGGCGAGGCATTTTTCGATCCAGTCACTGTTGAAACCCAACTCATTGAGAAGCGTCGAGCCGGTTCGCCGAAGATCGTGGACTGTAAACGGCTCCAGCGGCAATCCCTCCTTCTTCGCACGCACCACCACCGCAGTCGTGATTCGATTGAACGTGGCACGCGACATCGGCGCGTTGGATTCGTAACGCGAGGGCAGCAGGTACTTCGAGTTACCCGCGCATGTCTTCAGCGCGATGAGCATGTCGATCGCCTGCTGGGCAAGATAGACGTTGTGCGCCTTCGAGCGCTTCATTCGCTCCTTGGGAATCGACCAGACGGCGTTTTCGAAATCCACCTCGTCCCATGTCGCATCCTGTAGTTCGCTCTTGCGAACCATCGTGAGCAGGATCAGGCGCAGACCGAGTCGTATCGTCGGCAGCGTCGGCACATGGTCGAGCTGCCCGAGCATGACCCGGATCTCCGAGGGCGAGAGCGAGCGATCCTTCGGCACGAAGGTTGCGATCGAGGACGGTCCAACCTCGTCAGCCGGATTGGGTACCTTCTCGCCGTGCAGGATCGCGAAGGAATAGATTAGCTTCACGATGTCACGGACATGAACCGCCGTGGCCGGCGCGCCGCGCTCTTTGACCTTCGCGCACATCGCCCGCAGATCGTTCGGCGCGATCTCCGTCAGCAGTCGATTTCGAAATGTCGGTAGGATGTCGCGCTCGAAGATTGCGCGCCGCATGGCCCTAGTGCTGTCGGCCATCCTCGCCTCTTGCATCCAACGCTCGCCGAACTCGCCGAAGCTCTTGGCTTCCTTGAGGCGACGCTTCTCGCGCTGCTTCTCATGGGCTGGCGAACGACCTTCGCCGATCGCTCGCTTGGCATCGATCAACTTCTCACGCGCCCGCGCCAAGGACAGATCGGTTGGGGCGTACCGTCCGAGCGTCACCGTCTCGCGCCGACCGTTCAAACGATAGTCGTAGCGGAATACGATTTTGCCTGATGGCTGCACCAGGGCATACATACCGTCACGGTCAGCAATTTTGTATAATTTGTCTTTTGGTTTCAGGCTCTTAAGAGCTGCATCCGTCAGCATAACTCCCTCCAAAAATGGACGATTTCCAGGGGAGAGCCTCGAATTATACCGTCAGGCCAAAATCACCATCTCTGAAGCGGATTTAGCGCTTTATTTTCAACGTGATATGGCTAAAAAATATACCGTCAAGGATCTCTTGGCCCTGACGGTATATTGGTTTTGGTGGTCAATCAAGATTCTGCCATACCGTCAGCCATACCGTCATTCTGTTCGCTTGCCCTGCGATAGATGCCGATAGGAGACGAGAGATAGTTATTTTATTTCAATGGCTTGCATCGCACCATAGCGTAGTTTCGGATACGCTCGGATAGGCCTAAATCATTCCCACTCGATGGTTCCCGGGGGCTTGCTGGTGACGTCGTAGACAACGCGATTGACGCCCTTCACCTCGTTGATGATGCGTGTGGCGGTGCGGCCGAGGAAGGCCATGTCGAAGGGGTAGAAGTCGGCGGTCATGCCGTCCACGGAGGTCACCGCGCGCAAGGCGAGGACGTGGTCGTAGGTGCGCCCGTCGCCCATCACGCCCACGGTGCGCACCGGCAGCAGCACGGCGAAGGCCTGCCAGATCACGTCGTAGAGGCCCGCATAGCGGATCTCTTCCAGATAGATGGCGTCGGCCTTGCGCAGGATGTCCAGCTTCTCCCGGGTGATCGCGCCGGGGCAGCGGATGGCAAGGCCCGGGCCGGGGAAGGGGTGGCGGCCCACGAAGCTCTCGGGCAGGCCCAGTTCCCGGCCCAGCGCGCGCACCTCGTCCTTGAACAGGTCGCGCAGGGGCTCCACCAGCTTCATGTTCATGCGTTCGGGCAGACCGCCCACATTGTGGTGGCTCTTGATGGTCACCGAGGGCCCGCCGGCGAAGGAGACGCTCTCGATCACGTCGGGATAGAGCGTGCCCTGGGCGAGGAAATCGGCGCCGCCCACGGTCTTGGCCTCGGCATCGAACACGTCGATGAAGAGCCGGCCGATGGTCTTGCGCTTCGCCTCCGGGTCCTCGATGCCCTCCAGCTCCTTCAGGAACAGGTCGGCGGCATCCACATGAACGAGCGGGATATTGTAGTGGCCGCGGAAGAGCGAAACGACCTCGTCGGCTTCCGCCTGGCGCATCAGGCCGTGGTCCACGAACACGCAGGTGAGCTGGTCGCCGATGGCCTCGTGGATGAGCACCGCCGCAACCGAGGAATCCACGCCGCCGGACAGGCCGCAGATGACGCGGCCGGTGCCCACCTGCTCGCGGATGCGGGCGATGGCGCGCTCGCGGAAGGCGCCCATGGTCCAGGTGCCCTCCAGCCGGGCCACCTTGCGCACGAAATTGGAAAGCAGGCGCGCGCCGTCGGGCGTGTGCACCACTTCCGGGTGGAACATGAGGCCGTAGAAGCGCCTCTCCTCGTCCTCGATGGCGGCGAAGGGGGCATTCGCCGACGTGCCCATCACCTTGAAGCCGGGGGGCAGGGCGGTGATGCGGTCGCCGTGGCTCATCCACACGGTGTGGCCCTCGCCGGGGTGCCACAGGCCATCGAACAGGCCGGATGTGGCCTCCACCTGCAGGGTGGCGCGACCGAATTCGCGGTGGTGGCCGCTTTCCACCTGCCCGCCCAGCTGTTCGGCCATGGTCATCTGGCCGTAGCAGATGCCGAGCACGGGGATGCCGGCCTCGAACACCTCCTGCGGCGCGCGGGGGCTGTCGCCATCCGGGACGGAAGCCGGGCCGCCGGACAGGATGACCGCCTTCGGCTTGAGCCTGCGGAACGCCTCCGCGGCCTTCTGGAACGGCACCACCTCGGAATAGACGCCCTCCTCACGCACGCGCCGGGCGATGAGCTGGGTCACCTGGCTGCCGAAATCGATGATGAGAATGGTGTCCTGGGCTGCAGTATCCTGGGCGGCAGTATCCTGGGCGGGAGCGGACATGAAGGGGCACCTTGCGCGCGAAGGAGGAAATGTTGCGCCCTCCTTTAGCGGCAAAGCGGCCATTTAAAAAGTCAAGGCCGGCGCAGGTCCGCCTTGCGCCGGGCGAGGTCTGCTCACAGCCCCGTCCAGTATGGCTCGCAGCCGGCCGGCGGCGTGGTGGCGGTGGCGCCGTGGCGGCGCTTCAGTTCGGCGCAGCTGAAGGCGCGGGCATCGGCGGGAAGGCGGGAATTGATGGCGGTGCCGATCTCGTCATAGGGCTCGCCGGAGGCGTAGACGTAGAAGGCCCAGTAGCCGCCGACGAGGACGACCACGAGGAGCAGCAGTCGGATGAGACCCATGGTGCGACGCCTTCTCCTTGGCCCGTGCGCGTCACGGGCAAGACGGGAACGCCGGAGCTGCGGTGAAGGTTCACGCCTGGGCGGTGCGGGGAGGCGGGTGGCCAGAGGGTGGAGAGGGGAGTGCACAGGGCGAGCATGAAGAAGAGCGGGACGGCAGTGATGAGGCCGCAAAAGACTGCGCCCGCGCAAATGGCCGTATCGAAATCCAATTTCCGGAACTCTTCCGGCGTCGCGTAAGAGATATCCTCCCCGAGGTTGTACGGCGGACCCTTTTCATATTCGGTTTTTTGTTCTGTCAGGAACTTGCGTTCCGTCATGAATATCGCGCGCCAGCACCAGAAGGTTGTTACTGGAAGGCTCCAGATCAACGCGAATCCCCAGATCCTTGTGCCGGTCTTTTGATCGAAGACCCAGCCGGGACAATAGGTTCGCGAGGAGTCGACCCAAGTCAGTATGCCGATCTCGGTGCCGAGGATCAGGAGGCATCCCAGCGCCGCCAGCCGCGTTACCTTCAGCTGGAATTTCGGCGTCAGGCCGGGAAACGGGTTCCAGTCTTCGCTGTAGCTCGGCATGGCATGCCTCCGCGGGGCTCTGAACCCGCCTCACCCCGCGCGCTTCATCACGCTCACGAAGAAGCCGTCCGTGCCGGTGCGGCGGGGGGTCATCAGGATGCCCTCGCGGCTGGTGAGGGCGGCGTCCGCGAGGGCCTGCCCGTGTGCGCCGAGGGACAGCACCGTCTCGTTGGGCGGCACCACATGGAAATCCTCCCGCTTGGAGAGCAGGGCACGCACCTGCGCGCCGTTCTCCTCGTCCAGCAGGGAGCAGGTGACATAGGCGAGCCGCCCGCCGGGGCGCACATAATGGGCGGCCTCTTCCAGGATCTTGGCCTGCTCGGCGGTGCGCTGGGCCAGCGCGCCGGGGCGCACCCGCCATTTGGCGTCGGGATTACGGCGCCAGGTGCCGGTGCCGGTGCAGGGGGCGTCCACCAGCACGAGGTCCATGTGGCCTTCCAGATCGTGGAGCACGTCCTCGGCGCCGCGCGGGCTTCTCACCTGCACGTTGCGCACGCCGGCGCGGGCGAGGCGCTCATGCATGGGCTTTAGGCGGCGGATGTCGCTGTCGTGGGCGTAGAGCTGGCCCTTGTTGTCCATGAGGGCGGCAAATTCCAGGGTCTTGCCGCCGGCGCCGGCACACAGGTCCAGCACCTGGGATCCGGGCACCGGACGGGCGAGGATGGCGGCGAGCTGCGAGCCCTCGTCCTGCACCTCCACCTCGCCCCGCAGGAAGGCGGGCTCGGCGGAGACGGGCGGGGCCTTGCCCTCGGAATCCAGCAGGATGCGCAGGGCGAGCGGCGAAAAGCGGCCCGGCGCCGGGTTGAGATGGGAGAGTTCGGCGCGCACCGCCTCCGGCTCGCCCTTCAGGGTGTTGACGCGCAGGTCCAGCGGCGCGCGGGTGGCGAGCGCCGCGCCTTCCGCCACCACGTCCTCGCCGAAGACGTGGCGCAAGGAGGCGTGGAGCCATTGGGGATAGTCGCCGCGCACGAAGGGCGGTGCACCCTTGATGCTCGGGTCGGCGAGACGGGCGCGCTCGTCCTCGCTCAAGGGCGCCGGGGCGAAGCGGGAGCCGTCCGCCAGCGCCGCGATGGCCTCGCCGTCCAGCGCGCGCATGAGCACGAGCATGCCCAGCACCAGCGCCCGCGGCTCCTCCGATCCCATCACATGGGCGGCGGAGGCGCGCCGGCGCAGGGTGTCGTAGACGATGCCGGCGATGGCGGCACGGTCGCCGGAGCCGGCGAAGCGGTGGGAGAGGCCCCAGTCCTTCAGGGCATCGGCGGCGGGCCGGCGGCGGGTGATGAGGTCGGCGAGGACCTCGATGGCGGCGGAGATACGGGCGGCGGGGGTCATTTTCTATCCGTCAGGGGCGCGCGGGGGCGGGCTGAAGGCCTTCCGCCTCCAGCTGCCGGGCGAAGAGGTCGAGGGCCAAGCCCAGCTTCTCGTCGATCACATGGAGATATTCGGTCCAGTCGCCGTAGCCGGTCAGATCGGCCTTGCCGTCGCTGATGCCGCGCAGGCCGATCAGGGGCAGGCCATGGCGCCGCGCGGCGCGCAGCACGGCGAAGCTCTCCATGTCCACCATGTCCTCGGCGATGGCATCATAGGCCGCGCCCGAGATGATGGCGCCGCCGGTGGACAGCGAGGCTTCCGGCACGCCCTTGATGCGGTGGGAAAGCTCGATCACCGCCGGCTCGTCGAGGAAAGGGGTGCGCCCCTTCTCGAAGCCCAGCGCCGAGGCATCCATGTCGCGATAGGCGACCCGTGCCACCTGGTAGACCTCCGCATGGTCGAGCCGGCGGGAGCCCGCCGAGCCCAGGGTGAAGACGAGGTCCGGCAGAAGGTCCCGATGGGCGAGGATGGCGAGCGCCCGCGCGGTCTCCACCGCCGCCTCCACCGGCCCCACTCCGGTGATGAGGGGGGTGATGCGGGACTTCAGGTGGGGGCCGTATTCCTGGCTGGTGGCCATCACGAACAGGATGGAACGGCCGCCGATGGAAGACAGGTGGCGGGCGGGGTCGGTCATCAAAGGTCACCTGAGGCGCAAGGCTGGAGCATAAAGTCCAACTCCTCGACCGGCCGGCTTCGCCTGTCAACCGCCGTGCAATCAGATGCTCAGCAGGATGGCGAAGGCGAACAGGCCCCACATGAGCGCCAGCACCGCAAGGCTCGCCAGGTCGAAGCTGACCCCGAAATTCATGCGCCCCCGCGCCGCGGCGGACAGCAGGTGCGGGAAGGCGGAGATGATGCGCAGCAGCACGAACACCCAGGCCAGCACCACGAACGCCACGTCCGCCTTGCGGGTGTACAGGGCCAGCGTGGTCAGGGTGTAGAACAGCACCGCCGCAAGCCCGGCGCGCAGGCCGTCGGCCGTCACCTCGGTGGATTTGATCGCGCGCAGCAGCACCGCGAGCACCAGTGCCACATGCACGAAAAGGGGAAGAAGGATCATCTGCACCGTCATGGGGGTCTCCGTCGCGGGACGCGCAAGCTCAAGCGTCACCAAGAACGGGAACCGCTGCCGTGGCCTTTCGTTCCCTCCAAGGTGTGGAGGAGATGTTATGGGTGCACAGGCATCGATGAAGGAGCTGCGGCGCCGGGTGGAGGAAGGCCGCGCCCCGCGCCCCCTGTTCACCCGTTTCTCCCAGATGGCGGCCCGCTATACCGGCAAGCCCGCCACCTTCATCGGTGCCATGGCGATCATCGTGGCGTGGGGGATGACGGGGCCGCTGTTCGGCTTCAACGACACCTGGCAGCTGGTCATCAATACCTCCACCTCCATCGTCACCTTCCTCATGGTGTTCCTGATCCAGAACAGCCAGAACCGGGATACGGCGGCGCTCCAGATCAAGCTCGACGAACTGATCGCGCGCCTCGACGGGCCGCGCGAAATACTGCTCGATCTGGAGGATCTGGACGAGGAGACGCTGGAGCGCCTGCGCCTCGAATACGCCCTGCTGGCGGACAAGGCGCGCGCGAGCCAGGATTCCGGCGCCGGGCCGGAGGTGGCAGCCCCTTCGCCGGCCGATCCGGCTGGCGCGAAGGCCTGAGCACACCACGCGATCAGCCGCGGGGCAGCGGCTCCACGGCGAAGGCCTCGGGCGACAGGCCGGCGCGGAAGCGGGCCACCATGGTCTCGAAGGCCCGTTCCATGTGGCGGGCATAGCGGTCGATGTCGAACAGGGGCGAGGTGGCGCGGGCGGCCGCAAGGCGCGCGCGGGCCTCCGCCAGGGCGGCGGGATCATGCGCGAGGGCCACGGCCTTGGCCACGAAGCCGTCCACGTCGGTGGTGACGAAGTCCGCCAGATTCATCTGCGTCATGATGCTGGCGGCGACCCGCGACGCGAAGGAGCGGCCGGTGCGGGTCACCATGGGCAGGCCCATGCGCAGCATGTCGCTGGCCGTGGTGTGGGCGGTATAGGGGAAGGTATCGAGGAAGAGGTCCGCCAGCGGCAGGCGCGCGAAATGGTCTTTCAGCGGAACCATGGGCGCGAACACGAGGCGGGCGGGATCGAGGCCCCGCGCCTCAGCCTCCCGGCGCAGGTTGTCGGCGCTGTTCTCCCGGCTTTCCAGCACCCACAGGACCGAGCCGGGCACCGCCTTGAGGATGCGGGTATAGGCGGAGAAGACCTCCGGATCGAGTTTCCAGGCGGAATTGAAGGCGCAGAACACGAAGGCGTCGTCCGGCAGGCCGCAATCGGCCCGGGTCGGGCGCTCGCCCACCGGCAGGTCGGGGTCGTTGGGCTGGTAGCAGTCCGGCAGATGGACGATCTTTTCGGTGAAGTAGGCGGCATCCGCGAACGGCACCACCACCGGGTCCGCGATCACATAGTCCATGAAGGGCGCCCCGCTGGTGCCCGGATAGCCGAGGAAGTTCACCTGCACCGGTGCCGGATGGTCGGCGAAGGCGGCAAGGCATTCGCCGCTGGTGTGGCCCATGAGATCGACGAATACGTCGATGCCGAGGGCGGCGACTTCCTCGGCAATGGCCGAGGGAGAGGCCTTCTCCCGGTCGAGGAAATGGTCCACCGCGTCGATGATGCTCTGGCGCTGGGGGGAGCCGTCATTGAAGCTCACCGATATGGCGGTCACCTCGAACCGGCTGCGATCATGCCGGGCCAGGAGCTTCGAGATGAGGAAAGTGGTGGCGTGGGTGCGGAAGTCCGCCGACAGATAGGCGATGCGGATCGGCCCCGAGGCGGTGCGCCGGGCGGAATGGTCGAAGACGCGCGGGCGGGCCGGCATCTTCTCTTCCGCCACCTTGCGCCGGGCGGTGGCGAGGTGCAGGGCGGGGTCGTCCGCATAGAGGGTGGCGAAGGGCAGGGCCGGCACGTCCGGCAGCACAGCGCCGCGCTTCAGGCTGTCGTACAGGCGGTCATGGCCGCGCCAGTCCCAGATCGCGCGCCGGGCCGGCAGCAGCAGGTTGGCGGCCAGCGGCAGGCTGGGGTCGAGGTCGAACGCCCGGTCCATGGCGGCGAGGGAGTCCGCGGCCTGCTCCAGCGCCCCGTAGGCGAGGGAGAGGTTGTGCCAGGCCTTGGCGTCGTCCGGCCGGCGCGCCAGCACCTTCTTGTACAGCTCGATGGCCTCGGCTTCCCGGCTCTGGCGGGCGCGGACGATGCCCAAAAGGTGCACCACGTCCATCTGGTCCGGCGCCGCCCGCAGGATCTTGCGGTAGTGCCGGGCCGCGTCATCGTACTGGCCGCGCAGCTGATGCTGGTAGCCGTCGTACAGCAGCTTCTGGAGCGCGGGCGACAGGGGAGGTGGTGTCGTTGGCATGGCTGCGTGCGGTTGAACCTAGAGCATTTCCCCGTTTCACTGAATCGGGGAAATGCTCTAGATTATTGAGTTGACGCGTTTTCTTTACGCGAACCGGTATCCACTTCGCTCGAAAACGCTCTAGAGCGCGATCCGAGCAAATTGCGATGCAATCGGATCGGATCGGATAACGCGTGCTCTTGGCGCCCGCCTCTAGCATGGGGATGGCCGAGGCGATAGCGCCGCGCTCAGGCGCCGGACCCCTCGGCAGGGGATGGCGCCACGGCCATATGGTCCGGCGCGGCGCCGGCCATGGCGCGCTCCATCATGGCCAGATAGGCCGCTTCGATCTGCGCGCGGTAGCGCTGGATGTCGAACAGGCGGGTCCGCGCCGTGCCCTCCTCAAGGCGCGTGCGGATGGCGGCAAGCCGGTCCTTGTCCCGGGCGAGGGACAGGGCCAGCGTCTCGTAGGCCTCCGCACTGTCGGTGACCAGATCGCCCAGACCGGACAATTGCATCAGGCGGCCCGCCACCTTCGAGGCGAACGAGCGGCCGGTCCGCGTCACCAGCGGCAGCCCCACCCGGAGCGCGTCGGAGGCGGTGGTGTGGGCGGTATAGGGAAAGGTGTCGAGGAACAGGTCCGCCAACGCCATGCGGGCGAGGTGCTCCGGCAACGGACGATGGGGCGCGAAGACCAGCCGGTCGGGCACTATGCCGGCGGCCTCGGCCTCGCGCCTCAGATTGGCACGCGCTTCCTCGCCGGCGAGCAGCCACAGCATGCTGTCGGGAACCTGGGCGAGGAGGCGCATCCAGAGGGCGAAGGTCGCCGGATCGAGCTTGCGCGCATTGTTGAAGGCGCAGAACACGAAGCCGCTGTCCGGCAGGCCGCATTCGGCCCGGCTGGGGCGCGCGGCGATGGCGAGGGTCGGGTCGTTGGGCTGGTAGGTATCGGGAAGGTGGACCACCTTCTCGCTGAAGAAGCGGGCGTCGTCCAACGGCAGGACGAAGGGGTCGGCGATCACATAGTCCATGAAATCGGCGCCGCTGGTGCCGGGATAGCCGAGATAGCTCACCTGCACCGGCGCGGCGCGGCCGGCGAAGATCTCCATGCGGTTGCCGTTGGTGTGGCCCATCACATCCACCAGGATGTCGATGCCGAGGCGGCGGGCGCGTTCGGCAGTTTCGGCCGGTTGGTCGCGCTCGCAGTCGATGAAGCGGTCGACGCTCGCCTCGACCCGCTTGCGGGCAGGGGAGGCGTCATTCGGTCCGATGGAGAAGGCGGTGATCTCGAACTTCGAACGGTCATGCACCTCCAGCAGCCGGACCAGAAGATGCGTGGTCGGGTGGTTGCGGAAATCGGCCGACAGATAGCCGATGCGCACCCGGCCATCCGCGCGGTCGCGGGCGGGCAGGGGCTTCGGAACGATGCCGGCGCAGCGGCGGCGGACGGTCCGGCGCGCGGCGGCGAGCTGGAGCGCGGGGTCGTCCTGCCACAAGGTGAAGAAGGGCGGGATCTCCGGCTGGGCGGGGTCTGCGGCGCGGGCGATGGCCGCCAGAAGTCGGGCGTCGTCCCGCCAGTCGCAGACCGAGCGGCGCGCCGAGAACAGCATGCCCACCCCCTCGGGGAGGGACGGATCCAGCGCGAGGGCGCGGGCGAAGGCGTCGGCGCCCTCGCCGTTGCGCTCGACGGAGGTGTAGGCGAGGCCGAGATTGTACCAGAGCTTGGCGTCCTGCGGCTTGAGCACGGCGGCGGCGCGATAGAGGGCGATGGCCTCGTCGGTGCGGTGCTGGCGCGACCTCACCATGGCCAGAAGGTGCATGACGTCGGGGTGATCCGGCACCTTCTTCAGGATCTTGCGATACTGGCGGGCCGCATCGTCCAGAAGGCCGCGCACCTGGGCCTGATAGCCGTCCTGCAGCAGGCGGGTCTGGTCGGGGGAAAGCGGGGGGATCGACACGCAGGGCTTCGGAAGGTTGGGACCGGAGAAGGTTGGGACCGGAGAAGGTTGGGACCGGACACGGGGCTGCGCCGGCATGGCGCCCGCGTGATGTGTTTCGACGCTAGCACGCAGGCCGGGGCCGGTATAGTGACGCAGCCGGACCCTGTACCGGACCGGAGATCGCCATGCCCATCTATGCCCTCGACGGTGTCGCGCCCACACTGCCCGCCTCGGGACATTACTGGATCGCGCCCGACGCCGTGATCATCGGCAACGTGACCCTCAAGGAAGGCGCGAGCGTGTGGTTTGGCTGCGTGCTGCGCGGCGACAACGAACCCATCGTGGTGGGGGAGGGGTCCAACATCCAGGAAAACTGCGTCCTCCACACCGACCCCGGCTTTCCGCTCACCCTCGGCACCAACGTGACCGTGGGCCATATGGCGACCCTGCACGGCTGCATCGTCGGCGACGGCAGCCTCATCGGCATGGGCGCCACGGTGCTGAACGGGGCGAACATCGCGGCAAGCTGTCTGGTCGGCTCGAAGGCGCTGGTCACCGAGGGCAAGGCGTTCGAGCCCTTCTCCCTCATCGTCGGTGCGCCGGCCAAGGTGGCGCGGCAGATCGACGAGGCGACGGCGGCCCGCCTTGTCGGCACCGCCGAGCACTACCAGCACAATTGGCAGCGCTACGCCAAGGGCCTCAAGCGCATCGACTGAGCGGGCGCGGCGCCCGAAAGGGAAACGGGCCGGAACCGCGGCGTCGGTTCCGGCCCGTCTTGCCGCCGTGGCGTGGCCGAAGCCGCGTGGGCGGAAGCTTGAAGCGTCACAGATTCAGGCGTCGCCCTGCGATGCTCCGGGATCAGCGCCCGGTGCCGACCACCGGCGGCACGCGGGTCTCGCCCAGGGACACCCAGGTGGCGGGATCGGCCTGGGACTGGCGCTTCACGTAGCGGTATCCGGTATCCTTCCAGGCGCGGATATCGGTTTCCTGATTGTCGAGGATGAGGTCGCCCTTGTCGGTCATCACCGTGAGTACGGCATGGCCGTCGCCCTCGCGGTCGCGGACCACGGTGACGAGCAGGACGGAACTGGGCCAGCCGAGATTGACGAGGCGGCGACGCTTTTCCAGCACATAGTCTTCGCAATCGCCGCGGCCGTCGTCGGGATAGGACCAGCGCTCGGTCTCGCCGAAATGATCAAGGTCGGTCTCGGGCTGGATCGCGTCATTCACGCTGCGGTTGATGCGGTCCAGCTCGGCGGTGCGCTGGGTGTCGAGCTTCATCATGGTGACGCCGGAACCCGCCGCCTCGCAATCGTGGGCATGCTCGGTGCAGAAACGCACATAGCCGGTGGGCGCGGTGGTGACGCGGCCGTCCGCGAGATGCCTTGGGGCGAAGGATGAGTTGAGATTGGCGAAGCGTGTGGTCTGTGCCCTCTGCTCTTGAGCACCGGCGGCGCTCACGCCGGCGCACAGGAGCACCACGGCGAGGGCCGACAGGAGGCGGGGAGACGAGATGCGCTTCGACATGGCGGGAAATCCGACCCGGTTAATGAAATGATAATGCCCGAAGCCCGCCGCATTTGCGCCGTCAACCTTCTATTAACCTTAATGACTATGGTTATGTGATACCGATATACGGTGCGGCGTTTTGTCGGGCCGCTCGGTCGGGCGGGCGCGCCGGCTCTGGTCGGATGCCGTTCGATTTTGGGCCCAGCGGTCCCGGCGACTCGCTGAAAGCCCCATTTTCTCAATCAAATAGCGCGAGGATTCCGATCCGGGCGGACGGTGCGGGCCTCGTCCTGGCGAACCGGTTCCCTGCGAAAAGTCCACGGTGGAGACTGTTGGAGCGTGCGCTCGCTCATGTTAATGACTGACGGGTCAGTCAGTGAAAGTTAACGCGTGTGGCGCAAACGCCGAAACAGGAGCCGCAATCCGCGGCGCAGTCGGGCCAGCCGCCCGAGGCGCGCCGGCGCCGGGCCGCGCCCATGGACAAGGCCGAACGCCGCCGCGCCATTCTGGCGGCCGCGCTTACGGTTTTCGCCCGCCACGGCTTTGCCGGCACCCGCCTCGATGACGTGGCCCGCCAGGCCGGTGTGGCCAAGGGCACGCTCTATCTGCATTTCGCCGACAAGGAGGCGCTGTTCCGCGGCCTCGTGGAGCAGAATATCGCCCCCATTCTGGCTGACGCGGATGCGGCCATCGCCCGGTTTCCCGGCACGACCCGCGACCTCATCGACCTGCTCGTCGCGATCCTGATCGAGCGGGTCATCGGCACCCCGGCCGAGGGCCTGGTCCGGCTCATGATTGCCGAGGGGCCGCGGTTTCCCGAGCTTGCCGCCTATTACCACCGCGAGGTGGTCTCCCGGGGCCTTGCCATCGTGCGCACGATCGCCGAGCGCGGGCTTGATCGCGGCGAGATCACCTCCGACCTCGCGGTGCGCTTTCCCCAACTCGTCATTTCGCCTGCCGTCGTGGCCGTGGTCTGGAACGGCATGTTCGGCAGCTTCGACCCGCTCGACGTCAGGGCGTTCCTCATGGCCCACCGCGACCTGCTGCTGCGCGGGCTCGGATGGAGAGACACGTGACCCCCCATCGACTGTCCCGCCTGCTGCTGCTCGCCGTCGTCGCGACGCTCGGCCTCGCCGCCTGCGCCGCCCAAACCGGCGACAGCTTTTCCGGCTATGTGGAAGGCGATCTCGTCTTCATCGGGCCAACCGAGCCCGGGCGCGTGAGCGCGCTTGCGGTGGATGAGGGCCGCGTGGTGAAGCCCGGCGACGTGGTCGCCCGGGTGGAGGACGATCTGCAGGTCGCTGATCGTGACGCGGCCGCCGCCCAGTTGAAGGAGGCCGAGGCGCGGCTCGCCAATGCGCGCTCCCCGCTGCAGCGGCCCGAGGAAATCGCGGTGCTCCAGGCCTCCGAGCAGCGCGCCACCGCCGCCCTCGACCAGTCCCGCCTCGATCTGGAACGCCAGAAGGCGCTGGTGCCGAAGGGCGCTTCCTCCCAGGCCAACCTCGATGCGGCCCAGCACCAGTACGACCAGAACCGGGCGGCCCTCGACGAGGCGCACAAGCGCATCGCCGCCGCCGGCATCGCCGCCCGCACCCAGGACATCGAGGCGGCCGAGCAGGCGGTTTCCGCCGCCCGCGCCAACCTCGCCGCGGCGCAGGTGCGGCTCGACCGGCGCACCCTGAAGGCGCCCACCGACGGCACGGTGCAGACCGTCTATTACCGCGTCGGCGAGCTGGTGCCGGAGGGCCGGCCGGTGGTGTCCATCCTGCCGCCGGGCCTGGTGAAGGTGCGCTTCTTCGTGCCGGAACAGGTGCTGCCGAAAGTCGCCCTCGGCGCCAGCGTCACCGTCACCTGCGACGGCTGCCCGACCACCACGGCGAAGGTCTTCTTCATCTCGGCACAGGCGGAATACACCCCGCCGGTCATCTACAGCCGGGAGGAGCGCTCCAAGCTGGTCTATCTGGTGGAGGCGCGGCCCGACGACCCCGCGAAAGCCCGGCCGGGCCAGCCGGTGAACGTGTCTCTGGGGGCTGCGCCGTGACCGCGACAGGGGAGGCCGCACCGCCCGTGCCCGCCCGCGTCGCACCGGAAGTGGCGATCGAGGTGGAAAACCTCTGCAAGAGCTTCGGCGGCCGCCGGGTGGTGGACAATCTCTCCATGCGCGTCATGCGCGGGCAGATCTACGGCTTCCTCGGTCCCAACGGTTCGGGCAAGACCACCACCATCCGCATGCTGTGCGGGCTGCTGACGCCGGATTCCGGCCGCGGCACCTGCCTCGGCATGGATATCCTCACCCAGGCCCGGCGCATCCGCGAGCATGTGGGCTACATGACGCAGCGCTTCTCGCTCTACCAGGACCTTTCGGTCCGCGAGAACCTGGAGTTCGTGGCCCGCGTCTACGGCGTTCCCGAGCCGGAGCAGGCGGCAACCGACGCGCTGAAGCGGCTCGGTCTGGAGGGGCGCGGCAAGCAATTGGCCGGCGCCCTCTCCGGCGGCTGGAAGCAGCGCCTGGCGCTTGGCGCCTGCATCCTGCCCGGCCCCGACCTGCTGCTGCTGGACGAGCCCACCGCCGGCGTCGATCCCAAGGCGCGGCGCGAATTCTGGGCGCAGATCCACGACCTCGCGGCGGAAGGGCTCACCGTGCTGGTCTCCACCCATTACATGGACGAGGCGGAGCGCTGCCACGAGATCGCTTACATCGCCTACGGCCAGTTGCTGGCCCAGGGCACGGTGCAGAGCGTGATCGCCGCGGCGGGCCTCGCCACGGTCACCATCGAGATCGCCGGGGCGGCGGGCCACGAGGCCGGGCTTCTCGTCACCCACCTCGCCCGCGAGCTGGCCGCCCTCGAGGGGGTGGAGATGGTGGCGCCCTTCGGCACCGCGCTGCATGTGTCGGGGCGCGATCGGTTGGCGCTGGAGGCGGCGCTTGCCCCCTACCGCAGCGATGCGCGCCTCGTCATCCGCGCCGATGCCCCGACGCTGGAGGACGTGTTCATCGATCTCATGAGCCGGTCGAAGGACGAACTGCGATGAGGGCTCTCAAAGCCACCGCCGGCTTCCTGCGGCGCGTCGGCGCCATGATCGTGAAGGAGTTCATCCAGCTGCGGCGCGATCGGGTGACCTTCGCCACCATGATCATGATCCCGCTGCTGCAGCTGATCCTGTTCGGCTACGCCATCAACACCACGCCACGCCACCTGCCCACGGCGGTCTTCGCCCACGAGAACACGGACGCGAGCCGCGCCATCCTCGCCGGGTTGCGCAACACCGCCTTCTTCGCCTTCGTGAAGGAGGCCGGCAGCGCGGAGGAGGCGGAGCACATGCTCCGCGCCGGCGAGGTGCTGTTCTTCGTGGAGATCCCCGCCGGCTTCGAGCGGGCGCTGCGGCGGGGGGACCAGCCGCAGCTGCTGGTGGCGGCGGATGCCACCGACCCGGTGGGCTCGGCCAATGCGCTGGCCGCGCTGGCGGGCGTGGTGAGCTCGGCTTTGGTGCGCGAGCGGTTCGTGGATGCCGCAGGCGCCATGCCGTTCGAGATCGTCCAGCACCGGCGCTACAACCCGGCCGGCACCAGCCAGCTCAACATCGTGCCCGGCCTGCTCGGCACCATCCTCACCATGACCATGCTGATCTATACCGCCCTGTCGGTGACCCGCGAGACCGAGCGCGGCACCATGGAGAGCCTCCTGTCCATGCCGATCCACCCGGTGGAGATCATGCTGGGCAAGATCATCCCCTATGTGCTGGTGGGCATCGTGCAGGCCATCCTGATTCTCGGCTCCGGCATGGTGCTGTTCGGGGTGCCGCTGGAAGGCAGCCCAATTTTCCTCGCGGCGGCCACCCTGCTCTTCATCACCGCGAACCTGTCAGTCGGCTATACTTTCTCCACCCTGGCGCAGAACCAGCTCCAGGCGGTGCAGATGTCCTTCATGTTCTTCCTGCCCTCGATTCTCCTGTCGGGCTTCATGTTCCCGTTCTCGGGCATGCCCTTGTGGGCACAATGGATCGGCGAGGCGCTGCCGCTCACCCACTACCTGCGGATGGTGCGGGGCATCCTGCTGAAGGGATCAGGGTTTGCGGACCTCAGGGTGGATGCCGCTGCGCTGGTGGCGCTCATGCTGCTGGCCATGGGTATTGCCGTTGCGAGATTCCGCCAGACCTTGGACTAAATGACATGCGGCATCTCGACGCTAAATCGCCGCAATTCACGCGGCGTTCTTTGTGGAAATGTTCGCATCTGGAGACACGGGCCGCAGGCCGTTCAACCAAGCTGCGCTGGTCTTTGCGAGGGATCGAGATGACGCGCCCGCGCCGGCGCTGATCGCCGGCGCGGGCAAAATTGCGACGGCCCGTCGCAGCGCGCCTGACTAGAGCTTCTTTGATATGGGTCAAGGTGAAAATGGGTCCTAGGGCGATGGTGCCAGCCGAGGTCCCCGGTGCAATCTTTACGCTTCGGCGCGAAGGGTTTTCAGATGTCAACAATCCAAGATCCGATCCCGACGCCGGCGAAGGCCCTGCGGTTCGGCGAAGCCGGACTGCTGGTGGTTTTCGCCGCCTTCGCCTTCTTCGCGATCATTGTGGCCGCAAAGGCCTACACGCCGGCCTATGCCTTCCATGCCTATCTGTTCGCCGCCGCGAGCATTGCGGCGGTGTTCGCCATCGGCAACCGCTACATGGCCCGGCCGGCCGGGCCCGTGCCGCAGGTCAATGCCGACGGCAAGCCCAACTACAATTTCGACGTGGTGAAGTTCTGCACCATCGCCGCGGTCGTCTGGGGCATCGCGGGCTTCCTGGTGGGGGTCATCGCCGCGCTCCAGCTGGCCTTTCCGGTGGTCAACCTTGACCTGCCCTGGATTTCCTTCGGCCGCCTGCGCCCGCTGCACACGTCGGCGGTGATCTTCGCCTTCGGCGGCAACGTGCTGATCGGCACCTCCTTCTACGTGGTCCAGCGAACCTCCCATGCGCGCCTGTTGGGCGACCTGGCGCCCTGGTTCGTGGTTCTGGGCTACAATCTCTTCATCGTCATCGCCGGCACGGGCTATCTCCTGGGCATCACCCAAGGCAAGGAATACGCCGAGCCGGAATGGTATGCGGACCTGTTCCTGACGGTGGTCTGGGTCACCTACCTGCTGGTGTTCGCGGGCACCCTCCTGAAGCGCAAGGAACCCCACATCTACGTGGCGAACTGGTTCTATCTCGCCTTCATCATCACCATCGCGGTGCTGCATCTCGGCAACAACGCCTCGGTGCCGGTTTCGGTGTTCTCGCCCAAGTCCTACATTCTCTGGTCGGGCGTTCAGGACGCCATGTTCCAGTGGTGGTACGGCCATAACGCGGTGGGCTTCTTCCTCACCGCCGGCTTCCTCGCCCTGATGTATTATTTCATCCCGAAGCGCGCGGAGCGGCCGGTCTATTCCTACCGGCTGTCCATCGTCCACTTCTGGGCGCTGATCTTCATCTACATCTGGGCCGGCCCGCATCACCTCCACTACACGTCGCTGCCGGACTGGGCGCAGACCCTGGGCATGACCTTCTCGATCATCCTGTGGATGCCCTCCTGGGGCGGCATGATCAACGGTCTGATGACCCTCTCGGGGGCCTGGGACAAGCTGCGCACCGACCCGATCATCCGCATGATGGTGGTGGCCGTGGCCTTCTACGGCATGTCCACCTTCGAAGGCCCGATGATGTCGGTGAAGGCGGTCAACTCGCTGAGCCACTACACCGAATGGACCATCGGCCACGTGCATTCCGGTGCGCTCGGCTGGGTCGCCTACATCTCCTTCGGCGCCATTTACTGCCTGGTGCCCTGGCTGTGGAACAAGCGCGAAATGTACTCGCTCAAGGCTGTGTCCTGGCACTTCTGGGTCTCGACCCTCGGCATCGTGCTCTACATCTCCTCCATGTGGGTGGCTGGCATCCTGCAGGGCCTGATGTGGCGCGCCTACACCCAGCTCGGCTTCCTCGAATACTCGTTCATCGAGAGCGTTGAGGCCATGCACCCGCTCTACGTCATCCGCGCCCTCGGCGGCATCCTGTTCCTGTCGGGTGCCCTGATCATGGCCTGGAACATCTGGAAGACCATCACCATGCCCGAAGCGGCGGCCGAGCAGTCGCTCGCCCTTGCGCCTGCGGAATGAGGAGGCACTCATGGCAACGCAAGGCACCTCCATCTGGACCAAGCACCAGATCTTCGAAAAGCACTCCTACTGGCTGATGCTGGGCATCCTGATCGTGATCTCGATCGGCGGCCTGGTGGAAATCGCGCCGCTCTTCTACCTGAAGAGCACCATCGAGAAGGTCGAGGGGATGCGCCCCTACACCCCGCTCGAACTGGCGGGACGCAACATCTATGTGCGCGAGGGCTGCTACAACTGCCACTCGCAGCAGATCCGCCCGCTGCGTGACGAGGTGGAGCGCTACGGCCACTATTCGCTGGCGGCCGAGAGCATGTACGACCACCCGTTCCAGTGGGGCTCCAAGCGCACCGGCCCGGACCTCGCCCGCGTGGGCGGCAAGTATTCGGACCTGTGGCAGCGCGAGCATCTCCACAACCCGCGCGCCGTGGTGCCGGCCTCCATCATGCCGAGCTATCCCTGGCTCACCCAGACCAGGCTCGACACCAAGCACCTTGCGGCCGACCTGAAGGACCTCAAGCTGCTCGGCGTCCCCTACACGGACGAGATGATCGCAAGCGTCCAGGACGACCTGAAGGCCCAGTCCACGACCGATGGCGACACCAGCGGTTTCGACAAGCGCTATCCCAAGGCCCAGGCCCGTGACTTCGACGGCAATCCCGGCGAGCTCACCGAGGCCGACGCGCTCATCGCCTACCTCCAGATGCTGGGCACGCTCGTGGACTTCAAGCTCTACGACAACCAAGCCAACGTGAGGTGAGCTGATGCACGAGACCTATCTCTGGCTCGCGTCCTTCGCCCAGACCTGGGGCCTCGTGCTCTTCGTTCTCGGTTTCCTGCTGGTGATCGCCTACGTCTTCTGGCCCTCGAAAACGAGGAAGAAGGAATTCGACGACGCCGCCAACATCCCGCTCAAAGAGGATTGATCCCGTGAGCACGACTCAAGATACCCACCATGGCAGGGTGGATGCCGCAACCGGCGTCTCGACCACTGGTCACGAATGGGATGGCATCTCGGAGCTGAACAACCCGCTTCCGCGGTGGTGGCTGTGGGTGTGGTACGCCTGCATCGTCTGGGCCATCGGCTACTGGATCCTGTTCCCCGCATGGCCGCTGATCAACTCGGCGACGCCGGGCCTGCTCGGCTGGAATTCGCGCTCGGCCATCCAGGTTCAGATCGCTGATCTCCAGGCGCTGCGCGCCGAGAGCGGGGCCAAGCTCGCCAACGCCTCGCTCGAGCAGATCGAGCAGACGCCGGCGCTGCTCACCCTCGCCCGGGCCCAGGGGCGCGTCGCCTTCGCCGACAATTGCGCGCCGTGCCACGGCGCCGGTGGCGGCGGGGCCACGGGCTACCCCAACCTCAATGACGACGACTGGCTGTGGGGCGGTTCGCTGGAGCAGATCCAGCAGACCATCCAGTACGGTATCCGCTCCGGCGATGCCGAGGCCCGCACCGGCTCCATGCCCGCCTTCGGCCGCGACGGCATCCTCCAGAAGCCGGAAATCTCGGCGGTGGCGGACTATGTGCGGACCCTGTCCGGCATTGCCCAGCCCGGCGCCGATTTCGCCAAGGGCCAGGAAGTGTATGCCGCCAATTGTGCCGCCTGCCATGGCGACGACGGCAAGGGCAACCAGGAACTGGGCGCCCCCAACCTCACCGACGGCATCTGGCTCTATGGCTCGGACAAGGCCAGCATCGAGTACGGCGTCGTCAACGGCCGCGGCAACGTGATGCCGGCGTGGCACGCGCGCATTGATCCGACCACCATCAAGGCTCTCACCGTCTACGTGCATTCGCTCGGCGGCGGACGCTGACGCAAGCTGCAGGGCCGGCCCGGCTTGCTCCGCGCCGGCCGGGCGCGCAGACTGAAACGTGAACCGCGCCGGATCTGGGCTATTGCCCGGTCCGGCGCGTGCTCTTTCCGAGCGGGGGCGGATCGGCCAATGGGGTGACGCAGTCCGAGCAGTTCGGGCGACCGTCGTCCATCCGGCAGGAGCAAAACGGGAGCACGCGCCGGCATCGAGGGGAGCCGACGCGGGGCGCAGGGGGAGCCAAAAAGTCGCGCGACCAATCGACGGCGCGACCTTTCGCCCGAAGGCCCGGCCAAACATTCTAAGCTATGAATGTTGTTGTGTCGGCGCCGGGCGGATGTCCCGAGACCAGAGCCGGCCCACCGAGGGCCCGCCCTCAACCCGCATCGCCGGCCCAAGGTGGCTGGCCAACCTTCGGCAAGCAACCCATGACTGCCCTGACCACGAAATCCGAGCAGAAGGCCGCCGCCGCCGCCACCGTGGCCGACCCCGACGATATTCCGCTCTATGAGGCCCGTCGCCAGATCTATCCGCAGACCGTCCACGGCCGGTTTCGCACCATCAAGTGGATCGTGCTCGCGGTTACGCTCGGCATTTACTATTTCCTGCCTTTCGTGCGCTGGGATCGGGGTCCCGATGCGCCGAGTCAGGCGGTTCTGATCGATTTTCCATCGAGCCGCTTCTATTTCTTCTTTCTGGAAATCTGGCCGCAGGAATTCTACTACGTTGCCGGCCTGCTCATCCTCGCGGCGCTCATCCTGTTTTTGATGAATGCGGTGGCCGGGCGCGTGTGGTGCGGCTACCTGTGCCCGCAGACGGTCTGGACCGACCTGTTCATGGCGGTGGAGCGCCTCATCGAGGGTGACCGGCGCGAGCGCATGCGCGCGGACGCTGCGCCCTGGACCATCGACAAGTTTGCCCACAAGACGCTGAAGCACTCCGTCTGGCTGCTCATCGCCTGGTGGACCGGCGGCGCCTGGGTGCTCTACTTCGCCGATGCGCCTACCCTGGTGGTGCAGCTTGCCACCTTCCAGGCGCCGGCCGTGGCCTACATGTCCATCGGCGTTTTGACCTTCACCACCTATGCGCTTGCCGGCCACATGCGCGAGCAGGTGTGCACCTATATGTGCCCGTGGCCGCGCATCCAGGCCGCGCTCACCGACGAATATGCGCTCAACGTCACCTACGCCTACGACCGCGGCGAGCCGCGCGGCTCGCTGAAGAAGGCCGAGGCCGCCCGCGAGAAGGGCCAGCCGGCGGGCGATTGCGTCGATTGCGGCCAGTGCGTCGCGGTCTGTCCCACCGGCGTGGACATCCGACTGGGCATGCAACTGCCCTGCATCCAGTGCGGGCTGTGCATTGATGCCTGCAACACGGTGATGGAGAAGGTTGGCCGCCCGCGCGACCTGATCGCCTACGACAGCGAAGCGAATCTTGAGGCGCGGCTGGCCCACACGCCGTTCACCCAGCGCATCATCCGGCCCCGCACCATCCTTTACGCGGTGCTGATCTGCCTGGTGGCCGGGCTGATGCTGACCTCGCTGCTCGGCCGCGCGACGGAGGGCGTCGCCGCCATCCACGACCGCAACCCGCTGTTTGTGCGGCTGTCGGACGGTTCGGTCCGCAACGCCTATACGGTGCGGCTGATCAACAAGATGCTGGAGGAGCGCACCTTCGTCCTCACGGCGGACGGCGTGCCCGGCGCCAGCCTGGAGGTGATCGGCGACAATGCCGACGGCCTCACCATCGGCCCCGACCAGACCCGGGAGATCCGCGTGCTGGTGACCACCCGGGACAAGCTGGCCGCGCAGGCGTCACTGCCCATCACCTTCCGCATCCGCGACAAGGCTTCGGGCTTGACGGCGGCGGTCAACGATCACTTCATCGGCCCGTGAGCAGCGGACCGGATAAACAGGGGAGGGACGACATGGCCCATGCGGATGTCCCCCGCAGGCCGCGCGAGCTGACCGGGCGGACGGTGCTCTTGATTCTCCTCGCCTTCTTCGGCGTGGTCATGGGCGTCAACTTCCTCATGGCGCGGCTTGCGGTCTCCACCTTTGCAGGGGTGGAGACCGAGAGTTCCTACAAGGCCGGCCTCGCCTTCTCGGCCGAGCACCGCGCCGCGGAGGCCCAGGTCGCCCGGCACTGGAGCGTGACCGTGGAACTGGCTTCGCCGGGCGACCAGGCCCGCGTGGTCATGATCCGCGTGCTTGACCCCTCCGGCGCGCCCCTGTCGCAACTGACCCCGGACGGGCGCTTCGCGCACCCCACCGACGCCCGGCGCGACGTGGACCTGGACCTTGAGCCCCTCGGCGACGGCCGCTACCGTGCCACGGCGGCGGCGGGTCCGGGCCAGTGGGATCTGGTGATTGATTTTGCGCAAGGCGGAGAGCGTCAGTTCCGGTCCAAAAATCGCGTGCAGCTTCCGTAAGCCGCTGTGAACGGGCAACCGGCTTCCTCCGGCCTCCCGAGGCGGCATCGAGACTGCCGGGCGGCTGCCGTCCAGGGTCGCCTGCACCTTGAATACGATCAGGCCGGCTGGTTCGTCGCGCCGGCCGGCCTGTCGTACTTTTCTTTTCTTTCGGGTCCGCACCTTTCCGCCGCACGGTGCAGCGGGGCCCCGCAGTCCCCGGGGATGGAACCATGGCTGAGGCGATCGACTATTCCATCTTTGTCGCGCGGTCCGAGGACGGCCTGGCCCAGATGAGCCTTGCGGTGGACGGCATCGACTGCGCCGCCTGCATCGCCGAGATCGAGGACGGGGTGAAGGCGCTGCCCGGCGTGGTGCGCGCGCGCCTCAATTATTCCACCCACCGCCTCACCGTCGCCTGGCGCGAGGAAACCTCGCCGGACCGGGTGGTGAGCCAGCTGGAAGCCCTGGGCTATCGCGCCCATCCCTTCGCCGGCCGTGCCGAGGAGAGCGAGGAACGCCACGCCCGCTGGCTGCTGCGCTGCCTCGGCGTCGCCGGCTTCGCGGCCATGAACATCATGCTGCTGTCGGTCTCGGTGTGGTCGGGCAACGTCACCGACATCACCCCGGAAACGCGGGATTTCTTCCACTGGGTCTCGGCCCTCATCGCGCTGCCGGCGGCGGCCTATGCGGGCCAGCCCTTCTTCCAGAGCGCGTTCCGGGCGGTGCGCTCGGGCCGGCTCAACATGGACGTGCCCATCACCATCGGCGTCACCCTGGCGCTGGGCATGAGCGTGCTGGAGACGGCGCTGAGCCAGCCCCACGCCTATTTCGACAGCGCCATCATGCTGCTGTTTTTCCTGCTGGCCGGGCGCTATCTCGACCATGAGGCGCGCCGGCGCACCCGCGCCACGGCCGGCAACATCGCCGCGCTGCGGGGTGAGATGGCCCATCGCCTCGGTGTCGACGGGGTGCCGGTGCTGGTGCCGGTGCAGGCCCTGCAGCCGGGCGACACCATCCTCGTCGCCCCCGGCGAGCGGGTGGCGGCGGATGGCGTCATCGCCTCCGGCCGATCCAGCATCGATGAAAGCCTCGTCACCGGCGAGACCCTGCCGCGCGCCCTGAAGGCGGGCGATGCGGTGTATGCCGGCAGCCTCAACGGCGAGGGCGCTCTGCACCTCACGGTGACTGCGGGCGGCGAGAATACCCTGGTGGACGACGTGCAGCGCCTGCTGGATGGTGCGCTCGCCGAGAAGGGCGCCTATGTGCGCCTCGCCGACCGGGTAGCGCGCCTCTATGCCCCCATGGTGCACCTGACGGCGCTGGTCGCCGCCATCGGCTGGCTCCTCGCCGGCGCGGACCTGCACCATGCGGTGATGATCGCGGTGGCGGTGCTCATCATCACCTGCCCCTGCGCGCTGGCTCTTGCCGTGCCGGCGGTGCAGGTGACAGCCACCGGCCGCCTGTTCCGCGCCGGCCTTCTCATCAATGCCGGCGATATGCTGGAGCGCCTCGCCGCCGTGGACACGGTGGTGTTCGACAAGACCGGAACCCTGACCCTGCCGGAGCCGGCCCTTGCCCTGCCGCGCGACGCGGACCGGGCGCTGGTGGGCCTTGCCGGCCGGCTGGCCCTGTCGAGCCGCCACCCGCTGGCCCGGGCGCTCGCCCCGCGCGCCGACGGGCCGGCCATCGAGGGCGTGACCGAAGTGAGCGGGCAGGGCGTGGAAGCCATGGTGGACGGCGAGGCCGTGCGCCTCGGCAGCCTTGCCTTCTGCGGCGCCAGCATGCCCGCCGGCCTGCCGGACGGCGCCTCGCTGATTGCGCTGCGCCGTGGCGCGCAAACCCTGGTCATGGGGGTGCAACAGGCCCTGCGGCCCGATGCGCTGGAGGTGGTGGACGCGCTGAAGGCCCGCGGCCTTGAGGTGCGCATCCTCTCCGGCGACCGGGAGGCCGCGGTGGTTCCCGTGGCGCAGGCGCTGGGCATCGCTTATTGGGATGCGGGCCTGAAGCCCGCCGACAAGATTGCCGCGCTCGATCGCCTCAAGGTGGACGGCCGGCGGGTGCTGATGGTGGGTGATGGTCTCAACGACGCCCCGGCCCTTGCGGCCGCCGCCGTTTCCCTTTCCCCCGCCACGGGCGCCGCGGTGACGCAGGCCCATGCGGACGCGGTGTTCCTCGGCCGGCGCCTCGCGCCGGTGCTGGCGGCGGTGGACGGGGCGCGGGTCGCGGCACGGCTGATGCGGCAGAACCTCGCCATGGCCGTGCTCTACAATGTGATCGCGGTGCCCCTCGCCATTGCCGGCCTTGTCACGCCGCTGGTGGCGGCGCTTGCCATGTCCGGCTCTTCCATACTCGTGACCGTGAACGCCTTGCGCGCGGCGCGGCCGGGGCGCAAGGATGAAGCAACCGACGCCGCGGCCCCTGCCGGCGGCGATGCCCGCACACTGGAGGAGGCGGCCGCGTGAACGTCCTCGTCTATCTCCTGCCGCTCGCCCTGCTGCTCGGCCTCACTGGCCTCTTCGCCTTCCTGTGGAGCCTCAAGAGCGGCCAGTATGACGACCTCGACGGGGCTGCCGTGCGCGTCCTGTCGGACGACGACCTGCCCAGTTCAGGCGCGGCCCCGGCGAACACGACTCCGGCGGGCCTGCGCCGAAACGGTGCCTCCAAGCCATGAGGCGCATCGCGTCCGCCCCCGAACCCCGCGCAGGCATGCTGGTCTGCGTCTGCGATCCGCAGCTGGACGCCCCCGCCAACGACAACGGGCCGCGCCCGGTCTCCACCTTTGGCCTGGCCTTGGGGTTCGCGTTTGCCGTGCTGGCGCAGACGGTGGCCTCCGCCGCCCTGCCGCTCGCCGGCGCCCAGCTGGCGCCGCGTCCGGAGCTGGTCACCTGGCCGTTCGCGGCCATGCTGCTGGGCGCCGCGCTTGCCTCCTTCCCGGCATCCTTCCTGCGCGACGCGTTCGGCCGGCGCACCGGGTTTGCGCTCGGCGCGTCGCTGGGCATCGCCGGCGGGGCGCTGCTGGTGGCGGGGCTGATGCAGCGGCAGTTCGCCTGGGCCTGCCTGGGCGCCCTGTGGCTCGGCATGGCGCAGGGCTTCTCCTTCTTCTACCGGCACGAGGCCGCCGCCGCGAGCGGCCGGCCCGCCGCCGCCACGGCCGGCGTTCTTGCGGGCGGTGTTGCCGCCGCCTTCGCCGGGCCGACGCTCGCGGGCTTCGCCGAGCAGCTCGCCGCGCCCTATTTCCTCGTGGGCGCCGCTGCACTGGCAGCCCTTGCGCACACCTGTTCCCTCGGGGTCGCGGTCACCCTCGCCGCGGACCCCACCACCGTGTTCCGTCCCAGGGCAAGGGCGCCCCTGTCCGCCATCCTGTGGCCGACCCTGGTGGGCGGCGTCGCCTGGTTCGGCATGAACACCGTCATGTCCGGCGCGCCGCTGGCGCTGGTGGGCTGCGGCATCGGCGGGGCGGCGGTGTTCGGCTTCATCGCCCTGCATGTGGCGGCCATGTATGCGCCCGCCGTGCCCCTCGCCTTCGTGGGGGATCGCGTGCCGCCGGTGGTGATTGCCGTTGCCGGCGCGCTGCTGGTGGCTATCGGCATCCCGCTGCAGAGCCTGGGGACGCCGGAGACCATCACCGCCGCCCTCATCTGCGTGGGGGCCGGCTGGTCGGTGGCCACCGTGGGCGCCACCGCCTGGATCTATCGGGCCGGCCCGCCCAGCCGCCTCGCCCTTGCCCTGCATGACGGCGGCCTGTTCTTTGGCGCCATCTGCGGCGCGCTGCTGGGCTTTCTTCTGGCCTGACTGCTTGGCCGATGCGTGCGCCAGACGGTAGGAAAGGGGGCATGCCCAATGGCCGGGAGCCCGCCTTGACCCATCCCTTCTCGCTGGACGGCCGGACCGCCCTCGTCACCGGCTCGGTGGCCGGCCTCGGCTATGAGATCGCGACCGCCCTCGCTCTGGCGGGGGCCCATGTGCTGGTGAACGGCCGCGATGCGGCCCGCCTCGGCCCGGCGGTGACCGCCATCATCCGCAAGGGCGGCAAGGCCGAGCCGTTCGTGCTCGACGTGTGCGATGCCGATGCGGTCACCCGGGCCATCGCCACGGCGCCGCCCATCCACATTCTGGTCAACAATGCCGGCGCCCGCGACCGGCGCGGCTTCCTCGACATGGACGACGCCGCGTTCCGCCGGCTCGTGGAACTGGACCTCTTCGCCCCCGCCCATCTCACGCGTGAGGTGGCGAAAGGCATGGTGGCGCGCGGCAAGGGCGGGCGCATCATCAACATCACATCCATCGCCGGGCCGCTGTCGCGGGCGGGGGATGCCGCCTACACCACCGCCAAGGGCGGTCTGGAAGCATTGACGCGGGCGCTCGCGGCCGACCTCGGTCCGCACGCCATCACGGTGAACGCCATCGCGCCCGGCTATTTCCTCACCGAGCCCAATGCCGAGCTGGCGCGTGACCAGGCGGTGGGGGAATGGCTGTCGCGCCGCACCTCGCTGGGCCGCTGGGGGCGGCCGGACGAGGTGGCGGGGGCGGTGGTGTTCCTTGCCTCACCCGCGGCCTCCTACGTCACCGGCCATGTGCTGGCGGTGGACGGCGGCTACATGGCGCATTTCTGAGGGGTCACGCTCAAACGCCGCGCGGACTCCTTTGGGACCTTCGCTCAGGCGCCGCGCGGGCTTTGTGGGTGCCTCCGCTCAAACGCCGCGCGGGCTTGGCGCCGCGCGCAATGCCGGGTCAGCGGACCCAGAAGCGTGGCAGGAACAGCACCAGCACGGTGAGGATTTCCAGCCGGCCCAGCAGCATGGCCGCCGTGAGCAGCCACAGGGCGGAGTCGGGCAGGACGCTGTAGTTGGACGCCGGCCCCACCAGCGGCCCCAGCCCCGGCCCCACATTGGCAAGGCAGGCGATGGTGGCGGAGAAAGCGGTCCTCACGTCAAGGCCGAGCATGTTGAGGGCGACGCCGAAGAGGAAAAAGGTGAGCAGATAGAGAAAGACGAAGGACAGCACCGAGGCCACCACGTCGTCCGCCACCGGCGCGCCGCCGTAGCGCAGGGGAAACACGCCGGCGCGGAAGGAAATGCGCTTCAGGTGCTGGTGGATCGCCTTGGCGGTGATGGCGAGGCGCAGCGCCTTCAGGCCGCCGGAGGTGGAGCCGGTGCAGCCGCCCATGAACATCAGCACGAAGAAGATGGCGTCCGAGCTCGCGCCCCAATTTGTGTAGTCCGCCGCCATGAAGCCGGTGGTGGAAATGAGCGAGGCGACGGTGAACAGCGCCCAGCGCAGCGCCGTCTCGCCGGAGGCGACGCCGCTGAAGGTGAGCTGCAGGAAGGAGAGGGTGGTGAACACCGCCACGATGGCGAAGAACAGCCGCACCTCCGGATTGGAGAAGATCCGCCACGGGTCGCCGGACAGGGCGCGCACATAGAGCGGGAAGGGCAGGGCGGCCATGAGCATGAAGACCACGGCCACATAGTCCACCGCCGGCTTGGCGAACACCGAGAGCGAGGAGTCCGAATTGGCGAAGCCGCCGCTCGACAGGGTGGACATGGCGATGGTGACGGCATCGAAGGGCTTCAGCCCGGCCACCAGGAAGAAGCCGGCACAGATGGCGGTGAGCAGCACATAGGCAATGAGCAGGCGCTTGGCGATGGCGCCGGCGCGCGGCAGGAACTTTTCCGACTTGTCGGACGATTCGGTGCGGAACAGCTGCATGCCGCCGATGGAGAGCACGGGCAATACGGCGATGGCGATGGCGACGATGCCGATGCCACCGAACCAGTGCAGCAGCGCCCGCCACAAAAGGATGCCGGGCGACATGGCGTCGAGCCCCGACATCACGCTCGCCCCCGTGGTGGTGAGCCCGGACATGCTCTCGAATATGGCGCTGGTGAAGGACAGCCGCGCGTGGCCCCACATGAGCGGCAGGGCGGCGAACAGCGACAGCACCACCCAGACCGAGGTGGTCAGGAGGAAGGCCTGCCGGAGGTCAAGCTTGCTCACCTTCTGGCTGCGCCCGCTCATCCACAGCAGCACGCCGACGAAGATGGTGATGGCCGAGGCGCCGACGAAGGCGCTCTGTCCGCCGGACCGTGCGGCGAAATCCACCGCCGCCGGCAGCAGCATGGCGACGCCGAGGATGGACAGGAGGACGCCGAGCGTCGCCGCCACCGGGCGCAGGCTGAGCACCGAAACGGCCTCGGCCTCCACCGTTGGTATGCGCGCGGCGTGCATGACGTCCCCCTTCCCCTAAAAATGTTTTCGAGCGAAGTGGATACCGGCCGGCGTTAAAAAAATGCGATGCGCAAACGGGATAGAGCATTTCCCGCGAACCGGAGTACACGGAAAATGCTCTCGCCCGCGGCGTTTTTCAGTTGAGAACCCGGCGCACGTCCGGCACATCGAGCGAGAAGGCCGGGATCTCGATGGAGAAGGTGTCGCCGTTGCCGGCGAGCATCTCATAGTGCCCGTTCATGATCCCGGTGGAGGTATTGAGCGCGACGCCGCTGGTGTATTCGAAGCGGCTGCCGGGGGGCAGTGTGGGCTCCTCGCCCACCACGCCCGCGCCGTGGACCTCCTCGGTGTGCCCGTTGGCGTCAGTGATGATCCAGTGGCGACCCTTCAGTTGCACGGTCTCCTGGCCCAAATTGGCCACTTCGACGGTATAAGCCCAAAAATGACGGCCCTGGTCGGCCTCTGAACGCTCCGCCACATAACGCGGCGTCGCGGTCACCTGAATATTTCGAGTGATGGCGCGGTACATACCCGCTCGAGCTCCCCTCACCGCGGGAGAAAATGCTCCCGCGGCCCACAGTGAACCCGCGTTGCGGTCCGGGTGCAACAGTCCGCGCCGTCGCGTGCCGGGAATAGAGCTTTTACAAGGCCCCAGCGGCGGCGGCGAGATCGGCGACGAGGTCGTCCGGGTGCTCAAGCCCCACGGAAAGCCGAAGCAGGCCGTCGGAAATCCCCATCTCGGCGCGGGCCTCCGGCGAGAATCGCTGGTGGGTGGTGGTGGCTGGATGAGTGATGAGGCTTTTGGCATCCCCCAGGTTGTTGGAGATGCGGATCAGCCCGAGCGCGTTGGCGAAGCGGAAGGCGCCCTCCTTGCCGCCCTCCACCACGAAGGTGACGAGGGTGCCGCCGCCCTTCATCTGCCGGCGGGCCAGCTCCGCCTGCGGATGGTCGGCGCGGCCGGGATAGATCACCGTCTCGATCCCGGGCAGGCCCGCCAGCGCATCGGCGATGCGGCCCGCGCTCGCTTGCATGCGCTCGATCCGGAGCGCCAGCGTCTCCAGGCCCTTCAGCATGATCCAGGCGTTGAAGGGGGAGATGGAGGGGCCGGTCTGGCGCAGGAAGGTCTGCAGGTGATCGGTCACGAACTGCTGGGAGGAGAGGATGACGCCGCCGAGGCAGCGGCCCTGGCCGTCCACATGCTTGGTGGTGGAATAGACCACGATGTCCGCGCCCAGCTCGAACGGATGCTGCAGCAGGGGCGTGGCGAACACATTGTCCACCACGAGGCGAGCGCCGGCCTTGTGGGCGATCTGCGCCACCGCCGCGATGTCGATCAGCTCCAGTGTGGGATTGGTGGGGCTCTCCAGGAAGAACACCTTGGTGCTGGGCTTGACCGCCGCCTGCCAGGCGCCAAGGTCCTTGCCATCCACCAGCGTGGTCTCGACGCCGAAGCGCGGCAGGAAGTCCTCCAGGATCCAGCGACACGAGCCGAACAGCGCGCGCGCCGCCACCACATGGTCGCCGGCGGAGAGCTGGCACAGCAGCGCCGCGTTCACCGCCGCCATGCCCGAGGCCGTCGCCCGCGCCGCCTCCGCCCCTTCCAGCAGCGCCATGCGCTCCTCGAACATGGCAGTGGTGGGGTTGGAATAGCGCGAATAGACGAAGCCCGGATCCTCACCCTTGAAGCGGGCCTCGCAGGATTCCGCATTGTCGTAGACGAAGCCCTGGGTCAGGAAGAGCGCCTCGGAGGTCTCGCCGTAGGGCGAGCGCGTGGTGCCGCCATGGACTAGGCGCGTCTCCGGGTGGAGTGTAAGGGGATCTTTCGGGACGAATTTGGGGGCTGGCTTTTGCGCCACGGACATGACGGTCTCCGGGGGAGGCCGAGGGGATCAGGCGCGGTTTGCCGCCGCGGTGGCCGGTGTGCGGCGCGCGCGGCTTGCCCGTCTGTTCGTCCCCGGCCTTTTAGCAAGGTTGTTTAACGTGGCTGCAAGCGGGCCGGCTCAAATTCACCACGAGTGAGCAGCAGTAAACGCCCGGCCTCCCCTTGGCGTCAAGGGCTTCGTCCGGTAAAGCGAACAAATGGGACGGGGAAGCGGATATGACGGTGCGAGCGACGGAGCATCAGAAGCCCGGCATCCTGCCCGCCGAGGCCATTTCGGCGCTGAAGGCGACGGGTGGCATCTCCTGCCGCCGGCCGCTCGACGTGGACCAGATCCAGCCGGCGAGCCTGGACCTGCGGCTCGGCCGCACGGCGTGGCGGGTGCGCGCGAGCTTCCTGCCGGGGGCGGGGGTCTCGGTGAAGGAGCGCCTCGCCGACCTCGCCCTGCACGATTTCGACCTGGCCAAGGGCGCCGTGCTGGAGACCGGCTGCGTCTATCTGGTGGAATTGTTCGAGCGCCTCAAGCTGCCCCTTGACCTTGCGGCGGCGGCAAACCCCAAAAGCTCCACCGGCCGGCTCGACGTGTTCGTGCGCGTCATCACCGACGGGGCGCGCGCCTTCGATACCATTCCGGCGGGCTATAACGGCCCGCTCTATCTGGAAATCTCCCCGCGCACCTTCCCCATCCTGGTGCGCACCGGCTCGCGCCTGTCGCAGGTGCGCTTCCGTCGCGGCGTCTCGCGGCTGTCGGACCTCGAACTCCTGAGCCTCCAGTCGGCCGAATGCCTGGTGGACGCCGCCCAGCCGGACGTGGCGGCGGGGGGCATCGCGCTGGGGGTCGATCTCGCCGGAGAGGTGATCGCCGGCCTGCAGGGCTTCCGCGCCAAGAAGCATACCGGCGTCATCGACGTGGACGAGGCCGGCGTGCTCGACGTGGAGGACTTCTGGGAGCCCATCCGGGTCCGTCCGGGCCGCACGGCGGGCCTGGTGCTGGACCCCGACGCCTTCTACATCCTCGCCTCGCGGGAGGCGGTGCACGTGCCGCCGGATTATGCGGCGGAGATGGTGCCGTTCGATCCCTTGGTGGGCGAGTTCCGGGTGCATTACGCCGGCTTCTTCGATCCCGGCTTCGGCAATCCGGCGGCCGGCGGGCGCGGCGCGCGGGCGGTGCTGGAGGTGCGCTCGCGGGAGGTGCCCTTTATTTTGGAGCACGGCCAGACGGTAGGCCGTCTCGTCTATGAGCGCATGGCGGGTCGCCCCGGCACCCTCTACGGCGCCGACATGCGCTCCCACTACCAGGGCCAGGGGCTGAAGCTTTCCAAGCATTTCAAGCCCGTGGGGAGTTGAGAGCCAGCGCGACCCCTCACCCGGCCCTCTCCCGCAAGGGGAGAGGGAGCAGGTCCCCGCAAGGGGAGAGGGAGTCATGCCGCTCAAGGGGGCCGGTTTCCTGGTGCCGCTCCCCTCTCCCCTTGCGGGAGAGGGGCCGGGGGTGAGGGGCCACACTGCGATGAGGGGACTGCACCCTGCGTTCCGCATGCCGTATTGCCGCATGGCGCGCGCCCTCACCGCTTGCCGATGGTCGCGGTGGCCGCCGCGCGGCCGGCGGCGATCATCTCCTCCTTGCGCCAGGGCACGGCGTCGTTCAGCGCCGCGTTGAGTTCGCGCAGGGGGCGCAGCACCGCGTCGGAATAGGCCAGATAGTCCGCCACCAGGGGCAGCAGCTCCATCACGGCGGGATCGTCCGCCATGCCCAGCACGGTGGAGACGGCGGCGTCCACCGCCGGGGTTGCGGCATCGGCGCTGCCGCTGCCCGCCTCACCCAGCACCACCTCGAAGCCGGTGAGGATGCGCGAGCGCGCGGCCTCCACCACGGCCACCACCTCCTCCCGCGCATCGGCGCCCATGGCGGATAGGCGCAGGGCCACGTCTTCCATGAGGGCGAGATAGGTGATGAGCACGTCGAGGGTGGAGACGATGTTGGCCGCGTCCCCCGCCGAATGGCCGAACACCTGCTCGGCGCCGAGATTGGGCAGGCGCGTGCCCATGGCCCGCACGTCCTGGGCGAGGGCGGAGACGCTCGCCTTCTCCCCCTTGTGGGGCCACCAGGAGGCGAAGGCGGCGCGTGACCGGCGCACCAGCGCCTTCACCTCCGGCCGCAGCTGCTCGGCCAGATACACCGGCAGCACCAGGTAGGACACCACCAGGGCGATGGCGGCGCCGATGGCGGTCTCGTAGATGCGCGCCAGCATGCCCTCGGTACCGAGCCCGGAAATGATGTGCAGCCCCAGCACCACGGACAGGCCCACGGCGGCGGACGCCACGTCGTAGCGGTCCTTCTGGGTGACGAGGGCGATCATCTGGGCCACCATGCACAAGGCGGCCATGATCCAGATATTGGGGCCGAGGCCCAGGAACAGGGCCATGCCCAGCACCACGCCGATGAGCGTGCCGACGGTGCGGTAGCGCACCCGCATATAGGTCTCGCCGACGCTGTTGCCGATGACGAACATGACGGTCATGGTCGCCCAATAGGCGTGGTCGAGATGCACCCCGAGGTCGAGGGCGGTGGTGACGGCGGTGGCGATGGCGCCCTGGCAGGCGACGCGCATGGGCGCGGACAGGGTGCGCCGGCCGTCCGGCGTCTTGACCAGAGCGGGGATGACGCGTGGCGCGGGTCGGTTGGCTCCGGTGTGATCGTCATGGGGCGGCGGGAAGGGCGCGGTCTCGGCGGCGGCGATGCCGGTGACCACGAGGGAGAGGCGGTCGAACGCGGTCAGCGCCCGCAGCAGCGCGAAGCGGGCGTCCGGCGGCAGCTCCGGCGCGAAGGCGATGTGGCGCAGGGATGCCACCGCGCGCTCGTAGCGCTCCTCCGCATGCACGTCGGAGACGTTCACCGCCTCCAGCCTCCGGGCGATGTGATCGGCGGCGGCGGCGAAGGGGTGGCGCCAGTCCGGCGCGTTCGGGGCCTTCTCGGGCACGCAGCTGGCGAGCAGTTCCACCGCCACCCGCAGCCGATAGAAGCGCACCCGCAAGCGCTCGAAGTCCGCCTGGGCGGCGGGGTCCTCGGCGATGGCCGAGGCGAGGGCATTCCAGATGCGCCCACGCAGATTCTCCAGCGCGTCGTTCGCCTCTTCCGGGAAATGCCGGCCATGGCGCACCGCCTCCGACAGCTCGCGCAGATAGGTCGCCACCTCGCGCTGCATATCCAGCGTGGTCTCGACGAAGGCGTTCACGGCGGAGGGCCGCCATGGGGAAAGCCGCACCGCCGCCGCCACCAGGGCGCCCTGGCAGAAGGCGGCCAGCAGCAGCGCCCCCTCGATCCGCGTTGGCATGAGGATGGTGCCGACCGTGGCGACCACGATGAGCGCGAGGCCGAGCCTCTGCCCCTCCATGCCGTAGCGCCGCAGCGCCAGCGCGAAGAAGGCGAGCGGGATGAGCAGCAGCTTCTGGACGATGTCGTTGCCCGGCCCCTCGCCGGGACCCACCAGCGTCACCGCCAGCAGGAAGGCAAAGCCGAGGCCGAACAGGCGCGCCATGGTGCGCGCCTCGGCGCCGACGCTCGCCGCCGGATTGAAGCTGATCATCACCAGCGCCGCGCAGCCGGCCATCATGGGAAAGGTGACATCCATGCCCAGCCGGAACGCGCTCGAGGTCGCGTAGCCCACCAGGATGACGATCACGAACGAAACGCCCAGATGGAACGCCCGGGTGAGATCGACCCCGCCAGGATCATGGTCGGCGAGCCACCCCTTCAGCCGGTCGAGCAGCGGCTTGCGGGGGCGCGGCGAGGGCCGGGGGGCGGGGGGCGACATGGCTTTGGACTGGGGCGGCGACATGGGGGCGGGTCCGGGGCGGCGCGACGTCTCGGGCATCGGTGGAGGAATTCATGCTTCGCCGGGCCTGTCCAGTGCGGCAAGAGCTGCGCCGGCATGCATTCAACTTTTCCCGCATCTGCTCTATAGCCAGCCCTGCCTTCGGCGAAGCATGGCGCCGAGACGTCCTTGCGGCGAACGGGAATGGGCTCAATGACAGCGGAAACGAAGGCGCGGGTGCGGGAGCTGTATGCGGCCAAGCTGGCCGTTGGCGATCTTTCGGACGATGCAGCACAGGCCATCGTGGTGCAGGAATTCGCCCGCCTGGAGCTGGATCTGCGCGAGCGCGCCATGGCGCAGAAATCCTCGGCGCTGGGCTGGCTGTTCCAGCGCCGCGCCCCGGTGCCGCCCAAGGGCATGTACGTCTACGGCAAGGTCGGCCGCGGCAAGACCATGCTCATGGATCTCTTCTTCGACGCCCTGCCGCCGCGGGCCAAAAGGCGGGCCCACTTCCACGAATTCATGGGCGACGTGCACGAGCGCATCTTCCGCGAGCGCCAGGCCCAGAAGCAGGGCGACCGCAAGGCCTCCGACCCCATCATCGCGGTGGCGGCGGGGCTGGCGGACGAGGCGAAGATCCTGTGCTTCGACGAATTCCACGTCACCGATATCGCCGACGCCATGATCCTCGGCCGGCTGTTCGAGAAGCTGTTCGCCGATGGCGTGGTGGTGGTGGCCACCTCCAACGTGGCGCCAAATGACCTGTATTCCGGCGGCCTCAACCGTGCGCTCTTCCTGCCGTTCATCGGCATGATCGAGGAGCGCATGCAGGTGATGACGCTGGATTCGCGCACCGACTACCGCATGGAAAAGCTGGAAGGGGTGTCCACCTGGCACACCCCCCTCGGACCGGAGGCGGATGCCGCGGTGACGAAGGCGTGGCTCCGGCTGGCCGGTCCCGGCGGCGGCGTGCCCGGCGAGGTCGTGCTGAAGGGCCGGCGTGTCGCGATCCCGGCCATGGCCCACGGCGCGGCGCGCTTCACCTTCGCCGACCTGTGCGAGGCGGCGCTGGGCCCCAACCCCGATTACCTGCGGCTGGCGCGCATGTTCCACACCCTCGTGCTGGAACACATCCCCATCCTGGGGCCGGACCAGCGCAACGAGGCCAAGCGCTTCATCTCGCTGATCGACACGCTTTATGATTCCAACGTGAAGCTCATCGCCTCGGCGGCGGCGGAGCCGGACGCGCTCTATCTCGGCACCGACGGGGCGGAGGCGTTCGAGTTCGCGCGCACGGTGTCGCGCATCCACGAGATGCGCTCGAGCGAATATCTGGCGAAGCCCCACGGCCGGCCGGATTCGGCCGCGTCCGGCGATACGACCGGCCTGGTGGAGACGTAGTGCCACCGGCCCGGGGAAGAGGGGGCCGGCTCAGGCACTGCGCCCCCTCCCAATCCTCCCCCGCAAGCGGGAGCTCTGCGAAAGGTCCTTGAGCGGTCGTCCTCCCCTCTCCCCTTGCGGGAGAGGGGTTGGGGGTGAGGGGTCGTCGGCGCCGAAAAACGCCTGTCTGTTCAGGATCGCAGCATACCCCTCACCCCGGCCCTCTCCCGCAAGGGGAGAGGGGGAAACGGCTCTTTGAACCGACCGAGGGGGTTTTCGCAGAGGCCTCGCTTGCGGGAGAGGGCTATCTGGCTGGCCGCCTTAGAGCGTTTTCCGTTCGCATTGGCTCACGGCAATCGCTCTAGATTGTTGTTTTGACGCATTTTCTTCACGCGAACCGGTATCCACTTCGCTCGAAAATGCTCTAGCGCGGCAGCGTGGTCGCGCCCATGAGGTCCTTGTCGATGGCGTGGGCGGCCTGGCGGCCTTCGCGGATGGCCCACACCACCAGCGATTGGCCGCGCCGCATGTCGCCCGCCGCGTACAGCTTGGGCACGGAGGTGGCGTAGGCGAGATCGTCCGCCGCCACGTTGCCGCGCTTGTCCAGGGTCGCGCCGGACTGCTCGATGAGGCCGGCATGGGCCGCATGGGCGAAGCCGATGGCGAGGAACACAAGGTCCGCGCGCAGCACGAATTCGGTGCCGGGGATGGGCTCGCGCTTCTGGTCCACGCGGGCGCACTTCACGCCGGTGACGCGGCCGTTGCGGCCCTCGATACCCAGCGTGGCGCAGGCGAACTCGCGCTCGGCGCCCTCGGCCTGGGAGGAGGAGGTGCGGAACTTGGTGGGCCAATAGGGCCACACCGCCAGCTTGTCCTCCTTCATGGGAGGCACGGCGCGGATGTCGAGCTGGGTGACGGACAGGGCGCCCTGGCGGAAAGCGGTGCCCACGCAGTCGGAGGCGGTGTCGCCGCCGCCCACCACCACCACATGCTTGCCGCCGGCAAGGATCGGGATCTCGTTGACCGGCTCGTCGCCCTCGCGGCGGTTGGACTGCACCAGATAGGGCATGGCGAAGTGCACGCCCTCCATCTCCTGGCCCGGCAGCTTGGGATCGCGCGGGGCTTCCGAGCCGCCGGCCAGAAGCACGGCGTCGTGGGTGTCGATCAGCTCCTGGAACGGCCGCACGATGCCGATGTTCTCGTTGTAGTGGAAGGTCACACCTTCCGCTTCCATCTGCTTCACGCGGCGGTCGATGTGGTGCTTCTCCATCTTGAAGTCGGGAATGCCGTAGCGCAGCAGGCCGCCGGCCTTGGGCTCGCGCTCATAGACATGCACGTCGTGGCCGGCGCGGGCGAGCTGCTGGGCGGCGGCGAGGCCCGCCGGGCCGGAGCCGACAACGGCGACGCTCTTGCCGGTCTTCACGGCGGCGGGCTCGGGCTTGATCCAGCCCTTCTTCCACGCCTTGTCGGCGATGGCCTGCTCCACCGTCTTGATGGTGACGGGCATGTCCTCAAGATTCAGGGTGCAGGCTTCCTCGCACGGAGCGGGGCAAACGCGGCCGGTGAACTCGGGGAAATTGTTGGTGGAATGGAGGTTGCGCGCCGCTTCCTCCCACTCGTCGCGATAGACGAGGTCGTTCCAGTCCGGAATCTGGTTGTGCACCGGGCAGCCGTTCGGCCCGTGGCAGAAGGGGATGCCGCAATCCATGCAGCGCGCCGCCTGGTTCGTCACCTCGGCGTCGGGCAACGGCAGCGTGAACTCGCGGAAATGGCGGATGCGGTCGGAGGCGGGCTGATACTTCTGCTCCCGCCGGTCGATCTCCAGAAAACCCGTGACCTTGCCCATCAGAACCCCTTAGGCGAACCTCGTTGAGGGAACCGCCGCGCGCACCGCATCGATCCGGGTGCCGCACCACGTGTCCAAATACAAGAATTGTTCCAGCTTGAGGACTCGGAATTCGCGCGCCCGATCCGCGCGCCCATCCAGGTCCGGCGTACCGGCTGAACGCCCTCGCCCGCTTGCGGGGGAGGGTGGGGAGGGGGCTGACCCTTTCCGTTGAGCGCCGGCATCCGGCGATGGGAGCCGCCGCCGCGGCGGCTCCCGACCCGCCCCCGCAAGCGCGAGCGGGCGAGAAAAGGCGGCTCCGGCGCGCTATTCCGCCGCCGCCAGGCCGCGCCGCTTCTCCATGTCGCGCAGGGCGCGGCGGTACTCCACCGGCATCACCTTGACGAACTTGGACCGGTACTCGGCCCAGTTGTCCAGGATCGCCTGCGCCCGCGCCGAGCCCGTATAATGCAGGTGCTTGGCGATGAGCTGGTGCAGGCGTTCCTCGTCGTGGCGGGACATGTCGCCCTGCACGTCGATGCGGCCCTTGAACTCCAGGTCGCCGCCGTGGTGGTGGAGGCGTTCGAGCAGGTCCTCTTCCTCCTCCACCGGCTCCAGGTCCACCATGGAGAGGTTGCAGCGCTTGGCGAAGCTCTTGTCCTCGTCCAGCACATAGGCGACGCCGCCGGACATGCCGGCCGCGAAGTTGCGCCCGGTCTGGCCGATCACCACCACGATGCCGCCGGTCATATATTCGCAGCCGTGGTCTCCGGTGCCTTCAACAACGGCGATTGCACCGGAATTGCGCACCGCGAAGCGCTCGCCGGCGATGCCGCGGAAGTAGCATTCGCCCTCGGTGGCGCCGTACATCACCGTGTTGCCGACGATGATGGAGTGTTCCGGCACGATGGCGGCATTGGCCGGCGGCCGGACGATGATGCGCCCGCCCGACAGGCCCTTGCCCACATAGTCGTTGGCCTCGCCGATCAGGTCGAAGGTGACGCCGGCGGCGAGGAAGGCCGCGAACGCCTGGCCCGCGGTGCCGGTCAGCTCCACGTGGATGGTATCGTCCGGCAGGCCCTGGCCGCCGTAGCGCTTGGCCACGGCGCCGGACAGCATGGCGCCGGCGGAACGGTCCACCGAGCGGATCGGCGTCTTGATCTCGACGCGCTCGCCCTTTTCCAGCGCCGGAGCGGCCTTGGCGATGAGGGTGCGGTCCAGCACCTTCTCGATGGGATGGTGCTGGCGCTCGGTGTGGCGGATGCCCACCTCGGGCGGCATGTTGGGCTTGGCGAAGATGCGCGAGAAGTCGAGGCCCTTCGCCTTCCAGTGGTTGATGGCCGCGTTCTGGTCGAGCACCTCGGAGCGGCCGACCATCTCTTCCATCTTGCGGAAGCCGAGGGTGGCCATGATCTCCCGCACTTCCTCGGCGACGAAGAAGAAGTAGTTGATCACGTGCTCGGGCGTGCCCTTGAAGCGCTTGCGCAGCACCGGGTCCTGGGTGGCCACGCCCACCGGGCAGGTGTTCAGGTGGCACTTGCGCATCATGATGCAACCCGCCGCGATGAGCGGGGCGGTGGAGAAGGCGAATTCGTCGGCGCCGAGCAGGGCGCCGATGATCACGTCGCGGCCGGTCCTGAGGCCGCCGTCCACCTGCAGCGCGACGCGCGAGCGCAGGCGGTTGGCCACCAGGGTCTGCTGGGTCTCGGCGAGGCCCATCTCCCACGGCGAGCCGGCATGCTTGATGGAGGTGAGCGGGGAGGCGCCGGTGCCACCCTCGAAGCCGGAGATGGTGATGTGGTCGGCGCGCGCCTTGGCGACGCCGGCCGCCACCGTGCCCACGCCCACCTCGGACACGAGCTTCACCGACACGTCCGCGTCGGGATTCACGTTCTTGAGGTCGTAGATGAGCTGGGCGAGGTCCTCGATGGAATAGATGTCGTGGTGCGGCGGCGGCGAGATGAGGCCGACGCCGGGGGTGGAGTGGCGCACCTTGGCGATCACCGCGTCCACCTTGTGGCCGGGCAACTGGCCGCCCTCGCCGGGCTTGGCGCCCTGGGCCACCTTGATCTGCATCACGTCGGAATTGACGAGATATTCCGCCGTCACGCCGAAGCGGCCGGAGGCCACCTGCTTGATGGCGGAGCGCATGCTGTCGCCGTTGGGCAGGGGCTTGAAGCGCTCGGGCTCCTCGCCGCCCTCGCCGGTGTTCGACTTGCCGCCGATCCGGTTCATGGCGATGGCAAGCGTGGTGTGCGCCTCGCGGGAGATGGAGCCGAACGACATGGCCCCGGTGACGAAGCGCTTCACGATATCGGCGGCGGGCTCCACCTCCGACAGGTCCACGGGCGCCTGGCCCAGCTCTTCCGCACCCTTGATGCGGAACAGGGAGCGCACCGTGAGCAGGCGGGAGTCGTGGTCGTTGATCATGGTGGAGAAGGCGCGGAACTTGTCCCGCGCATTGCCGCGCACGGCATGCTGCAGCTCGGCCACCGATTCCGGCGACCAGGCATGGTCCTCGCCGCGGATGCGGTAGGCATATTCGCCGCCCACGTCGAGCGCCATGCGGAACACCGGGGCGTCGGAGAAGGCGAGGGTGTGCCGGCGCTCGGTCTCCTCGGCGATCTCGGCGAGGCCCACGCCTTCGATGGTGGTGGCGGTGCCGAAGAAATACTGGTTCACCAGCTCGGAGGAGAGGCCCACCGCGTCGAAGATCTGCGCGCCGCAATAGGACTGGTAGGTGGAGATGCCCATCTTGGACATCACCTTCAGCAGCCCCTTGTCCACCGACTTGATGAAGCGCTTGACGATCTCCTTGTCGTCCACCTCTTCCGGAATCTCGTCCTTCATGGAGAGCAGGGTCTCGAAGGCGAGATAGGGGTTGATGGCCTCGGCGCCGTAGCCGGCGAGGCAGGCGAAATGGTGCACCTCGCGCGCCTCGCCCGTCTCCACCACGAGGCCCACGGAGGTGCGCAGGCCCTGGCGGATCAGGTGGTGGTGCACGGCGGCGGTGGCGAGCAGCGCCGGGATCGGGATGCGGTCCGGCCCGGTCATGCGGTCGGACAGGATGATGATGTTGTAGCCGCCGTGCACGGCAGCCTCGGCGCGCTCGCACAGGCGCTCGACCGCATCCGCCATGCCCGCGGCGCCCTTGTCGGAGCCGTAGGTGATGTCGAGGGTGCGGGTGTCGAACCGCTCTTCCATGAAGCCGATGGAGCGGATCTTCTCCAGGTCCTCATTGGTGAGGATGGGCTGGCGCACTTCCAGCCGCTTGCGGCGGGCGGTGCCTTCCAGGTCGAAGATGTTCGGCCGCGGCCCGATGAAGGAGACAAGGCTCATCACCAGCTCCTCGCGGATCGGGTCGATGGGCGGGTTGGTCACCTGGGCGAAGTTCTGCTGGAAGTAGGTGTAGAGCAGCTTCGACTTGTTGGAGAGCACCGAGATGGGCGTGTCCGTGCCCATGGAGCCCACCGCCTCCTGGCCGGTGATGGCCATGGGCGCCATGAGGAGCTTGAGGTCTTCCTGGGTGTAGCCGAACGCCTGCTGGCGATCGAGCAGGGCCACGTCGGTGCGCACCTCGCGCGCCTCCACGGGCCGCAGGTCCTCCAGCACCAGCTGGGTGTGCTTCAGCCACTCCTTGTAGGGATTGGCGCGGGCGAGCTGGGTCTTGATCTCCTCGTCGGGAACGAGGCGGCCTTCCACGAGGTCCACCAGCAGCATCTTGCCGGGCTGGAGGCGCCACTTGGTGACGATCTTTTCCTCGGGCAGGGTCAAGACGCCCATTTCGGAGGCGAGCACGATGGTGTCGTCGCTCGTCACCATGTAGCGGGCGGGGCGCAGGCCGTTGCGGTCGAGGGTTGCGACGATCTGGCGGCCGTCGGTGGCGACGATGGCGGCCGGGCCGTCCCACGGCTCCATGAGGGCGGCGTGGTACTCGTAGAAGGCGCGGCGCTCCTCGTCCATAAGCGGATTGCCGGCCCAGGCCTCGGGCACCAGCATCATGGCCGCGTGGGGCAGCGAATAACCGCCCTGGGTCAGGAATTCGAGCGCGTTGTCGAAGCAGGCGGTGTCCGACTGGCCTTCATAGGAAATGGGCCACAGCTTGGAGATGTCGGCGCCGAACAGCTCGGTGTCCACCGAGGCCTGCCGCGCCGCCATCCAGTTGACGTTGCCGCGCAGGGTGTTGATCTCGCCGTTGTGGGCCACCATCCGGTAGGGGTGGGCCAGTGGCCAGGCCGGGAAGGTGTTGGTGGAGAAGCGCTGGTGCACGAGGGCGAGCGCGCTCTCGAAGTCCGGGTCGTGCAGGTCGGCGTAATAGGCGCCCAGCTGGTCGGCCAGGAACATGCCCTTGTAGACCAGGGTGCGGCAGGACAGCGACACCGGGTAATAGCCGGCGGTGCGCGGGTCCCGGGCGCCGTAGACGGTGTTGGAGATCACCTTGCGCAGCACGAACAGGCGGCGTTCGAAGCCGTCCTCGTCGCCGGCGAACTCGCCGCGGCCGATGAAGACCTGGGCGTGCTTGGGCTCCGTGGGCAGCACGCTCCAGCCGAGGGAGGAATTGTCGGTGGGCACGTCGCGCCAGCCGAGGATGACCAGGCCTTCCTCGGCCACCGCCCGCTCATAGGTGGCGCGCACGATCTGCTCGCCCTCGGGATCGCGGGGTAGGAAGATGTGGCCGACCGCATAGAGGCCGGGCTCCGGCAGGGTGAAGCCGAGCCGGGCTGCTTCCTTCAGGAAGAACTTGTGCGGGATCTGCACCAGCATGCCCGCGCCGTCGCCGGCCCGCGGGTCGGCGCCCACGGCGCCGCGATGCTCCAGGTTGAGCAGGATGTTGATGCCGTCCTGGACGATGCGGTGGGACTTGCGGCCCTTGATGTCGGCGATGAAGCCGACGCCGCACGCATCCTTCTCATGGGCAGGGTCGAACAGGCCGAAGGGCTCCGGACGGCCGACGATCGACGTGTCTTTCACGGCGGCGGCCGTCCGAGCCACGCTTCCGTTCAAGCCATCCGTGCGATTCGTCGCTGCCATCTTGTCGTTCCTTCTCTGCTGCCGGCCGGGCAGATGCGCCCCGCCGTCCTTTCCCAACTCTTGCCCCAACTCTCGTCCCAACTCTTGCCCTTGCGTCGCCGATCCGGGTTGCCCTTCGGATCGGGTCGGCGAAATCCCCATCGGGCGGGGCCTGCCCGCTGATGTCCACGGCTACGCTGCAACTTTTGCACCACTGCGGCGTCGCACAAAAGGGCCCACGTTCCGACGAACGCGAGCTTGAGACGTCATGAGCCATCAACACGGGAGATAGGGAAGCATGGTTTCCCTATCTCGTCGAACATGCCAGAAAAGCGGCACGCCCACAAGCGCCTCAATGGCGCAAAAGCAGCCGGATCGGAGAAAAATTGCGCCCGGTCGCCTCAGAACGAAAGAACGGTACGGTGGGTGGCGCCGCGACGCAACGGAGTTTCAGAATGCCCGTCTGTGGCCGTCGCCGTGCCTCCCCAGATGCGTCCAACACCTGCCGCATTGGGCGCCTTAAGGTATGCGGGATTGGTTCCCCGGACCGGGTTCGGCCAGGGGGCTGCCTTTCGGGCTTCCCCGTGCCGGCTGGCGCGTCGGGGATACATGAGGATCAAGAATGGAGAGGTGCGCCATGCCGCGAACCCTCAAAGGTTCCCTGCGCTTCGGGGTTGGTGCCTTAATTTTGGGCGCCGCGATGATGCCCGCTGCCCCCACGGCGGCACAGGTGCTGCTCTACGAGAGTCCTTATGGATATGCGCGACCCTACGGGCCGCCGCCCCGCGGCTATCCGGCGCCTGCGCCGCCACCGCGCGGCTATGGCATGCTGCCGCCGGGAGAGGTGCGCGCCATCGTCGTCGGAATGGGTTACCGGCAGGTGTCGCGGCCGCGTCTGGCCGGGCGGACTTATGTGGTGACCGGCGTGGATGAGGACGGCCCGGCAGTCTTGCGGCTCGATGCCTTCACCGGTCGGGTGGTGAGCGCCCGCAGCGTCTATGGCGGGCCGACCATCGCCGTGCCGACGCCCCCCGGGCCTGCGCCCCGTCGCACCCCGCCGCCGCCGCGTGCGCCAGTTCCGACCGCGCCGCCGGTGGCTGCGGCGCCATCGTCGCCGGTCAGGCCCCTGCCGCCCTCGCGTCCTCCCGAGCCGGCGGTCGCCGCGGTGACGCCCGCGCCCACCGCGCCCCAGGCGGCGCCCACCGCGCCCCAGGCCGCGCCCACCGGCCCCCAGGCCGCTCCGGCACCGGATGCGGCCAATACCGCTTCGCCGCACTCACCCCCGGCGCAAGCCGCGGTTTCGCCAGCCGCGCCACAAGCCGCGCCGGCCGATCCCGGCGCAACCTCCGCGAATCCGGAGGCGGGCCGATCCGCGGCGCAATCGGCGCCGGCGGCACCACAGCGGCGCAAGGCGGGAGCGGGTACCGCAACCACCGACACGGCCACCGCGGGTTCTGCGTCTGTGCTGTCGCGCCCGAAGGCGCAGTAACGAAAACGGCCGGTGAGCAAGGCTCACCGGCCGTTGTTCTTCGGCCGGATCCAGCCGAAGCATGCCTCAGGCGAAATAGGCCGCCGCCACGAGGCCGATCACCAGAACGGCAAGGAAGCCGAGGGTGACGAGGCCGAGCCGCTTCTCGATGAACTCCCGCGCCGACGCCCCGAAATGGTGCAGGATTGCCGCGAGGATGAAGAAGCGCGCGCCGCGGGTGATGATCGAGAGCAGCACGAACCAGAACAGATTGTAGTCGGCGAAGCCCGAGGTGATGGTCACCAGCTTGAAGGGGATCGGCGTCAGCCCCTTCAGCAGGATCACCCAGTGGCCGTAATGGGCGTAGGCGGCGCGGAACTGGTCCACCTTCGAGCCGTAGCCATACAGGTCGATCAGGAACTTGCCGACGCTGTCATACAGCAGCGCGCCGATGGCATAGCCCACCAGGCCCCCGAGCACCGACGCCACCGTGGCGATGAGCGCGTAGCGCCAGGCGCGGTCGGGGCGCGCCAGGGTCATGGGCACCTGCAGCACGTCCGGTGGCACCGGGAAGACGGAGCTTTCCAAAAATGCAACCAAAGCGAGCGCCCAGGGCGCCGACGGCTTCGCGGAATAGGCGATGACCCAGTCGTAGAGCTTGCGGAGCATGGGCGCCTTGTGCAGTGCAGTATAAAAGGTCTCTCGGCTTAGAGCGTCCCACCGGTCGAGTAAAGCGCCGGGAGCGTGTGAAGGCCCCCCGCGACACCGTGCCGTTGCCCCTTCGTGACACGTAAATCATTGCTTTACCGTGATCTCTACGCAAAGTCCGGCTGTGACCGGCCGGACACAGACAGGGCGTTCCGTGCGGTGTAAGACCACAGGCGCTGAAACCTGAGTCGCGCGGGGCGAGCCCCGGTTTCGGTGCCGATCGGCATGGTGCTGTGGTCCGGGAGATGTCTCCGGGAGATATCCTGGAACGCACGCGGGACCAGCCGGTTCAGGCTTTATGAACCGCTGCTGACTTAAGCGTTCAGCTCTTGTGCGGCGCATGGCGATTAGAAGCGTGCGACGTCGGGGCGAGGCACAATTCGGCTCGGTCTGGCCGCGACCAAGTTGAGGGATGAGGATGTTCAAGCGAATCGCCGTGTTTGCCGCTCTTGTGCTGGGCTACGTCCTGACGGGAATGGCGCTGAACGCCAGCCAGCCGAATCCGGGGACGCCCCTCGCCGCGCCGATGACGGAGAGCGAGTGATCGTGTCCGACGCGCCGGCCCCCGACGCGCCGCCGGCCCCGTGCCGGCGCGGCGTGCGAGACCGGACCTGATCCGGACATTGCGTTCCTGAAACGAAAAAGGCCGGGCATGTCCCGGCCTTTTCTTGTGCTCGCGCCTGAGCCTGGGGCCGGGGGCAGGGGGCAGGGGGCATTGCCGCCGCCCCGAACCTGGGCAAACCCCTCCGGTCGAGGACCTGATCCGGTTGCGGAACCGGCCGCTAGAGCGTTTTCGAGCGAAGTGGATACCGGTTCGCGTAATGAAAACGCGTAAACTCAATGACCTAGAGCATTTCCCCGATTCAGTGAAACGGGGAAATGCTCTGGTGTCAGTGCGCGGCAACCTTCTGCGCCGGCACCAGATCGGCGGCGGTGACCGGCGGCACGGCGAGGATGTCGCCGAGGCCCGCCATGGCCGCGCGCTGGCGCACCAGGGCCAGCACCACGTCGAGGGTGGGGGTGGGCAGTTCGAGCATCTGCGCCATCTCCTGGACGGCGCTCACCAGCGGATCGATTTCCATGGGGCGGTCGCGCTCAAGGTCCTGCAGCATGGATGTCTTATGCGCGCCCACCGCGCCGGCGCCGTTGATGCGGCGTTCCACATCCACGCGGAAGGTGATGCCCAGCTTCTCGGCGACGGCCTGGGCCTCCAGCATCATGGACCGGGACACGGCGCGGGTGCCGGGATCGGCGGCGATGATGTCGAGGGTGGCGTGGGTCAGGGCGCTGATGGGGTTGAAGCAGAGGTTGCCCCACAGCTTCAGCCACAGCTCGTCGCGGATGTTGGTCATCACCGGCGCGCGCAGGCCGCCCTTCTCCATCATCTGGCTGAGCGCGGTGACGCGCGGCGTGATCTCGCCCGAGGGCTCGCCGATGGGAAACTTGTCGCCATAGATGTGCTGGATCACGCCCGGCGCCACCACTTCGGTGGCGGGATAGACGATGCAGCCCAGCGCGCGCTCGGGCTTGAGCACCTCCCACTGGCGGCCGCCCGGATCGATGGTGGCCAGCGTGCGGTTCTCCAGCGCGCCGCCATGCTTATAGAAATACCAGTAGGGCACGCCGTTCACGGCAGTGACGATGGCGGTGTCGTCGCCGATGAGGGGGCGTATCCTGTCCACCACGCCCGGCACCGAATGACCCTTGAGGGCGATGATCACATAGTCCTGCGGGCCGAGTTCGCGGGGGTCGTCGGTGGCGCGGACCCGGTTCACCCGCTCCTCGCCATTGATCAGCAGCTTCAGGCCGTTGGTCTGCATGGCTTCCAGATGGGCACCGCGCGCCACCAGGCTCACTTCGGCTCCGGCTCCCGCGAGCTGGGCGCCCAGATATCCACCGATGGCTCCGGCGCCGTAGATGCACACCTTCATGGCAGATTCCTCCCGATACGCTGGTTTCGTATTATGTATGCCAGATTAGGGCGCGTGTTCCGCCCTTGGCAACCATCGACTCCACGATAGCAGTGGAAATTAATTCCGGAAGATGGAAAATTTGTCACAGGGTGGACGCGGGCCGCGGTCTGGCTAACTTGGGGCCGACCCGCAGAGCCGTAACCACGCAGCAAGGAGTATAGGGATGCCGGAGACCGAGGTCGCCCCGCGCCGCCGGGGTCGCCCCGCATCGGGGACCGCCGCCGAGGGTGGGGCCGAGGTTCAGTCGCTGGATCGCGCCATCGCCCTGCTTCGGGTGGTGGCAGACCAGGACGGCATGGCGCTGGCCGAGATTGCCCGCCGGGCGGAACTGCCGGTGTCCACGGTGCATCGCCTGCTGACGACCCTCGAAAAGCGCCAGCTGGTGAATCACGATCTGTCCACCGGGCTGTGGACCGTGGGGCTCGGCCTGTTCCGCATCGGCTCGGCCTACCTGCGCATCCGCAAGCTGCCCGATATCGGCCGTCCGGTGATCCGCCGGCTGCTGCACGAGACCGACGAGACCGTGAACCTCGCCATGTTCGACGCCATGGAACTGGTGGTGGTGGCCCAGGCCGAGGCCCATGCGCCGGTGCGCGCCTTCTTCCGGCTCGGGGCACGGCTGCCGCTGCATGCCACGGCGGCCGGCAAGGCGGTGCTGGCCGCCGCCACGCCGGCGTTCCGCGGCGCCTGCCTCGGCCAGATCCGCTACGAGCCCTTCACCACCGCCACCCACCGGGAGGAGCGGGCGCTGATGGACGACGTGAGCGAGATTCTGGAGCGCGGATTCGCGGTGGACCGGGAAGAGCATGCGCCCGGCATGCGGGCGGTGGCCGCCGCCATCCTCAACGAATGGCGTGATCCCATCGGCGCGGTCTCGGTCTCCGCGCCGGCGGTGCGCATGAGCGAGGACCGCATCCAGCGCCTCGGTCGCCGCGTAGCTTCCGCCGCCGAGCAGATGACGCGCCTTTATTCCGGCGCCGATGAAAGCCCTTCGCAGGACTACGCCGCGTATCGGTAAAGTCTGCTGACCGATGTGGCATACAATATTCCAAGTACTGGAATACGGAGTACCGAATGCGGAATTGAAAATTCCAATTGACACAGGTCAAGTGCATTATACTCTTCGGAAGCCGCCCTAGCGTAAGCGGCGCAAACGCCAGAATAGAACGCCAGAGAAAGCAAGACGCGAGAGCCCGCTTCGGCCCGATGCCATCGTCATCCGGCCGGTCGAGCGTTCTCTCTCCTTGATCGAGGGACGGATCCTGCACTCGGGCCGCCAGCCCATGTGATTGCAGAACCATATCTCGATCGGCACTCGATCGGCACAAGTCTCGATCCGCACGATAAAAAAGCGGACGATCCGGGAGGAAAACCATCATGCATTCGGCTATCGCCAGAACCATCCGGCGAGGTGCAGCCGCGCTCGTCGTGGCAGCTGCCTTTTCCCCCTTGGCGGCACTCGCCTGGGAACCGACCAAGACCGTGGAATTCATCGTGCCGGCGGGCACGGGCGGGGGCGCCGACCAGATGGCGCGCATGATTCAGGGCATTGTTCAGAAGAACAACCTGATGACCCAGTCCCTCGTCGTCATCAACAAGTCCGGCGGCGCGGGCGCCGAAGGCTTTCTCGACGTGAAGGGCTCCAACCGGAACCCGCACAAGATCATCATTTCCCTGTCCAACCTCTTCACCACGCCCATCGCCACCGGCGTGCCCTTCTCCTGGAAGGACATGACGCCGGTGTCCATGCTGGCCCTCGACGAATTCGTCCTGTGGGTGAACGCGAAAGCGCCCTATAGCGACGTCAAGGGCTATCTCGATACGCTGAAGGCGGCGTCGGGCGACCAGATGTTCAAGATGGGCGGCACCGGCTCCAAGCAGGAAGACCAGATCATCACCGCCGCCATCGAGCAGAAGACCGGCGCGAAGTTCATCTACGTGCCCTACAAGGGCGGTGGCGACGTGGCGGCGCAACTCGTCGGCGGCCACGTCACCTCTTCGGTGAACAATCCCATCGAGGCGGTGTCGCAGTGGCGCGCGGGCGAGCTGAAGCCGCTGTGCGTGTTCGACGACAAGCGGCTGCCCTACAAGGAGCCCATCGCCAACGGCAAGTCGTGGGCAGATATTCCCACCTGCAAGGAAGCCGGGCTCGACATCGAATACCTGATGCTGCGCGGCATCTTCATGCCGCCGGGCGCCTCGAAGGAGCAGGTCGAGTATTTCGTCGATCTGTTCAAGCGGGTGCGCGCCACCCCCGAGTGGCAGGACTTCATGCAGAAGGGCGCGTTCAACACCACCGCCCTGACCGGCACTGATTATGCCGCCTGGCTCACCAAGGCCGAGGCGACCCACAAGGACCTGATGGAGAAGGCCGGCTTCGTCGCGAAGTAGCGGGCGGGGCTCCGCCCGGCCTGCGGCGGAGCCCTTCCCGACGCGGCAGTCATGTCTTCGTCAAGGGGAGAATGGGTCATGAGCAGCGAAACCGGCCAAACTGGCCGCAACGAGAAAACCGTCACCAACCGCACCATGGACATGGTGGTGGCCCTCGTCTTCATGGGCGTCTCGGCGCTGGTGATGAGCGACAGCTGGCGCGTCGGCGCTGATTGGGCGGCGGACGGGCCGCAGGCGGGTTACTTCCCGTTCTACGTGGGCCTCATCATGTTCATCGCCAGCGCCGTCACGCTGGTGCAGAACATGGTCACACGCCATCCCGACCTCACCAATTTCGTCGATCGCACGCAACTCGTCTCAGTGATGCAGGTGCTGATACCGACGACGGCCTATGTGGGACTGATCTTCCTTCTCGGGATCTATCTCGCCTCCACCATCTTCATCGCCTTCTTCATGTGGTGGCTGGGCAAGTATTCGCCGGCGAAGATCATCCCCGTCGCGGTGGGGGTGCCGCTTGCGCTCTTCGTAATGTTCGAGGTCTGGTTCCTCGTGCCCCTGCCCAAGGGCCCACTGGAAACCGCGCTCGGCTACTGACGCTGACGGCTGACGAGTTTAACGCCCCGGCCCGTGTCACACGCCCGAGCCGGGCTTGAGCGAAGCCCTTCGGCGCCGGTCGACGACCGGCAGATTGCGACCAGTCGAGCGGCCTGAAGTAAAACGGCTACCAGTCCGCGCGAAGACGCGGGCTGAATCGGGATATTCGATCGTTTTTACTGTTTAGGACAACACGGAAACGATCGAGGTGCGACAGGGCAAGGCCCGCGCACCGTGCGCTGCGCCCGCATTGCCTCGTCCGGTGGACAGGGGCTTAGGGCGCCCCGCGAAAGATAAGCCCGGCACGCCGGCTCAGCCGCGATGCCTGAACACGGCCAAACCCTGACAAGACAACGCGCCCGCCCCTCCACGCCGCCGTCAGATGCGGCCGAGGCGGCGCAACGGAGGACCCCGTGGAAGCGCTCACCTCACTCATCGGAGGGTTCGGTGTCCTCGCCGACCCCATGAACATCGTCTACATGTTTGTCGGCATCATGCTCGGCGTGCTCATCGGGGTGCTGCCGGGGCTGGGGGGCGCGAACGGCGTCGCCATCCTGCTGCCGCTGACCTTCTCCATGACGCCGGTTTCCGCCATCATCATGCTGTCCTCCATCTATTGGGGGGCCCTGTTCGGCGGCGCCATCACCTCCATCCTGTTCAACATCCCCGGCGAGCCGTGGAGCGTCGCCACCACCTTCGACGGGCACCCCATGGCCCAGAAGGGAAAAGCGGGCGAAGCCCTGACCGGAGCCTTCACCGGCTCCTTCATCGGCGCGTTCTTCGCGGTGCTGCTCATCACCTTCCTTGCGCCGGTCATCGCCAAGTTCGCGCTGCAGTTCGGGCCGGCGGAATTCTTCGCGGTCTATCTCCTCACCTTCTGCGCCTTCGTGGGCATGGGACGAGAACCGGCAGCCAAGGTCATCGCGGCCATGATGCTGGGCTTTGCCCTCGCCGCGGTGGGCATCGACACGGTGACGGGCCAGTTGCGCATGACCTTCGGGTCGGTGGAGCTGCTGCGCGGCTTCGACTTCCTGGTGGCGGTCATCGGCCTGTTCGGCGTGGGTGAAATCCTGCTCACCATGGAAGAAGGCCTCGCCTTCAAGGGCAAGAGCGCCGCCATCAACGCGCGGGTGGTGTTGGATACCTGGAAGAAGCTGCCGCAATACTGGGTGGGCTGCCTGCGCTCGGCCATCGTCGGCTGCTGGATGGGCGTCACCCCCGGCGGCGCCACGCCGGCCTCCTTCATGAGCTACGGCCTCGCCAAGAAGTTCTCCAAGAACGGGCGCAACTTCGGCAAGGGCGAACTGGAAGGCGTGGTGATGCCGGAAGTGGCGGCCCATGCGGCCGGCACTTCGGCGCTGCTGCCCATGCTGACGCTGGGCATCCCCGGCTCGCCCACCGCGGCGGTGCTGCTGGGCGGCCTGCTGATCTGGGGCCTCCAGCCCGGGCCGCTGCTGTTCGTGGAGCAGAAGGACTTTGTGTGGGGCCTCATCGCCTCCATCTATCTCGGCAACATCGCCGGGCTGATCGTGGTGCTCACCACCGTCCCGATCTTCGCGGCCATCCTGCGCATTCCGTTCAGCGTCATCGCGCCCATCATCCTGGTGATCTGCGCGGTGGGTGCCTACACGGTGCACAATGCGGGGCTGGACATCGCCGTGATGCTGGTGTTCGGCGTCATCGGCTACCTGTTCAAGAAGCTGCAGTATCCGCTGGCGCCCCTGGTGCTGGCCCTGGTGCTGGGCGACATGGCGGAAAGTTCGTTCCGGCAGGCCATGCTGGTCTCCCAGGGCCATCTTTCCATCTTCTGGTCCAACCCGCTGGTGGGCTCCATCGTGACGCTGGCCTTGGTCATGCTGATCTGGCCGCTGATCGCCATGATCCTCGCCCGCTTCAAGCCGCACGGCTCGAAGCCCGCCGCCGCCGAGTGACACGGACCTGAGCGAAACAGGGCGGGGCGGCACCGGATCGCCGCCCCGCCTCCTGCATGTTTGAAGCCTCCGCCGACGCCGGCGAGGCTTGATCGCGACCCCGCGCAATCTCAGCCATGCTGCGATGCGCAATCGAATATCCGGGTTGCGGGATTGCGTTGGCGTTATGAAGACCGTATACAGTATTTCACGGAATTGGACCGCCTCGTCAGAAGGCGACCGATCCAGGGAGAGGAAGCCAAGGTCGTGCATCAATTGCCTGTGCATCAGACCACCGCGCCGGGCGCGGACGCTCCGAAGCTCAATGTCGAGCCGCTGGAGGCTGCCTCGAGCCTGCGCATGCTGGCCTACGACGCGCTCAAGCGCGCCATTACCCAGATGGATATCTACGGCAGCGCCACCGAGTTCCGTCTCGACGAGCGCCAGCTGTCCGAGACGCTCGGGGTGTCCCGGACACCGATCCGCGAGGCCATGACGGTTCTGGAGCAGGAGGGCTTCGTGCGCTCCGTTCCCCGCCGGGGCATTTTCGTGGTGCGCAAGACCAAGCGCGAGATCCTGGACCTCATCGTGGTCTGGGCGGCGCTGGAGGGCATGGCGGCGCGGCTTGCCGCGACGAACGCCTCCGACGACGAGATTGCCAGCCTGCGCCGGCTGTTCAACGAATTCGAGGCCACGCCGCCGGCGGGCCCCATCGCGGGCCCCATGCATGAATATTCACAGGCGAACATCGCCTTCCACCAGGCGGTCATCCGCATGGGAGGCTGCCGCCTGATCGTGGACATGACCGGGAACCTGTTCCTGCACATGCGCGCCATCCGCGCGGTGTCGGTACGGCAGGAGAACCGGTTCGAAATCTCCATGCGGGAACACATGGCGATCATCGACGCGCTCGAGCAACGGGACCCAGATCTCGCCGAGCGCCTGGTGCGGGAACACACCATGGGCCTTGCGGCCCATGTGGAGCGGCACGGTGTCTTTCCCGAATAGGCCGTCGAGAGCCGGATACGGCTCTCGACCTGAACAAGGAGGCCCGCGTGCCCCGGTCGGCTTGCTTCGCAGGCTGCCCGGCGCGGGCTCGGGCCAAACCGGGACGACGCGCTGAAGGAGACGCCTCATGGCTACGGCGGAAAAGACCAAGATTGAAGACAACGTGGTGCATCTCGATCCGGCGGCCGAGCAGGAGCTCACCGACGGCTTCCACCTCGTCATCGATGCCCTGAAGCTCAACGGCATCGAGACCATCTACGGCGTTCCCGGCATCCCGATCACCGACCTCGGCCGCATGGCCCAGGAGGAGGGGATCCGCGTCATCTCATTCCGTCATGAGCAGAATGCCGGCAACGCGGCGGCCATCGCCGGCTTCCTCACCAAGAAGCCGGGCGTGTGCCTTACCGTCTCCGCGCCGGGCTTCCTCAATGGCCTCACTGCGCTGGCCAACGCCACCACCAACTGCTTCCCGATGATCCTCATCTCCGGCTCGTCCGAGCGCGAGATCGTCGACCTCCAGCAGGGCGACTACGAGGAGATGGACCAGCTCGCCATCGCCAAGCCCCTGTGCAAGGCGGCCTTCCGCGTGCTGCACGCGGCGGATATCGGCATCGGCGTGGCGCGTGCCATCCGTGCGGCGGTGTCGGGCCGTCCCGGCGGCGTCTATCTCGACCTGCCGGCCAAGCTGTTCTCGCAGGCGATGGATGCCGAAGCCGGCGCGAAATCGCTGGTGAAGGTGATCGACGCGGCGCCGGCGCAGCTTCCCTCGCCCGCCGCCGTGGATCGTGCCATCGACCTGCTGAAGGGCGCCAAGAAGCCCCTCATCATCCTCGGCAAGGGCGCGGCCTATGCCCAGGCGGATGAGGAGATCCGCGCGTTCGTCGAGAACAGCGGCATCCCCTTCCTACCCATGAGCATGGCCAAGGGCCTTCTGCCCGACACCCATCCCCAGTCCGCCGGCGCCGCGCGCTCCACCGCGCTGAAGGATGCCGACGTGGTGCTGCTCGTCGGCGCCCGGCTCAACTGGCTGTTGTCCCACGGCAAGGGCAAGACCTGGGGCGACAAGCCCAAGCAGTTCATCCAAGTGGACATCGAGCCCAAGGAGATGGACTCGAACGTGGAGATCAAGGCGCCGCTGGTGGGTGATATCGGCTCCGTCATCGCGGCGCTGAACGCCCGCATCGACGGCAGCTGGCAGGCCCCGCCCGCCGAGTGGGTGGAGGCCATCCGCTCCAAGAAGGAAGCCAATATCGCCAAGATGGCGCCGAAGCTGCTCAAGAATTCGGTGCCCATGGACTTCCATTCGGCGCTCGGCGCGTTGAAGACCGTGATCAAGGAGCGGCCCGACGCGATCCTCGTCAACGAGGGCGCCAACACCCTGGATCTCGCCCGCGGCATCATCGACATGTACCAGCCGCGCAAGCGCCTGGATGTGGGCACCTGGGGCGTGATGGGCATCGGCATGGGCTTCGCGGTGGGCGCGGCCGTGGAAACCGGCAAGCCGGTGCTGGCGGTGGAAGGCGACAGCGCCTTCGGCTTCTCCGGCATGGAGGTGGAGACCATCTGCCGCTACGACCTGCCGGTCACCATCGTCATCTTCAACAACAACGGCATCTATCGCGGCACCGACACCGACCCCACCGGGCGTGATCCCGGCACCACGGTGTTCGTGCCCGGCGCCCGCTACGACAAGATGATGGACGCCTTCGGCGGCGTGGGCGTGCATGTCACCTCCCCCGACGAACTCTATCGCGCGGTGAGCGCCGCCATGGACAGCGGCAAGCCCACCCTGATCAACGCGGTGATCGATCCGGCGGCCGGCTCCGAGAGCGGCAACATCGGCTCGCTCAACCCGCAGAGCGTGGTCAAAAAGAAGAAGTGAGCTTTTCGACCCGATAAAACTGGCAGGCGGGATAAGTCCCGCCTGCCAAACCCGAAGACCAAAAACAACAACAGTGAACCGGGAACGAGAAACAAAAACGGCGCAGCGTCGCAAGACCAGCCGGAGCGAGGACAAGATGGGCAAGGCACTCGAGGGGGTCCGTATCCTGGACTTCACCCACGTTCAATCCGGACCGAGCTGCACGCAGCTGCTCGCGTGGTTCGGCGCCGACGTGATCAAGGTGGAGCGGCCGGGCGAAGGCGACGTGACGCGCGGCCAGCTGCGCGATGTCGGCGACGCGGACAGTCTCTATTTCACCATGCTCAATTCCAACAAGCGGTCCATCACGCTCGATACCAAGACCGCGGACGGCAAGGCCGTGCTCGAAGATCTGGTGAAGCGGTGCGACGTGCTGGTGGAGAATTTCGCCCCCGGCGCCCTCGATCGCATGGGGCTGACCTGGGAGCGCCTGTCCTCCATCAATCCGCGCCTCATCCTCGCCTCGGTGAAGGGCTTCGGCCCGGGCCCGTTCGAGGACTGCAAGGTCTATGAGAACGTGGCCCAGTGCGCCGGCGGCGCGGCCTCCACCACCGGCTTCCGCGACGGCCCTCCGGTGGTCAGCGCAGCCCAGATCGGCGATTCGGGCACCGGCCTGCACCTGGCGCTGGGTATCGTCACCGCCCTGTTCCAGCGCGAGCACACTGGCCGCGGCCAGAAGGTGCTGTGCGCCATGCAGGATGCGGTCTTGAACCTGTGCCGGGTGAAGCTGCGCGACCAGCAGCGCCTCGGCCATGGCCCGCTCAAGGAATACAGCCAGTATGGCGAGGGCGTGCCCTTCGGCGAGACCGTGCCGCGCGCCGGCAACGATTCCGGCGGCGGCCAGCCCGGGCGCATCCTGCGCTGCAAGGGGTGGGAGCAGGATCCCAACGCCTACATCTACTTCATCACCCAGGGCCCGGTGTGGACGAAGATCTGCGACGTCATCGGTGAGCCGGAGTGGAAGACCAAGCCGGACTATGCGAGCCCGGCGGCCCGCCTGCCGCACCTGAATGAGATCTTCACCCGCATCGAGGCGTGGACCATGGCCCACACCAAGTTCGAGGCCATGGAGATCCTCAACCGGTACGACATTCCCTGCGGGCCGATCCTGTCCATGAAGGAGATCGCCGAGGACCGCTCGCTCTACGCCACCGGCACGCTGGTGGAGGTGGAGCACCCGGTGCGCGGCACCTACCTGACGGTGGGCAACCCCATCAAGCTCTCGGACAACCAGGTGGATGTGGAGCGCTCGCCGCTGCTCGGCGAGCACACGGACGAGGTTCTCGCCCAGGTGCTGGGCCTCACGCCCGACCGCATCGACGACCTGCGCCAGTCGGGTGCGCTCGGCGCGCCGCGGCGGATGGCTGCGGAATAGGGCATCGCCTCCGGGCGGCACCCTGAGGGGCCGCCCCTTGCCGCCGGCACGCGCCGGCGGGGAGCAAAAGGCAGGAAGAGGATAAGGATTTCATGACTGCGGCCCTAGATCTTGCTCAGCTGCTAGATGCCGTTGCGGACGCCCTGGTCGTCTGCGATGAGGCCGGCGCCATCGTGCTCTGGAATCCGGCTGCCGAGCGCATGTTCGGCTTTGCGCCCGCCGAAGCGCTCGGGCAGTCGCTCGACATCATCATCCCCGATCGCCAGCGCAAGCGGCACTGGGACGGCTACTTCGAGACCATGCGCACCGGCCTCACCCGCTACGGCACCAGCCTGCTGCGCGTCCCGGCCGCCCACAAGGACGGCCACGCCCTCTCCATCGCCTTCACCGTTGCCCTCGTCTTTTCCGGCGACGGCAAGCCGACCCACGTCGCCTCGATCATCCGCGACGAGACCGAGCGGTGGAAGGAAGAACGCAGCCTTCAGAAGCGCGTCGCCGAACTCGAGGCGAAGCTGAAGGCAACGGAACGAGAGCCGGATCCGATCAGGTCATGACCTGATCGGCGAATCCGTCTCTGAACTCATAGAAGAGAACGCGCTCACCGATCAGCTTGCAGGACAAGCTGATCGCCGCGCGCTCTCGCACAATAGCCGGGTCAACCGGCACGGATCGGTTCGATGGCGGCCCCCGGCCGCCGCGGCCGCATGGTTCTCGGGACGAGGGGGCGCCACTGCCGCTCTTCTCCCGGTCTTAAGGCAACGCTTGATAAGGGAACGCGACCATGACGACCAAGCCATTGGAAGGCATCAAGATCATTGACTTCACGCACGTTCAGGCCGGCCCCGCCTGCACGCAGCTCCTCGCCTGGTTCGGCGCGGACGTGATCAAGGTGGAGCGCCCCGGCTCCGGCGACGTGACGCGCAACCAGCTGCGCGACATCTCCAATGCCGACGCGCTCTACTTCACCATGCTGAATTCCAACAAGCGCTCCCTGACCCTCGACACCAAGACCCCCGCGGGCAAGGAAGTGCTCACGAAGCTCATCAAGGAGAGCGACGTGCTGGTGGAGAATTTCGGCCCCGGCGCCCTCGACCGCATGGGCTTCACCTGGGAGCACATCAACGAGCTGAACCCGGGCCTGATCGTTGCCTCGGTGAAGGGCTTCTCCGACGGCCACCACTATGAAGACCTGAAGGTGTACGAGAACGTCGCCCAGTGCGCCGGCGGCGCCGCCTCCACCACCGGCTTCTGGGATGGCCCGCCCACCGTGTCGGCCGCCGCCCTCGGCGATTCGAACACCGGCATGCACCTTGCCATCGGCATCCTCACCGCGCTGCACGCCCGCAACAAGACCGGCAAGGGCCAGAAGGTCGCCGTGTCCATGCAGGACGCCGTGATCAACCTGTGCCGGGTGAAGCTGCGCGACCAGCAGCGCCTCGACCGCGTGGGTTATCTCGAGGAATACCCGCAGTATCCCAACGGCACTTTCTCCGACGTGGTGCCGCGCGGCGGCAATGCGGGCGGCGGCGGCCAGCCGGGCTGGGTGCTGAAGTGCAAGGGCTGGGAGACCGATCCCAACGCCTATATCTACTTCACCGTGCAGGAGCAGGCCTGGGGCAAGGTGGCGGAAGCCATCGGCAAGCCGGAATGGATCAACGACCCGGCCTATTCCACCGCCCGCGCCCGCCAGGACAAGATCTTCGACATCTTCGCCACCATCGAGACGTGGCTCGCCGACAAGACCAAGTTCGAGGCGGTGGACGTCCTGCGCAAGTTCGACATCCCCTGCGCGCCGGTGCTCACCATGAAGGAGATCGCCGAGGACGAGTCGCTGCGTAAGAGCGGCACCATCGTCGAGGTGGATCACAAGGAGCGCGGCAAGTATCTCACCGTCGGCAGCCCCATCAAGTTCTCCGACATGAGCGTGGAAGTCACCGGCTCCCCGCTGCTCGGCGAGCACACCGACGAGGTCCTGTCCGAGCTCGGCTATTCGGCGGACCAGATCAAGTCCATGCACGAGGGCCGCGTGGTCTGATCGGATTGCCTGTGCTTCCGACGCGGTCTTGAGCGACGGGAATAGTCGCTCGCGTGAAGAAATCGCGTTGGGGAAAACGGCTGGAAGCCCTCGCGATCGGTATGATCGCGGAGGCTTCCGGAGCGGGTGGCGGAGCGAAACGTTCCGCCACCGCCACCAGTATCGGCGCCGTCCGTGCCCGCCGCGCCATGGCTGGGCGAGCCGGCATGACATCTGAAGATCGTTTGCGTCATCCGTCCGGACCCTTGCGGCGCTGAGCGCCTGCCGGTCCCGCGCCGCCCCTGAGGGGCCGGCGATTGCACTCAAAAAGCCCCGCCGAGCGCGTCACGCCTGCGGCCCCGATTGGCGTCGTGAACAGGCGTCGTGTCGCATTGGTGCGCGGCCCGGAATGCGTGCACACTCCGACTTTGGTCGCAGGACGCAGCCGGAAGAGCCGCGCCCGAGGTCGCCGCATGCGCGGCCCTCGACGAGGGAGGAAACCCATGAACATTCACGAGTACCAGGCGAAAGCCCTTCTCAAGGAATTCGGCGTGCCGGTGTCGCGCGGCATCGCCGCCTTTACGGCCGAAGAAGCGGAAGCCGCCGCCGCGAAGCTGGGCGGCATCGCATTCGTGGTGAAGGCCCAGATCCATGCGGGTGGACGCGGCAAGGGCAAGTTCAAGGAACTGGCGGAGGATGCCAAGGGCGGCGTGCGCGTGGTGAGGACCCCCGCCGACGTGAAGGCGAGCGCCGTCGAGATGCTCGGCAATACCCTCGTCACCGTGCAGACGGGGCCGGATGGCAAGCAGGTGAATCGCCTGTACGTGGAGGAAGGCGCCTCCATCGACAAGGAACTCTATCTGTCCATGCTGGTGGACCGCACCACCGGCCGCGTCGCCTTCGTGGTCTCCACCGAGGGCGGCATGGACATTGAGGAGGTGGCCCATTCCACCCCCGAGCGCATCGTCACCTTTTCCGTGGACCCGGCCACCGGTGTGCAGCCCCTGCACGGCCGCAAGGTGGCGCAGGCGCTGGGGCTCACCGGCGACCTCGCCAAGCAGGCGGTGGCGCTGACGGAAAATCTCTATCGCGCCTTCATCGGCAAGGACATGAGCCTGTTGGAGATCAACCCCCTGGTGCTGACGCGGGACGATCGCCTCGTCTGCCTCGACGCCAAGGTGGGGTTTGATCCGAACGCCTTGTTCCGGCATCCGGACGTGGTGCAACTGCGCGACGAGAGCGAGGAGGATTTCAAGGAGATCGAGGCCTCCCGCTATGACCTGTCCTACATCGCGCTCGATGGCACCATCGGCTGCATGGTGAACGGCGCGGGCCTCGCCATGGCAACCATGGACATCATCAAGCTCTACGGCCGCGAGCCGGCCAACTTCCTCGACGTGGGCGGCGGTGCCACCAAGGAAAAGGTGACGGCGGCGTTCAAGATCATCACCGCGGATCCCAATGTCGAGGGAATATTGGTGAACATCTTCGGCGGCATCATGCGCTGCGACGTGATCGCGGAAGGTGTCATCGCCGCCGTGCGCCAGATGGGGCTGAATGTGCCCCTCGTGGTCCGGCTTGCCGGCACCAACGTGGAGGAGGGGAAAAAGATCATCCGCGAGTCGGGTCTGAATGTGATCCCGGCGGACGATCTCGATGACGCGGCGCAGAAGATCGTCGCGGCCGTGAAGAAGGAAGCTGCGTGATGTCCGTGCTTATCGACGCCAATACCAAG
>NZ_JBAFVS010000022.1:0-83368 GCF_043194565.1 Xanthobacter autotrophicus ATCC 700552 | reverse complement strand
TTCGCGCGAAGTGGACACCGGCTCGCGTGAAGAAGCTGCGATAATACAAGAGTGTAGAGCGGTTGCCGTGAACTGCGGCGATCGGCGAGCGCTGCGGCGGAAACGGCCTTCGGTCTGCGGCACGATCGGCGGGTCTGGGTGGGCGATGTTTTCCGAATGCGGGCGGTGCATGCGCCCTTGACAAGCCCATGCGGCAATGAGACCGTTTGTCCGACAAGGCGGGTAAACGCTGTCATGTCCGACACTGCTACTGACCGTTTCGATCGCATTCGGGTGCCTTCGGCCTACGAAATGGTCGCCGAGGCCATCGAGGCCGAGATCGTGTCCGGCCGCCTGCGGCCCGGCGACGAGATCGGCACCGAGGCGGCGCTGGTCCGGCAGTTCGGCGTCAACCGCTCCACCGTGCGCGAGGGCATCCGCGTGCTGGAGCAGGGCGGCCTGGTGCGGCGGGAGGCGGGGCGCAAGCTCTATGTCTGCGAGCCGCGCTACGACGCCCTGTCGAGCCGCATCAGCCGCGCGCTGGTGCTGCAGGACGTCACCTTCCGCGAATTGTTCGACACCGCGCTGATCCTGGAGGTGGGGGCGGTGGAAGGGGCGGTGGCCCATGCGGACGAGGAGGTCATCGCCGCCCTCGAGGCCAACCAGTCCCGCATCGAGCAGGCCATCGGCAATCCGGTCCTGCTGTCGGAGATCGACACCGAATTCCATGCGCTGGTGGCCCACGCGTCCAGGAACCGGGTGCTGGAGCTGGCGCGCGAGCCGGCGGCGCTGCTGTTCTTTCCCTCATCCGAGATGATCTGCCGGCGGGTGCCGGAGGGCGGGCCGCGCATGGTGGAAGCGCACCGCAGGATCATCGACGCCATCACCGCGCGGGATCTCGATGGCGCGCGGCTCTGGATGCGCCGCCATCTGGTGGACTGGCGCAAGGGTTTCGTGCGCGCCGGCCGCGAGATCGACGCGCCGGTGGAGCGCATCTTCGCGCGTTACGCCTTGAGCCGCTCCGCCCTCTGAGGCGACGGCGACACGTCATTAAAGATCCCCGGACAAGAACCGGGGACGGGTCGCAACAGACCGTGTTGGGTACCCTTGGGAGGGGAAACGCCTTGACCACGCTGAACTCGGCCGTTCGCGCCGGGCTGCGCGCCCGCGCCGCCATGCCATCTGGGGAGGGGCCATGACGCGCCCCGCGCCCTGCACCCTCGCGCCCGCCCATCTGGCGGTTTCCGGCCTCAGCCTGTCGTTCGGCGGGCTCAAGGCGCTCACCGACGTGTCGTTCGAGGTGCGGCCCGGCACCATCACCGCCCTCATCGGGCCGAACGGCGCCGGCAAGACCTCGCTGTTCAACTGCATCTCCGGCTTCTACCGGCCGCGCGAGGGCCATATCCGCCTCGACGGGCAGGACATCACCCACACCCATCCGCCGGCGCGGGCCAAAGCGGGGCTGGCGCGCACCTTCCAGAACATCGCCCTGTTCAAGGGCATGACCGTGCTCGACAACATCAAGCTCGGCCGCCACGCCCACATGAAGACCAACCTGCTGCAGGCGCTGGCCTATTGGGGCGCGGCCCGGCGCGAGGAGATGGAACTGCGGGCCGAGGTGGAGCGGCAGATCATCGATTTCCTGGAGATCGACCACATCCGCAACAAGCCTGTCGCCGCCCTCTCCTACGGCCTGCAGAAGCGGGTGGAACTGGCCCGGGCGCTGGCCATGCGGCCGCGCCTGCTCATGCTCGACGAGCCGGTGGCCGGCATGAACCGCGAGGAGACCGAGGACATGGCCCGCTTCATCCTCGACGTGAAGGAGGAGTGGGGCATCTCCATCCTCATGGTGGAGCACGACATGGGCATGGTGATGGACATCTCCGACCATGTGGTGGTGCTCAATTTCGGCAAGGTGATCGCCCAGGGGCCGCCGGCGCAGGTGCAGGGCGATCCGCAGGTGGCCGCCGCCTATCTCGGCAGCGGCAACCCGGCCGAGCTGATGCGGCGCCTCTCCGCCATCGGGGAGGCCGCGTGATGGACTTTCTGTTCTTCGCCGAGGTGACGTTGGCGGGCCTCGGCTCCGGCGCGCTTTTGGCCCTCACCGCCCTCGCCTTCGTGCTGATCTACAAGGCGACGCGGGTCATCAACCTGGCGGTCGGCGAGATCCTGATGCTCGGCGGCTATCTGTTCTTCGCCTTTTCCGCCGGCTTCGGCCTGCCGGTGTGGATGGCGATCCCGCTCGCCATCGCCGGCGGCGGCGCGGTGGGCGCGCTGGTGGAGCGGGCACTGATCCGGCCCATGCTGGGGGAAAACCCCATTTCCGTCTTCATGGTCACGGTGGGGCTCGGCTCGGTCCTGATGGGCGCGGCGGAACTGGTGTGGAACACCGATCCGCGCGCCCTGCCGGACTTCATGGGCGCGACGCCGGTGTTCATCGGCGAGGCCTATGTCTCGCGCAAGATCGCCATCGGCTTCGCTGTGGCGGGCGTGGTCATCGCCTTGTTCCTGCTGCTGTTCCGCTTCTGGCGCGGCGGCGTGGCTCTGCGGGCCACCGCGAGCGACCAGGCGGCGGCCTATTCCTGCGGCATCAACGTGCCCGGCGTGTTCTCGCTGGCCTGGATCGTCGCCTGCGCCACGGCGGCGGGGGCGGGCATCCTGGTGGGCGCCATCGGCGGCATCTCGCCCACCATGGGGGTGTTCGGCCTCTCGGCGCTGGTGGTGGTGATCATCGGCGGGCTGGATTCCGTGCTGGGGGCGCTGGTGGGGGGCCTGCTCATCGGCGTCGTCGAAGCCTGGGCGGGCACCTTCCTCGGCGGCGAGTTCAAGCTCGTCACCACCTTTTCCCTCCTCATCGCGGCGCTGATGATCCGGCCCTACGGCCTGTTCGGCACCGTGGAAATCGAGCGGCTCTGATGCGCATCGCCACCGCCAAGGAAACCTACATCGCCGACGAGGGCCTTTTGACCACGCGGACGCAGCGGGCGTGGATGATCGTGCTGGCGCTGGTGCTTGTGCTCGCCCCCTTCGTGCTCAACGCCTACTGGCTGTATCTGGCCTGCCTCGTCGCCATCAACGTGGCGAGCGCCACGGGGCTCAACATCCTCACCGGCTATACCGGTCTTGTGAGTCTCGGGCAGGCCGCCTTCATGGGGGTGGGCGCCTATGCGGTGGCCTTCCTCGACGGGCATCTGGGCACGCCCTTCCTCGTCAACATCCTCGCCGCGGGGCTCGTCGCGGCTCTGGTGGGCGTGCTGGTGGGGGTGCCGAGCCTGCGGGTGAAGGGGCTTTATCTCGCCATCGCCACCATCGCGGCCTCCTTCATCCTGCATTTCGTCTTCACCAACTGGGTGTCGGTGACCCGCGGCATGAGCGGGGTGAACGTGGCGCCGGCGCTCCTCTTCGGCATCGAGCTGGCCTCGCCCTTCGCGCTCTACTTCGTCATCGTGCCCATCACGGCGCTGATGGTGCTGGGCGCGGCGAACCTGTTCCGCACCCGCATCGGCCGCGCCTTCATCGCCATCCGCGATCGCGACATCTCGGCCGAGGTGCTGGGCATTCCGCTGTTGCAATACAAGCTCATGAGCTTTGCCCTGTCATCTTTCTACGCTGGGGTTGCGGGGGGCATGTGGGCCTATTTCTTCCGTGTGGTGACGCCGGAAAGCTTTCCGTTTGCCACCTCCATCTTCTTCCTCGCGGCGGTGATCGTGGGCGGGCTCGGCACCATCCTCGGCCCCATTCTGGGCGCCGCCTTCATGACGCTGGTGCCGGAACTGCTGAAATATGTGGTGGAGTGGCTCGGCCCCGTCTTCCCCAATGCGGGGGCGGCGCTCTCGCCGGTGCGCACCATCGTGTTCGGCGCGCTCATCATCGTGTTCCTGGTGTTCGAGCCGCAGGGGCTGGCGGAGATCGTGCGCCGTATCCGCCGCTTCTTCCATTTGTGGCCGTTCAAGACCTGACGCAAGTCCAAGCGCGCCAACGCCAAAGCAAAACACAAGAACGAACAAGATAACGGAGGAAATGCCAATGACGGATCTGAACCGACGCCATCTTCTCGGCCTCGCCACGGCGGGCCTTGCATCCACGGTCTTTTCCCCCCTCACCGCCTTCGCCGACGAGAAGGAGCTGGTGATCGGCGGCTCCATCCCGCTCACGGGCGTGTTCGCCTTCGCCGGCGTCGCCATCGAGGCGGGCATCTCGGATTTCGTGAAGATCACCAATGAGGCGGGGGGCGTCGCCGGCCGCAAGCTGCGCCTTGCCTATGAGGACACCGCCTACAAGGTGGACCAGTCGGTGGCGGTCTTCAACAAGCTCACCACCCAGAACGACATCCACCTCTATTACGGCGACAGCACAGGCTTTGCGAAGACCATCAACGAGGAGCTGAACCGCCGCGGCTCCATCCTGATGGCGGGGGCCTCCTTCGGCAGCGAGCTGAACAATCCGGAAAAGTATCCGTTCCAGTTCATGGCCGGTCCCGACTACGTGGAGATGATCGCCATCCTGCTCGAATACATCGCGAAGGAGCAGAAGGGCGCGAAGATCGTCTTCGTGAACTCGGACACCGAGTTCGGCCGCGATCCCATCGAGGCCAGCGTGAAGCGCGCCAAGGCGATGGGGCTGGAGGTGGTCGGCCAGATCGTCACCCCGCCCACGGCGGTGGACGTCTCTACCGAGATCCTGAAGCTGCGCCGCGCCAATCCGGACTTCACCATCTTCCACGGCTATGTGCTGGCGCCGCTGCCGGAATTCCTCTCCCAGGCCAAGCAACTGGGGCTGAAGAGCCGCTTCATGGGCACCTTCTGGTCCATGGACAATTCCCTGTGGGCCAATGTGGGCGCGCCGGCGGACGGCTACATGGGCGTGATGCCCTATCGCTATTATTACGACACCGATCCCAACGCGCCCATGCTGGAGAAGATCCGCAAGCTTCGGCCCACCTACCAGGCCACGGGCTACATGCAGGGTTTCCTCACCGCCATGCTGATGACCGAGGCGGCCAGGCGCACGCTGGAGGCGGGCAAGGCGCTGGATGCGAAGAACCTCAAGGCGTCGCTCAACACCATCAAGGATTTCGACACCGGCGGCCTCATCGGCGTGCCCATCTCCATCCCGGGCAATTCGGTGCCGGTGGGGCGCATCTATTCCTACAGCGCCGCCGACAAGCAGATGAAGCCGGCCTCCGACTGGATCAGCCTGAAGAAGTGATGAAGATGACCGCGAAGCCAATACTTGAGATCAGCAATATCGAGGTCGTCTACAACCGGACGGTCCAGGTGCTTCGCGGCCTCTCCCTGCGCGTTCAGGAGGGGCAGGTGGTGGCCCTGCTCGGCTCCAACGGGGCCGGCAAGTCCACCACGCTGAAGGCGGTGTCCAACCTGCTCCAGCTGGAGGATGGCGCGGTGACGGCGGGCGCCATCGCCTTCGACGGCGCGCCGCTGGCCGCGCTCACGCCCCACGCCCTGGTGCGGCGCGGGCTGTTCCACGTCATGGAAGGCCGGCGCATCTTCGAGGACCTCACGGTGGAGGAAAACCTCGTCGCCGCCACCTATGCGCTCACCGGGCGGGCGGCCAGGCCCGCTTCGTTCGATGCGGTCTATGCCTATTTCCCCCGCCTCTATGAACGCAGGAGCGGGCGGGCGGGGTACCTGTCCGGCGGCGAGCAGCAGATGCTGGCCATCGGCCGGGCGCTGGTGGCCGAGCCGAAGCTCATTCTGCTGGACGAGCCGTCGCTGGGCCTGTCGCCCAAGCTGGTGGAGGAGATCTTCACCATCATCGCCCGCATCAATAGGGAGCGCGGCGTGTCCATGCTGCTGGTGGAGCAGAACGCCGCCGTGGCGCTCGCGGTCTCCCACTACGGCTACATCATGGAGACCGGCAAAATCGTGCTGGATGGCCCCACGCAGCGGTTGATGGCGGATGAGGACGTGCGCGAATTCTACCTCGGCATGGCCGGGGAGCGCGGCGAAAAAAGCTACCGCGACATCAAGCATTACAAGCGCCGCAAGCGCTGGCTTTCGTGAGAGGCGCGCCATGAGCCCGGCCATGAATCCCGCCAAGAACCCCGCCAAGAACCCCGCCATGACCCGCCCCGATTTTCCCGACCTGACCCTGCCGCAGATGCTGCGCCTCCACGCCCAGCGCCAGCCGGACCGCACTGCGATCCGCCAGAAGGATTTCGGCATCTGGAACCCGGTCTCCTTCCGGGAGTATTTCACCCGCGCCGCCGCCGTCGGCCATGGCCTTCGTGCGCTGGGGCTCGCCGAAGGCGGCCATGTGGCGGTGCTTTCGGAGAACCGTGTCGAATGGGTGCTGGCCCAGCTCGGGGCCGGTCTTGTGGGGGCGGTCACGGTGGGGGTCTATCCCACCAGCCCGGCCAACGAGGTGGCCTATGTGCTTGGCCATTCGGACACCCAGATCGTGGTGTGCGAGGACCAGGAGCAGGTGGACAAGGTGCTGGAGCGGCGGGCCGAACTGCCCCTGCTGACGCACATCGTGGTGATGGAGAAGAAGGGCCTGCGGGCCTACGCGCCCGGCACGGTGCTGTCGTTCGACGATCTCGTGGAGGCGGGGGAACGCCACGGACAAGCCCATCCCGGCCTCATCGACGAGGTGCTGGCGCGCCAGTCCCTCTCAGACCTTTCGCTGATGATCTACACCTCCGGCTCCACCGGCAAGCCGAAGGGGGCGATGCTCACCTACGCCAACCTGCGGGCGCAGGCCGTCGCCATCGCCGAGCGGCTCGGGCTCGATGCCCAGACCACCCACGTCTCCTACCTGCCCCTGTGCCATGTGGCCGAGCAGATGCTCACCACCATGACGCCGCTCTATCTCGGCTCGCAGGTGAATTTCGGCGAGTCCATCCGCACCATCCAGGAGGACCTGCGCGAGGTGGCGCCGAGCATGTTCCTCGGCGTGCCGCGCATCTGGGAGAAGCTGCACGCCTCCATCTACATCAAGATGCTGGAGGCCGGCGGGGTGCGCCGCTTCGCTTTCGAGCGCCTGATGGCCGCGTGCCAGCCCTTCGCCGAGACCGCGCCGGAGAAGCGGACGCCATATCAGCGGGCGGTGTTCTTCCTCGGCTGGCTGCTGTTCTTCCGGGCGTTGCAGAACTTCATCGGCCTCGGCAGGGTGAAGGTGGCCATGACCGGGGCGGCGCCCATCTCGCCGCACATCGTGCGCTTCTTCCGCACCATCGGCGTGCCGCTCATCGAGGTCTATGGCGCCACCGAGACCAGCGGCATGGCCACGGGGCAAAGGCTGTCCAACCTGGTGCCCGGCTGCGTGGGACCAGCGGCGGAGGGGGTGAGCCTTGCCCGGGGCGATCATGGCGAACTGCTGGTGCAGGGCGGCATCGTGTTCGCCGGCTATTACAAGAGCGCGGAGGCCACAGCCGCCGCGCTACGCGACGGCTGGCTCCATACCGGCGACGTGGTGGAGTTCGTGGGCGGTCAGGTGAAGATCGTCGATCGCCTGAAGGACATCATGATTACGGCGGGGGGCAAGAACCTGAGCCCGTCCGAGATCGAGAACGTGGCCAAGGGCAGCGCCTTCATCAAGGAATGCATCGTCATCGGCGAGGCGCGCAAATATGTCTCCGCCCTCATCCAGATCGATTTCGAGACGGTGGGCAAATGGGCCGAGGAGAATGCCGTCTCCTACACCAATTTCCGCAATCTCGCGGAAAACCCCAAGGTGCGGGCCCTCATCGAGGGCGAAATCGCCAGGGCCAACGGGCAGTTGGCGCAGGTCTCCCACATCCGGCGCTTCCACCTCCTCACCAAGGAGCTGGACCATGACGACGACGAGGTGACCGCCACCATGAAGGTGCGCCGCTCCAACATCCAGAAGAAGTATGCGGCGGAGATCGAGGGCCTCTACGCCACGGCTTGATGGTGCGAAGGGGGTAGACTCTCTCCGTCAGGCCCGGGCCGCTCGTGTTCCGTCCCCGGCGCCTCTGCCCCCTCCCCAGCCCTCCCCCGCAAGCGGGAGAGGGGGCCGACGGCGCTTTATTTCAAATTGAACGTCCGTCAGCCCAACGGCGTGAACGTAACCGCGAGCGCGGTCATGTCGTCGAATTGCGGCGCCGTTCCCGAATGCGCGGCGGCGGCGTCGAGCAGTGCGGCCAGGAACGCCTCGGCCGGCAGGTGGGCGGCGCGCGCGGCGGCTGCCTCAAGCCGTTCGTCGCCGAACGAGACCTCGTCCGGGTTGATGGCGTCGGTCAGCCCGTCCGAGAACAGGAACAGCCGGTCGCCGGGGGCAAGACGGCCGGTGACGGCGCGCGGCTTCGTTCCTTCCAGGATGGCGAGCGCCATGCCCGTGGTCGCCGGCCGCTCGATGGTGCCATCGGCGCGCAGGATCATCGCGTCGGTGTGGCCGCAATTGCAGTAGGTGAGAGCGCCGGTCTGAAGGTCGATCACGGCGCAGAACAGGGTGACGAACATGTCCTCCCCGTTGGTGGCGCACAACAGGTCGTTCACGGTGGCCACTGCGCTGGCGAGGTCGGCCTCCCGCCGCAGCACCATGCGCAGGGCGGTCTGGGTGGCGCTCATGAACAAGGCGGCGGGCGTGCCCTTGCCCGCCACGTCGCCGAGGCTGACCACCAGATGGCGCCGGTCGATGAGGAAATAATCGTAGAAGTCGCCGCCCACGTCCTTGGCGGGGCGCATGGCGGCGCCGATGTCGGCGCGCCCGCCGAGCACATCCGTCGAAAGGGGCAGCGGCAGCATGGAGCGCTGGATGGCCGCCGCATTGGCCATCTCGCGGCGCTCCGCCACCCGCGTCATGATGGCCTCGGCGAGGCGGCGGAAGGAGTGGGAGAAATCCACCAGCTCCGGCAGGGGATTGCGCAGATCGTCCAGCAGCTTCAGGTCGAAGTCGCGGCGCTCCAGCGCGTTGAGCGCATTGGCATAGAAGCCGAAGACGCGGTTGAAGGTCTCGAACCGGCTGCCGAACTGGCGCATCACCGCCGACAGGAGGGCGGGATGGGCGCGGCCCGCCGCGTCCAGCGCCTCGGCGGAGAGGCGCACGGCCGTCAGTGGCGTCGCTGCATCCACATGGGCGGTGCGGGCGACGCCGGTGAAGGCCGCGATCTCGCCGATCACCGCCGGCGCCGACAGATGGGCCAGCTCCACATGGGCCAGCTCCATATGGGAATAGGGCGTGTCGATGGTAACGACGGCGGTGCCCTCCACCACCAGGAGGGCGAACGTATCGGTATCGCCCCGCTGGATGAGGCGGGTGCCCGGCGGCACCACCATTTTCTCGCCCGCGGAAACGAGGGCCGCCAGCGCGGGAAACGGAAAGTCGGCAAAATAAGGATGCCGCGCCATGACGGCGGTGGCAGCCGCAACCTCGGCCGCGTCGAGGCGGGGAACCTCATCCTGTCGTGGCGTCAGTGGCGGCATGGGCTTTCCTTGGGCGCGATCCCTATAGCCGAGATCCGGCGGCCGGCCTTACTCCAAACGCAGGATGCGCAAGGCGCGCGACAGCACCGCGAACAGTACCGCCGTGGACCAGCCGAACAGCAGCATCCCGTTCGCCGCCGTGATCGGACCCAGAACGCGCCAGCGGTGCTCGGGCAGGATGTCGCCATAGCCGAGGGTCGTGAAGTTCACGAAGGCGAAATAATAGGCATCCTTGGCCTCGATCACGCCGATCAGTTCATACACGGCGGCCCAGACCGCCACTTCCAGGAAGTGCGCGAGCATGAGCAGCGTCCCGGACGCGCCCATGACGATGATCAGCGTCTCGATCTTGCGGCGTGGGGACAAATGCCGTGCCGAGATGCGCGCGCACTTGATGACGAGCACCGTCGCCAGCGCCTGAATGGTGATGGTCAACAGGCTGACGCAACCGCCGAGGAGGAATTCTCCGTCCAAAAACCAATACAAGTCCCGTTCTCCCGCCCTGCCCAACCATCGATCGTCCGCGCTCCTTTCTCAAGCGGAGAGCCGGCGCGCGGGCAAGAGATGAGCGCCAATTCCGGCCGGTTGCCGCAGCGCGCATTGATCTTGATCGGTTTGTGTGTATTTTGCGCCGCAACAATCCCTTTCCCGGCGGGCCCGATCCATTCGGACCCGCGTTTTCGTGCTGGACGACCATGAAGCTTCGCAACATCGCCATCATCGCCCACGTCGACCACGGCAAGACCACGCTGGTGGACGAGTTGCTCAAGCAGTCGGGCTCCTACCGCGAGAACCAGCGCGTGGCCGAGCGCGTGATGGATTCCAACGACCTGGAAAAGGAACGCGGCATCACCATCCTCGCCAAGGCCACCTCGGTGGTCTGGAAGGACACGCGCATCAACATCGTCGACACCCCCGGCCACGCCGATTTCGGCGGCGAGGTGGAGCGCATCCTGAACATGGTGGACGGCGCCATCGTGCTGGTGGACGCCGCCGAAGGCCCCATGCCGCAGACCAAGTTCGTGGTGGGCAAGGCGCTGAAGGTGGGGCTGAAGCCCATCGTCGCCATCAACAAGGTGGACCGCTCCGACGCCCGCATCACCGAGGTGGTGAACGAGGTGTTCGACCTGTTCGCGGCGCTCGACGCCACCGACGAGCAGCTCGATTTCCCCATCCTCTACGGCTCCGGCCGCAACGGCTGGATGGCCGAGAGCCCCGAAGGCCCCTCCGACCAGGGCATGGCGCCCTTGTTCGATCTGGTGCTGAAGCATGTGCCCGAGCCCACGGTGGATGACGGCCCGTTCCGCATGATCGGCACGCTCCTGGAAGCCAACCCCTTCCTCGGCCGCATGATCACCGGGCGCATCACCTCCGGCTCCATCAAGCCGAATCAGGCCATCAAGGTGCTGGCGCAGGACGGCTCGCTGGTCGAGCAGGGCCGCGTCTCCAAGATCCTCGCCTTCCGCGGCATCGAGCGCCAGCCCATCGATGAGGGCGTGCAGGGCGACATCGTCGCCATCGCCGGCCTCTCCAAGGGCACGGTGGCCGACACTTTCTGCGCGCTCGAAGTGACCGAGCCGCTGGCGGCCCAGCCCATCGACCCGCCCACCGTCACCATGACCTTCATCGTGAACGACTCGCCGCTGGCGGGCACCGAGGGTGACAAGGTGACGAGCCGCGTCATCCGCGACCGCCTGCTGCGCGAGGCGGAAGGCAACGTGGCGCTCAAGATCGAGGAATCCACCGAGAAGGATTCCTTCTACGTCTCCGGCCGCGGCGAACTGCAGCTTGCGGTGCTGATCGAGACCATGCGCCGCGAGGGCTTCGAGCTGGCCGTGTCGCGGCCCCGCGTGGTGTTCCAGAAGGATGAGGCCACCGGCCAGGCGCTGGAGCCCATCGAGGAAGTCCTCATCGACGTGGATGAGGAATATTCCGGTACCGTCGTGCAGAAGATGAGCGAGCGCAAGGCCGAGATGGTGGAGATGCGCCCCTCCGGCGGCAACCGCCAGCGCCTCGTGTTCTACGCTCCCACCCGCGGCCTCATCGGCTACCAGTCGGAGTTGCTCACCGACACCCGCGGCACCGCCATCATGAACCGGCTGTTCCACGAATACGCGCCCTACAAGGGCGAGATTGCCGGCCGCATCAACGGTGTGCTGATCTCGAACGAATCGGGCGAGGCGGTGGCCTATGCCCTGTGGAACCTGGAAGATCGCGGCCCGATGATCATCGAGCCGGGCTGGAAGGTGTACCAGGGCATGCTGGTGGGCATCCACAACCGGGACAACGACCTGGAAGTGAACGTGCTCAAGGGCAAGAAGCTCACCAACATCCGCACCACCTCCAAGGACGAGGCGGTGCGCCTGACCCCGCCCATCCGCATGACGCTGGAGCGCGCCCTGGCCTGGATTCAGGACGATGAGCTGGTGGAGGTGACGCCCAAGTCCATCCGCCTGCGCAAGCGTTACCTCGATCCCAACGAGCGCAAGCGCGAGGAGCGCAAGAAGGAGACCGAGCTGGCCTGAGGCCGGCACGGTTCCGTCGCGCGTTGGTTGAGTTGAGAGGGCCGTCCTTCGGGGCGGCCCTTATTTTTTGGCCACTTCCAGCACCTTGTCGGCAATGGCGAGGCAACTGGTGAGGCCGGGTGATTCGATGCCGAACAGGTTCACCAGCCCGGCGATGCCGTGGACCGCCGGCCCCTGGATCACGAAATCCTGCGGTCCGCCGTCCGGCCCGGGGATCTTGGGGCGGATGCCGGCATAGCCGGGGGCCAGGTCCTCCTCCCGCACATCCGGCCAATAGCGGCGGATGGAGGCCATCATTGAAGCCTTGCGGGCCGGGTCCACCTCATAGTCGCGCGTGCGCACCCATTCCACGTCCGGCCCGAACCGGCCCTGGCCGCCGAGGTCGAGGGTGAGGTGGGTGCCGAGTCCGCCCGGCTCCGGCACCGGATAGATGAGGCGGCGGAACGGCACTTTGCGCCCACAGGTGAAGTAATTGCCCTTCGCCAGCGTCTGCTCGGGTACCAGATGCGCCGGCATGCCGGCGATCCGGCGGGCGAGGTCCGGCGCATCGAGGCCGGCGGCATTCACCAGCAGCCGGCAGCCGAGCACCAGGGGCGCGTCGCCGCCCGTGCGCACTGTCAGCTCGTCCGGCCCCGGCTCCGCGCCGACGAAGGGCGCGCCGAGGGCGAGCATGCCCCCGGCCGCCTCCATGTCGCCTTGCAGCGCCAGCATCAGGCCGTGGGAATCCACGATGCCGGTGGAGGGCGAGAACAAGGCGGCGTGCACATCCAGCGCCGGCTCCAGCGCCCGCGCGGCGGCACCATCCAGCATCTGAAGGTCGCCCACCCCGTTGGCGGCGCCATGGGCGGCGAGCTTTTCGAGATAGGCCACCTCGTCCGCACCGGCGGCGACGATGAGCTTGCCGATGCGGGAATGGCCGACCTTATGGCTGGCGCAGAAGGCATAGAGGGCATTGCGCCCCTTCACGCACAGCTCGGCCTTCAGGCTTCCCGGCTCGTAATAGATACCGGCATGGATGACCTCGGAATTGCGCGCGGAAATGCCCGTGCCGATGGCCCCGGCCGCTTCGATCAGCACCACGTCGCGGCCGGCGCGGGCCAGCGCGCGGGCAATGGCGAGGCCCACCACGCCGGCGCCGATGACGATGGCTTCCACCTGATCCATGACGGCTTCGCCCGTTGCTGCGGCGGGCACCATAGCGCAGGTGAGGGCGGTGGGGAGTACCCCGCGGCGCCGGCCACGGGCGTTTGTGTGTTGGGCCTTTGAGGCAGGGCGCCGGCCCAGGCATGCCGCGCCTTTCCCTGGAAGTGCTCCAGCCAGCAACTAGTTGCTATCGGCTGGCGCGGCCGCGCTGTCCAATCGCTGTCATGATGACGTCTGCCCCCCAGCCCATCCCGGCGCCGTCGGAGCCCTTGTCCGACATCGAGGAAATCCGCCTCGATCGCGATCGGCGCCACCTCCACCTCGCCTTTTCCGGCGGGCCGGCGGCGGCGCAGCGCACCAGTCCCAGTAGCGCCCTCAGTGCCTCGGCGCTCCGCGCCGCTTGCCGCTGCGCGGCCTGCGTGGCCGACCGGGCGCGGGGAACGTTTTCCGCCGACTTTGCCGGCGTCACCCTCACCCATGTGGCCCCGTTCGGGGCGCACGGGCTCAATTTGTCCTTCTCCGACGGCCATGCGCGCGGGGTCTATCCCTTCGCCTATCTCGCCGCCCTCGCGGCGGAAGCGGCCGGCCCCGACCTTCCAGAGGTGAAACCATGAGCGAGATTAGACCTGAGATCGTCGAAGCCGACATCCTCGTCATCGGCGGCGGCACCGGCGGCCCCATGGCCGCCATCAAGGCCAAGGAGAAGAATCCGGGCCTCAAGGTGGTGCTGATGGAGAAGGCCAATGTGAAGCGCTCCGGCGCGGTCTCCATGGGCATGGACGGGCTGAACAACGCCGTCATCCCCGGCTACGCCACCCCCGAGCAATATGTGAAGGAAATCACCGTCGCCAACGACGGCATCGTCCACCAGAAGGCGGTGATGGCCTATGCCACCGGCTCCTACCCGATGATCCAGTATCTGGATTCCATCGGCGTGAAGTTCGAGAAGGACGGCTCCGGCGAATACAATGTCCGCAAGGTGCACCACATGGGCACCTATGTGTTGCCCATGCCGGAGGGCCACCACGTCAAGAAGGCGCTGTACCGCCAGTTGCGCAAGCACCAGGTGCTGGTCACCAACCGCTACATGGCCACCCGCCTGCTGAACGCCCCGGACGGCCGCATCGCCGGCGCCATGGGGGTGAACACCCGCACCGGCGAGTTCCTGGTGGTGCGTGCCAAGTCGGTCATCCTCGCCTGCGGCGCCGCCGGCCGGCTGGGTCTTCCAGCCTCCGGCTATCTGTTCGGCACCTACGAGAACCCGGCCAATTGCGGCGATGGCTATGCCATGGCCTACCATGCGGGCGCGGGCCTCGCGAACCTCGAATGCTACCAGATCAACCCGCTGATCAAGGATTACAACGGCCCGGCCTGCGCCTATGTCACCGGCCCGTTCGGCGGATACACCGCCAACAACAAGGGCGAACGCTTCATCGAGTGCGATTACTGGTCCGGCCAGATGATGAAGGAGTTCTATTCGGAGCTGCAGAGCGGCAACGGCCCGGTCTTCCTCAACATGACCCATCTGGCCGAGGAGACCATTTCCGAGATCGAGACCATCCTGCACTCCAACGAGCGGCCCTCCCGCGGGCGCTTCCACGAAAATCGCGGCACCAATTACCGCGACAAGATGGTGGAGATGCACATCTCCGAGATCGGCTTCTGCTCCGGCCATTCGGCCTCGGGCGTGTGGGTGGACGAGCATGCCCGCACCACGGTGGCCGGCCTTTATGCCGCCGGCGACATGGCGAGCGTGCCGCACAATTACATGCTCGGCGCCTTCGTGAACGGCGGAATTGCTGGCCGGGACGCGGCTGAATACTGCGCCAATACCGACCTGCCGGCCTATGACGAAGCCGATGTGGCCCGCGAGCAGGAGCGCGTGCTCGCCCCCACCCGCCGCGACGATGGCCTGACCCCCCATGAGATGGAGTTCAAGACCCGCCGTCTGGTGAATGATTATCTCCAGCCGCCGAAGGTCACGGCCAAGTACAAGATCGCCCAGGCGCGGTTCGCCGAGATCCGCGAGGACCTCAACGCCCTGTGCGTGAAGGATCCCCATGAATTGATGCGGTCGCTGGAGCTGCAATCCATCCTCGATTGCGCCGACATGGCCGCCGCCGCCTCGCTGTATCGCACCGAAAGCCGATGGGGCCTCTACCACTGGCAGGTGGACCACCCGGCCACCGACAACGAAAACTGGTTCTGCCACACGCTGCTTTACAAGGACGAGATGGGCCGCATGGCCCACAAGAAGCGCGCCGTGGACCCCTATGTGGTCGACATCCCCGAGGAGGAGATGGGCGCCTACCACCAGCTGCGCACCCCGGCGCTGGCCGCCGAGTGACCTGATCCCATTCGTGAATCCGGAGCCTGCCCCATGCCGTTCGCCAACCATCCCACCTCCGTCCCGGTCACGGTCGACGACGAGAAATGCATCGCCGAGAAGGGGTGCCGCGTCTGCATCGACGTGTGCCCCCTCGACGTGCTCGCCATCAACCCGGCCTCCGGCAAGGCGCACATGAAGTACGACGAGTGCTGGTACTGCATGCCGTGCGAGGTGGACTGCCCCACCGGGGCGGTGAAGGTCGAAATCCCCTATCTCCTGCGCTGAGGCGAGCCATGGCCCTGTTCGATGATTTCGACGACGATTTCGACGCCGTGGCGGAGCGCGCCCGCGACGCCGATCCCGGCATCCGCCGCGTCGCCATGCTCACCCTCGCCGAGACCGTGGACCCGCAGGCGGTGGACCTGCTGCTCGCCGGCCTGAAGGATGAGGATGCCGGCGTGCGCGAGGCCGCCGCCAAGGCCCTCGACGAGCATTCCGGCCTTCCCGCCGCCCTCGGCTTGATCGCGGCGCTGGACGATGGGGTGGAGGCGGTGCGCCTCGCCGCCATCGAGAGCCTCGCCGACAAGAAGGAACCCGGCTCCGCGCCGCGCCTCATCGAACGGGCGCAGGAGGGCACCGGGCCGCACGCGGCCTTCGTGCGTGCCGCAGCGCTCAGGGCCCTGCGCGACATGCAGGACCCCGCCGCCATGCCGGTAGCGCTGGAAGCCCTTTCAGACCCCGAGATTGCCGTGCGGCGCGAGGCGCTGGGCGTGCTCGGCTATCTGAAGGCCGATGCGGCGCTGCCGGCGCTGCTGCTGGCCGCCACCGATCCCGAGCCGGCGGTGCGCCGGGCGGTGATGGCGGCCCTCGTCTTCGTGCGCAGCGGCACGCCGGGCGTGCCCGCCCTGGTCGCCGGGCTGAAGGACACCCATTGGCAGGTGCGCGAGGAAGCCGCCTTCTCCATCGGCAAGGCCAGGCTGCCGGAGGCGGTGGACCCGCTGATGGTGGCCGCCAATGACGACAGCTGGCAGGTGCAGGCCAAGGCGGTGAATGCGCTCGGCAAGCTGAAGGCCCGCAGCGCCGTGCCGGTGGTGGCGGAGGCGCTGTCCCACGGCTCGAGCAACGTGCGCAAGGAAGCCGCCGCCGCCTTGGGCGAGATCGCCGATCCCTCGGCCGTGGGCGCGCTGGAAGCCGCCTTCGACGATCCCGATCCCGACGTGCGCAAGCTGGTGCGGTGGGCGCTGGAGCGCTGCCACGCGGCGGCGTGACATTCGCGCCGGGTGCGGGTCACGCCGCGCCCGGTGCTCCATCCCCTACAGCATGCCGATGGAGATCCACGGCACCGCCGCCACCAGCACCAGCCCGGCGAACAGCGCCACCAGATAGGGCCAGATGGCGCCGATGGCCGCGTCGGGCGAGACGTTGCCGATCTTGCAGGCGAGGAAGAAGCCGATGCCGATGGGCGGCGTCATCAGGCCGATGTTCATGGCCGTGACGATGACCATGGAATAGTGCACGTCGTTGATACCCAGCTTGCGGGCGATGGGATACATCAGCGGCGCCATGAGCACGATGGCCGGCAGGCCTTCCAGGATGCAGCCCAGCACCAGGAAGACGATGATGCTCACCGCCATGAAGCCGATTGAGCCGCCGGGCAGGCTCGCCATCAGGCGGGCCAGTTCGTTGGCGATGCCGGCCTGGGTGATGGCCCAGGCCATGGCCACCGCGCAGGCGAGGATGACGAGGATGGCCCCGGTGAGGGCCGCCGTCTCCACCAGCATGCGGTAGAAGGCGCGCGCCGAGATGCCGCCATAAAGCACCATGCCCACGAACAGCGCGTAGACCACGGCGATGGTGGACACCTCGGTGGCGGTGGCGACGCCGCCACTCACCGCGCTGCGGATGAGGAAGGGCAGCACCAGCGCCGGCGCGGCCACCAGCAGGGTGCGCCAGACGAGGCCCGCGGAGGGGCGGGTGACGCCGGTCATGTCCTCGTCCCGCGCCTTCAGGCGGGCCAGAGCGGCGAGCACGGCCAGCAGCACCATGGCCACCACGAAGCCCGAGGTGAACAGGGCCGCGATGGAGACCCCCGCCACCGAGCCGAGCACGATCAGCACGATGGAGGGCGGCACCGTATCGGCCATGGCGGCGCCGGTGGCGAGGAGCGCGATCATCTCCCTCGGCTTGTGGCCGCGCCGCTTCATCTCCGGGAACAGGGCCGGGGCCACGGTTGCCATGTCGGAGACCTTGGAGCCGGAAATGCCCGAGACCACGAACAGCGAGCCGAGCAGCACATAAGACATGCCGGCCTTCACATGGCCGAGCAGGGAGGCGAGGAAATCCACGATCGCCTTGCCCATGCCGGTATGGTCGAGGATGCAGCCCAGCAGCACGAACACCGGCACCGACAAAAGGATCAGGCTGGACATGCCCTCGTCCATGCGCCCGATCATCACGATGAGCGGCACGCGGGTGGCGAAGGCGAGATAGGAGGCGGTGCCGATGCCGAAGCAGAAGGCGATGGGCACGCCGGCGGCCAGCGCCACCACCACGAAGCCCACGAGGCAGATGACGATGGCGGTGTTGCCGGCCTTCATCAGCGCCGGGCTTGCCAGCCACAGCGTTGCCAACACCAGGGCGATGACGCCGAGGGCGAGGGCAAGGTCGCGCACCGTGGAGCGCCGCACGGCGGCGGCCACGGCCAGCGCCGCCATGGCGCAGATGCCCACCGGCAGGGCAGCGGCGCGCACGCTGCCGGGAATGCCGAGGGCGGGCAGGGTGATGAAGCTCTCCTCCGACGCATAGTCATAGGCCGGATAGGCCAGCGCCAGCAGCAGGGTGGCAACCAGCAGCAGGGCGAGCGTATCCACGAAGCGCCGCGCAGGGCGCGGCAGCAGGCCGAGGAACAGGGTCAGGCGCAGGTGCTCGTTGCGGTCGATGGCGATGACCGAGCCCAGCATGGCGAGCCAGATGAAGCAGATGGAAGCGACCTCGTCGCCCCAGATGATGGGCAGGGCCAGAAGGTAGCGCGAGAGCGCCCCCGCCAGCAGCAGGCCGACCACCACCACGAGCAGCAGCGCGGCGAGGGCCTCCACCGGCCGCATGAAGCGCGAGCCGGCGCGCGGCGCGTCGGTTCCGGCGGCGAGGGGCAGGAGGTCGTCGGCGGTGGCCATGGCGCGGGTTCCGTTACGCGAGGGCAATTTCAGCAAAAAGTGTGGAACGGTTTGCGTATGAAATTGCGTTGAAACAACACGTCCAAGGGCGCGCGTCCGCCCTGGATTGCCCCGGCGGCGTGCGTTTCAGCGTGTCATGCTGGGATGTCTTGCCCCGATTGGCCGCCGGCGTCCACTCACCCGCCGCGGTACGGCCGGGGGGGATCTGCGCGGCCGATGGACCGGAACCCCCGGATCCGCCGGATCCCCCGGACCCGCCGGGGGAGGGTGCCTCGGACGGGGCCGGGCGGCCCGTGAGGCGAAGGGCCGCCGCCCTCAGGACAGCTTGCCGGTATAGGTCTCCAGGATGGACCAGGCCTCGTCGCCGAACTTGCCCTTCCACTCGGCATAGAAGCCGGCCTTGCGCAGCTGCTCGCGGAAACTGTCCACCTTGGGCTCGTTGAAGGTGAGGCCCTTCTCGCTCAGTTCCTTGCGCAGGGTGGTGTTGAGCGCGAGCACGTCCTCGCGCTCGTTCAGGCCGGCGGCGTTGATGTTCTTCGCCACGATGGCGCGCAAATCGTCCGGCAGCCGCTCGAAGGCGCGGCGGTTGGCCAGGAACCAGAAGCCGTCCCACATGTGGTTGGTGATGGAGCAGTATTTCTGCACCTCGTAGAGCTTCGCCGTGGCGATGATGGCGAGCGGGTTTTCCTGCGCGTCCACGGTGCGGGTCTGCAGCGCGGTGTAGACCTCGGCGAAGTTGAGGCTCGCGGGGGCGCTGTCGAAGGCCCGGAACATGGAGGTCCACAGGGGGGAGACCGGCACGCGGATCTTCAGGCCCTTGAGGTCGGCGGCGGTGTCGATGGGCCTGGTGGAGGTGGTGATCTGGCGGAAGCCGTTGTCCCAGATCTTGTCCATGGCGATGATGCCGGCCTTGGAGATCTGGCCGCGCACATAGGCGCCGAGATCGCCGTCCATGGCCTTCCACACGGTGGCGTAGTCCGGGAAGGCGAAGCCGAGGCCGCTCACCGAGGCGTTCGGGATCAGGGTGGAGAGGATGAGCGGGGAGAGGGTGAAGAACTCGATGCCGCCCGAGCGCAGCTGGCTCAGCATGTCGGTGTCGCCGCCGAGCTGGCTGGAGGGGAACACCTTGATCTCGACGCGGCCCCGCGTCTCGGCCTTGATCTTCTCCACCATCTCGCCCGCGCGCACGTTCATGGGGTGCGTGACCGGCAGGTTGTTGGCGTATTTGTAGGAGAATTCCGCGTCCTGCGCGCGCGCGACGAAGGGGGCGAAGACGCCGCCCGCGAGCGCTCCGGCCGCGCCGGCCTTGATAAGGGTGCGACGGGTCAACGTCATGCTGGCTGCTCCTCCTGCGGTCCATTCGGACCGGTTTCCTCGTGGGTCCAGTATATGGACCTCATATCCCTGCGGCCCATGCTGGCCCGCTTGTGGGATTTTCGCAAGCCCATTATGGTCGTTGAAGACGCTGCGCTGCGGTGGTCTCAACCCTATCAAGATCTAGGTCCATATACTGGATCATGGGAGAGCGCGTGGGACGGGCATACAAGTCCCCCGCCGTCCGGCCCGGCCCCGAGCCGGATCGCGCCGGCGGCTTATCCGCAGGCGAAGCCGCGGGTGGGGGAACCCAGAGCATCGAGCGGGCGGTGGCGCTGCTTTTGACGGTGGGCCGCTCGGCCCCCGAGGGTGCGCGGCTGTCCGATCTGGTGCGGCTGTGCGGCCTGCCCAAGCCCACCGTGCGGCGGGTGCTGCTGGCGCTGGTGCGCACTGGCCTTCTCGACCAGGACGAGGTGACGCGGCGCTATCATGTGGGTCCGGAAGCCTATGTGCTCGGCACCCTGGCCGGCACCCGCTTCGGCATCCACGCCCTCGCGCTCGACGGCCTCGCCCGCCTCGCCCGCACCAGTGGCGACTGCGCCTTCCTTTCCGTGCCGCGCGGCGCCTTCTGCGTGTGCCTGCACCGGGAGGAGGGCACCTGGCCCATCCGCACCCATGTGCTGCAGGCCGGCGACCGGCATCCGCTGGGCATCGGCGCGGGCGGGCTCGCGCTCCTCGCCGCGCTGCCGGACGTGGAGGTGGAGCGCATGCTCGCCGCCAACGCGCCGGCGCTGGAAAGCCATTATCCCGGCTATGGCGTGGAGGTGCTGCGCGCGCAGGTGGCCGATGCCCGTGCGCGCGGCTATGCGCTCAATCCCGGCCTTTATGTCGCCGGCTCCTGGGGCATCGGCGTGCCGGTGCTGGGGCCGGACGGGCACCCGGTGGGCGCGCTGTCCATCGCCGCCATCGAAAGCCGGCTCTCGCCCGAGCGGCAGCGGGAGCTGGTGCCGCTGCTGAAGCGCGAGGCGGAAGCGCTGGAAGCGGACCTCGGCCGCCGCTCGGCCGGCGAGCATCTCCCCGCCGTGCTCCCCCACGGGCGTGCCGTTGCCAAGGCGGTGCCGTGATGCCGCGCATCCTGAACCGCCAGCGCCGCCGTCCTCCCTCCCCCGCATCCCACACCGAGTGACGCCCATGTCCTGCGAGTCTTCCCAGCCTGTCGAGACCGCCCCCAAGGTCGCCCCCAAGGGTGGGGTCGCCCGCTCCAGCCGGCGGGTGATGAACCTGTCCCATGTGCTGCGCCAGGCGGCGCGGCGCTTCCCGGACGAGATCGGCTTCGTGGACGGCGCCCGCACGCTCACCTGGGGCGAGATGGAGGCACGGGTGGACGCCATGGCCGCCGAACTTGCCCAGCGTGGCGTGGGCAAGGGCGACCGCATCCTGGTGCAGTCGAAGAACTGCCTTGAAATGTTCGAGAGCATGTTCGCCGCCTTCCGCATCGGGGCGGTTTGGGTGCCCACCAATTTCCGCCAGACCCCGGGGGAGGTGGCCTATCTCGCCTCCGCCTCGGGGGCGCGGCTGATGATCTGCCATGCCGATTTTCCCGAGCATGTGCCCGCCGTCCTCGCCGAGGCCCCCACGGTCACGGCGGTGATCGCCATCGGCGCCGCCGATTTCGGGCCGGACTACGCCGCCCTCGTCGCCGCCCGCCTTGGGGAACAGGCGAAGGTGGCGGACGTGGAGCACGACGACCCGTGCTGGTTCTTCTTCACCTCCGGCACCACGGGCCGGCCCAAGGCGGCGGTGCTCACCCACGGCCAGATGGCCTTCGTCATCACCAACCATCTGTGCGACCTGATGCCCGCCACCACAAATGCCGACGCCTCGCTGGTGGTGGCGCCGCTCTCCCACGGGGCGGGCGTCCACCAACTGGTGCAGGTGGCCCGGGCGGTGAAGACCATCCTCTTGCCGTCCGAGAAGTTCGACGCGGCGGAGGCGTGGCGGCTGGTGGAGCAATGGCGCGTCACCAACATGTTCACCGTGCCCACCATCACCAAGCTTTTGGCCGAGCACCCCTCGGTGAATACTTACGATCATTCCTCCCTGCGCTACGTCATCTATGCCGGCGCGCCCATGTATCGGGAGGACCAGAAGCGGGCGCTCAAGGCATTGGGTAAGGTGCTGGTGCAGTATTTCGGCCTCGGCGAGGTGACAGGCAACATCACCGTGCTGCCGCCGGCCCTGCATGATCCCGACGATGGCCCCAACGTGAAGCTCGGCACCTGCGGCTTCGAGCGCACCGGCATTCAGGTCCAGATCCAGAATGATGCGGGCGAGGAGGTTCAGCCCTTCGAGACCGGGGAAATCTGCGTCTGCGGCCCCGCCGTGTTCGCCGGCTATTACGACAACCCGGACGCCAATGCGAAGGCGTTCCGCGACGGCTGGTTCCGCACCGGCGACCTCGGCCACATGGATAACGAGGGCTTCATTTTCATTACCGGCCGGGCCTCCGACATGTACATCTCGGGCGGCTCCAACGTCTATCCGCGCGAGGTGGAGGAAAAGGTGCTCACCCACCCGGCGGTGGCGGAGGTGGCTATCCTCGGCGTGCCCGATCCCATGTGGGGCGAGGTGGGGGTGGCGGTGTGCGTGCTGCGCGAGGGGGCGAGCCTTTCCGAGGACGATCTGATCGCCTTCCTCGACGGCAAGGTCGCCCGCTACAAGATGCCCCGCCGCATCCATTTCTGGGATGGGCTGCCGAAATCCGCCTACGGCAAGATCACCAAGAAGATGGTGCGCGAGGCCCTCGCCGAGCGTGGCCTGCTGGAGCCGGCATCCGCTACCCGCCCGGCCTGAAGCCGCCCCCCCACTGACAAAAGCCCCAAGGGAGAGACATGATGAGCAGCACGCGAAGCGTGATCGTGACGGGAGGCGCCTCCGGCATCGGCCTCGCCGCGGTGGAGGCGCTTCTTGAGGAAGGCTGGCGCGTGGTCGCGGCCGACATCGATGGCGAGGCCGTGGCACGGGCGCGGGCGCAGCTTGCCGGCCACGGCGACCGCGTGCGCGTGGAGGTGGCCGACATTTCCGACGAGGCGCAGGTGGTGGATCTCGTCACCCGCACGCAAGGGGAGTTCGGCCCACTGTGGGGCGTGGTGAATTCCGCCGGCATCGCCCGCGACGTGCCGGCGCTCGACACCTCGGTGGCGCTGTTTCGCGAGATCCTCGACGTGAATCTCGTCGGCACCTTCCTGATGGCGCGGGAGGCAGCGCGGGTGATGAAGGAGAATGGCGGCGGCGCCATCGTCAACATCGCCTCGGTCTCGGGCATCAGGGGCAATCTGGGCCGCTCGGCCTATGGCGCCTCCAAGGGCGGCGTGCTGGTGCTGACGCAGATCCTCGCCGTGGAGTTCTCGCCTTTCAACATCCGCGTGAACGGCATCGCCCCCGGTCCCGTCGAGACGCCCATGGTGAAGGCCATGCACACGGCGGAAGCGCGCGCCGGCTGGATGAAGACCGTACCCATGCGGCGCTATGCCGAGCCTTCGGAGGTCTCCGGCGCCGTCGTCTTCCTGCTGGACGAGACGAAGTCCTCCTTCGTCACCGGGCAGACTCTCAACGTCGACGGCGGCTTCACCGCCGGCGGGCTGATCGGGCTTTAGCCCGTCGCTGGGCGCTTTTCTGCGCGGGGCAACCCCGTGCCCCGGCCGACTGGAGCGGTAGCGGAAGGAGAGCCGGGGCCCAGCGCGAGGGACCGCCGAAGGCGCTTCCTGCTTGCGCGTCGGGATATGGGTATTGCCTGCTACGCAGGAGTCTCTGCTGGGTCCCGGATCGGCGCTCCGGCTGCGCCGTCGCTGGTCCGGGAAACGGGACACGGCCCAGTTGACGCCGCGGCCCGGCGCGGCATGGTCTGGCGGGAAGGGCGGTGAGTCCGGCGCCGCGATGCGCGGCCGGGAGGCGGGGGGGGAGGCGGGGATGGAGGAAACCACGCACGTCTTCGACCTCGCCATCATCGGCGGCGGCATCAACGGCGCCGGCATCGCCCGGGATGCGGCGGGGCGCGGACTATCCGTCGTCCTGTTCGAAAAGGCGGACCTGGCCTCCGGCACGTCGTCCGCCTCCACCAAGCTCATCCATGGCGGGCTGCGCTACCTGGAACATTACGCCTTCCGGCTGGTGCGGGAGGCGCTGGCCGAGCGCGAGGTGCTGTGGGGCATCGCCCCCCACATCATCTGGCCGCTGCGCTTCGTGCTGCCGCACCATGGCGGCCTGCGCCCGGCGTGGCTGCTGCGCCTCGGCCTGTTCCTCTACGACCATATGGGCGGGCGCCGCCTGCTGCCGCCCACGCGCACGCTGGACCTGAGGCAAGACCCCGCCGGCCTGCCCCTGCGCCCGGGCCTTCGCGCGGCGTTCGAATATTCCGACTGCTGGGTGGAGGACGCGCGCCTCGTGGTGCTCAACGCCCGCGATGCGGCGGACCGGGGCGCCTCCATCCGCCCGCGCACCAAGGTGGTGGGCGCGCAGCGCGTCGAGGGGCTGTGGGAGATCGCGGCGGAAGGCCCGGCGGGGCGGCAGAGCGTGCGCGCCCGAGCGCTGGTGGATGCCGCCGGCCCGTGGGCCGGGCAGGTGCTGGATCTGTTGCAGATGGAGACGGGTGAGGTGAAGACCCGCGCCCGCCTGCGCCTGGTCAAGGGCAGCCACATCGTGGTGCATCGCCTGTTCGCGCATGATCGCTGCTACCTGTTCCAGAACGCGGACGGGCGCATCATCTTCGCCATCCCCTATGAGGGCGACTTCACCCTGATCGGCACCACTGACCTCGATTACACCGGCCGGCCGGAGGACGTGGTGGCGAGCCCCGAGGAGGTCGCCTACCTCTGCGCGGCGGCGAGCGAATACTTTGCGGCCTCCGTCGCGCCGGAGCAGGTGGTGTGGGCCTATTCCGGCGTGCGCGCCTTGTATGACGACGGCGCGGGCAAGGCGCAGGAAGCCACCCGCGACTATGTGCTGGCCCTCGACGCGCCGGAGGGCGGGGCGCCGCTGCTGTCCGTGTTCGGCGGCAAGATCACCACCTATCGCCGCCTTGCCGAGGCCGCGCTGGCGCGCCTTGCGCCCCACCTGCCGGTGCTCGGTCCGGCCTTTACGGGCAAGGTACCTCTGCCGGGCGGGGATTTTCCGCGGCAGGGGTTCGAGCATCTGCTGAAAAGCCTGTGCCGCACCTTCCCCACCCTCGATCCGGCCCTGCTCAAGCGCCTCGCGCGGGCCTATGGCACGTCCAGCTTCCGCCTGCTGGAAGGCGTGATGCACGAGGACGACCTCGGCGACTGGTTCGGCGCCCATCTGTGCCGCCGCGAGGTGGACTGGCTGATGGACCATGAATGGGCCATGACCGCCGAGGACGTGCTGTGGCGCCGCTCCAAGCTCGGCCTGCGCACCTGCCATGAGGAAGCGCGGGCGCTCGACGCCTATATGGCCGGCCGGCGGAACGGCGGCTGAAAGAAAAACGGGAGGACGAATTGGCCGCCTACATCCTCGCCATCGATCAGGGGACCACCTCCTCGCGCGCCCTGTTGGTGCGCCGCGACGGCACCATCGCGGCCCTGGCGCAGGAAGAACTGCCCCAGCATTTCCCCGCCTCCGGGCAGGTGGAGCAGGAGGCGGAGGACATCTGGACCACGGTGCTGGCCTGCTGCCGCACGGTGTTGCGGCAGGCGGGGGCGGGTCCGTCCGACATCGCCGCCATCGGCATCACCAACCAGCGCGAGACCACCTTGGTGTGGGAGCGCGCCACCGGCCGCGCCATTCACCGCGCCATCGTGTGGCAGGACCGGCGCACGGCGGACATTTGCGCGCGCCTTGAGGGCGAGGGCCATGGCGCGCTGGTCCGCGCCCGCACCGGCCTGCTCATCGATCCCTATTTCTCCGCCACCAAGATCGCCCACATCCTTGATGCGGTGCCCAATGCCCGCGCGCGGGCGGAGAGGGGCGAACTGGCGTTCGGCACGGTGGACAGTTTCCTCCTGTTCCGCCTCACCGGCGGGCGGGTGCATGCCACCGACGCCACCAATGCGTCGCGCACCATGCTGTTCGACATCCACACCGGCGCTTGGGACGACGATCTTCTCACCCTGTTCGGCGTGCCGCGGGCGCTGCTGCCGGAGGTGCGCGACTGCGCGGCCGAGTTCGGCACCACCGATCCGGAGCTGTTCGGTGCGCCCATCCCCATCCGCGGCATGGCGGGGGACCAGCAGGCGGCCATGGTGGGGCAGGCCTGTTTTGCGCCCGGCATGGTGAAATCCACCTACGGCACCGGCTGCTTCGCCCTGCTCAACACCGGCGCGACCCCGGTGGCCTCGCGGCATCGGCTCATCACCACCATCGCCTACCAGATCGACGGGCGGCGCACCTATGCGCTGGAGGGCTCCATCTTTGTCGCCGGCGCGGCGGTGCAATGGCTGCGCGACGGGCTGAAGATCATTTCCCATGCCGCCGAGAGCGACCGCCTGGCCGCCGCGGCGGACGAGGGGCAGGACGTGATCCTGGTGCCGGCCTTCGTGGGCCTCGGCGCGCCCTATTGGCGGCCACAGGTGCGCGGGGCGCTGTTCGGCCTCACCCGCGCCACCGGCCCGGCCGAGCTGGCGCGGGCGGCGCTGGAGGCGGTGTGCTTCCAGACCTGCGACCTCATCGACGCCATGCACGCGGACTGGCCGGGGCAGGGCGACGCCACGGTGCTGCGGGTGGACGGCGGCATGACCCGTTCCGATTTCACCATGCAGCGCCTCGCCGACCTGCTCGGCGCGCCGGTGGACCGCCCGGTGGAGACGGAGACCACGGTGCTGGGCGCCGCCTATCTCGCCGGGCTGCAGTGCGGCTTCTTCCCGCCGCCGGACATCTTCGCGGAAGCCTGGCGGCTGGAGCGGCGGTTCGTGCCGGCCATGCCGGCCGAGGCGCGCGCCGCGCGGCTCGCGGCCTGGCGCTCCGCCGTGGGATGTCTCATCGGCAGGGATTGACCTTGTCTCCCGCTTGCCGCCCACTGGCCTTCATGGCCAGCGCGCGCCGTCGAACGTCGCGAAGCCAAAAGGGGAGGGCGCCCGGATGAGGGAGGACGACAACTTCTCACCGGAAGAGCGCGCCGCCATCTATCGCTGCATTCGCGAGCGGCGGGACGTGCGGCGCAACTTCCTGCCCGATCCGGTGCCGCCTGATGTGCTCGCCCGCGTGCTGGCGGCCGGCCATGCGGCGCCCTCGGTGGGGTTCCTGCAGCCGTGGAACTTCATCGTCATCCGCGAGGGCGCCACCAAGGAGGCGCTGCACGGCGCCTTCACCCGCGCCAATGCGGAGGCGGCCGCCCTGTTCGAGGGCGAGCGGGCGGACCTCTACCGCTCGCTCAAGCTTGAAGGCCTGCGCGAGGCGCCGCTCTTGCTGTGCGTGACCTGCGAGCGGGAGCGGGCGGGGCCGGTGGTGCTGGGACGCACCCACCAGAGCGAGATGGACATTTATTCCACCGTCTGCGCGGTCGAGAACATCTGGCTGGCGGCGCGGGCGGAGAATCTGGGGGTGGGCTGGGTCTCGATCCTGGCCCTTGCGGACCTGCACCGCATCCTCGCCATTCCCGACCATATCGTGCCCATCGCGCTGTTGTGCATGGGCTATGTGGACCAGTTCGCGCACACGCCGGACCTTGAGCGGGCGGGTTGGCGCAAAAGGCTGGCGCTGGACGATCTGGTGTTCGACGAGCGCTTTGGCGAACGGGAAAAGACCATCGTCGGCGGGTGAGGGCAGCGGGTGAGGGGCCGGCCGCAAGTCACCGGCCGCAAGTCACTGGTCGCAAGTCACCGGCTGAGCGTGACCTTCTGGTTGCTCTCGGAAATGAGGCCCACATAGTGGTTGGGGCCGGATGGCTGGAGCCGGGCCGTGACCTTGCCCTGATGGTTCTGGAGCACGATGTCCGGACCCATGGTATCCCAGCCCTTGGTCATGAAGATCTCGCTGGGGCAGGAGACGTCGGCCTGGGCCGAGAGGCCGGAAAGGCCGCGGTCGGTGCTCAGGCGCAGCGGGCAGGAATTGCGCCCGTCGTCCCACGCGAAGGTCCAGGCGCCGGACAATTGGCCTTGCGCGACGCTGGGGGCATAGGCGGTGCCGCCGGGGTTGGCGGCAGGCGGGGTGAGCGGCACGTTGGCGGCGGTGGAGCGCGGCGTGATGGCGCTGGTGGCGGTCTCCGCCGTGGAGGCCGAGACGTTCTGGGGCGCAGGCGCGCTTTCCACCGAACCGGTGGGCGCCGTGAGAACCCGATTGCTCGCCACGGCGGACGGCTTCGCCCCGAAGCCGTCAAGCTCCGTGCTGCAACCGCCGAGTGCCAATGCACCGATGGTCAGCGACAGGGCCGCCGATACCAGAACCACCTTCATTCAACGCACTCCGGACGTGCCCGCAAACCTAGCGCGTCTCCCAAGCCTCCGCCACCTGCGGAAAAGCCCGGAAGGGCGCCATCAACGTTCGGGTCACAGCCGGCCCGAAGGCGAACTCCGTTGCCGGCTGTGACAGCGGGCACCCTTTCGGCAGAACATGGCAGCACCAAGGCCGCGGCCTCACCTTGATACCGTTGTAAGGTGGCGGATGGACGCGATGGTTAAGGCGGGTTAATCAGCAGGCCCTTACCGTCTTGCCAGAGTCCATCTCCTTCTTCGCTTGCCGGAGCTGCCCCATGTCCATGCTCGATCCCAGCACCCTGACCCTTCTTGTCACCGGCGCCACCTCCGGCATCGGCGCGGCGACGGTGCGCCGCTTCGCCGGCGTGGGCGCGCGGGTGATCGCGGTGGGCCGTCGCGCGGAGCGCCTCGATGCGCTCAAGGCCGAGTTCGGCGACCTCATCCATCCCCTGGTGCTGGACGTGCGCGACGAGAAGGCGACCTTTGAGGCCTTCTCCAGCCTGCCGGCACCGTTCGATGCCTATAACGTGGTGTTCGCCAATGCCGGCCTCGCCATGGGGCTGGAGCCCGCCTACGAGGCCAAGCTCGACGATTGGAACACCATGGTGGAGACCAACATCTCCGGCATGCTCTACACCGTGCGGGCGAGCCTGCCGGCCATGATCGCGCGCAAGCAGGGGCACCTGGTGTTCACCGGCTCCATCGCCGGCGACTATTCCTATCCGGGCGCCAACGTCTATGGCGCCACCAAGGCCTTCGTGAAGCAGTTCTCGCTGAACGTGTGGGCGGACGTGGCCGGCACCGGCGTGCGCGTCACCAACATCGAGCCGGGCCTCACCGAGACGGAATTCTCCGTGGTCCGCTTCGGCGGCGACAAGGAGCGGGCCGACAATGTCTATGCCGGCGCCACGCCCATGACCGGCGAGGACATCGCCGAGCAGGTCTTCTTCGCCTGCACCCTGCCGCGGCATGTGAACATCAACCGCATCCAGTCCATGTCGTCCCAGCAGACCTTCGGCCCGCTGGTGGTGAAGCGCGACCCGGTGTGAGCAACGGCAAAGGCAGGGGGCCGCGGCGGCGTCCGGGCAGGCGTCTGGCGCCGGGCGGCGAAATCGGGTGGGCGTGGCTTGCCGGCTCTGGTGAGATGGGCCACGCTCGACCTGAAGGAGATGCCCCGTGCTGGCGCTCGATTGCCCCGCCCTCGATTTGTCCGCTTCCGATTTGTCCGTTCCCGGAGGCCGGATGATCGCGACGCCGGCCACCCCGCTGGCCATCGCCGCCCGCGACTATGACGTGGTGCGCCGGGCGGTGGAGTATATTTCCCGCCATGTGCGCCAGCAGCCGGAGGTGGAGGAGATCGCCGCCGCCGCCGGCGTCTCCGCCCGGGCGCTCACCGACCTGTTCCGCCGCTGGTGCGGGCTGACCCCCAAGGCCTTCCTCCAGGCGGTGACGCTGGACCGGGCCCGCCGCATCGTCTCGCAATGCCCGAACGTGCTGGATGCGGCCTTCGAGCTGGGCCTGTCCGGCCCCGGCCGCCTGCACGATCTGTTCGTGGTGCACGAGGCCATGTCGCCGGGGGAGTGGAAGACCGGCGGGGCGGGGCTGGTGGTGCGCTTCGGCTTCCATCCCTCGCCGTTTGGGCTGGCGCTGGCCATGTCCACGCCGCGCGGCCTGTGCGGCCTCGCCTTCGCCGATGTGGGGGAGGAGGCCGCGGCACTGGCCGACATGCGCGCCCGCTGGCCCAACGCCACCTATGTGGAAGACCCCACCGCCACCGCGCCGCTGGTAGCGCGCATCTTCGATCCTACGTCGTGGCAGGGTGACCAGCCCCTGCGCATCGTGTTCATCGGCACCGATTTCGAGATCAAGGTGTGGGAGACGCTGCTGCGCATCCCCATGGGCCTTGCCACCACCTATTCCACCATCGCCGAGCACGTGGGCCGGCCGAAGGCGGCGCGGGCGGTGGGGGCGGCCATCGGCAAGAACCCCATTTCCTTCGTGGTGCCGTGCCACCGGGTCATCGGCAAGAGCGGCGACCTCACCGGCTACCACTGGGGCCTCACCCGCAAGCGCGCCATACTCGGCTGGGAAGCCGGCAAGGTGGAGCCTGCGGGGGAGTAATCAGCCGTTGCGGCTGGTCTTGCGGGAAATCAGCGCGCGGGGGTCGATCTTCTGCATCGGGCCGGTGCGCCGGGCACCGATGCAGCGCCCGCCCGCCGGGACGTAGACGATTTCGCTGCGCTGCGCCATTTCGCGGACCTGCGCCAGGCAGGCGCGCCGCAGGGTGATCTCGCTCATTTCAATCCTTCCATGGGGTTGGTGCGCCTTTTAGCGGAGCGGAAGCCGCTTGGCTCCTGCTTTGTTGCCAAAAAACGCCGTCCCGTGGAGGTTTGTCGTCGGGCGGCAGGGCGGTACCGGTGAGGCGTGTCAGGCCCGCACGATCAGGGCGCGGTCTTGCCGGCCTGCTTGGCCTTCGCATAGGCCTTGAGCACATTCTGCATGCGCGTCAGGTGGCCCTTGCCCTTGGCCTCTTCATAGAAGAAGGCGAACACCTCCGGGTCGAGCTTCAGATGCACCGAGCGCGGCACCTTCGGCCCCTCGATCTCGGCCTTGGCCCAAAACTCCGGGCCGAGGCTTTCGCCCTCGGGGGCGTTGGGATCGTGGAAAAGCTCACCCTTCTCCTTCATCTTCCGAATTTCGGCGAGCGAGGCCCGCCTGATATTGGGATCGCTCATGGCGACCTCCCTTCCATGCGGTGATCAGCCTGATGAGGCCGTCACGCTCAGTATAAACAACGACGAAGCAGTCTTCGTCGACCATGCCGATGGCGATTTTCCTGGCCTCTCCATAGTCCTTCCGGTCGTCGATGCGGGTCAGGATAGGGCCTTCGAAAATCAGGGCTGCGTCAAGGAGGTCGACGCCCCGATTTGCGATATTCGTCTGTCGCTTATTTTCATCCCACTCGAAATCCATTTAAAACCTCTTCCATTTCTGGAAGAATGCATTCCAAAGCTCTCGACATTTAAACGGTCAGAGTGCTACCTTGCGATCTGCGTGAGTGTACACAAATCGTGTACGCCGTCCAGATCGATGAAGCTGGGTGCATTATTCCACATACGGAGGGCCTACCCCACCCAGCCCTTCAGCTCCCGCTCCACCACGTGGGCGAGCACGCGCAGGCCTTCCGCGTCGGCGTTGAGGCAGGGGATGGCGGCGAACTTCTCCCCGCCGTGGTGCAGGAAGATGTCGCGGTTCTCCACCCCGATCTCCTCCAGCGTCTCCAGGCAGTCCGCCACGAAGCCGGGATTGACCACGGCGAGCCGCTTCACCCCGCTTTCCGCCAGCGCCTGCACCGTGGCGTCGGTGTAGGGCTTCAGCCATTCCTCGCGGCCGAAGCGGGACTGGAAGGTGAGGCGGAAGCGCGTGTCATCGAACCCCAGCCGCGCGCGCAGCAGGCGGGCGGTCTTGGCGCACTGGCAGTGATAGGGATCGCCCTTCAGCAGGTAGGATTTCGGAATGCCGTGGAAGGAGGCCAGAATCACCTCCGGCTCGAAATCGAGGGCCGCAAGATGCCGCTCCAGCGCGGCCGCCACCTGATCGATATAGACCGCGTCGTCGTGCCAGGGGGGGGCGACGCGCAGGGTCGGCTGCCAGCGCATGGCTTTCAGCGCATCGAAGGCCTTGTCGCATACGGTGGCGGAGGTGGCGGCGGCATATTGCGGATAGAGGGGCACCAGAAGGATGCGCTCGCAGCCCTGCGCCTGGAGCGCCGAGAGGCGCTCGGCGATGGGCGGCTTGCCGTAGCGCATGGCGAAATCCACCACGATGCGCGAATCAAGGCCGGCGAGTTGCGCCGCGAGCTTCTCCGCCTGGTCGCGGGTGATGGTCTTCAGCGGGCCTTCGTTGCGCTCATGGTTCCAGATGCTGGCGTAGTCGCGGCCCTTGGGTCCGGGGCGCTTGGTGAGGATGATGGCGTTGAGCACGAACCACCACAGGGCGCGGTTCACCTCGATCACCCGCCGGTCGGAGAGGAATTCCTTCAAATAGGCCCGCATGGACCAGTAGTCGGTGGCCTCCGGCGTGCCGAGATTGACGATGAGCACGCCGATGCGGCCGAAGGCGACCTTGGGGTGGTCCGGCGGCAGGTGCGTCGTGTCGGGGGAGAACGCGGGCACGTTTGCGGTCATTGGGGTCCTCGAATATGTCCCGGCGAGATGGCGCCTGCGGGCCGGCGCGTCAATCGGTGGTGCGTCAATCGGAGGCCCGTCTATCCTTGCGCGGACATGCGGCACCGCAGACCCGGCCAGACCCATACGCTGCGGCGGCGGTGCCGGATGGGCGGGCGGCTTGAAAGTGTACCCGTCTTGCGGGCAGCGGCCATTGCCGCCATCACTGGATGCTTGTTAGTGGATGGCGGTTTGGCGAACGGAGTTGAAGACGATGCGGACAGGGTCTCTACCCAAGACCGGTGGGTCCTTGATCCGCAAAGACGGGCGCTTTGTCGATCGACTACGGCAGTCGGTGGAAGCTATGGTCCGCAAGTTGAGGCGAAGTATCGTCGGCTTCGATCATCGTGATCTTGCGCGTCTCTCCGGGTCGGCCGGTGGAGAGTATTCTCCATCCATGGCTGCAAACGGCTTTGCCGTGCTGGATTCATTGACGCGATTACAAGGCGATAGGCAGTCGCGCAACCCGTTGTTCGCTGTTGTTTCCGTGCTGCCGCCACAGGAATCTGGAATTGCGGATTTCAGCTTCCGAGCGCTCCAAGGGGCTGACGATAACGTCGATGTCTATTTCCCACATGCGGATTTAGAGGAATATTTTCTCGTCACCCGTCGACTTTTTGAGGGCAAAGGAAACATCGAAGCGTTTTCATTGTCTAGCTTTGATGTTGGCCTGAACCTCCGTAAGTACAAAATAGTGATCTGGGTTCTTGGAAACTCCACTCATCATGTTCCTGTTGCCCGTTTGATGCGACAGGGTGCCCGCTTTCCGATCAAAGCGCGGCAATGGGCGTATGTTCATGACCCGATGATGCCGGATTTGGCGTCACATTTGGGGCTTGACCGGATGGGCGGCGATTGCGGTCTTGGGCGCGCGGGCGTGGGCCGTATCGTGGAAGGCCTGGATCTGGAGCGCTGCATCGTGCATTCCGAGGCCGCCCGCCGATGGCTCGAGGCGGACGGGATGGGTTGCGTCGACGTGCTGTTTCATCCTGTCTTCGACCCGTTTGAACCGAAGGGGCCGCTCGCAATGGACGGCGCGATCCGTCTGGGCTCCTTCGGCGTGCAAGGCGCTGCCAAGGGGTCCCACCTCGTTATCGAGGCGTTCCGAGAGATAAAATTGCTGCGACCGCAAAGCACTTTGGTGCTCGCGGGGCATCTGGTGAGAGATTATGCGCGTCAGGCGGGCATTTTGAACGAACCGGGCTTGCTGATCGAGGAATCTGCGACACCAGCCCGCTTCCTGGAATTGATGCGGAGCGTCGATGTGGCCGTACAGTTGCGGCTTTCGAACGAGGGTGAGAGTTCAGGTGTGATTCCGCAGCTCTTGTCTCGGGATGTACCCGTCATCACATCGCCGGTGGGGGCGTTTCTCAGCTACGGGAGTGCAGTCCGCTATTTTGACGCATCCGAGGGACGCTCCGCCCTCGCGCAGGCGGTGTTCGATGAACGGGATACCGCTGCGGCGCGGAGCGATGCGCGCCGCGCGTTTGTCGCGGCGCACTCCTCGCAGCGCTTCCGCGCCAGACTGAAACATCTGGCTGCGGGCTGACAAGGACCGGCCCTGCCATGCAGAATGGCGGAGCTCTCGTCGTGCGCCAGGCATTTGCGGACGGGCGTTTGCGGACGGGTGTTTGCGGCCAGGTGTTTGCGGGCTTGTGTTGCTGCCGCGAGGGCGGAAGGCTACAGCCTTGCCGATACCGGCCTGCCGAACGGTGGACCCACAAGAAGGAGACGTTCCATGTCGCACACGCTGTTTCGCCTGGGTGCCGCCGCGGCGCTGACGGGCCTGCTCTCGCTCGGTGGGATCGTGTCTGCCGCCGCGGCGACCTCCGGCAAGGACGCCCTCGCCCTGCTCAACAAGGACGGCGACGACACGTTCGAGATCGTCGAGGTGATCGACCTCGGCACCAAGCTGTTCGTGGCCATCAATCCGGATGGGGACACGACCCTTGAGAAGGACGAGACCAAGGGCCGGCTGACCGATGCCGACTGGAAGGCCGTCAACAAGGATGCCGACCAGACGCTGGAAATGGACGAGTGGCTCGCGGTGGTCCGCGCCCGCTTCAACGCCGCCGATACCAACAAGGACGGCAAGCTGACGGTGAAGGAACTGGATGCTCCCGCAGGCCAGAAGCTGCTGCTGCTGATCGTCAAGTGAGGCCTTCGGGGCGCATTTGGGGCCGGTGATGCTTGCTCATCGGCGCGCTGAAGGCCCGCGCGACGCCGGACGAGACCCGGCGCCGCGCGGACCACAGCTGCCGCATGGCGCACCGGGCCGGGGCCGATCTTTGGGCGATGGCCGATCTTTAGGCGATGGCTTTGGGCGTGGCTTGTCGCGTGGGCTTGTGGCTGCCGCCGGGATGCCGGGATGGATCACCGGCAATGGCAACGACCCAGCGAAAGGCTCGCTGAGTCTGGGTGAGGGATGGTGGGCGCGACAGGGATCGAACCTGTGACCCCTACGATGTCAACGTAGTGCTCTCCCGCTGAGCTACGCGCCCCCTCGCAGGAGCCGCCTCTATATCGGCCGTCTTCGCCGGAGGCAAGGCCCCTGAGTGTGGATCAGGCGGCTGCCAACATCTTTCCCACCTCGGAGACGAGATCGCGCAGGTGGAAGGGCTTGGACAGCACCTTCGCCTCGCTGGGCGCCTCGTTGTCGGCGTTCAGCGCCACGGCGGCGAAGCCGGTGATGAACATGACCTTGAGGTCGGGATCGAGTTCGGTCGCCCGGCGGGCGAGCTCGATGCCGTCCATCTCGGGCATGACGATGTCGGTGAGTAGAAGCTCGAAGGGTTCCTCGCGCATGCGCTCATAGGCGGACCGGCCATTGTCGCACGAGGCGACGGAATAGCCCGCGTTCTGAAGCGCCTTCACCAGAAAGCGCCGCATGTCGTTGTCATCTTCGGCGAGCAGGATCTTGGGCACGCCACTTCCCCTGATGTCGTGATCGGTCCTTCCCCGGTGCGGGGCCGGGGCCATATGACTTGTCTGACCCAATCGGGTAAATTCGAAGTGAAGGTCGCGCCGCCTCTTCACAAGCTGCCGCCCGCCGGGCCATCATGAGGTTCGGTCCGGGGGATTTTTCTGGAACGTTTACAATTCATTGGGTTGTTGATGACCGCCTGCCTCGCCGATGCAATAGAACCTGCCTTCGAGGTGCTCGTGCCGGACGGCGCGTGCGCGCCGTTCGTTTTCAATTCCCCGCACTCCGGGCGAATCTATCCCCGCAGCTTCGTCGCCCAGACCCGGCTCGACTTTGCCACGCTGCGGCGCTCGGAGGACACTTTCGTGGACGAATTGTTCGTCCATGCGGTGTCGCAGGGGGCCCCGATGATGCGGGCGCTGTTCCCGCGCTCCTTCCTCGACCTCAACCGCGAGCCCTATGAGCTGGATCCGCGCATGTTCGAGGGCCGGTTGCCGCCCTTTGCCAACACGCGGTCCATCCGCGTGTCCGGCGGGCTCGGCACCATCGCGCGGGTGGTGGGGGATGCGCAGGAGATCTATCCGCGCCGCCTTGCCGTGAGTGAGGCGCTGGAGCGGATCGAGACCTTTTACAAGCCGTACCATCAGGCCCTGCGCCGGCTCATCGCCCGGGTGCAGCGCCAGTGGGGCCTGGCGGTGCTGGTGGATTGCCATTCCATGCCCTCGGCCTCCAACCGCGAGGACATGGCCCGCGCCGATTTCGTCATCGGCGACCGCTATGGCACCAGCTGCAGCGAGATCGTGACCGAGGCCATCGAGGCGGGGCTGACCGCGCGCGGCTACAAGGTGGTGCGCAACAAGCCTTATGCCGGCGGTTATATCACCGAGCATTACGGCAATCCCTCCGCCGGCCTGCATGCCGTGCAGATCGAACTCAACCGCAGCCTCTACATGGACGAGGCCGCCTACGAGCGGCACGCGGGATTCGAGCGTGTCCGCTCCGACATTGCCGGGCTCCTGCCGGAGCTGTTTGCCGCCGTCGCCGACCGCCTCGCGCCGCCTCGCGCCGCCGCCGAATGAGCGAGCAATGCATTTTTTAAACTGGTGCCTTGCGTTTTTCGAATGGCACGGCTACCAATTCCACCACGGCTGATGGTTTGAGCATCATTATACCGGTTGTGGACATCAACGTGGGGCGCGTTGGTGTCAGATCGGTATTTGATGGGGGAAGGTGGCGACAGATCGCCTCCCGCAAGCCTGCTAGGCGGCCGTTTGGGGCTTTGGCACATCGCTTTGCGTGTCCGGAACTTTCGGAACCGCCAGCCCCAAAAAGAAAGGGGCCGTCCGCGTGAGCGAACGGCCCAAGTCTAGGGAGGAAACGCCCAAGGAGGGCAGCGACACAGCGACGCCAATCGCCATGTCGCACTGCACAAATAGCCTAGTGCGCTGCCATAAATCAAGTCCCCTTTTGTCGCAGTCTGAGATTGCGCGTTAAGTCGTTGATTTTAGAGGTATTATAGCAGGGCTGCCATGCGGCCTTGCGCGCGTGGCTGGTCATGTGCGGGCGAAAAATTTTCGCGGCGAGTCGCAATCCCTTCTGCAGAGCGCGACCACAGGGCCAGTGGCGGGTCGCCGACCCCCAGATGCCCGTGGGGTTTGGCCCGCGGGGTTGGCCCGTCGTTTGGCCCGTTCCCCCGGTGGATGTCCCGGTGCGATAGGGTTGTGATGTGCGAGGGAAAGCGAGCGGCGGGGAAGCCGGCGGCCCTTGCCCGATCCTTGGCCGATCCTTGGGCCCCGGCGGACTGCGGTCGAGAAGCTTCGGCCTGAGAGGGCGCTCGACAGGGATGCGCTCTCCAAGAATGCGTACAGGCTGCGAGAAAGCGCTCTCCAAGAAAGCGCGCTGGCTGCGAGAAAGCGCACTGCGGGAAAGCCAGGAGCCCGCGTTCCGGGGCTCCCGGAAGAGGGACAACGCACGTATGGCGTGCAGGGTGGCCCCAAAAAGAAAGGGACCGCTCACGTTGCCGGAGCGGTCCAAGTCTAGGGAGGAAACGCCCAAGGAGGGCAGCGGCACTGCAACAAACAATGCCGCGCTGCACCAATATGCCCCCGCGCCCCCTTTGTATCAAGGCCATGGCCGGCGGATTGTTTGGGCACATCCATCTCACCTGAAACCATTCGTTTGCAGTCTTTTATTCGTCGGCTGCCTATTTGGTGCGCGATTGCACCGGTGCGATGCCCGCGGTTCGCCCAATGGCAGCGCCACTCCGCGCGGGTGATTTTGCAGATCATCTTGTCCGGTGATCTTTCCCGGTGATCTTTTTCCTTGGCAGGGGCGGGGCCGCGCGCTTTCTTGGCCGCGCGCTTTTTGGCGCCGACCGCCGCGACCCGGGCGCCGCACGTCGGCGCGGGGCCTCGCGGCATCCCCATCGCTTTCACTTTTCGGAGCCGCCATGACCGCCGTCGATTTCGACGCTTTCGTCCACAAGCTCGCGACCGTCTCCGGCGAGGCGATCCTGCCCTTCTTCCGCACCGCCCTCGGTGTCGAGGACAAGGGCGCCGGCCGTGGCTTCGATCCCGTCACCGAGGCCGACCGCGCCGCCGAGCAGGCCATGCGCAGGCTCATCCGCGAGACCTTCCCGGCCCATGGCATCATCGGCGAGGAGTTCGACAATGTGGTCGGCGATGCGCCTTATGTCTGGGCGCTGGATCCCATTGACGGCACCAAGTCGTTCATCGCCGGCCTGCCGGCCTGGGGCACCCTCATCGGCCTGCTGAAGGGCGGCGATCCGGTCTACGGCATGATGCACCAGCCGTTCATCGGTGAGCGCTTCTTCGGCGATGGCGGCGTGGCGCGCTATCTGGGGCCTGCCGGCGAGCGCATCCTGTCCGCGCGCGACTGCCGTCGCCTTGAGGACGCCATCCTGTTCACCACCAGCCCGCGCCTGATGAATACGGCCGATCGCGCCGCCTTCGAGACCGTGGAGGAGCGCGTGCGCCTCTCCCGCTACGGCGGCGACTGCTATGCCTATTGCATGGTGGCGGCGGGGCTGGTGGATCTCGTCATCGAGACCGGCCTGCAGGACCATGACATCATCGCCCTCATCCCCATCATCGAGGGGGCGGGGGGCATCGTCACCAACTGGGAAGGCGGCTCGCCGGTCCATGGCGGGCGTGTGGTGGCGGCCGGCAGCCGCAGGGTTCATGAGGAGGCGCTTCGCCTCCTGACGGCCTGAGGTGTCCGGAGGCGCTTCGCCTCCTCACAGCCTGAGGGATTCGGAGGCGTTGCGCCTCCTCACGGCGTAGGGTGCCTGGCGGCGAGAATGCCGCCTTACAGGACCGGCGTGCCGGGGATGAAGGCATCGAATGCGGCCCAGAACTGGGCGCGGAAGATGTCTCTTTCCATCATCAGCTCGTGGCGGCTGGCCGGCACCACCACATGGGCGCCGGCGATGAGCCGGGCCGAGAAATGCTCGATGGCCTTGTTCGAGACCAGCCGCTCGCCCCCGGCAGCGACGATGAGCAGGGGCTGGCGGATGCGGCTGATGGTGTCGGGGTGTGTCAGCTCCGCCATGAGCGCCTCGGCCCCGGCGAGCCAGCCCATGGTTGGTGCGCCGAGGTCCAGCACCGGAAAGGCGCTGGCGAGGGCCTGGGTCCGCTCGAACCGGGCGCGGTCGGAGGTCAAGAGATTGCCCTCGAAGCGCATGCGCGACAGCGCCCGCCCATGCCCGCCCGGCACATAGGCGCGGGCGAAGCCCAGATGGGCGAGCGCGAGGGACAGGGGGCGCACGATACCTTCGAAGGGCACCGCATCCAGGCCCAGCATGGGCGCGGTGAGGACCATGCGGTCGAACCAGCGCTGGCCGTCCAGCGCCGAAGACAGAAGGATGGTGCCGCCCATGGAATGGGCCAGCGCGAAATGCGGCGGCGGGCAATCGGGCAGCATCACCTCGCGGGCGAACACCTCCAGGTCCAGGAGATAGTCCGAGAAGCGGGGCACATGCCCTTTCAGCGGGTTGCGCAGCAGGCGCTGGGAGCCACCCTGGCCGCGCCAGTCCACCATGGCCACGGCGAAGCCGCGGGAGCGCAGTTCGCGCACCACCTCGAAATACTTCTCGATGAATTCGCAGCGCCCGCCGAACAAGGCGACGGTGCCTTTCACGCTGCCGGCATCGGGCGCCCAGCGGGCAAAGCGCAGCTTCACGCCGTCGGCGGCGACGAGTTCGCCGGTGACGCAGCCGTCTGGCACCGGATGGTTGGGAAGGGCGAACAGGGTCATGCGAGGCTTCGGCAAGCTCTGCTTGGGCGCAAGCCGGAAGGCCCGGCCCGGAACGATGCGCGAGGGTTACACGCTCGGGCGGGCCTTCACAATCGCAGCCTTCAGCGCTCACGGCGTGGCGGGGCGGAAGCCGATCACCTGCATGCCGTTGATCTCGCCGCTGTCCGCATCCAGCACCAGGCGCACCCGCTCGCCGCGCGGCCCGGTGGCCTCGGCGAGAAAGCTGCGCCCGCGCTGACGCACGGCACTGACGTCCACGAAGCCGCGGGCCTTCAGGCTGGCGGCTACGTCCTCGGATTTCAACGGTGGCGCGCCGGGCGGTCGGGCCAGATAGGGCTGGTAGGGATGGGGACGGCTCCCCGTGAGGGGGGCGGCGACACGGACGGCGAACGCCTCCGCCACATGATTGAAACGAAGGCCCGGCCCACCCGGCGCGTTCGCCTCCGCCGGCCGCGGTTCGACGTGGGCGGGTTGGGCGGATTGAGCGCGCAAATCGGAACGCGAGCCGGAGCTTCGGCCGAGGTCCAAATCGGCGGACATGCCCCAGCCGACGCCCTCTCCGGCCGCGCCCCGCTCTGTGGCGGTGGCGTCCACCCGCGCCGCGCCAGGGCCGGGTCCCGCATCGCGCTCCTGCCGCACGTCCAGCGTGCACTGGGCGGCGACCGGTGGTGCCGGCATCGCCACAAGGGCGAACAGGACGGCTGAGAGGGCAGCCGGGACGGCGCGCATGGCCTGATCCTCCCCTTCCGCCGCATCGGCGGATGGAGCTTCACGTATGGCCAGGAGTTTATGGGCGGCGCTTGAACGAAATCCGACGGGACCGTTCATCTGTCGTTCAGGAAACCGACCTGCGCCGGCGGCCCCTTGACGGCCGAAAATGGCCTCCCCACATCCTCAGGCAGGCGCCGGGCACTCGTGGCGGCGCCTGATCTGGACCCGGCTTGATGCGGGTCCTGCATGTCGCTTCAAAGGAGGATATGCCATGCGCACATTTGATCTGTCTCCGCTGTATCGCAACACCGTCGGCTTCGACCGGCTGTTCTCGCTGCTCGATTCCGTCGGCGGTGTGGATGCGGCACCCACTTACCCGCCCTATAATATCGAGCGAACCGGCGAGAATGCCTATCGCATCACGGTGGCCGTGGCGGGCTTCACCGACGCCGAACTCGGTATCGAGGTGAAGGAGAACACCCTCACCCTCAGGGGCGAGAAGAAGGCGGCTGAAACCACCGAGGCCGGCCAGATGCTTTATCGCGGTATCGCGGCCCGGGCCTTCGAACGTCGCTTCCAACTCGCCGACCATGTGGAGGTGAAGGGCGCTGCGCTTGAGAACGGCCTGCTGCACGTGGACCTCGTGCGCAGCATTCCCGAGGCCAAGAAGCCCCGTATCATCCCCATCGGCAACGGTGCGGGTGTGCCGGCGCCGAAAAGCATCGAGGGCGTGGGATCGGCTCAGGCCGCCTGATCGGGCTGCCTGATTAAAGCCCGCCGGGCCGGCGGGCTTGGGGGGCGAACCGGTTTCGCCCCCGTCCTTCAGGGCGGCGCGGGCAGCGCCGCCTTTTTCGCATGGGCAGGGTTGATTTCCGGGTTGATTTTGGCGGCGTGGAGGGGGACGAGAGGGGGCCCAGCCGCCTGAAAGGTCCGCTCCGTTGCCAGCTTCCCGCCCCAAGGTTCTCGTGACCACCCGCCTGTTCGATGAGGCCTCTGCCCGCTTCCTGGAGGCTCAGGGCTTCGAGGTGGTGCCCTCCGGCCTGCCCGGTGACGCCCTCGACACCCATATTCCCGACGCCGATCTCAACGCCCTGCTGGAGGGGGCGGTGGCCTGGATCGTTGGCCAGCGGGCGGTGACGCGCGCGGTCCTGGCCGCCCATCCGCAGCTGAAGGTGATTGCCCGGCGGGGCGTCGGCTACGACCGGGTCGACGTGGCGGCGGCGCGCGACCTCGGCCGGGTGGTGACCATTGCGGCCGGGGCCAACGATCCGGCGGTGGCCGATCATACCCTCGCCTTGATGCTGGCGGTTCTGCGCCGCCTCAAGGACAGCGACGCCGCCATCGCGCACGGTGACTGGCGGGTGGTCAGCGGGTCCGACCTCACCGGCAGGACGGTGGGCCTCATCGGCTTCGGACGCATCGGTCGGCAGGTGGCCCGCCGCCTGTCCGGCTTCGACGTGACGGTGCTGGTCACCTCACGCACGCCGGATCCCGAGGCCGCCGGCGTCACCTTCGTGCCGCTGGATGAACTGATCGCGCAGAGCGACGTGGTGAGCCTTCACGCGCCGCTGGTGCCGGAAACGCGCCACGTCATCAATGCCGCGACGCTGAAGGCCATGAAGCCCGGCGCGGTGGTGGTGAACACCTCCCGCGGCGGCCTCATCGACGATGCGGCGCTGCTCGCCGCGCTGGAACAGGGCGAGATCGCCGGTGCCGGCCTCGATGTGTTCGAGGCGGAAGTGGACCCGGCCTTGCAGCCCCTCGCGGAAGCCCTGGCGGCCCGCGCGGACGTGGTAGCCACCGCCCATGCGGCGGGATCGAGCCAGGAGGCGCTGGCCCGCGGCAACCTGATTTCCGCGCACTGCGTGGTGGCGGCCCTCGCCGGCACGCCGATGCCGACCGGCTGCCTGATCGCTGACGGGCGTGTGAAGTAATTCATTTACCATGTTGAAACTAAAGCGCTTCGGTTCTGGCGGGCGAGCCCGCCGGGCCGGAGTGCCATGTCGGAGAGCCGTGTCAGGGCGGACCCCGGCGGTATTACATCCGGATCTCAAGAAGCTGCGATAAGCTTATGGTTAATAAAGTCTTTTGCATGAATGCAAGAAGGCTCAGCCGCCGCTGATGGCGGTGAGGATGAACACGTCGGCTCCAGGCGCGAGCTGCGTGTCGAGCCGCGCGCGGCGGCCGTCCACGAACACGTTGATGTGCCGGCGGATGGCCGGGCGCTCGTCGCACAGCCGGTCGCGCATGCCGGGCCAGCGCGCCTCCAGCGCGTCCATGAGCTGACGGACGCTCAAGGCCTCCACCTCCACCAGCGTCTCGCCATCCGGGAACAGCCGCACCAGATGGGCGGGCAGCCGCACCCGCACGGTGGCGCGGGGCGGCTCGGGCAGCTTGGGCATGCTCACGCCTCCATGGTCACGCGTCCACCACGAGGGTCTCCACCGACGAGATGGCCGGCAGGTGCTCGGCGATGCGGCTCCAGCTCTCGCCTTCGTCGGGGGAGACATAAAGCGTGCCGGAGCCGGTGCCGAAATAGACGCCCACCGGCTCCAGCGTATCGGTGGCCATGGCCTGCCGCAGCACGTTGAAGTACGCGTTCTGCTGGGGCAGGCCGGCGCGCAGGGCGGTCCAGCTGGTGCCGCCGTCGCGGGTGCGCCAGACGGCGGCCCTGGCTTCGGGCATGAAGCGGCCGACGCTGTCCCCGTTCAGCGGCACCAGGAACAGCGTGTCCGGATCGCGTGGATGGGCGGCGGCGGGAAAGCCGAAGCTGGAGGGCAGGCCCTGCTCGATGCTCTGCCAGCTCACTCCGCCATCGTCCGAGCGGTACATGCCGCAATGGTTCTGCTGGTAGAGCCGATGGCGCATGCCCGGCGCCTTCACCACGCAGTGCACGCACTGGCCATGCTCGGGATAATTCTGGCCTTCGGGCATGTAATCGGCGCGGGTGCCGCGGTTGCGGGCGCTGAAGGTTCGGCCGCCATCGGTGCTGTGGAACACGCCGGCGGCGGAGATGCCCACCCACACCCCGTCCGGATCGTCGGGGTCCAGCACGAGGGAGTGCAGGATCAGCCCGGCGCCGCCGGGATTCCATTCGGCGCGGGAGGGATGCTGCTGGAGGCCGTCCAGATGGGTGAAGCTTTCCCCGCCATCGTCGGAGCGGAACAGGCCGGCGGGCTCCACCCCGGCATAGAGCGTGCCGCCGGGCCCGGCGGCAAGGCTCCATACGGTCTTCACCGGCGTCTCGCCCTCGGCATAGGCAAGGCCCCGGCTGGAATGGCGCCAGGTGGCGCCGAGATCGTCCGATTGCCACACCGCGGGGCCGAACCATTCGTTGCCGCCGCCCGCAAGGATGCGTCCGGTGGCCGGGTCGCCCACCACATGGTTCATGGGCCAGGTGTCGCAATAGGGGCCGCGCAAGGACCATGCACGGCGGTCCCCGTCGCTTTCGAGGATGAAGGCCCCCTTCCGGGTTCCCACCAGCACCAGCACCTTCTGCGCCATTTGCTCCTCCCTCGTCCCTCGTCGCCCCGGCTCCGCCGGGCATCCTGCACAGGACGCAGGGACCGGTCGCGCTCCGACAGGCGCGACGGAAATTTCCATCGGCCCCAATTTTCCATTCGGCCCTTGGAATTCGATAATTGATGATTTATGATATTCATCAGTTTTGATGGAGGTCGCCTTGAACATCCGGGTGAGGGAGACGGCGGACGAGACCCGCGAGCGCATTGCGCGGACGGCGGAAGAGCTGTTTCGCCGCATGGGTTTTGCCAAGACCGCGGTGGCGGATATCGCTGCCGAGCTGGGTATGTCGGCGGCCAACGTCTATCGCTTCTTCCCCTCCAAGACCGCCATCGTCTCCACCATCTGCACGCGCTCCCTGCTTGAGAACGAGGCGCAGATTGCCGCCGTGCTCGCGGGGGAGGGCTCCCCGCAGGAGAGGATCATTGCGGCCTATCTCACCATCCTGCGCTACCACAAGGAGAATTTCCTGGAGGAGCGGCGCGTGCACGACATGGTGCTGGTGGCCATGGAGAACAATTGGGATGCCATCGAGGCCCACAAGGCGCGCATCGGCGGCATGATCGCCAAGGTGCTGGAGAAGGGCATCGAGGCCGGCGTCTTCGTGCCCCACGATCCGAAGCTTGCGAGCCAGATCATCCTCGGCGCCAGCGTGCGCTACTGCCACCCGGTGCTGGTGGCCCAGAATATCGACGAGGATCTGGAGGCCGGCCTCAGGGCCAGCCTCACCTTCATTCTGCGGAGCATCGAGGTGGAGCGGACGCCGCTCCCCTGAACCGGGGTGATCCGCGCGCCTTCGTGCGCCTTAAAAGTGATGAAAGACAAGTTTCGTCAGCGTTGAGCTGTAATTCGACATTTGACAGGATCGTGCCATGCCCGTCGCTGCCCCCGAGCCCCATAAGTCTTCCGGCAAGTCTTCCGGTGATCCGCGCCTGCGGCGTGCGGGCCTGTTGCGTAAGGGTCTTCTCGCCACCTCCCTTGCGGCTGTCGCCGCGCTTTTGACCGCCTGCGGAGACCCGGCGCCCGCCCAGACCAAGGCGGATGCGCCGCAGGTGGTGGCGCGGCCGGTGCAGGTCACCACCATCGCCTTCAAGCCCCGCGATGCGGAGAAGACCTTCGTCGGCGTGGTCCGGGCGCGGCGGGAGATCGACCTCGCCTTCCGCGTGGGCGGCAAGATGGTGCAGCGGAAGGTGGAGGTGGGCGATCTCGTGGCGCCGGGCGACGTGGTGGCGCGCATGGATCCCGAAGACCTGAGGCTGGAACTGGAGAGCGCGCGGGCCGAACTGGCCGCCGCCACCGCCAATCTCAACCAGACCTCCGCCGAGGACGGACGCTACCGCTCGCTCACGGCCAAGGGCTATTCCTCCAACGCCGATCTCGACCGCAAGTCCCTCGCCAAGGAGGAGGCGGTCGGCCGTCTGGAGCGGGCGAAGCGATCGCTGGAACTGGCCGAGAACCGGCTCTCCTACGCCGAGCTCGTGGCCGACGCCGCGGGCGTGGTGGTGGCCACCTCCGCCGAGCCGGGACAGGTGGTGTCGTCCGGCCAGACCATCGTCCGCGTGGCGCGGCTGGACGAGAAGGAGGCCGTGGTCTCCCTGCCCGAGACCGCGCTGGCCGATGCCCGCGCCGCCGACGCCTTCGTGTCCTTGTGGGCCGAGCCGGGCCGGCGCATTCCCGCCCACCTGCGCGAGCTTTCGCCCCAGGCCGATGCCACCTCGCGCACCTATCCCGCCCGCTTCACCCTGACCGGGGCGGACGCCACCGTCGCCCTCGGCATGACCGCCACCGTCACCCTGCGCCCGAAGGACCAGCAGGAGGTGGCGCGGCTGCCCCTCTCCGCCGTCATCGATCGGGGTCATGGCCCCCAGGTGTTCGTGGTGGACGGCGCCAGCCGAACCCTTGCGGCAAAGCCCATCGCCATCGCGGCCTATACGGAAGACCAGGTGCTGGTGGCTTCCGGCGTCGCGCCCGGTGACGAGGTGGTGACGCTGGGCGTCCAGACGCTGCTGCCGGGCCAGAAGGTGCGCACCGCCAAGCTTCCGGGCAGCACCGACATGGCCGCCGCCGGCCTCAAGGAGTTCCGGCCGTGAGCCCCGCCAGCCACACGCCGCAAGGCGCCCCGCCCGAAGGACAGGCCGGCGCGGGCTCCGGCTTCAACCTGTCGCGCTGGGCCATCACCCACCGCGCCCTGACCCTGTTCGCCATCCTGCTGCTGGCGGCGGCGGGGGCCTATTCCTATCTCAACCTCGGACGGGGCGAGGACCCCACCTTCACCATCAAGGTCATGGTGGTGCAGGCCGCATGGCCCGGGGCCACCGCCTCCGAGATGCAGGCCCAGGTGGCCGACCCCATCGAGAAAAAGCTGCAATCCCTGCCGCATCTCGACCGGGTGGAGAGCTATTCGCGCCCGGGGGTCTCCTTCGTGCAGGTGATCCTGGCGGATTCCACCCCGGCGCGGGAGGTGAAGGACCTCTGGTACCAGGTGCGCAAGAAGGTCTCCGACATGCGCGGCGACCTCCCCGCTGGCGTCATCGGCCCCGGCTTCGACGATGAATATGGCGACGTTTATTCCGCCCTCTACATGCTGAGCGGGGAGGGCGCCGCCCCGGCCGAGCTGAAGCGGCAGGCCGAGATCATCCGCCAGCGCCTGCTGCGCGTGAAGGACGTGGAGAAGGTCGACCTCATCGGCGAGCGGCCCGAGCGCATCTATATCGAGTTCTCCCACGCCCGCCTCGCCAACCTCGGCGTCACCCCGGCGCAGGTGTTCGACAGTGTCGCCCGGCAGAATGCCGTGGTGGCGGGCGGCGCGGTGGATACCCGCTCCGACCGCATCAACCTGCGCCTCACCGGCGCCTTCAGCGGCGTGGAGGCCATCGCCGAGGTCCCGGTGGCGGTGAACGGATCGCTGGTGCGCCTCGGCGACATCGCCACGGTGAAGCGCGGTTATGAGGACCCGCCCGCCTTCCTGGTGCGCCAGCATGGCCGGTCCGCCATCGGCATCGGCGTGTCCATGGCGGCGGGCACCAACATCCTCACCCTCGGCACCGAGCTGAAGGCGGCCATGGCGGACGCCACCGCCGAGCTGCCCGTGGGCATCGACGTGACCCAGGTGGCCGACCAGCCGCACATCGTCAGCGATTCGGTGGGCGAGTTCCTGAAGACCTTCGTGGAAGCCCTCGTCATCGTGCTGGTGGTGAGCTTCCTGTCGCTGGGCTTCCGCACCGGCATCGTGGTGGCGCTGTCCGTGCCGCTGGTGCTGGCCATCGTGTTCCTGGTGATGTTCGCCACCGGCATGGACCTCCACCGCATCACCCTGGGCGCGCTCATCATCGCGCTGGGCCTGCTGGTGGACGATGCCATCATCGCCATCGAGATGATGGTGGTGAAGATGGAGGAGGGCTGGGACCGCATGCGCGCCGCCACCTTCGCCTGGACCTCCACCGCCTTCCCCATGCTCACCGGCACGCTGGTGACGGCCGCCGGCTTCCTGCCCGTGGGCTTCGCCAAGTCGTCGTCCGGCGAATATGCCGGCGGCATATTCTGGGTGGTGGGCTTCGCCCTCATCGCCTCGTGGTTTGTGGCGGTGATTTTCACGCCCTATCTCGGCACGGTGCTTTTGCCCGACATGAAGAAGGGCCATGCCCACGAGATGCACGACGGCCGCCTCTACCGCGCCTTCCGCCGGGTGCTGGAAGCAAGCCTCAGGCACCGCTTCCTGGTGATCGGTGCCACGGTGGCCATGTTCGTTGGCTCCATCGTGGCGTTCGGCCTCGTGCAGCAGCAGTTCTTCCCCACCTCCACCCGGCCCGAGCTGTTCCTGGAAATGCGCCTGCCGGAGGGCACGTCCATCACCGTCACCGAGGCCACGGCGAAGAAGGCCGAGGCCCTGATCGGCGACGATGCCGACGTGGCGACGGCCACCACTTACGTGGGCCGCGGCGCGCCGCGTTTCTGGCTCGGCCTCAATCCGGTGCTGCCCAACCCCAATTTCGCGCAGATCGTCATCGTGGCGAAGGATATCGAGGCCCGCGAGCGGCTCAAGGCGCGGCTCGACGGCGCCATCGCCGAGGGCGCGCTGGCGGAAGCGCGGGTGCGGGTGGACCGCTTCGTGTTCGGCCCGCCGGTGGGCTTCCCGGTGCAGTTCCGCGTGGTGGGGCCGGACCCCATCGCGGTGCGCGACATCGCCGAGAGGGTGCGCGTGGTGATGGCCGCGGACAAGGACATGATCGACCCACACCTCAATTGGGGCGAGCAGGTCAAGTCCATCACCCTCGCCGTGGACCAGGACCGCGCCCGCGCCCTCGGCACCACCCCGCGGGATCTGGCCGAGACCCTCCAGACCCTGCTCTCCGGCTATACGGTGACCCAGCACCGCGAGGGCAACCTGCTCATCGACGTGGTGGCCCGCGCCGTGCCCGAGGAGCGCCTGGACCTCGAACACCTCGCCGCCCTCACCGTGACCACCCGCAATGGGCTGGCCGTGCCGCTGGGACAGGTGGCGCGCATCGCCTATGCCCATGAGGAGCCCATCCTGTGGCGGCGCGACCGCGACCTCGTGCTCACCGTGCGCGGCGACGTGAAGGACGGGGTGCAGCCGCCGGACGTGACCACCCGCATCCTGCCCCGGCTCGACGCCATCAAGGCGGAGCTTTCGCCCGGCTACCGCATCGAGACCGGCGGCTCCATCGAGGAGAGCGCCAAGGCCAATGCCTCGCTGGCGGCGGTGTTCCCGGTGATGATCATCGTGATGCTGACGCTGCTGATGATCCAGCTGCAGAGCTTCTCGCGCCTCGCGCTGGTCCTGGCGACTGCGCCCCTCGGGCTCATCGGCGCGGCGGCGGGGCTGCTCATCGCCCACAAGCCGTTCGGCTTCGTGGCGCTGCTGGGCCTCATCGCGCTGGCCGGCATGATCATGCGCAACACGGTGATCCTGGTGGACCAGATCGACCACGACATCCGCGACGGCCACACCCCCCACCGCGCCATCGTGGATGCCACGGTCCGCCGGGCGCGGCCGGTGGTGCTCACGGCGCTGGCGGCGGTGCTGGGCATGATCCCGCTGGCGGAGAGCGTGTTCTGGGGACCCATGGCGGTGACCATCATGGGCGGGCTGCTGGTGGCCACCGTGCTCACCCTGCTGGTGGTGCCGGCGCTCTACGCCACCTGGTTCCGCGTGAAGGTGACGGACGACGAACCCGCGCCGGCGGCCTTGCCGCAGCCGGCGGAGTGAATGCGCCACCCGCGCGCCAGGATCCGATCGGATCCGGCGCGCGGGTGGACAACAGCTGTCCCGGCGCCCCCCGGGACGGACCTCCCAGCCCGGCCACGGCTATTGCCCCCGGCCGTGGCCGGGCGGGAGGATATGACGATCAGCAGTGCTCCGCCCGATGGTCCGGGCGGAGCGCGCCTCGCCTCAGGTCTTCTTCTCGCGCAGCGCGAGGCCGAACATGAGCGTGCCGACGCCGTTGACGATGAGGTCCAGGCCCAGGAACAGGCCGAGGATGTAGACCGAGTTCACCGGCCAGCGGGCAATGATGATGGCGCCCAGAAGCAGGGTGACGAGGCCCGACACCACGATGAAGCCCCAGCCCTTGCCGGGACGGGAGCCGACGCCGGCGAAGATGCGGAAGATGCCTTCCACCGCCAGCGCCACGCCGATCATCAGGGTCAGCACGCCGGCGCCGAGCAGCGGGTTGTTGATCATGAGGCCGCCGGCCACCACGTAGAGCAATCCGGCCAGCAGCCAGTAGAAGAACCGGCCCCAGCCCTGGACCCGGAAGGCGTGGATGACCTGGACCACGCCGCCCACGAGAACGAGCGCCCCGACCCAGAGCACCGTGACGAAGGTGGAGGCGAGCACATGGGCGAGGGCCACGAACCCGAGAACGATGAAGGCGATGCCCAGCACCGCGAACCAGCCCCAGCTGGCGCGGACGGCGTGGAGCTGGTCGGTGACCGTGGATGCGGGCGTTTGTGCAGGCATTGTCATTTTGCCGTCTCCGGATGCGAGGTCATGAAGCCCTCGCCGGTTGGGGGTGAGTCGTTCCACCCCCTGCAATCATACAGGAGGAACGGGCGGCACACAGCGCGGGGTGCAGTCGCCCGAAGGTGCAATCGGGTGCCCTGGCCGGGCGACCGCCATCCGGGAAGGTCTTCAGCCGGCAGCGGGGGCATGGCCGATTCGCTCAGGTCATCGGACTGCCGCGCTCTCCCCGGCGTCCATGAACAGGCCCACCGATAGCTGGACCTGGGACCGCGGCGGCGGAAGTCGTTCGCGGTGGGGCGGGGATGAAAGCATTCAGCGCCGATGCCGGGGCGCAGAAGAGCGGCCGCGGCATCGCAGGCAAGCAAGGGCCGATGGTCGTTCAAGGCCCGATGGTCGTTATGGATGCTGTGCAAGCCGCTCGTCCGTCGCCCTCGATCCGTCACAGGGCGAGGGAAGCGGGTCGCGGAGCGGTGCTGGACATGTCGGGGGGCGGTGGTCTGGCCAATCGCGCCGGGGCCGATCACACCCCAGCGTCATCCAGAGCGGGAGCCGGGATGGAAAGCGTCTTATGGCGCGGGCTCGAGCATCGCCGCCATCGCGCTGGACCGGATCGAGGCCGGGGACGCGGGACAGTTTCGGGCGCCGGGCAGCAGGGGCGGAGCCGGGAGGAGGGTGTCGGATAACGGCCCGGCCGGCGCAGGGCGCCGACCGGGTCCAATGATCAGGTGAGGGGATCAGCGCTGGGCCGGGACCACGGGCTTGCCGGTGGACCCGGTGGAAACCGGGGCGGGGGTGCCGGCATTGGCCTGCGGGCCGCCGGCCTTCGGCAGGATCACCACCTTGGTGCCCACGCCGGCGCGGTCGAACAGGTCTTCGATATCGGCGTTCAGCAGGCGGAAGCAGCCGGACGACACGAACTTGCCGATGGTCTGCGGCTCGTTGGTGCCGTGGATGCGGTATTCGGTGCTGCCCAGATAGAGCGCGCGCGCGCCCATGGGATTGCCCGGGCCGCCGGCCATGAAGCGCGGCAGGTAGGGCTGGCGCTGGATCATCTCGGACGGCGGACGCCAGTCGGGCCATTCCGCCTTGCGGGAGATCTTCTGGGTGCCGGCCCAGGTGAAGCCCTCGCGGCCCACGCCGATGCCGTAGCGGATCGCCTTGCCGCCGCCCACCACGTAATAGAGGTAGGTGTTGGGCGTATCGATGATGATGGTGCCGGCCGGCTGGGTGGTCACATAGTCCACCGTCTGGCGGCGGAAACGCTCCGGCACCGGCTCGGTGGGGTCGACGTTCTCGATGCGGGGGCCGGATGGCGCCTCGGTGGTGCCGGGGACTACGGCGGCGTTGGGCGAATAGGCGCCGGCGGGCGGCGGACCCGCATTGATGCTGGCATAGATGGCATCCTGATCCACCGCGCCGCGGCCGGAGCCGCCATAGGTGGCCTGCGCCGGAGGCTCATGGGCGGCAGGGGCCGGCTGGCCGTAAACACCGGCCGGCGGCGCGTCAGCCTGGGGCGCGGCATAGGTCTGCTGGCCGTAGCCCTGGTTGCCGTAGGTCTGGCCCTGGGGCACGACCGCGGCCGGATGCGGGCCACCCTGGGGGGCGACGGCGCTCGGCGCGCCTGAATAGGTCGGCTGCACCGGCTGCGGGTAGCCCTGCTGCGGATAAGCTTGCTGGGGATAAGGCTGTGCCGCGGGCGCGCCATAGGCCGGCGTTGCCTGCTGGCCGGGAGGCGGCAGCTCGGTGCGCTCCAGCTGGTCGCGGCGCACGGGTGCCTGACGCGCATAGGGATCGGAATAGCCGGGAGGGGGAGCCCCATAGCCGCTCACGGAGCCGGGCGGCAGGGTGCCCGTGTCCTCTTCGTCTGCCGCGTTGGCGGGCAGATTGTAGCTCGTGCCATTGGCAGCCTGGCCGAAGGCAGGCGCGGTGAGAACCGATGCCCCGAAGGCGGCGAGGAGGAGTTTGTGGCGCAAAGTCATATCTGAGGTGTTAACCGTGAAACGTGACGAAATTGGAAACGGGGCACGGAAAATTTCACGCACCACGTCGGTAATATCGTACGCCAGCGCCGGACGATCCCGCGCTTCCGCCGATCTGTGACAAAAGCGTGTAGGCCTGCCGTTCCGCGGGCGCAACGGCGCTCCGTGCAGCGCCGCTGATCGTGATCGGAATGGCTGGCAACGGCCCTCGCGCGTCCCGCGCCATGGGGCAGGGGAGGCGCTTGAATGTGTCGAGGTTAGGATATAAAGATATCTTTATGTCAAATCCGAAGCCGCGCCAGCCCCTGTCGTTCCCCGCCGTGCTCGAAAGCCTGAAGGCGGCGGGCGAGGACACGCGCCTGCGCCTGGTCGCGGTGCTGGGCGAGGCGGAACTGACCGTTTCCGACCTCACCGAGATCCTGGGCCAGTCCCAGCCCCGCATCTCGCGCCATCTCAAGCTTCTGGCCGAGGCCGGGCTGGTGGAGCGGCACCGCGAGGCGAGCTGGATCTTCTATCGCCGGGCGGCGGATGGGGCGGGCGGGCGAATCGGCGCCGCGCTCCTTGACCTGCTGGATCGCGACGATCCGGTGCTGGCGGGCGACCGGGCGCGGCTGGTGGCGGTGCGGACGGCACGCGCTGCGGCGGCGCAGGCCTATTTTGCCGCTCACGCCCGCGAGTGGGATGAGATCAGGCGGCTTCATGTGCCCGAGGCGGCGGTGGAAGCGGCGGTTCGGCAGGTCCTGTTCGATCCCTCCCTGGGCGCCGCGCCCATCCAATCGCTGCTCGATCTCGGCACCGGCACCGGCCGCATGCTGGAAGTGTTCGCGCCGGATATCGAGCGCGGCATGGGCATCGACCTGTCGCCGGACATGCTCGGCGTCGCCCGCACCAACCTGGAACGCGCCGGCATCCGCCACTGCCTGCTGCGCCAGAGCGATATCTACGCCGTGCCGGCGCCCCGCGATTCGTTCAATGCGGTGATCGTGCATCAGGTGCTGCATTATCTCGACGACGGCGGCCGCGCCCTGAAGGAGGCGGCGCGGGTGCTGCGTCCTGGGGGGCGCCTGCTGGTGGTGGATTTTGCGCCCCACGGCCTCGAATTCCTGCGCGACGCCCACGCCCACCGCCATCTCGGCTTCCCGCGCGAGACGGTGGAGGGCTGGCTCGCCGACGCCGGTCTGGACCTCGTCACTTTCCGCACCCTCGCGCCCGACGGCAAGGCGGGGGACGGGCTCACCGTTTCGCTCTGGCTGGCGCGCGATCCGCGCGTGCTCATGGCCGGCGCCGACCTTGCCGACAGGGAGATTGCCTGATGACCACGCCCGCCCTTGCTCCATCTCCCGCCCCGGTCCGGGCGAGCCGGGAGATGGACCGGCCGCCGGTGAAGGTCTCCTTCGAGTTCTTCCCGCCGAAGACGCCGGAGATGGAAACCACCCTGTGGTCGTCCATCGCCCGCCTCGCGCCGCTCTCGCCCGCCTTCGTCTCCGTCACCTACGGCGCCGGCGGCTCCACCCGCGAGCGCACCCATGCGACCGTCGAGCGTATCGCGAAGGAGACGGACCTTGCCCCGGCCGCCCACCTCACCTGCGTGGCGGCGAGCCGGGACGAGATCGACGCCGTGGTCACCGCCTACAAGGCGGCGGGCGTGAAGCATATCGTGGCGCTGCGCGGCGACCCGGCGACCGGGGTCGGCACACGCTACGAGCCGCACCCGGGCGGCTACGCCTATGCCAACGACCTCGTGGCCGGCATCAAGCGCCTCGGCGATTTCGAGGTGTCGGTCTCCGCCTATCCGGAAAAGCATCCGGAGAGCGCCAGCCTCGACGCCGACATCGATGTGCTCAAAGCCAAGGTGGATGCGGGCGCGACGCGGGCCATCACCCAGTTCTTCTTCGAGAACGACGTGTATTTCCGTTATCTGGACAAGGTGCGGGCGCGGGGCATCGACATTCCTATCGTGCCCGGCATCCTGCCCGTGACCAATTTCAAGCAGGCCTCCAACTTCGCCACCCGCACCGGCGCCAGCGTGCCGGCCTGGCTGCTGCGGCGGTTCGAGGGGCTCGACGACGATGTGGAGACGCGCAAGCTCATCGCCGCCGCCGTGGCCGCCGAGCAGGTGACCGACCTCGTTGATCGGGGTGTCACCGATATCCATTTCTATACGCTGAACCGCGCCGACCTCGTCTACGCCATCTGCCATCTCCTGGGCCTGCGGCCCAAGGCGGCGGCGCAGGCGGATGCGCCAAAGGCTGTCGCCATCTGAGCGCCACAAGCCCTCTCCCGCTTGCGGGGGAGGGTTGGGAGGGGGAGGGAGCCTCAGTCCCATCGCCGCCGGCAGGATTGGCGACGATGCCGTGTTTTCGTCCGGCGACGGACGCCCATCTGTTTCACCGAGGCTGTGCCAAGCCCCGAGCCCGAGATCACCCAGCCATGACCGAATCCCGCGCAGCCGACACCTTCTCAGCCCTCGCCCAAGCCGCCGCCGAGCGCATCCTCGTGCTCGACGGCGCCATGGGCACCATGATCCAGGGGCTGAGGCTGGACGAGGCCGGCTATCGCGGGCAGCGCTTTGCCGACTGGCCGCGCGACGTGAAGGGCAACAACGACCTTCTCAGCCTCACCCAGCCGGATGCCGTGCGCGCCATTCATCTGGAATATTTCCGCGCCGGCGCGGACATGGTGGAGACCAACACCTTCTCCGGCACCTCCATCGCCCAGGCCGACTACGGCATGGAAGAGCTGGTCTACGAGCTGAATTTCGAGAGCGCGCGTCTCGCCCGGGAAGCCGGCGATCTCGCGCAGGCCGAGGACGGCCGCCCGCGCTTCGTCGCCGGCGCCTTCGGCCCCACCAACCGCACCGCCTCCATCTCGCCGGACGTGAACGATCCCGGCTTCCGCGCCGTGACCTTCGACGACCTCGCGCGGGCCTATCACGAGCAGGCGCGCGGCCTCATCGACGGCGGGGCGGACATCCTGCTGGTGGAGACCATCTTCGATACGCTGAACGCCAAGGCAGCCATCTTCGCCATCGAGCAGCTGTTCGCCGAGCGCGGCATCCGCCTGCCGGTGATGATTTCCGGCACCATCACCGACCTCTCCGGCCGCACCCTCTCCGGCCAGACGCCCGCCGCCTTCTGGTATTCGCTCCAGCACGCGCAGCCGTTCTCCATCGGCCTCAACTGCGCGCTGGGGGCGCGGGAAATGCGCGCCCATGTGGCCGAGATCGGCCGGGTGGCGGACACGCTGGTGTGCGCCTATCCCAATGCCGGCCTGCCCAACGAATTCGGCCTCTATGACGAGAGCCCGGAAGCCATGGCGGAGCTGGTGGGTGAGTTCGCCTCTTCCGGCCTCGTGAACATCGTGGGCGGCTGTTGCGGCACCACGCCCGCCCACATCCGCGCCATCGCGCAGGCGGTGAAGGGCAAGGCGCCGCGCGCGGTGCCGCAGATCGCGCCCCGCCTGCGCCTCGCCGGCCTGGAGCCGTTCGAGCTGACGCCGGAAATTCCGTTCGTGAACGTGGGCGAGCGCACCAACGTCACCGGCTCGGCCCGCTTCCGCAAGCTCGTCACCACCGGGGATTTCCCCGCCGCGCTCGCGGTGGCGCGCGACCAGGTGGAGAGCGGCGCGCAGGTCATCGACATCAACATGGACGAAGGCCTCCTCGACAGCGAGGCCGCCATGATCACCTTCCTCAACCTCGTCGCCGCCGAGCCGGACATCGCCAAGGTGCCGGTGATGGTGGACTCATCCAAGTGGGAGATCATCGAGCAGGGGCTGAAGCGTCTGCAGGGCAAGGGCATCGTCAATTCCATCTCCATGAAGGAGGGCGAGGACGCCTTCCGCGAGAAGGCCCGGCTGGTGCGCGCCTACGGCGCCGCCGTGGTGGTGATGGCCTTCGACGAGGAGGGCCAGGCCGACAGCTTCGAACGCAAGACCCAGATCTGCGCGCGGGCCTATCGCATCCTCACCCAGGAGCTGGGCTTCCCGCCGGAAGACATCATCTTCGATCCCAATGTCTTCGCGGTGGCCACCGGCATCGAGGAGCACGCCGGCTACGGCGTCGCCTTCATCGAGGCCACCCGCTGGATCCGGCAGAACCTGCCCCACGCCCATGTGTCGGGCGGGGTCTCCAACCTGTCCTTCTCGTTCCGCGGCAACGAGCCGGTGCGCGAGGCCATGCACGCGGTGTTCCTCTATCACGCCATCCAGGCCGGCATGGACATGGGCATCGTCAATGCCGGCCAGCTCGCCGTCTATGACGAGATTGAGGGAGGCCTGCGCGAGGCCTGCGAGGACGTGGTGCTGAACCGCCGTCCCGACGCCACCGAGCGCCTTTTGGAGATCGCCGAAGGCTTCAAGGGCACGGCCGGCAAGGAGAAGCGCGAGGCGGACCTCGCCTGGCGCTCCTGGCCGGTGGACAAGCGCCTCGCCCATGCCCTCGTCAACGGCATCACCGATTTCGTGGAGGTGGACACCGAGGAGGCCCGCGCGTCCGTCGCCCGCCCGCTCCATGTGATCGAAGGTCCGCTGATGGCGGGCATGAACGTGGTGGGCGACCTGTTCGGCGCCGGCAAGATGTTCCTGCCGCAGGTGGTGAAGTCCGCCCGCGTGATGAAGCAGGCGGTGGCCTATCTCATGCCCTTCATGGAGACGGAAAAGCAGGAGATGGGCGTCACCTCCGCGTCCGCCGCCGGCAAGGTGCTGATGGCCACCGTGAAGGGCGATGTGCACGACATCGGCAAGAACATCGTGGGCGTCGTGCTCCAGTGCAATAATTACGAGGTCATCGACCTCGGCGTCATGGTGCCCATGGCGAAGATCCTCGAAACCGCCAAGGCGCAGAAGGTGGATGTAATTGGCCTGAGCGGCCTCATCACCCCCTCGCTGGACGAGATGGTGAATGTCGCCGCCGAGATGGAGCGCGAGGGCTTTTCCCTGCCGCTCCTGATCGGCGGGGCCACCACCTCGCGGGTCCACACGGCGGTGAAGATCTCGCCCCGCTACGAGCGGGGACAGGCGGTCTATGTCACCGACGCCAGCCGCGCGGTGGGCGTGGTCTCCAACCTGCTCAATCAGGAGACGCGCGGCGCCTATGTGGCCGACATCCGCGCCGAGTACAAGAAGCTCGCCGAGGCCCACGCGCGGGCGGACGCCAACAAGCAGCGCGTGCCCCTCGCCAAGGCGCGGGAGAACGGCCTGAAGCTGGATTTTTCCGCCTATGAGGCCCACAAGCCCTCTTTCCTCGGCACCCAGGTGTTCGAGGACCACGACCTTGCGGATCTCGTCCCCTTCATCGACTGGACGCCCTTCTTCCAGTCCTGGGAGCTGACCGGGCGCTACCCGGCCATCCTCGAGGACAAGGTGGTGGGCGAGCCGGCCCGCGCGCTGTTTTCCGACGCGCAGGCGATGCTGGCGAAGATGGTCGCGGAAAAGTGGGTGAGCGCCCGCGCCGTGGTGGGCTTCTGGCCCGCCAATGCCATGGGCGACGACATCGTCCTGTTCCGCGACGACACCCGCAAGACGCCGCTCGCCACGCTCCACACCCTGCGCCAGCAGCTGGCGAAGCGGGACGGGCGCTTCAACCTGGCGCTGTCGGATTTCGTCGCGCCGCTGGAAGCCGGGGTCGCCGATTATGTGGGCGGCTTCGCGGTGACCACCGGCATCGGCGAGGAGGAGCGGGTGGCGGCCTTCAAGGCGGCCAACGACGATTATTCCGCCATCCTGCTCAAGGCCCTGTGCGACCGCCTCGCCGAGGCCTTCGCCGAGCGCCTGCACCATCTGGTGCGCACCAGGCTGTGGGGCTATGCGGCCGATGAGGCGCTCGCCAACGACGACCTCATCGCCGAGCGCTATCGCGGCATCCGCCCCGCGCCCGGCTATCCCGCCCAGCCCGACCACACCGAGAAGGCGACGATCTTCCGCCTGCTCGACGCCACCCACAAGGTGGGCATCCAGCTGACGGAGAGCTTCGCCATGTGGCCGGGAGCGGCGGTGTCGGGGCTGTATTTCGCCCACCCCGAGAGCGCCTATTTCGGCGTCGGCCGCATCGAGCGCGACCAGGTGGAGGACTATGCCGCCCGCAAGGGCTGGAGCGTGGAGGAGGCCGAGAAGTGGCTCGCCCCCATCCTCAATTACGACCCGGCGCGGGTGGAAGCGGCGGAGTAGGCGGTCGCGGCCGGCCGATCCAGCGCGGCACCCGCGCCGCATAGGCCTCGAAGGCGGCGCCGAACTTTGCCGCGAGATGGCGCTCCTCGCGCCGCGCCGCCAGGCGGTCGGTGGCGAGCGCGGCGAGAAGCGCCGCCGCCATCAGCCACGGGTTGAATACGGCAAGGCCGAGCCCCAGCAAAACCAGGGTGTTGCCGAGATAGATGGGATTGCGCGAGAGCGCGAACGGCCCGCTCGTGACCAGCCGGTCCGCCGCCCGGTGGGGCAGGATAGTGGTGCGGGCGCGGTGGAGGGTGACGACCGCCCAAAGGTCGAGCCCCAGTCCCAGCCCCGCCACGACGGCGCCGCCGCCGCGCACCTCAGGCCCGGCGAGGAAGGCCGGCCAAAAGGTTGGTGCGAGGGCGCCGAGGGCCAGCGCCGCGACGAGCGCCCCGCCATAGATCATGGGCGGCCAGGGCAGCCGGTTCGGCCGCGCTGCGCAGGAATCGGGCGGGGTGGCATCGGGCGGGGTGGCATCGGGCGGGGTGGCATCGGGCACGATCATGGGCGGTCTCCCGGGCGATGGTTAGCACATGCGGGCGGACGCGATCGCGGCCTGCGGCGGCATGTGCCTCTTGCCAAAACATTCATATAATATAATTTAAAGAAATTGAATGTTGTGGTGGCGCGCTCCGCTGCGGGCGGCAGCCATCGCGTGTGGAAAGCCGCACCACACCACACCAAGCCACTCAGGGAGAGCCCCCATGAATTGCAGCTCCGGAGCCTGTTTCCTTCGCCGGAAGGCTTGGTCGCCCTATGCGGCGGGAATCGTCATCGGCTTGCTGCAGGTGCCCGCCTTCCTGCTCATCTCCACCGCCCTCGGCGCGTCCTCGTCCTATGTGACCGTGGGCGGCGCCCTTGCCGCCCTGTTCGATCCGGCGGTGATGCAGATCGACTATGTGGCCAAGCATGTGGCCGCAACCGGCAAGAATCTGTGGCAGGTGGCGCTGGTGGTGGGCGTCGCCATCGGCGCCTTCGCCTCCATGCGGCTGTCCGGCGCCCGCCGCCAGTCCATCTCGCCGGTGTGGCGCCGGGCGCTGGGCACGTCCAGCCCCGCGGTGCGCTACATGGTGGCATTCGCCGCCGGCTTCATCATGCTGTTCGGCGCCCGGCTGGCGGATGGCTGCACCTCCGGCCACGGCCTTTCAGGCATGGCGCAGATGGCGGTGTCCTCCACCATCGCGGTCACCTTCATGTTCGTGGGCGGCATCGCCACCGCCTTCCTCGTCCTGCGCCGCATCTGAAGCGCGCCCTCACGCACAGGGAGACCAGCCATGTCCGTCCTTTCGGCCATCCTCACCGGCGTTGCCATGGGCATCGTCTTCGGTTTCGCCCTCGAAAAGGCACGGGTTTTCGAGCCCGGCATGATCGTGGGCCAGATGCAGATGCGCAATTTCATCATGCTGAAGGTGTTCCTCACCGCCGTGGCGACCGGCGCCGTGGTGCTGGCGGCGCTGCACGGCTTCGGCCTGGTGAAGCTGGCGCCCAAGGCCACCTTCTATGCGGCGGACGTGCTGGGCGGCCTGGTGCTGGGCGCCGGCATCGCCTTGGCCGGGGCCTGCCCGGGCACCATCCTGGCGCAGATCGGCGCCGGCTATCGCGATGCCCTCTTCACCCTTGCCGGCGGCATCGCCGGTGCCGTGGCCTTTGGCTATGCCGAGCCGGCGCTGGCGCCGTGGCTGCTCTCCGGCGGCCCGGGCAAGCTCACCTTCATGGATCTCACCGGCCTGTCCTACACCGTTCTCGCCCTGGGTCTTGCGGCGGTGCTGGTGGTGGTCCTGGTGGTGCTGGAGCGCTGGCGTCCGTGGCAGCGTGAGCTGGGCGCTGACGTGGACGGCGATTTCGGTCCTGCCGTGGCTCCGTCCGTGGTCCCCGCCACACGCCTGAAGCCGGTGGAGTGAGCGCCATGTCGTCTTCCGATACCGCGCCCCGGTCCTCGGCCTCCGGCCGCCGCATCGTCATCCTCGGCTCGGGCTTTGCCGCCCTCACCGCCATCCGCGAGCTGCGGCGGGTGGGGGTGAGGGAGGAGATCACCGTCGTCTCCCCCCGGGACGAACTGATCTACCTGCCGAGCCTCATCTGGATTCCCGCCGGGATCCGCAAGGGCGATGACCTGAAGGTGCCGCTGGCCGGCTTCTTCGCTCGCCACGGCGTCACCCATGTGAAGGCCGAGGTGCAGGGCGTGACCGACGGCGGCCGCATCGTGGAGACCACCCAGGGGCCGGTGAGCAACGACCTTTTGCTCATCGCCTCGGGCGGGCGCTACATCCGCAAGCTGCCGGGCATCGAGAACGCGATCATCCCGTGTGAGGGCATCAAGGCGGCGGAGGCGCTCCGCGACCGGCTCGCAGCGCTGAAGCACGGCACCGTGGCGGTGGGCTTCGGCACCAATCCCAACGAGCCCTCCGCCGTGCGGGGTGGCCCCATGTTCGAATTCCTGTTCGGCATGGATACGCTGCTGCGCCGGCAGGGGCGGCGCGAGAGCATCGACCTCGTGTTCTTCAACCCGTCCAGCCAGCCGGGCCAGCGGCTGGGTCCCAAGGCGGTGAGCGGGCTGCTGCGGCAGATGGAGCGGCGGGGCATCCGCAGCCACCTCGGCCACAAGATGGTGCGCTTCGAGCCCACAGCGGTGGTGACCGAAGGCGGTGCCTTCGATGCCGACCTCATCCTGTTCATGCCCGGCCTCACCGGTCCGGCATGGCTGGAGGCAAGCTGCCTGCCGAGGTCCCCCGGCGGCTTCATCGCCGCCAGCGAGACCTGCGCCGTACCGGGGCTAGAACGGGTCTATGTGGCCGGGGATGCCGGCTCGTTTCCCGGGCCGGACTGGATGCCCAAGCAGGCCCACCAGGCCGACCTCCAGGCGGTGGCGGCCGCGCGCAACATGGCGGCCGAGCTGGCGGAGCGCCAGCCCGACGCGGTGTTCAAGCCGGAGCTGATCTGCATCGTGGATACGCTGGATGCGGGCATGCTGGTGTTCCGCGACACCAGGCGCAACGTGGTGCTGCCGCGGCTCGCGCCCTTTCATGCCCTGAAGCGCATGTTCGAGGCCCGCTACCTGAAGGCCTACCGCGCCACCTGACCGGGCGGCATCCCGGCCTTCAGCTGCGCGAACATATTCGCCAGCCGGACGAAGCCGGCGACATCGATCTCCTCCGCCCGCGCCGTCTCCTCCACCCCGGTGGCGGCGATGAGGGCAGCGGTGTCCACGCCCAGGGATTTCAGGCTCTGGCGCAGCATCTTGCGGCGCTGGCCGAAGGCCGCTTCCGTCACCTTCTCCAAAGCGGAGAGGGCGCAGGGCAGGGGCTCGGCCCGCGGCACCAGATGCACCACGGAGGAGGTCACCTTCGGCGGCGGCACGAAGGCGGAGGGGGCCACATCGAAGGCGATGCGCGCCGTGGTCCGCCAGCCCGCCAGCACCGCGAGCCGGCCATAGGCTTTCGACCCCGGCACGGCGACGATGCGTTCCGCCACTTCCTTCTGGAACATGAGGGTGAGGGACGAGAACCACGGCGGCCAGGGATCGGTGGAGAGCCAGCCGATGAGCAGCAGCGTCGCGATATTATAGGGCAGGTTCGCCACCACCCGCACTTCGCCCTGGCCCTCGCCCTCGCCTTGGCCCTCGCCGACGAGGGGGCGCACGTCTACCTTCAGGGCGTCGCCGGAGATCACCTCCAGCCGGCCGGGATAATGGTCGCTGACTTCGGCCAGGGCATCGAGGCAGCGTTGATCGCGTTCTATGGCGATGACCCGCTGCGCGCCCAAGGCGAGCAGCGCCCGGGTCAGCCCGCCCGGCCCAGGGCCCACCTCCACCACGGTCGCCCCTTCGAGGGGGCCGGAGGCGCGGGCGATGCGGCCGGTGAGGTTCAGGTCGAGAAGGAAGTTCTGGCCCAGGGATTTCTGCGCCGAGAGGCCGTGCCGCCGGATGACGTCGCGCAGCGGCGGCAATTCGTCGAGGGCGCTCACGCGGGGATTGCCGCGCGTCGGCCCTCATGTGCAGCAAGGGCTGCCTCCGCATCCGCGAGACGGCGGGCGAGCCGGAGCGCCGCCACCAGGCTGGAGGGGTTGGCGCGGCCCGTGCCGGCGATGTCGAAGGCGGTGCCGTGATCGGGCGAGGTGCGGATGAAGGGCAGGCCCAAAGTGACGTTCACCCCGTCGTGGAAGGCCAGCGTCTTGGCGGGGATGAGCACTTGGTCGTGATACATGCCCACCGCCACGTCGTAGCCGGCCCGTGCCTCCGGATGGAACAGGGTGTCGGCAGGCAGGGGGCCGCGGGCGTCGATGCCCGCGCGCCTGAGCGCGTCCACCGCGGGGCGCACGATGGCTTCGTCCTCGGTGCCGAGGGTGCCCTCCTCGCCCGCATGGGGGTTGAGGCCGCAGAACACGAGGCGGGGCCGGGCGAGGCCAAAGCGCCGGGCCATGTCGCTGGCGACGATGCGACCGGTCTCCACCAGCAGGTCAATGGTGAGATGGGCGGGCACGTCCGCATAGGGCAGGTGGATGGTGGCCGGCACCACGGCGAGCTGGTCCGACCAGATCATCATCACCGGATGGGGCGGCGGGCAGCCGGGGAGGGCGGCGCGGGCGGCGAGAAATTCGGTGTGGCCCGGAAACGGGAAGCCACCCGCGTACATCACCGACTTCGCCAGCGGATTGGTGACCAGCGCGGCGGCGCGGCCCGCCTGGACGAGACCGAGCGCGGCTTCCAGGCTCGCCACCACGCAGGGGGCGCTGGAGGCATCGGGCCGGCCGGGCGCGGCGGTGGAGGCGGGGCCGCAGGGCAGCACGGGCAGCGCCTCGGCAAAACGGAGGGTGGCGTCTTCCGGCCCGGTCTCGGCGAGGGGCACGGTGAGGCCGAGATGACGCGCGCGGGCGGCGAGCACTCCGGGATCGCCGGCGACAAGGAAGGCCGGCAGGCCGAGATCCTGGCGCTGCACCCAGGCCCTGAGCGTGATGTCGGGACCGATGCCGGCGGGATCGCCGAGGGAGAGGACAAGGGGGGCGGGCGCGACCATCACAGCGTTTTCCGCAAAAGTTGAGACCAGTTTTGCGTTGTGAAAACGCGTTGAAGCGGCGGAAGGGCCGGCTCGCCAGAGCCGCCCGCGTTGGCCATAAGGTCGGGCCGAAGGCTCGGGTTTGCAAGCTGTGGGGGCATGGCCCCTAGAGCGCCCTCCACCTCTAAGATAGAGAACGCGTTCTCTAGCGGCGGCGATATTCGATGAGCGACTGCTTCCTCAGCTCCGCCATGAATTTCTTGGATTCCGCGGCGAACTGGACGTTGGACAGCTCGTCCTTGATTTCCTTCTTCTGCGAACTCTCGCCGCGGACTTCGCGCTTGCCGCAGATGGCGAAGGTCTCAACCCCGGACTGGGCCACTTCCGGCGGAGTGAGCCGGCCCACCTCGGTTTTGTCGAGGAGCTGCCGGAGCTGGGGCGGCATTTCGGAGGACAGGCGCGTCACCTTGGGCCGGACCACCACTTCCTTCAACGACTTGGCCATTTCCGCGCCGGCATCACAATCGGTGAAGCGGCCGCGCAGGGCATTGGCCTCGGCGAGGCGCGCGCCGTAATTGGCGTTGGTGCGCGGCACCACGAAGACAATGGGCATGAGCGTGTATTCGGTGGCGACCAGCTGGGTCTGGCCACGCTTCTGCAGGGCGGCGACGACGTCCGCGTCGCGCACGTTCACGGTGCCGGAGCGGGCGCGGACATATTGGCCCCAGACATAATCGGCGAGCAGCTTCTGCTTGAAGGTGCGATCGCTGAGGCCCTGCTGCTTGAAGCCTTCGCTGAGCTGTTCGGGAGTCCGGCCCGACCGCTCGGCAACGCCGGCGTACAGGCGGTCCACGTCCTTCTGCTCCACCTCCATCTTGAGGCGGATGGCCTGCTGGATCTTGATGCGCTCGTCGATGAGATCCTCAAGCGCCTGCTGTGACGTCACGCCCTTGCGTTCGATCATCTGGTGCATGAGCTGGCGCTGCGCCACGTCATAGGTGGTGATGGGATCGCCATTCACCATCACGATGATCTGCTGGGCTTGTGCGGGCGCGCCGGTCCCGAGGGCGAGGAAGGCCAGCGCAAGGGCCGTGAGGAGAAAATGACGAAGCAGCATGATCCTGTCCGAAGGTCAGACGGCGACTTGTGTCCCCTTCCTGTGGCGGCATTGCGGCCCGCTTGGGAGACCGCAGCCGAAGCTGCAGCCGGCTCAACCGGCGCGCGCCCTCACTGGCTGGTTTCGCTGCTGGAGCCGAGGGAGGTGGAGAACCCGCCCTCGCCCAGTGTCCGCAGCCCGATGCGGAACATCACCTTGTTGACCGGCGCCGCATTGGGTCCGTTCAGGGTGTAGTCGGTGACATAGTTGAGGGCGAGGGTGAAGCAGTCGTCGATATAGCTGAGGCCCACCAGCGTGTAGTCGAATTCGCCGGCGGCGAAGTCGTAGCGCACCGCGCCACGGACGGCCCAATTGTCGTTCAGCTTGTACGAGGCGTTGGTGTAGATGCCTTCGCGCGTGTCGTAATAGCCCAGCAGCGGCTGCGCCTCGTAGCGGCCGTAGGTGAGGGCCACGTTGAACCGGTCAATCTCCGCGCGGCCCTGCAACTCGAAGCGCTGCATGGAGAGGTTGTCGTTGTCGAACCGGAAGCGGGTCACGAATTCGAGATACTTGGTCGGCGAATAGCCGAACTTGGCGATGTAGTCGGACGCCGTGGACTCAAGGCCCGACTCGAGGCCCGTGTTGGCCATGTCGCCATAGGCAAACGAGTTCCGGCCGAACAGGTTGTAGGACTGGCCAATCACCGCGGTGACGAGGCCCGCCCCGTGGATGGCGGCCGTATAGGTCACGCCGAGATTGACGCGGCTGCCGCCCTCGACCCGGTCGTAGCCCGAATATTTGTTCACCTCGAACAGGTTGGTGTCGTCGAACACCAGGCTCTGGGCATCCTCGTTCGGGAAGTTGCCGATGTTCGTCTCGTTCGGCCGGATGATGACCTGGGCCCGCGGCTCGATGATCTGGGTGCCCCAGCTCTCGGCGGAGATGAAGGGATATTTGTAGTCGAGGCCCACCGCCGGCATGCCGCGGATCAGGTCGTCGGCGCCGGACTGGAGCGTGTTCTGGCCGGGCAAGGTGGCGCCGTACATGTAGCTGTAGGGCAGATAGCCGGTGTTCACGGAGGCGACGTCCACCCGCGCGGTCACGAAGGGCGTCCAGATCTGGCCCGCGGAATCGGTGATGGCCTTCTTCCAGTAGAGCTCCGCCGACAGGCGCGTGTAGTCGCCCGGCGCACCGCGCAGCAGGCACTGCTCGGGATTGGGATTCATCAGCGCGCAGGAGCCGGTCGGGATGCCCACGGCTCCGGTGGAGGAGGTGAGGGCCGAGGTGCCGATGAAGTCGGCCTCCTGGCGGGTCAGGCTGGTGAGGTTCGCCTTGATGCCGGCTTCACCGCCCCACAGGGCCTTGTCGAACACCTTGTTGTAATTGAGCGTGCCGACGATGGGCTGCAGGTCCTGGTTGTCGGTCACCGACAGGCCAAGGAAATAAAGCCCGCGCACGTCGAAATAGGAGCGGTCGCCCTGGCCGGTGAGGTAGACGGTGGAGGTCTTTGTGGAGGCTCCGTCGCCGATCAGATTGTAGTCCTGGAGGAAGGTGCGGTCGGAGACCAGGGTTCCATCCCAGCCGAAGGTCCAGAACTTGTTGAGCGCGAACGCGCCGGTGCTCTGCAGCGAGCCGCGGTTGTCGCGATAGCCCGGCAGATATTCGGTCAGCCCGTAGGACGAGGTGGTGAAGGCGTCCTTGTCCTGCTGCATGATGCCGGCGGCGCGGATGGTATAGGCGCCGTTGATCAGGCGCTGCCGCCACTCCGCCTCCATCAGCACGCCCTGCTTCGTGGTGAAGGAGGGGGTCAGTGTCAGGTCGCGGTCGGGCGCGATGTTCCAGAAGAAGGGCGTGGAGACGCCATAGCCGATCTGGCTCGACGAGAAGAATTCCGGGATGAGGAAGCCGGTCTTGCGCTTCACGGTCGGATCAGGCGACGACAGGTACGGGAAATAGGCCACAGGCATGCCGAAGAACTCTACCCAAGCATCCTGGTAGTAGATCATCTTCTCCTCTTCGTTGTGGACGATCTTCTTGGCCTTGATCTGCCACAGCGGAGGCTTGCTCGGGTCGTCCTTGCACGGTTCGCAGGCGGTGTAGACGCCGTTCTGGAACACGGTCACGTTGCCGTCCGTGCGATCGGCACGGGTGGCGGCAAAGTGGGTCTTGTCCGGCGTGTCGAGGCGCAGGGAATCGATGAAGCCCTGCTTGAAGTCCTGCGTCAGCTCCAGGTTGTCGGCCGTGACGATCTTGCCGGTCTTGTCCTTGAGCCGGACGTTGCCCTGGGCGAACAGGGTGTTCGACTTGCGGTCGAGCACCACCCGGTTCGCCTCCAGGGTCGAGCCGTCATAATAGATCTGGACCGTGCCGACGGCAGAGACCGTTTCCCGCTGGTAGTCGTATTCGAGCTGGTCGGCGGTCACCAGCATCTTCTGGTTCGGGTCGAGCTTGCCCGTGCCGGAGAAGCTCGTGCCGAGCGCGCTCGAGGTGATGCCGGGAGGCTGGTTGTCCTGCGTCTGCGCAACCGCGGGAGCGGTGGCGACGAGGCTCGCTGCCATCAGATAGAGGCCGGCCGCGGACGCAAGCACCCCCGTCCGGCGCGCGTTGCGGCGCCGGCCCCCGGAGATGTTGCCTACGGCGGGGGGAAGCCCGACCGTCATCCGTCCTCCCGATGCAACAGAATGAGTACCCCCAGAAGAATCCCGGTGACCGCAGGAAACCATGCTGCAGCAACGGGATGAACGAAACCCGCCTCGCCGAGGTCCTCAGCGAGCTTGGTTCCAACATAAAGCAGAAAGCCCGCAAGCACGCCACCGAGAATCGTCTGTCCCACCCCGCCGAAGCGGAACACGCGCAGCCCCACCACCGCGGCAATGAGTACCATTGCCACCAGGAGAAATGGCCGTGCCAGAAGGCTCTGGAGCTGAAGACGGTACCTTTCGGCGCCGAAGCCGGATTGTTCTGCACTGCGGATGGCGGAGGGAAGTTGCCAAAACGACACGGTTTCCGGGGCGATCAGCGACTCCTGAATCTGCTTTGGGTCGAGATTCGTGGCAATCAAATAGGTATCATAGTGCTGATAATCAAGGCCGGGGACCAACACGCGGGCGTCGGTAAGAATCCATGCACCATCTCCCAAGGTTGCAGAGCGGGCTTCCACACGCTCCACCAGACGGTCGGCCCTGTCGAACTCGAACACCACCACGCCGGACAGCGCCCGACCGCCCTGGCGGGTGGCCTGGGCCTGGATGATGGACTGGCCGTCCACGCTCTGCTGGCGCACCCAGAACTCCTTCTTGCCCTGGGGCAGGAGCCCTGACGAGGAGGAGCCGAAGATCTCGCCCTCGATCTGGTTCGCGCGCTCCTTGAAGTCGGCGGAGACCGGGTTGAACACCGTGGTGGCGAACACGCCGATGAGGAACGCCACCAGCACCGGCGGCGTGATGAACTGCCAGACCGAGAGGCCCACTGCCCGCGCCACCACCAGTTCCAGCCGCCGCGACAGCAGGACGAAGGTGGAGATGGCACCGAACAGCACCGCGAACGGCATGAGCTGCTCGGTGAAGGAGGGCGCGCGGTAGAGGGTGACGAGGGCCAGCAGGCCCACGGTCACCTGCTCGCGATCGGCGGTGCGGCGCGCCATCTCCAGGAAGTCCACGAGCACGATGAGCGTGACGCAGGACAGGAAGATGAGCACCACCGCGCTCGCGAAGCGCCGCGCGAAATAGAAGCCGAGAATGCGTCCGATCATGGGGCTCAGGCCGCCGCGCGCCGTGTGAAGCGCTGCTTCAGCCAGTCCCCCAGGGCGACCAGCGCCGCCGGCGGGGAGAGGCGGATCCAGCCCTGGACCACCATGGCACAGAGGACCACGGTTAGGATCGGCAGAAGATAGATGAGCGGCACCGCCCCGGCCTGGGTCTTCAGCTGGCCGGCGATGGCGAAATTGCCGATCTGCACCGCGCCCATGGCCGGGATGATGGCGGCCAGCGCCGCGACCTGGCTCTGGCGGGTGGTGCGCGGGCGCGCCAGCGCTGCGGCGGCGATGGCGAAGAAGGCCATGGGATAGAGGCCGGCGGACAGGCGCTTGTGCACTTCCTCCCGGTAGCGGCCGGGGAAGAAGCGCAGGTAAAAGTCGTCCTCCGGCGGGTTCAGCACGAAGGAAATGGGCCGCTCCATGGGCTTCACGTCCTGGCCCTGGGAATTGGGGGCAAGGGACGACAGGTCGAAGGCGTAGCGCTGGAACTCCACCACCGAGGAGTTGGACGACTTGCCCTTCTCCTGGTTCGCTTCCTGGCTCGTCTCCTGCCCCTTCTCTGGGCTCGTCTGCCGGCCCTGTTCCGTGCCGGCTTCCTTGGTCGCGCCGCCGCGCCGCTGGATGGAGCCATTCTCCAGCACCAGGAAGATCCCGGCATCGCTCTCGATGATCTGGCCGCGGTCGGCGAGGTAGGTGGAGACGGCGTCGTCGCGCGCGTCATTGATGAAGATGCCGCGCATCACCCCATTGGGCGCGCGCTCGCGCACATGGAAGACGAGGCCCTGCGACAGGTTCACGAAGCGGCCCGGCTGGGCGACGAAGGACACCACGTCCGCGCGCACCTTGGTGACCTGCTGGCGGAAGGTGGCAAGGCTCGCCGGCACCACCTTGACGGCGAGGAGGGCGCAGAAGGCCGAGACGATGAGGGAGAGCACGATGAGCGGCCGCAGCAGCCGCCACGGCCCCATCCCGGCCGAGGCCATCACCACGATCTCGCTGTCGCCGTTGAGCTTGAGCAGCGTGTAGGAGGTGGCGATGAACAGCGCCGCCGGGGCGATCACCAGCACCAGCGTGGGCATGGTGAGGCTGGTGATGGCGACGAAGGCGATGATGGTCTGGCCCTGGCTGGTGACGAGGTCCAGCTGGCGCAGGGCCTGCGTCGCCCAGATCATCCCGGCGAGCACCACCACGACGCCCAGGAACGCCACCGCGGCGGTCGAGAAAATGTAACGATCCAGACGGCCCATCAAAGCGTGCCTCAATGCGCGGAGCCGCCCCTCTCTCGCATTCCCCCAATCGAGCGCGCTCTGGATAACCGGAAGCTGCGCCCGGCGCAAATGCCGCCGGGGCAGGCTTCCGGAGCCCTGCGCGATCAGCCGCCCCCGGCCGTAGCACTGAAGCCGTGTCCAACATCAAGGAAAGAAGCCGGTTTACCGTCGCGATCGCGTCATGATCCGCGCCGGCATCGTCTCCCGGCGTCCTCAGGTTGTACGGCCCACCGTCTTCAATGCGAACAGATAGACGAGCGCAACCTCGTCCAGCTTGTCGAATCGCCCTGCGGCGCCGCCGTGCCCCGCATCCATGTTGGTGCGCAGCAGGATGGGCCGCCCGCCGGTGTCCGCCGCGCGCAGCCGCGCCACCCATTTCGCCGGCTCCCAATAGGTGACGCGGGGATCGGTGAGACCGGCGAGGGCGAAGATGGACGGATAGGCCTGCGGCCGCACGTTATCCACGGGCGAATAGGCCAGGATGCGCCGGAACGCCGCCGCGTCGGTGATGGGATTGCCCCATTCGGGCCATTCGGGCGGGGTCAGGGGCAGGGTATCGTCCAGCATGGTGGTCAGCACGTCCACGAACGGGACCTCGGCCACGATGCCGGCGAACAGGTCCGGCCGCAGGTTGGCCACCGCCCCCATCAGCATGCCGCCCGCCGAGCCGCCCTGGGCGACGATGCGGTCGGGCTTGGTGAAGCCCTCGGCCACCAGATGCTCGGCGCAGGCGATGAAGTCGGTGAAGGTGTTGGTTTTCCCCGCGAGCTTGCCGTCGGCGTACCAGCGCCAGCCCTTGTCCGTGCCGCCGCGCACATGGGCGATGGCATAGATGAAGCCGCGATCCACCAGCGACAGGCGGCTGGTGGAGAAACCGGCCGGAATGGTGATGCCGTAGGCCCCATAACCGTAGAGCAGAAGCGGCGCGGACCCGTCCAGCGGCGTTCCCTTGCGGTAGAGCAGGGAGACCGGAACGCTCTCGCCGTCCTGGGCCGGGGCATAGAGGCGCCGCGTCACATAGTCCGCCGGGGCGTGGCCGGAGGGGACCTCCTGGCGCTTCAGCATCTCGCGGCGGCGGGTCGCCATGTCGTAGTCCCACACCTCCGACGGGGTGGTCATGGAGGCGTAGGTGAAGCGCACCGCGCTGGTGTCGAAGCCGAAGCCCGGGTGAAGTCCCAGCCCATAGGCCTCTTCGTCGAAGGCGATGGCGTGCTCGTCCCCCGACGCGAGGTCCCGGACGATGATGCGCGGCAGCCCCGCTTCCCGCTCCAGCCGGGCCATGTGGCCGGCGAAGACGGTGTGGCTCAGGATCATCCGCCCGGGCTGGTGGGGCACCAGATCACGCCAGTTGGCGCGGTCCGGCGCGGCGGTGGGGGCGGTGACGATCTTGAAATCCTCCGCCCCGTCCGCATTGGTGAGGAGGATCAGGCTGTCGCTGCCGGCAAGGTGCGGGTGGTGCTCCACCTCGTAGCGCACGCCGGCCTCGCGCGGGGCGATGCAGCGCGGCAGGGGCGCGGTTTCCGCAAGGTCCAGCAAATGGACCTCCGACGTGTCATGGTCGCCGCAGGCGATGAGGCCGTAGCGGTGGGACTGGGTCTCGCCCAGCGACACGAAGAAGCCCTTGTCCGGCTCCTCATAGATGAGGGTATCGGCGGCGGGATCGGTGCCCAGGACGTGGCGGAACACCTTGGACGGCCGGTGCTCGGCATCGCGTCGGATGTAATAGAGCACCGTTCCGTCGGCGCTCCACAGCAGGTCGCCGGTGGTTTCCTCGATCACGTCGGGCCGGTCGGCGCCGCTCGCCAGATCGCGGATGCGGATGGCGTAGAGCTCCGAGCCGGAGGTGTCCGCCGCGAAGGCAAGAAGGGCGTGGTCCCGTGTGTGGCGCCAGTGGCCGAAATGGAAATAGGCCTTGCCTTCCGCCTCCTTGTCGCCGTCGAGCAGGATGGCTTCGGGGCCATCGGGAAGAGGCTTGCGGCCATACAGCGGATGCTGGCCGCCTTCCCGGTGCCGGGAGAAATAGGCGAAGGGCCCGTCGGGGGCGGGAACGGAGGAATCGTCTTCCTTGATGCGCCCGCGCATCTCGGCGACCAAAGCGGCCTTGGCCTCGCCCATCTGGGCGAAATAGGCCTCGGCAAAGGTGTTCTCCGCCTCCAGATAGGCGCGGATGTCGGCGTCCAGCACCGACGGATCGCGCATGACCGCGCGCCAGTTGTCGGCGCGCAGCCAGGCAAAGTCGTCGGTCAGGGTCACGCCGTGGACGATGCGCTCGCTCGGCCGGCGCGGGGCGCGGGGCGGCTCAGACGCCACCGGTGTCCCCGTCATCGGGCGCAAGCGAAAGTGCCGTGCCGTTCAGGCAGAAGCGCAGGCCCGTGGGGGCCGGTCCGTCCGGGAAGACGTGGCCCAGGTGGCCCTCGCAACTGGCGCAGCGCACCTCGATGCGGCGCATGCCGTGGGAGGTATCCTCGTGCGTCACCACCGCGTCAGGGGAGACCGGGGAAAAGAAGCTGGGCCAGCCGGTGCCCGAATCATACTTGGCTTCGGAGCGGAACAGGGGGGTCCCGCAGGCGACGCAGGAGTAAAGCCCTGCGCGCTTCTCGTCCCAATAAGGGCCGGTAAAGGCGCGCTCGGTGCCGTGCTGGCGGGTGATTCGAAACTGCTCGGGCGTCAGGCAGGAGCGCCATTCGCTCTCGCTTTTCACCACCTTGGCATCGCCGTCACCATGGGCGGCGGGAGACGGGGCAGGATTGGGCATGGAAGACCCCTCGTTCGATTATCACGAGAGGTAGGCATTCCCGGTGGCAACGGCAAGGCGGAGGCGCGCCTGCCGAACGCCTTTTTGGCAGGCCGGGATGTGTGGAGGCGCGAAAGCGCCGTGAGGCCCGTGACGCGGCCCGTGACGCGGCCGGCAATTGAGTTGCTGCTTTTGGATACAAGAACAGCAAACGTTTTCGCGAAATACTGGTTGCAAAGGTGAAGTCGCGAAATTAACAAATATACAGCACCTTCGTCGCCGGATTGCTGTGGGGCTTCTGAACGGGGAGGGGATACAAGGTTTGCCGCCGGAATGGCCGGGTCGGTGGAGGTTTCAATGGTCGCCGATGCAGGCTCGACCTTCGTCCGAAGATGGCGCTGTTGGGGATAAACTTCCCGCGTGAGGTCCTGCCGTTCGAGCATTTGGCCCAAACGCGCCACCGGTGCATGCGCATTTCAGTTTCAGCCGTATCGATGCCAAAAAAGCCAACCGCGAAGAAGGTCCCATGAGCGAAACCACGGATATGTCCACCTATATCGAGCTCGCGACGGATATCGTTTCGGCCTATGTCAGCAACAACACGGTGGCCCTCGCGGATCTGCCCTCCCTCATCAACGAGGTCTATGGCGTGCTCCAGCGCCTCTCCAGCGGCGAGGTGGAGCCCATTCTCGAGCCGGCGAGACCCGCCGTGGCGGTGAAGAAATCGGTCCATCCGGACTTCATCATCTGCCTGGAGGACGGCAAGAAGTTCAAGTCCCTGAAGCGGCACCTGCGCACGCGCTACGACATGACGCCCGAGCAGTATCGTGAGAAGTGGGGCCTGCCCGCCGACTATCCCATGGTGGCGCCGAACTATGCGGCCGCCCGCTCCGAACTGGCCAAGCAGATGGGTCTTGGCCAACAGCGCCGCCGCGAGGCGTGACGCGCGACTGCCCGCACAAGCAGGTGTGGAAGAATAAGGCCCGGCACCAGGTGCCGGGCCTTTGCATTTTGAGAAAGAGGCGGCGGGGTGTTGCCGCCGGCCCCCCGGCCTATTCGGCGGCGATGCCCACGTGGGGCTGGGCGTCGCGCACGGCGGCATCCACGTGGCTCTCGAACCGGGTGAAATTCTCCCGGAACATCTCCACCAGCCGGCGCGCGGTGGCGTCGAACTCCGCCTTGTCCGCCCAGGTCTTGGACGGATAGAGCACGTGGGGCTCGATGCCGGGCACCGAGGTGGGCACCTCGAAGCCGAAATAGGGATCAGTGCGGAACGACGCGCCCTTCAGCGAGCCGTCCAGCACCGCCGTGAGCAGGGTGCGGGTGACCTTGATGGGCATGCGCCGCCCGGTGCCGAACTTGCCGCCGGTCCAGCCGGTGTTCACCAGCCAGCAGTCCACCTGGTGCTCGGCGATGAGGTCGCGCAGCAGATTGCCGTAGACCGAGGGATGGCGCGGCATGAAGGGGGCGCCGAAGCAGGTGGAGAAGGTGGCCTCGGGGTCCTTCACCCCCTTCTCGGTGCCGGCCACCTTGGCGGTGTAGCCGGACAGGAAGTGATACATGGCCTGGGCCGGGGTCAGCCGGGCGATGGGCGGCAGCACGCCGAAGGCGTCGCAGGTGAGCATCACCACGTTCTTCGGCATGCCCGCGACGCTGGTGGCGCTGGCATTGGGAATGAAGGCCAAGGGATAGCAGGAGCGGGTGTTCTCGGTCAGGCTGCCGTCGTCGAAGTCGGGAACGTGGGTGACCTTGTCCAGCACCACGTTCTCCAGCACCGTGCCGAAGCGGTTGGAGGCGGCGAAGATCTCCGGCTCCGCCTCGGCCGAGAGGCGGATGGTCTTGGCGTAGCAGCCGCCCTCGAAATTGAAGACGCCGCTCTGGCTCCAGCCGTGCTCGTCATCGCCGAGCAAGGTGCGATTGGGGTCGGCGGAGAGGGTGGTCTTGCCGGTGCCGGACAGGCCGAAGAACAGGCAGACATCGCCGTCCGCGCCCACATTCGCCGAGCAGTGCATGGGCATGATGCCCTGTTTCGGCAGGATGTAGTTCAGCGCCGTGAACACCGACTTCTTCATCTCGCCCGCATAGGACGAGTTGCCGATCAGCACGATGCCGCGGGTGAAGTTCACCGCGATCACCGTCTCCGAGCGGACCCCGTGGCGGGCCGGGTCCGCCTTGAAGGACGGCAGGTCGATGATGGTCATCTCCGGCACGAAGCTGTCCAGCTCGGCCTGTTCCGGCCGGCGCAGCATGGTGCGGATGAACAGCGAGTGCCAGGCGAACTCGGTGAAGACGCGCACCTTGATGCGGCAGGAGGGGTCGGCACCGCCGTAAAGGTCCTGCGCATAGAGCGACTTGTCCTCGGCCGCCGCGAGGAAGTCCTGGTACAGCGTCTCGAACTGCTCCGGCGAGATGGCGCCGTTGTTGTCCCACCACACCTCGGCCTCGGTGTCGGCGTCGCGGACCACGAACTTGTCCTTGGGGCTGCGGCCGGTATGGGCGCCGGTCTCGGCCACCAGCGCGCCGCCGGAGGAGATGCGGGCTTCCCGGTTCGCCAGAGCGTGCTCGTAGAGCGCGGGCTCCAGCAGGTTCCAATGAACCGCTGTGAGGTGCTTCAAACCGAAGCTGTCGGCGCCGCAGGCGCTGTTCCGGTGACCGGTTTCGAGCAAGGAATAGTCCTCCTGATGTTCCCGCCGGCTTGAAGCCGGCCCGCGCGCGGCACACGGACGCCATCCTGCGTCCTTGATGACTGCCGCGCCTCCCCTCAGGCTATAAGGAGATGTCGCCAAAAGAAACACAGCCAAACGTGTATCATGAGGCGCCGGCCCTCCCGCGGGAGACGTCTATAACCCCTTGATACAAGAGGGATCAGCGTTTCACGACGATCACCCGGTGATCGGAGGGAAACGCCGCCGCTCAGGCCGCGGTTCCCTGCCGGGCCTTCTGGACGAGGGCGACGAGTTCTTGACGCACCGCAGTAAGTTCAGTGACGCGCCGCGAAAAATCTAGCCGCCTGACCAACTCGCCGCTGGAAATCTCGCAGCCTTCCGGGTCCACCGCCACCATGCGCCACGCGCCCTCCGGCGCGCCGAGCAGCACGGTCGCATAGAGGCCGACCGCATCCGAGTGGTCGGCGTTCATGTGCGCGATGACGCCGTCGGCGCCGGCCGCCAGCGCCTCGGCGCCGGTCCAGTCGGTGAGGAGAGCGTCGCCCGGTACGTCTTTGATGCGGCCGAAGCCCTCCACCAGGTGTGCCTCTTCCACATGGATGGCGTGGAAGGCGAAGTCGGCGAAGTCCACATAGCCGGCCGCTGCCGGGTGGCGGGCGAGATAGCGTGTGCGCACCTCGGCCTGCGGCGCCGGTACGATGCGGCCGATGAGGCTGGCCCGCGGCGCATCCAGCGGGTCCACCGTTCCCGCGGCCGAGACCAGCAGGGAGACCCGCGCATCGCCCGCGATGTTGCGGGTATGCCGGGCCAGGCGGGAGATGAGCAGGGTGGGGCGGCCTTCGGGGTCGGTGGCGACGGCCACCAGCGAGGCATAGGGCCCGCCCGCCCCCTCCAGCGTCGCCAGGGCACCGAAGCGCGCTTCGCGGATGAGCCGGCGGACGGCGGCGGCGGCGGAATCGGCCATGACCCATGCTCCCTTTGAACCATGCTCGCTTCGGACCGCTTCAGGATGGAGCGTCCCGCCGGACCTGTGCAAGCGGCAGCGCGGCCGCAGGGTGAAGGTTGCAGGGGATGTTTGGCGTGTGATGTTTGGCGTCGGTGGAGAATCCCGCTATTTTGCGGCAGTTGACTCTTGTGTGTCACATTTCGGCCACGCGAACGGGGTTCACCCCTCGCGCAAGGCCGCAGTTGAGGCCGCTGTATCCAGACGGCTGAAAAGAGGTGTCATGCCCACCATCGCCCTCGTCGACGACGACCGCAACATTCTGACCTCGGTTTCCATCGCACTGGAGGCGGAAGGCTATCGCATCGACACCTACACCGATGGCGCCTCGGCCCTGGACGGATTCAAGACCAACCCGCCGGACCTCGCCATCCTCGACATCAAGATGCCGCGCATGGACGGCATGGAGCTGCTGCGCCGGCTGCGCCAGAAGACCGACATGCCGGTGATCTTCCTCACCTCCAAGGACGAGGAGATCGACGAGCTGTTCGGCCTCAAGATGGGCGCCGACGACTTCATCAAGAAGCCGTTCTCCCAGCGCCTGCTGGTGGAGCGGGTGAAGGCCGTGCTGCGCCGGGTCGGCGCCAAGGACGGCACCGCCCCCCGCGAGACCGACAGCGCCAAGGTGCTGGAGCGCGGCAACCTGCGCATGGATCCCGAGCGCCACACCTGCACCTGGAAGGGCGAGCCGGTGACCCTCACCGTCACCGAGTTCCTCATCCTGCAGGCGCTCGCCCAGCGTCCCGGCGTGGTCAAGAGCCGCAACGCGCTGATGGATGCGGCCTATGACGACCAGGTCTATGTGGACGACCGCACCATCGACAGCCACATCAAGCGGCTGCGCAAGAAGTTCAAGTCGGTGGACGACAGCTTCGAGATGATCGAGACCCTGTACGGCGTCGGCTACCGGTTCAAGGAGTGAGCACCACGGCACCGCGCCGGGGGCTCAGGACCACATGACGATGCACATCGACGAGGCACGTGCCGACGAGATGGCCGCGGGCGGGTCCGGCGCCTCCGGCGGCCGGGCGGAGCGGGGGCGCGAGCCGCGCGGCGGGATCATCGGGTGGCTGAAGCGCGTGCGGCGCTTCGTGGCCTTCAAGGGCTTCTCCTCGCTCACCCGGCGCATCGTGCTGCTCAACCTCGCCGGGCTGTGCGCCCTGGTGTCGGGCATCCTCTATCTGTCGGAGTTCCGCTCCGGCCTCATCGACGCGCGCATCCAGAGCCTGCTGGTGCAGGGCGAGATCATCGCCGCCGCCATTGCCTCCTCGGCGCAGGTGGAGACCAACGCCATCACGCTCGATCCCGAGCGGCTGCTGGAATTGCAGGCGGGGGAGAGCTACGGCCCGGACGATGGCTTCGCGCCGCTGGAATTCCCCATCAATCCCGAGCGCGTCGCCCCGGTGCTGCGGCGCCTGGTGGGGCCGACGCGCACCCGCGCCCGCATCTATGACCGCGAAGGCCAGCTGCTGCTGGATTCCCGCTCGCTCTATTCGCGCGGCGAGATCCTGCGCTACGACCTGCCGTCGCCCAACGAACCCAAGCCGGGCGTGATGGAGCGGGCCTGGCAGGCGGTGCAATTGTGGTTCGGCCGCGGGGACCTGCCGCTCTACAAGGAGTTCGGCCCGCAGGCCGGCAAGAATTATCACGAGGTCGCCTCCGCCGCGCTGGGCGCCAAGGCCAGCGAGGTGCGGGTGGACGAGCGCGGGCAGGTGGTGGTGTCCGTCGCGGTGCCGGTCCAGCGCTTCCGCGCCATCCTCGGCGTGCTGCTGTTGTCCACCCAGAGCGGCGAGATCGACGCGGCGGTGAAGGCCGAGCGCTTCGTCATCGTGCGCGTGTTCCTGGTGGCCGCGGTGGTGATGGTGCTGCTCTCGGTGCTGCTCGCCGGCACCATTGCCGACCCGGTACGCAAGCTCGCCGCGGCGGCGGAGCGGGTGCGCCGGCGCATCAAGTCGCGGGTGGAGATCCCCGATTTCACCGCCCGCTCGGACGAGATCGGCCATCTCTCCGGCGCCCTGCGCGACATGACGGGGGCCCTCTACAACCGCATCGAGGCCATCGAGAGCTTCGCCGCCGACGTGGCGCATGAGCTGAAGAACCCGCTCACCTCCCTGCGCAGTGCGGTGGAGACGCTGCCGCTGGCCAAGAGCGACACCTCGCGCAACCGCCTGTTGGAGGTGATCCAGCATGACGTGAAGCGGCTCGACCGCCTCATCTCCGACATTTCCGACGCCAGCCGCCTCGATGCCGAGCTGCAGCGGCAGGAAGCGGCGAATGTCGACCTCAAGCAATTGCTGGAGATGGTGGTGGGCCTCGCCCAGGACGTGCGCAAGGACGACGGGGTCTGCGTCTCCCTTTCCTTCGAGCGGGCCCACGGCGCCCCGGCCGACTTCCTGGTGGCGGGCCATGCCTCGCGCCTGGGGCAGGTTGTGGATAACCTCGTTTCCAACGCCCGCTCCTTCTCGCCCAGCGGCGGTTCGGTGCGCGTCATGTGCCGCCGGCTGAAGGACGGCGCCGAGATCGTGGTGGACGACGACGGCCCCGGCATTCGCCCCGACGCGCTCGCGCGCATCTTCGAGCGCTTCTATACCGACCGGCCGCACCAGGGCTTCGGGCAGAATTCCGGGCTCGGCCTCTCCATCTCGCGGCAGATCGCGGAGGCCCACGGTGGCACCATCTGGGCCGAGAACCGCACGGAGCCCGGCGCCGACGGCACGCCGCAGGTGGTCGGCGCCCGCTTCGTCGTGCGCCTGCCGACGGCCTGAGCCATGGGCGCACCCGCCAGCATCCATGCCAGCTGCGTCGCCATCGGCGACTTCGGCGTGCTCATCCGCGGGCCGTCCGGCTCGGGCAAGTCGAGCCTTGCGCTGCGGCTCATCCTCGACGCGCCGCGCAGCCTGCCCCCTGCCGAGCTGGTGGCCGACGATCGTGTGCTGCTGGTGGCGGAGGGCGGCGTGCTGCTGGCGCGGCCGGTCCCGACACTTGCCGGTTTGATCGAGATGCGGGGCCTCGGCATCCGCCGGTTACCGTATCGTCCGATAGTCGCACTGCGGCATGTGGTCGATCTTGCAGCACCCGACGCCAGCCGGATGCCGCCCCCGCAAGCCCGGCGGATCCTTCTTCAAGATATTGAAGTTCAACGTATTCCATTGGGGGCGTGGGACCAGGTGCCACTGGTTCTCGCTTGCATTATCGGAACGCGTGACCACGATGATTAAATGTGCTTTTGTGCGTTGCACCCCTTGCGTAATTTTTGAGCCGATCTGAATATGGCCGTCCCGCAACGCGGGAGGCCTTCATCCAGGGGTGGTGGAGGCGGAGGAAGCATGATCGGTCTCGTCCTCGTCACACATGGCCGCCTTGCCGACGAATTCTGCTCCGCGCTGGAGCACGTCATGGGTCCGCAGACCCAGATTGCCACCGTTACCATTGGTCCCGAGGACGATATGGAGCGGCGGCGGCAGGACATCATCGAAGCCGTGGACCGGGTGCGGACCGGCGACGGTGTGGTGATCCTCACTGACATGTTCGGTGGCACGCCCTCCAATCTCGCCATCTCGGTGATGAACACACCGGACGTGGAGGTGGTGGCGGGCATCAACCTGCCCATGCTGGTGAAGCTCGCCAAGGTGCGCGGCGAGCTGCCGCTGGAACAGGCCGTCGATGTGGCGCAGGAAGCCGGTAGGAAATATATCAATGTCGCAAGCCGTGTCCTCTCCGGTAAATGACGCCTTCGTTCCGCGGGCGGATGCGGACGACGCGCAACCCCGAGAGATTCTGCACGAGGTGGAGTGTCCCGAGGCGGCGTGTGGTGGTCCCATCGCCCCCGAGGCCTTGGTGCGTGCCCTGCCGATCGTGAACAAGCGCGGCCTGCATGCCCGTGCGTCTGCCAAGTTCGTGCAGACGGTGGAGCAGTTCGACGCCTGCGTGACCGTATGTCGCAATGGTGAGGCGGTGGGGGGCAATTCCATCATGGGCCTGATGATGCTGGCCGCCGGCCCCGGAACCCGCGTGACCGTGACCGCCACCGGCAACGAGGCGGCGGCGGTGCTTGATGCCCTCGATACCCTGGTGGCGGACCGCTTCGGCGAGGAAGAATAACCGCAGCAGCAGCGCCGGCACCGCACCGCGGGCCAGCTGCCGGGCCAAGTGACGGGCCAAGCGCCCTGGCCAAGTGCCTTGGCCAAGCGACAGGCCAGTTGCTGGAGAAGGGCCGGACACGCCACCTTCCCGCTGGTGCCCGCCGTTTACCTCAATCGTTTACCTCAATTTCAAGTCGCTCTGGCCGGTGACCGATTGGTTGCCTATTTCTTAATGTCGATCGCTCGCGCGCTGGGTGCGGCGATCCGGGACGGGTCTTCCCCCCGTATCAAGGCCATGTTGGAGCCGACGAGCCATCAGCCGGAGTCCCGGCCGGCGCCCAGGGGCGCGCGGTGGAGCCTCGGGCTGTCCGCCAAGCTCCTCGCCTTGACCGTCGCCGTGGTGGCCATGGCCGAAATCGCGGTGCTGGTGCCGACCATCGCCAACTATCGCATCGCCTGGCTTTCCGACCGGCTGGCGGCGGCCCGCACCGCCGCGCTCGTGCTCGATGCCGCTCCGCAGGAGGGCATTTCGCCCGACCTCACCCGCCAGCTCCTGGAGAGCGTGGGCGCCAAGGTGATCGTGGTGAAGCGCGAGGACACGCGCCGCCTGCTCGCTGCCTCCGATATGCCGCCCATGGCCAATGTGCATATCGACATGCGCGAGACCACCTTGTGGACCGCGGTCCACGACGCCTTCGATACGCTGACGGCCCCCGACGGGCGCATCCTGCGCGTGGTGGGCGACCCGCCGCGGGGCGCCGACTTCATCGAGATCGTCCTCAGCGGCACGCCCCTGCGCGCGGCCCTGCTGCGCTTCGCCGCCACCGTGCTGCTGGTGTCGCTGGCGGTGGCGGTGGCGGCGGGCGTGCTGGTCTATGTCAGCCTCAACTGGCTGTTCGTGCGGCCCATGCGGCGGCTCACCGAGCGCATCTCGGCCTTCCGCGAGAATCCGGAGGACGCTTCCCGTATCATCGTGCCCTCCGGCCGCTCCGACGAGATCGGCACCGCCGAGGAGGCGCTGGAGGAGATGCAGCTCGAATTGTCCCAGACGCTGCATCAGAAGAGCCACCTGGCGGCCCTTGGCCTCGCGGTTTCCAAGATCAACCACGACCTGCGCAACCTGCTGTCGTCGGCGCAACTGCTCTCGGACCGGCTCGCCACGGTGCCAGACCCCACGGTGCAGCGCTTCGCGCCGAAGCTTTTGGCCGCCCTCGACCGCGCCATCACCTATTGCGAGCAGACCCTCTCCTACGGCCGCGCCAAGGAGCCGCTGCCCGAGCGGCGCGACGTGGCACTCGCCCATCTCTTCGACGAGGTGCGCGAGACCCTCGGCCTCCAGAGCGGCTCGGGGATCGGCTGGGTGGTGGATATCGAGCGGGGGCTCATGGCCGATGCCGATCCCGACCAGCTGTTCCGCGTGATCCTGAACATCGCCAGAAACGCCGTGCAGGCGCTGGAGGTGCGCGCGCCGGTGGATCCCGAGCGGGACCAGATCCGCATCAAGGCGCGGCGCAAGGGGGCGGTGGTGGAGATCGAGATGGGCGACACCGGGCCCGGCATTCCGGCGGCGCGACGCGAGCACCTGTTCGAGGCCTTCGTGTCCTCGGCGCGGCGCGGCGGCACCGGGCTCGGCCTGCCCATCGCCGACGAGCTGGTGCGCGCCCATGGCGGCGAGATCCGCCTTCTGGACACCCAGGTGGGCACCACCTTCCGCATCACCATTCCCGACCAGCCGGAAAGCCGCCACCACCGGCGCGAGCGCATCCGCGCCTGAGGTATCGGCGCACTGCGCAGTTTTCCACATGGGAGTGGGACCGCGCCGTTTTTCTCAAGCATCCGGTCTTGCGTGGTCCGCGGGAAGGGTGTAGCTCACGGGTCCTCGCGGCGCTCCAACGTCGCGACGCCCCGGAAGGGCTTCCCTTCCAGGCCGGTTCCCACCGGCTTCGGGCACAGGCGCCGGTAGCTCAGCTGGATAGAGCACCAGACTACGAATCTGGGGGTCGGGAGTTCGAATCTTCCCCGGCGCGCCATTAAATCAATGGCTTAGTCAGAGACCACCGTTTCAGATTCCAGATCTGAAACGGTTTTTGAAACGGTTTTGGCTGAAGTTTGCGATACTCTCGCCTTCCACACTCAGCGCTGCGATATGGCGCACTTCATTTTCATTGAGCCGAAGTGTCACCTAATAGCGGCCCGAGCAGCGATCGCTTCACGAAGGTTCGTAAAGCCCGCCATTGCGAGTTCGACTTCGCGCCGTCAGGCGCGTCTGTTTGTTTGCGAGCGTGGCCGGAAGGGTCTGCTGGGCAGCCAATGACGGTTTCACTCGTCGAAGCGCGCTGCGACAGGTGCTGGACCGCCGGTTGCAACCGTTTGCAGAGACGCCTAAAGCGCTACCTCAGAGCAACTTAAGATTGAGTCTGGGTCTGGTTAAAGGATAATCTCGGGGTTGTTCGGTTGTGCATTGAGGCTCTTTGTGAGGCACACAACACCTGAAATCGAGATCCGTCATCTCCGATATTTCATCGCCGCGACAGATGCTGGAAGCTTTCGGAAGGCGGCAGCGGCACTAGGGGTGCAGGAATCCTCCGTCAGTCGTCGGATTCGCGACGTTGAAGACCAGATCGGCGCCTCCCTGTTCGTGCGGCACTCCGGGGGAATCAACCTGACGATGGCCGGCCAGCGCTTCCTTCATCGTGCCCGTCATGCCCTGGACCACATTCGGGACGGGGCTGCAGAAGTGGCTGCCATCGGACGGGCGGAAGGTGGATATCTCAAGGTTGGACTGTTTTCGTCCCTTTCCTCCGGATTTTTGTCAGCCTTGTTTCGAGCATATGACGCAAGACATGGATCAGTTCACATAGACTTCGTCGAGGGTGAAGCACATGAGCACATCAACGCCCTTCGCCAATTTCAGATCGATATCGCCTTTGTCATTGGGTTGAGCGATTTTGGCGAGTGCAACTCAGCTTACCTTTGGTCCGAACAGGTGCTGGTGGCATTGCCTGAAGGCCATCAGCTTGCTGCTTCAGAGTCATTGACATGGCGGGATCTCAAAGCTGAGAAAATCCTTCTCCGAGACACGCCGGCGGGCGCGCGGATTAAGGACTATGTGGTCCGGAGAGTCCGGGAGGTTGAGGGAGAGCCTCGCGTCGAGGCGCAGCGGGTCGGGCGCTACAAGCTTCTCGATCTCGTCGCGTCCGGACGCGGAACGACGTTGATCATCGAATCGGAACGTCTGGTGAAGGTCGCCGGGGTGACCTATCGCCCGCTGCACGACGAGGTGGTTTCATTTCATGCGGCGTGGTCGCCGAAAAACGACAATCCGGCGTTTCGAACGCTCCTCAGCCTTGCCCGGACGATGGCTCCCTCCCCGGAAGCGAACCTAGCGATTGCCCATCCGCACGATCTGAAGGCGCCACCCGCCGAGCCTTCGCAAATCCCCGATCTGTCGCGATAAAGCGCTCAAGCATCGGGACGATGAGACGGGATGGCTCTGTGGGGGACTGGTTGTTCTCCCGACTAAGGATTTCCGAGTAGGCGACAAGGTCCCGATGCAGCTTCGCCGGTAGCTCCACGGTCACCTTCACCGGCTTCTCGTCAAGGATCTCGCTGAGCTTCAGCTTCGGCATGTCAGCCTCCGTAAGGTTCAAGGACG
>NZ_JBAFVS010000021.1:0-87062 GCF_043194565.1 Xanthobacter autotrophicus ATCC 700552 | reverse complement strand
AAGGACTGCGATGCCACCCCCCTCCCCCTCCCCCTCACCCTCACCCCGCCGGCGCCGCGCCGCCCACGAGGCGGCCGTCGAGGGCCGGTTCCAGCACCGGGGCGAGATGGGGCTTGCGGGCCGGGATGGGGCGGTAGAGCTGCTTGGTGGCTTCCACCACCAGAACCCCCGAGAACGGCAGGGCGAGCCGGGCGCCGACGCGCTCCCATGCCACCGCCGTGCGCAGGAACCAGCGGCTCGGCGGCGCGTACAGCGCCTCGTTCCAGCCCACGGGGGTGAACAGGGCCTGCCGCAGCAGCGTCACCACCTGGCCGCGGGAGAAGGGGCGGCCATTGCCGAACGGGGTGGTGTCGAGCCGGGCCCAGACGCCGCGCCGGTTGGGCACCACGGCCAGCAGCCGCCCGCCGGGCGCCAGCACCCGCCAGACCTCGTTCAGCAGCTCGGCGGCATTGGGGGTCATCTCCAGCGCATGCACCACCACCACCCGGTCCATGCTCGAGGTGGGGAAGGGCAGCAGGGTCTCGTCGGCGAGGGTGGCCAGCGTCGGCGCGGCGGAGGGCCAGCGCACCACCCCCTGCGCCGCCGGCATCACCGCCAGGCACCGCTCGGCCTCCTCGCGGAACACCCCGAGATAGGGCGTCGCATAGCCAAGGCCGAGCACCCTGAGGCCGGTCACGTCGTCGAAGCGCGCGCGGATGGCCCGTCCCAGCAGGCGCCGCGTCATGATGCCGAGAGGCTGGGCGTAGAAATTGCGCAGGTCGACGACGTCGAGAAACATGGGTCCCCTTTTCCCGGCCGCCACCGGTCTGCCGAACGCGAGGTGTGCACACCCCGCCGGCCGCTCTTCCGCTCGGCGGCTTAATAGAGGATCATGCCGGCCGCGTCCGCAACCCATTCGGGCGCGATGTCGAACGCCTTCCGCTCGCGCTTCGGAGACCCGAGACCGTGCCAGCCGAAATCCGCCTCGTTCCCTGCCTGTCCGACAATTATGCCGTCCTGATCCACGACCCGGTCACCGAGGCGACCGCCGTGGTGGACGTGCCGGAGGCGACCCCGGTCATCGCGGCCCTGGAGAAGGAGGGCTGGAACCTCACCCACATCCTCGTCACCCATCACCACGCCGACCACACCCAGGGCATCCCGGCGGTGAAGGCGCGATACGGCGCCACCGTGGTGGGGCCGAAATCCGAGGCCGACCAGATCCCCGGCCTCGACGTGGCGGTGGTGGACGGCGATCCGGTGGCGGTGGGCTCCCTGGTGGGGCGGGTGCTGGAGACCCCCGGCCACACCGCCGGCCCGGCCACCTATCTGTTCGAGGGTGAAAAACTGCTGTTTGCCGGCGACACCCTGTTCACGCTGGGCTGCGGCCGTCCGCTGGAATGCGAGCCGCCGGTGCTGTGGGACTCGCTGCAGCGCCTGCGCGCGCTGCCGGAGGACCTCCAGGTCTACAGCGGCCACGAATATACCCTCGCCAACGCCCGCTTCGCCGCCACGGTGGACCCGGACAACGCGACCCTCGTGCGGCTCTATGGCGAGGCGCAGAAGAAGCGGGATGCCGGCACCCCCACCATCCCCTCGCGGCTCGGCGACGAGCTGGCCGCCAACCCGTTCCTGCGCGCGGATGATCCGGCCATGGCGGAACGCCTCGACATGGCCGGCGCGGAGCCGGCCGCCGTGTTCACCGAGCTGCGCAGCCGCAAGAACGGCTTCAAGGGCTGAATGGTGGCTGACGCGCTCAATGGCCTGTCGGCGGAGAACGGCCTGTCCGCGGAGGAGGTGATCGCCCTCCTTGAGCTCCAGCCGCACCCGGAGGGCGGGCATTTCCGCGAGACCTTCCGGGATGCGCCTGCGGGCCGGGATGTTGCGGTGGAGGCGCGCGGCGCGTCCACGGCCATCTATTTCCTGCTGGCGGCGGGCCAGCGCTCCCACTGGCACCGGGTGGACGCGGCCGAGGTCTGGCACTGGCATGCCGGCGCGCCGCTGACCCTTGCCATCGCCGATGGCGACGGCCGGCGCGCGGTGGTGCTGGGGCCGAATCTCAAGACGGGAGAGCGACCGCAGGCGGTGGTGCCGCCATTCGCATGGCAGGCGGCGGAAAGCCGCGGCGCCTGGACGCTGGTGGGCTGCACCGTGGCGCCGGCATTCCGGTTCGAGGGCTTCGAACTGGCCCCGCCCGGCTGGGAGCCGGACTGACGGCGGGTCCCGGTCCAAGCCCGCGCGGCGATTGAGCGAAATCAACTGTTCAAAAGCCCGCGCGGCGTCTGAGCGAAATGAGCTGAGCGAAATCAGGCGCGCGAAATCAGCCCATGCTGCGGGCGGCGGACATGGCGACGGCGTCGCCTTCCACCACGTCCGCCGTGGTCTCGGCGCCCATGAGGACAAGCAGCTTGGCGCGGGCGCGGTTCACCCGGCTCTTGATGGTGCCGAGGGCACAGCCGCACACCTCCGCCGCTTCCTCATAGGAGAGTCCCGCCGCGCCCACCAGAACCAGGGCTTCGCGCTGGTCGTCGGGCAGCTTGGCCAGGGCCTCCTTGAGGGAGGAGAGGGTCGCCGACCATTCCTGGCTGGGGCCGATATTGGTGTCCTGCTGGGCCAATGCGCTCATGCCGTCATTCTCGCGGCGGCGCTTGCGGATCTCGGTGTAGTAGGTGTTGCGCAGGATGGTGAACAGCCACGCGCGCAGGTTCGTTCCCGGATCGAACTTGTCCATGTTGGACAGGGCCTTGAGCAGGGTTTCCTGCACCAGGTCGTCCGCTTCCGTGCGGTTGCGGGTGAGCGACCGCGCGAAGGCGCGGAGCGCCGGAAGAAATTCGAGCACCTGCGTGCGCAGGGCAGCGGCATCCATCTCTCGACGACCCCTTTCCGTGTGTTCCCTTTCGCGATCCGCGAGCAAGTCCATTCGGCAGCCTATCTTTCGGGCGAACAGGTTGGGCAACTCGGGTGTTGGCAAGGGTCCGGTGTCAGCAAGGGCGGAAGTCGGTCTGGACACCCGATCCTATACGGAACGCCCGCTTGTCCGGTGCATCGGACAAGGGCTGGGCGGCAAGAAGAGCGGCAAGAAGAACAGCCCTCGCATAGCAGCGCCCTCCGCGAAATCACCGGCCCCGGCCGGCCCTTGCCGGACCGTGCCGACGACATGGATCACACCACCTGCCCCGCACAGAAGCGCGGCCGGTGTATCGGTCAACGTCGCGACGACCCTGCCGGTTCCATCTTCAGCGTCGGTATCCAGCGACGGCGCTCAGGAGGTGCTGCCGGTGGGCGGGGTGCCGCCCGACTGGCTGCTTTTCTGGCCGCCCTTCTGCCCGGCCTGCGAGGCCAGCGTCCGGTCCCGCGAGAAGCTGCGATGCTCGTCGGCGACGCTCTGGCCCCCCTTGCGTCCGGCTTCCGCCGCCAGCGCGCGGTTCTGGAAGAAGCTGCGCTTTTCGGCGGGAACGCTTTCACCGCCCTTGCGGGCAATGGCCTTCTGCTTCTCCGCGTCCATGGCGGCGAACCCGCGTTGCGACGTGCCCTTGGTTCGAGCCTTGTCCATATGCTCTCGCTCCTGCCAATGGGGACCATATCGCCACGGCGATACCCCTGGAGCCGGATCCGATCAGATGTTCCGGCGAATCCGTCTCGCGATCCAAAACAACGCGATGTCTGGTCCGCTTGCTGCGCAGGCCAATCAGTGCGTGCTCATAGGACAACGAGCCAGGGCGGCTCCGGTTCCGATTGAACCGCCCAAGATTGAGCCGGCTTCCGCCCCGATGGTGCATGTCCCGGGAAAAGCAGCCACTTTCGGCCGAACGCTTGGCGACCGGTCCGGTCCATTCCTGCCCGGGACTTGCTGGCCGGGACTTGCTGGCCGGGTCTCGCTGGCCGGGTCTCGCGGACATCTCACTCGCCCTGGCCGGCTTTCGGTGGGGAGCCCATGCGGCAGGGGAAGTCCCCGGCCACCACCATGCCGCCGCCCGCCTCGTCGCTGCGGCTGAGGCTGCCTCCGAGCTGGGCGGCGAAGCCGGTGGCAAGGTCGGTGGTCGAGCCTTTCTCGTCCCAGCGTCCGGCCCCGCTGCGCAAGGCGAGGTGCAGGCGATCGCCCCTGCGGCTGCCGCTCAATACCAGCGGGGCGGGGCTGGGACCCTGCGGCAGGGCAAGGTTCAGCACCACCTCCACCACCATGAGGGCGAGGGGCACCGCCATGTCGGTGGGCAGGGGCACGTCCTGCGCCTCCACCGTGATGCGCACGCTGGTGTCGGTGCTGCCCTCGATCAGCGAAGCCAGTTCGCCGAGCAGCTCGCGCAGGTGCACCTGCGAGCCGTCGTTGGCCTCGTAGAGGATGCGATGCACCAGGGCGAGGGTGTTCACCCGGAGCCGCAGCTGGTCGAAGCGGCGGCGGTCCTCGCTCTTGCCGATGCCCGATCCGTAGAGGCTGAGCAGGCTCACCACCACCTGGAGGCTGTTCTTGATGCGATGGTGGATCTCGCGCACCAGCGCGGTCTTCTCGGCGAGATTCTCGCGCAGGCGGGCGTCGCGGTGGCGCACGGCGAAGGCCATGTTCTCCACCGAATGGCCGAGCACGCGGAATTCCGAGGGCGCCGCATCAAGACGGGTGGGGCGGAAGCCGTAGTGGCCCTGGGCATAGACCGCCGTCACCCGGCGCAGATAGAGCAGCCAGCGCAGGATGATGCGATCCACCGCCACCCACAGGGCGGCCAGCGACAGGGCGATGATGAGAGCCGGCAAGGCGATGCTCGCCGCCACCGTCACGAAGGTCCAGCCGAACAGCCGGTCGGACGGCATGGCAAAGGCCACGGTGAGCCCGTCGCGCCCCAGTGGCGCGGTGGCGAAGGTCCAGTTCCGGCCGGCGGGATCGGTGCTGTCGTGGAGGGTGCTGCGCAGATCCTGCCCCTCGGTCTGGAACAGCTCTTGATGGAACAGGGCGGCGCTCATGGCCCGGGCGTTGGACACCAGCTCCTGGCCCCGGCTTGAGAACAGGGCGACGATGCCCGCAGAGGGTGGGGTCTGTTGCCTCAGGAGATTGTCGAGCCAGCTGATATCGATGCCCATGGCGATGGCGCCTTCCAGTCGCCCGGCGGCGTCGCGCAGGGGCAGGACGCCCACCAGGACATCCAGATTGGCGCCGGGGCTGTGCGCCGGGCCGACCAGGCTGAAGCCCGTTCTGGCTATGGCGTCCTTCCACCAGAGTTCGTCGCCCGCCGCGCGGTCGGGAAAGGGCAGGGCCGCGCAGGTCACCCGTCCCTGGGCATCGAGCACGCCGATATTGGCGGCGAAGGGCAGGCTGATGGTGGCGCCCCGAAGGGTGGCGGCGCAGGTGGGTCCCGCGGTGCGCACCTCCTCCACGTTCTTCAGGGCATAGAGCACGTTTTCCGTGGAGGCGAAGATGTTCTGCTGGGTGCCGGCGGCGGCCACGGCCTGCTGGAGCAGGCGCTGGCGCGCATCTTCCTCCGCGTCGGAGAGCTGAGCCACGCCCTGGGCGATATTGAGCACCGCGATGGGCACCAGCGCAAGCAGGACGACGAGGACAAGGCGGCGGCGAACGCTGTCGAAAAGCGAGCGGGGCTGCCCGGTTGCCGAGGCAAATATGGCACTGCGCTCCCTGTTGCGTGCCCGTGCGGCCTCCGCCTTGCCCAAGTCCATGATCGCTCCGCAAGGACCGCGGATGGTCCGGCCGACCGGAAGCCCGCGCCCGCGCCTCTTTTTGACGAGCTGCGGCCGAAACCGGAAACTCGCCGCTTAAGCTCGTCTGCGCGAGCATTATAATACTCTATCGCCGCGATCTTCGACCGGCGCTAAAAGGATGGCTTAACCGCCGCGCGGGCTTGCCCGAGACTGATGTGTGAGGCTCACCAACCTTTGGGTACAATGCGACGCGCGGTCCAAGGTTCCCGCAGCGCGGGAACTTCCTGTGCGGCTTGGGCGTTACGAGGGTTTAACATCTGTCGCTTCAGCTTGCGGCAGGCGTCCGGCAAAGTTCGCGCTTCGAAAGCCAGCGCTTCGAAAGTTCGCGCTGCGCCGGGTCCGGTGGGGCAGGCTGGAGTCCAACAGGTCAGGTCCAAGGGATTGCGCATGGCATCGAACTCGCTCGTCAAGCAGCTTCCATTCCTGCGGCGCTATACGCGGGCGCTCGTGGGTTCGCAGGCGGCCGGCGATCTCCTGGTCCAGAACACGCTCCAGGCCATTTTGGACCGCAAGGTGGCGGTGGATGCCGCCGTCTCGCCCCGCGTCGCGCTCTACAAGGCGTTCCACGAGGTGTGGAACCGCCAGCCGCAGGGCGGCGCCGTGCCCTCGCGCGCCGACCAGCGCCTCCAGGCCATGGACCTGTCCTCGCGCGTGGCGCTGCTCCTGACCGCCATGGAGGGCTTCTCCTTCGCCGAGACCGCCAACATCCTGGGCACCTCCCTCGACGAGGTGGAGGCCCAGGTGGTGGCGGCGCAGCGCGAGATCGACCGCCAGATCGCCACCCGCGTCCTCATCATCGAGGACGAGTGGGTCATCGCCCTCGACCTCAAGACGCTGGTAAGCGAGCTGGGCCACGAGGTCATCGGCGTCGCCCCCACCCATTCCAAGGCGGTGGAACTGGCCAGGGCCGGCAATTTCGGCCTGGTGCTCGCCGATATCCAGCTCGCCGACGGCTCGTCGGGCATCGAGGCGGTGACCGAGATCCTGGAGAGCTTCAATGTGCCGGTGATCTTCATTACCGCCTTCCCGGACCGCCTGCTCACTGGCGAGCGGCCGGAGCCGACCTATCTCATCACCAAGCCGTTCCTGACCGAGACGGTGAAAGCCACCATCGCCCAGGCGCTGTTCTTCCACGAGGCGAAGGCCGCGCCCGAGACCCTCAAGGCGAAGACCGCCTGAAGACGTTTGGGGTCCGGCTGGAACCATCGCGCCGGGACGGTCGTCTCTACAGCAGGGCGGCGTCCGGTGCGGCCAGGCCCGTCAGCCGTTGGTGAGGCTTCTTTTTGGGGCCTCTCGTCAGTCAATTTTCCGTGGAGATACCACATGGTCCAGAAGCCCGAGATCGTAAGCACCACCGCCGAGCCCGGCCTGAGCGATGTCCGCGCCGACCTCGACCAGCTGCGGGCGGATTTCGCCCAGCTGATCGAGACCCTGGGCAAGACCGCCAAGCATGGTGTGAAGGGTGCCAAGGGCGAGGCGTCGAGCGCTGCCGAGGACGTGTCCGACTGGGCCGAGGGCCATTATCTGACCCTGCGCGAGAGCATCCGCGAGCAGCCGGTCACCGCCTGCGCCATCGCCGCCGGCGTCGGTGTCATCCTCGGCCAGATCCTGCTGCGCCGCTGATCGGGTTGCGATAATGGGAGTGGGCGCCGCCCGCTCCCACACGCCCTCATTCGCTTTCGATGTCAAAGCCGAGCTTGCGCAGTCCGTTGCGCAGGGTGGCGCCGTCATAGGGCTTGCCCATGAGGGCGATCCGCGGCGATCCGCCGAACTCGCCCTCCAGGTCCTGGGTTCCGTAGCCGGTGGCGATGATCACCGGCAGGTCGGGGGCGATGGCGCCGAGCCGGCGCACCACCTCGTCGCCGCGCAGGTCGGGCAGGCCCACATCCACCACCGCCAGCACCAGGGCGTTGCGCGACAGGTCGGCCACCGCCGCCTCGGCATGGGCGAGGGCGGCGTGGCCGTGGGATGCCACGGTGACCTCGAAGCCGTAATCCTCAAGGATCTGGCGGGCCACCATGGCGACGAACGGCTCGTCCTCCACCAGGAGCACGGTGCCGCGGTTTCCCGGCGCCTCCAGCACGTCCTTCACCTTCGCGACCAGCTCCGCCTGGGTGAACGGCTTGGTCAGGAGGCGCACCCCATGGTCCAGCCGTCCACGATGGACAGCGGCATTTTTTGCATAAGCGGTCGTAAATAGCACCCTTACCGTGGTGAGCCGGCGCCGCACCTCGTCGGCCAGATGGCGCCCGCCCAAAGGGCGCTCCTCCTCGCCCACGCCGAGGTGCAGGTCGGTGAAGAGCAGGTCGGGCGTGGCGCCCGCCTCCAGCGCCGCGAGGGCGGCCCCGACGTCCGCGGCCTCCGCCACCGCGTATCCCGCCTCGCGCAGGGTGGCGGCGCCGAGCTTACGGAGCGCGGCGTCCTCCTCCACCAGCAGCACGCGGGCGCCGCCGCTGTGGTGCGCGCGCGCCGGGTGGGGGGCGACCGGCTCGCTCGCCACGTCGTCGGGATGGCGCGGCAGATAGAGCTTCACCGTGGTGCCCTCGCCGGGTGCGCTGTAGATCATCACGTGGCCGCCCGACTGCTTGACGAAGCCGTAGACTTGGCTGAGGCCGAGGCCGGTGCCCTCGCGCGGGCCCTTGGTGGTGAAGAAGGGTTCGAACGCCCGCGCCCGCACCTCCTCCGCCATGCCGGTGCCGGTATCGCAGACGATGACGGCCACGTACTGGCCCGGCTCCAGGTCCTCGTGGGCGGCGCAATAGGCTTCGTCGAGATAGGCATTGGCGGTCTCGATGATGAGTGTGCCGCCGGAGGGCATGGCGTCACGCCCGTTCACCCCCAGGTTGAGGATGGCGTTCTCCAGCTGGTTGTGGTCGATCTCGGCGCGCCAGAGGCCGCCGGCCAGCACGGTCTCCACCGTCACCCGCTCGCCCAGCGCGCTGCGCAGCATGTCGGACATGCCGGTGATCAGCTTGTTGATGTCGGTGGGGCGCGGGTCCAGCGGCTGGCGGCGCGAGAAGGCGAGCAATTGCTGGGTCAGGGTCGCGGCCCGGAGCGCGCCCTGGCGGCCATAGTCGAGGAAGCGGCGGATCTCGGCCGCCTCCGTGTTCGCCGCGTCCCTGGAGACCCGCCGCTCGGCGGCCTCCAGATTGCCGATGATGACGGTGAGCAGGTTGTTGAAGTCGTGGGCGATGCCGCCGGTGAGCTGGCCCACCGCCTCCATCTTCTGGGCCTGGCGCAGCTGCGCCTCGGCCTTCAGGCGGTCGTCCATCTCCTGCTTGAGCAAGGCATTGGCCTGCGCCAGTTCCAGGGTGCGGGCGCTGGCGAGGCGCTCCAGATCCTCGTTGGTGCGGGCGAGGGCCTCGCGGGCGGCGACGATCTCGGAAATATCCGTACAGCTGCCGTACCAGCGGTCGATGCGCCCGTCGTCGTCGCGCACCGGGACCGCGCGGCACAGGAACCAGCGATAGCTGCCGTCGCCGGCGCGGAACCGGCATTCGCGGCTGTAGGAATCGCCCGAGGCGAGGGAGCCCTTCCACGCGTCCAGGGCGGCGGCCTGGTCCTCCGGATGCAGGAAGGTGTGCCACTCCGCCACCTCGCCCGCCGGCGGAGTGACGCCGGTATATTCGGCCCAGCGGCGGTTATAATAGTCGCCCTTGCCGTCGGGCGTGGCGGTCCAGACCATCTTGGGCAGGGCCTCGGCGAGGAGGCGGTAGCGCTGTTCGCTCTCGGCCAGCGCCTTCTCGGCGGTCTTGCGGCCGGTGATCTCGGTGACGATCATGCCCACCAGCCCGATGGCCTCCCCCTGGGTACGCACCGGGAAGAAGCTGACCAGGAAGTGGCGCCACACGCCCGGCGCCGCCGGGGTGGCGCCTTCCACCTCCACGTCGGCGAGGACGGACCCGGTGGCGCGCACCTGTTCCAGTCCCGGGGTGATGGCGTCGGAGAGCTGCGGCAGCATGTCGGCGAGGGAGCGGCCCACATGCGCGCCGGCCGGAATGCCCACCATGCGGACCAGCGTCTCGTTGACCCGCATGAAGCGCAGCCGGCCGTCGAAGAAGGCGAAGCCCACGGGCGCGTGGTGCAGCAGGGCTTCCAGCGTCGCCACCACGGTGTTCTGCTCGGCCACCGCCGCCAGAAGCGCGCCGTGGGTGGCGTTCAGGCGCCGGACGCTCACCCGCATCAGCGTGCCGATGATCCAGAGGCCAAGAGCGTTCACCGTAAAGGAGAACAGGGCCGCCACCGCACCGAAGCTGCCGTTGCGGGTGTTGCCAAGATTGCTGCCAAGATCGCTCCACGCGCCGGCCGGCACCAGCGCGCCATTGGCGAGCACCAGTGCCACCACGGCCCCGAAGCCGACGCGTGCGCCGCTGATCAGCGTCACCACGATGATGGCGGGCAATTGGAACAGGAACGGCGCCAGTTCCCGCAGCGACAGGCTGAGCCCGTAGCGCAGGCCGAATGCCGTCGCCACCACGACGCAGGCGACGGCAAGCCGCGATGGGAGCGAGCGCGGTTCAGAGATGACTTTGAGAAAAAGGCCGGCAAGGCCCCGGCTGGACAGGTTCATCCATGCTCCTGCAGCGAACGGGCCGCCACAATGCCCTTGATCGGGCGCCAGATTCAACCTTGAAGGCTTCGGCGCGGCGGATCCATGAGGCGGGAGGCAGGTGGTGTCTCGGTTTGAAAGCCTGATGTTCCGACTGTGCTCCATTTCAAACTGAGACACGGGCGCCGCGTGGGTTTACTCAGGCCCGCGGCCAAAAGAAAACGGGAGCCGTCCGGCTCCCGTCTCCCCGCCGGGCCATCCCCGCCCGGAAGACCGGGGCGGCGGATGGCCGTTCGTAAGCCGCCGGTCAGCGGGTGGTTGCGGGCGGCGTGGCGGGACGGGTCGGCGTCACGCTGCCGGTGGTGGCGGGAGCCGCTTCGTACCTGGCGAACTCCGGCGCGGCCTTCAGTTCGTCCTTGGTCTTGCGCAGCACCAGGCGATTCTTGCCGTCGGTGTTGCGGGTGACCTCCACCGCCTGGAACGGCACCGCCACGTCCTTCTCGCCGACGCCGAGGAAGCCGCCGACGCCGATCACCGCGGCCGATACATTGCCGCTGCGGTCGAGGACCAGATCATTGATCTCGCCCAGATTTTCGTTGGCCGCGCCGTGGACCGACATGCCGATGAGGGTGGAGGCCAGATGCTGGTCGGCGCGCTGCTGCTGGATGAAGGCCTGGCTCCCATGGCCCATGCCGGTGCCCGGCGTCATCGGGGTGGTGGCGGCCGGGGTGTTGGGCATGGCAGGCGGCACCGTCGTCTGGGCCATGGCGGTGGTGGAAAGAAGAATGGTCGCGGCTGCAGCGTAAATCGGCATCTTGTTCATGATTTTCTCCTCACGGAATTTGCGGATGCGCGAATGGCTCAGGTCGATGCGATCAGGGCGCAAGCTTCAGCGTCAGCGGGTGAATCCTGTGCGCTCGCGATATCGACACTGAACAATCATCCATCTCAATTTTGTAGACAGGAAAAGACTTTCATCTTCAGCCTGCTGCAAGGTAAACTCTATGAATGGGGACAGGTTCCAACCTTAATTCGGTGGGTGCCGGACTCCCCAACGAGCGCGTACCGCCGCCCGTATCGCCGCGCGCGTCGCTCTTGCGCGGCGAAAGGCGGCATGGCACAGCCGGATCAGTCCCGACCAAGGATTGCCCGACTAAGGATTGAAGGCGCATGTTCCGCACCCTCTCCGACTTCATCACCGACATCACCGGCGGCGCCCGCGAGGCGGCGGCGTTCGACGAGACCGACTACCGCCTCGCCGCGGCTGCCCTGCTGGTGCACGTGATGTCCATCGACGGGGCGGTGACAGTGGAGGAGCAGGCCGTGCTGCGGGCCATCCTCGCCAACCGCTTCGGGCTGGACGAGAAAGAGAGCGAGGCCCTGGTCGAGCTTGCCATTGCCAAGGATGCCGAGGCAGTGGATCTTTATGCCTTCACCAGCGTGCTCAACCGCGCGCTGGACGACGAGGGCCGCCGCCGCATCGTGGAGATGATGTTCGAGGTCGCCTATGCCGATGGCGGCCTGAGCGAATTCGAGGACAACCTCGTGTGGCGTGCGGCCGAGCTTCTGAACGTCGGCTCGCGCGATCGCATCCGCATCCGCCGCGAGGTCCGGGAGGAGACGGAAACTGGCGGTGAGCAACCGGAATAGCTCTGGCAAAGGCTTTGTGCCCGTAAGTCTGGAGCCGGCGGACGGTTCCGCCGCGACACGCGTGGCGCCTCCGGCCGGTACCGTGCTGGTGGTGCTGCATCAGGCGCGTTCCACCCCTGGCCGCATCGGCGAGCGCCTTGAGCGGCGCGGCTATGTCCTGGACGTGCGCCGTCCGGCCCTGGGCGACGCCCTGCCCGAGCGGCTCGACGGCCATGACGGCGTGGTGGTGTTCGGCGGCCCCATGAGCGCCAATGATCCCAGTCCCTTCATCACGGAGGAAATCCGCCTGCTGGAGCGGGCGCTGGCCTCAACCACCCCCAGCCTCGGCGTCTGCCTCGGCGCCCAGCTCATGGCCCGGGCCCTGGGTGCCCGCGTCGCGCCCCATGAGGCGGGCGCCTGCGAGATCGGCTATTATCCGCTCGCTGCCACCGGCGCCGGCGCCGCGCTGATGCCGTGGCCGAGCCATGTCTACCACTGGCACTCGGAGGGCTTCGACCTGCCCGCGGGGGCCGACCTGCTGGCCACCGGGGCGGATTTCCCCAACCAGGCGTTCCGCTATGGCGGCACCGCCTATGGCCTCCAGTTCCACCCCGAGGTGACGCGGGAGATGATGTGCGCCTGGACCGAGCGCGGCGCCCACCGTCTCACCAGCCCGGGCGCCCAGCCCCGCGAGGCGCATCTGGACGGATGGGGGCGCTATGACGGGGCGGTGTGCCGCTGGCTCGACGCCTTCCTCGACGCGTTTCTCACCCCCCGCCCCGGATCGGGCATCGGGCCGGCCAATGGACCGATCGAACCGAAGCCGGCCTGAACCTGGCCGTTGCCGTATGCTCCGCACGATTGTCATCGTCCTGCAGTATGATGACGGTGCAATGCCCCTACCGCCGGTTCGGCGGCGCTGATCAGGAGATCCACCATGGATGCCCGCACGCCCGCCGCCGCCATTCGCGGCATCGGCTATTCGATCCGCGCCAATGCGCCGGAGTTCGAGGACCTGCCCGAAAAGCTCGACGAGGCTGAGGCCCTGGGCGTTGATTTCGTTGAGCTTCCGGCCTTCGCCTGGACGCTGGTGGTGGACGGGCGGGTGCTTCAGGACCGCCTCGACCGGCTGGTGGCCATGACCCGCGACCGGCCCTTCGGCTACACGGTGCATGGGCCGCTCGCCATCAATCTCATGTCCCCCAAGGCCCGCCTTCCCCGCCATGAGGCGGTGCTCGACGCCATGATCGCCATCTCCGGCGCCCTGGGGGCGGTCAACCTCGTCCTCCACACCGGCTGCGTGCGCGGCGACGACGATGTGGACGTGGCCTATTCCCGTCAGCGCGACGCCCTTGCGCGGGCCGGCGACAAGGCCGGGGAGGTGGGTGTAACCCTCTGCGTTGAAAACATCTTCCGCTTCGAGCCCATGCGCGAGACGGCGCTGCCCTCGCGCCTTGCCGGCGAGCTGGACGCCCTCGACCACCCCCATGTGCGGGCCACCCTGGACGTGAGCCACGCCTTCCTCCGCGCCACCGAGGCGCGGGTCGACTTTCTCAACGAGATCAGAGCTTTGTCCCCCTTTGTGCGGCACGTCCATGTGCACGACAGCTTCGGTCGGCCGCTGGAGAGCTGGACCATGGACGAGGCCGAGCGCCTCGCTTTGGGCGAGGGCGACCTGCACCTGCCGGTGGGCTGGGGCAGCATCAAATGGGATGACGTGGCCGCCCGCTGCCGTTTCTCCCCCGGCACGGTGGTGAACCTGGAACTGCACCGCCGCTACTGGAGCGAGCTTCCCGCCCAGATCCCGGTCATCCGTGCCCTAGCCGACCGCTTTGCCGAGACGGCGAGGGCCACGGCCTGAGGCGTACCTCTGCAGTGGCGCGAAGAAAACACATTAAAACAATCAGCTAGGGCAGTTTCGCGTTCATCGGGACGCGGAAATGCCCTAGCTTGGCGTCGGGAGGATCGCTGCCATGCACAGAGCCCAAGAGCCACACGCTGCCGCGCGGAACGCCGAAAAGCCTGCAACTGCCGCCCCTTTACCTGCCGCCTCCTTACCTGCCGCCTCCTTGCCTGCCCCCCCAAGCCGCCGCCTGATCTCCCCCAGCCTCGCGGCGCTGCTTGCCCGCTACAGCGTCTTCATCGCGCTGGTGGCCGTCACCCTGTTGAGCCTGATTCTGTCCTTCACGGACCGCTCGGCGTGGCTGATCGTGTTCTGCGTCTTGTTTCCGCTGGTTCTGGTGGGGGTGTTCGACATCACCCAGTCCGAGCACTCACTGTTGCGCAATTATCCGGTGATCGGCTCGGCGCGGTGGGTATTCGAGGCGCTGCGACCCTATCTGCGCCAGTATCTTATGGAAGACGACCTCTCCGAGCGCCCGTTCAACCGTGATGAGCGCTCCATCGTCTATGCGCGGGCCAAGAACCAGGAAGACCGCCAGCCCTTCGGCACCGAGCTGGACACCTATTCCGCCGAATATGAGTGGATGACCCATTCGCTGGCCCCGGAGCCGGTGGCGCACGAGCCGTTCCGCGTGAGCGTGGGCGGCCCGGCCTGCGCCAAGCCCTATTCCGCCTCGGTTCTCAATATTTCGGCCATGAGTTTCGGCTCGCTGGGGCGCAATGCCATCGAGGCGCTCAATCTCGGGGCCAGGACCGGCGGCTTCTATCACGATACCGGGGAGGGCGGCTTTTCGCCCTATCACCGCACCCATGGCGGCGACATCGTGTGGGAGCTGGGCTCGGGCTATTTCGGCGCCCGCAACCGCGACGGCACCTTCTCGCCCGAGCGCTTCGCCGAGCGCGCCGCCGACGACCAGGTGAAGATGGTGGAGATCAAGCTTTCCCAGGGGGCCAAGCCCGGCCACGGCGGCGTGTTGCCCGCCGCCAAGGTGACGCCGGAGATCGCCGAGACCCGCGGCATCCCCATGGGCGAGGACTGCATCTCCCCCGCTCGCCACTCCGCCTTCTCGACGCCGGCGCAGATGATGGAGTTCGTCGCCCAGCTGCGCGAGTTGTCCGGCGGCAAGCCGGTGGGGCTGAAGCTCTGCGTGGGTCATCCCAGCGAGGTGTTCGCTTTGGCCAAGGCCATGCTGAAGACCGGCATCCGGCCGGATTTCATCGTGGTGGACGGCGCCGAGGGCGGCACCGGGGCGGCCCCGCCGGAGCTCGCCGATCATCTCGGCATGCCGCTCCGGGAAGGTCTCATCCTGGTGCGCAACGCCCTGGTGGGCACCGGGCTGCGCCAGGAGGTGCGGCTTGCCGCATCGGGCAAGGTCACCTCCGGCTTCTCCATGGCGGCGAACATGGCCATCGGCGCCGACTGGTGCAACGCGGCCCGTGCCTTCATGTTCTCGCTGGGCTGCGTCATGTCCATGCGCTGCCACACCGGCACCTGCCCGACCGGCGTCACCACCAACGATCCCCACCTCCAGCGCGGGCTGGTGGTGCCGGAGAAGGCCGAGCGCGTGGAAAGCTATCACCGGCATACGGTGCATGCGCTGGCCGAGCTGGTGGCGGCGGCGGGCCTCTCCCATCCCGGCGAACTGTTGCCGCACCATGTGTGGCACCGGGTGAGCCCCATCGAGGTGAAGCCGCTGGACCGGCTCTATCCCTTCCTGGCCGCCGGCGCGCTGCTGGAGGCGCCGGACGAGACGGCCTACGGGGCCGACTGGCAGGCGGCGGATGCCGACAGCTTCGCCCCCCGCGCCGCGGTCGGTCCGCGCCGGGCGGCCTAGAGCATTTCCCCGTTTCACTGAATCGGGGAAATTCTCTAGGTTATTGAGTTCACGCGCTTTCTTTACGCGAACCGGCATCCACTTCGCTCGAAAACGCTCTAAGCTGAGGTGCGCCCGCAACCGGGGCCGTCTTGCACGGATGGGATTTGCTCCCCATATCGGCAGGGTCGGGGTGCCGTAAGGGCCTCGGCGGGCGCGGCCGGAGCGGTGCGCGCCCGGCAATGCAAAGTCGCTTGACGAGGGCTTTGACCGATGTCGCGGATGTCTTCGCTGTCGTCCCCCTTTCTCTTGGGGTTCGACGAGGTCGAGCGGGCGCTCGATCGCGTCGCCAAGAGTGCCGAGGGATATCCTCCCTACAATGTGGAGAGGATCGAAGCCGCCGGCGAGCCGCTGCGCCTCAGGATTACACTGGCGGTGGCGGGCTTTACGGCGGAACAACTCGAAGTTGTCCTCGACGAGAAGGAACTGACCATCCGGGGCCGTCAGGTCGAGGATGGCCAAGGTCGCGTATTCCTGTACAGGGGGATCGCAGCCCGGCAGTTCCAGCGCACCTTCGTTCTGGCCGAGGGCATGAACGTGCTCGGAGCGGAACTGAAGAACGGGCTGCTCTCGGTGGATCTGGTTCGCCCGGAACCCGCTCGCCACGCCAAGCGCATCGACATCGTCTCCCGCCCGTGAGGGGAGCTGTGCCGCATTGCCCGGAGTGAGGAGTTTTAAAGATGACACACGATACCGAAAACCAGATCACCCCGGCGGAAATCACCCCCGAAGCCCTTGCGGTCCTCGGCGGCGGCGAGATCGCCTATGTGCGGTCCATCCGCTCGGAGGACGTGCAGGCCCTGTTCCCGCAGGCGCCGCAGATCGCACCGGGGATGAAGCTGTTCACCCTGCATGCGGCGGACGGCACACCCATCATGCTCACGGACAGCCGCGAGGCGGCACTGGCCAATGCCATGGAGCACCAGCTGGTGCCCGTCAGCGTGCATTGATCGGGCTTGGTGCCGGGCCCTGACGAAACGAACGGCTGCCGCACGTTTCCGGCCCTGCTGAGGCTGGTTTGTGCGGCAGGTCGCTGATTCGCGGCGCTGATGCCCAGCTCGGTGAGGCCATGAGGCGTGCTCAGGCCGCGTTGGAGGCCGATGTTGCCGTGAGCAGGGTGTGAATCGAGCCGGCGTCACGGTTGGCGCGCAGCTTTTCCACCACGTCCGGATCGCGCAGCATGCGGGCGACGCGGGCCAGCGCCTTCAGATGGTCGGCGCCGGCGGCTTCCGGCGCGAGCAGCAGGAAGATCAGGTCCACCGGAGCGCCATCGAGCGATTCGAAATCGATGGGCTTCTCCAGCCGGGCGAACATCCCGAACAGCTTCGTCAGCCCCGGCAGCTTGCCGTGGGGAATGGCGATGCCGTTGCCGACGCCGGTGGAGCCGAGGCGCTCGCGCTGCAGCAGGGTCTCGAAGATCTCCCGCTGGTCGCGGCCCATCAGGACCGACGCATGGTGCGACAATTCCTGGAGAGCCTGTTTCTTGCTGCTCGCCCGCAGCATGGGAAAAATGGCTTCCGGAGCGAGGAGGTCGGCGAGAGGCATGGATCGGATCCCTGCGGCGAGCGGCCGAGGCTCGAAAAAAGCGGCGGACGCGAGAGCCGGATGCCGGGCGGGGAAGCAAGGTCCTGCTTCGCCGCCCGGCCCGATCCGTCTCTGTTCAACACAAGGAGGGTCACCCCCTCCCGGAGGAAGTCGTCGCGGCCTCCCTTACTGGGATCGCGCGCCGCGCTCAAGCCACGGCCCGCACGCGGCCCGAACGGTTTCCGGCCGGAGCCGTTCGGATCGCTTCACCCCGACCGATAATCCCAATACCGTTCAATATGTTAGAGGGCGGGTTTCCGGTCAGGTCGGTGCCATCTGATCGGATTGCGCTCTAGGGCATGTTCAGCAAACACCGGTTCGCCGAACATGCACCAGCTTTTGCCAGGTAGCTCGAAAACGCCCTCTCACTCCAAGGTAGAGCACGATCCGGTCGGATTGCGATGCAATCTGACCGGCGCGTGCTCTAGTGCAGATCGTCAGCCGCGGGATCAATCCAGCCCACGTGGCCGTCCGGGCGGCGATAGACCACGCTCACCCGCCCATGTCCCGCATGGCGGAACACCACCACCGGCGCTCCGGTGATATCGAGATCCACCACAGCCTCGGCGACCGACAGCGAACGCAGACGACTCACCTGCTCGGCGACGACGGTGGGGCTCCAGCCTTCCAGTTCCTCGTCGCTCTCCCCCTCGGGGGCGGCGCTGAGGACGTAGCTCTGGGCGGCGAAGTCGTTGCCCGCATTGCCGTGGCCGTGCCGATCCTTGAGGCGCTGCTTATAGCGCCTCAGGCGCTTCTCGATCTTCTCCACTGCGGAATCGGCGCAGGAGTTCGCGTCCTGGGCACTGCCATGCGCTTGCAGGTTCACACCTGAATCGAGGTGGAGCAGGCATTCGGAGCGGTAGCCCGAACCATCCCTGGAGACGGTGACATGTCCCGACCATCCGCCATCAAAGTATTTGGCGAGGACTTCGGAGACCCGCTCGGTGAGACGCAGACGAAGGGCTTCGCCCACGTCGATATTCTTTCCGGACACGCGTAGGGCCATGCGATTTGATCCCCTATGGAGGGGCCGATGTCTCGACCCATCCTGCATTACAAACCGGCCGGCCGTACAAGTGGTAGGATTGCTTCGCCGGCATGTCAACGGCCCCCGCGCAAGCCCCGCACATGGCCTGTCATGCCTGCCGGCGCGCCAGATGGGGCAGCATGCGCGAGAGCACCCCGTCGCGCTTGACGATGCCGTGCCAGAGGCCGGCTGCGATGTGCAGGATCACCAGCGCCGTGATCAGATAGGCGAACCGCTGGTGCCAGCCGCCGAAGAGGTCGGCGAGGGCGTCGTCCTTGCCCACGAGATTGGGCAGGGTGAACAGGCCGAACACACTCACCGCCGAACCGAAGGCGTTGGAGGCGAGCCAGCCCAGCGGCGGCATCACCAGCAGGAGCGTATAGAGCGCGTAGTGCACGACCTCGGCGCCCAGCCACAGCGCAAAGGGCAGGTTCGCGGGACGGGGCGGGGGCGGATTGAGGATACGCACCACCACCCGCAGCACCGCGAGGCACAGGATGGTGAAGCCGATGGAGCGGTGGAGGTCGAAGAACCAGTCCTGCGCCGGCCCGGACGGCAGGTTCATCATGATGAAGCCGGCGGGGATCACGGCGAGCACGAGCGCCGCCATGATCCAGTGCAGCCATCTAGCCGGCCGCACGTAGGCGGCGGGTGCGGCGGCTGCGGCCATCGCCGGATCGGATATCGCCGGCTTGGTCGTCGAGCGTTCGGTCGTCCTGGGCTCGGTCGTCGTGCGTTCGGTTGTCATGGGCTTGGCCCTCCCTCCCGGCTTGTTGCGGACGGTCGAGGTCGCCAACCGTGCCGGCGCCTCGGGCGAGATCGCAGGCGAACAGCACGTCTCCGTCCGGAAACACATGCGCCCGGGCGGCGGGCCGCAGGGCGTCTGCCAGAGTGTCGCACGCCTTGCGTGTCAGTCCGATTCGGCCGGCGCCGAGGATGACCGGAGACACGAAAACGTGAAGGGCATCAAGGCATCCCGCCTCCAGAAAGGCCGAGAGCGTGTGCGCCCCGCCTTCCACCAGGATGCGCGTCAGGCCGCGGGCGGCCAGGGCATCCAGCATGGCGGCCGGCGCAAAGGCGCCCGCTTCTTCCAGGGCGATCACTTCCACCCCTTCGGCGACGGGCGCAGCGATCCCGGCCCGGCGCAGCACGATGCGGCGGGCGCCGTCCGCCGTGAAGCAGCGGGCGGACGGATCGGCGCGGCCGGACGGATCGATGACCACCCGTGCCGGGCTCTGGCCTGCCACGCGGCGGACCGTGAGCATCGGATCGTCGGCGATGACCGTGCCCACCCCCACCATCACGGCGTCCACGCCGGCGCGCAGGGCGTGCAGGTGATCGAGGGCATGCGGGCCGTTGATGTACTTGGAATCGCCCGAAGGCGTCGCGATGCGCCCGTCCAGCGACTGGCCGAGCTGGGCCACCACGAAGGGCCGTTCTCCCTTGTGAAGGCAGTGACGTATCGCCACTTCAGGGACGGTGGTCGCGTGATGCGGAGACCGCCGCCGGGTCGTGTCATCCATCGGTTCTCGCCCGCCGTAGAGATGGAGCATGTGCAGCAGGAACGCCATACGCCCTGATTTGTTACGCCCCTGCTGCGTTCGTGGATCTTTTTCCGGCGCTTTGCGGCGCCGCCTCTGCCTGCACTGCCGGCGGACCATGGGCTTGCCCCATGGGCCGCGGGTCAAGCCCGTGCGGCGTAGGAGCGTAACCCGCTTGGGTCCGGTCGATGACCGAGGCCGATGGTATAAGGGGTCTTCATGACAACGGTGGTTGACGGTCTCGGCCTTGGCCGGGGCGCTGGTGAGATGGCGGTGGAGCGGGCGCTGGCGGAGTTGCGCGCCGGGCGCGGCGTGCGTCTTGCGGCGAGCGGCGCGACGGTGCTGGTCATCGGCGCCGAGGCCTTCGACGCCGCTGCCGCCACTGCCCTTGCCGCCGCGGGGGCCGGCGAGGCCCGCCTCGTCCTGCCGGCGCCGCGCCTCTTGAAGCTGGGCGCCCCGCGCGCCCAGGCCGGTTCCGTTTCCCTCCCCACGCTGGATGCCATGCGCGTTGCGGCCCTCGCCCTGCGCCCGGAGGCGCGTGTGGATGCGCCGGTGGCGCCGGCCAATGCCATCGACCACGCCGCTTTGGAGCTTCTGGGCCTTGCCCTCGTCCTGCCCGCCGCCGTGGTGTGCGTGGTACCGGCGGCGCCGGTCGCCGGCCTCCTCATGGTGGATGCGGCGGACGTGATGGCCTATCGCGTGGCCCAGGTGACGCGGCTCGCCATCGTCGGTCGTGCGCCGGTGCCGCTGGAAGGCGCGCCGGAGACGGAATTCGTGGTCTTCCGCGGCGGCGAGGGCCTGCGCGATCAGGTGGCCATCGTGGTGGGCCGTCCCGACCTGTCCGCGCCGGTGGCGGTGCGGCTGCATTCGGCCTGCCTCACCGGAGATCTGTTCGGCTCGCTGAAGTGCGATTGCGGCGACCAGCTGCGCGACAGCGTGCGCCGCATGGCGGAGGGCGAGGGCGGCATCCTGCTCTATCTGGACCAGGAAGGACGCGGCAACGGCATCTCCAACAAGATGCGCGCCTATGCCCTGCAGGCCCAAGGCTACGACACCTACGACGCCGACGCAGCGCTGGGCTTCGACCTCGACCAGCGCCGCTTCGACTTCGCCGCCGGGATGCTGCGCCAGCTGGGGGTGAACGCGGTGCGCGTCTTCACCAACAACCCGCAGAAGATCGCGGCGCTGAAGGCGGCCGGGCTCGATGTGGTCTCCGACCAGCGGGTGCTGGGCCGCCCCACCGCCGAGAATGTGCGCTACCTCGCCTCCAAGCGCGACCGCGCCGGCCACTATATCGATTTCGACGCCCTGGCGGCCCGCGCCCCCGACTGACGCTCCGGAACGCTAAAAAGGTGACCCGACCGGTTGTCGGAGCCATTCGAAACGATTTAAAACCGCACCAGTCACGCACCAGACGTGGCAAGAGACACGAAACGAGCCTCGGGACGAGGCTTGGGACGGGACTTGGGACGAGACTTGGGAGAAGCGGCCATGAGCAAGACAGGGAAGAAGATCGCCATCGTGACCGGCGCGGGTTCGGGCGTGGGGCGGGCGGTGGCGGTGGCGCTGGCCGGGGCGGGATATGGCGTGGCTCTGGCCGGTCGGCGCCTCGACGCGCTGGAAGAGACGGCGGCCGGAATCGGTGCCGATGCCCTGTGCGTGCCCACCGACGTGAGCGATCCCGATTCGGTGCGCGCCCTGTTCACCGCCACGGTGGAGAAGTTCGGCCGGGTGGACGTCCTCTTCAACAATGCCGGCACCGGCGCCCCCACCATTCCCCTGGAAGACCTCACCTTCGCCCAGTGGAAGCAGGTGGTGGACACCAACCTCACCGGCCCGTTCCTGTGCACCCAGGAGGCGTTCCGGGTGATGAAGGTTCAGGAGCCGCGCGGCGGGCGCATCATCAACAACGGCTCCATCTCGGCCGTCTCGCCGCGGCCCTATTCGGCGCCCTATACGGCGACCAAGCACGCCATCACCGGGCTCACCAAGTCCACGTCGCTGGACGGGCGCGTGTATGACATCGCCTGCGGGCAGATCGATATCGGCAATGCCGATACCCCCATGGCGCAGAAGATGAAGGCCGGCGTGCCGCAGGCGGACCTGTCCATCAAGATGGAGCCGGTGATGGACGTGGCCCATGTGGCCAGCGCGGTGGTCTACATGGCAAGCCTGCCGCTGGATGCCAACGTGCAGTTCATGACCATCATGGCCACCAAGATGCCCCTCATCGGCCGCGGCTAACAGAGCCCGCCCTCGCGCACCACCCAATGATGCTCCGGATGGCGCCAGGTGCCCTTGATCACGTAGCCCCGATCACGTGGCCCCGATCAGGCGGCCGCGCGGATGCCCTGGCGATGGGATTGAGGGGCTTTGCCATGGACACCAACGAAAAAGGGGTACCAACGAAAAAGGCCCCGGCACATGCCGGGGCCTGAAACTTTCAGCCGTGAGGTCGCGACGTTGCCGCCGCGACCTGAGCGTCAGTCGTTGCTGCGGTTGCCGAAGAGCTGGAGCAGCATCATGAACAGGTTGATGAAGTCCAGGTACAGGGTCAGCGCGCCCATGATGGCCTTCTTGCCCGCCACCGCCACGTCGTCGCCGACGAAATACATCTCCTTGATGCGCTGGGTGTCGTAGGCGGTGAGGCCCGCGAAGACCAGCACGCCCACCACGGAGACGATGAACTGCAGCATCGTCGAGCCGAGGAAGACGTTCACCAGCGAGGCGATGATGATGCCGATCAGGCCCATCATCAGGAACGTGCCCATTCCGGACAGGTCCTTCTGCGTGGTGTAGCCGTAGAGGCTCAGCGCGCCGAAGGACGCCGCGGTGATGAAGAACACCCGCACGATGCTTTCGTGGGTGTACACGAGAAAGATCGTGGAGAGCGACACGCCCATGATGGCCGCGAAGACCCAGAACGTGGTTTGGGCCGCCGCGACGCTCATGCGCTCCACGCGGAAGCTCAGGAAGAACACTGCGGCCAGCGGCGCGAGCATCACCACCCACTTGAGCGGGCTCACGAACAGCGCGTAGCCGAACTGCGTCAGCATGATGCCGCCGCGCACCTGGCCGGCCGCCTGGCTCGGATCGGTGGTCACCGACAAAAGATAAACGCCAAGCGCCGCCGCGCCCGTGATGGCGAGGCCCAGCGCCATGTAGTTGTAGACGCTGAGCATATACGCGCGGAGGCCCTGGTCGATCGCGGCCTGCGAGCGTGCCACCGACGGGTTGAAACGCCCGGCGACGTTGCGATCATAATCGGACATCGTCGTTCCCCTTTGAGAAATCCAATGACGCGCCAGCCGGGCAAAACCAAGCCTGCGCATCCGAGGTCAATATGGTGGGTTCGCGAAAGGGCGGCAAGACAAGCCCGGATGAAATTTACGCAAGGTCACTTAGCGTCAGGTGGTGACCCGCCTTCGCAGTTGCATATAATTGCAACCGGGCTGGGGCGTAGGCGCAATGGGGACGCAGGGCGCACAAGGAGCGCGCGGGGGACGGGCTTTCGCTGCACCGCGTCGCGGCGGGCCGAAGCTTAGCCGGCGTGCCGTTTTTACGGCTCCGCACGCTGCCCCGCTGCGCATTGCCCCGCTGCGCCTTGCGCTGTCGGTGCTGGTCGCCATGCTCCTTGCCTCCTCGCCGGTCCGGGCGGGCGCCTGGACGCAGGCGGAGGGGCATGGCCAAATCATCCTGCAGGGCAGCGCGGTGCATTCGGGCTCCGAGTTCGGTCCGTCCTCCGACCTCTACGACAGCCGGCCCTACGACAAGCAGGAGGCGACCCTCGTCTTCGAATATGGCGCCTCTGACTGGCTGACCCTCATCATTGCCCCGCAATTCCTTGCGGTGGACCTGGGCGCGCCGGCGCCGTCCTCCTATGCCGGGCCCGGCTATACGGACGCCGGCGCGCGGGTGCGGCTCATCAATGAGAATGATGTGGTGGTCTCCGCTCAGGTGGTCGGCCGCCTGCCCGGCACCGGCAATTCCCAGAGCGCGGCGGCGGTGGGTTACGAGGATGCCGAGCTTGATCTGAGGCTGCTCGCGGGCTGGGCGTTCCCGCTCTTCGGCAAGGCCGCCTTCCTCGACGTGGAGGCGGCGCAGCGCCTGCGCTTCGGCGATCCGCCGGACGAGTTCCACCTGGACCTGACCCTCGGCGTGCGGGTGGCGGAGCGCTGGCAGGTCCTGTTCCAGTCTTTCAACGTGGTCTCGGAAGGGGCGGGGGAGGGGCCGTATTTCGGCACCTCCTACGAATACTACAAGCTCCAGCTCGGCGCCGCCTACGACCTGAGCGCGGCGGTGACGCTGGGGATTGCCCTGGTGTCCACCGTCTTCGCCCGCAATGCGCCGCAGGAGAACGGCGTGGTGCTCACCGGCTTCTACCGTTTCTGACTGGGGCGGCGGACCGCCGTGGTTCGCCCCTATCCGTCCACCAGCAGCCGCCGGCCGATCTCGCCGATGCCGATCAGGCCGGGGGTGGCGTGCGTCACCACATGGATGGGGATGAGCGACAGGCGGTCGAGATAGGGCGGATGTTCCTCGAAGGCCGTGCGGAACGGGCTTTCGGTGAACAAGGGCGCCATGGCCCGGCCGATGCCCCCGCCCACATAGACGCCGCCCTTGGCATCGAAGGCGAGGGCGAGGTCGCCCAGCACCCGGCCGAGCAGGCGCAGGAAGATGTGGCAGCTCTCCTTCTCCTGCCGCTGGCCGTCCAGCGCCGCCTTGATGATGGCGTGGGACGACAACTGCTCGCCGGAGAGGATGCGGTGCAGCCGCACCAGTCCCGGCCCGGACAAGACGTGCTCCACCGCCACCGGCCCGAGGTCGCGCACCAGATGGGCGACGATACGGGCCTCGTCCGTGGTCACCGCGCCGAGGCGCATGTGGCCGGCCTCGCTGGGAAGAACCTCGTAGCCGTCCTCCCGCGGCAGGATCAGGGCGGTGCCGAGCCCGGTTCCGGGGCCCGAGAGCAGCATGGGCGCGCCGGCGACGCGGCGCCCGGTTCCCACTTCCAGCAGGTCGTCGCGGGTCAGCAGCGGCAGGCCGTGGGCGAAGGCCTCGAAATCGTTGAGCACGGTGAGGCGCAGGAAGGACAGCTCGCGGGTGAGCCCTTCGGTGGAGAAGCGCCAGTTCCGGTTGGTCAGCCGCACGGTGTCGCCATCGATGGGGCCGGCCACGGCCAGCGCCGCGCAACGGGGCGGCTCGCCGCCCAGCGACTCGAGATAGGTCCTCAGCAGGTCCTCGATGGAACCGTAGGAATCGTTGGTCTCGAGACGAATGTCGAACGGGACCCCGTCCACCCCGGCGCGGGCGATGCGCGTGGTGGTTCCGCCGATGTCCGCAAGCAATACGGTGGGAGCCATGGGAGAAATCCGATGGATAGGGCGCCGCGTGAACCGGCGCCGATGCGATCGCAATCGAGGCCCGCTGCACTCAGCGCCTTGTAACTAAAGCCTGAACCGCCCGGCGTGTCGGAGCCGGGCGGATGCGTGCTCTACTGCGCCAAGCGCCGGCCGGACGCAAGCGCCGGTTGCCGGCTGCGAGGGGGTGTTCGGACGGTCGGTGCGGCTTGCCCGTTCTCCTTGAGGCTGTGGCGCGGCGGCTGGGGATGGCCGACCATAGCGGCAGGATCATCCCGCGCCGGTTCACGACACCGAGACCAGCCGCGCGGAGCCGGCGGCGAACAGCGGTGCGGCGCGGACGAGCCGCGCACCCAAAGGCCGGAGCGTGGAACTGCCGGTCGCCTTTCCCCAGAGGGGTTCAATCGTTATGAGCGCGGCCGGGGATGGCACGCCACGGGCCGATGCGGCCTGCGGCGGTGGATGCGGTGGCGCGGGGCGTTCACGTGCCGTAAGCTCACACTGAAATTGTGTGTCCGGCCAAACTGTGCGTCTCATGCAGATGGGGGGCTGGCGGGACCGCAGCTTCGACGTACATAAGCGGAGATCGGTTTCGGCCCGCGGCGCGGTCGGCGGGATGATGCCGGTACGGGGCAACACGGCGATGCGGCTTTGCCGCGGCGCCCGAAAGGCATGGCGAAGCGCAGTGCTCGACATTTACACGATCATCTTCCTGGCCCTCGCGGTCTTCATCTTCGTGCGCCTGCGCAGCGTGCTCGGGCAACGGACCGGGCGCGAGCGTCCGCCCTACGATCCCTATTCCCGCGACACGGCCCGCCCGCCGCAGCCGGCCTCCGACAAGGTGGTCCCCCTGCCCGAGCGCCCGGTGACCCCGCCCGGCGCCGCCGCGCCGGTGGACGATGTCCCGCCGGCCTACCGCTGGGAGGGCGTGGCCGAGGAGGGCTCGGCCACCGCCGCGGCCCTCGACGAGATCGCCCGCATCGAGCCCGACTTCGATGCCAAGCACTTCCTGGTCGGCGCCCGCGCCGCCTATGAAATGATCGTGACCGCCTTTGCCGCCGGCGACCGCCGCGCGCTGAAGGATCTGCTCGCCAAGGATGTCTATGACGGCTTCGTCGCCGCCATCGCCGACCGCGAGAGCCGGCGCGAGACCATGGAATCGCGGTTCGTCGCCATCGAGCAGGCCGAGCTTCAGGAGGTGACCGTCCGCGACCGCAATGCCCAGCTCACGGTGCGCTTCGTGTCCAAGCTCATCTCGGTCACCCACGGCGCCGATGGCGCGGTGGTGGACGGCAGCCCGGATACGGTGGCCGACGTGACCGATGTGTGGACCTTCGCCCGCGACCTCGGTACGCGCGATCCCAACTGGAAGCTGGTGGCCACCGAAGCCGCCCAGTGAGGCGTCCGGTGCGGCACGCGGCAGGACCTTGGAGTGGGGACGGTGGCCGGGATCCTGGCCGAACCAGCGGTGGTGTCACCGGTCACGGCCTGTCCTCCCACGGCCTGCCCTGCCGCCCCGCGGCCGGCGCGGCAAAGCGCTGCCTGCGCGGCGTGGCGGCTTTGGTCCTTGCCCATGTGGTCCTCGCCCATGTCGTCCTCGCGGTGGTCTTCGCGGCTGCCTCCGCCTCCGCGTCCTCCGGCATGCTGAGCGCCGTTCCCCCGCCCGCCATCGTCGGGGCGAAGCTGGTGCCGGTCGCTTTCGGTGCCCTCGACGGTTGGGCTGCGGACGACCACGCCAGCGCCTTCCGGACCTTCCTGACAAGCTGCGCCGCCCTGCGTGCCCCGCCGGCGGAGGTGGGCCCGGCCTCGGTGCCCACGCTAGCCGCGGGCCTTGCCCATGCCTGCGCCGCCGCCGCGCGGCTGGGCACCCAGGTGCCGTCGCGGGAGGTGGCGCGGCTGTTCTTCGAGGCCAATTTCCGCCCCTTCCGCGTGGTGCCCGACACCGGGAGCGACGGCTTCTTCACCGGCTATTACGAGCCGGAGGTGGCCGGCGCGCTGAGCCCCGGCAATGGTTTCGACGTGCCGGTCCATGGCCGGCCGTCCGACCTGCTGATGAGCGGCGGCGGCCCCACCCCTAATTCGGGCGGCGCCTTGCGGCGTGAGGGCGATGCCCTCGTGCCCTATTTCGACCGGGCCGCCATCGAGGACGGGGCGCTGGCCGGTCGCGGGCTGGAAATTGCCTGGCTGAAGGACCCCATCGACCTGTTCTTCATGCAGATCCAGGGCTCCGCCCGGGTCCGGCTGCCGGACGGCCGGGTGCTGCGGCTCAATTATGACGGCTATAACGGCCATCCCTATCTGCCGGTGGGCCGCCTTCTCATCGCACGGGGCCTCGTGCCGCGGGAAGAGATGTCCATGGACCGCATCCGCGCCTTCATGGAGGCGGATCCGGAGGCGGGCCGGGCGCTCCGGCGCGAGAACCGGTCCTATGTGTTTTTCAAGGCCCTCGACCTGGGCGCGGAGGCCGGAGCCATGGGCGCCCAGGGCGTGCCGCTGACCGCCGGCCGCTCCATTGCCGTGGATCGCAGGTTGCACACCTATGGCGCGCCGGTGTTCGTGGCGGCCGACCTGCCGCTGGCCGCGCCGGGTAGTCGCGAGCCGTTCCGCCGCCTCATGATCGCGCAGGATACCGGCTCGGCCATCGTCGGGCCGGCGCGGGCGGATCTGTATTTCGGCACCGGTCCCGAGGCCGGCGCGGTGGCCGGGCGCATCCGCCATTCCGGCAGCTTCACCCTGCTGGTGCCGCGCTTCGCGCCGGCGGGGACGGTGGGGCATCCCCAATGAGCCGGCGCGGACGGCGGCGCCAGCTCTCGGCGGAAGAGCGCGCGCTCTGGGACCATGTGGTGCGCTCGGTGACGCCGCTGAAGCTGCCGGCGGTGCCGGAGGATGTCGCCCCGCTGGTGCCCGAACCCGTGCCCGTGGCGCCGGAGCCGCCCGCAGCCCCGGCGAAGACCGCCAAGGTCGTCCGGTCGAAAACATCCCCGCCGGCTCCGCCGCCCGCTCCTCCCCTCGCCTCCCTGGAGCCGAAGACCCGTCGGCGGCTTGTCCGCGGCGCGGAGGTGGATGCGCGTCTCGACCTGCATGGCCTCACCCAGGCCGCCGCCCATCGCCGGCTGCGGCTGTTCCTGATCGAGGCGCAGGCGCTGGGCCATTCGCTGGTGCTGGTGATCACCGGCAAGGGCGATCCCGAGCGGCTCATGAGCACCGGCCCCGCCTTCGGCGAGGGGCGGGGCGTGCTCAAGCGCGCGGTGCCCTTGTGGCTCGCCGAGCCGGATTTGCGGATGATCGTGGTGGGCTTCGAAGCCGCCGGCCGCCGCCATGGCGGGGAGGGCGCGCTCTATGTGCGCATCCGCCGGCGCAAGATCTGAGCTTCGATCGGGCTGAGCTGCGAACGGCCTGAGTTTCAATCCCCGATGCAGGCCGAGGCAGGCATCTCGAAGGTGCGCCCGTCGCCCAGCAGGTGGGCGGTGAAGCCGCGCGGCGGGAACAGGCCGGCGATGGCCGGATCGCGCACGCTCAGGCCGCCCGCATAGGCGCCGAAGGCCGGCAGCACCATGCGGCTGCCGTCAGTCACGAAGCAGCGGCGTCGCACCCCCCGTCCGCGCAGCGCAATGCGGGCGGCGGGATGCAGGTGGCCGCACACTTCCCCCGGCGCGGGGCCGTCCGCCGGCTCGTGGCGGAACAGCAGGGGGCCGTGGGCGAGCGCGGCCGTGCCCTCGCCACCGAGATCGTGGGGCACGGGATCATGGTTGCCGGCGATCCACACGAAGGTGCGTCCAGCCTGGATGCGGCGGATTTCCGCGCGCACCGGATCGGCCATGCGCTCCAGCGCCCAGCGGTCGTGCAGGCTGTCGCCGAGGGCGATCACCATGCGCGGCCGGTGCAGGGCGATGGCGGCGGCAAGGCGCTTTAAGGTGTCGATGCTGTCATAGGGTGGCAGCATCTGGCCGCGCCGGGCGAAGGCGGAGCCCTTCTCCAGATGCAGATCCGCCACCACCATCAGCTTCTCGTCCGGCCACAGCAGGGCGCCGGACGGGTCCAGCACCAGTTCCGCGCCCGCAAGGACGACGGTGGCGAGGGGCGATGAGACTGATTCGGCGCGGGCGAGCATGGCCGGGATTGTGCCCATCGGCCGGCGCGGGGCAAGCGCTGCCTTGGTGGGGAAGCCATGCTTGTTTCTCACCGGGAGGCGGCCCAGACGCCTAAATCCACCAGCATCCCCGCCATATCTTCCGGCCACACCTGCTCGGTCGCCCGCGCCAGATCGGCCTGCGACCACCAGGCGTGCTCGGCGACCACCGCCCGTTCCTCGGCGGTCCAGAGCGCCGACGACACCTCCAGCGTCGCGACGCGGACCAGGAAATAGCGCTCGTCGGCTTCCACCACGATCCCGTCCGGCATGGTGAAGGTGACGATCCGCCGGGCGATCTGCGGGCCGGGGTCGGTGATGTGCAGGCCGGTTTCCTCCAGCAGCTCCCGGCACGCGGCCTGCTCGAAGCTCTCGCCCGCATCGAGGCCGCCCCCCGGTGGCGCCCAGAAGATGGCGCCGGCCAGCGCGCCCGTCGTGTGCACGAACCGGAACAGCAGCAGGCGGCCCTGCGCGTTCACGACCAGGAGGCGGGAGGAGGGGCGCTGCTTCATGGGTGCGGTTTTCGGGTCTCGGCCGGCAGGGGGTCAAAAAAAGCTCTGCGGGTCCACGTCGATGGCCACCCGGATGTTGCCCGTCACCTTCGGCGCCGTGGCCCGCCAGTCGCGCAGGTAGCGCGATAGGTCGAAGGCGCGGGGGGCGCGCACCAGCAGCCGCCAGCGGTGGCGTCCGCGCAGCACCGCGAGCGGGGCTTCCGCCGGGCCGAGGATGCGCACCCCCGAAACCTGGGGGGCGGAGGCCGCGAGCCTTCGGGCATGGCCCTCCGCCACGTGGCCCTCGCTGGCGGAGACGATGAGGCTCGCCATGCGGCCGAAAGGGGGAAGCTGGGCCTCCTCGCGGGCGGCGATCTCGGTGTCGTAGAAGGCGTCGCGGTCGCCGGTCACCAGCGCCCGCATCACCGGATGCTCGGGCATGTGGGTCTGGATGAAGCCGCGCCCTTCGGTCTTGCCGCGCCCGGCTCGCCCCGCCACCTGATGCACCAGCTGGAAGGTGCGTTCCGCCGCGCGCGGATCGCCCTGGCCAAGGCCCACGTCCGCATCCACCACGCCCACCAGGGCGAGGCCCGGGAAGTTGTGCCCCTTGGCCACCAGTTGGGTGCCCACCACCACGTCCACCTCGCCCTTGGCCACGGCGTCCAGTTCCGCGCGCATGCGCTCCACCCCGCCGGCGAGATCGGAGGAGAGCACGAGGGAGCGGGCGGCGGGAAACAGCGCCTGCACTTCCTCCTGCAGTCGCTCCACGCCCGGCCCCACGGGGATCAGGCTGTCCTTGGCGCCGCAGGCGGGGCAGGCCTCCGGCACCGGGGCCTGGTAGCCGCAATGATGGCAGGTGAGACGGCGGCGGAAGCGGTGCTCCACCAGCCACGCGGTGCAGGAGGGGCAGCGCATGCGATGCCCGCAGGAATGGCACAGGGTGAGCGGCGCATAGCCGCGCCGGTTGAGAAACAGGAGGGCCTGCCCGCCCGCCTCCAGCGTGTCGGTGATCTCGGCTTCGAGGCGCGGGGCGATCCAGCGGCCCTTGGGCGGGCCGTCCTTGCGCAGGTCGATGGGCAGGAGGCCCGGCACCTTGGCGCCGCCGAAGCGCACGGGCAGGGCGAGGCGGCGGTAGCGCCCGCGCCGGGCGTTCACCTCGGTCTCGATGGAGGGGGTGGCGGAGGCGAGCACGATGGGGGCGGCGGCGAGCCGCGCCCGCACCACCGCCATGTCGCGGGCGTGGTAGGCGACGCCGTCCTCCTGCTTGTAGGCCGGGTCGTGCTCCTCATCCACGATGATGAGGCCGAGGTCGCGGAACGGCAGGAACAGGGCCGAGCGGGCGCCGGCCACCACCTTCACCTGTCCCGAGGCCACCTCGTTGAGGATGCGCCCGCGCCGCCGCGTGGAGACGCCGGAATGCCATTCCGCCGGCTTCACCCCGAAGCGGGTGGTGAAGCGGTCGAGGAAGGCCTGGGTGAGGGCGATTTCCGGCAACAGGATCAGCGCCTGCCGGCCGTCGCGGATCGCCTGCGCCACCGCCTCGAAATAGACTTCCGTCTTGCCCGATCCGGTGACGCCGTCCAGCAGGAAGACGCCGAAGCCCCTGGCGTCCACCGCGCCGCTGAGCGCCTGCGCGGCCTGTGCCTGCGGCTCGGACAGCGTGGGCGTGGCAAAGGCCGGGTCGGGGGGATAGGCGGCGGGCTCGGGGGGCAGCACCACGGTTTCGAGCGCGCCCTCGTCCACCAGCCCATCCACCACGGAGGGGGAGACCCCGGCTTCCCGCGCGGCTTCCGACTTGCCGCGCACGAAGCCGTCGGCGAGGAGGTCGAGCAGCCGCGCGCGGGCCGCCGTCATGCGCGCGGGGGCCGGGCCGCTGACGCGCACGCCCACCCGCTCGCGGCCGGCGCCGGGACTTTCGCCATGCCGCAACGCCATGCGCAGCACCATGCCGCGCGGGGCGAGGGTGTAGTCGGCCATCCAGTCGACCAGCTTCAGGAGGTCCGGCGGCAGCGGGACATAGTCCAGCTTCGCCTTCACGGTCTTGAGCCTCGCCGCGTCCACCGGCTGGCCGGTGTGGCCGTCGGTGCGGGGCCAGACGCAGCCGATCATCCCGCGCGCGCCCAGAGGCACATGCACGAGGTCGCCGGGGGAGAGCGTCATCCCCTCGGGCACGAGGTAGGAATAGGGGGTGTCGAGGCCCAGGGGCAGCAGGACATCGACCGTGCGCAGGCTCATGGCGGTGTTTTGGTCCGGCGCGAGGCAAAGGTCAAAGGGGACGTGAATCTGGCGCGCCCCTTGCGTTTGCGGCGCCTCCCGTCTACCTCCAAGCCATGAAATTCCTCGATCAGGCCAAGGTCTATGTGCGCTCCGGCGACGGGGGGGCGGGTTGCGTCTCCTTCCGGCGCGAGAAATTCATTGAGTTCGGCGGTCCCGATGGCGGCGACGGCGGACGCGGCGGCGACGTGTGGATCGAGTGCGTGGATGGCCTCAACACGCTCATCGACTATCGCTACCAGCAGCATTTCAAGGCCAAGAAGGGCGACCACGGCAAGGGCGCCAACCGCACCGGGGCCCGGGGCTCCGACGTGGTGCTGAGGGTGCCGGCCGGCACCCAGATCCTCGACGAGGAGGAAGACACCGTCCTCGCCGACCTCACCGAGGTGGGCCAGCGGGTCAAGCTGCTGGAAGGCGGCAATGGCGGCTTCGGCAACGCCCAGTTCAAGACCTCCACCAACCAGGCCCCGCGCCGCGCCAATCCCGGCCTCGAGGGGCAGGAGCGGTGGATCTGGCTGCGCCTGAAGCTGATCGCCGATGCCGGCCTCGTGGGCCTGCCCAATGCCGGCAAGTCCACCTTCCTCGCCGCCACCACGTCGGCCAGGCCCAAGATCGCCGACTATCCCTTCACCACGCTGCATCCCGGCCTCGGCGTGGTGCGGGTGGACGGGCGCGAGTTCGTGCTGGCGGACATTCCCGGCCTCATCGAGGGGGCGCACGAGGGGATCGGCATCGGCGACCGCTTCCTCGGCCATGTGGAGCGCTGCCGGGCGCTGCTGCATCTGGTGGACGGCACCTCCGAGCACGCCGGCAAAGCCTACAAGACCGTGCGGGCCGAGCTTGCTGCCTATGGCAATGGCCTCGACGAGAAGCCTGAGATCGTTGCGCTTTCCAAGGTGGATGCGCTCTCCCCCGAGCTGCTCAAGCAGCAGAAGGAGCGCCTGAAGCGGGCGGCCAAGAAGACGCCGCTGCTGCTCTCGGCCCAGTCGGGCCAGGGGGTGCAGGAGGCGCTGCGCCTGCTGCTCTCCGTGGTGGAGCAGGAGCGGGGCGCCGAAAGGGCAGAGGAACCGCGGGACAGCTGGCGGCCGTGAGCGGGCCGGGCTGACGTCGGTTCCCATGTGTGCTAGCATTTCGTGATCGGGAGCTAGCATCATGGCGCGACAGCTGAATATCCGCAGCGACGAGGCGTTCGAGACCGCCAGGCGACTGGCGGAACGCCATGGATGGACCACCACGGAAGTGGTGGTGCGGGCCTTGCGCCGCATGGATGAAGCCGAAGGCCAGGCCCTGCGGCATGCGGATCTTTCGCCCCGGCAGAAGTCCTTGCATGATCGCCTGGCGGAGCTTGGCCGCAAGGCGCGGGAGGCGGCACCCGAGGCCACATCCGAGCATGGGGACCTCTATGGTGACGATGGCGCCCCCCGGTGATCGCCATCGATACATCGGTGCTCATCGCCACCTTCACCAACGAGCCGGATGCCGATCTCTACCGCCCCATCCTCGCCGGCGCGCCCTGCCTGATCGGCGCGCCGACCCTGTTGGAGACCCACCTCGTGCTGCGGGGGCGGGGCTATGCCTACACGCTGGAAGCGGTCGAGCTCTGGCTGGAGGAAGGCGACGTGACGGTGGTTCCCCACGACCTGCTCCAGGTGCGGCTGGCGCGGCAGGCCTTCGACCGTTTTGGCAAGGGCCGGCATCCGGCGGGCTTGAACTTCGGCGACTGCATGGCCTATGCCGTCGCCAAGGCGCATGACGCGCCGCTCCTCTTCAAGGGGGATGACTTTTCCCGCACCGACGTGCGCGTGCTGCCCGTCTGAGTGCCTTCCGGTCGCAAGAATACCATGGCCTCGCAGGTTTCCGGGCAAGCCCCCGTCTTCACCGACTTCCGCCGCATCGTCATCAAGGTGGGCTCCGCTTTGCTGGTGGACCGCGACCACGGGCGGGTGAAGCTCGCCTGGCTCACCTCGCTGGTGGAGGACATCGCGACGCTGCACGCCCGCGGCTGCGAGGTGATGGTGGTGTCGTCCGGCGCCATCGCTTTGGGGCGCACCGTGCTCGGCCTGCCCAAGGGGCCGCTGAAGCTGGAGGACAGCCAGGCCGCCGCCGCCGTGGGCCAGATCACCCTGTCGCGCACCTGGGCGCAGATCCTCGGGCATTACGGAATGACCGCCGGCCAGGTGCTGCTGACCCTGGGCGACACCGAGGAGCGCCGGCGCTATCTCAACGCCCGCTCCACCCTCGGCCGGCTGATGGACCTGAAGGCGGTGCCCATCATCAACGAGAACGACACGGTGGCCACCACCGAGATCCGCTACGGCGACAACGACCGCCTCGCCGCACGGGTCGCCACCATGGCGAGCGCCGACCTGCTGGTGCTGCTCTCGGACATCGACGGGCTCTATACCGCCCCGCCGGCGCAGGACCCCAACGCCACACTCATCCCGGTGGTGCCGCGCATCGGCGCCGAGATCGAGGCCATCGCCGGGGATGCGGGCTCGGAACTGTCGCGCGGCGGCATGCGCACCAAGATCGAGGCCGGCAAGATCGCCACCTCCGCCGGCACCCACATGGTCATCGCCTCCGGCCATGTGAAGAACCCGCTGAAGCGCATCATGGAGGGCGGGCGCTGCACCTGGTTCCTCACCTCAGCCAATCCGGTGCGCGCCCGCAAGAGCTGGATCGCCGGGGCGCTGGAGCCGCGCGGCACGCTGCATCTGGACGATGGCGCCGTGGCGGCCCTGCGCCGTGGCGCCAGCCTTCTGCCGGCCGGGGTGAAGCGGGTGGAAGGCCTGTTCGACCGCGGCGACGCGGTGGTGCTGCGCGGCCCGGACGGCGCTGAGGTGGGCCGGGGGCTGGTGGCCTATGATTCCACCCACGCCGCCCGCATCATGGGCCGCACCACCCCCGAGATCGAGGCGCTGCTGGGCGGCCAGGGCCGCTCGGAGATGATCCATCGGGATGACATGGCGCTTGGCGTGGAGTGAGGCGGTAACGCCTCAGGGCGAGACCTGCTCGCGTCGACCGCCGGCAAGGCCGACCTCCACCACCGGATGACCCGCCGTTACCACCAGCGTGAAATCCGCGACCGCCTGACCGTTCAAGGGCTTCGTGCCAATCTCGTGCACGCCGCCCTTGAAGGAGAGGAATCGCAGCCGGGTTCGATCGAAGCTTGGCACCGCAAGATCGGCTACGCCGTCGCCGTCGAAATCGGCAACGGCGGAAAGCCCCATCTGGTGCGACCCTGCCACGTGGTTGGAGGTGTTTCCGGTCGCGGCGATTTCCACGAGCGCACCATTGCGCAGGGTGAAGACGCGGAGCCGCCCCACGGCATGGGGCTGCTGCACATAGGCGATGTCCAGATGGCCGTCGCCGTCGAAATCGGCGATACCGGCCGGGTTGAGCCAACGGCGCGGTGCGCCGGTCGGCGGACCTTCCGCAACGATAGCAAGCATCCCGCTGCGTTCGGCCACCACGACAATGGCCGATCCGGTTTTCAGCGAGGACCGCACCAGCACCACCTCGTCGCGCCCGTCGCCATCGAGATCGACGATGCGTGGGCGACGGTCCTCGAACACCTGGTCGGCCGGAAGGTCGATCTGCAACGTCCGCCCATCCTTCAGGCGCACCTGCAACCCGGCGGCCTCCACCTCGGCGCCGAGGACGAAATGCCGATAGCGGTCGGTGGGATGAACGAGCCTGGCCTCAGCGAGGGAGCCATTGCCGCGCGCCGTGCGCGCCTGCGGCAGGTCGCCGGTGGCATTCGCGCCCGCAGCCGCGGCGGGGAGCGGTGCGGCGAGAAGGCCGAGCAGGACGAGAGGGAGAGAGCGCACGATGGAAGCTCGCTTTGGATGGGAAGGATGAGCGCGGTGTGGCATCGCTTCACTGCCACGCTTCGATCGGTGCCGCCGCTGACAATGCCGCGAGCCCGCGAACCCGGTACCCCGCGCCGGCCTGCCGCATTTCGCCTCTGACGGGCTAGGCCGACATGGGCCGTCGCGCAGCCGCAGGCGCCTTAAGGGTTTGGCCGCTCGTGCCAAGTCGGCTCATGGCCCGGCGCCAAGTCCGATGCCAAGTCCGGCTCCTCTCCCGGCTCCTCTCCCGCTGCGCCTGCTGCCGTTGCGTGATCGGCAAGTTGCCGCACCGTCGTCCGCTCGACAGGTTGCACATCCTCCAATACCGGTTGTGCCCGCGACGGTTGAGGGGGCCGGCTGTCGCCCGCGCGCAGCGTTGCCCCGGTCAGGCGGTTGGACCATGGTCGAGGTGTATCGGGACGAGGATGAGGGGCCGACTGTAAAGCTGCCGGTGTTCCGCTCGGTGAAGCTGGCACTGCTGTGGACCGCGGCGGTGCTGGCGCGGCATTGGCGCTTCGTGGGGCTTCTCACTCTGGCGCCGGCGCTTGCGGTGATAGCGTCGCGGGTCTTGCCCTCGCCTGTTGTGTCCATACTCGTGGCTGTGGTTTTCGTCCTGGCATACTGTGCGCTGATCCCTTTGGCGCTGATCACCCACAACGAAGTTCTGCGGGGGCCGTCGGGCCTTGATGCGGCGACTCTCGGCAAGGGTCCGGGCCGGGCACTCGGCTATGTGCTGGACTGGATCGTGATCTTCATCTTCACGGCGCTCTATATGCTCCTGCTGGGAATTGGAGCGGCGCTCATTGGTGCCCTCATTCAGGCGATCAGAATTCCCGAGCCATTGGCCGCCTTGATCGTGTTTCTGGTTTTTGCCTGCGCATATGTGTCGTGGCTGGGTTTTTTCGTGCGCCTGATGCTTCGCCTGCCGTCGCGCGCCCTTGGGCAGCCCCTGCCGTGGAGCGAGGCGCGGGCCTTGGGAAGTGGGAACTCGCTGCGCCTCGTGGCGGCCCATTTTCTTGTCGGGCTCGTGACGATAGTGCTGCTGGTGCCCGTCGGAGCTGTCGTGTTCAACTTTTTTCCGCTCGCCGACCTGATGCCGGATCCCCATACGTTGGCGGCAAAGGGGCCGATGTGGGCCGGTCCACCCGTGGTCCTGCAGGTCGTCATGGCCGTCCTGAGTTCCGTCCTGGCGCCGGTCCAGATCATCCTTGTGTGCGCCCTGATCTCCGTCGTCTATCTGCAGCTTCGGCAGCGCACCCCGCGCATCACCTAGCTTGCAAGCGTGACCTTCACGAACGGAAGACCTTCAGGCCGGCGCACGGCGATGACCGTGTACCCAGTCCGGTACCCCGATCCGGCCTGTCGCATTGCGCCCCTGACGTGCTAATCAGGGCGATGATGCCTATCTTATGAGGCATCATCGTCTTATCCGTCAGCGAGACCCCGCCATGGCCACCGCCACCGCCGCCCGCACCGATGTCTCCGCCGCCGCGGGCCGGTCCGTGCCGCCGACGGAGGCCGGGATGGAGGCCGGGATGGATCTTGCCGTCGCCATGGCCGACATGGGCCGTCGCGCCCGTGCCGCCTCCCGCATCCTCGCCCTCGCCGCGCCCGAGGCGAAGACGCAGGCGCTCCATGCCGCCGCCGCCGCCATCCGCGCTGCGACGGACGAAATTCTCGCCGCCAATGCCGGTGACGTGGCCAAGGCCAAGGCGGACGGTATGACCGGCTCGTTCCTTGATCGCCTGACCCTCACCCCCGCCCGCATCGCGGCCATGGCCGAGGGCGTGGAGCAGGTGGCGGCCCTTCCCGATCCCGTGGGCAAGGTGACCGAGCGCTGGACCCGCCCCAACGGCTTGATCATCGAGCGCGTGCGCACGCCGCTGGGCGTCATCGGCGTCATCTATGAGAGCCGGCCCAACGTGACGGCGGACGCCGCCGCCCTGTGCCTGCGCGCCGGCAATGCCGTGATCCTGCGCGGCGGCTCCGACAGCCTCGCCTCGTCCGGCGCCATCCACCGCGCCTTCGTTTCCGGCCTCAAGGCCGCCGGCCTGCCGGAGGATGCGGTTGAGTTCGTCGCCGTGGCCGACCGGGCTGCGGTGGGGCTGATGCTGGCCGGGCTTGACAACACCGTGGATGTCATCGTGCCGCGCGGCGGCAAGAGCCTGGTGGCGCGGGTGCAGAGCGATGCGCGGGTGCCGGTATTCGCCCATCTGGACGGCATCAACCACGTCTATGTGGACAAGGCCGCCGACCTCGCCATGGCGAAAACCGTGGTGCTGAACGCCAAGATGCGCCGCACCGGCGTCTGCGGCGCCGCCGAGACCCTGCTGGTGGACCAGGCGGTGGCCGCCACCCATCTGAAGCCGCTGGTGGAGATGCTCATCGACGCCGGCTGCGAGGTGCGCGGCGACGACGCCGTGCAGGCGGTGGACGCACGGGTGAAGCCCGCCACGGCGCTGGACTGGGACACGGAATATCTCGACGCCATCATCGCTGCGAAAGTGGTGGACGGGGTGGCCGGTGCCGTCGCCCATATCGAGGCCCACGGCTCCCACCACACCGATTCCATCGTCACGCAGGATGCGGCGGCGGCGGAGCGGTTCCTGGCGGAGGTGGATTCTGCCATCGTGCTCCACAATGCCTCCACCCAGTTCGCCGACGGCGGGGAATTCGGCTTTGGCGGGGAGATCGGCATCGCCACCGGGCGCATGCATGCCCGCGGCCCGGTGGGGGCCGAGCAGCTGACCTCGTTCAAATACCGCATCCACGGCACGGGGCAGACCCGTCCGTGAGCTTCCCACCCGCCAGCGGGGGGGCGTGGGACGGCGGCGCGGTGAGCCCGCGCGCCGCGCGCCACATGCCGTGGGTGACGGACGGCCTGCGCGTGGGCCTGTTCGGCGGCAGCTTCAACCCGGCCCATGAGGCCCATCGCGCGGCGAGCCTCATCGCCCTGCGGCGGCTGCGGCTCGACCGGGTGTGGTGGCTGGTGACCCCCGGCAATCCGCTGAAGGACAATCGCGCGCTGCCGCCGCTGGAAGAGCGCGTCGCCATCGCGCGGCGGGTGGCGTGCCATCCGCGCATCGACGTGACCGGCTTCGAGGCCGATCTCGGCGTGCGCTACAGCTACCAGACCGTGGACTATCTGGCGCGGCGCCTGCCCACGGTGCGCTTCGTGTGGATCATGGGGGCGGACAACCTCGCCCGCTTCGATCGCTGGCAGCGCTGGCGGGCCATCGCCGATCTCATGCCCATGGCGGTGGTGGACCGCATGGGCGAGAGCCTCGCCGCCACCGCCTCCGTGGCGGCGCAGGCGCTGGGGCGATACCGCATCGACGAGAGCGACGCGCCCCTCCTGGCGGACCTGAAACCGCCCGCCTGGGTGTTTCTCCACGGGCTGAAATCCCCCATGTCTTCAACGGGAATACGGGCCGCGCGCGGGGGGCTCGACGGGCCACTGCGCCAAACATCTTGAGTTTTCGTTGATTTAGCCCCATCCTGCGGGGGTGCGACGGTTTGTGCCGTCGCCTGTATCAAGAGGATTTGGACCCCTGTCCACGACGGCACTTCTGGCGGCCGCTGAGATGACACCGCCCGCCACGGTCTCCCGGGCGCTTCCCGACGCCGAGGAGATTCTCGCCCTCGTCACTGCCCGGCTCGAAGACGACAAGTCCGAGGACATCGTCTCCATCGACCTGCGTGGCAAGACCTCCATCGCCGACTACATGGTGATCGCCTCCGGCCGCTCGCAGCGGCATGTGGGCGCCGTTGCCGAGCACCTCATCGAGGCGCTGAAAGCGGCTGGGATCAAGCACGTGCGGGTCGAAGGCCAGCCGGCCTGCGACTGGGTGCTCATCGACGCGAACGACGTGATCGTCCACGTCTTTCAGCCCGAGGTCCGCAGCTTCTACAACATCGAGAAGATGTGGTCCGGGACGCGCCCCTGATGCGTTCCGGGACGGCCGGCTGAGAGCTGCGTGCGCCTCGTCCTCGCCTGTGTCGGCCGGCTGAAAGCCGGGGCCGAGCGCGACCTCGTCACGCGCTATGTGGACCGCATCCGTCCCGCCGGGCGGCCCCTGGGCCTCGGCCCCTGCGACATGATCGAGATTCCTGAATCCGCCGCCCGCCGTGCCGAGGACCGCATGGCGGAGGAGGGCGCGGCCCTGCTCGCGGCCCTGCCCGCCGGGGCTGGGCTGATCGTGCTCGACCCGCGCGGGCGCCAGGTCTCCAGCGCCGATTTCGCGGCCCGCGTGGCGGCCGAGCGCGACGGCGGCCTGTCGGCGCTTGCCTTCGTCATCGGCGGCGCGGACGGGTTGTGCGATGCGGTGCGGGACAAGGCCATGCTTATGGTCGCCTACGGCACCGCCACCTTTCCCCACCAATTGGTGCGGGTGATGCTGGCGGAGCAGATCTATCGCGCCGTCACCATTCTTGCGGGCCATCCCTACCACCGGGCGTGAGGGCATTGCGACGGGGACGCAGGTGGTTTTCACCGGCATCACTGGTGTTTCTTGGCGCCGGTCTGCCCCCATCCCAGCCCTCTCCGCCGCAAGCGGGAGAGGGAGTTGCGAGGGTGCTCCATTTCAAACGCAGACACCACCTGCGGCCCGCCCGCATTGACATCGGCCCCGCCGCCCCTTATCACCCCGGCTCGATCCAGCAACACGGTGTCGATGGGGCCGCGCGGCAACGCGCAGCGGTCGGCCGGAAAGAGTTTGTCATGAAGATCCGCAATTCGCTGAAGTCGCTGCTCGGGCGCCACCGGGACAACCGTCTCGTGCGCCGCAAGGGCCGCGTCTACATCATCAACAAGACCCAGAAGCGCTACAAGGCACGCCAGGGCTGAGCCGCGCGCGGGCCATTCCTCGCCCGCGCCATCGCTTGTCCGGCTTCTGCCCCCGCCTCTGTCGTCCTGCCGTCTCCCCGCATCGTGACCGCCCCGCCCGGCTTCCGGCCGGCGGGTGAGTTGACGCGATCCGCGCATGGGCGGACACTTCTGGAATGACCGAGGACACGCCGCCCATTCCCGCCCCTTTCATCCGCTCTTCCCGCAGATGGAAGAGGCGCGTCCGGCCGGTCGCGCTTCTTTTATCGCTTCCCCTCCTGGTTGCCCTGTCCGCCGGTGCCGGCGCCCAGTCTGTGCTGCCGGGTGAGCGGGTTCCTGTGCCGCTGCCAAGCCCGCCGTTGCAGGGTTCGCCGCTGCCGGGCGCGCCGACAGGGCCGTCCGCCGGAGTGCCGCCGGGAGAGGCCGTGCCCGCCCGCCCGCGCCTTCCCAAGGACAAGCGCACCCAGCTCGAAGGGCTGTTCGCCGCGCTGAAGGTGGCCCCTGACGACCGCAGCTCCAAGATGATCGCGGACCGGCTCGACCAGTTGTTCTCCGAGTCCGGCAGCCCCAGCGTCGACCTGCTGATGGCGCGCGCCGGTGCCGCCGCCGAGGCCAAGGCGTTCGACCTCGCCCTCCAGATCCTCGATCAGGTCATCGAGATCGAGCCCGACGATCTGGGCGCCCGCAGCAAGCGCGCCACCATTTTCTACATGCGCGACGATTATGGCGGCGCCCTCGCCGACATCCGCGAGGTGCTGGCCCGCGAGCCGCGCCATTATTCCATGCTCTACGGCCTCGCCCTCATCATGCGCGAGGTGGGCGACGACAAGCGCGCGCTGGAGGCGGTGCGCAAGGCGCGCGCCGTCAATCCGCGCCTCGACGGTGCCGAGGAGATGGAAAGCCAGTTGTCGCTGAAGGTCGAAGGCCGCGGCATCTGATACCGACGGCTTCGGCTGTCCGTCCTGCCGGTGTCGCTCAAGTACCGCCTGAGGCCGACGGCCGGCCATGCCAGACGGACGTGGTGTCGTCTCGACCCGGGGCCCGGCTCTATCTGGGCCGTCTCTACCTGGGTCTTGGCGGTGGAGGAGGCGGAGGGGGCACGGTCGTCGGCTTGGTCTGCCCCGATTCGGTTAGCTGCACGGTCCAGGCCTTCTGCTCCTGCGTGTCCACCTCGAAGAAGCCGGTGCGGTCGAAGCCGCGGGCGAGGCAGTCGTCGGCCGCCTTGATGGTGAATTCCTTTTCCCGCGTGCACATATAGGCCTTGCCAGCCCATTCCCCGCCCTGGTCGTAATCCAGGGCATAGAGGTAATAAAATCGGGCTGACAACTCACCGCGCAGCAGGGTTTCGCAGCTGTTGGCCGCCACGTTCCACCAGCCTTCGGTGGTCCAGATCTCGCCGTCCTTGTAGCCGAGGGCGATGCCGATCCGGCTCTGGGTGCGGTTGCACAGGCGGAACTCGGCGGCGGCGGCATCCGGGAAGAGCGATACGGCCGGCACGGCTGCGCACAGCACCAGCAGTGCCTGGCACACGCCGCGGCGCCCGCGCGAGATGGCGCGTGTCAGGCAGCGGCTCAAGGGGGAGCGGCTCAAGGGGGAACGGGTCATGCCGTCTGACGGGAAGGACATGTCGCGATGGTGTGTGCCTCTCCGGCGCCGGCCCGTCAATGGCCGCGCTCCTGCGGGCGGCCTGGCGGATGATCTGGCGGGCGATCCTGCGCCGTTGCCGCTCCTTCTGCAGCCGGATCGGGGCGCGAGCGAGGCAGGGCCAGCGTCGGCCCCCGGGGCCGCGCCACCACCAGGCCGCCGAGGATGAGCAGCCCGCCCACCGCCTGAAGGGCGCCGATGGGCTCGTGGAGCAGAACGGCGCCCAGCACCGCCGCCGACACCACCTCCAGGAAGAACACCAGGGCGCCGAAGGCCGGCGGCACCAAGGCGAGCCCCACCGCCATCAATCCTTGTCCGCCCACCTGGGCGACGAGGGCGAGGGCCACCAGCGCCGCCACCCCGCCGGCGCTCGCGGGCCACAGGGTCGGCTCGGCAAAGAGGGCGACCCAAAACAGGATGGTCGCCGTCGCCGCCGTGGACACCAGCGTCGCCGCCGCCGCGCCCCGCGTGCGTCGGGCGCGGCTCAGGGCCAGGAAATAGCCGGCGAAAAACAGGGCGGTGACCAGCCCGGCGGCGTCCCCCGGCAGGTGGGCGGGATCGAACTGCCAGCTGCGCCCCACCAGCGCCAGCGCCCCGAGCCCGCACAGGCCGAGCCCGATCCAGCCGGCGCGGGTGACCGTCTGGCGCAGCACCAGGACGGCGAAGGCGGTGATCCAGACCGGGGAGGTGGTGGCGAGCACGGTGGCGTTGGCCACGGTGGTGCCGAGGATGGCGAGGTGCCAGAAGATGAGGTCGCCGGCAAAGAAGCCCCCGGCGAGGAGGGAGGCGCGATCCGGCCGGAACGCGCGCCGCCCCTCCGCCAGCGCGGCCCACACGGCGAGGACCGGCAAAGCGAGGCCCACCCGCCAGAAGGCGCTGGCGAACGGCCCCACGTCGGCCTGCCGCACGAACAGGACGGAGGCGCCCATGGCGAGGGCGCCGAGGGTCAAGGTCGCGATGCCGAAGGCGAGGCGCGGAAAGGGTTTATCGGGCACGGAACGATCGGGGATTCTGCAGGATGCCGCGCTCGCACGAACCGGCAGCAGCGGTCAGGCGGGACGGGATAGGAATGAGTCCGGCAGGCGGCGCGGTCAACCCCGCGTCCGCGCCGGGCGTGAGACATGGGGGTGTGACCCGCGGGCGGGCCTCCCCGGCGCGTCCGGCCCCGTCCGACCGGATGGGCGCCCGCGGTCTCGTCGCCCGCGCCCGCCGCTTCGGATCAAGATACCATAAGTGGTCCCGGAGCCCTGATGCGGCGTGGATAGCGGGGACGTATCCTTGACGCGGACCCGTGCGGTGGCCTCTATCTTCCTCCCGCTCCGGAGCCGTGCCGGCTCCGGACCCTTTTTTCGTGCGGCCCGCCGGCCAGCCTGGCTTGCGGAACGTGCTTTCGAGCCAAGGAGACCGGCCAGGTGGCTGAAGACGTATCAGACGGCCCCGCGGGCTTTGCCAAGGAACAGCTCAAGTCCTTCATCGAGCGCATCGAGCGGCTTGAGGAAGAGAAAAAGGCCATTGCCGACGACATCAAGGATGTGTTCGCCGAGGCCAAGGCCAATGGCTTCGACGTGAAGGCCCTGCGCGCCATCCTCAAGATCCGCAAGGAAGATGCCGAGGAGCGCAAGGAGCTGGAAGCGATCGTGGAGCTTTATCTCCAGGCGCTCGGCATCTTCGTCTAGAGCGTTTTCGAGCGAAGTGGATACCGGTTCGCGTAAAGAAAACGCGTAAACTCAATGCTCTAGGGCAGCCGGCGGGGGGTGCCCCGCCGCGTCACCCGGCCATCTCAGGCTCGGGCGGCTGAGCCTGCTCACATGCGCTGGGTGTAGGCGATGGTCGGGGCGCGGAACACATAGGTGGGCAGGTCCGCCACCGCCGTGCCGGAAAAGCGCGATTTCAGGCCGAAGGAGCCGTCCCGCGAGAAGGCGGAGGCCACCACTTCATGCGGCGGCGCCATGAAGGTGGCGAGCTGCCGCAGCTCCGGCGGGCGCAGGTAGAGCTCGGTGGCGAGGCTGGGCGACAGGAACAGCCGGCCGAACGCCACCTCGGCGAGCCTGGCGCGCGGCTTGCCGGCGGGGGCCGGCGCATGCGCCACGGTCGGGGCGGGGGCAGGGGGCATCATGCCGCCGGAGAGCACGCTGCGCTGCTCGCTCAAGGGGCCGGGGGAGGCATAGCCCAGCGCCGGACCCGCTTCCGTCGCCACCCCGCGGGTGATGACCGCGGGCAACGGCGCCGCGGCGGTGTTGGAGCCCGGCGCGGTCAGGCTCGCCACCACCCGGGCGTCGCGGCCACCGGCTTCGGCCGGGCGACGCAAGGGGAGCGGCGCGAACAGGCTGGCATTGGCGGCCACCAGCGCGCGGGCGGCGATCTCGGCCGGGCGGGACGGAGGCACCGGCGCGGCGGCGACCTGAAGGGCGGCGGCAGGCGCCGTCGTGGCAGGCGTTGTCTTGCCGGCGGCGCGGGCGGGCGTGGCGTCCTCGGTGGCTGCTGCCGCGACGGTGGTGGTCTCGCCGCCCTCGTCGTCGTCCGCATCCTTCTTGCCGAACAGGCCGGAGAAGAAATTCTTCACGCCCTTGCCGCCATCGGCCGAGGCCACGGCGACGCCGGCCTTGGAGCCACGGGCCTGGATTTCGGCGAGGGCCGCGCCATAGCCCGAGAGCGGGCGTCCATCGGTGCCCACATGCACGGTCTTGCCGTCCGGGAAGACGCGGGCGAGCTGGTCGTGGGTCATGCGCGGCCAGTGGCGCACATTGCCCGTGTCCATGTGGACGAAGGGCGAGCCGGAGGTGGGATAAAAGCCCACGCCGCCGCGCTGGAGCCGGAGCCCGGCCACCCGCAGGTCGGTGAGGTTCACGCCGGGGATATAGAAGTCCATGGCCCGGCCCAGCATGTGCTGGGAGAATTTCGCCACGCCGCTGGAGCGGGCGCGCAGCATGGAATTGGTCTCGGGCGAGCGGTAGGAAGACACGATCTGGATCGGCGCGGTGGCGTCGGTCTCGCGGTAGACCTCCCACGCGATGTCGAACAGGGCCGGATCCATCTGCGTGGACTTCTGGTTCCGCCAGTCCCGCAGGAAATGATTGAGCTGGGCCAGCACCTCACTGTCGTAGCGGCCATTCTTCTTGAAGGTGAAGCTGCCGCTCTCGCCGGAATGGGTGTGGTGCAGGGTGAGGGTGCGGGTGTCGCCGTTGGCCACCGCATTCTGCAGCGACGAGGTGCCCGCCATCAGAAGGCTCGTGCCGATGGCGACGGCCCGAAGCACGGGCAGCCCCTTGAGGCGCACGGATCCCGCGGATGCGGATCTTGTGCGCAGGGATCGGACGGCGGTGATCGCGGAACGGATGGCCAATGTCTCGAACCCGAGGCTCAGATGTCAAGGACGCCGCGACTGTTGCCGCGACGCTATGGGATGAGAGTCTTGTCGGGTTCGGTTAAGGGTGAGTTGACACCCCGCGCCCCCTTGCAGCCGAACCTCAGGTTTCCCTCAAGTATCGGTCACGGGTCCGTGAATTAGCGGCGGAGTGTGGCAAAAACGTGCCGGTGCGGGCTGCGGGCTGTGGCTCTACCGCACCAGGCAACCTATGACATGCGTTATTCACAGGGTGAAAAGCGCGGCAGACTGACGCGCTGAAGATGGGGCGGTGTAGCACAACTCATTGAATCAAAAAGGGACGGCCGCCGGGCCGTCCCTGTCGCTACGGTATGAGTGCGGACTTTCAGCGGGTCTTGGGCGCGGTGCCCCTGGCCGAGGCCCCATCGGCGATTCGCTGCTTGCTGGTGAGGCCGAGCAGGGTCTTGGTCTCGGCATTGATGCCGTAGAGGTCCTCGCGCACCGCCAGGCGGCCGGCATCGTCCACCACCAGGTTGAAATAGACGATGTGCACCGGGAAGCGCTGCTTGAGGTTCACGTAGCGCTCGGAGCTGCCGAACATCTTGCCGATGCGCGCCTGGGTCCAGTTGTCGTTGGGCAGGCCGAGGTTGAAGATGACCTCGCCGAACTTGAGCGGTTCGTAGACCCGCACGCAGCCATGGCTGTAGGCGCGCCGGTCGTTCTGGAACAGCGCCTTCGACGGCGTGTCGTGCAGATAGACCGAATGGTCGTTGGGGAACATGAACTTGATGCGCCCCAGCGCGTTGCGCTCGCTGGGCACCTGGCGGAACGAGTAGCCGCCGGACCCGTTGCGCACCACCTCGATGCCGCGCCGCGACAGCGCCGAGGGGTCCGAGCGCAACAGCGGCATCATCTCGTTGCGGGCGATGGACGGCGGGATGTTCCACGCCGGGTTCACCACGATGTACTGCATCTCGCGGGTCAGCAGCGGCGTCGGCGTCTGCGGCTTGCCCACCACCACCCGCGTCTCGTGGATCTCATGGCCGCTCTGGTAGATGCGCACCAGGAATTCCGGAATGTTGACCATCACATAGGCTTCGCCGAGGTCGCGCGGCAGCCAGCGCCAGCGCTCCATGTTGGCGATCACGTCCGACTTCAGGCTGCCGCCGCCCGGGGTGGCCCCGGCGTTGAGGGCAGTGATGGTGGAGGGGCCGACGATGCCCGTGGGCTTGATGTTGGAGGCCTCCTGGAAGGCCTTCACCGCATCCACCAGCGCCGGGTCGTAGGCGGTGTCGTCCCCCGCCCGCCCGGTGGTGCCGAGGCGGGTGCGCAAAGTGGGAATGCGCGGGTCGCTGGCGCCGGGGCGGATCTGCGGGCCGGCTGGAACGGCGACGATGCCGGGGGTCTGGCCGGTCACCCGGGCCAGCTGGGCCTTCAGCGCGCGATAGCCGGCATGGGGCGGGTTGAAGCCGGCCAGGGCCGCGTTGGCGTCGGGAGCGTAAGCCACCTTGGCCAGCACCGCCGCGGGATCGGGAATTTCGCGCACCGGTGTCACCAGCGCCGAGATGCGGCCGGGATCAAAGCGGCCGGCCTGGGCATGGCGGGCATAGGTGGAGGCGGCAATGGCCACCTTCAGCTCGGTGCGGGCAAGATCGGCGGCGGCCGCGCCGGGCCTGGGCAGGGGAACCGCATAGTCGGTGGGGTCGAGGCCGTCCTCGCCGGCGGCCTCAAGACGGGCGATCACCGCCTTGCCGCGGGCGTCGAGGCCCTTCAGCCCGACGAACACCGGCATGTTCTGCCGCGCGCCGTAGAAGGCGACGAGGCCTTCCTGGTCCTTCTTGGAGGCGGTGACGCTCTCGGGCGTCGCCAAAAGCGCCGCGATGGCCTCGGCCACGGGGGCGAGGGGATCTTCGACCGCGACGGTGACCGGCGGGGTCGCCGGCTGGGCCGCAGGCGCCGGGGTCGCGACCGTCGGAGCCGGCTGCGCGGGGGCGGACTGGGCCGGTGTTGGCGCCTGCTGGGCCTGCACCGGCTGGGCGGGGGCGGGATAAGCCGAAGGATGTGACGGCGCAGGATGGGTCTGCGGCGTGTCGCCAGCGGAATCGACGCCGCCGCGCACGGGAGCCGGAGACGCCGGCGAGAGGGGCTGGGGCACGGTCGCGGCCGCGCGGGGGGCGGGGGCCGAAACCGGCGGCAGCGGCGTGGTGAGGGGCGCGTCGCCCGTTCCCATGCCGGCATTGACGGTAACCGGGGCGGCAGCCGGCGGGTCGGGCTGTTCCGCAAAGGCGGACGACGGCATGAAAGCGGCGAGCGACATCCCGGCGAGCGATACGCCGATGAGCCCCGCGGCCATCAACCGGGAGAGCGGTCCCGCCAGCCCCGTGACCTCGCGCCCTTCGTCGCGCCGCTGATACCCGTTAGCCCCGTACCTACTGGCCCCGAACATGGCCTTCTCCTCGCCACAGCCCCGCCCGTTGGTGCCCCGCTCCGGGGTTGCGATCAACTCACAAGCTTGAGCGAGTCCAGGTTTTCACTGACTTGTCACTCAGCGGCAACAAACCGCCCGGCGGATGGTTCCGCTTCGCGGTTGCGGCCTACCGCGTCCAGGTCCAGGTCCGAGTCCAGGTGCATGTCAGAGTCCAGGTGCAGGTCGGCGAGCTTGCGGTAGAGGGTGGAGCGGCCGATGCCGAGGCGGCGGGCCACCTCCGCCATGCGCCCGCCGTAGAGGTGGCAGGCAAAGCGGATGGCTTCGGCCTCGATCTGCTCCAGCCGCCGGGCATGGCCGGCGGCATCGAGGCGGGCATAGGCAAGGGTGTCCGCCCGCATGGTCGGGGGCAATTCCCCGGCCACGCCCGCGCTGACCGGGGCCGGTGCGGCAGCCGGGACAAAGGGCACCACATTGCCGGCAAAGGCGCGCGCCGGCCGGGTGGCCGGTGCGGCGCGGCCGAGGGCGACGGCGTTGGCGAGGGCCACCTGAAGGCGGAGCACGCCGGCCGGCTTCACCACGAAATCCCGCGCGCCGGAGCGTATAGCGCCCGAGGCGGCATCGAGCCCGGCGGCCGTCACCTGCACCACCACCGGTGCGGTGATGCCGCGCGCGGCCATGGCGTCGAGCACGCCCATGCCGTCGAGCCCCGGCACCACCAGATCCAGCAGCACCACGTCGAAGGCGCGGGCGGCCAGCTGGTCCAACGCCGCGTCGCCATCCTCGGCCAGGGTCACCTCGTAGCCGAGGCCGGCGAGGGCCGACGAGAGGCGGCGCGCTTCGACAGGGTCGTCTTCGACCAGAAGCAGGGGCAGGGTCATTCGGGAATCGCTTGCGGCAGGACGAGGGAGAGAATCACCGGGAGCTTGGCGGGCGATGGTTAAGAAGCCCTGAGCCCCGCCGTCATCCCTGCCGCGGCCCAGCATTGGCGCAGGCGTGGCGGGGCCGGCTTGCGGCGCCGGCCCATTGCGGCGATTTTGTCCTCCACGACCGGCGCCCGCGGTGCGAGCCGCGCGCGTCGCCAAAGGTCCGGAGGTTCCATGTTGCACGCATTTTTCCGCACGCCCGCGTTGCGCGCGTCCGCCCATCCCGTTCTTTCGGCTGATTTCGAGAGCGCGTTTGCCGCCGCCCGTCACGCAGCTCCTGCCACTGCGGCCGCGGTGGCGAGCGCCGAGCGCCTTCCCGAATGGAACCTGACGGACCTTTACCCGGCCATGGATTCGCCCGAGCTGAAGGCGGATCTCGAACAGGCCGACGCCGCCTGCACGGCGTTCGAAGCCGCCTTCAAGGGCAAGCTGGCCGATATGCTCGCGGCCCCCGACGGCGGGGCGGCGCTGGGCGCGGCGGTGAAACGCTATGAGGAGGTGGACGACCTGCTCGGCCGCATCGCCTCCTATGGCAGCCTCATCTATGCCGGCGACACCTCGGACCCGGCCCGGGCCAAATTCTACGGCGACATCCAGGAGCGCCTCACCGACGCCTCCACGCACCTGTTGTTCTTCACGCTGGAAATGAACCGGCTGGACGACGCGGCCCTTGAAGTCGCCTTGGCCGATCCCGCGCTCGGCCATTACCGCCCGTGGGTGGAAGACCTGCGCAAGGACAAGCCCTACCAGCTCGAGGACAAGATCGAGCAGCTGTTCCACGAGAAGTCGAACCCCTCCCGCGGGGCCTGGAGCCGGCTGTTCGACGAGACCATCTCGTCCCTGCGCTTCACCGTGGACGGGCAGGACCTCGCCATCGAGCCCACCCTCAACCTGATGCAGGACCCGCGGGAAGAGGTGCGCAAGTCGGCCGGGCTGGCGCTGGCCGACACGTTCGGCAAGAACCTGCGGCTGTTCACCCTCATCACCAACACCCTGGCCAAGGACAAGGAAATCTCCGACCGCTGGCGCGGCTTTACGGATGTCGCCTCGTCCCGGCACCTCGCCAACCGGGTGGAGAAGGAGGTGGTGGACGCCATGGTGGAGGCGATCCGCGTCTCCTTCCCGCGCCTGTCCCATCGCTATTACGCGCTGAAGGCCCGCTGGTTCGGCAGGGACAAGCTGGAGTTCTGGGACCGCAACGCGCCGCTGCCAAAGGTCGAGACCGCGGACATCGGCTGGGGCGAGGCGCGGGATACCGTGCTGTCCGCCTACGGCGCCTTCTCGCCGAAGATGGCGGACATCGCCAGGACCTTCTTCGACAAGTCGTGGATCGACGCGCCGGTGCGCCCCGGCAAGTCGCCGGGCGCCTTCGCTCACCCGACCGTGCCCTCCGCGCACCCCTATGTGCTGCTCAACTACCAGGGCAAGCCGCGGGACGTGATGACGCTGGCCCATGAGCTGGGCCACGGCGTGCACCAGGTGCTGGCCGCCCGGCAGGGGGCGCTGATGGCGCCGACCCCGCTGACCCTGGCCGAGACCGCCTCCGTGTTCGGCGAGATGCTGACCTTCCGCCGGCTGCTGGACGGCGCCGAGACCCCGAGGACGCGCAAGATCATGCTCGCCCAGAAGGTGGAGGACATGATCAACACGGTGGTGCGCCAGACCGCCTTCTACACCTTCGAGCGCGAGGTCCACACCGAGCGCCGGCAGGGCGAGCTGACCGCCGAGAAGATCGGCGAGATCTGGATGAAGGTGCAGGGCGAGAGCCTCGGCCCGGCCATTTACCTCGGCGCGGGCTACGAGAGCTTCTGGACCTACATTCCCCACTTCATCCACTCGCCGTTCTACGTCTACGCCTATGCCTTCGGCGACTGCCTCGTGAACTCGCTCTATGCGGTCTACGAGAATGCGGCGGACGGCTTTGCCGACCGGTATCTGGAGATGCTTTCGGCGGGCGGCACCAAGCACCATGCCGAACTGCTGGCCCCGTTCGGCCTCGATGCCCGCGACCCGGCCTTCTGGCAGACCGGGCTCTCCCTCATCGACCGCATGATCTCCGAGCTGGAGAGCATGGAGGGCTGACCACGGCCCGCATGTGCATCCGGCGGGGGAAACCTCGCCGGATCGGCGGCCGGAACGCGAAGGTTAACGTCTCCTAAACCCTGTTTCCCCGAGGATCGGGGCCATGACCGCAAGGGCCGCCCTGCTCCTGTCGCTTGTGCTCGCCGGCCTGTTGCCGGCGGCGATGCCGGCGCTTGGGCAGACCGGCGCCGCGCCCGCCGTGGTGCCGCTGCCGCCCCCCGTCCCCGCGCGTTCCGGCCTCGATACCGATGCGCTGAAATCCGACCTTCGCGGCACCGAGGAGGCGCAGAAGCGCCTTAGGGCGGAGCTGGAAGCGGCCAAGGGAGCAGGCACCGGCGATCGCGCCCGGCTCAACCAGATGCTGGTGGAGACCGCCACCCGCACCCGTTCCGTCGAGCAGCAGCTCATCGACGTGGAGGGGCGGATCGGGGTGCTCGACGGCTCTGCCGCGGACCTGGGCGCGTCCCTCGCCAAGCGTCGCGGCGTGCTGGCCCAGGTGCTGGCGGCGCTGATGCGCATGGGCCGCGAGCCACCGCCGGCCCTGCTGATGCGCCCGGACGATGCGCTGGACGCGGTGCGCTCGGCCATCCTTTTGGGCGCGCTGCTGCCGGAATTGCGGGTGGAGGCGGAGACGCTGGCGGCCGATTTGTCGGAGCAGGCGCGCGTGCGCGGCGAGCTGACCGCCGCCCGCGACAGCCTCACCCGCCTCAAGGCCGAGCTGGACGACGACAGGAAGCGGCTCTCCATCCTGGTGACGGAACGTCAACGCCGCCAGGCCGAGGAGCAGCCGGTTCCGCCGATCGATCGGAGCCAGGCCGAGACGGTAGCCAAATCCACCGGCGACGTGCACGATCTCGTGACGCGGCTGGAGACGGAAGTGGGGCCGTCCGCCCGCGCCGCCGACGCGGCGAAGGCGGTGACCCGTCCCATCGAGCCGGGGAAGCCGGACCTCACCGCCCTGCGCAATCCCGCGCGGATCACCCCCGCCATCGCCTTCAGCCAGGCTAAGGGCTTGCTGCCGCTGCCGGTTGCCGGCGTGACCCTGAAGGGGTTCGGCGCGCCGGACAGCGTGGGCGGAGCCGAGAAGGGCATGACCATCGCCACCCGCGCGGGCGCCCCCGTGAGCGCGCCCGCGGATGGCTGGGTGGTCTATGCCGGGCCGTTCCGCAGCTACGGACAACTCTTGATCATCAACGCGGGCGGCGGCTACCATATCCTCATGGCAGGCATGGAGCGGATCACCGTGGACCTTGGCCAGTTCGTCCTGGCGGGCGAGCCGGTGGGGGTGATGGGCGGCCTGTCGCGGACTGCGGCTCCCGCGGTGCGCGGCCCGGCGGTACCGGCCTCAAGTCAGGCCGCAGTTCAGTCCCCAAATGTTGTTCCGGCAGCCGGATTACGTTTTGGCAATGAGCCTGGCACAGCCTTGGGACAGCCCCAATTATATGTCGAGTTCCGAAAAGACGGGATCTCCATAGATCCTACCCCGTGGTGGGCCGCAACGGACAGTCAGAAGGTGCGTGGATGATGCGTCGGACGTCTCTATTTCTTTTCGGCGTGGCGGCGGGCGCCCTCGTGGCCGTTGCAGCGGTGCAGCCGCGGGTGCTGGCGCCCTTCTTTCTGGGCACCGCGGCCGAGGCGGCGTCTTCGGACACCTACAAGCAGCTCAACCTGTTTGGCGACGTGTTCGAGCGCGTGCGCACGGACTATGTGGAGAAGCCCGACGACGCCAAGCTGATCGAGTCTGCCATCAACGGCATGCTCCAGTCGCTTGATCCGCACTCCTCCTACATGGACGCGAAGAACCACCGCGACATGCAGGTGCAGACGCGCGGCGAATTCGGTGGCCTCGGCATCGAGGTCATCATGGAAGACGGCCTCGTGAAGGTGGTGACCCCCATGGAGGACACCCCGGCGAGCAAGGCCGGCATCCTCTCCGGCGACCTCATCGCCAAGCTGGACAACGACCAGGTTCAGGGCCTGACCCTGAACGAGGCCGTGGACAAGATGCGCGGCCCGGTGAACACGCCGATCACGCTGACCATCCTGCGCAAGGGCGTGGAGAAGCCCATCGAGATCAAGCTGGTGCGCGACACCATCAAGATCCAGACGGTGCGCTCGCGGGTCGAATCGGACGACATCGCCTATATCCGCCTCAACTCGTTCACCAACGAGCAGACCTACGAGGGCCTGAAGAAGGCCATCGACGAACTGACCGCCAAGATCGGCCCGGACAAGATCAAGGGCTACATCCTGGACCTGCGCAACAATCCCGGCGGCCTGCTCGACCAGGCGGTGGCGGTGTCCGATGCGTTCCTGGAGCGTGGCGAGATCGTCTCCACCCGCGGCCGCAATGCCGAGGAGACGCAGCGCTTCAACGCCCGCGGCGGCGACCTCACCAAGGGCCGGCCGGTGATCGTCATGGTCAACGGCGGCTCGGCCTCGGCCTCCGAGATCGTGGCCGGCGCCCTGCAGGACCACAAGCGCGCCACCGTCCTCGGCTCGCGCTCGTTCGGCAAGGCCTCGGTGCAGACCATCATTCCGCTGGGCCAGCAGGGCGCGCTGCGCCTGACCACGGCGCGCTACTACACGCCGTCGGGCCGCTCCATCCAGGCCAAGGGCATCGAGCCCGACATCATTCTGGTGCAGGACCTGCCGGACGAGATGAAGCAGAAGCTCGGCGCCGCCGCCGACACCACCCGCGGCGAGGCCTCGCTGAAGGGCCACCTGAAGAACGGCGAGGACGAAGCCACCGGCTCGCCCTCCTACGTGCCGCCGGACCCGAAGGACGATACCCAGCTGAAGCTCGCCGTCGAGCTGATGAAGGGCACCGTCAAGAACGCCGCCTTCCCGGCGAGCCCCAACAAGGCTTCCCAGGCGAACTGAGGGTCCCTCTCCGGGAGCCTGCCCTAAACATGGGCGCCTGAAAATTATGCAAATGCCCCGTCCGAGACATCGGGCGGGGCATTTTTGTTTGCCCCGACCTGCTCCAACCCGCCGCCACCTGTCGCCCCGGCGCCGATACGTCGTGTGACCGCCGCGCGACAACCCGCCCCCTCCGGGAAAGGCGCGCCGCCCGATCTCCTTGGCATAGGCTTTGCTGAACCCTTGGACGAAAGGCGCTGTGGCGCCGTGTCAGGGAGGCAGGCGCGACATGCGCTCAGATCGCAGGACTTTCCTTCGAACCGCGTTCGCCGCCGGTGCGCTGCTCGGCGCGTTGGCCCCGGTGGCGCTGTCCACCGCCGCGCGGGCGGACACCCTCGACGACATCATGAAGGCGGGCGTGATCCGCATCGCCGTGCCGCAGGATTTCCCGCCCTTCGGGTCGGTGGGCATCGACCTCAAGCCGCTGGGCTATGACATCGACATGGCCAACCTCATCGCCGCCAAGCTGGGCGTGAAGGCGGAGCTGGTGCCGGTGACCAGCGCCAACCGCATCCCCTACCTCCAGACCAAGAAGGTGGACCTCGTCATCTCCAGCCTCGGCAAGAATCCCGAGCGCGAGAAGGTGATGGATTTCTCCGTGGCCTATGCCCCGTTCTTCAACGGCATCTTCGGCCCCGCCGACGTGAAGGTGGAGAAGGTGGAGGACATCGCCGGCATGACCGTGGGCGTCACCCGCGGCTCGGTGGAAGATCTGGAGCTGACCAAGGTCGCCCCGCCCACCGCCGACATCAAGCGCTACGAGGACAACAATTCCACCATCTCGGCCTTCCTCTCCGGCCAGGTGAAGGTGGTGGCCACGGGCAATGTGGTGGCGGCGGCCATCCTCGCCCGCAACCCGCCGAAGAAGCCGCAGGTGAAGGTGCTGATCAAGAATTCCCCCTGCTACGTGGGCCTCAACAAGGACGAGCCCAAGCTGCTGGAGAAGGTCAACGCCATCATCACCGCCGCCAAGGCGGATGGGTCGCTGGAGAAGATCTCGCAGAAATGGCTCGGCGCGCCGCTTCCGGCGGACCTGTGAGGGCCTGAGTTTCACGCGGGCCGGGGCAGCGGGCGGTCCCGGCTCTGCGGTCCTGGTTCTTGGGAACCGAGCCCGGCAACAGCCGGGTTCGGGCGGGGCGGGCAGGGTGGGGGACATCGTCGGGTTTGACCGCCTGCACTCGGGCATCCGTCCAGGCCTGCCCCCTCCCCATCCCTCCCCCGCAAACGGGAGAGGGCGCAGCGGCTCGCCGTCGGGTGACGCTTTTGTCGGTCCGCCATCGGGGAAAGGGCACAGATGGCCTACAGCTTCGATTTCTCCTCCCTGGCCGATTATGTGCCGGTGCTCGTCAAGGGCGTCGCCATCACGGTGGAACTGATCGCCGTGGGCGGCGCTCTGGGGGTCACCCTCGGCATCGCCTGCGCCTGGGCCAAGACCCAGGGGCCGCGCTGGCTGCGGCCGCTGGTGGAGGCCTATGTGGAGCTGATCCGCAACACGCCGTTCCTGATCCAGCTGTTCTTCATCTTCTTCGGCCTGCCGGCCATCGGGGTCGGGCTCACCGAGATGCAGGCGGCCATCCTCGCCATGGTGATCAATCTCGGCGCCTATGCCTGCGAGATCATCCGCGCCGGCATCGAGGCGACGCCGAAAGGCCAGTTCGAGGCGGGCGCCTCCCTGGCCATGAGCCGGCTGCAGACCTTCCGCCACGTGGTGCTGGTGCCGGCGCTGCAGAAGATCTGGCCGGCCTTGTCGTCGCAGATCGTGATCGTGATGTTCGGCTCGGCGGTGTGCTCGCAGATTTCGGTGGAGGAACTGACCTACGCCGCCAACTTCATCCAGTCCCGCACCTTCCGGGCGTTCGAGGCCTACATCGTCGCCACCGTGCTCTACCTCGTCCTTGCCGTGCTGGTGCGGCAGGTCATGCGGGGCATCGGCGCTCTCGTCTTCCCCCGCAGGAGTGTCGCGCGATGACGGCGTTTTCCACCTGGGACATCGTCTCCAACCTGCTTTTGGCCGCCCGCTGGACGGTGCTGCTCTCGCTGCTCGCCTTCGTCGGCGGCGGCGTGGTGGGGCTGGTGGTGCTCTATGCCCGCATCGCCCGAAGGGCCTGGCTGCGCCGCGCCGCCAGCCTCTACATCGAGCTGTTCCAGGGCACGCCGCTGCTGATGCAGCTGTTCCTGATCTTCTTCGGCCTGCCGCTCATGGGCCTCGACGTGTCGCCCTGGGCGGCGGCGTTCGTCTCCCTCACCCTGTGGAGCTCGGCCTTCCTCGCCGAGATCTGGCGCGGCTGCGTCGAATCGATCCCCAAGGGCCAGTGGGAGGCCTCCTCGTCCCTCGCCATGAGCTTCGTGGAGCAGCTGCGCTACGTGATCCTGCCCCAGTCCATGCGCATCGCGGTGCCGCCCACGGTGGGCTTCTCGGTGCAGGTGGTGAAGGGCACGGCGCTGACCTCCATCATCGGCTTCGTGGAGCTGTCCAAGGCCGCCACCATCATCACCAACGCCACGTTCGAGCCGTTCACGGTCTACGGCTTCGCGGCGCTGATCTATTTCGCCCTGTGCTGGCCCCTGTCGAAGTCGAGCCAGATCCTGGAGAGGAAGCTGAATGTCGCTCATCACAATCACTGAGGTGCGCAAGAGCTTCGGCCAGAACGAGGTACTGAAAGGCATCAACCTCGACATTGCGCCGGGCGAGGTCATCGCCATCATCGGCAAGTCGGGCTCGGGCAAGTCCACCCTGCTGCGCTGCGTCAACGGGCTGGAGACCATCGACGATGGCTCCATCGTGGTCGCCGGCGCCCAGCTCGCGCCCGACGAGGTGCACCTGCGCGCGCTGCGGCTCAAGGTCGGCATGATCTTCCAGGGCTTCAACCTGTTTCCCCACCTCACGGCGGGCCGCAACGTGATGCTCTCGCCCATGGTGGTGAAGAAGGTTTCCGCGAAAGAGGCGGAGGCCGAGGCGCGGGCGCGGCTGGACCAGGTGGGCCTCGGCCACAAGTTCGACGCCTATCCCGACCAGCTCTCCGGCGGCCAGCAGCAGCGCGTCGCCATCGCCCGCGCGCTGGCCATGAAGCCGCTGGCCCTACTATGTGATGAGATCACCTCCGCCCTCGACCCGGAACTGGTCAACGAGGTGCTCGCCGTGGTGAAGGCCCTCGCGGAACAGGGCATGACGCTGATCATGGTGACGCACGAAATGCGCTTCGCCCGCGAAGTGTGCGACCGCGTGGTGTTTATGCACCAGGGGCGGGTGCACGAGATCGGCCCGCCGGAAGACGTGTTCACCCACCCGCAGACGCCCGAGCTGAAGCAGTTTCTCGGTGTGGCATAAGGTGCCGGGCGATGGCCGAAACGGTATCCGGGCATTGCGGTGCGGCAATGCGGCCTAGGCGCCATCGTTCGGTCATGTTGCCGCCCACTTCTGCCTGTGTTAGGCACACCGAGATTTCGAGAGGCGGGTTCAGCCCTCTCGCGGGGTCGCACTAGAATATTCCCAACAGATCAAGGGCTTGGGCAATGGCTGCGCAAGGCGCGCAGCATGGGCTGCAAGTTCGAGAGAGGTGCGGGGTGGCGGATACGATCGTGTCAGGCATGGCGGGGCGCTACGCGACCGCGCTATTCGAACTGGCGACTGAGGCCGGCGCCGTCGATTCCGTTAAGGCGGATCTCGATCGCTTGTCGGCCCTTATTGCAGAGAGCGCGGATCTGGCGCGGCTGGTCAAAAGCCCGGTCTTTTCGGCCGGCGACCAGCTCAAGGCCATTTCCGCGGTACTTGATCAGGTGGGCATTTCCGGTCTTGCCGGGAATTTCGTGAGGCGGGTGGCGCAGAACCGCCGCCTGTTCGCGCTGCCCCGCATGGTTGCTGACTATGCGGCCCTCGTCGCCGCCCAGCGTGGCGAGACGACGGCGCAGGTGACGGTGCCGGCACCCTTGAGCGATGCGCACTTCTTCGCGCTCAAGGAGGCGTTGGCCCAGCAGACCGGCAAGGACGTGATTCTCGACGTGACCGTCGATCCGTCCATCCTCGGTGGTCTCATCGTGAAGCTCGGCTCCCGCATGGTCGACGCCTCTCTCAAGACCAAACTCAATTCTATCCGGCATGCGATGAAAGAGGTCCGCTGATGGACATTCGAGCCGCTGAAATCACCGCCATCCTCAAGGAGCAGATCCAGAACTTCGGCCAGGAGGCCGAGGTTTCCGAGGTGGGTCAGGTTCTCTCCGTCGGTGACGGCATCGCCCGCGTCTATGGCCTCGACAATGTCCAGGCCGGCGAGATGGTCGAGTTCGAGAACGGCACGCGCGGCATGGCGCTGAACCTCGAAATCGACAACGTCGGCATCGTGATCTTCGGTTCGGACCGCGAGATCAAGGAAGGCCAGACCGTCAAGCGCACCCGCGCCATCGTCGACGCTCCGGTGGGCAAGGGCCTGCTCGGCCGCGTCGTGGATGCCCTCGGCAACCCGATCGATGGCAAGGGCCCGATCGTGTACACCGAGCGTCGCCGGGTGGACGTGAAGGCGCCGGGCATCATCCCGCGCAAGTCGGTGCATGAGCCCATGCAGACCGGCCTCAAGGCCATCGACGCGCTGATCCCCATCGGCCGTGGCCAGCGCGAGCTGATCATCGGCGATCGCCAGACCGGCAAGACCGCCGTGGCGCTCGATGCCATCCTCAACCAGAAGCCCATCAACCAGGGCACGGATGAGAAGGCCAAGCTCTACTGCGTCTACGTCGCGGTGGGCCAGAAGCGCTCCACCGTCGCGCAGTTCGTGAAGGTGCTGGAAGAGCACGGCGCGCTGGAATATTCCATCGTGGTCGCCGCCACCGCCTCGGACGCGGCCCCCATGCAGTTCCTGGCGCCGTTCACCGGCACCGCCATGGGCGAGTATTTCCGTGACAACGGCATGCACGCGCTGATCATCCACGACGATCTGTCCAAGCAGGCCGTGGCCTATCGCCAGATGTCGCTGCTGCTGCGCCGCCCGCCGGGCCGCGAGGCCTATCCCGGCGACGTGTTCTACCTGCACTCCCGCCTGCTGGAGCGCGCGGCGAAGCTGAACGACTCGCTGGGCGCCGGTTCGCTCACCGCCCTGCCGGTGATCGAGACCCAGGCGAACGACGTGTCCGCCTACATCCCGACCAACGTGATTTCGATCACCGACGGTCAGATCTTCCTTGAGTCCGACCTGTTCTACCAGGGCATCCGCCCGGCGGTGAACGTGGGCCTGTCGGTGTCGCGCGTGGGCTCCTCGGCCCAGATCAAGGCGATGAAGCAGGTGGCGGGCAAGATCAAGGGCGAGCTTGCCCAGTACCGTGAGCTGGCGGCCTTCGCCCAGTTCGGCTCGGACCTGGACGCCTCGACGCAGAAGCTGCTGAACCGCGGTGCCCGCCTCACCGAGCTGCTCAAGCAGAGCCAGTTCGCGCCCCTCAAGGTGGAGGAGCAGGTGGCGGTGATCTTTGCCGGCACCAACGGCTATCTCGACCCGCTGCCGGTCTCCAAGGTGCGCGAGTTCGAGCAGGGGATCCTGCTCGCCCTGCGCTCCCAGCATCCGGAGATCCTGGAAGCCATTCGCGCGTCCAAGGAGTTGTCCAAGGACACCGCTGAAAAGCTGACGAAGGCCCTCGATGCCTTCGCCAAGAGCTTTGCCTGAGCGGCGCCTGTTCCTCGAACCTGACGGACGGGCAGCATGGCGAGCCTGAAAGACCTAAGGAACCGCATCGCCTCGGTAAAGGCGACGCAGAAGATCACCAAGGCGATGCAGATGGTCGCCGCGGCGAAGCTGCGTCGCGCCCAGATGGCGGCGGAAGCGGCCCGTCCCTATGCCGAGCGCATGGATACGGTGCTGGGCAACCTTGCCGCTGGCATCGTCGGCGCCGGTCAGGCGCCGGTGCTGATCGCTGGCACGGGGCAGTCGCAGAAGCACCTGCTGCTGGTGGCCACCGGCGAGCGCGGCCTGTGCGGCGCCTTCAACACCTCCATCGTGCGCCTGGCGCGCGAGAAGGCGCAGCAGTTGCTCGGCGAGGGGAAGGACGTGACGTTCTTCTGCGTCGGCCGCAAAGGTTACGACCAGCTGCGCCGGACCTATCCCGACCGCATCATCGAGCTGGTGGACCTGCGCAGCGTGCGCACCCTCAGCTTCAAGGACGCCTCGGCCATCGCGTCGAAGATCCTCACCCTGCTCGACCAGGGCGCCTTCGACGTGTGCACGCTCTTCTATTCCAACTTCAAGAGCGTGATTTCGCAGGTCCCCACCGCCCAGCAGATCATCCCCGCCGTCTTCGAGGCGCGGGACGAGGGCGAGGGCGGCCCGGTCTATGAATACGAGCCGGCCGAGGAGGACATCCTCGCCGACCTGCTGCCGCGCAACATCGCCGTGCAGATCTTCCGCGCCCTGCTTGAGAACCAGGCGTCGTTCTATGGCTCGCAGATGAGCGCCATGGACAACGCCACCCGCAATGCGGGCGACATGATCAAGAAGCAGACGCTTATCTACAACCGTACCCGCCAGGCCATGATCACGAAGGAACTCATCGAGATCATCTCCGGCGCCGAGGCCCTCTGAGGCCCGGGACCAAGGCTCGGTCGGAACCAGGATACGAGGACGACGAAAATGGCGAACAAGCTCGGACGCATCACCCAGGTCATCGGCGCCGTCGTGGACGTGCAGTTCGACGGCCATCTCCCGGAAATCCTCAACGCGCTCGAAACCACGAACCAGGGCAACCGGCTGGTGCTCGAAGTGGCGCAGCATCTCGGTGAAAGCACCGTGCGCTGCATCGCCATGGACGCCACCGAAGGTCTGGTCCGCGGCCGGGAAGTCTCCGACACCGGCGCGCCGATCCAGGTGCCGGTGGGCGCGGCTACCCTCGGGCGCATCATGAACGTCATCGGCGAGCCGGTGGACGAGCTGGGCCCGATCGAGGGCGAGGCGCTGCGCGGCATCCACCAGCCGGCTCCCTCCTACGCGGAGCAGGCCACCGAGGCCGAAATCCTCGTCACCGGCATCAAGGTGGTGGATCTCCTCGCTCCCTACGCCAAGGGCGGCAAGGTCGGCCTGTTCGGCGGCGCCGGCGTGGGCAAGACCGTGCTGATCATGGAGCTGATCAACAACGTGGCGAAGGCGCACGGCGGTTATTCCGTGTTCGCCGGCGTGGGTGAGCGCACCCGCGAGGGCAACGACCTCTACCACGAGATGATCGAGTCCAACGTGAACAAGGATCCGCACGAGAACAACGGCTCCGCCGCCGGTTCCAAGTGCGCCCTCGTGTACGGCCAGATGAACGAGCCCCCGGGCGCCCGTGCCCGCGTGGCGCTGACCGGCCTGACCGTGGCCGAGCATTTCCGCGACCAGGGCCAGGACGTGCTGTTCTTCGTGGACAACATCTTCCGCTTCACCCAGGCCGGCTCGGAAGTGTCGGCTCTGCTCGGCCGCATTCCCTCGGCGGTGGGCTACCAGCCGACGCTGGCCACCGACATGGGTGCCCTGCAGGAGCGCATCACCACCACCACCAAGGGCTCCATCACCTCGGTGCAGGCCATCTACGTGCCGGCCGACGATCTGACCGATCCGGCGCCCGCCGCGTCATTCGCCCATCTGGATGCCACCACCGTGCTGTCGCGCTCCATCGCGGAAAAGGGCATCTACCCGGCGGTGGATCCGCTGGACTCCACCTCGCGCATGCTCTCCCCCGCCGTCCTCGGCGAGGAGCACTACAACACGGCGCGCCAGGTCCAGCAGACCCTGCAGCGTTACAAGTCGCTTCAGGACATCATCGCCATCCTCGGCATGGACGAGCTTTCCGAAGAGGACAAGATCACGGTCGCCCGCGCCCGCAAGATCGAGCGCTTCCTCAGCCAGCCCTTCCATGTGGCGGAAGTGTTCACCGGCTCCCCGGGCAAGCTCGTGGACCTGAAGGACACCATCGCCGGCTTCAAGGGCCTGGTGGAAGGCAAGTACGACTATTTGCCCGAGCAGGCCTTCTACATGGTGGGTTCCATGGAAGAAGCCATCGAGAAGGGCAAGAAGCTCGCGGCCGAGGCGGCCTGAGCGGCTGTTCGGCCAAGGCGTTCCGGTCATCGTTCACAGGGTGATCGGAATGCGCGATTTTCCGGCTCCGCTTTGAGGCGAATTTGCCGCTCCGGGTGTTGTACTTATGCGGCAAATTCAAATCAGGGGCTAAGGGAATGATGAATATTAAGGTCCTGGGCCTCGTGCTCGGACTTCTGGCCGGAGGCATCACCGGCTGGCTGACCCGGCCCCAGGTCGCCGAAATCCGGCTGCCGGGCCTCAACATCGAGCTGCAGGGTGAACGCCCGGGCGGCGGGTTGACCTCGGAGCAGGGCCGTCACGTCGGTCTGGCCGCCGTGGTGGGTGCCATCATCGGTCTCGGCGTCGGCTTCGTGGCCGACCGTCGGCGCTGATGCCGCGGGGACGGTCGCGCCCGGGCTGATGGAGCCTGTGCGGTGAAGCCGTCGCCTTCATGGAGTGGGGCGTCCGTCCGGCCGGAGGGACGCCTGGAGGAGCACCCGATCATGGGGCGCCTCCCTTTCGGGACGACCCGGAGACGAGAATTATGGCGACCTTACCCTTTGAGCTGGTCTCGCCCGAGCGGCTCGTGTTTTCCGGCGCCGTGACCGAGGTGATCGTGCCCGGCGCGGAAGGCGAATTCGGCGTGCTGGCGGGCCATGCGCCCTTCATCGGCATGCTGAAGCCCGGCATCCTCACCATCAAGGGCGATGGGGCGCCGCGCGCCTATTTCGTGCGCGGCGGCTTTGCCGAGGTGAACCCGGCCGGCCTCACCATTCTCGCCGAAGAGGCGAAGCCGTTGGAGGAGCTGGATCTGGGTGCGCTCCATCAGCAGATCCAGAATGCCAAGGAAGACGTGTCCGACGCCACCACCGATGAAGGCCGGCAGCGTGCGGCGCGTCAGCTCGCCGATCTCGAGCAGGTCTATGCGGCCCTCGAAAGCGGGCGCGCCGGCGCCGGCCACTGAGTTCGGACGCTTTTACGGCGTGGCGTCTGCGGCCCTGGTCGTGTCTGGCGAGGGCAAATCCGACCGACGCCTCAGGGGCTTCAAATCGCCGATAGGCTTGCGTCCCAAGCTCATCGGGCGAGGCGGTATCGGTCTTCCATGGATCTCTGGCGCGGGTCTGGTTCGCGCATCATCGGGATGAAACGTTCAGACGGCGGCCGCAGGGCCGCCGTCTGCGTTTTCACGGCCACTCGGGTATAAATACTATTTCAATGGAATAAATTATAAATATAGTGGTACGCTTCTTGCCGGATGAGAATGCATCGAACCGGGAGAGAAGCCATGCTGAACGCACCGCCCCATAGGCATCTTCCCGTCGCGGCCTCCCCGCTTTTGGCGGTTGCCGCTCCCGCCCAGGCCCTTCTGCTCACCGAGAATGCCGCCCTTACCAACGGGCCGCCGCTGTTGTTCCAGCGCCTCACCGCAAAGGAGCGGGAGGAGGTGCTGTGCGAAGGCCAGAAACGCGTGGTCTATCGCGGCAAGATGCTGTTCTCACAAGGCACGCCCCATGACGGCATCTTCCTGATCGAGAGCGGGCGGGTCCGCGTCTTCTACATCGCGCCCTCGGGCCGGGAGATCACGCTGGCCTATTGGAATTCGGGCAATTTTGTCGGCGGACCCGAACTGTTCGGGCAGGGGCAGCATGTGTGGTCCGGCGTCGCCGCCACCAATTGCGTGGTGGTCCATCTGACCGGCAAGACCCTGCGCCGGCTCATCGCCCAAATCCCCGGCTTTGCCATCGGGCTTATCGAAGGCCTCACCTTCAAGGGAAAGTGCTATTCCGCCCTTGCCCAGATGCTGGGCACCCGCTCGGTCACCGAGCGCCTCGCGCACCTGCTCCTGCACCTATCCGACGCTTATGGCGTGCGGGAGGAGGGCGCCATCGTCATCGGAACTCCATTCACCCACGCTGACCTCGCGCACATGGTGGGCGCGACGCGGCAATGGGTCACCATCAGCCTCAAGCGCTTGCAGGAGCAGGGGGTTCTGAAGGCGGAGAAGGCCAAGATCATGGTCTATGACGTCGATGCGCTCCACGCCATGCGTGGGGATCGCTGAGGCCGACGCGGCTGAGAATCGCACCCGCGCCGGTGTGGCAGGCACGGTATGACCAAGAAAGAGGCGGGTCTGCAAAGGAGGCAACTAATCGACACCGCCGCGGCATCTTCCTTTGAATGAATGGAAGCTGGCGCCCGAAGATCACCGTCGAGAGCCGTCTTTGCCCCGAGAGGTGGATCCGATGACCCTGTTTTGCGCCAATCTTCGTCCTTCCAATCGCCTTCGTTCCAAGCTGCTTGCCTCTCTCGCCGTTGCCCTGACCGCCGGTTGCGCCGTTGCGGCGCGCCCCGCCCACGCCCAGACCGCCATCACCATCGGCATCGGCACCCAGGACACCACCACCAACACGGTGACCACCGGCGTGGTGATCAAGGAATTGAAGCTGCTGGAGAAGTACCTGCCCAAGGACGGCAAGTACGCCAATGCCGCCTACACGCTCGACTGGCAGAATTTCACCTCCGGCCCGCCCGTCACCAACGGCATGATGGCGGACAAGCTCCAGTTCGGCGGCATGGGCGATTTTCCGCTGGTGGTGAACGGCTACACCTTCCAGTCCAATCCCCAGTCCAAGTCCCAGCTGATCGCGGTGGCGGCCTACAATATCCACGGCTCCGGCAACGGCGTGGTGGTGCACAAGGACTCGCCCTACTACGAGCTGTCGGACCTGAAGGGGAAGGTGCTGAGCGTGCCGTTCGGCTCGGCCGCCCACGGCATGATCCTGAAGGCCATGCAGGACAAGGGCTGGCCCAACGACTATTTCAAGCTGGTGAGCCAGTCGCCGGAGGTGGGCTCCACCAACCTCCAGGAAAAGAAGATCGACGCCCACGCCGATTTCGTGCCCTTCGCCGAGCTGCTGCCGTTCCGCGGCTTCGCCCGCAAGATCTTCGACGGCGTGGAAACCAACGCCCCCACCTGGCACGGCGTGGTGGTGCGTACCGATTTCGCGCAGAAGTATCCCGAAGTCGTGGTGGCCTACCTCAAGGCCGTGATCGAGGCCAATGACTGGGTGCGCAAGGATCCGCAGGGCGCTGCGGAGAAGATCGCCAAGTGGACCGGTATCGACAAGGAGGTGGTCTACATCTTCCTCGGCCCGGGCGGCATCATGACCATGGATCCCACCCTCAAGCCCCAGCTCGTCGCCGATGCGGCCGAGGATGCCGCCGTGCTGCAGAAGCTCGGCCGCATGAAGGAATTCGACGCCAAGGCCTGGGTCAACGACACCTATGTGCGCCAGGCCTTCAAGGAGATGGGCCTCGACTACGAGACGCAGCTGAAGAGCCTCGCCAATTACGAGGTGAGCGGGGACGACAGCTTCTGCAAGGTGAAGATCGCCGAGCCGCGCAAGGCCGGCGAGATCTGGATCGAGGGCGAGGGCATCAAGCCCTATTCCAGCGCCGCCTGCACCCTGGGCGCGCTGGCCGAGCTGACCGCCCAGGGCAAGAAGGCGAACATGAGCTATGTGTTCGACACCGCCCGCGGCATCAAGCTGTTCGCCACCGACGCCTTCTATGCGGTCACGGCGAAGGACGGCAAGAGCGAGATCGCGCCCTTCATGCTCAAGGCCGATGCGGAAGCCGCGGCGGCCAAGGGCGGCGGCAAGGTGATGAGCTTCGGCGATGCGCTGAAGGCTGCCACCGCCGGGCGCAGGTGAGCGCCATGACGAGCGTCGCGGCCAAATCCCCCGTGAAGATGCACCCGTCCCTGCATGTCGCCGGCACTCCGGGGGAGGGCGCCCGTCCGCGTCCCCCGGCAGGAGCCATCCTGCTGCGGCCGGAGCGCCCGGTGCAGGGGACCACCCCGGTGCCGGATCGCTCGAAGGCCGGCCTTGTCCGGCGCTGGCTGAAGCTGAACATGCAGGCGATCCGCGCCACGGCGCTCGGGGCGCTGGCCATCGGCCTCTTCATCCTCGCCTGGCATGTGGTCACCGTAAACCGCATGGACCTTTACGTGCGCTTCCTGAACGTGCCGTCGCCGGAACAGGTGCTGGAGAGCGCGCGCACCGCCTTCTCCACCAGCGCCTTCTTCGACCACATCGTCATGTCCTGCCGGCGCATCTTCCTCGGCTTCGCCCTCGCGGCTCTGGTGGCGGTGCCGCTGGGGCTGCTCATGGGGCGGTTCGCGCTGTTGAAGGAGTTCGTCTTCCCCGTCTGCGAGGTGCTGCGGCCCATTCCGGCCATCGCCTGGGTGCCCATGGCCATCATGCTGTGGCCCACCAACGAGCAGAGCATCGTCTTCATCACCTTCCTCGGTGCGTTTTTCCCCATCCTCCTCAACACGCTGCACGGCATGGCCAATGTGGACGAGGTGCTGGTGCGCGCCGCGCGCTGCCTCGGAGCCAGCGAGCGTGCCACCTTCCGCGAGGTCTATTTCCCCGCGGTGCTGCCGCAGGTCTTCACCGGCCTCACGGTGGGCATGGGGGTGGCCTGGGTATCGCTGATCGCGGCGGAGATGATCTCCGGCCAGTTCGGCATCGGCTACTTCACGTGGGAGGCCTATTCCCTGGTGCAGTATCCCGACATCGCGCTGGGCATGATTACTATCGGCGTGCTCGGGCTCGCCTCCTCCTTTCTCATCCGGCTGGTCGGGCGGGCGGTGACGCCCTGGTCCCGGGCCAAATGAACGCAGCAAGTGAACGCAGCAAGTGAACCCCACGAGGCGCGCCATGGCCATTCCCGCAACCGCCCCCACGAAGACCGGGCTCATCGCGGTCACCGGCTTCGAGCTGGCTTACGACACCATCGACGGCGCGGTGATCGCGGTGAGCGACGCCGACCTGGTGGTGAACCCCGGCGAGTTCGTCTCCATCATCGGCCCCTCGGGCTGCGGCAAGTCTACCTTGCTCAATGCGGTGGCGGGCTTCCTGAAGCCCACTGCCGGCCGCGTCACCGTGGACGGGGAAGAGGTGAAAGGCCCCTCCGCCGACCGGGGCATGGTGTTCCAGCAATATTCCCTGTTTCCGTGGAAAACGGTGCGGGAGAATGTCGAGTTCGGCCTCAAGATGCGCGGCATGGGCCGGTCCGAGCGGGCGGTGGCCGCGCGCACCCTGTTGGGGCTGGCCGGGCTTTCAGCCTTTGAGAACCATTATCCGGATCGCCTTTCCGGCGGCATGAAGCAGCGGGTGGGCATCGTGCGGGCGCTCGCCACGGGGCCGAAGGTGCTGCTGCTGGACGAGCCGTTCGGCGCGCTCGACGCCCAGACTCGGGTGATCATGCAGCAGATCCTGACCAACCTCTGGCAGCGGCTGAACATCTCGGTGCTGTTCGTGACCCACGACATCGACGAGGCGATATTCCTCTCCGACCGCATCTATGTGATGACCGCGCGCCCCGGCTGCATCAAGGCCGAGGTCACGGTGCCCCTGCCGCGCCCGCGTGACGCCGCGCTGCAGCTGTCGGCGGACTTCATCCAGCTGCGGGCCGGGCTTGGCAGCCTGATCCGCGAGGAAAGCCTGAAGGCCATGGGCGGCGAGCTGAACGAGGACGCCCTGAAGGGCCTCGCGGTGAACCTCAACGGCTCGAACCTCGCCCAGGTGGTGTGAGCCGGGGGGTGGCCTGAGATTGTCCGGTGCGCGCCCCTATCCCGCCGTCACCCTCCGGCTCGACCGGAGGGTCCGCCCTTCCGCTCGCTGTGCCTCTCCAGCTCTTGCGCGCCAGACACGGCGGCTGCGCCGGAGTATGACGGCCGTCTTGTTCGCCCGGATATTAAAAAGACTGCAATTAATTGACCCTTCAAGGTCTTAATACTCAGTCCGATGGCCTCGTCCGGCTAGTCTTGGTGCAGATTTAACAGGACCTGCCCCATGGCCTATGTCGTGACTGACAGCTGCATCCGCTGCAAATTCATGGATTGCGTCGCCGTCTGCCCGGTGGATTGCTTCTACGAGGGCGAGAACATGCTCGTCATCAATCCGGATGAATGCATCGACTGCGGCGTCTGCGAGCCGGAATGTCCCGCCGCCGCCATCGCCGCCGATACGGCGCCGGAGGCCGGGCCGTGGATCGCGCTGAATGCGCACTATGCCGCCCTGTGGCCCAACATCGCCGAGAAGAAGGAGCCGCCGGCGGACGCTTCCCAGTGGATGGACGTGGCCGGCAAGTTCGAGAGCGCGTTTTCGCCCGCGCCGGGGCAGGCGGCTTCCGGTTCGTCCGCGACCGGTGCGGCGTGAGGGTATGGCGATGAGCAACCTCAACACCGAGACCGTCCTCGCCGTCCGCCACTGGACCGACCGCCTGTTCTCCTTCACCGCCACGCGCGATCCGGCGTTCCGCTTCAAGAGCGGACAGTTCACCATGATCGGCCTGCCGGCGGAGGAGCGCCCGCTGCTGCGGGCCTATTCGCTGGCCTGCGCGCCCCACGAGGACCTGCTGGAATTCTTCTCCATCAAGGTGCCGGACGGCCCGCTCACCTCGCGCCTGCAGATGCTGAAGCCCGGCGATCCCATCCTGGTGGGGCGCCGGCCCACGGGCACGCTACTGCTCGACAATCTGAAGCCGGGCAAGCGGCTTTATCTGCTGGCCACCGGCACCGGGCTGGCGCCGTTCGTGTCCATCGCCAAGGACCCGGAGGCCTATGAGCGGTTTGAGCACATCATCCTGGTGCACGGCTGCCGCGAGGTGGCGGAACTGGCCTATGGCGAGGACGTGGTGGCGGCGCTGAAGGCCCACGATTTCCTCGGCGAATACGCCTCAACCCAGCTGCTCCATTATCCCACGGTGACGCGCGAGCCGTTCCGCAACCGTGGCCGCGTCACCGACCTCATGGAGAGCGGCCAGCTCTTCGCCGACCTCGGCCTGCCCGACCTCGACCCGGCCTTTGACCGGGTGATGCTCTGCGGCTCGCCGCAGATGATCGCCGACACCCGCGACCTCCTGGAACGCCGCGCCTTCGCGGAAGGGGCGGGACACCGGCCCGAGACCTTCGTGGTGGAAAAGGCCTTCGCCGAGCGATAGGCACTGCGGATCGGACGGCGATCCGTTCCTGTTACAAAACGTTGCCTGGGCGGCTCCGCCTGAAATATCGGCGCAACCGGACGGCCTGAGCCTGCAGGCGGATTGGATGCCGCGGGAGGCGCACATGGCCAAGGATGTCCGGAAGGTCTCGCCGATGCGTTTCGGGCTCGGGGGGATCGCGCTCGCGCTCGGTCTCGTCCTGGGTGGGGCGGCATCCGCGGCGACGCCCGGCGTGGCGCTGACCAACGTGAACCTGCGCGCCGGGCCGAGCGTCGGCTTCCCCGTGGTAACGGTGGTGCCGGCGCGCGCCGCCATCGTCACCTACGGCTGCCTCGCCGATACGAGCTGGTGCGACGTGAGCTTCGCCGGAGCGCGGGGCTGGATCGCGGCGAGCTATATCCAGGTGGTCTATGCCGGCGCACCCGTGGTGCTTGCCGCGCCGGTGGCCCCCGCCGTCGGCGTGGCGGTGGTGGGCTTCAGCCAAGCCTATTGGAACGCCTATTACGTAGGCCGGCCATGGTATGGGCAATGGAACCGCTATTATGGCCCCTATGCCCGCGGACCGGTCGTCCATGCCGGCGCGACCCGCTGCTCGGGCGGAACCTGCACGCATGTCGGGGTGACCCGTGGGCCGGCCGGCAACGTCATTGTTCGTCGGGGGACGATCAGCCGCTAACTAATCCGATATATCGATTGAATGTAGAAATATAATTTGATTGATCGATTAAAGATACGGCGCGATCTTCCCATCAAGTGAGGACGCCGCCGTGACCGACAACACTCCTTCCGATACCGTCATAGTTCCGGCAGACCTGCCAGGGGCCTTGCCGCAGGACCTGCTGGGCCTGCGCCGTGCAAACCCGCTCACCACGCTCTTCGGCGGCATCCTGCCGGGCCTTGCCTATACCGTGCTCATCGCCGCCGTCGCCTACGGGCTGCGGCAGATCCCGGGCATGGGGCTGGTGAGCCCGCTGGTGCTCGCCATCGTCATCGGCATGGCGCTGCACAATGTGTTCGGCACGCCGGCCATCGCCAAGCCCGGCGCCAAGTTTGCGCTGCGGCGCATCCTGCGCTTCGCCATCGTGCTGCTGGGCCTGCAACTCACCTTCGCGCAGGTGCGTTCGGTGGGCTTCGTGGGCTTTTCCATCGTGGCCGGCACGCTGTTCGCCACCTTCTTGGCCACCCGTTGGCTTGGCCGCCTCATGGGGGTGGACAAGCAATTGTCCGAGCTGATCGCGGCCGGAACCGCCATTTGCGGCGCCTCGGCGGTGATCGCCACCAACACGGTGACCCGCGGCTCGGACGAGGACGTGGCCTATGCGGTGGCCTGCGTCACCGTGTTCGGCTCGCTCTCCATGCTGATCATGCCGGCGCTGCTGCCCTATACGGGCCTTGATGCCCATGGCTTCGGGCTGTGGACCGGCGCGTCCATCCACGAGGTGGCGCAGGTGGTGGCTGCCGCTTTCCAGGGCGGCCAGCAGGCCGGAGAGTTCGGCACGGTGGCCAAGCTCTCGCGGGTGATGCTGCTGGCGCCGCTCGTCATCGGCCTCGGCGCCGCCGCCATCTGGCGGGCGCGCGGCGACAAGGACGCCGGCCATGCCAGCCCGCCCATGCCGTGGTTCGTATTCGGCTTCATCGGCATGGTGATGCTGAATTCCACCGGCGTGGTGCCGGTGGAGGTGAAGAGCGAGATCGCCGTCGCCACCACCTTCCTGCTGGCGGTGGCGCTGGGCGCCATGGGGCTGGAGACCGACATCGCCAAGCTGCGCCTCAAGGGGATAAAGCCCCTGCTGCTCGGCGCCGCCGCCTGGCTGTTCATCTCGGTGCTGAGCCTTATCCTCATCAAGACGCTCATGTGAGCCCGCGCGGCGATTGAGCGATGCCCTCTTGGCTCCGGTCGCAGACCGGGGTCGTCGGCACAAGATAGCCCGCGCGGCGCCTGAGCGAAGCAAGAGCCCGCGCGGCGCCTGAGCGAAGCAAGAGCCCGCGCGGCGCCTGAGCGAAGCAAGAGCCCGCGCGGCGCCTGAGCGAAGCCAAAGCCCGCGCGGCGATTGAGCGAAGCAAAGTGAGCGCGTCCATGACGCTGGAGCAGTTGAAGGTCTTCGTCGCCGTCGCCCGCGCCCTGCACATGACGCGCGCGGCGGAGGGCCTTCACATGACCCAATCGGCGGTGAGCGCCTCGGTGGCGGCGCTGGAGGCGTCCTGCGGCGTTGCCCTGTTCCATCGGGTGGGGCGGCGGATCGAATTGACCGAAGCCGGCCACGCCTTCGTGCCGGAAGCCGAGGCGGTGCTGGCCCGCGCCGCCGCGGCCGAGACCGTGCTTGCGGACCTGTCAGGCCTGAGGCGCGGGCGGCTGGCGCTGCAGGCCAGCCAGACCATCGCCAACTACTGGCTCGGGCCGGTGCTCAACCGCTTCCACACACTTTATCCCGACATCGCCCTGTCGGTGGTCATCGGCAACACCACGCAGGTGGCGGCGGCAGTGCGGGAGGGAGTGGCCGATCTCGGCTTCGTGGAGGGCGAGGTGGAAGAGCCGTTGCTCGCCCGCACCGCGGTGCCCGGCGACCGGCTGGTGCTGGTGGCGGCGGCGAACCATCCCGCCGCCGAGCGCCGTGCGATCACCCCGGCGGACCTGTTCGAGATGCCGTTCGTGCTGCGCGAGCCGGGCTCGGGCACGCGGCAGGTGTTCGAGGATGCGCTTCGGGCCTCCGGGCTCAACCCCGCCGGGCTCAAGGTGGCGCTGGAGCTGCCCTCCAACGAGGCGGTGGTGAGCGCGGTGGCGGCGGGGGCGGGGGCGACCGTGATCTCCGATCTCGTGGCGGCGGCGGGCCTTGCCACCGGCACCCTGCGCCAGCTGCCCCTGACCTTTCCGGCCCGGCGCTTTTATGGGCTGCGCCACGCCGATCGCTATCATTCGCGGGCGGCGCAGGCCCTGATGGCGCTGGTCCGCGAACCGGATGGAGCGCCCGAAGCCGCCCCGGCGCCCGTCAGCTCCCCGCGGCCTCGAGCTCGGCGCTGACGGCGAGCCATTCCTCCTCCGCCGCCGCGAGTTTCTCCACGGCCTCGGCGCGGGCCTTGGCGAAGCGGGCGGCGTCGAACGGCTTCTTGACGTGGAGGTCGGGTGCCGCGAGTTGCACGTCGATGCCGGCGATCTCCTTTTCCAGCTTCTCCACGGCGGCTTCCAGTTCGCGGATGCGCTTCTTCAGGGGGCCGGTGGCGACGCGGCGCTTGCCGTCCGCCGGGGTGCCGTCCTTCTTCAGCTCGGCCTTGTCCTTGCGGCCGGCATCGGTCATGCGGTCGCCGTCGGACTTGGAGAGCACCTCGCGCTTGTACTGGTCGAGATCGCCGTCATAGGCCTTCACGGTGCCGCCGGAGACGCGCCACAGCTGGTCGGCGCAGGCTTCCAGCAGATGCCGGTCGTGGGACACGAGGATGACGGCGCCGGGATAGTCGTTGATGGCCTCGATGAGGGCGGCGCGGGCCTCGATGTCCAGATGGTTGGTGGGCTCGTCGAGGATCAGCAAATGCGGCCCGTTGAAGGTGGCAAGGCCCAGCAGCAGCCGCGCCTTCTCGCCGCCCGAGAGCGACGATACCTTGGTGTCGGCGGCGCCGCCGGAAAAGCCCATCTCCGCCGCCCGCCCCCGCACCCGCGCCTCGGGTGCGTCGGGCATGAGCTTGCGCACATGCTGGGCCGGGCTGTCGCCGGGGATCAACTCGTCGATCTGGTGCTGGGCCAGATAGGCCACTTCCAGCTTGTCGGCGCGCACCAGGCTGCCGCTTTCCTCCTGGAGCCGGCCGGCGAGGAGCTTGGCGAAGGTGGACTTGCCGTTGCCGTTGGGGCCGAGCAGCGCGATGCGGTCGTCCTCGTCGATCCTGAGGTCGAGATCGCGCAGGATCGGCTTGCCCGGCACGTAGCCCACCGACACGTGGTTCATCACCAATATGGGCGGGGACAGCAGCCGTTCCGGGTGGCGGATGGAGATGGCGGCGCCTTCCTCGCTCACCTGGGCGGCGAGCGGCTCCATGCGGGCCAGGGCCTTGAGGCGCGACTGGGCCTGCTTGGCCTTGGTGGCCTTGGCGCGGAAGCGGGCCACGAAGGATTCCATGTGGGCGCGCTGCATCTCCTGCTTCTTGCGCGCCTTCTGGTCCAAGAGCAGCCGCTCGCGGCGCTGGCGGTCGAAGCCGGTGAAGCCGCCCTTGTAGATCGTCAGCTTCTTCCCGGAGAGGTGGAGGATGTGGTCCACGCTCTCGTCCAGCAGGTCGCGGTCATGGGAGATGAGGATCACCGTGCGCGGATAATGCGCGAGGTAGTCCTGCAGCCACAGGGTGCCTTCGAGGTCGAGATAGTTGGTGGGCTCGTCCAGCAGCAGCAGGTCCGGCTCGGTGAAGAGCAGGGCGGCGAGGGCCACGCGCATGCGCCAGCCGCCGGAAAATTCCGAGCATGGCCGCTGCTGCGCGCTCTCGTCGAAGCCGAGGCCGGCGAGGATGGTGGCCGCCCGCGCCGGCGCCGAATGGGCGTCGATGTCGAGAAGCCGCATCTCGATCTCGCCCATGCGCATGGGGTCGTGGGTGGTCTCGCGTTCGTGCAGCAATTGGGCGCGCTCGGTGTCGGCGGCGAGCACGCGTTCCAGCAGGCTGTCGGGGCCGGCGGGCGCCTCCTGCGCCACGCGGCCGATGCGGGTGCGGTTGGGCAGGCGCACGGCGCCGCTCTCCAGCTCCAGCTCGCCCACGATAGCCTTGAACAGGGTGGTCTTGCCCGAGCCGTTGCGTCCGACCACGCCCACCCGCGCATTCTCCGGAATGGCGACGGAGGCATGGTCGATGAGCAGGCGCCCGGCGAGGCGCAGGGAAATATCGTCGAGAACGATCATGGGCGCGCTTTTCGCAGGCGCGGGCGGCGGGGGCAAGGGGCGGGGGTGCCGCCCCTTGCAATGCTGGCCTGCTACTGCGCCGCCTTCACTCCGCCGCGTCGGCCACCGGCGCCGGCTTCACCCAGCGCAGCACCGGGGTGCGGGCGGCGCGGGTTTCGTCGAGGCGGCGGCGCGGGGCGTAATAGGGCGCGCCGAGGAAGCGCTCCTTGTCCCCGGCCTTGGCGGCCAGCGCCAGATCCCGCAGCGCCGCGATGAACAAATCCAGCGCCGCCTTGGATTCGCTCTCCGTGGGCTCGATGAGCATGGCGCCGTGCACCACCAGCGGGAAATACACCGTCATGGGGTGGTAGCCCTCGTCGATGAGGGCCTTGGCCACGTCGAGCGTGGTGAGGCCGGTGCCGGCGAGCCACGCATCGTCGAACAGGGCCTCGTGCATGGCCGGCCGCTCGGCGAAGGGCGCGCTCATGAGGTCCATGAGGCAGGCGCGGATGTAATTGGCCGACAGCACCGCATCTTCCGAGGCCTGCCGCATGCCGTCCGCGCCGTGGGAGAGCATCCACGCCAGCGCCCGCACGAACATGCCCATCTGGCCGTGGAAGGCGCTCATGCGGCCGAGCGCCTGCTGCGCGCCGTCTGCGCCCTCGTCCTCCACCAGTACCAGCCCGTCCGTGGTGGCCACCAGCGCCGGCACCGGAGCGAAGGGGGCAAGCGCATCCGAGAGCACCACCGGCCCCGCGCCCGGCCCGCCGCCGCCATGGGGCGTGGAGAAGGTCTTGTGCAGGTTGATGTGCATGGCATCGACCCCGAGGTCGGCGATGCGCACCTTGCCGAGGATGGCGTTGAAATTGGCGCCGTCCGAATAGAAATAGGCGCCGGCGTCGTGCACCGCCGCGGCGATGGCCACCACGTCGCGCTCGAACAGCCCGCAGGTGTTGGGATTGGTGAGCATCAGCGCCGCCACCTCAGGGCCGAGCGCGGCCTTCACCGCCTCCGGGTCCACCGTGCCGTCGGCGCGGGCGGGGATGGAGCGCACCTGATAGCCGATGAGGGCGGCGGTGGCGGGATTGGTGCCGTGGGCGCTCTCGGGCACCAGCACCACGTGGCGCTGTTCGCCCTCGCCACGGGCGGCGTGGGCGGCCTTGATGGCCATCATGCCGCACAATTCGCCGTGGGCGCCCGCCTTGGGCGTGAGCGCCACCGCCTGCATGCCAGTCAATTCCAGCAGATAGCGCGACAGCTCGGCCATGAGGCCCAGCGCGCCCTGCACCGTGGATTGCGGCTGCAGCGGATGGATATCGGCGAAGCCGGGCAGCCGCGCCATTTTCTCGTTGAGGCGCGGATTGTGCTTCATGGTGCACGAGCCGAGCGGGAACAGGCCGCTGTCGATGCCGTAATTCATGCGCGACAGGCGCACGTAATGGCGCATGGCCTCGGGCTCGCAGAGGCCGGGCAGGTCCAGCGGCGCGGTGCGCGCCTTTGTGCCGAGGCGGTCGCGGAACGGGGCGGGCTCGGCAATATCGACGCCGGTCACCTCCATGCGGCCGATCTCGAAGATCAGGCCTTCCTCCAGGTCCAGCGCACGGTTGCCGGTGAAGGTTTCAGGGCCGGTGAGGGCAATGGAATGCGGCGCGGTGGCGCCACGGCCTTCGCGGTTCATCACAGCACCTCTTTCAGGGCGGCGGCATAGGCGGCGCGGTCGTCTTCCGTGGTGGTCTCGGTGGCGGCGACGAGGATGAGGTCGTCGAGCCCCGATGCGGGCGCGAGGCGCGCATAGGGCACGCCGGCGAGGATGCCCTTCGCCGCCAGTCTCTCCACCACGTCCGCCGCCGAGCCGGGCACGCGCAGGGTGAATTCGTTGAAGAAGGTGTCGTTGATGATGCTCGCCCCCTTCACCGCCGCCAGCCGGTCCGCGAGGTCGCAGGCCGCCGCATGGTTGGCGCGGGCAAGCCGGGTGAGGCCGGTTTTGCCCAGCAAGGTGAGGTGGATGGTGAAGGCGAGCGCGCACAGGCCGGAATTGGTGCAGATGTTGGAGGTGGCCTTCTCGCGGCGAATGTGCTGCTCGCGGGTGGAGAGGGTCAGCACGAAGCCGCGCCGGCCTTCCGCGTCCACCGTCTCGCCGGCAAGTCGCCCCGGCATCTGGCGCACGAACTTCGAGCGCGTGGCGAACAGGCCCACATAAGGCCCGCCGAAATTCAGCGCATTGCCGATGGACTGGCCCTCGCCCACCACGATGTCGGCGCCCTGCGCCCCCGGCGGCTCGATGAGGCCCAGCGCCACCGCTTCCGTGAACACCGCCACCAGCAGCGCGCCGGCCTTGTGGGCGGCCTCGGCGATGGGCTTCAGGTCCACCAGGTTGCCGAACACGTCCGGCGACTGCACCACCACGCAGGAGACCGTGTCGTCGATGGGGGTGATGAGGTCTTCCTCGCCGAACGGGGCGGCCGGCAGCGCCACCACGTCGTCGGCGGCGTAGCGCGAGAGCGTCTCGATGGTGGCGCGATAGTGGGGATGCAGGTTGCCCGCCAGCACCGCCTTGCGGCGCCGGGTGACGCGATGGGCCATCAGCACCGCCTCGGCGGCGGCGGTGGAGCCGTCATACATGGAGGCGTTGGCCACCTCCATGGCGGTGAGTTCGGCCACCTGGGTCTGGAACTCGAACAGATAGTGCAGCGTGCCCTGCGCGATCTCGGGCTGGTAGGGCGTGTAGGAGGTGAGGAATTCCGAGCGCTGGATCAGGTGGTCCACGGTGGCCGGCACATGGTGGCGATAGGCCCCCGCACCGACGAAGAAGGGCACCGCGCCCGCCGTCACATTCTGCCCGGCGAGGCGATTGAGCGCGCGCTCCACCTCCAGCTCGCTTTGGTGGAGGGCGAGGCGCGGCAGCGCGGTTTCGCGCTTGTCGGCGGGGATGTCGGCGAACAGCTCATCGACCGAGGCGACACCGATCCGCGCCAGCATCTCGGCGCGGTCCTCGGGGGTGAGGGGGAGATAGCGCATGGGGACCCCGGGTCAGGCGATGGTGAAGCGCGGCGTGATGACGATGTCCGCGCGCACGGAATGGGCGATGAAGCATTCCTCGTGCGCCCGGTGGTGGATGGTCTCCACGTCCGCCGTGCTGGGCAGCTTGTCGCCGGAGAAGACCATCACCGGGTTGAGGGCGATGCGGGAGATGAAAAGCTTGCCCTTCTCGTTGGGCGTCATCTCGCCTACGGCGGCGTCCTCGTAGCTGTCCACGCGGAAGCCGCCGCGGCGGGCGAAATCCAGGGCGAACAGCATGTGGCAGCTGGCGGCCGAGGCCACCAGCGCCTCTTCCGGATCCACCGCGTCCTCGCGGGAGAGCGGCACGCGCACGGAGGACGGCGCCGAGGAGCCGGGCACCTCGAGGCCGTCGAAGGCCCAGACATGGGCACGGGCGTAGCGGCCGTCGGTGAAGGCGGCATCGCCGCGCGCCCAGCGGATGGTGGCTTTGTGATCGGTCGCCATGGTCAGGCCAGCGTGTCCAGGAAGTCCTTGTAGGCGTGCTCGTTCATGAGGTCGCCCAGCTCGGCCGGATTGGAGAGCTTCAGCTTCATGAACCAGCCCTTGCCCTCCGCGTCCTCGTTGACGAGGCCGGGGGCGCCTTCCAGCTCGGCGTTCACCTCCACCACCTCGCCGGAGAGGGGGGCGTAGACCTCGCTCGCCGCCTTGACGCTCTCCACCACGGCGGCCTCGCCGCCACGGGTCACGGCCTTGCCAACGGCCGGCAGCTCGACGAACACCACGTCGCCGAGCTGCTGCTGGGCGTAGTCGGAGATGCCCACCACGGCCACGTCGCCTTCGACGCGCACATATTCGTGGTCCTTCGTGTAGCGCACGCTCGTCATGGATCAGGCCCCAGCTTTAGGTTTGCGCGCATAGCGCGTCGGCACGAACGGGAGGGATGCGACGGTGGCCGCCAGCGCCTTGCCGCGCACCAGGATGTCGAGGCGGGTGCCGGGCGCGGACAGGGCCGGCGGCACATAGCCCATGGCGATGGGCGCGGCGAGGGTCGGCGCGAAGCCGCCGGAGGTGACACGGCCCACCACGGCGCCGCCGGATGCGATCTCCGCCCCCTCGCGGGCCGGCGCGCGGCCCTCAAGCCTCAGCCCCACGCGGACGCGGGCCGGGCCTTGCGCCAGCTCGCTCTGGATGCGCGCGGCGCCGGGAAAGCCGCCCTCGATGCGCCGCCGCTTCTGGATGGACCACATCAGCGCCGCCTCGATGGGGGAGGTGGCAAGATCGATGTCGTGGCCGTAGAGGCAGAGCCCGGCCTCAAGCCGCAGGCTGTCGCGGGCGCCGAGGCCGATGGCCTTCACTTCCGGCTCGGCGAGCAGGGCGGCCCAGAGCAGGGGCGCGCTGTCGTTCGCCACCGAAATCTCGAAGCCGTCCTCGCCGGTATAGCCGGAGCGGGAGACCTCCACCGGGATGCCGTCGAAGTCCGTCGCGATGGCGGCCATGAAGTCCAGCGCCGCCGCCTGCGGGCAGTGGCGGGCCATGACGGCGGCCGCCTCCGGCCCCTGCAGGGCGAGGAGGGCGCGCTCGGGGCGCTCGACGAGGGCGACGCCCTCCGGCAGGCGGGCGGCGATGTGCGCGAAGTCGCCGGCCTTGCAGGCGGCGTTGACCACGAGGATGAGGGTGCCGTCCGCCTCAGGCGCCAGCGGCCGCGTCACCATGAAATCGTCGATGATGCCGCCGTCATCGGCCAGAAGCTGGGAATAGCGCTGCTTGCCGGGGGCGAGGGTGAGGAAATCCGCCGGGGCGAGGGCTTCAAGGGCGCGGGCGGTGGTGGCGTGGTCGGGTCCCTTGAGCAGGGCCTGGCCCATGTGGGAGACATCGAACAGCCCGGCATGGGTGCGGGTCCAGCCGTGCTCGGCGAGGATGCCGTCAGGATAGTGCACCGGCATCTGGTAGCCGGCGAAGGGCACCATGCGCGCGCCGAGGGCGCGATGGGCAGGGAACAGCGGGGTTTCGAGCAGGGGCTCGGAATGATCCAAGGGGGGCTCCCGGACGACAGCGCCAATTTCCGGACCGGTCTTGAGTCGAGACAATAGCGTCAAGACACAAGAAGCGGGTCCGCGCGGCGCCCCCTCTGTCTTAGGACCTGAGAGATTTCACCGCGCCTCGTGGAAGGGCACGGCTTACTCCTTCGGTGAGCGCCGAGGACGCGCGTTGCCGCGCAGCACCGACGCTGCTTTCCAGAGATTCGTCCCCCTGCGGTCCATTGGCCTGAGCGGTTCCGGGGCGGTTGCGCCTTCGGCGCCGGCATACCTTGCGGCTGCCGGTCTCTCCCGCAGGGATCGTCCGATCACGCCCGAGCCGAGGCCCGGGCGCGCGTGCAGCATAGGCCAATGGCGCCGTGCGTCAACGCGCCCTGCTTCAACGTGGTGGCGGCGAGAAGGTGCTGGTGGAAGGCGGCGCCTCGAACCCGCCGCTGGATGGCGACGCGAGGGTGCCGCTGCTGCCGGGTGGCGGGCCGAACACGTCGCCCTGGGGGGCGCCGCTGGTGGCCGGCTTCTGCGCCGCCGCCGGCTTGGCCGCGGCGGGCGTGTCGGAGGTTTCGGCGGGGGCTGGCCTGGGCTTGGGCTTGGGCTTCGCGGCGGGGGCGGGCTTGCGCTCCTTCACCTCGCCGCCCTGCGGGTCGAAGCCCACATAGATCACGTGGCGTTCCATCTCCGCCGGCCTCAGCAGCGGGAAGGCGATCTGCTCCTCCACCACGGTGAAGGCGGCATGGCCCGGATCGGCGGGCAGGTCCACGGCCACGTTGAAGAATTTGGTGGTGATGGTCTTGGGGGTGGGCCCCTCCTGCACCACGGCGATGCGGATTGGCACCTTGACCTGTCCGGGCCCGCCCTTCTCGCCCATCAGGACGCGGCCCTCGATGCCGACGCGGACCATCATGGTGCCGCCGGAAATGGAGCATTCCCGGGCGAGGCGACCCAGCGTGCCCTGATAACGCAGGCCGCCGCCGGCAGTGACCTGCCAGGAGCCGGCGCCGGTGCGCACGGTGACCGGCGGGCAATCATAGGTCTGCGCGTCCGGCCCGGTGCCCACCACAAGGGCGCCGGTGGTGGCGCTGTTGACCACGCCGGCGGACGTGCTGCCGGCGCGGGCCACGCCCGTATCCTGCGCGCCGAATGCGCCATCCAGCCCCTCGCCCCCGGCGCAGCCGGCCAGCGCGCCGACGAGCAGCACGGGAAGGGCGAGACGTGGCAGGGCGAGCCGCGGCAGGCGCGAAAAGCGGCGGGCGCGCGCGCCATCCGCCGCGGGAGTGTCCGCAGCCGTTCCCAATGCACCGGCCAGTTGTGCGCGCACCATGTCCATCAACTCCGTGGGCGCCCCCGATCCCATTGCCTTATAGCAAAAGGGGCAAGGGCTCCGGAACCACCCCCCGGCGTTTCGAGGGAGCGCGACCGGTTCTCGTGCGGATTAAGGTTACCCAGCGCAACCTTCCGCCCCGGCGGATGGCCGGGCCGGCGGGTCGCGCAGGCCGGATGCCGGGGAAGCCGCGGCAACCCGGCCACCAAGGCGCGTGTTCTAGGGCGCGTGCTCTAGGGCGCGTGCTCTAGCCGCCCAGGCCCACCGGCTTGCCCACCACCACCACGAGGGCGTCGCGGGCGGTGGCGAGGCGCGCCGCCACGCGCTTCAGGTCGTCAAGGGTGACGGCGCCGATAAGGGCGTTGCGCCGGTCCACATAGTCGATGCCCAACTCGTCCAGCTGGATCTGGAGCAACTGGCCGGCCACCTTGGAGGAGGTGTCGAAGCGCAGGGCATAGCTGCCCATCAGATAGCTCTTGGCCTCGTCCAGCTCGGTCTGGCTGGGCCCGTCCTTCAGGATCTTGCGGAACTCGTCGGTGATGATGGCGATGGATTCCCCCGCCCGCTCGTTCTTGGTGGCGGTGCCGGCGAACCACAGGCCGGTATGGCCGAGGGCCACCTGGTAGGAATAGACCGAGTAGGCCAGCCCGCGGGCCTCGCGCACTTCCTTGAACAGGCGGGATGAAAACGCGCTGCCGCCGAGGATGTGGTTGAGCACGAAGGCCGGGATGAAGTCCGGGTCGCGCCGCTCCAGGCCGCCGGTGCCCATCACCACCACCGACTGGGACACGTCGAGGGGGATGACCTCCACGGTGCCGATCTTCTGCGGTTCCACATTGGCCACGGCGGTGAGCGGGGCGGTGGCCGGCAGGGTGCCGAACACGGCGTCGAGCCGCTGGCCCAGTTCCTCTGCGCTGATGTCGCCCACCACCGCCACCCGCAGGTTGGAGCGGGCAAGGGCGCGCTTGGCGAAGCCGGCGATGTCGTCGCGGCTGATGCGGGCGACGGTCTCCAGCGTGCCGTCCACCGGCCGGCCATAGGGATGGTCGGGGAAGGCGAGGGAGAACCAGCGGTCGTTGGCGATGGAGTTGGGCTCGGTGGAGCGGCGGCGCAGCATGGCCATCTGGGAGGCGCGGATGCGCTCCACCGCCTCGGTGTCGAAGCGCGGCGCGCTGACCGCGAGGCGCATGAGGTCGAACGCCTTCTCCCGGTTCTCCGACAACGTGCGCAGGGAGCCGCGGATCTCGTCGCGGCCGGCATCGAAGTGCAGCTCCACCGCGTGGTCGGCCAGCGCGCTCTGGAAGGCGGCGGCGTCAAGGGAGCCGGCGCCCTCGTCCAGCAGGGATGCGGTGAGGTTGGCAAGGCCCGGCAGGTCCTTGCCGTCCTGGGAGGCGCCGCCGAGGAAGGCGAACTCCACGGCAATCAGGGGCAGGGTGGTGTCATGCACCAGCCACGCCTTGATGCCGCCGGGGCTGGTCACTTCGGTGATGCGGTTCGACTGGGACTGTGCCGTGGTGGCGGAGAGAAGGGAAAGGGCCATGGCTACCATCGCAAAGAGGAGACGACCGGCGCGCATGGCGCTGCCGGTCCGGTCGGAAAGGGGGGCGGGGCCAGCCCTCACGAGCGGTCGTCCTTCCTGGTTTCGCTTTTGGGGCCGGCGTCCTTTTTGGGCTCGGCCAGCTTCAGGTAGCCGGTGACGGCGCGGTCAGTTACCAGATACCGGCGCGCCACATCCTTCACCTGCTCGGCGGTCACCGCCTTGATGCGCTCGGGCCAGGCACGCACATCGTCGGCCGACATGCCGGTGGCCCAGGAGGCGCCATAGATGCGGGCGAGGGTGGCCTGGTTGTCCTGGGAATAGATGGTGTCGGCGGTCAGCCGGGTCTTGGCGCGGGCCAGTTCCAGGTCGTCCACGCCCTTCTCCTGAAGCTCCGCGATCACACCGTCCACGGCCGCCTCAAGGTCCTCCAGGCTCACGCCGGGGCGGGGCGAGGCATAGGTGACGAAGCGGGTGGCATCGTATGCGGTGCTTTGGTACCAGGCGCCGGAGCCGGCGGCGATGCCCTTCTCAGCCACGAGGCTGCGATAGAGGCGGGCGGTCTGGCCGCCGCCGAGGATCTGGGAGAGCACTTCCAGCGCCTCGGATTCACCCGGCTGGGCGGTGCGGGAGGACGGCACCAGATAGGAGCGCTGCAGGCTCGGCTGGGCCACCCGCGGGTCGGACAGGGCCACCCGGCGGTGGGCCTGCGGCTCGGGCTCCTGCGGGCGGTTGCGGGGCGGGGTGTCGGCGCGGGCCACCTTGCCGTAGGTCTTCTCGGCGAGGGTGCGCACGGTCTGCGGGTCCACGTCGCCGGCCACCACGAGGAGCGCGTTGTTGGGCGCGTAATAGCGGCGGTAGAAGGCGAGGGCGTCCTCGCGGTTCAGCCCCTTGATCTCGTGCTCCCAACCGATGATGGGATGCTGGTAGGGGTGGTTCATGTAGGTGGTGGCCTGCAGCACCTCGGACAGGCGCGCGCCGGGATCGTTGTCGGTGCGCATGCGGCGCTCTTCCAGCACCACGTCGCGCTCGGGCAGCACCACCTCGTCGGAGAGCTTGAGGCCGGTCATGCGATCGGCCTCGAAGCCCATCACCTTTTCCAGGTGCTCCTTGGCGACGCGCTGGAAATAGGCGGTGTAGTCCTGCGAGGTGAAGGCATTCTCCTGCCCGCCCAGGCGCGCCACCTCGGCCGAGAACTGGCCTTGCGGGTGGGCGTCGGTGCCCTTGAACATCAGGTGCTCGAGGAAATGGGCGATGCCGGACTTGCCGGCCTGCTCGTCGGCCGATCCCACCTTGTACCACACCATGTGGGTGACCACCGGGGTGCGGTGGTCCGGGATGACCATGACCTGAAGGCCGTTGTCGAGCTGGAACTGGGTGACGTCCGGCCCGGCCGCGTCAGCAATGCGGGGGGCGGCAGTGGCCGCGGTGGCGGCGAGAATAGCAATCATGGTGAGGCGGCTCATGAACACGTGGCGATCTTCCGTCATTCGACGCGCCGAATGACGGGCACGTCAAGGAAAGATAGGAAGCCGGGCGCGGACGCAAAGGCGGCACCCGTCAAGATCGCCCTGCCCAGTGGATCGAATAGGTGTGGTCCGTCACTCCCGGTCGAACAGGGTCGGGAACTTGAACGTCTCTTTCTTCGGCTCCACCACGCCGTAGGGGGCGTTGGGAGCCGGCGTCTGGTAGCCCGGCGGGGGCTGGATCAGGTTTTCGCGCTCCGGCTCGCCGTTGAAGGAGAGCTGCTCCTGCTTGCCGCCCAGGCCGCCCATCCAGCTGGTGAAGCCGAGCTGCGACGGCAGCAGCACGTCGCGCTTGGATTCCGCGCCCACGGGTTCGGTGGGGGAGGTCGAGTTGCCGAGGTTCTTGTGCTTGCCGCCCTTCAGCTCGGAGGGCAGCAGCGGCCGGCCGGGATCGTCGCGCACGACCGGTGTCTTGGAAGCCGCCGCCTCCTGCTTGCGGCGCTGGACATCGGGGTCCTTCGGCCAGTTGGGATGGGCGTCCGCCGCGCTCGCCTGGGGCGGGGGCAGGGCTTCCGGCACCTTGGGCGGCACCACGAGCGGCGCGCGCTCGCGATAGTCGATCTCGGGCTTGGGCTCCTCGTCCTTGAGGCCGAGGAGCTGCATGGTGCTCTCCATCAGGCTCGATGACCCGTCGAAGGTCTGGGCGGCCGCCGGCCGGGGGGCGGTCGTCATGAGGAGGCCGGCGCCCAGCAGGGCCGCCGCCAGAAGGCGGGACTGCCGCAGCGGCATCCGGGAGCCGTCGCACGAGGGACTGGACAGAGAGAAGGCGGAAAGATCGCCCGCGGCCCGCTCGGCGGCGATGCCGCGTGAAAAGTTCGGGCTCACGCGCATGGTTCCTGTTCCCCGACGTCTTTGGTTTCCCTGAGGCCTTCGGCAGTCGTTCAGAACGCGCCTTCAGAACGCGCGCTCAGCTTCGCTCGCGCTCAGCTTCGGATTTCGCCGCCATTGGCGGGGCCGAGGGCGGCAATTTTGAGGCGTGACCTAAGAACGCATCATAAAGAAGCAGTCCCACCCCCACAACCACGGCCACGTCAGCCAGGTTGAACACGTACCACCGGTAGCCAAAGGCGTGGAGCGAGACGAAGTCGAACACCGCGCCATAGACCACCCGGTCCACCGCATTGCCGATGGCTCCGCCGATGAGCAGGCCGAGGGAAACCGCCTCCAGCCGTCCCCGCGAGCGCGTGAGCCAGACGGTGAAGAGCAGGGCGGCGGCGACCTTGATGGCCACCAGCACCCAGCGCCCGGTCTCGCCCTGCGGGAACAGGCCGTAGCTGATGCCGCTGTTCCACAGCGTCACGAAGTCGAGCCCCGGCGCCACCGTGTGGATCTGACCCACCCACCGGTACGACCAGGCGAGCACGAGGCTCTTCGTCGCCTGGTCCGCCACCAGGACGAGGACCGCGACCAGAAGGCCGAAGAGGATGTGGCGTCGCTGCAAAGGGGCTCTCAGGCTGGTCGGAACAGGGCTTTTGCTCACAAAGTCGGCGACGATCGCACCGTTCAGGCGGGTTCATCCTCACCCGATCCGCTCCAAGGTCGTTGTGCGGCGTGGCGAACGTGGAGGAGGATGATCTCCTCGCCGGCCGTGAGGTAGTAAATGAGGTAGGGCCAGCGGGCAACGTGAAGCTCGCGGACATCGGCCTCGTCCGTCGGTCGTCCGAGGTGCGGAAAGCGGAGAAGTCGTTCGGCCGCGGCCTCGATTGCCGCAAGGGCGCGGTCCGCCGCGGCCGGGCTGTCACGCTTGATATGGGCGGCGATGGTCGCGATATCGGCGAGCGCCCGCGCGGTGAACCGCAGCTTCATCGCTTGCGGAAGACCGCCCCAACCTCGGCCTGCGAGGCGAAGTTGCCCGCCTTGGCCTGCGCCAGCCCCTCGCGCACGGCCCGCCGCGTCGCCTCATCCAGCACGGCCGGCAATTGGTGGCGTTCCTCAATGGCGAGGAGAGCCCAAACCGCCTCCTCCCGCGCCGCTTCCGGCCAGGAAGCGACCCGCGCCGCGATGGTTTCAAGATCCTTCGTGCTCATACGCGAAGGATATCGCGGCGCGTGGTTCTAGTCACCTCGCCAATCCGTCACCTCACTGGGCCGCCGCCTGCGCGGCATAGAATTCCCGCAAGGCGTCCGCGTCGCGCGGGGTCACGTCCGGGAACTCGCGATCCGTGCCCACCTCGGCGGAGATCTTCCAGGAGCGGGCGCACTTCTTGCCCTCGGCGCGCACCGGCACCACCGCCACGCCCGGCACGTCGGGCAGGCGGAAGGCGTCCGCCGGCCCCTCGGACCGGATGAGGGGGGCGGCGCTAGTGATGGTGATTTCGGCGAGGTCCAGCCCGTCGAGGGCATCGGCCAGGGCGGGGTCGCTCACATAAACCTCCGGCGCCGCCTCCAGCGAGGAGCCCATGCGCTTGGCGGCGCGCTCCACCTCCAGCGCGCCCAGCACCACCCGCCGGATGAGGCGCACCCGGCGCCATGTGTCCGCCAGCGCATCGTCGCGCCAGTCGGCCGGGGTGTCCGGGAAGCCGAGGAGGTGAACGGAGCCCTCCTCATCGCCTGTGCGGGCGATATAGGCCTCCTCGCAGGTGAAGGGCAGGATGGGCGCGAGCCAGGTGATGAGGCGCGCGAACACCGCGTCCAGCACGGTGAGGCAGGCCCTGCGCGTCACCGACGACAGGGGATCGCAATAGAGCGCGTCCTTGCGGATGTCGAAATAGAAGGCCGACAGCTCGATGTTCATGAACTGGGTGAGCGCCGCGTTGACCTTCTTGTAGTCGAAGGCGCGGTAGGCGGCGCGGATCTCGCCGTCCAGCTCGACAAGGCGATGGAGGATGTAGCGCTCCAGTGCCGGCATCTGCGCGAACGCCACGTGCTCCTCCGGCCGGTCGTGGTGCAGGGAGCCCAGCAGCCAGCGGATGGTGTTGCGCAGCTTGCGGTAGGTGTCGGCGGTGGTCTTCAGGATTTCCGGGCCGATGCGCAGATCGTCCGCATAGTCGGAGGCGCACACCCACAGGCGCAGAATGTCGGCGCCGGACTGCTTGATCACCTCCTGCGGCGAGGTGACGTTGCCCAGCGACTTGGACATCTTGCGGCCGTCCTCGTCGAGGACGAAGCCGTGGGTCAGCACCACGTCATAGGGCGGGCGGCCGCGGGTGCCGCAGCTTTCCAGCAGCGAGGAATGGAACCAGCCGCGATGCTGGTCCGAGCCTTCCAGATACATCACCTTGTCATTGCCTTCGGGCGGGCGCACGGCCTTCAGGTCCGGCCGCACCTCGAGGGTGAAGGCGTGGGTGGAGCCACTGTCGAACCACACGTCGAGCACGTCCCGGACCATTTCCCATTCGTCGGGCGTCTCAACGAGACCTGAGAGGAAGCGCTCCTTGGCGCCCTCCTTGAACCAGGCGTCGGCGCCCTCGGCGGCAAAGGCCTCGGCGATGCGGGCGTTCACCTGCAGGTCCTTCAGGATCTCGACGGTGCCGTCGCCCTTGTCCTTCACGAACACGGCGATGGGCACGCCCCAGGCGCGCTGGCGCGAGACCACCCAGTCCGGGCGGTTGGCGATCATGCCGGTGATGCGGTTCTCGCCCGCCGCCGGCACCCATTCCACCGTCTTGATTCCGGCCAGCGCACGGGCGCGGAGGGTGTCGGGCTCCGCGTTGCTCCCTCTCCCGCTTGCGGGGGAGGGCTGGGGAGGGGGCGCGGCTGCGGACAAGGTCAGGTCG
>NZ_JBAFVS010000020.1:0-90397 GCF_043194565.1 Xanthobacter autotrophicus ATCC 700552 | reverse complement strand
TCGACGTTGGCGTTGGTAAGGGTCGCCGTGCCGTCGCCGGCCTTGGTGAAGGCGCCGCTGCCGGAGAGGGCGCCGTCCACCGTCGCCGTGGTGCCGCTCGCGGTCTCCAGGGTACCCCCATTCGTCTGCAGGACAAGGTCGCCGGAGAGGGTGAGGCTGGCGGTGGTGCGCAGGGTGCCGCCATCGAAAGTGGTGGAGAGGAAGGCCGGGCCCGCCCCTTCCAAGGTCTTCGCATCGGCGATGGCGAGCACGCCGCCCGTGAGGGTCCAGCTCAGGCCGCTGGCATTGGTGCCGGTGCCGGTCCACTCGCCGCCCACCACCGACAAGGCGTTGAAGCCCACATATTGGGTGCCGGAGAGCGAGCCCGAGAGGGTCGGCACCACCTGGCCCACGTCGAACGCGGCCGCGCCCGTGCCGCCGAGCTTCAGGGCGTCCCCGCCATTGGTGGTGCCGCTGGTGGAGAGCACATTGCCGGTGAAGGCATAGCCCGCCTGAAGCTCCAGCGCGTTGCCGCCGCCGGACAGCTCCACCGCATTGGCGCGCGTCATCCCATCGCCGGAAAGCCCGCCCATGATCGCGCCGGCGTTCTTGATGGTGGAACCGCCGGTGGAGACGACACCAACCGCGCCGAGGCCGCCAGCGCCGTCCACTCCCGGGTCGCCGGCGGGGGCAAAGCCGCTTCCGCCGCCCTGCACGCTAGCCCCTCCCAGGCCCCCCAATCCGGCCAGTCCTCCGTCGCCGCCGATGATCGTGCCGGTATTGGTGAGGCTGAAGCTGGAGCCGCTCACGCCGACGCCGCCATCACCCCCGTTTCCGCCGTTTCCGCCCGTCCCGCCTTTGGCGGGTATGGCGCCACTCCCGCCGCTGCCGCCCGCGCCGCCATCGCCACCCTTGCCGCCGCTGATCGTGCCGGAACTGGTGATGGAAAAGTCCGTGCCGGTGACGCCGGCACCGCCCGCGCCGCCGTCGCCGCCGCGCCCACCATTGCCGCCGCCTTGGGCGGCACCTGAGACGTTCACAGAATTTTCGAAGTCGCCGCTGCCGCCAGGCCGGAAGGAACCGGCCGACCCGCCAGAGCCGCCTGCGCCGCCTTCACCCCCGGTGCCGCCTTCGGCTCCTGCGCCACCCGCGATCGATCCCGCGTTCGTCACGGTGAAGGAACTGCCGCTGACGCCTGCACCGCCGGCACCACCCGTGCCGCCGGCGCCACCGGCTCCCCCCAAATTGCCGTCGCCGCCCCTGCCGCTTACGCCCCTGCCGGCGGCATCACCCACAGCGGGACCGACGTCAACTCGTACGTTGCCGCCCGCGCCGCCTTGGCCTCCGACGCCCGCGGCGCCCCCGGTGCCGCCTTTGGCTCCCGCGCCGCCTGTGAGCGTTCCGCGGTTCGTCAGATCGAAGAGCGTGCCGGTGACGCCGACGCCCCCGGCTCCCCCGGTCCCGCCTTCACCCCCGTTGCCGCCCGCACCGCCCGCGCCGCCGGTTCCGGCCGTGCTGGAGAGCACCACACCCGGGACGCTGATCGTCGAATCCAAAGAGATCCCGGGTCCCCCGGTTCCGCCCGCGCCGCCGCGTCCGCCATCGCCGCCGAGACCGCCCGAGCCTCCGTAAAGCGTCGTCTCGTTGATCACGGTGAAGGAGGTGCCGCTGATGCCCGCCCCTCCCAGACCGCCGAGGCCGCCGGCTCCGCCATTGCCGCCGTCATCGCCCGACTGCCCCTTGCCGGCGAGGGTGGCGTATGATCCCGGACGGGTAAAGTGTTGGGAGACGGTTTCGCCCACAGGCACCACCGGTGCGAATTGGCTGTCGCTGCCGGCTCCGGCCGCGCCGCCCGCGCCGCCGCCGATCACGCCGGTGTTGTGGATGGTGAAATTGGATCCGCCTGCGCCGACGCCGCCCTGCGCACCCGCGCCTCCCGCGCCAGGCACGCTGGACTTGGGGCCGATGAACATCGATCCACCCTGGCCGCCGATCCCACCGATGACGCTGCCGGTGTTGGTCAGATCGTAGCCATACCCCGTGATGCCGGCCCCGCCCGCGCCGGACACGCCGACGACCATGGGTACGCCGTTCATGAGGCCCGCAGGCCGCGAGATGCCTCCTCCCTCGCCACCATCGCCGCCAAGGATGGAGCCACCATTGGTGATGGTGAGGCTTCCGATCTGCGATCCGGAGACGGCAACACCCGTGCCGCCGCTGCCGGCATATCCGCCATACGCCGGGCTACCGCCGCCATCGCCGCCATCGCCACCGGAGATGATCGCGCTATTGGCGAGGATGCCGCCTGGCGTGAAATAAATGCCATACCCGCCATCGCCGCCCCCGCCGCCGGCGGAATGTGCTGTGGCAGAGACGTAGCCGCTTCCCGCCCCGCCGCCGCCACCCGTGCCGCCCGTCACATTGGCGGAAACGTCGAGGGTAAGAGGTGCCGTCGTGACGATGCCGAAGCCACCGGCGCCTCCCCCGCCGCCGCTCCCATTCAGCGCCGCACCGTTATCTTCAGCGACGCGACTCGACCCTCCGCGGCCACCCTGGCCACCCGTCGCGGCAGTCGTCACCTGCTGGTCGGCACCCGTGGTCAGGAAGGTGCCGCCGCCGCCGCCGCCGCCGCCGGAGCCGCCATAGCCGGAGGGAATGCTTGTCCCTGCCCCGCCATCGCCGCCGCCGTCTGTGCCGGCCGCGCCGCCACTAAAAAGGCCTATGCCGCCTGCGGCGCCCACGCCGCCGCCGCCGCCGCCGCTCTTGCCGTCTTCGGCGTCGGCCCCTGCCACGCCATAGGCACCGCCGGCGCCGCCGGGCACAAGGTCTTCGCCGGCCCCGCCGTTTCCGCCGAAGGTCTGGGCTTGCGCGCGCTCCATCGGGGCGACCCCCGCGACGGCGATGAGGCAAAGCAGCGACGCCCCGGCCAGCCAGGTGCGGCGTGATGAAACGCCGGTTCCGAACGCACGATCATTCAGGACGATGCAGCAGCCGCGCCGCCCGCTATCGGTGGCGGTTTCCCGACGCGCAGACATGACCTATCCCCCAAGGCTTACCCATCGCGACGAACACGATTTGCAATTTGCCGCGAGGGTAGTCGTTTACGGGCGCCACTTCATGTCCTCTAAATAGAGGATACGCCCGCATGAAGAACCACTTAGCTGGCACCATTGAGCCATAGGCTCATGAGTTCCGCGCGGCTGCTCACGCCGAATTTGCGGAAGATGCGCGTAACGTGCTGGTGGGCCGTGGAGGTGGCAATTTCCAGCTCGCGGCCGATCTGCTTTTCCGTGGCCTTGGTGAGCAGCATGTGCAGCACCCGCCGCTCCGCCGGCGTCAGGGGCGAAGAGGCCATGATGAGGCCGTGCCCCAACATGAGATGGCGGTGAAACCACTTGATGCCGCGCAGCGCATGGACGAGCTGCGCGATCTCCTCATCGGTGAAGGTCTTGCCCGAATAGAAGCCGAAATGGGATTCGCAATCGGCATTCAGAGGAAAGGCGACGAAGACCGCATCGTGCGTGCCCACCGAACCGTAGTGCCGCCGGTAGAAGGGCGTCTCGAACCAGTCCAAAGGGAGTTCCCGGCGGAACGAATAGAGGCGGAACGTGCCGACATTCTGCATCGGCAAAAGAAAGGAAGGATCGATCTCGCGTCGGTCCCAGACTTCCATGATCTCCTTGAAATGCTGCTCATCGGGATGGGGCTGGACTGGATGCAAGGCCTGCATGGCCGCGACGCGCCAGCCCTGAAGGGGATCGGCGGGGGCCACATCCCCAAGACGGATGGCACCGGCCCAAGTGGCGTTCCAGGCCCCCGTCGCTTCGCAGAGCGCCGTCATGAGGTGGGCGGCCGCCATCGGTGATTGACCGGCCTCGAAGTCGGACAATTCATCCCAAAGGCGGTGTGTGGCTTCGAGGTTCACGGCGCTCACGTTCCCGGCCTTCATCGGCGCCGCATCAAACGCATAATCCTCGCTCCATCGATTAACGCCATGGGACCTTTCAAAAGGCGATAGGCTAAAAGACGCGGTGTTGGAAGGCGCGATATCAGGCCGCAGACGCGCATGGCGTAAAGACCGTTCGCTCGCCTTTGCGCGCCTGTTCTGCAGCATCCAGCAGACCTGCGCCCTCATCGACGAAGCCGACACAAGGCGGCGTCTCTCACGTCGCCAACGAATCGAAGGCCGGCACCGTAAGGACAGCGGGGCCGAACATCCGCTGCCGGGCAGGTAGCCAAGGTCCGCTTTTGGCGCGACAGACAGCTTGGGGGATGTCGTAGGTTCGACACCCTCCAACTTCCAGAATTGAGGCGAGCGCAAGAGGCTTCCTGACGCGTCCTCGAGAAGGGGCTGGTCACTGCTGCCGGTCACGTCCTATGGGAAAACCACCGCGGGTCGAGCATCTTAGAGCGTTTTCGAGCGAAGTGGATACCGGTTCGCGTAAAGAAAACGCGTAAACTCAATAACCTAGAGCATTTCCCCGATACAGTGAAACGGGGAAATGCTCTAGGTGAGCTGTTCGTCGAGCCAGTCGAGGACACGGCGGTTGAGGAGCGAGCGGTTCTGCATCTCGCAATGCCCGTCCGCGCCTTCGGCGGCGGTGAAGCTCAGAAGGGTCGTGGGACAGGTGAGCGCGTCGAGGAAGGTGCCGGCATCCTCGGCCAGCGCGTCGCCCTCGGTCTGGGTGATCAAGGTCGGGCATTGGATCAGCTCGGCCCGGCCCTTCATGGTGAAGGGCGGCGGGGGCTTCCCGGAACGAAAGGCGCAGCGCGGCGAAGGCCGCAAGGCACACCGCGATCACCGCGGCGGTGACGGCGAACCCGCCGGCCGCCGTGAGGCCGAACAATGTGGTCGCGCCCGAGGTGAGGATGGGTCCGATCGCCGTGCCGATGTCCCCGGCCGCCCGGTTGGTGCCGGTGACGGCGCCGGTCTGCTCGGGCGGGATGCTCTCCAGCGCCACGGTGGCCGCCGCCGTCACCAGGGCGCTGGTGCCGACCATGACGAAGGCCGTGCCCACCCACAGCGCCCACTGCACCGGAGCGAGCCACATGAGCACCACGCCGATGAGCGTCAGCGCGCTTGCAGCCAGGACTGTGCGGCTGGCGCTCCAACTGTCGATAAGGCGCGCATTCAGGGGCAGGAACACGAGATTGAGCGCCGTAGCCACGCCGATGATGAGGCCATAATGCTGCGGGGAAAGGGAAAGCATGGTGGTGGCCACCGCCGGAACCACCACCCAGGACACGGTGATGCGGGCGAGAAAGCCGGCGAAGGTCATCACGGTGCCGCTGGCGAGCCCGAGCGTGATGCGGATGGTGCCCACCGCCTTTTTCGCCATGCCGGCGGCCTTGGGCATCAGCAGCGAGATGGGCAGGGCGAGAAGGCCCAGCATCGCCTCCACCACAAAGGGCGCGCGCGGCCCGAATGGGCCGACCACATAGCCGCCCACCACCGGCCCGGCGGAATAGGAAAGCAGCAGCGCGCCCTGGAACAGGGTCTGCGCGGTGCCGCGCTCCTTGGGGCCGAAGATGTTGATGAGGGCGGTCATGGCCGCCGTGGAGAAGATGGCGATGCCCGCGCCCTGCACCACCACCGAGATCATCAGCATGCCGTAGCCGAGGTTCGGCATCCCCAGAAGCGCGCCCGCGATCATGATGCCGAGGCCGATCACCGAGGACAGGCGCCCCCCGACGCGGTCGATGGCGAAGCCTGCAGGCACCTCTACCAGGATGCGGGCGAAGGCGAAGGCTGAGATAAGGGCGCCGTGCGCCACCGCCGGCAGGCCCACCGTCAAGGCGGGTATCGCTGGGATGAGCATGCCGATGCCGAGCGTGGCGGCAAAGGCCGCGATGATGATGGCGAAGACCGCCGCGCGGCTTTCCGAGGGGATCATGTGCGTCTTCAACCTCGAGGCGGGATGGGCGACCGGCAGGCGGCAATGGGCGCACCATCTCCGGTGCGCCCGCCGTGTTGTGGCTCAGGCCTGGACGAAGGCGAGCAGGTCGGCGTTGAGGACCTCGGCGTTGACCGTCAGCAATCCGTGGCCGTAGCCCGGATAGGTCTTCAGCGTGCCATTCTTCAGCAGCGGGGCCGAGAGCCTGGCGCTGTCGTCGATGGGGACGATCTGGTCGTCCTCCCCGTGCAGCACGAGTGTCGGGACGCTGATCGCCTTCAGGTCCTCGGTCTGGTCGGTCTCGGAGAAGGCCTTGATGCCGTCGTAATGGGCCTTGGCACTGCCCATCATGCCCTGACGCCACCAGTTATTGATCACGCCCTGGTCGATCTTCGCGCCCGCGCGGTTGAAGCCGTAGAAAGGCCCGGCCGGCACATCGAGGAAGAATTGCGCCCGGTTGGCGGCCAGAGCCGCGCGGAAGCCGTCGAACACCTCGATCGGCAGGCCGCCGGGATTGTTCTGCGTCTTCACCATCAGCGGCGGCACGGCGGAAACCAGCACCGCCTTGGCCACCCGGCCCTGCGGCTCGCCATGCTGCGCGACGTAGCGGGCGACCTCGCCGCCGCCGGTCGAATGGCCGATATGGATGGCATTCCGCAGATCGAGATGCTGGACGACCGCCGCGGCGTCGGCCGCATAGTGGTCCATGTCGTGACCGTCCCAGACCTGGCTTGAACGGCCGTGACCGCGCCGGTCATGGGCGATGACACGATAGCCCTTGGACAGGAAAAAGAGCATCTGCGCGTCCCAATCGTCGGACGACAGCGGCCAGCCGTGATGGAACATGATCGGCTGGGCATCCTTGCGACCCCAGTCCTTGAAGAAGATTTCAGCGCCGTCCGTGGTGGTGACCGTACCCATGATGCGGAACTCCTCGGTGTGGCCGGGGCGTCGTCCCCGGTGCTCATGCGATGGAGAGACACTAGTGGTCCGCGGTCCGCTTTCGGATTGGCGCGATGGACAGATTTCAGGCCATAAGTGACAAATGACCAAACTGGCCCCCTTGGCGGAAATCGCCGTCCTGCTCTATCCCGGCGCACAGCTCGGCGCGGCGCATGGACTGACGGATCTTTTCTCAGTCGCCAACCTGATGGTGAAGCGCCGTCTCGGCGACGCCGCGTCGCGCCTCCGCGTCAGCCATTGGCGCGGCCGGGAGAACGGCGAGGGCGCGGAACGCGTCTTCGACAGCGATGCGGGCGCATCGGGGGAGCCGGATTTCGTCATCCTGCCGCCGGCCGTCATCGCGCCGATCACTTCGGACGAGGCAGCGCCTCTGGCGATCTGGCTGAAGGAGCGCCACGCGCGCGGGGCGACGCTCGCCTCGGTCTGCGCCGGCGCATTCCTGCTCGGCGAGACCGGCCTGCTGGAGGGACGTCCTGCCACCACCCACTGGTTCTACGCCAACGATTTCGCGGAACGGTTTCCCAATGCCCGCGTCAACATCGACAAGCTCGTCATCGACGATGGCGACCTGATCACGGCGGGCGGCCTCATGGCCTGGACGGACCTGGGGCTCAAGCTCGTGGACCGGCTGCTGGGACCAACCGCGATGCTCGAGACCGCGCGCTTCCTGCTGGTCGACCCGCCGGGCCGCGAGCAGCGATACTATAGCGTGTTCTCGCCAAAGCTGCGCCATGGCGACGAGGCGGTCCTGAAGGTCCAGCATTGGCTGCAGGCGACGGGTGCCCGCGACGCGACGCTTGAGGCGATGGCGGACAAGGCGGGACTTGAGCCGCGGACCTTCCTGCGTCGCTTTCACAAGGCAACGGGGCTGAAGCCGACAGAATACTGCCAGCACCTTCGAGTAGGTAGAGCGCGCGAGATGCTGGAGACCACGACGCGCCCGGTCGAGCAGATCGCGTGGGATGTCGGCTACGGGGACCCGGGCGCATTTCGAAAGGTCTTCGTCAAAGTGACAGGCCTCGGCCCCCGCGAGTACCGCCAGCGTTTCGGGATTGCCGCCATTCGCGAGGGCATGCCGCCTGAGGACGCGGGAAGTCTGCAGTCTGCCAACCCATAGAGCACGTCCGCCGCGCACACCGGCCGGTATATGGAATATCCGGTTTGCGACGCCCTGACCCTGCGCCAGAAACTGCGCTACTTTTGGGTGCACATCGACCAGAAGACCCTGATCTGGGGCTGGACCAGCGCCGATCCCAGTAGCGGCGCCAACACCATCGTGCACCGCACCGCCTCTGGCGGCACCGACACCTGGGGCACCTTCACCAACGACAATCAGGTCGAGCTGAAGCTCGCCACCGAGCAGGATCGCCCCCACATCGTGAGGCGCCGTGAGGCTTGGTTCGAAGGCCAACTCGACCGAGATCCCGAACGCCTCGTCTTCATGGCCGACCCGTGCGGCTGGTGCAGGATCTTCCTTGCGCATGTGCTACGATGCGATGGCTTCAATGCTCTTGCCGGTCTGGCTCATTTCATGATCCTGATGGATACGACCGGCGCGAATGCGATAGTCGGCGACGAAGAGCAAAGGCAACTGCGTCGTTTGCTGAAGGTCGAGGACTTCCCGAAGACCCCTGCGGTGAGCGTGAAAGCCGGCACCCTCACCAAGATTGCGAAGATGGCGGGAGAGGCTTCGGAAGCCTCGTCGCCGCGATGCGCGCAAATCGGGATTTCGCGCTGAAATGGACACTGACATCCGGCGAAGAAGCGACAGCATTCTCGCGGCAACCACAGTCGAGCCCGCCCGCGATGCGTAACCATCATGTTGGAGCACTACCATGACCGGCACCCAAGGGACGCCGATACAGACGCAGCCGAAGGACAAACCTGCCCCGCTCGACCAGCCGATCGAGGCTCCGCCACCGCCCGAAGACCCTCGGGAGTCGGCACCCAGGGATCTGGAACCGAAGCTTCCCGTCAAGGACGAGTTCATCGCGCCCGGCGGCTGATGTCGGCTCTTTCGGGGATTGGGTGACCTGCCGCGTCTGGGCACGGCGAGACACGGCAGATGCGAGACACGGCAGATGCGAGACAAGGCAGATGCCAGACAAGCCAAGGCACGCGTGGAGATTCAGGCGATGGACGAAGCCGGATCGAGGCCCGCTGGGCGAACCCCTTCGGCCGGGCGAGGCCGACTTGCCTGCGGTGCCGCTGAATTGACCTGGGAGGAGGTCGCGGAGTGAGGTTCTCAGCGTCTGAGACCGGCTTTGATGCTTCGGAAATCGTCGATGCCGGAGATCATGGCGCCGCTTCGGCGGGGCATGGCGGCTTTGCGCGGGCAGGCCGCCATGGCAGGGCGACTGCGCTTGGCGATGGCGTCGCCATCGCCGGCTCGCACGGCACTGCGGACGCGCCCGACAGTGCCGGACTGGCCATGGCCGGGCCGCACGGAACGGCGACGGCAGGCGAGGACGGGATCGCCGTCGCACTCGGAGCCGGCTCGTCCGCAACCGCCGGAGCATGGGGCATCGCTGTCGCGACCAGCCACGCCGCACATCTTGAAGTCGGGCATGGCGGCATCGCAGTCGCTCTCGGATCGGTGCGGCGAATCCGGACCGATGCGCGCGCCATCGCGGTGGTGCTGGATGCCGTGGACGGTGCGACCGAGTTGCAGGCCGGGGACGGCAGCGTGATCGTCTTGCGGCATCGGACGAAGGCGGGCCGGCCAACGGGTTTCGATTTTCATGTTTCGGGACCGGCCGGGCGTCAGCCGGGATGTCGCTATCTCTGGCGGGACGGCGCCTTGCGACAGCTGGGCGAAAGCCTGCCTTCGCCCGTATCGCCTGTCGCGCCTGAACCCAGGCTCTGGCAGTTGGACGAACGCCTCGCGGACACGCGTCGCGGTCATGACACCCTGGTGCTTTGCAGCGAGGAGGTCGTCGAGCCGAATGATCGCGAGGTTCTGGAGAGTGGCGACCTCGCCCTTCGGGCCGCGCAGTGGAGCGCCGACCCCGTCTCGCCGCTGGGCATCTTCGGCTTGTCCTGGGGCGAGGGCGACGCCGACGCCGTGGGCCTGGACCGTGCGGCGGTCTGGTTGCTGGTCCGCGTTCCGTCCGCAGTCGGCGTTCCCACGATCGATGGCTGCGCGGTTCGCGGCGTCGTGAAGTTCGCCGCGGGAACCATCCTCTTCGCCGGCGCGCCCGAGGCTGTCATCGGGCAGCTTTCGGCATTAGGCGGCGACTGCACGCTGCTGGTGTCACGCTCGTTTTGCGCGGCGGGCGACGGACACATCGCCATCGCGCCGCGCAATGGGATGGCTCTCGCAAGCCCTGGTGGCTGGGCGATTGCGCCGGACGGGCAGCAGGCGCGTGCCGATGCGGGCGGCATCGCCATTTCGAGCGGGGGCGCGGCGAATGCCGGGCGCGGCGGTCTCGCCATGGCCTTCAACGCCGGCATCGCGACCACGGACGACCACGGCGTCGCTGTCAGCGACGGCAAGCGGTATGGCGAAGCCCATGCCGGGGACCACGGCGTCGCGATCGGACGCGGGAAGTTCAGACGCGTTACCGCGGGCGTCGCGGGCGTGGCGATTTCCCGCGGGGGCGATGCGGCCATTGCCGCAGAAGAGGGCGTGGCGATCGGGCTGGACAGCGAGCACGTCCAGGCCGGAGCCAACGGGGTGGCGGTTGCCGTGGGCGGCACGGTTTCGGGCGGTGACGGCTGCCTCCTCGTAGCGATCGCTCCGGACTGGTCGTCGGTGGTGACGGCGCGGGTGGGTGTCGATGGCATCGCGCCTGACACGCGCTATCGGCTTGGCGGATAGGCTTCCGCCAGAGACCGCCATGCGTCCCGCGCGTGACGGGAGCCCGCCAACTCGACTACCGGAACGCTGTGCGAAGCCGTCCGAAACAATACCCGCTGCAGACACCTGCAATCATGCAAAATCCGAGTTCAGGCCTCGCCGCAAGTTCCACGACCTCAATCGCGCGAAAGGTTTCGGCTTCGAATGAGTGGTAGATCGTAGCCGCCACTATGGTCCAGAAAAGCGGGCAAATGCCGCCAACGACCGCGTAGCGAACAATGCGCGGATCGTCGCCGCGCGCTTCCGGAAAGGCCGATACCGCAATCGCGAAGGGCAATGACAACGCAAAGATGCCCAGCGCCAGCGGCGGCAGCGACCATGCCGCATCGGCCCAATAGGATGCGTCGGCCAGCATGCCATAGGCGGTCTCGACACCGCGGCTCTTCGCCTCCCATGGGACATAGAGGAATGTGAGCAGCCGCAGGATCGCGGCAGCCGCCATCGAGGCGGCCAGCAGCGCCAGCAGCCATCGCGCAATCGCCATTCCGGTGGAGGTGAGCCGCATGATGCCGGCTTTCCTTATGTCTTGTATCATTTCAGTGGCTCAAGCGCCGGAACGCGTGGCAGAAGCACCTGGGGCGGATCGACCGGAAACCCGGTCCTGCGGACTTCGATGTGAAGGATCTGGCCGCCCCGGACAGGGTTCTACCGGCCCGCCTCACCCAGAACATCCCCCTCACGGACACGCCGGCCGACGATGGGGAAACTTCAAACTGAGACACCGCCCAATCGCAGGCAACCGGACTTAGAGCGTTTTCGAGCGAAGTGGGTACCGGTTCGCGTGAAGAAAATGCGTCAACACAGGGTTCTAGAGCACGCGCCGATCAGATTGCATCGCAATCTGATCGGATAACGCGTTCTCTTTCCTTAAGTTTAGAGGGCGATTTCCGTGAGCCAAGGCGAGCGGAAAACGCTTTAGCGCTAAAGACAGGCCGGTCGAAGGCGCGGATGCAGTTGCAGATGTCGCTTGCGATACGCTCGGATATTCGTCGAAGATGCCGTGTCGCGCCCCGGCGTTCGGCCGTCTCGTCATTCCTGATCGAAAGTGGAGGACAGCTGCCATGAACGATCAACCTGTTCTGCCCGGTCCAGCTACGCCCGGCGCGCGGCCGACGAAAACGAGCGACGCCCTGCTTCTGCTCGGTGTCGTGGCTTTGGCCTTGGCGATCGCGTTCGGGGTCTTCTACCTTCTTGTTGAAACCGTGAAGCCGCCACCCATGAGCGACTGGACGCTTGCCAAGGGCATTCTGGCTATCCCGAATGCGTTCCCGCCCGGCAGAGCCCCGGCCAATCTCTGGGATCTCAGCCAGAGCCTGCCCTTCGCCATCTCCTGGTCGATCAATAAAATCGCTCTCGGGGTTATGCTGATACTCTATTTGCTGTTGATCGCCTCCGCCATCGTGCCGTTCCTGGGCTTGGTCGGCATCCTGGTTTACCTGCCATGGCGGTTCTACTTCAAGTCGCGGATCGGCGGCGGCTCCATGCCCGCACCGCGCCCCGGGCGGGAACGTCACGAATAGGCGCCTGCGGGTCGCCGGCCACCGGATTCAGGGCCATCTGAACCAAAGCGGGCTCTTCGCTCTCCGGTTCGGCCCCTTGTGCCGAGCCGCCCCGTATTGCCGTTGCTTGGAACGTTGCTTGGAACACAGCGCTACCGCATTTGCTGGCCTTGAACGGGGTCACTGCGGCGGAGGCGCGCAACACCTATCGCACGGAGCGGGTCTACCGCCTGACGCTGGCATCCGGCGAGCGCCGCGGCCAGGCCTGGGAGCGGCACCAGCCCCGTGCGGCAGACCATGCAAGCGCGACTGTCGTCGATCCGCTCCGGGTGTTCCGTTCCGTCGCCGGCCAGCGCAGATTTGACTTGACCGAAGTGCCAGGGAGTTTGTGCCACATGCGGGTCGTCCTGAAGACCGGGCTCCTGGCTCTCGTGCCGGAGACCGATGACGAGAAGCGCGCGCTTTTCGAATGGCAAGCGGCCATGGCGGATCATGTCCTGCATGTGCTTGGCGCCGCGTCGAAGGGGGTATCGCTTCACGACCTCGGCACGAAAGATCAGGCGTGCCGCGAACCCATCAACATTGTCTTCGATCACGCCGATCGCTGGAGGCCGATCAGCAACCTTGCCGAGACCCCTTTCGTGCTTTGGGGGCAGGTTTACGCGAGCGTCGAGGGCTTCTGGCAAAGCCTCAAATTCGACGATGAAGCCGATCGGCTCCGCGTCGCGAAACTCTGGGGCAAGGATGCCAAGATGGCGGCTCGCGGCCGCAGCGAACCTGCCAGTTTCACGTTCAACGATCGGATTGTCATCGCCGGCACCGCTGGACACCGGCGGCTCATGCTCGAAGCCTGTCGCGCGAAATTCAACCAGCACCATCTGGCGAGGGAATGCCTGCTGGCGACGGGCGAGCGGCCGCTCATGCACCGCACCAGACGCGACAGCGCCACCATCCCTGGGGTGCTCATGGCCGATATCTGGATGCGCGTGCGATCCGCCTTGCGCAAAGCGGACAAGGGCGCATGAGCCAGGTACGTGATTTGGCAAGTCAGCGATTGGCACGTCAGCGATCGGCAAGATCAATTGGCAAAATCAATCGGCAAGATCAACGCGCGCCATGGTGAAGCCCGAACATGGTACCGGGATTTGTCGTTCCCGCCCCGTTCATCCAAAGGCAGGCCATGCCCGCCCGTGCGGCATCACATGTCCGCCCATTGCCGGAGCAGGTTGTGATAGACGTTGGTGAGTGCCAGAACTGCGGGATCGTCGTCCGGCAGCTTCGTGCGGATCGCGATGATGGCGAGGTCGAGATCATAGAGCAGCCCGCGCCGCTCGCTTTCCTTGATCATCGACTGGGACCAGAAAAACGCCCCCCAGCGGCTGCCGCGGGTAATCTCGTTGACACGGTGCAGGCTGCTCGACGGATAGACCACGGCGTGCCCGGCCGGCAGCTTCACCTCCTGCGTGCCGTAGGTGTCCTCGATCACCAGTTCGCCGCCGTCATAGTCCGCCGGGTCGCTCAGGAAGACCGTGGTGGAGACATCGGTGCGCAGCCGGCGGCCGGCGCCGGGGATGGCGCGGATGGCGCCGTCCACGTGCGCGCCGAACTTCATCCCCACGTCGTAGCGGTTGAACATGGGCGGGAGAACGTGGAGCGGCATGGCCGCCGAGTTGAAGATGGGGTTGCGGCCGAGCGCGTGCAGGATGATGTCGCCGAGCTCCAGCGCCTGCGGCGACTCCACCGGGATCTGGAGATTGAACTTGGATTTCGCGGCTTGCTGGCCCGCCGTCACCCGCCCATCGACCCAGGGAGACTGGTCCAGCACCCGGCGGCAATGCGCGACTTCCGCTTCGGTCAGCAGATTGGGGATTTCGACGAGCATGCGGGATCCTTGTCCAGAGGCGAAACACGGGTGGCGCGGGCGGAGAAGCCTCCGTCCGCGCCACCCGCCTGGATACGCGAGGTTCAGAAGGTGGCGCCGACCGTCAGCGTGAAGGTGCGGCCGGACGCCGGGATGGCACGGCCGCCGAAGCCGCTGGAATAGTTCAGCTCGTTGGTCAGGTTGTAGCCATTGAGCGCAACGCGGTACTTGTCGTGCCTGTAGGACACCAGCGCATCGAGCGAGAAGGTCTCCGGAATGATTGCCGTATTGGCGCTGTTGGTGAAATAAGCATCCGCATAGGTGATGCCGCCACCGACGAGGAGCTGGCCGGGAATGGTCTTGATCAGGCCGCCCTTGATCAGGTCATAAGTGGTCCAGAGCGTGACGTTGTTCGGCGAGACGAAGGGGACCTCGTTGCCGACATATGCGGCCGTGGCCGCAGGTGAGGTGAGGATCGAGCTGTCGTAATAGGCGTAGCCGGCCTGGATGCTCCAGGCGTCCGTGATGTTGCCCGTCATGCCAAGCTCAATGCCCTGCACGCGCTGGGTCTCGCCGCTCTCCACCGAATCCCCGGTCACCGGATCGGTGTAGAAGACGTTGCTCTTGTTGACGCGGAAGATCGCCGCCGTGAGGCCGAGCTTGCCGTCCAGCACCGAGATCTTGCCGCCGGCTTCCCAGGTTTCATTGTCTTCCGGCGCAAGGTCCCGCTGCGAGGGATTGACCACCGTCGTATCATTGGTGGGGAAGGCGCCCTGGGGCGTGAAGGACTTGGCGTAGGAGACATAATAGGTCTGGGTCTTGGTCGGCTCCCAGATCAGCGAGACCTTCGGGCTCCAGAATTGCGTGTCGGAGTCCGCGTTTACCCAGGTGCCGGGGCTGGCCGGACAGGTGACCGCCGTGTTGACGCACCAATAGCTGTAGTCCGTCGAATAGCTGTCCCAGCGCGTGCCGGCGAGGATGGAGATCTGGTCGGTGAACCAGATGCGGTCGCTGGCGAAGGCGCCGAAGTCGGTGGTGTCGCTGATCTTCTGTCCGTTATTGCCCAGCGGGTTCGAATAGAGTGAATAGCCCGTGATGTTCTGGTAGATCGGGTGCCAGATGGTCGAGGTGCCCTTGCTGCCGTTGACGGAGATCAGGGTACGCTCGTCATTCACCGTGTAGTAATCGATGCCGGTCACCAGCTCATGGCGCAGCCATCCGGTCTTGAACTTGGCGACCAGGGTGGCGACGTTCTGCGCCGCCCAGCTCGTCTGCTCGAAGCCTGGATTGCCGCCGCCGAACGAGATGGCCGGATCGTTGCCCGCGAAGAACTGCCCGGTGCAGCTCGCGTCGTATTTCTCCTCGGTGATCGGCGTCGTTCCCTGGCTGCAGCCCGGCACCGTCGTGGCGAAGTTGCGGGTGTAGTAGCCGATGCGGCTGTCATTGGTGAAGGTCAGCCAGTCGTTGATCTCGTTCTTGTAATTGGAGGTGAACATGTTGGTGTCGGTGATGTCGCGGTCGGTCACCTTGCCGTAGAAGGTCGAGCGCGGCACGCCCCATTCGGTCACCGGCTGGCCGAGCGTGCCGAATCTCTGGACGTCCCCGTACAGGGGCGTAACGATCGGAACGCCATAGTCGGGCGTGCGGTCGCCGTGCTGATAGAGATAGTTGAGATACAGCGTCTGGTTGGTGCCGAGGCCGAAGCCCAGCGATCCCATCAGGCCCCAGCGGTCGGCCTCGACGTGGTCGCGATCGACGATATCCTGCTGATTGACCATGCCGACGATGCGCACGGCGGTGGTGTCGTTCAGCTGCTGGTTGACGTCGAAGACACCGCGATAGAGCGGTCCCGAGCCGAACTGGCCCTCGATGTCATACACGTTGCCGCGATGGGCCTGCTTGAGTTCCGAGTTGATGGCGCCGCCGGTGGTTCCGGAACCGAAGCTCTCGGAGCTTGGCCCCTTGAAGACCTCCACGTTCTGATAGGCGAAGCTGTCGCGCACATAGACGCCGAAGTCCCGCAGGCCGTTGATGTAGATGTCGCCCTTGGCTTGGAAGCCGCGGATGCGGAACTGGTCGCCGTTCATGCCGCCACCGCCCTCGCCGATGGCGACGGTGACGCCGGGCACGTTGCGCAGCGCCTGCTCCAGCGTGGTCACGCCCTGCTGCTGCATCGTCTCCTGCGAAATGACGGTGACGACCTGCGGCGTATCCTGGACGGTGCCCGGCAGGCGGGAGAGGCCCGTGCTCGCTTCGAGCGCGTTGGCCGGCTCCCCCTCGCTGGCCACGACGATGGTGGGCAGCTCCAGGGCGGACGATTCCAAGTTCGAATTCTGCGCCTGCTGCGCGAATGCATCCAGCATGGGTACCGCAGACATGGTCATCGCGAGACCGGCAGTGACCGTGGAATGCTTCATCGCCGGCCGAAGTGTCCTCAACGCCGCCATACCGACTTCTCCTGTTCGATAACCCGCTCTCGAACGGGCACTATTTTCACCTGAACCAAGAAAGATGTTTTGAAAGTTGCTATTATAAAGTAATACAACCTATACATTTACTTGCTTTTTATAAAAGCACTAAACAGATCTGATATTGCTGTAATCAAACACTAATATGCATTGATTGGTCACATGTGGTCTACACGCGACACCCGGGATCCAGGAGTCGCGTTTTATCCGCTAGATCAATGTCTTGCGGTCTCATTTTGTCCCGACATCCGGGCGTCGCTGTCGCTATCGGCTCACTGGAACCGCTTCAATGAGCAGATCCGGGCGGAAACTTTCAGCAACGATCGAGATATAATGATCGATCATGCTGCGACGCAACTATTATGTTTTTTATTAGATCTAAGTTGGGCCAAAGTCGGAATGCTTGAGATATGCTGATAGATTTGGATACAGAAATGTACATGATTTAGAATAATTAAAATTAAGATCTTTGCCCCTTCTCGCGAATTGATATTGACATGAATGCACCTCTGCGGGGTCTTTAGGCACACTGTCTCAATACGGTGTGGACCACGCCGCCATCCAACGGCCATGCAGCCGCGCGGTGGCCGCCCGCAGTGCAGGGTCCGACATGATCGACGAACGGATTTCCTACAAGGCTCTCAAGGAGATCCATCCGGATGTCCTGCATGCCCGCATGGGCGAGACGCCGCGGGAGGCCGCCCGCTGGGTGCGCGCGGCCGCGCTGAACGGAATCAAGAGCGCGCAGGTTGCCTGGGGCCAGATGCTGCTTGACGGTCAGGGTGTCGAACGCGATCCGGAGGCGGCGCTCAGGTGGTTCGCGATCGCCGCCGAGGCCGGCAGCCTCGACGGCGTCAATATGGTGGGCCGGTGCCACGAATTCGGCTGGGGTTGCACGCTCGACATGGCCGAGGCCGCCCGTTGCTATCTTTCAGCAGCGGAACGCGGCCACGCCTGGGCCCAGTTCAATCTCGCCACGCTCCTGCTGCAGGCCGATGAATTTGCCGCGGACCCGTCCCCGGCGCTGGCATGGTACGTGCGCTCCGCCCGCCGCGGCAACGCGAAGGCCATGACCATGGTCGGGCGTTTTCTGGAGTACGGATGGGGGCGACGCGCACGCCCGCAGGCCGCGCGCCGCTGGTATCGGATGGCAGCGCTCGGCGGCGATTTTCGCGGCCAGTTCGACTACGCCCGCACCCGGTTCGAGGACGGCTTCGTCGCGGAGGCCATCATCTGGTTCTCCCGCTCGATCGAGGCCGCCGTCCCGGATTTCTGCCGGCTGGCCGAGCCGGGGCTGCGGAAGGCGGGGCATCCCGCCCTCGACGCCGTGGCGGACCGGGCACTGGACCGCGTGCGGGAGGCCGAGGTCCACGCCGCCGCGCAAGTCCGCGCGGAGCTGGTCCGCGCGGAGGCGACCCGCAAGGCGAAGCCGCGCCGTCGCCTGGCCGTGTCGTGGCTGCGCCGGCGTCGCACCTAGAGCATTTCCCCATTTCACTGAATCGTGGAAATGCTCTAGGTCATTGAGTTTACGCGTTTTCTTTACGCGAACCGGTATCCACTTCGCTCGAAAACGCTCTCGAGCATTTTCAAGCGAAGCGGATCAGCGGGCGACGTCAATCGCGCGCCAGCGCTATCACCGGATCGAGCCGCGAGGCATTGCGCGCCGGCAGGTAGCCGAAGCCGACGCCGATCAGGCTCGAGCAGAGCACCGCCGCGACGATGGAGGCCGTTGAATAGATGAGGGTGAAGTTCGATCCCATAGAGGCGAAAATCACACCGAATCCGAGCGCGAGGCCGATGCCCGCCACCCCGCCCACGAGGCACACCAGCACTGCCTCGATGAGGAACTGGTTGAGGATGTCGCTGCGCCGCGCCCCCACCGCCATGCGCACGCCGATCTCCCCCACCCGCTCGGACACCGACACCAGCATGATGTTCATCACCCCGATCCCGCCCACGATGAGCGAAATGACGGCGATGGAGGCGATCAGCACCGTCATGGTTTCGGTGGTGGCTGTTATAGTGTTGCGGATGTCATCGGTGTTGATGATGAAGAAGTCCTTCATGCCGTGGCGCTGGGTGAGGAAGCGCGTCACCTGCTGTTCGGCCACGTCCATGGGCGCGTCGTCGGCCACCTTCACGGTGATGGAGCGCAGCGAGCTCGAGCCCACGAAGCGCGTCTGCACCGTGGTGAACGGCAGATAGAGGGACAGGTTCTGGCTGGAGCCGAAGCCGGACTGCTGCGGCGCCACCACCCCGACGACCCGCACGAACACGTCGCCGACCAGGATCACCTGGCCGAGGGGGCTGTCGGGAAAGTCCTTGAACAGGGTGCGGCGCGTATTCTCGTCGATGACGGCGTCGAGGGCACGCTCGCGCACGCCGTCGGCGTCGAAGAAGCGGCCCTGGGCCAGCCTTGCGCCCTTGGCCTCGAAATACCCCTCGCCGACACCGTTGATGAGGGCGCTCGCCTCGATGGCGCCGAAGCGCACCGTGCTGGATTTCGACACGGTGGGCGTCACTGCGGCGACATAGTGCTGCCGCGCGAGGGCATCCGCATCGGCCACCACCAGCGTGGTGATGCGACCCGAACGGGTATCGCCGAAGCTGCGACCGGCGAAGATTTCCAGCGTGTTGGTGCCGAGATTCGAGATGTTGGCGAGCACCTTTTGCCGCGAGCCCTCGCCCAGCGCCACCACGCACACCACCGAGGCGATGCCGATGATGATGCCGAGCATGGTCAGGAAGGTGCGCAGCCGGTGGGCGTTCATGGCGCGCAGCGCCATCACGAAGGCCTCGCCGAGCCGGTCGATGTAGGCACGCCACCCGGCGAGCCGCCCCGTCGGCGTCCGCGGGCCGGACGGCGCGCCGGACAGGGGCGCCGGCGCACCGCTCCCGGGACGGTCGGCGACGATCTCGCCGTCGCGGATCTCGATGATCCGCCGGGCGCGTTCGGCCACCTTCATGTCGTGGGTGACGATGATGATGGTGCGCCCTTCGGCGTTGAGTTCGTCGAGGATACGCAGCACCTCCGCGCCGCTGCGCGAATCGAGCGCGCCGGTGGGCTCGTCCGCGAGGATCACGTCGGCTCCGTTCATCAGGGCGCGGGCGATGGAGACGCGCTGCTGCTGGCCACCGGACAGCTGGCCCGGCCGATGCTCCGCGCGGTCGGCCATGCCCAGCCGGGCAAGGATCGCCTCCGCCCGCGTCCGGCGCGCGCCCGCCGTCGCCCCGGCATAGACGGCGGGGATCTCCACATTGCCGAGCGCGGTCAGCTCGCCCAACAGGTGATAGCGCTGGAAGATGAAGCCGAAATGCTCGCGGCGCAGCGCCGCCAGTTCGTCGGGTTCGAGGGCGGAGGTTTCCTTGCCGCCGACGCGATAGCTGCCGGACGTGGGCCGGTCGAGGCAGCCCAATATGTTCATGAGCGTCGACTTGCCCGAGCCCGATGCGCCCACGATGGCCACGATCTCGCCGCGCTCGATCTCAAGGTCGAGGCCCTTGAGCGCCGCGATGGTGCCCTCGCCGGAGGGGTATTCGCGCCACACCTGCTTCAGCTGGAGGAGGGGCGCGTCCATGCTCACAGCCCCCCCATGGGAGATGGCGGCCCGCCCGGCCGGCGCTGCTGCTGCGCGCCACCGGCTGCCCCCGGCAGGGCTTCGCCCGTCACCACCTTCTCGCCCTCCACCAGTCCCGAGCGGATCTCGGCGGTGATCTTGTCGTTGAGGCCCACTTCGACGCGGCGGCGCTCCACCGTCCCGTCGGGCTTGAGGACGCGGACATGGTAGCCGCGCCCCGCGCGCACCAGGGCAGTGGAGGGCACGGTGAGCACCCCCGCCGCGCGGCCGAGCACGATATGCACCTCCGCCGTCATATAGGTCCGAAGCCGGCCCCTGGGGTTCGGCACGTCGAACACGCCGACGTAATAGATGGCGGAAGTGGTGGAGCCCGAGGACGACGAGGACGAGCTTGTCGAGGTTGCGAAGCTGCTGTCGCTCTTGATGGATTCGGACGCCGGCTCGATGAATTCGAGGCTGCCTTCGTGTCGTTCCTCCGGCGCGCCGACCACGGTGAACCAGAGCGGCATGCCCGGCGCGACCTTCACGATGTCGGCCTCCGAGATGTCGGCGCGCACCGTCATCACGTCGAGCTGGCCGAGGATGACGATGCTGGGCGCCGACTGGGAGGCGTTCACCGTCTGGCCCTCCTGGGCCACGATGGCAAGCACGGTGCCGTCGATGGGCGCCGTGATGCGGGTGTAGCCGAGATTGGCCCGGGCGGTGTCCACCGCGATCTGGGCCCCCACGATCTGGGCCTCTAGGGCGGCGAGCTGGGCGCGGGTCACCTTCACGGTGGCGTCGGCAACCTCGAAATCCGCCTGCGAGACAGCCTTCTGCGCCACCATGGTCCGTTGGCGCGCGAGCGTCTGTTCGTTGAGCACGAGGGTCGCCTCCTTCTCCGCCCTCTGGGCGCGCATGTTGGCGAGGGAGGCTTCCGCCGTGCGCAGGGCATTCTCCTGGGTCACCGCGTCGATCTGCGCGATCAGCGCGCCCTTCTCGATCTTCTGCCCCAGCTTGACCTTGAGCGAGAGGATGCGCCCCGACGCCTGCGAGCCGACAGCCACCAGGCGTGACGGCTTGAGGGTGCCGCTCGCCAGCACGGTCTCCTCCACGGTGCCGGTGATCACCGGTGCGGTCATGATGCCGGTGCCGGGCGCCGGGGTGATGTAGCGGGTGTAGGCATAGGCGCCGGCACCGAGGAGGACCGCGAGGAGCCCCCATTGCCACAGCCGCCGGCGCGGCCGCGAACCGGCGGCGCCGGCCCTGGGCGTGGTCGCGTCTTGCGGGGTGATGCCGGTCTCGTCGAAGGGAGGCAGGGCGTTCATGGTTGGGCGCGTCCTGTCATTGGCTTGCCGGCAGCTTGAGACGGGCGAAATGCGGGCCGGTGTATCCGTCCACCACCTCCTGCGCGGAGGTGTCGACCATCCCGTCCCAGCCGCCGCCGAGCGCCTTGTTGAGGGCGATGTAAGATTTGGCCGTCGCCACCCGGCTCTGGATGAGCTGGGTCTCGGCCGAATAGAGCGAGCGCTCCGCCGTGAGCACGTCGAGGAAGCTCGAAGCCCCGTTCTCGTAGAGGGAGCGGGAGAGCCGCGCTGCCTCGCGGTAGGAGGCGGAAGAGGACGAGAGCTTGCCGGTTCTGATGCGTTGCTGGGCGAGGGAAACGGAGGCGTTCTCCACCTCCTCCAGCGCGGTCAGCACGGAGGACTTGTAGGCGAGGTAGGATTGGTCGCGCCCGGCCTCGGCCTGTTCCACCGCCGCCTTCAATTGCCCGCCGGTGAAGATCGGCACGGTGAGGGAAGGCCCGAAGGCCCAGCTGATGGAGGAGGCACGGCCGAGGTCGCCGATCTGGGTGCCGGTGGCGTTGATGTTGCCGGTGAGGCTGATGGCGGGATAGCGGTTCGCCTCGGCCTGGCCGATGAGGGCGGTGGACTGGCCGAGCCGGCGCTCGGCGGCGCGCACGTCCGGCCGGCTGGCCAGCACGTCGGCGGGAATGCCCCGCGGCACCGGCAGGCGCGGCGTGGGCACGGCGCGCACCACCGCCATGCGTCGTACGAGCGTGGCCGGCGGCTGTCCGGTGAGGACGGAGAGGCGGTGCACGCTCGCGGCCAGCGCCGCCTCGATCTCGGGAATGTTCGCCTCGGTGCTCGCCACCTGGCCGGAGGCGTTGGCCGCGTCCAAGGCCGAGACGGCACCGGCATCGAGCCGGCGCCTCGTGAGCGCTTCCGTCTCCCGTTGCGAGGCCGCGGTGCGGCGGGCGAGGGCGATCTGCGCCTGGTAGCCGCGGGCGTCCGCATAATTGGTTGCCACATCGCCGACCAGGGTCAGCAAGGCGGCGTCAAGATCGTCCACGGACGCATCGACGCCGAAGGCCGCCGCCTCCACGCCGCGGCGATTGGCGCCGAACAGGTCGATTTCCCAGCCGGCGTCGAGCCCGGCCTGATATTGGCCATAGCCGCTGTCGACGGTGACGTCGCCGCCGGAGCCGACCCGCCCGCCGTTATCGCCGCGCGTGCCGGAGGCGTTGCCGGTGACCTGCGGAAACAGCGATCCCACCTGCTGGCGGTAACTGGCGCGCGCCGCCCGCACGTTGGCCTTGGCGGTGGCGACATCAAGGTTGCCGGCGACCGCTTCGTCCATCAGGGCGTCGAGGACCGGATCCCCCATCCGCCGCCACCACGCCTTGAGATTGGGCGCCGCCTCGGCGTGGGTGCGCGGTGCCGCCCCCCAATGACCCGGCAGGGGCAGCGCCGGGGTCTCGTATTCCGGGCCTACGGCGCAGGCCGCGAGGCTGAGTGCGAGCAGGCATCCGAGCACGGCCTTGGGTACGCCGGCTCCGGGCTGTCCCTGGCCGCGGGGCGAGGATGCCGGTGCACCCGCCATCGGAGCGGGGCGGCGGCGCACACCCGTCCCACCGCCCCGGCCCGGATCGGGGCGGGGCGGGAATGCCACATGAGGGTGTGGCATCAGTCGAACGTGTCCATGCGGATGCGTCCCTCGGCCAGCCACCGGCTGACCTCGTCCCGCGCAGCCTCCGGCTTCAGGCCGCCCTCGGCGGCGAGGATATGGGCGATGGCGTCCTCGACCCCACGCGCCATGGCGCGCCGGCCGCAGATATAGACCACGGCCTTCTTCTCCACGAGCCAGTCGAACACCGCCGCAGCATTCTCCATGAGCCGCGCCTGGACGCGGGCACCGTCCCCGGGATCACGGGAGAAGGCGGTGTCCATGCGGGTGAGCGTGCCGTCGCGCACGGCGGCCTCGAACAGGTCGCGCCACAGGAAATCGCCGTCGCGGTGCCGGTTGCCGAAGATGAGCCAGGCGGGTCCCGCCCGTCCGGACGCGCGGCGCTCGGTGATGAAGCCGGGAAAGGGCGCGATGCCGGAGCCCGCGCCGATCATGAGGATCGGCCATGCGGGGTCCGACGGCGGATTGAAGCCGGGGTGCGGATCGAGCCGCGCCTCGATGGTCGCGCCGTCGAGGGCCTCGCGCACCAGATAGCCTGAGACGCGGCCCAGGTGGGGTGTTCCATCCGCGCCGTTCCAGGAATGGAGCCGAACGGTCAGGTCGATGCGGCCGGGATCGACCCGGCTCGAACTGCCCACGGAATAGGAGCGCGGCACCTCCCCTTCGCCGGGGGACAGACGCACAAGGTCGCCCGGGCGGAAGACGAGGTCGTCGGCACCCTTGAGCATGATGCGCCACGTCTCCAGCGTATCCCCGCGCGCCGGATCGTCCAGGCGCTGGCGCGCGGCGACCGTGAGCGCGACCGGTGCGCTGACGGGAGGAAGCTGGGCGACCGTGCACGTCAGCCCCAACTCGGCGCGCAGCGCATCGATCCAGGAGACCCATGTCGCTGACGGGTCCCCGTCGGCCTCCCGCATGGGGACGGCTTCTGCGGCCCCGGCGGAGAGCAGCGCCGCGCGCAGCTTCTGCCCGCCGCCGCAGAAATGGGTGTAGCTGCGTTCGCCCAGGGCCAGCACCGCGAACCGGACCCCCTTGAGGCTCCCCGGCTTCAGGGCCTTCGCCACGGCCCGGGCACCGTCCGGGATCTCGCCCTCGCCGGTGGTGGAGGCGATGAGCAGGACAAGGCGGAAGCGGGCGAGATCCTTGGGCTTCACTGTGCCGAGCGGGGCGATGGCGGCCTTCTCGCCCGCGGCCGTGAGCCCGTCATAGGTGGCTGTCGCGAGGCGCGCGGCGCGCCCGGTCTGGCTCGCATGGGCGACCAGGATATCGGCGCCGGCCGCGAGCGGTTTGGGCCGGTTGCGCCGCCAGCGGCGGAACCAGGACACGAAGCCGGTCACGGTGAGGCCCAGAAGGGCGAGGGAAATGATGAAGTTGAGGCTGCCGGACCAGGCTCCGCCCCAGGTTCCCTCATGAATCTGCTTGACGAGGTTCGGGCCGCCCGGCAGCGGCGTCACCCCGGTATCGGTCACGGCGAAGGCCCCCGCCATCGACCCCGCGCCCCCTCCGGCGATCTGGACCAGCACCGCCCCGCCCCGGAACCGGCGCACCGAGGCCAGCCGTGTCATATCGAGATCGCGGGAGGCGATGGTAACGGCTTCGCTGATGGTCACCGGCCGCTTCGGGCGCGGCAGCTCAGGACGCGGACCCACCCCGATGCCGAGCGTCAGCATCACCGCGGTGACCGGCGAGGTCAGGGTCAGCGGCAGGAGGCACCAGCCCACGGCCGCGTGCCAGCCCATGAGCGTGTTGCGCAATCGCAGCCAGGCCATGAACGGCCCGACCACCATGATCGCCAGCATCAGATAGGTCGCAATCTCCACCACGATGCCAAGGCCCAGCAACAGCGTCTGGTGCAGGCCCTGCGCGGTGCGGAAGATGTCGATGCCGCCGGCCGGCGCCGGCGTGTGCTGGCCGGTGGCGATCTCCCAGCGGCCACCCACCTTCGGGTCCTGGGACATGACGGCGATGGCGCGGCCGCCATCGACAATGCTGGCCCCCCCGAACGTGCCGCGGGACTCCAGGGTGCCAAGGAGCGTCTTGAGGGCAGCCACGTCGACGCCGACGCCGACGGGCGCGCTGGACTGGCTCGCATTGATGATCGGCCGGAGGGACAGAACCGCGCCGGTGAGAATGATCACCAGGAAGATCGGGGCGAGGATCAGGCCGATCCAGCGATGAAGGACGATCAGCCCGGACCGGACGGTGGCGAATGACATGGCAAACTCCGATGGCGAATTGGCACATGCGGGGCTGGACGGCACTCGGCCTGTCTGGCAGCAGGTTCCTTGAGCCACCCTTATGAACCGTCGAAGGTCCCGGAGTTTGTCGCAGCGCAGCAGGTTGGTAATCGTTCGTCCCTGCTCCGCGGAGTTGACACATTTCGATACAATTTCATGGTAGCAAGCACGGGTTCACTCCGCTCAAGTCCCTCGGGGCACGCGGCGCATCCGGGCTTCCCGGCAGCGTCGGCCCGATCAAATGGCGCAGTGCGGCGAAGCTGGTTGATATCTGGAACGCATTGATCTCTGGAGCGCATGGAACGCACCCCGCACATCCTCGTTGTCGACGATCACCGCGAGATCCGCGAATTGCTCGCGAAATACCTGACCCGCAACGGCTTCAGGGTCAGCGTCGCGAGCGGCGGCGCGGACATGCGCCAGCAGATGCGCACCGGCACGTTCGACCTCGTGGTGCTCGACATCATGATGCCCGGGGACGACGGGCTCACCCTGTGCCGCCAGTTGCGGCAGTCGAGCGACATTCCCGTGGTCCTGCTCACGGCGGCGGCGGAAGAGACCGACCGGATCGTCGGGATCGAGCTCGGGGCCGACGACTATGTCACCAAGCCCTTCAATCCGCGGGAACTTCTCGCCCGCATCCGCGCCATCCTGCGCCGGGCGCAGGGCCCCGCGCGCGTGCAACAGGGCGGACCGCGTCGCTATCGCTTCGACCGGTGGCAGCTCGATCCCGATCGGCGCCTGCTGCTCGACGAGACCGGCAGCGAGGTCCGCCTCGGCAGCGCCGAATTCCGGCTCCTGGCTGCCCTGGTCACCCGACCTTCCGTGGTGCTCACGCGCGACCAGCTTCTCGACATCACGGCGGGTCGGCCGGCGCAGGTTTTCGATCGCAGCATCGACAATCTGGTCAGCCGGCTCCGGCGCCGGATCGAGCGCGACCCCCAGCATCCCGAGCTGATCAAGACCGTGTGGGGCGACGGCTACGTCTTCGCCGCTCCGGTCGAGGTGGACCCGTGAGCCGCCTCGCGCGCATTCTCTGGCCGCGCAGCCTGGCCGGCCGGCTGGTGCTGCTCCTTGTGGCGACGCTCGCCATCGCGCAGCTGCTGCTGATCACGGTGCTGCAGACCCAGAATGACAGCGTCATCGTCGGCATTGTCCGCGGCCAGGCGCTCAGCCAGACGGTGACCCTGGTCCGGCTGATCGAGACCATGGAGCCGGAGGATGTGGACCGGCTCACCAGTGCTTTCGGATCACGGGGACTCTGCGCGTGGGTCTCCCCCAAGCCCCCCACCCCCCGCACCATGACGCGGGCCGAGGAAAGCCTTGCGAACCTGCTTTCACGGCGCCTCCACGGCGTCGCGCCCGGTCGTCCCGAAGTGCACATCGACACCGACGGCACCTTTGACCGCAACTGCCCCGAGCGGCCCGGCGACGAGCCCCCCTGGCGCGAAGCCAGCACCCAGGGGCAACGGCCGGGCTACGGCGCCGTGGCCCTGAGTGTGCCCCTGTCGGATCAACGCTGGTTGCACCTGAAGGCCCTGGTGAGCCTGCCCGGCATCTGGAATCGCGCCACCCTGCTCTCGTTCCTGATCTCCTCGCTGGCGGTTTCTTTCGTGACCGTCGCCTGCGTGCGGCTGCAGACCCGCTCGCTCCGCTCCCTCGCGGACGCCTCCGAGCGGCTGGGCCGCGGGGAGAGAGTGACCGCCCTCGACCTGCGCGGGCCGGCGGAGGTGGCGGCGGCGACCCTCGCCTTCAATACCATGCAGCAACGGCTCAGCCAGTTCATGCACGACCGCATGCGGCTGCTGGCGGCCATCAGCCACGACCTGCGGACGCCCCTGACCACGCTGCGGCTCAAGGCCGAATTCGTGGACGATCAGGAGGTGCGCGCCGACATCGTCGCCACCATCGACGAACTCGTGGCCATCTGCGAGGCGACCCTCGCCTTCACCCGCGCCGAGGCCATCAGCGAGGATACGCAGACCGTGGACCTCGATGCCTTGTGCGCGGATGTGGTGGAGGAATTCGCCAGCGTCGGGGCCGATGCTCAAATGACCCCAGGCTCCCCTTTCCGCCTGCCCTGCCGCCCGGTCGCCCTCCGACGCGCCCTGCGCAACCTCCTGGACAACGCGGTCCGCTATGGCCACAGCGCACGGGTCTCAGTGCTGGAACCGGGGCCGGGCACCGTCACCATCCGGGTTGAAGATGCCGGGACGGGACTGGCGGAGGATCTGATCGAAGAGGCCTTCAAGCCTTTCGTGCGGCTGGAGCCGTCGCGCAGCACCGAGACCGGCGGCATGGGACTGGGCCTTGCCATCGCGCGCAGCATTGTCAAGGCACACGGTGGCGAGTTGACCCTGGCGAACCGTCCCGGGGGAGGCCTGAAAGCCGAGATGATCCTGCCCACCGCCGGATCAACGCCGGGCCGCAGTTGAACGCCACGTCCTGCTGCTCCCGACCGGGGCCGCCCCTGCAGTCCCTCCAGCGGGTTCGCCGCTCCGCCGGCGCCGTTCGCGTCATCGCCGGCGGCTCATGCCGGGCACGGGGATCAGGAAACGCCGCGGGCGAGGGTGGCCCCCTCCTCCGCGTCGGTCGCCTTCAGGAGGCGCGCCGTCTGGCGGTAGAGACCGGTGACGAGGGCATGGGTGCCCCGGGGCAGCGCCGGCTCCGCGGCCACCGTCCGCGCCAGGGCCTCCAGGATGAAGGCGTCGGCCAGTGGGCGCGAGGCTGTCGCCGCCGTCGGTGCCCGCTCCAGATACGCGCCCAGCACCGCCCGTTCCGCGCGGACGAGGAAGGCCGCGATCAGCTCGCTCCGAAGCTCCGGGGCATCGCGTGCCGCACCCGCTTCACCTCCGGCAATACGGGCGGCAATCCGCTCCAACGCCGCCAGCAGCGCGGCCACATCGCGCCACGGGCTCTGCGGTGCCCGCTCGCCTTCCGGCACGCCTTCCAGGCCACCGAGGGCGCCCACGATCAGCACGTCGCCGCCCGCCACCAGCATGTGGGCGAGGTCGCATCGGCCATGGATGCGGATCAACGGCAGCGCCGTGCCGGCATAGAGCGCGCCGAACCGCTCATTCAGCGCGGCGCGCGCACCCTCCAGCTCCGCAAGGCGGGCCGGCCGTGCCCCGTCCGCCGTGGGCAGGCGCGCGATGGTGTCGAGGGCGGCGGAGAAGGTCGCCTCCGCCCGCGTGCGCCACAGGACCCGCATGTCTCCGCTCGCCTCCCGAGGGGCGAAGCCGGGGGCGTCCGAAGGCTCCGAGAGGGCCGCATGCAGCTCCCCGAGGCGGCGGCCCATGTTGCGCAGCAGCGCCACCATGCCGGCGATCTCGTCCTCGAAGCGCTGGCGCGCGCCGTCCACCGTGGAGGCGGCGGTGTCGAGGGCGCGCTGGAGCTGGGTCAAGGTCCAGTCCGCCGCATTGCCCTGGTGCTGCACGCGCCCGTAGACAAGGGCCAGCGGCGCCCGGGCACCGGCCGGATCGGTGCGGGTGACCGCGCCGAGTAGGGGCGGCACCAGCGGCAGGCCGAGGGCCGTGAGATGGCGCGCCATCTCCTCTTCCGCCGTGTGGCCGAACTTCATGTGGCGGAACAGCTTCACCGCCACACGATCGGTGATCACGAGATTGGCCGCCGGCTCGTCGGCATCGATCAGCTCCGCCGGCGCGCCACGCTCCACCGCAATGCCATCGAGGTGGCTGGTGCGCGAGAAGGCGATGGCGCCGCCATCGGGCAACGCCACGGGAGCCTCCTCCCGAAGCGCCCGCACCACGCCGGCCGCGAGCCCGTCGAGCACCGCCGCATCGGTCAGGAAGCCCACCCGGCGGCCCTGGCGCACGCGGGTCAGCGCCAGCTGCTCGGCGATGGCCGGGGGATGCTGGTCCTCCCAGGCGATGCACAGGGGCATCAGATAGCGCTCGGTCGCGCCGGCGATCTCGGCCTCCACCTCGGCCAGCACCACGTCGCGCTCGGTGCCGGGCAGCCGCATGGCCCAGCCCAGGCGCGTGGTGCCGATCTCCTCCGCGCGCCCCGCGAACCAGCGGCGGCGGGCGAGATAGCCGGGGAGCGCTTCCTGCTCGATCACGGCGCGATGGGGCTCACTGAGCGCCCCCATGAGCCCGTCGCGCACCACCAGTGTGGCGAACTCAGGCAGCGCCTCCGGCGCCGGATCACGCCAGGATGGCTCCGCCGCCGTCTGCGACAGGCTGAAGGCATAGAAGCCGTAGGGCGGCAAGGTGAGGACGAACGGCGCGCGGCCCAGCGCCGCCAGCGTCGTGCCGCTCACGAGGTCCACCGGCACCCGCCGCTCGAACTCCGCAAGGTCCAGCTCCACCGCCTGCAGCGTGTGGGCAAGATTGGCGACGCACAGCACCGCTTCCCCATCCTGCTCGCGCAGATAGGCAAGGATGCGCCGGTTGCGCGGGAACAGCAGGCGGAAGGTGCCTCGCCCGAAGGCCGCGTGCTGCCGGCGCACGGCGAGGAAGCGCCGCGTCCAGTTCAGCAGCGAATGGGCATCGCGCGACTGCGCCTCCACATTCACCGCGCCGTAGCCGTAGAGCGGGTCCTGGATCACCGGCAGCACCAGCCGCTCGGGATCGGCCTTGGAGAAGCCGCCGTTGCGGTCCGGCGACCACTGCATGGGCGTGCGCACGCCGTCGCGGTCGCCGAGATGGATGTTGTCGCCCATGCCGATCTCGTCGCCGTAATAGATCACCGGCGTTCCGGGCAAGGTGAGCAGCAGCGAGTTCATCAGCTCCATGCGCCGCCGGTCGCGCTCCAGCAAAGGCGCGAGGCGGCGGCGGATGCCGAGATTGATGCGCGCCCGCCGGTCCGCCGCATAGACGCTCCAGAGGTAATCGCGCTCGGAATCGGTCACCGTTTCCAGCGTCAGCTCGTCGTGGTTGCGCAGGAAGATGGCCCATTGGCAGGTGGGCGGGATCGCCGGGGTCTGCCGCAGGATGTCGGTGATGGGGAAGCGGTCTTCCCTGGCAATGGCCATGTACATGCGCGGCATGATGGGGAAGTGGAACGCCATGTGGCATTCGTCCGCCGCCGCGCCGAAATATTGCTGGGTGTCCTCCGGCCACAAATTGGCCTCGGCCAGCAGCATGCGGCCGGTATAATGGGCATCGAGATGGGCGCGGATCTGCTTCAGGATGGCGTGGGTCTCGGGCAGGTTGCCGCAGTCCGTGCCTTCCCGTTCCACCAGATAGGGCACCGCGTCGAGCCGCAGCCCGTCCACGCCGAGGTCCAGCCAGAAGCGCATGATGGAGAGCACATGCTCCAGCACCTCCGGATTGTCGAAGTTGAGATCCGGCTGGTGGGAATAGAAACGGTGCCAGTAGAACTGGCCGGCCACCTCATCGTAGGTCCAGTTCGACTTTTCCACGTCGCAGAAGACAATGGGCACACCGGGATAACCCTTGTCGTCGTCCGCCCACACATAGAAATTGCGCTCGGGGCTGCCCTTGGGCGCCCGCCGCGCGGCCTGGAACCAGGGGTGCTGGTCGGACGTGTGGTTGATCACCAACTCGGTGATGACGCGCAGGCCCCGCGCATGGGCCTCGGCGATAAAGCGGCGCGCCTCGTCCATGGTGCCGTAGTCCGGCGACACGCCCTCATACAGCGAGATGTCATAACCGTCGTCGCGCCGCGGCGAGGGATAGAACGGCAAAAGCCACACGGCGGTGGCGCCGAGATCGGCGATATAGTCGAGCTTGGAGATGAGGCCCCGGAAATCGCCGATGCCGTCGTCGTTGGCGTCGAAGAAGGACTTCACATGGAGTTGGTAGATGATCGCATCCTTGTACCAGAGCGGATCATCGCCGGCAGTGACGGGCTCAAGCATGAAGCAACCTCCCTTGAGGGAGAGGGGGCGAGAGGCGAGTGCGGGAGATTTGGAAGAAGGGCACAGCAATCCTTGAACCGTCGCGTTTCGGTTTGGCCGTGAAGGCCATGCTCCAGCAACTCTGCTGAAGCTTGGCGGTTCCGTTGCCGATGCGAGGGTGGAGCCGAAGGAGAACCCACAAATGGGGCAGCCGGACGGCATGCGGGGGAATGCCATCCGGCTGGCGCGCTTTGCCGAGCGGCATCGTGCACGCCGTCCGTTCTAGACAACCGTGCGCGGCTGACATCCCGAATTTGGAGGATGCGGGGAAATCCCCGCAGCGACGCCCACAAAAAATCTGGAACAGCCCGGAACCGATGGGCCTTGCCCGCGTTTTAACGACTGAGCGCGCCCCGGGAGCCTCCGTGCCCGCTCATCGGCCATGCTTGAAACCTCGGGTTCTGATCCTGGGCGTCCTTCCCCCGAATGCGGGAGGCGCAGAGCGGCCTTGGCCGGCACAAGACGACGCAGCCAACGCGCTGCACCCCCTACGGAGGATCGTCCATGTTCGAAGCTGCCCGTCGCCCGCTGAAGATCTGCGTTGATGGTTCCTGCATCGTCCTGCACTCGCTCGACGAGGCGATCGGCTTTGTCCGCTCGCACCCGGTGCGCGAGCATGCCGAGATGCTGCTCGACCAGATGGAAGCCGCCCGTCTGCCCGAACTCCAGCGTCGGGCCTGGGTGGCCTTCGAGACTTTCGCCGATGCGATGAAGCTCGTCCCGGACGTCCCGCGCCGGCTGATGTGATCCCAAGGCCCCGGCGCGCGCGCCGCGTGACCCCCCGCCCGTGGCACGCCACCATGGGCGGGCTTTCCCTGCGTCTTGAGAATGCGCTGCGTGGACAGGCATGCATGAGGCGGGTATCCCTCCGGCCTTAAATGCATTTGGCGATTTTGCTGCGCTGCGGCATAAATGACGTTCATCGTCCGGCGCCCCGCGCCCGAACCGGCTTCCGCCCCATCCGGTGATCGTCATGGCCGCACAGCCTTCCGCCCCGTCGCCTGCCCCGGCGCGCGGCAATCCCCGCCTGCCGCTGCTGGCGCTTGCCGCCGCCGCGTTCGGCATCGGCACCACCGAATTCGTCATCATGGGCCTGTTGCCGCAACTGGCCGGCGACCTTCACGTCACCATTCCGCAAGCCGGCCTGCTGGTGACGGGCTATGCGCTGTCCGTCACCTTCGGCTCGCCCTTCCTTGCGGTGGCGACGGCGCACATGGACCGGCGGCGCGCGCTGCTGGCGCTGATGGGCGTCTTCATCCTCGGCAATCTCATGTGCGCGCTGGCGCCCTCCTACTGGCTGCTCATGGGGGCGCGGGTGCTTACCGCCTTGTGCCACGGCGCGTTCTTCGGCCTCGGTGCGGTGGTGGCCTCCGCCCTGGTCCTGCCGGGCCGCAAGGCGCAGGCCATGGCCATGATGTTCGCCGGACTGACCCTCGCCAACGTGCTCGGCGTGCCGGCGGGCACGGCGCTGGGCGAAGCCATGGGCTGGCGGAGCCCCTTCTTCGTGGTGGTCGCCATCGGCATCGCCGCGGCGCTGGCGCTGGCCGCCTTCCTGCCGCGCACCATCGCGGTGCCGCCCATGAACCTCAAGCGGGAGGCGAGATCCCTCGGCAGCCCGCAGGTCCTGTTCGCCATGGCCATCAGCATCGTCGCGTCGGCGAGCCTGTTCAGCGTGTTCACCTATATCGCGCCGATCCTCCAGACCGTTACCGGCCTCAGCACCCACGGGGTGACGCTGATGCTGCTGCTGTTCGGCATCGGCCTCACCTGCGGCAATTTCCTCGGCGGCTGGCTGGCGGACTGGCGGCTGATGCCCTCGGTGATCGGCATCATCGCCGTGATCATCCCGCTTTTGGCGTCCTTCGCCCTCAGCAGCCACACGGTGGTGCCGGCGGCGCTCACGCTGTTCGTCTGGGGGGTGCTGGCCTTCGCCCTGGTCGCGCCGCTGCAGATGCGGGTGGTGAGCGAGGCGGCGAAAGCGCCCAACCTCGCCTCCACCCTCAACCAGGGGGCGTTCAACTTCGGCAACGCCATGGGCGCCTGGGCCGGCGGCGTGGCGCTCACCGCCGGGCTGCCCTATGCGGACCTGCCGTTCATGGGCGCCGGCATTGCGACGGCGGGGCTCGGCCTCGCCATCGCCTCCTACGCCCTAGAGCGTTTTCGAGCGAAGTGGATACCGGTTCGCGTGAAGAAAATGCGTCATAACAATACTCTAGAGCGATTACCGTGAGCCAATGCGAACGGAAAACGCTCTAGACCTGAAGGCGCAGCGCCAAGCTGCGGCGTCCCCCGCGCCGGTCGCCGGCCGGCCCTGACAGCCGCCGGGCAAAAGCTCAGAACCGTTCCGGCACGCGGTGGCGGGCGTAGTCCGCCTCCACATAGTCGTGGGGCTTCTGGCGCTTGGGCAGCTTGATCTTCTCCCGCGGCACGTCCTCATAAGGAATGCGCGAGAGCATGTGCGAGATGATGTTGAGCCGCGCCCGCTTCTTGTCGTCCGACTGGGCGACGAACCAGGGCGCCCATTGGGTATCGCTCGCCTCGAACATCTCGTCCCGCGCGCGGGAATAATCATACCAGCGCGCATAGGATTCGAGATCCATGGGCGAGAGCTTCCAGATCTTGCGCGGATCGTCGATGCGACTCTCCATGCGCAAGGTCTGCTCTTCCTCGGACACATCCAGCCAGTATTTGATCAGGATGACTCCCGATTCGACGATGGCCTTCTCCACGAAGGGCACCGCGGACAGGAATTTCTTGGTCTGCTCCTCGGTGCAGAACCCCATGACGCGATCGACGCCCGCACGATTGTACCAGGAGCGGTCGAAGATTACGATTTCGCCTCCCGCCGGCAAATGCGGCAGGTAGCGCTGGATGAACATCTGCGTCTTCTCGCGCTCGGTGGGCGGCGGCAGCGCGATCACACGGAAGATGCGCGGGCTCACCCGTTCCAGGATCGCCTTGATCACGCCACCCTTGCCGGCACCGTCGCGACCCTCGAAAATCACGCACACCTTGGCGCCGGTGTGCTTCACCCACAGCTGGAGCTTCACCAGCTCGGCGTGCAGCGCCTTCAGTTCGTGCTCATAGTCCTTGTTCTTCAGCCGCTCATTCTTGTCGCCATCGTCATCTTTGGTGCGTTCATGGGCCATGGCGTTCCTCCTTTTATTGTTCTGCCGCGCCCTCTAAACTTAAGAAAGAAGACGCGTTATCCGACCAGGCCGCGCTGCGACCTGATCGGCACGTGTTCCCCTACGCGTGTTCTTCTGCGCGTATTCTTCTGCGTGTGCTCCTCTGCGGGGGTCAGGCCCAGCTGAGGAAGAAGCCGATGTCGCCGGGCATGCCGTTCGGCCAGTCGATGACCATGGCCTTCAGCTTGTAGTGGCCGGCGCGCAGGTGGTCGCGCCACAGCTCGTAGGCCTGGCGGGGACGGCCGGTGAGGCTGTCGGGCCAGCCGTCCTCGGCATTGTTGATGGCGCGCCCCTTGTCCGAGCACAGGGTGTTGGGGAAGCGCATCACCATGATCTCGGTCTCGCCCCTCTGGGCGGCGAGGCGCATCTTGGTCTGCAGGTTGGTGGTGATCTCGTGCAGCCTCTCGGGGGTGAGGTCGACCGGCTGCGACAGGGTCTTCACCAGCTCCGCGCGCGCCCTGTCGGCGCGATCCATGGCAGCGAGTTCCTTCGACAGCTTCGACTGCTCGACCTCCTGCATGTAGGCCTTGAGGTCGTCGGCCGTCATGAAGGTCTCGTCGCCCAGCTTGGCGTGCGGTGCGTTCGGCGCGGCGGTTTCCGACATGTCTTTCTCCCTCTCGTCCTGGGCCATGGGCGGGACCGGGCCAGTTTCGGCAGACCTCCCGCTTCGTCATTGTCCGATATCAACACCTTCCTGGCCCCGGCGCCAAGATGCAGTGCAAAAGCGCCACTTGCCGGAGGTTCCATCGTAAGGTTCAGGCCAGACACAAAAAGACCGGCGCGGCCAGGGGCCGGCGCCGGTCTGTTCAAAGCAGCTGGAAAGGTCGGCGATCAGATCGCCGCGAACGTCCCGGCGGGGATGCGGAAGAAGCCGCGGCCGTTGGACAGGGTGCGGTAATGGGGAGCAGCGCTCAGGAACAGGCGCTCGAACCAGGCCTTGGGCGCGACGCCCTCGGGCAGGCGGTCGATGGTGAGCACTTCGGCGCTGGGGCTGAAGCGGACGTGGATCAGCACGTCATCGGCCTTCTGGACGGGGGCTTCTTCAACCGGCAGCTCAACGCGCTTGGCAAGGGCACTCATCACATCGTCTCCTCAGGAAGGGATCAAGAAATCCGCAACGGAGCCTCTGGAATGCGGCCGCGCTCCCTTGAAAACACTGGGAAACGCGAACCCTGCGGCCTCGTGCGAGCTTCTGCCGGCCGAGTGCGAAACCTTGCGCTCCACCGGGCACGCCCGAAGACCCCGTCAACGTTTTGAGGTTAGGAGACGGCGAAAGATCATTCTTTGATCATGATCAATTGTTGGGCGGCGGCCGCCGAAGACCCGCGCGGCAGGCGGTCGCAGGACGGCGGGGTGCGCGGCTCAGGCCTGTCAGGCAGGTCCCTGCCACGCGAGAAATCGTGATCGACCACAAGGCGCAAAAATTGCTTGAGTGAGCCTGAAGGGCGCCGGTTTCGGCGCTGCATGTCGCCTCGCTGCCCCCGGGCCGGCGCGGCGGAAGGGGGTGGTCGCCATGCGCATCGTGATTCTGGGCAGCGGCGTCGTGGGCACGGCGTCCGCCTATTACCTGTCGCAGGCCGGACACGAGGTGACCGTCGTCGACCGCCAGAAGGCGGCGGGCATGGAGACCTCTTTCGCCAATGCGGGCCAGGTCTCGCCCGGCTATTCCGCGCCCTGGGCCGGGCCGGGCGTTCCGGTGAAGGCCATCAAATGGCTGCTCATGCACCACCGTCCGCTGGTGGTGTGGCCAAGCCTCGACCCCAAGCTCTATCTGTGGCTCGCCCAGCTGCTGGCCAACTGCACCGAGGCCGCCTATCGCCGCAACAAGGCGCGCATGGTCGCCCTCGCCGAGTACAGCCGCGACGCCCTCGACGCGCTGAGGTCCGAGACCGGCATCACCTATGACGAGCGCACGCTGGGCACGCTCCAGCTGTTCCGCACCCAGAAGCAGCTCGACCATGTGCATTCCGACACCGAAGTGCTGGACGCGCATAACGTCCGCTACGAGTTGCTCGACCCCTCCGGCTGCATCCGCGCCGAGCCGGCGCTCGCCCGGGTGCGGGACAAGTTCGTGGGCGGCCTGCGGCTGCCGGGGGACGAGACCGGCGACGCCCACATCTTCACCCAGCGCCTCGCGGAGATTTGCGCGCGGCAGGGCGTCACCTTCCGCTATGGCGCCACCGTGGAGGGGCTGCGGCACGAGGCGGGACGCATCACCGGCGTGGCTCTGGCCGGCGGCGAGGTGATCACCGCCGACATCTATGTGGCCGCCATGGGCAGCTATACCCCGGCGCTGCTCGCGCCTCTGGGCATCCGCCTGCCGGTCTACCCCGTGAAGGGCTATTCCCTCACCCTGCCCATCGTGGACCCGGACGCGGCGCCCCGCTCCACCGTGATGGATGAGACCTACAAGGTGGCCATCACCCGCCTCGGGGACCGCATCCGGGTGGGCGGAACGGCGGAACTGGCCGGCTTCGACCTGAATCTCAGGGAACCGCGCCGGGCCACCCTCGCCTTCTCGGTGGGCGACCTCTTCCCCGCCGGCGGCGACATCGCCAAGGCCTCGTTCTGGACCGGGCTGCGGCCCATGACGCCGGACGGCACGCCCATCATCGGCCCGACGAAGCTGGCCAACCTGTTCACCAATACCGGGCACGGCACGCTGGGCTGGACCATGGCCTGCGGATCGGGCCGGGTGCTGGCGGACCTGATCGGCGGCCGATCCCCCGACATCGACACCGCCGACCTCTCCGTCGCCCGCTACGCCGAGGCGGCCTGAGGGGCGGGCCTCAGTTTGAAAAGAAGCGCCGTCGGCCCCCTCTCCCGCTTGCGGGGGAGGGCTGGGGAGCGGGAGAGGGTTCCATGGTTCCCGGTCGAAGCCGCAGAACTCAAACTGAGGCACCACAGTGATTCGCCACCCCAGCTGCCGCTGGGGCACCAAGCGGGCGACCCTGCCCCGCCGCCATCTCCCACAACCGCAAGTCCTGAGGGCGGTTTCCCGCGCCCCCCGCGCAGCGGCCTTGCCTTGCCGGCGGCGGCGGCGTCTAAGCTCCCGCCCCGGGAGGGCCGCATGCGTTTCATCCACACATCCGACTGGCAGCTCGGCAAGCCGTTCGGCCGCGCGCCGGAAGAGGCCCGCGCGGCCCTGCAGGAAGCCCGCCTCGGCGCCATCGATGCCCTCGCCCGCGCCGCCCAAGCCCATGACGCACCACTGGTGCTGGTGGCCGGCGACGTGTTCGACAGCGCCGAGCCCGGCGACCGCGTCTACCGGCAGGCGCTCTCGCGCATGCGGCAGGCGGCGAACGTCACCTTCGTGCTGCTGCCCGGCAACCACGACCCCCTGCGCGCCGATGGCCTGTGGACCCGGCTCAAGGCCGAGACCCCGCCCAACGTGATCGCCGCCGTCGCACCCGAGCCCATCGCCCTCGGCGAAACCGCGGTGCTGCTGCCGGCCCCGCTCACCCACAAGCGCAGCCTGTCCGATCCCACCGCATGGTTCGACACGGCCGAGACGGCACCCGGCCTGTTGCGCATCGGGCTGGCCCACGGCTCGGTGCAGGCCTTCGGCTCCGACCCCGACACCAACCTCCTCGCCCCCGACCGCGCCCGGCGCGCCGGCCTCGCCTATCTGGCGCTGGGCGACTGGCATGGCCGGCTCCGGATCGACGAGCGCACCCATTACAGCGGCACGCCCGAGCCCGACGATTTCGGCCGCGAGGCCACGGGCCTGGCGCTGCTGGTGGACCTCGCCGGCCCGGATGCGCCGCCGCAGGTCACCGACCTTGCCATCGGCCGCCACCATTGGGTCGAGGCCGACTGGACCCTTTCCACCGCCTCCGATCTCGACGCCCTGATGGCTGGCCTTGCCCCCGGACTGGCGCGGCAGGACGTGGTGGCGCGACTGCACCTTGGCGGCCTGCTCTCCCTCGGCGACCGGGTGGCGGTGCGTCGCCGGCTGGAGGATGCCCTCGCCCACGAGCTGCGCTGGCTCGACCTCGACCTTAACGGCCTCGTCACCCGCCCCACCGACACCGACCTTGCCGAAATCGACGCCTTCGGCGACCTGCGCGCCGCCGCCGAACGCCTCAACGCCATGGCGGCCGAGGGCGGCGCCGAGGGGCGCCTCGCCGGTGCCGCGCTGGAGCGGCTTTATGTGGAGCATCATCGGGCCCAGCGGCCGGGAGAGGCCTGATGCGCATCCGCCGCCTGACCATCGAGAACTTCCGCAAGTTCCGCGCGCCCGTGGTGCTGGACGGCTTCGCCGACGGGCTCAACCTGGTCTGCGAGCCCAACGAGACCGGCAAATCCACGGTGCTGGACGCCCTGCGGGCCGCCCTGTTCGAGCGCCACAGCGCCAAGAGCGACCGCATCCGCTCGTTCCGCCCCCAGGGCGACGAGGTGGCGCCGACGGTGGATCTCGCCTTCGACGTGGGCGGCGGGGAATGGCGCCTGTCCAAGCGCTTCCTGGCCGCGCCGCAGGTGACGCTGGAGGGGCCGGACGGGCGCTTCGCGTCGGACGCGGCGGAGGAAAAGCTCCAGGCGCTGCTCGGCTTCAACCGCGCCGGCAATCGCGGCGCCGATGAGGAAAGCCGCGGCGCCCTCGGCCTGTTGTGGGTGGAACAGGGCCTGTCCTTCCAGCTCGGCGCCCCCGCCGAGACTGCCCGGCGCTCGCTGGAGGAAGCCCTGGCCGGCGAGGTGGGTGCGGTGACCGGCGGGCGGCGGGCGAAAGCCGTGGTCCTGCAGGTGGAAAAGAGCCTTGGCGACTTCCACACCGCCACCGGCCGCCCCACCGGCCGCCTGAAGCAGGCGCAGGAGGCCGCCGAGGCTGCGCGCGCCGAGGCCGAGGACGCCCAGCGCGAGTTGACCCAGTTCGAGAGCCTGCTGGAACGCCTGGAAGGCAAGCGCAACGAACAGCGCCGCCTCGTCCGCGACATGGAAAATCCGGAGATCGATGCTGATCTGAAACGGCTCGGCGAGGACATCGACCGCGCCAAGCAGGCGGGACAGGCGCTGCGCATCGCCGATCTCGCCCTGCAGAAGGCGTCCGGCGATCGCGCCGCGCTGGAAACCCGCACGGCCGCGCGCGTCCAGATGCGCGATGCCCTTGCCAAGGCGGAAGCGGCGGCACGCCACGTCGCCGCCGATGTCGCCGCCCACGCCGAAGCCCTGGCCCGCGCCCGGGGGGCCGAGCAGGAGGCCGCCGCCGCCCTGGAGCGGGCCCGCACCGACCTGCGCGCCGCCGAGGACGCCCGCGACGGCGCCCGCACCGAACGCGATGCCGCCGAGCGTCGCCGCATCCTCGCCGCCGCCTTCGCCCGGCTGGAGCGGGCCGAGGCGCTCGCGGCCGAAATCCGCATCCGCGACGCCCGCATCGCCGCCGAGCGCATGGACGAGGCGGCGGTGAACCGCCTGCGCCAGCTGGAAGACGCCGCCGGCGCCGCCCGCGCCGCGGTGGAGGCGGGCGCCGCCAGCTTGCAGGTGGCGCTGGAGCCGGGTGCGCCGGCCATCCTCATGGACGGCGCACCCCTCGCCGACGGGACGATGGTGCGCCTCACCCACCCCATGGTGATCACGGTTCCCCGCGTGGGCACCTTCACCCTCACCCCGCCCGCCACCGGCGCGCCGGCCCTTGCCGGTCTCGAAACCGCCCAGCGCAAGCTGGCCGAATTCCTCGCCGCGTCCGGCCACGCCACCCCGGCCACGGCGCGCACGGCGGCGCGGGCGCGGGCCATCGACGAGGCCGAGCTTCTGGGGCTGCGCACCCGGCTGAAGGCCGAATGCCCGGCCGATGCCGCCCTCGGCATCCCGGCGGGTCTCGATCCGTTGCGCGGGGCGCTGACCGGCCTTACCGCTCCCGCTCCAGAGGCAAAGGAAGCCCCCGCCGGCCTTGCCGACCTTGAAACGCGCACCCGCGCCCTCCGCACCGCCGAGACCGCGGCGGCGGCCCGGCGCGAGGCCATGCTGGAGGGGTTGAAGAGCGCACAACAGCAGGAAATGGCCCTCGCCACCGCGCGGGAGCGCGCCGAGGGCGACCGGCGCCGTCTCGCCGATGACCTCGCCGCCGAGACGGCAAGCCTCGCCGACGCCGACCTCGCCACCGCGCTCGCCACGGCGCAGACCGCCGAGGGGCGCACCCTCATGGATCGCGAGGCGGCCCAGCGTGCTGCCGACGTGCTGGACGAGGCGACCCTCGTGCGCAAGCGCGACGCGCTGACGAAGCGCCGCGAGACTTTGCAGGGCCAGTTGCCGGCCCTCGCCGGCGAAGTGGCCCGGCTGGAGGAACAGGCCAAGACCCTGGGCGGCGAAGGCCCTGCGAGCCGTGCCACCGCCGCGACCGAAGAGGCGGACGCCGCCGAAGCCGCCTTCCTGCGCCTGAAGCAGGAGGCGGACACGCTCGCGCTCCTCCTCAAGGTGCTGAGGGAGACCCAGCAGGAGGCGGCGCGGCGCTATCTGGAGCCGGTCACCCGCCGCATCGAACCTTATGTGCGCCGGCTTCTGCCCAATGCGAGCCTCGCCTTCGGCGAGACCCTGCGGCCCGAGGCCCTCAGCCGCGGCGGGCGGGAGGAGGCGGCGGACCTGCTCAGCAAGGGCACGCAGGAGCAGATCGCCATCCTCACCCGCATCGCCTTCGCCGATCTCCTGATCGCCAAGGGCAAGCCGGCCTCGCTGGTGCTCGACGACGCCCTCGTTTTCGCTGACGACGACCGCTTCGACACCATGATGGAGATCCTCACCGAGGCGGCGACCCGCATGCAGGTGGTGATCCTGAGCTGCCGCGCCTCCGCCTATCGCGGCGTGGATGCGACGCGCCTCGCCATCCGCGAGGGGCGGTAGGCCATCGAAGCGCTGTAAGGAGGGCGATGGAGCGGGCGGCGGGAATCGAACCCGCGACATACAGCTTGGGAAGCTGTCGTTCTACCACTGAACTACGCCCGCGCGCCGGGCGACCATAATCGCAGGCGGCCTCCCCCATCAAGGGCGTTGCGCGAAATACCCACCGTCTGGAGCGGGCGCCCGGTCCGCCGCGAAACGATGCCCCGCGACCTCCGAAGGGCATCTCCCCATCCGCCCGCGATGCGGGCCGATCGGACACGATCGTTCGCTTTCCCGGAGGAGGAAGGCGGAATTGCCGCCCGGATGATTCCACCGGAGCCGATCCGGCTCTATGGTTGGCGAAATATCCCTGTCCCAGCTCCGGCCGCCCCGCCCATGACCGCGCACCACAAGACCCCCCATGCCTTCAAGGCCGTGTTCCAGACCTTCGACGACCTCGCCGACGGCGCGGCCGGGCCGGCGCGGCTCGCCGCGCTTCGGGCCGAGCTGGCGCGGCTGAACGTGGACGGCTATGTGGTGCCCCGCGCCGATGCGCACCAGAATGAATATGTGCCGCCCTGCGAGGAACGCCTCGCCTTCCTCACCGGCTTCACCGGCTCTGCGGGCACGGTGATCGTGCTTCAGGACACCGCCGCCTTGTTCGTGGACGGGCGCTATACCCTACAGGCCCCGGCGCAGGTGGACACGGAGGCCTTCACGGTGGTGCCGCTCTCGCAGATGCGGCCCGATGCGTGGGTGGAAGCGAACCTGCCCCGTGGCGCGCGACTGGCCTACGATCCCTGGCGCACCACCATCGACGGCCGCGACCGGTTCGCCAAGGCGGTGGGGGCCGCCGGCGGCATCCTCGTGCCGCTGGAGGCCGACCCCTTCACCGCCATCTGGCCCGACCGGCCCGAGCCGCCCCGTGCGCCGGTGCGCCTGCTCGACCTGTCCGTGGCAGGCGAGGATACGGCGGCCAAGCTCCTGCGCGTGCAGGAGAAGCTTGCCGCCGACAAGCTCGACGGCGCACTGATCTCCGATCCCCACGGCGCGGCCTGGCTGTTCAACATGCGCGGCGGCGACGTGGCCCACACGCCGCTGCCGCTGGCCTGGTGCATCGTGCCGCGCGAGGGGCTGCCGGACCTCTTCCTTGAACCGCTGAAGCTCTCCCACGAGGTGCGCGCGGCGCTGGCCGGGCATGCGCGCCTCCACGGCACCGGCGACCTCGACACGGTGCTCGCCGCCTTCGCCAAGGGCCGCAAGATCCGCCTGGATCAGGCCACGGCGCCGGTGCGTCTGGCCGGCCTCATCGAGGCGGCGGAGGGCACGGTGGACAAGGGCGCCGATCCCATCGCCTTGCTGAAAGCCTCCAAGAACCCGGCCGAGATCGCCGGCATGCGCGCCGCCCATGTGCGCGACGGCCTTGCGCTGGTGCGCTTCCTTGCGTGGTTCGATGCCGAGGCGCCCAAAGGCCATCTCACCGAGATCGAGGCGGTGGAGGCGCTGGAAACCTTCCGCCGTGGCACCGGCACCCTCACCGACGTTTCCTTCCCCACCATCGCGGGCGCGGGGGAGAACGGCGCCATCGTGCATTATCGCGTCACCCGCAAGACCAACCGGGCGATCCGTCCCGACGAATTGTTCCTGCTGGATTCCGGCGCGCAATATCCGGACGGCACCACCGACATCACCCGCACCCTCGCCGTGGGCACGCCGACCGACGAGATGCGCCGCCACTACACGCTGGTGCTGAAGGGCCATCTGGCCCTGAGCCGCGCGGTGTTTCCGGAGGGCATCACCGGCGCCCAGCTCGATCCGCTGGCGCGGCAGTATCTGTGGGCGGCGGGGCTGGATTTCGACCACGGCACCGGCCACGGCGTGGGCGCCGGCCTCTCGGTGCATGAAGGCCCGGCGCGCATCTCCCAGCTCGGGCATCTGGCGCTGGCCCAGGGCATGATCCTGTCCAACGAGCCCGGCTATTACCGCACCGGCGCCTATGGCATCCGCATCGAGAACCTGATCCTGGTGGAACGCCGGAATCCGGAGGGCGCGGAGAAACCCTGCCTCGGCTTCTCGACCCTGACGCTGGTGCCCTACGACCGACGGCTCATCGACCTCAGCCTGCTGGATGGCGCCGAGCGGGAGCAGGTGGACGCCTATCACGCGATGGTGGCCGGGGCGCTGGCTGCAGAGCTTGATGAGGCCGAGCGGAACTGGCTGGCGCAGGCGACCGCACCGCTTTGAAGAAGCCCAAAGGCCTGTGACACCTGCTCCTGCCGCGCGACTCAGGCCGGTTTTCGCGTGCTGCCAAGGGATGAAGCCCCCGGAGCGGAACCTCCGCCGGTCCGGCCGCGTTCTCAAAGCGCGGCGGATGACGCGCCGCGCTCAGATCAAGCCAAGCGACTGCGCCCTCGGGCCAGCCCGGATGCGGGCCGGCGACGCGTGCGCGCGTCGTGAAGGGAGGCTCGCCCCGTGTCCACCATCCTCATCATCATCCTGATCCTGATTCTCGTCGGCGCGCTGCCCAATTGGGGCTACAGCCGCGGCTGGGGCTATGGACCCGGCGGCATCGTCGGCGTGCTGCTGATCATCGTGATCGTCCTGGCGCTCACCGGACGGCTCTGATCGTCCCTGCCGCAGAGCCGGAACGGGTCCCTGACGCGCGCTTCGACGCGCGCGGCAAGTCTGGGAGCGGCAAGTCCGGGAGCGACAAGTCCGGGAGCGACAAGTCCGGGACACGACAGGCCTTTCGCGACACGGCGCCGGCCCTTCTGCCGGCGCCGTGCTGTCGTCACGCCACCTTTTCGATGACCCGGCCCAGCTTCTCCACCAGCTCACCCACCTGATCCTTGGAGATGATGAGCGGCGGCGTCACCACCAGCGTGTCGCCGGCGATGCGCATCATCAGGCCGTCCTCGTGGAAGGCCCTTTCCAGCGCCTCGTAGCCCTTCAGGCCCGGCGCGCCGTCCTTCGGGGTGAGGTCCACGGCGCCGGTGATGCCCACGGTGCGGATATCGAGCACGCCGGGCTTGTCCTTCAGGCTCATCATCGCGTCGGCGAAGAAGGGCTCCAGCGCGCGGGCATGGGTGAAGGTGTGCTCCCGGGCGTAGAGGTCGAGGGTGGCAAGGCCCGCGGCGCAGGCCAGCGGATGCGCCGAATAGGTGTAGCCGTGGAACAGCTCCACCACATGCTCCGGCCCCTTCATGAAGGCATCGTGGATGCCCTTGCGCACCAGCACGCCGCCCATGGGCACGGCGCCCGCCGTGATGCCCTTGGCGAAGGTGATCATGTCCGGCACCACGCCGTAGCGCTCGGCGGCGAAGGCGTGGCCGAGACGGCCGAAGCCGGTGATGACCTCGTCGAAGATCAGCAGAATGCCATGCTTGTCGCAGATCTCGCGCAGCCGCTTCAGATAACCCTTGGGCGCCGGCAGCACGCCGGTGGAGCCGCCCATGGGCTCCACGATCACCGAGGCGATGGTGGAGGCGTCGTGCAGGGCGACGATACGCTCCAGTTCGTCGGCGAAGTGCGCGCCGTAATCCGGTTCGCCCTTGGTGAAGGCCTGGTTCTCGCGGTCGTAGGTCGAGCGCAGGTGATCGACGCCGGTGAGCATGGTGCCGAAGGTGCGGCGGTTCGACACGATGCCGCCCACCGAGATGCCGCCGAAGCCCACCCCGTGATAGCCCCGCTCGCGGCCGATGAGGCGGGTGCGGGTGCCGGCGCCGGTGGTCTGGTGATAGGCGAGCGCGATCTTCAGCGCGGTGTCCACCGCCTCCGAGCCGGAATTGCAGAAGAAGACGTGGTCAAGGTCGCCCGGCGCCAGTTCGGCAATGCGGCTCGCGAGGCGGAAGGCCTGCGGGTGGCCGTACTGGAAGGTCGGGGCGAAATCCACCTCGGTGGCCGCCTGGCGGATGGCCTCCACGATGGGCTCGCGGTTATGGCCGGGATTGACGCACCACAGCCCGGCGCAGCCATCGAGAATGGCGCGGCCCTCCGGAGTGTAATAGTGCATGTCCTTGGCCCGGGAGACGAGCCGCGGTCGCTTCTTGAACGAACGGTTGGAGGTAAACGGCATCCAGAAGGCGTCGAGATCGTTGGGGACAGCGTCCGCCCGCACGCCCGCGCTTTCGGTGACCAGATCGTCCAGAGCCATGATGTAACCTCTCCCACGCGCCGGCAGCGTCAGGCGAGATCTGGGCCTGCCTGCTGCCATTGTTCGGCCGCGTCGGTGCGGAAGCTAGCAGTGCGCGTGGCCGCTGGGAACACCGGAGCCGGATACGTCCCGACACACCTGCCGCAGCCTTGGCGTCGAAGGCTGAACTGACATGAGCTCAAGGGATTAGCGGACGATTCACCGTCTTGTGGGAAACGCCTGTGTTTCCTGTCCGGACGGATCGCGCCCAAGGGGAACGGCGGGACGGCCCCCTTGCACGCGCCATTGTTCTGACCCACAAAGATTGTGACCGTGCGTAAGGATGGTATCTTGGTAGAGCAAACGCCAGAGGCTTGCGAGCCGGACGCCGTCATGGACCTTGGCGCTCCGGCACCCGCGGAAGCCGCGCCGCCGGAAGACAACGAGGCGACCCTCGTTCGCGCCGCACTGGAACGTGTGCTCGCGGCCCCTGACTTTATCGCATCGCCCCGTCTGGCGGCCTTCCTGCGTTTCGTCGTGGAAGCGACCCTTGAGGGGCGCGCCGACGAGATCAAGGGCTACACCATCGCCGTCGAGGCCCTGGGCCGCCCGCCCTCCTTCGATCCCCAGTCCGATCCCATCGTGCGCGTGGAGGCGACCCGGCTGCGGCGCGCGCTGGAGCGCTATTACACCACGGTGGGCGCGGAAGACCCTCTGGTCATCGACATTCCAAAGGGGGGGTATGTCCCCCTGTTCCGGCCTCGCACTGAAGCGGAAGCAGGGCCGGCACCCGCCAGGCCGGAGCCGCAATCCCCGCCCGCGGCGCCGGTGCCGGATGTGCCGCTCCCCACACCGGTCTGGCGGCGCACCGGGGTGCGGTTGGCCGCCGCCGCGGCGGCCGTGGTGCTGGTGGCGGGGCTGGCGCTGCTGGCAGTGCAGATCAATCCGCTCACATCCGACCGCGGGGCCGCCCTGGCGGACCGCATCCGCCTGCCGGTGGTGGAGGTCCTCCCGTTCGAGGCCGCCGGTCCCGGTGCGCCGGCGGCGGCCGAACTGCGCGCCATCGAGGAGCAGATGCGCGACGCCTTTGCCCGCTTCGACTTCGTGGAGGTGAAGGCCGCCGGCGCCACCAGCGACGAAACCGGGGTCCCCGAGGCCTGTCTTGGCCCGCAATCGCGTTCGGTCTTTGCCCTCAAGGGCCTCGCCGAAGGCCGTGCCGACGGTACCTTCTCCCTGATCACACGGGTCACCGATCGCTGCGACGGTTCCATCATCTGGTCCGCCGCCCTCGACGGCCTGGCGCAGGGGCCCGCGCTGGCCGACAGCGAGCGCCGCGCCGTTCGCGACGTCGCCACAGCGATCATGGAAAGTTACGGCGTCATCCCGGTCCGGGCGCGGGCACAGGCCCTGGCCAAGGCCCCCGATTCCGGCTTCGGCTGCATCGCCGCCGCCGTCGCCTATGTTCGCGGCGACCCCCAGGGCCAGCGCGGCAACGGGACCGCATGCCTTACCCAGCTGACCCGGCGCGAGCGGGATTTCGCCCTCGGCTACGCGATGCGGGCGACGGCGCAGCTGTACACCACCCTGCACGACGACACGCCCAATCCCACCGCCGAGGAAATGGAGGAATTCCTCGACGCGGCGGAACGGGCGGCCGAGCTGGCCCCGGCGAGCGCCTATGCGGCCCGCACCCTGGCGCTGGTCCAGCTCTTCGCCGGCGAGCCGGACGACGCCATCGCCACCGCCGAGAAGGCCCTGAAGCTCAATCCGCTCGATTTCGACGTGGCGGCGACGGTGGCCACGGTGTTCATCGGCGCTGGCCGCGTCGAGGAAGGCGAGGCCCTGCTGTTGCGCGCCCGGCGCGAGGGTGCGATCCGCACCAACCACCAGGATGCATTCCTCGGCATCGCCGCCTTCATGCGCAACGATATTCTCGCCGCGCAGGCCATGGTGCCGCAGCTCACCCTTCACTCCGCCATCGAGAGCAAGCTCGCGCTCGCGCTGTGTCTCCACACCCTCGGCCGCACGAGCGGCGAGCGGGAGGTGGTTGGGGCGCTGCTCCACCGCATGCCGGACGGAGCGGAAGGTGTGCGCCGTCTCGTCCATCGGCTGCTGCCGACCCCGGCGCTGGCCGACAGGGCCCTCGCCGCGCTGGAGACCGCCGGCCTCTCCCGCGAGGCCGGCGCCGGAAAGCCACCGCGGGGATAGACCATGGCTCACGCGAATCAGAGGTCGGCGCGCAGCGGAAAGCGGGGCGGGACGCCCTCCGCAGCCGGCGGTGCGCCGATATGCTGCGGAAAATGCGTGGGGATTCGATCGGCCCGCATGGAACATATCCGCGCCGTGGATACACTCGCCCATCGCGCAAAGCCCGCGCCTCCATCAAGCGTCCTTGGACTGGAAACCCTTGCTGTGCCTGCGGCAGGGAAGAGCACAGCCCCACAGCAGCGCGCCATGAGATGGCGCCGGCGGCATATGATACCCGCCACTACCCCGAGATTGGGTACGGATTCACCTAAAGCGCTGCATGTTCTTGTTTCCAAGGCTTTTCACCATGCAGTATCTGTAACCATGCCTGCCTGAAACGCTCCAGAGACCGGATCGATAGCTTGGTCTAGTTTGACGATCGGGTCCTCTTACCGTAGCCTTTTACCCTGAATACGCGCCATGATTGTAAACTCCTCGGCCCCCCAGACCGACCGGCGCGCCTGCGTTCTGGTCTGCGACCCGGAACCGGACGTGCGCACCATGATGCGTGCCGCGTTCGCCCGGCGCGATGCCTTGCATGTGCTGGAAGCGGAGGATCTCGCCGCGGCCCTGCCGCTGGCGCCGCGCTGTGCGGCGATTCTGCTGTCGGCTGACCTTCCGGAAGAGGCCACCCGTCGGCTGCGGGCGGCCGGCTTTGCGGGAACGCTGGTGGTGGCACTGGCGCGTGGGGCCTCGGTGGCGGACGCCGTGGCGGCCATGCGCGCCGGCGCCGACGACGTGGTGATCAAGCCCATCGGACCCGAGGACGTGGTGGACCGCCTTTTGGCGTCAACGCCGGCCCGTCGTCCGGAACGGCGGCGGCGCGATCGTCCCCAGTTGCCCCGCAACGGCGACTTCTGCGGCTTCCTCGGCCGATCCCCTGCCATGCAGGCGGTCTATGAACAGATCGAACGCCTGGCGGCCTCCCGCGCGCCGGTCTTCGTGACCGGGGAAAGCGGAACCGGCAAGGGTCTCGCCGCCGCCGCACTGCACGTGGCCTCGACACGGCAGGACGGCCCCTTCAATGCCCTCAACTGTTCCGCCATCCCCGCGAGCTACATGGAACAGGCCGTCTTCGGCCTGACCGGCCCCGGCGCCATCGAACGCGCCCACGGCGGCACGCTGCTGCTCGACGAGGTGGCGGAGCTGGATAGCGCCACCCAAAGCAAGCTGCTTCATTTCCTCGAGAAAGGCCGCTTCCGCCGGGCCGGCGAGACCGACGAGCGCACCAGCGACGTGCGCCTCGTCTGCGCCACCGCCCGCGATCCGCTGGCGGACGTGCGCGCGGGCCGCCTGCGCGAAGACCTGTTCTACCGGCTGGACGTTCTCACCCTGGCCCTGCCACCTTTGCGCGAGCGCGGCAACGACGTGGTTGTCCTTGCGGAAGCTTTCCTGGCCCGCTTCGCCGGCGAGGAAGGGCGGCCCATTTCGCGGCTCGGCCCCGGCGCGGCCGAGGTGCTGCGGGCCCGGCCCTTCCCCGGCAATGTCCGGGAACTGCAGAATCTGATGCGGCGTGCCGTCATTCTGGGCGACGGCGGATTGCTGGGACCCGACCTGTTCGAGGAGACCGAAGCGACGCAGCAGGCCGAAGCGCCCCACGCCCAGGCCGTCGCCATGCTGATCGATGCGGCGCACGGCGGCACATTCGGCCGCGTGGAGCCCTTCGCCATCGTCGAGCGACGCATCATCGAGGCGGCCATCGCCGCATTCGACGGCAACATCCCGCTGGCGGCGGCCGCCCTCGACCTCAGCCCCTCCACCCTCTACCGCAAGAAGCTCGCCTGGCAGGATCGGCGCCGGCTCTCCTGAAAGACCCGGCGCGCCCCGGCTCGATCAGAGGATGAAGCGGCTCAGGTCGGCGTTACGCGCGAGGTCGGCGACGCGGGAGCGCACATATTCCGCATCCACCACCACGCTCTCGCCGGAGCGGTCGGGGGCGGAGAAGGACAGGTCGTCCAGCACCCGCTCGATGACGGTCTGAAGCCGCCGGGCGCCGATATTCTCCACGTTGGAATTCACCTCCACCGCCGCGTCGGCGATGGCCTCCACCGCGTCGGCGGTGATGGTGAGGGTCACCCCCTCGGTGCCCATGAGCGCCACCGACTGCTTGACGAGGCTCGCCTCGGTCTCGGTGAGGATGCGCACGAAATCGGCCCGCGTCAGCGCCTCCAGCTCCACGCGGATGGGCAGGCGGCCCTGCAGCTCCGGCAGCAGGTCCGACGGCTTGGAGACGTGGAAGGCGCCGGAGGCGATGAACAGGATGTGGTCGGTCTTCACCGGCCCGTGCTTGGTGGAAACCGTGGTGCCCTCGATGAGGGGCAAAAGATCGCGCTGCACGCCCTCGCGGGAGACGTCGGCGCCCGAGCGGCCCTCGCGGCCGGCGATCTTGTCGATCTCGTCGAGGAAGACGATGCCGTTGTTCTCCACCTGGTGGATGGCATCCTGGACGATGGCGTCCTGGTCGATGAGCTTGTCCGCCTCCTCCGCGAGGAGCAGGGGATGGGCCTCCTTCACATTGACGCGGCGCGGCTTGGAGCGGCCGCCGAAGGCCTTGCCCAGCATGTCGCCCAGATTGACCGCGCCCATCTGCGCGCCCGGCATGCCGGGGATCTCGAACATGGGCATGCCCTGGCCGCCGGCCTGGATCTCGATCTCCACTTCCTTGTCGTCCAGCTCGCCGGCGCGCAGGCGCTTACGGAAGGCGTCGCGGGTAGCGGGGGAGGCGGTGGCGCCCACGAGCGCATCGAGCACCCGGTTCTCGGCGGCGAGATGGGCTTTCGCCTGCACGTCCTTGCGCCGCGCCTCGCGCACCAGGCCGATGCCCACCTCCACGAGGTCGCGCACGATCTGCTCCACGTCGCGGCCCACATAGCCCACTTCCGTGAACTTGGTGGCCTCCACCTTGAGGAAGGGCGCGCCGGCAAGCCGGGCGAGGCGACGGGAAATCTCGGTCTTGCCCACGCCGGTGGGGCCGATCATCAGGATGTTCTTGGGCAGCACCTCCTCGCGCATCTTGTCGTCGAGCTTGAGACGCCGCCAGCGGTTGCGCAGGGCGATGGCCACCGCCCTCTTGGCATTGGCCTGGCCAACGATGTGGCGGTCCAGCTCGGAGACGATCTCGCGGGGGGAAAAGTCGCTCATGAAAGGTCGCTCATGGGGTCGGGGGCTTTCGGGGCGCGGGCGGAGCCTCAGGCGCCGATGGTTTCCACCACGATGTTGCGGTTGGTGTAGACGCAGATGTCGGCGGCGATCTCCAGCGAGCGGCGCACGATGGCTTCCGGGTCCTCCTCGCGGTCGAGCAGGGCCCGCGCGGCGGCCAGCGCGAACATGCCGCCCGAGCCGATGCCGGCCACCCCCACCTCCGGCTCCAGCACGTCGCCGGTGCCGGTGAGCACGAGGGAGATGGAGGCATCCGCCACGATCATCATGGCTTCCAGCCGGCGCAGGTAGCGGTCGGTGCGCCAGTCCTTGGCGAGTTCCACGGCGGCGCGCTGGAGCTGGCCGGGATATTGCTCCAGCTTGGCTTCCAGGCGCTCGAACAAAGTGAAGGCATCCGCCGTGGCGCCGGCGAAGCCGCCGATCACATCCCCCCGGCCGAGCCGGCGCACCTTGCGCGCGTTGGATTTCAGCACGGTCTGGCCGAGCGTCACCTGCCCGTCGCCGGCGATGGCGACGCGGTTGCCCTTGCGGACGGTGACGATGGTGGTGCCGTAAATGGTATCCGGGGAATGCTGCATGAAAAGCTCCGCTCGGGGCCTTACTTAGGGCGTTCCGGCGCGGACGCAACCGAGTGGCGGCATTCTCTCCCCCTCAGCTGCCTTGCAGGAAGGCGCGGACGGTGGTGGCGAAATTCTCGGGGGCCTCCACCATGGGGCAGTGCCCGCTGTCGACGATCTCATCCAGCGCCGCGCCATTGATGCCGTCCGCGATCTCCCGCACCATGTGAGGGGAGAACAGGCGATCGTCGTCGCAATAGATGACGAGGGTTCGGGCCGAGATGCGGCCGAGCCGCGCGCTGGTGTCCACGCTGGTGCACACGTCGAGCTGGCGCAGGAAGGCGTCCTTCTCCTGGTAGAGTCCCGCGTCCAGGGATTGCTGCACCGCAGCAAAGAGCGGGATCTTCTTCAGCGTGCCCATGCCCAGCACGAAGCTGGTCAGCGCCGCGCCGAAGGTCAGCTCGTCGTCGAGCTGGAGCCGCAGCTCCTTCAGCAGGCGCATGATCTCGGTTGTGTAGAGGTCGTTGCGGGCGATGGTGTTGGAGAGCACCAGCCGGTCCACCCGCCCGGGCGCCGTCAGGGCCAGTTCCTGGGCGATCATGCCACCCATGGAATGGCCGATGACGTGCGCCTTCGCGATGCCCGCCGCATCGAGCACGGCGAGGGCATCGCGCGCCATGTCGGCGGCGTCATAAGGCCCCTTGGCGCGCGCGCTCTTGCCGATGTCGCGATTGTCGAACTCGATGAGGGTGAAGCCCGAGAGCAGCGGCCGCGTCAGGGCCCAGAACGAGCGCTCGGCGGACAGGCCGGAAATGATCAGGACCGGCGGCCCCTCCCCGCTCACCTGATAGGCAAGTTCGAGCCCGTCGTTCTGCGTCGTCGGCATCGGCACCCCCATGCGCTGGCGCTGGTGCTATGCCATATCCGCCCCGGCGCTGCGAGGGAACGTTCGGGCGCCGGAAACGTCATCTCTTCGCCATATGGCGTCGCAGCGAGGTTGCTGATAGAACCCGCGGCCTTGGAGGAGTTCCATGCGCAAGGCCGACATCGTCCGCGAAACCAAGGAGACCCGCGTCGCCCTCACCGTCGATCTCGACGGAACGGGCCGCTCTGCCATCTCCACGGGGATCGGCTTCCTGGACCACATGCTGGACCTGCTGGCCCGGCATGCCCGCTTCGACCTTGAGATCAAGGCCGTGGGCGACCTCCATGTGGATTTCCACCACACCACCGAGGATGTGGGCATCGTGCTCGGCCAGGCGCTAAAGAAGGCGCTCGGCGACATGCGCGGCATCACCCGCTACGCCGACGTGCTGCTGCCCATGGACGAGACGCTGACCCGCGTCGCCCTCGATATCTCGGGCCGCCCGTTCCTGGTGTTCCGCACCGAATTCGCGGTGCCCAAGATCGGCGAGTTCGACACCGAGCTGGTGCGCGAGTTCTTCCAGGCCTTCGCCTCCAGCGCCGGGGTGACCCTGCATGTGGAGACGCTGTATGGGGTGAACGCCCACCACATCGCGGAAAGCTGCTTCAAGGGCCTCGCCCGGGTGCTGCGGGCGGCGGTGGCGGTGGACCCGGCGGCGGCGGGGGAGATCCCCTCCACCAAGGGCGCTCTGGGAACCTGAGGGAGCCGGACGATGGCCATCTGGACGGTCCTGAGCAGGACGGCACCCGGCGACACCGCCGAGGCGGCGGCCGGCCGCACCGTGTTCGTGCGCGAGAAATTCTCGTGGGCGACGCTGTTTTTCGCGCCGTTGGTGCTGGCGCGCTTCCGGCTCTGGCTGCCGCTGGCCGCCTATGTGGCCGTGGTGGTGCTGCTGCAACTTGCCGAACACTTCGGCGGCCTTGCCCAGGCGGTGACCGACGTGGTGATGGTGGGCTTCCACCTGCTGCTGGCCTTCGAGCTGCCGGCCCTGCGCCAGCGCAAGCTGGCCCGGCAGGGCTATGAGGAAGCCGCCGTGGTGATCGCTGCCGACCGGGACGCGGCGGAGCAGCGCTTCTTCGCGGACTGGGTCGGGACCCGCCCCGCTCCGCTGGCGCGCGCCGACCTCCCGGCTATCCGCCCCATGGCGCCCCCCGCCGCCTTCGCGGGCGGCCAGGCCGGCGTCATCGGCGCCTTTCCGGGAACCTGACGATGAGCGTCGCGATCATCGACTATAATTCCGGCAACCTGCATTCCGCCGCCAAGGCCATGGAGCGCGCCGCCCTCGACGTGGGCGCGGAACGGGTGATCGTCACCAGCGATCCGGAGATCGTGCGCACCGCCGACCGGGTGGTGCTGCCGGGCGTCGGCGCCTTCGCCGACTGCCGCGCCGGCCTCGACGCCGTGCCCGGCATGGTGGAGGCCATGACCGAGGCGGTGAAAGACCGCGGCCGCCCCTTCCTCGGCATCTGCGTCGGTCTCCAGCTCCTCGCCGAGCGCGGGCTGGAGCACGGCGTGACCGCCGGCCTCGGCTGGATCCGCGGCGAGGTGGAGCGCATCGCGCCCTCCGACCCCGAGCTGAAGATCCCGCACATGGGCTGGAACACGCTCCAGACCGCGCGCGAACACCCGCTGCTGGCCGGCATTCCCACTGGCGAAGGCGGATTGCACGCCTATTTCGTGCATTCCTACCACCTGAAGCCGGCCGACGGCATCGACCTCGTCGCCACCACGGATTATGGCAGCACCATCACCGCCATGGTTGCGCGCGACAACGTGGCCGGCACCCAGTTTCATCCCGAGAAGAGCCAGAGGCTCGGCCTCGCGCTCCTCGCGAATTTCCTGAAGTGGCACCCGTGATCCTTTTTCCGGCCATCGACCTCAAGGACGGCCTCGCCGTGCGCCTCGAACAGGGCGACATGGCGCGGGCCACCGTGTTCAACCGCGATCCCGCCGCCCAGGCGGCGGAGTTCGAAACCCTCGGCTTTCGCTACCTCCATCTCGTGGACCTCGACGGCGCCTTTGCCGGCAAGCCGGTCAACGCGGCGGCGGTGGAGCGCATCCTGGAGACCGTCTCCATCCCGGTGCAGCTCGGCGGCGGCATTCGCGACCTCAAGACCGTCGAGGCCTGGCTGGGCAAGGGGGTGACCCGCGTCATCCTCGGCACCGCCGCGGTGCGCGACCCGGACTTCGTGAAGGCTGCGGCGAAAGCCCATCCCGGCCGCATCGTGGTGGGCCTTGACGCCCGCGACGGCCGCGTCGCCGTGGAAGGCTGGGCCGAGACCTCGGACATCGCCGCCGTGGACATCGCCCGGCGGTTCGAGGATGCCGGCGTCACCGCCATCATCTACACCGACATCGCCCGCGACGGCCTGCTGAAGGGCCTCAACCTCGACGCCACCGTGGCGCTGGCCGAGGCGGTGAACCTGCCGGTGATCGCCTCCGGGGGCCTTGCCTCCCTCGCCGACATCGAGGCGCTGCTCACCCCGCACGCGAAGAAGCTTCAGGGCGCCATCACCGGCCGCGCCCTCTATGACGGCCGGCTCGATGCCCGCGAGGCGCTGGCGCTGGTGGCGGGACGATAGGTGTGCCATGCTGAAAGTCCGCGTCATCCCCTGCCTCGACGTGAAGGACGGCCGCGTGGTGAAGGGTGTCCAGTTCGTGGACCTACGCGACGCCGGAGATCCGGTGGAAGCGGCGCGGGCCTATGACCTCGCCGGCGCGGACGAGCTGACCTTCCTCGACATCACCGCCACCCACGAGAACCGCGGCACCATCCTCGACGTGGTGAGCCGCACCGCCGAGCAATGCTTCATGCCGCTCACCGTGGGCGGCGGCGTGCGCACCGTGGACGACGTGCGCACCCTGCTCCATGCGGGCGCGGACAAGGTCTCCATCAACACCGCCGCCGTGAACCGCCGCGCCTTCGTGGGCGAGGCGGCGGAGAAGTTCGGCGAGCAGTGCATCGTGGTGGCCATCGACGCCAAGAAGGTGAGCAAAGAGGGCGAGGAGAACCGCTGGGAGATCTTCACCCACGGCGGCCGCAAGCCCACCGGCATCGACGCCATCGCGTTCGCCCGCGAGGTGGTGGACCTCGGCGCCGGTGAGATCCTGCTCACCTCCATGGACCGGGACGGCACCGGCCAGGGCTTCGACTGCGCCCTCACCCGCGCGGTGGCGGACGCGGTGCACGTGCCGGTGATCGCCTCCGGCGGCGTCGGCACCCTCGACCATCTGGTGGACGGCATCCGCGAGGGCGGCGCCTCGGCGGTGCTGGCCGCCTCCATCTTCCATTTCGGCACCTTCACGGTGCGTGAGGCGAAGGAACGCCTCGCCGAGGCGGGGCTTCCCGTCCGCCTCGATGTGTAGGCCAAGCCCCTTGATGTGCAGGCCAAGACTTTTGATGTGCAGGCCAAGACCCTCGATCACCCCTTCCCCGCCCTCCGTCTCCGGGCCACCGCGATGAGCGACAGCTTCACCCTCGCCGACCTCGAAGCCATCGTCGCGGCGCGCGCCTCGGCCGATGCGGGGGCGTCCTATACCCGCTCGCTGCTCGACAAGGGCGTCGGGAAATGCGCCCAGAAGCTGGGCGAGGAGGCGGTCGAGACGGTGATCGCCGCCCTCTCCGGCGACGCGAAGGACCTCGTCGCGGAAACCAGCGATCTGCTCTACCATCTCCTCGTGCTGCTGAAGGCGCGCGGGGTGCCGCTGGCCGATGTCCATGCGGAGCTTGCGCGACGCACCGGCCAGTCCGGCCTTGCCGAAAAAGCCGCCCGGCAGCACGGCTGAAAAGAGCACGAGGCACCCGATGGATCGACGGCTCGACCCCGGCCTCTCGCCCTACCGCACCTTTTCGCGCGCCGAATGGGCCGCGCTGAGACGCGACACGCCCATGACCCTGCGGCCGGATGAAATCACCCGGCTGGAGGGCCTCGGCGTCCATCTCTCCATGCAGGAGGTGGAGGAAATCTACCTCCCGCTGTCGCGCCTGCTATCGCTTTACGTTGCGGCAACGCAAAAGCTCTTCCGTGCCATGAGCCACTTCCTCGACCACCGCGACAGCGAGGTGAACGGCGACGGCAAGATGCCCTACATCATCGGGGTGGCCGGATCGGTGGCGGTGGGCAAGTCCACCACCGCCCGCGTGCTCCAGGCCCTGCTGGCGCGCTGGACCAACACGCCCAAGGTGGACCTCGTCACCACCGACGGCTTCCTTTTGCCCAACGCCATCCTGGAGCGCGAGGGGCTGATGGAGAAGAAGGGCTTCCCCGAGAGCTACGACCTGCCGCTGCTGCTGCGCTTCCTCACCGACATCAAGGCCGGCCGGCGGCCGGTGCGCGCGCCGCTGTATTCCCACTTCTTCTACGACGTGATGCCGGACAAGTACGTGGAGATCGACCGTCCGGACATCCTGATCGTCGAAGGCCTCAACGTGCTGCAGACCACCCGTCCGCCAAGGGACGGCAAGGCCATTCCCTTCGTCTCCGACTTCTTCGACTTCTCGGTCTATATCGACGGCGACGAGGACGTGATCGAGCGCTGGTACGTGGAGCGCTTCATGCGGCTGCGGGCCACCGCCTTCAAGGACCCTTTGTCCTACTTCCACCGCTACTCGCAGCTCACCGAAGACGAGGCGCGGGCCACCGCCCTGTCCATCTGGCGTCGCATCAACCTGCCCAACCTCGTGGACAACGTGCTGCCCACTCGCCAGCGCGCCGACCTGATCCTGCGCAAGACCGGCGAGCACGAGGTGGCGGAAGTGAGCCTGCGCCGCCTGTAACCGCGGCGCAGCCGATCATTCCTTGCACGCCGCTCAGAAATTGCGCTGGATTCGCACCGCGCCCGAAGCGGCATTGGCGGACCCGCCCACCAGGGTGGGGATGACGGCGCCGCTGGCCGAAACGGCGTTGGCGATGCCCAGCGGCTGGCTGCCATCGACGGCGGTGTAGACCACCTCCACCCCGATATCGAGATTGCGCACCGGCGACCAGAAGGTGTTCACCCCCGCCTGCCACATGGCGAAGCTGGCCGCCCCCACCACATTGGTGGGCACATCCACGCTGACATAGCCGCCGAACACGGCGGAGCGCACCGCGGGCACCCAGAAATGCCGGAACTGGCCCTGGATCGCCCACGCGCCGACCATCTCATAAGATCCCGTCGGCCCCATCACCGCGTCGGCGAGGGGATAATAGGCGCCGCTCATGAGGCCAACGCTGGTGAGCGGAACAAAGCCGATGGCCTGCAACCGGTTCTGGTTGCCGGCGGCAAGGCCCGCATAATTGAGGGCGCCTTGGGAATAGTTGGCCTGAAGGTAAAGGCTGTCCCCCGCGCCGATGAACGGCAGCCGGATCTCGCCATAGGCGCCAAGGGCATATCCCCATTGGCTGGTGCTGGAACTGCCGATGAAAGCCGCGCCGAGATAGGCGGGAGGCATCGCCCCCACCTGATGCAGCGCCCCGGCCAGTTGCACCAGTCCCCACGCCCCCTCGGCCCGCAGGTTCGCGACCACATCCGGTGTCTGCTGGCCGGCCTGGTAGTTCGCATAGAGCAAGGGGACCCCGGTGCCGCCGCTCACGAACGGAAAGTCGGACGCCGAGGTCACCCCGGTGATGCTCACGCCCGTGGCCTGGACGCCGGTGGTGCGGTTGGCCGCGTCCTCCACCGCGAGCGAGGCGGAAAGGCCGTTGCCGAATTCGGCCGTATAGGCCGCCACGGTGTTCCAGGTGTTCGAGCCCGCGAACAGGGTGGCGATGGAATAGCCGATGCCGGTATCGAAGAACGACTGGGTATAACCGAACGTCAACCCGCCGAACTGGATGAAGGCGCGCTCCACATAGAGGGCGGGGCCGGGGCCGTTGCCGGGGCCGGTCTGGGAATCCCACTCGGCACCGCCGCGGAAATAGGAGCGCAAGGTGCCGTAGTCGGTCTGCGTCCGCGCATCGATCTCCGCAACGCCGCGCCCCTGGGTGAAGTAATCGGCGTCATGGACGTCCCGGAACGGAAAGGCGAACAGCGAGTATCCCGGACCACCGAACGCCGAGCCCTGCGAAAAGATCGCGGCGACGTTCATGTAGGTGTCCATGCGGGCCCAGCCGCCGACCCGGAGACAGGTATCCGTACCCGGAATGTAATAAAATCCCGGGCCATAGGCCGCGCAGACCTTCACATGCTCCGCCGCCTGGGCCTTGACCGGCAGATCGGCCGCCCGGGCCAGGCCCGGCAGAAGCAGGCCCGGCAGACCAAGAGTCGACAGAAGCAGCGTGGCCAGACACGCAAGGCTGGCGGCGCCGTGCGGCGCCCGAGAACGTCCGGTCATTTCCCCCCCGCCCGGTCTTCCCCGAACGTGTGGTCGGGGTTAGGTCGCTCTCTCTTCCATCCGGGCCGGGCTGAGAGAACCGAGGCCCGATGCCGCCGGCGGGGATGGCAGAGGGGGACAATGTAGGCGAACGAACCGCGGCGCGCCTAGTGCAGGAACAGCTCATGCTGAAACAATCTGAGCAGTATCCGCCACTCACCTAGAGGCATGCGCGCAAAGCCGATTCTGAATGGTATCGAGATGCATTTCATCTGAAGAGCGCCACATCTTGGGCGGGGATCATTCAGGCCCAGCGCTGCCGTCGGGCGGAGGGCGCGTTCAGCGCGGGCGATCTGGGACCTTGCAACGGCTTCAATCACACGAAGTCCATGCCGAAGATTGGAAGAGCCGTTGATCGGCCCGCCTGTCAGCACCCGGCATGGACGCCCTCCTCAAGGGGAATCGCCCCCTGCCCTCAAAATACCTGTGCTCCAACGACGACCTGCGCGCCAAGCCTATAAGGCGTCGGCGAACTGGTCGAGCAACGCGTCCCGGGCTTCCGCGATGCGGCGATACTGTTCGCTGCTGCCGCCGGCGTCCGGGTGCGCGGTCTTGGCGAGACGCCGGAAGGCGGCATTGATCTCCGACGGCTTGAGCGCGCCCTCCATGGGCAGGTCCAGGACCTCGCGGTGTTCCTTGTCGTCCTCATCGAAATTCAACCGGGACAGGAAGGCCTGGCGCTTCTTCCGCGCCTCGATGCGCAGCTCCACCTGGTCTTCCTGCCATCTCGCCCGCGACATGACGAGGCATTCGCCAAAGGCGATCCGGCCCTTGGTTTCAAGCTCGTCCAGGCTGAACGGGCCAACGACCCCATAGGGCGGGGCGAGACAGGCGGTCCGCCCGCCCTCGCCCTCTTCGATCAGGCCGATGGTTACCGTATCGAGGACCCCCAGGGAGCCGTTCCAGACGACCCATTGCTCTTTGTCCGTCATGCCACGTGCTTCCATGCATGAGCCGGCGCCGCGCGCCCCTTTTGTCCGAAAGGGTTCGCGGCCGCTGGACCGTCGGTACTGGCATGCAGGTTTGAAGCCAGAAGCCCGTGGGGAGGGGGCGGGACTGCGCATCGGCACCGGAGGCGCCAAGGAAAACCACCTGTTGCCCCCTCCCTGCCCTCCCTGCCTCAACGCGGGAGATATAAGGTATCAATACACCATCGACCGCGCATGGCCGCTCTCGTCTGGCATCTTGCCCATGCGTGGTGCCTGGGGGCGCCACCGCGGCCATGCGCAACACTTTCTTTTCGCAGACGTTTCCAGGCCAATGGGTCGACGGGGATGGCGCGGACCGGCCGCCGCCCTCCCCCGCTCCCCGCGTCGCGCGGTTGAACCGGCGCCGCGAATTGATATGACTGCCCCCATGACGTCTTGCGCCCTCCCCGCAGGGCGGTCGCCGCGATGACGGCGCCCGCCAAGGTATCCATCGACCTCGGCACCCGCGCGGGCGGGGACACGGCCGTGCTGGACCTGGAGGAACTGCTGGCCACGCGCCTGCTGGTGCAGGGCAATTCCGGCTCGGGCAAGTCGCACCTGCTGCGCCGCCTGCTGGAACAGAGCGCGCCCTGGGTGCAGCAGGCCATCATCGACCCGGAGGGCGATTTTGTCACTTTGGCGGACCGCTACGGCCATGTGGTGGTGGATGCCCAGCGTGGCGAGGCGGATCTCCAGCGCATCGCCGCCCGGGTGCGCCAGCACCGCGTCTCGGTGGTGCTCAACCTGGAAGGGCTCGACGCCGAGCAGCAGATGCGCGCCGCCGCCGCCTTCCTCGGCGGCCTGTTCGATGCCGACCGGGATGTCTGGTATCCGGTTCTGGTGGTGGTGGACGAGGCGCAATTGTTCGCCCCCGCCGCCGCGGGCGATGTGTCCGACGAGGCCCGCAAGGTGTCCCTTGGCGCCATGACCAATCTCATGTCCCGCGGCCGCAAGCGGGGCCTTGCCGGGGTCATCGCCACCCAGCGCCTCGCCAAGCTTGCCAAGAACGTGGCGGCGGAAGCCTCCAACTTCCTCATGGGCCGCACCTTCCTCGACATCGACATGGCCCGCGCCGCCGACCTGCTGGGCATGGAGCGGCGGCAGGCCGAGATGTTCCGCGACCTGCAGAGTGGCCATTTCATCGCCCTCGGCCCCGCTCTGGCGCGCCGCCCGCTGCCGATCCACATCGGCCCGGTGGAGACTGCCGCGCGCTCCACCAGCCCCAAGCTGGTGCCTCTGCCGGAGCCCGCCGCCGCCGAGGACGCCCACGATCTGATCTTCATGCCCGGCGCCCACGAGGTCCGCCCGCTGGTGCCGCGCCGGCCGCCGGCGGTGGCGCCCACGGCGGATGTGCTGGCCCAGCTCGCGCGCAGCGGCCCCCCGGCGCCACCGCCGGCCGCCGCGCCGCAGGTGCCAAGCCTCTCGCCCGAGCAGCGTCAGGCCGCCATCGATGCGGCGCTGCGCGAGATCCTGAGCGAGCGCGACGCCGGCTTCCGCACCATCTCGGTGCTCTACCAGGACTTTCTGGTGCGCTGCCGCATCCACCGGATCGGTGGGGACGCCCTCAGCCTGTCGGCCTTCCGTCGCCGGCTGGCGGTGGCCCATGCGGGCATCGATGCCGCCGAGGCGGAAGCCGAGGATTCCCCCTGGGCCGAGGTGCTGGCCATGGCCGGCACCCTGCCGGAGGACATGCAGGGCGTGTTCCTCTCGCTCGCCCGCGCCGCGTTCGACCGCCGCACCTGCCCCTCCGATGCCGACGTGGCCCGGGCCTACGGCAGCCGTTCGCCGGGCCGGGCGCGGCGCCTTCTGGCCTATATGGAAGAACGCCAGGTGATCGTCTGCCGGCTCGACAGCCAGGGCCGGCGCATCGTGGCCATTCCCGGCCTCGCCTGGGAAACCGAGCCCGGCGACCCCAACGCCGCCGCCAGCGCCAGCGCCAGCGCCCCCGAAGCGACCCCGGCCGACTGAAGCGCGCAGACCGACCGAAGCACGCAGCCCGCCCCGCGACCCGATCCCGCGACCCGATGGTCCCGGCCGGCGCCCGGCAGGGCCGGCCCATGGCCAAGCAAAAAAATATGATTATTCTCGACCCTTGAATAGTCTACACCATATGGGTCAAAGTCGACTTAATGGATCAAGCTTAGGGGAGCACCATTACCTTCCCTAGCGTTATTGCGTCCCCTTCTCTTCAGAGCCTGTTTGGACATTTTCCAAAAATGGAGACCTGCAGCCCGCGCCGGCGCTTTATCACCGTCATGGCCGGGCTTATCCCGGCCATGACGGTGATTGAACAGCAGAGTTTCTTGGGTTTCCAAACCGGTTCTCAAAAGACCAGGCTTACGAAAATGCTTGAGGTCATACCGCTGATATGGAAGCGCTCCATATTTCAGTGCAATGAATATATGTCTCTTGTTCAAGAGAGAGCCATACTTATCTCATTCTGAAAGAGGTCATGCCATCTCATGTCCATTAACGTATCATTTGAACTTGCCCGCGCGGCCGAGCTTCACCAGGCTGGGCAGTTCAATGACGCGTTCGCGATTTATCGTCGCCTTGCAAAGGCACATCCCACATCCGTCGACATCCAGCGCCTGATGATCTTCGAGTTGCTTCAACTGGGGCGTCACAAGGAGGCCGTTACAACGGCCCGGCGCCTCCGGGAAGCGTATCCGCGCAGCCCCCATGCCGCGCTCCTCCTCGGCACCGGTTATCAGGCCATGGGCCAATGGCAACGCGCGCTTGCGGCCTTCGAAATCGCGTGGAACCTCGATGGAACACAGATGGAAGCCCGCTTTCTGGCAGGCAACGCGCTGTGTGCCCTCGGTCGCCACCAAGAGGGGGTGGCCTGCTACGACACTGTTCTGGCAGCTGACCCCCGATCGGTCGAAGCGCGCTCCAACCGGGCCGGCGCCCTTGCGCGCCTGGGACGCCTGCAGGACGCTCTGCGCGACAGCGAGACCCTCGTCGCCGCACAGCCCTGGCAACCGCTCCATTTGATCAACATGGCCGGGACCCTGCTCGAACTTGGCCGCCCCAAGGATGTGGTTGCCGCAACGGATGCGGCGTTGCGCTTGTCGCCCCGTCTTGCGGATGCCGAATTCTTGCGTGGGCAAGCTTTTCTAGGCCTTGGTGACTGGCCCCAGGCACGTCTGAGCTTGGAACGGGCGGTCGAGTTCGCGCCGGAGAACCTTGTTTTCCACGGGCGGCTGATTGCCATCCTGCATCTGCTCGAGGATTTTCCCGCAGCGCGCGATGCATGCGCGCGCGCCCTGCGGATCGAACCGAAATCGGCCTTGCTCCTGCAGAATCGCGCAGAAGTCCGGCGTGCGCTGGACGATGCCCCCGGCGCCATGACCGACATTGACGCCGCGCTGGCACTCGACCCACGGCTGGCATCCGCGCATGTCTCGCGCGCCCGCCTGCTGGCGGATCTCGGCCGCCTGGATGACATGCGCCCCGCGCTCGACCGCGCCCTCAAGGCCGATCCGGCGCAACCCTATGCCCTGTATTCGAAGGCGATGGACGATCTTGCCCGCGGCCATTGGCGCGCGGGTTGGGCGGGGTATGAACATCGGGAAGGCATCTCGCCGCCACCCTTCATGCCACTCCCGTTCCCGCGCTGGGACGGGCGGGACGAACCGGAACTGCTGGTTGTCCTCGGCGAACAGGGGATCGGCGACGTCATCTTGTTCGGCCGCCTTGTGCGGATTCTGGCGGACCGCGGGATAAGGACCATCCTGCTGACGCGGCCCGGCCTTGTCCCGTTGCTTCAACACCTTGATGACCGCGTCCCGGTCGTCGCCGACCTGTCGACCATCGATCAGGCGATGCCTGGCCTGCGCTGGGCCCCGCTCGGCAGCCTGCCCCATCTGGTCTGTCCTGATCCCGCCCTTTGGCCAGAGGCGCCCTATCTCGTCGCCCCGCCCGATCGGGCTTCCCGATGGCGCCATTTACGCAAGGACGGTGCCTTCACCATCGGCATCAATTGGCAAGGCAACCCGTCGCGCCATGTGGACGTGGGGCGTTCCGTTCCGCTGTCGCTTTTTGCTCCGCTCGCGGAGATCCCCGGCGTGCGCCTCTTGAGTCTTCAACACGGCGCCGGCACCGAGCAACTGGATGCGGTTCCATTCGGCGAGGCCATTGTGCGGCCCGACGCGGATTTCAACGCGGACGGCATTTTCATCGATACCGTTGGCCTGATGCCTCACCTCGATCTGGTGGTGACCACCGACACCGCGCTGGCGAACGTCGCCGGCGCCTATGACTGCCCGGCCTTCGTGGCCCTGCGGGCTGTGCCCGACTGGCGCTGGGGGTATGAGGGCGAGAGAACCCCCTTCTTTCCCAGCCTGCGGCTCTTCCGGCAGGCACGGGCTGGAGACTGGTCAAGTGTGTTCCAGAGGATGGCCCTGGAGATCCGAAAATCCAGCCCACCCCATGCCAGTGGCTGATGAGCTTGAGGTATCGACCAGGGTTCAGGCCCGCGCGGCGCCTTGTTTCTCAGCACCTTCGGACGTGCAGACACCCGCAAGAATGACAACTGGTGTCCCGGAAGGGATTCGAACCCCTGACCTGCGGTTTAGGAAACCGCTGCTCTATCCTGCTGAGCTACCGGGACACAGCTTCCTTCTAGAACGAGCCGCGGCGGGAGGAAAGGGCGTCGGGTGGGCGGTGGAAAGCGGGTAATGGAAAGAGGGTGTAAGCAGAGTTGATCGCGGGCACCTTCATGCGCATGCCGCCATCGGCTATCGTCCGGTCATGCAGTTGCGCACCCACCACACCCGCTTCGCCCGCAGCCGCGCGCAGGCACCGGAAGCGAAGCGGGAACGGGGCGGGCGCCGCCTACGGACGGCTATCATCGCCCTTGCCTCATCTGCCCTTGCCTCATCTGCCCTTGCCTCATCTGCCCTTGCCTCATCTGCCCTTGCCTCATCTGCCCTTGCCTCATCTGCCCTTGCCTCCTCTGCCTTTGCCTCCTCTGCCTTTGCCTCCTCTGCCCTTGCCTCGATCGTAATCGCCCTTGCGGTCGCGGCCGGACCGCAGGCGGCCCGGGCGGATGCGGCCTGTATGCCGGCAGCTCAGGGCGGCGTGGACGAGGGCTCCGGTGCCAACCTTCGCGCCACCTGGTCCGATGCGGGCGCACTGGTCCTGTCCGACGGGCGACGGCTCGTGCCGGAGGGCATCGCTTTGCCCTCGCGGCTCGCCAGCGATGCGGCGCTGCCCCGCGCGGCCGAACGCGCGGTGCAGACGGCGCTTCAATCCTGCTTCGTGCGGCCCGGTGCGGGGCGCATGGACCGGCACCGCCGCTTGTCGGCCGCCGGAGGGCTGGCCTGCCCGGCGCGACAAGACCTTGCGGAAGAAGACCTCGCGGAAGAAGACCTTGCCACCGCGCTGCTGCGGGCGGGCGCCGGCTATGCCCAGCCCGCGGCGCAGGAGGGCGGCTGCCTGGCCCAGCGGCTCGCGGCGGAAACGGAAGCCCGCTCGGCCCGGCGCGGCATCTGGGCCGAGCCCTCGGCCGTGGCGCCGGCCGCCGACGAAGAGGCCATGGCCATCCGCGCGGGCCTGTTCACCGTAGCAGAAGGGCGGGTGCTTGCGGCCGGCGGGACACGGGAGCGGATTTTTCTCAATTTCGGGTCAAGCTGGCGGCAAGATTTCACTGCGATGATGGCAAGGGAGGATTTCGCCACAATCATGGGCGATAGCCTTGAACCAGCCATGTTGCGCGGCACCGTGGTGCGGGTGCGCGGCGTGGTGCGCGCAGAAGGCGGGCCTGCCATGATGCTGCAGCGTCCGGGGGAGATCGCCCTTCTGGCGGGCGCGCAGGCGGGGACAAAGCGCGCAAAGCGCGGCGGCGAGTGAAGCATTTGCATGAGGTTTCGGTGCGGGACGTGAGGCAACAACGGCCGGACGGCAAGACGGAGCGAGCGACGGAGCGGGCGGCCCAGCCCGCGGCCGGTCGCATCGCATGCCGTTGGGGCACGCTCCGCTTGAGCCGTCTCACCCGCGCGCTTCCCCTCCTGTTCCCTCTGTGGCTGTCGGCCTGCACCGGGCTTGATCTCGACCAGGCGAGCGTGCCATTGACCTCGCCCGCCTCGGCGTCCGAATACGCCGACATGTCGCCCAACCAGCGCCGCGAGCATGAGCGCTTGGTGGCAAGCTATGGCGGCGCCTACAACGATCCCGAGCTCAAGGCCCTGATCCAGCAGGTGGTGGAGCGGCTTGTCGCCGCCTCCGAGCGGCCCGACCTGAAATATCGCGTCACGGTGCTGAACTCGCCGGCCATCAACGCCTTCGCCCTGCCGGACGGCTCGCTCTACGTCACCCGCGGCCTGCTGTCCCTCGCCAACGACACCTCCGAGCTGTCTTCCGTGCTGGCCCATGAGATGGCCCACGTCATCGCCCGCCACGCCACCATCCGCGAGGACCAGGTGAAGCAGGCGGTGCTGGTCAGCCGCGTCATCTCCGACGTGGTCAACGATCCCGACCTCGGGGCGCTGGCCATGCAGAAGAGCCGGCGCACGCTCGCCTCGTTCTCGCGCGGGCAGGAACTGGAGGCCGACGCCATCGGGGTGGGCATCGCCGCGCGCGCCGGCTTCGATCCCTACGGCGCCTCGCGCTTCCTCACCGACATGGGCCGGTTCGGCGACCTGAAGAGCGCGGCCTTCTCAAGCTCCTCTTCCACCACGCCGGACATGGATTTCCTGTCCTCCCATCCGGCAACGCCCGAGCGCATCTCCATCGCCATCGCCAATGCCCGGCAATATGCGGAAAACGCCAAGCCCGGCGACGGCGAGCGCGACCGCAACGCCTATTTCTCCGCCATCGACGGCATGGTCTATGGCGACGATCCCAAGGAAGGCTTCGTGCGCGGGCGCAAGTTCTTCCATCCCAAGCTGGGCTTCACCTTCACCGCGCCCGAGGGCTTCTCGCTGGAGAACACCTCCCAGGCGGTGCTGGGCGCCACCCAGACCGGGCGGGAGGCGCTGCGCCTCGATGCGGTGCGGGTCGCCCCGGACCAGTCGCTGGCCCAGTACCTGTCCTCCGGCTGGGTCGAGGGGGTGGAGATCAACACGGTGGAAACCCTCACCGTGAACGGATTTATCGCCGCAACCGCCATCGCCCGCGGCGACCAGTGGTCGTTCCGCATGTTCGCCATCCGCTTCGGCTCGGACGTGTACCGCCTCATCTTCGCGGCGCGGGAGCTGACCCCGGAGCTGGACAAGCAGTTCCGCGCCGCCGCCGACACCTTCCGCCGCGTCTCCTCCGGCGAGGCGGAGACGGTGAAGCCGTTGCGGGTGCGCATCGTCACCGCGGGGCTCGGCGACAATGTGGACAAGCTGGCCGACCGCATGCAGGTGCCGGACCGGCCCATGGAACGCTTCCTGATCCTCAACGGGCTCGATGCCGCGGCCAAGATCAAGTACGGCGAGAAGGTGAAGATCATCTCCGAGTGAATTGGACGTGCCAGACGCGCCCGCTCCCGCCGAGTTGATCAGCCTCAAGCTGCGGACGTTGCAACCTTTGCTATCATCTCCTCTCCCGAAAGGGGGAGAAGACGATGTACAAGACCATCCTCGTCGCCACCGACGGCTCGGCCCTTTCCGATCTCGCCGTCACCCAGGCCGTGGAACTGGCCGCAGTGCTCCACGCCCGCCTGGTCCTCGTCACCGCCAGCGAGCCGTTCCACCTGCTCTCCACCGAGGCGGAACAGATCGCCGATACGGAAGACATCTATCGCCGCACCATGCAGCAGCGCGCCGACCGCATTCTCGGCGCGGCGGCGGAGAAGGCCGCGGCCAGCGGCGTGCCAGCCGTGACGGTACACGTGGAGAACGACCACCCCTTTGAGGCCATCATCGCCACCGCCGAGCGCCAGCTGTGCGACCTCATCATCATGGCCTCCCACGGCCGGCGGGGCTTCTCCGCGCTGGTGCTCGGCAGCCAGACCACCAAGGTGCTCACCCATTCCACCATTCCCGTGCTGGTGGTCCGGGCCGAGGCCACGCCGGCGGAGCGTGGGGCGGCGGCCTGACATGGCTTTCCCGGCGCCGGCCTGTCGGCGCGCCGGGACGGCCCGGGGCGAATCCGGCGTTTTGAGAGCGCGCTACCGCCGTGGCCGCCACACTTGAGGGGAAGCTGGCACCAGCCCTTGCGTTGAAGGGGCTTTTGGACTATCTCAGCGCCGGTCCGAGGCTGCGCTCCTTCAAAAGCAGGAAGCCGCCCGGGCGGGCAGGGGTACGCGGGATACGCGGCCCTGATCGTCGGAGGCAGCCCGCCCTGGCTTTCGCTGAGCGCACAGCGCGACATCCAATTCATCGTCCGTACCGCCCGGCTTATGCGCCGGCCCGCCGCTTTGCCGGCGGCCGTCCGTCCTTCCCCATGGAAAGACGGACACCCGAGCGGTTCGGACCTCGCAACGCGAGATGCCGGCGCAAGAAGTCTGGAGCGTGAATGTCCGCCGTAGAAACCACCCGTGAAGATTTTGCCGCCCTGCTCGACGAGAGCTTCGGCCGCGCCGACATGCAGGAAGGTGCCGTCGTCAAGGGCATCGTGGTCGCCATCGAGAAGGATCTGGCGATCATCGACATCGGTCTGAAGACCGAAGGCCGCGTGGCGCTGCGCGAGTTCGCCGGCCCCGGCCGCGAGAACCCCATCCAGGTGGGCGACGAGGTCGAGGTCTATCTCGAGCGCGTCGAGAACGCCATGGGCGAAGCCGTCCTCTCGCGCGACAAGGCGCGCCGTGAGGAAAGCTGGATCAAGCTCGAGAAGGCGTTCACCGCCAACGAGAAGGTCTTCGGCGTGATCTTCAACCAGGTGAAGGGCGGCTTCACCGTCGATCTCGACGGCGCCGTGGCCTTCCTGCCGCGCTCCCAGGTGGACATCCGCCCGATCCGCGACGTCGGCCCGCTGATGCACAACCAGCAGCCGTTCCAGATCCTCAAGATGGACCGCCGCCGCGGCAACATCGTGGTCTCCCGCCGCACCGTGCTGGAAGAGACCCGCGCCGAGCAGCGCCACGAGCTGGTCCAGAACCTCGAGGAAGGCCAGGCCATCGACGGCGTGGTGAAGAACATCACCGATTACGGTGCGTTCGTTGACCTCGGCGGCATCGACGGCCTGCTGCACGTCACCGACATCGCCTGGCGCCGCGTGAACCACCCGACCGAGGTGCTCAACATCGGCCAGACGGTCAAGGTCAAGATCATCAAGATCAACCACGAGACCCACCGCATCTCGCTCGGCATGAAGCAGCTTCTGGGCGATCCCTGGGAGGGCATCGAGGCCAAGTATCCGGTGGAGGCCCGCTTCAAGGGTCGCGTCACCAACATCACCGACTACGGCGCGTTCGTGGAACTGGAGCCGGGCATCGAAGGCCTGATCCACGTCTCCGAAATGTCGTGGACCAAGAAGAACGTTCACCCCGGCAAGATCGTCTCCACCTCCCAGGAGGTCGAGGTCCAGGTGCTGGAAGTGGACAGCGCCAAGCGCCGCATTTCCCTGGGCCTGAAGCAGACGCTTCAGAACCCCTGGGAAGCGTTCGCCGAGAAGTATGCCCCCGGCGCGGTGGTGGAAGGCGAGGTCAAGAACAAGACCGAGTTCGGCCTGTTCCTCGGCCTCGACGGCGATGTGGACGGCATGGTCCACCTCTCCGACCTCGACTGGAACCGTCCGGGCGAGCAGGTGATCGACGAATACCGCAAGGGCGACATGGTCAAGGCCGTGGTGCTCGACGTGGACGTCGAGAAGGAGCGCATCTCCCTCGGCATCAAGCAGCTTGCCGGCGATCCCTTCGCCGAGGCTGGCGAAGTCAAGAAGGGCGCCATCGTCACCTGCGAAGTCACCGACGTGAAGGACGGCGGCATCGAGGTGAAGCTCACCGGCACCGACCTCTCCGCCTTCATCAAGCGGTCCGAGCTCGCCCGCGAGCGCAACGACCAGCGCCCCGAGCGCTTCTCGGTGGGCGACAAGCTGGATGCCCGCGTCACCCTGTTCGACCGCAAGGCGCGCAAGGTGCAGGTCTCCGTCAAGGCGCTCGAGATCGCCGAGGAGAAGGAGGCCGTGGCCACCTACGGCTCGCAGGATAGCGGTGCTTCGCTCGGTGACATCCTCGGCGCCGCGCTCAAGCAGCGTGCCGCCGGCGGCGAGACCGACGAGAAGGAAGAGACCAGGGAAGAGACCAAGGAAGACTGATCGCATTCTTTGCGAACAGTCGAAACGGAAAGGGCCGGCGCACTGCGCCGGCCCTTTTCTTTTGCATTGGAGCCGATACCGAACGCCCAGGAGTCAAGCTCAGGGGCCATTGGTATGAGGCCGCTCGTAAGCCCTCGCCCTCAATCGATCCGCAGCAGGAAGCGCCGGTTCACCGCCTGCAGCGGCCGGGCGTTCATGGGGAAGATGGCGCGGAAGGCGGCAATGTCGGCCTCGCTCACCTCGATGGGCGTTGCGAAGACGTGCCACTCCACCACCTCGGAACAGGGCGGCGTGGTCAGCGAGCCTTCGTAGCGATAGGTGGCCCGCTGCGCCGGCAGGAATGCCGTGGCGTCAAGCGGTGTCTTGAGCACCGCCGCGCCTTCGGTGGTGGGCGCCACCTTCATCACCTCCGCAAAGCCGGCATTGGCCTTGCCGACCTTCATGAACACGCCCGCCACCAGCAGATTGCCATCGGGCGCCTCATGGACGAAATGCGCCTCCATGGCGGTGCGCTCCCCGTTCACGGTATGCTCGCTCGGCGCGTGGAAATGGAACTGGCGCAGGATACAGGTCTTGCCGCCCATGGTAGCCGTTCCGGCGTCCCCCACCACGTCGGCCTGGATCGCGTGGCCGTTGTTGACGATTCTGAAGGCGTCGGGCTTCCAGGCCAGCGTCGGCCCCGTACCCGCGGCCTGCACGGCCCCTTCCAGATTGATCGGCGACTGCTGGCCTCCCACCGCGCAGGCCTGGAATCCGCTTTCCAGCGAACCCCATTCCTGCGGGCCACCGTGGCCCTCATAACTCCAGTGCGCACCCGCCGCGAGCGCGGTGCTGGCGCAGACCGGGCACGAGACAAGGCCCGCAAGCAAAGTACGGCGTGTAACGGCCATGACGTTCCCCCCAACGACATCCGAATTCCATCGGTGGCCGAAAGCTAGACCATGAGTGGTCAGGATGGAAATGGTGCTGGTGCCGTTTCGACGGTGAATTTGGATCGAACGCTTCGCCTCGATCCCGATGCACCTACCGAATACCACCGCGCCACGGCAGCCCCGGGCTTGACCTACCCCGCTCCCACCACCAGACGCAGGGCACCATCCGCCTCGCCCGCATCTCCCCGCCAGGCGAGATAACCGTCCGGACGCACCAGCACCGCCTCCCCCGGGCCGAGCCCGTAAGCGGCGGCACAGGACCCCGCCTCATCCTCCACGAGGCTCACCCCATGGGGATCGGGGAGGCTGGCCCCCGCCGGCGCCACCGCCACCACCCGCACCGGCAGGTTGCTACCGGCCAGCCGTGCCCCGAGGGCCTCCATGGCCGCGAGCGCATCCCGGGTCCCGTCAACGGCCACCACCGCCACGAAATCCGTGCCACGCAGCAGATCGAACATCCGAAGCGGCGCCCCGACACCCCGCCGTCTCAAGCCGAGGGCATCCGGCGCCCGGTCACCGGCCACCGGCAGCCGATCACCCGGCAGTCCTTCGGGTGCGGCCGCGCCATCCACCACCGCCGCGCCGGCAAGGCCGGCATAGGACACCCGGATCTGGGTGTCGGCCAGCCGGTCGCGGGCACCGCCCGAGCCGCCGATGTTCATGCTTTCGGCGACGGTGCGGGCGATCACGTCCTGCGCCACCGGCCGACGCTCGGCCTCGTAGCTGTCGAGCAGCGCGGCCGGCGCCCGGCCCTTCATCACCAGCGCCAGTTTCCAGGCGAGGTTGTAGGCATCCTGGATGCCGGTGTTCATCCCCTGCCCGCCGGTGGGGGGATGGATGTGGCAGGCATCCCCGGCCAGGAACACCTGACCTTCGCGATAACGGGCCGCCAGCCGCATGGAGATGCGGAACTGGGACGACCAGCGCAGGTCGCCGGCGACGATCTGCCCCGGCGCGATGCGATCGGCCACCGCCTGGAGGTCGGCCAGCGACGGCCCCGGCCGTTCGGACTGGATGCCGTGGGCCTCGCCCGATCCCGCGGCGGCAAGGCTCTCCGGCGCCAGCATGGAGACGCGGTAGCGCCCGTGCTCCGGCAGCGGGATGGCGATGAACATGTCCGGCGCCGTATCCGCGCGCAGGCGCATGAGGCGCAAAGCGATGCCCCGCGCCGGCTTCAGGTCGCCCGGAAAAGCGAGTTGCACGTCGCCCAGCATGAAGGGATAGGGGAAGGCTTCCCCCTCGAACGGGATGCGCAGGGCATGGCGCACGAAGCTGTGGGCACCGTCGCAGCCCACCACGAAGCGGGCATGGGCGACATCCTCCCGCCCGTCCGGCGCGGTGAGGTCGAGCCGCACCCTCTCACCCTCCTGCACGAGGCTGGCGACCGCGACGCCGCGCTCCACTTCAATGCCGAAGCCGGCGAGATGCTGCGCCAGGATGCGCTCGGTCACGGGCTGGGGGATGCCGAGAACACCATAGGGCAGATCGCAGAGATCGGTGGCGATGGTCCGCACCGGCGCCCCGTCCACCGCCAGGGCGAGCCCGCCGAGCCAGAGCCCGGCGTCGATCATGGCGCGGACGACGCCCATGTCCTCATAGACTTCCAGGGTCCGGGGCGTGACGCCGAGCGCGCGGCAGTAGATGGACGGGGCGGTCGCCTTCTCCAAAATGCGACAACGCACCCCGTGCCGCGCCAGTTCCGCCGCCAGCGTGAGCCCCACCGGCCCCGCGCCGACCACGATCACATCCGCCGAATCCTGCCCCGAATGCTGCCCCATGCCCGCCCCCCATTTTGGGCAAGGTTCAGCTTTTGGCCCGTGCTGGCAAGGCCCCGTCGGGCTCAGGCGACGCGCTCGCGGGGTCCTTGCCGCCCCAAGCCGCAAGAAGGGCCGAAAATTCGGCAGCCGGATCCTCCGCCCGCATCACCGAGCCCATGACGGCGATGCCCGCCGCCCCGGCGTCGCGGCAGGAGCGGGCGTTGGCCGGCGCGATGCCCGCAAGCGCGATCACCGGAACCGGAGAGGCCGCCACGAACCCGGCAAGACCTGCCACTCCCAGCGCCGGGCCGTAGCCGGGCTTGGACGAGGTGAGAAAGACCGGGCTCGCGTTGATGTAGTCGAGGCTAGCCCCATCGGCGGCTTCCGCCTCGGCCAAGGTGTGGACCGAGAGCCCCACCAGCACATCCGGACCCAGCAGCGCCCGCGCTTCCTCTGCATTCCCGCCGCCGGGGAGATGCACCCCGTCCGCTCCGGCGGCGAGAGCAAGTTCAGCCGGGCCATGGAGCGTCAAGCGGGGGCGGAAGGCGCGTGTCGCCTCCCGCAGATGGGCGAACAGGGCGATCTGCTCCGCCGCCGGAAGGTCCTTCTCCCGAAGGCTGATCCAGCGGCATCCGCCGGCGCAGGCCCCAATCGCCACTTGCGTGAGATCGCCCCGCGCCAGTGTACGGTCGGTGATCAGCAACAGCGGCGGTTCGGGCAGCACGCGGCGCTCAGCTCCCCACCAGACCGAACTCGGGGCTGGACGCCTCCGCGTGCAGCTTCTTCGGAATGCGGCCCGAGAGGCGGGCGAGGCGGCCGCCCTCCACCGCATAGCGGAAGGCAGTGGCCATGCGCACCGGATCGTGGGCCTTCGACACCGCGGTGTTGAGCAGCACGGCGGAGCAGCCCAGCTCCATGGCCAGCGCCGCATCGGAGGCGGTGCCGATGCCGGCATCCAGCACCACCGGCACCGGCGAGCGGGCGCAGATCAGCTCGATCATGTGCGGGTTGGCAATGCCGAGCCCGGTGCCGATCATGGAGCCCAGCGGCATCACCGTGGCGGCGCCAAGATCGGCCAGCTTCTGGCAGGTGACGGGATCGTCGTTGCAATAGGGCAGCACCACGAAGCCGCGCGACACCAGTTCCTCGGTGGCCTTCAGCAGTTCCTCCACATTGGGATAGAGCAGCTCGCGGTCGCCGATCACCTCCAGCTTCACCCAGTCCGTCTCCAGCGCCTCGCGGGCCAGCTCGGCGGTGAGCACCGCATCCTTTGCGGTCTGGCAACCGGCGGTGTTGGGCAGGATGTGGACGCGGCCGGAGAGCAGGTCGGTCAGGCTCTCCTCGTAGCCGGCAAGGCTGATGCGGCGGATGGAGGCGGTGGCCATCTGCGATCCCGACGCCTCCAGCGCATCGAGAAACACCTTCTGGTTGGGATAACCCGCCGTACCGAGGAACAGGCGCGAGGAAAAGCTGCGCCCGGCGATGACGAGCGGGTCCGCGGGAGGGGAGGAATTGGCGTTCATGATGATGTTTCCCGGCGCCGGCAGGGGGCGCCTGTTTGTTAGGGCCAGGCGGTCGAGGCGGTCAGCCGCCCTGCTTGGCCTCGATGATTTCCACCGCGTCGCCGGCGGCAAGCGCCACCTCGCCCCAGGTGCGGCGCGGCACCACGGCGCCGTTCACCGCCACCGCAATGCCCTTGCGCTCGGGGTCGAGGCCCTTGGCGCGCAGCAGGTCGGCCACGGTGAACACCGCGTGGTCCTCGGGCGTTCCGTTCACCTTCAGGGCGAGCGCCATCATGCTCACTCCGCCGCCGCGCGCGGGGCGAAGCGCGCTGCGCCGAAGGGCGCCGCCACGTCCGCCATGCGGCCCGACAGGACATAATCGGCGATGACCTGCGTGGTCACCGGCAACAGCAGGATGCCGTTGCGGTGGTGGCCGGTGGCATAGATCAGGCCGTCCACCTCCGCGCTCGGGCCGAGGATGGGCGCATCGTCCCGGCTGCCGGGGCGGAAGCCGACCCATTGCTCGATGATGGTCAGCTCCTCCAGGGTCGGCAAAGCGCGCCACGCATTGGTGAGCAGCGCCAGCTGTCCGCCGGCGGTGAGGTCGGTGTCGAAGCCCTTTTCCTCGGTGGTGGCGCCGATGATGAGCCGGCCATCGTGGCGCGGCACCAGATAGGCACCGGGCGCCCACAGCACATGGGAGAGGATGGGGGCGGCGGGGTCCATGCGCAGGGCCAGCATCTGGCCCTTGATGGGCCGCACCGGCAACGGCGCGGCGGGGGCGATGTCGATGCCCCGGCTCCAAGCCCCGGCGGCCAGCACCGCCACGTCGGCCGCGTGGAGCGTATCGCCCGCCACCAGACCGGTGACGCGGCCGCCGACCGTGTCCACCCGCGAGACGGACGTGTGCTCGTGGATGCGCACGCCGGCCTTCAGCGCCGCCACCTTGAGGGCGGCGGCCACCTTGCGGTTGTCCACCTGATGATCCTCAAGGGTGAGGATGCCGCCTGCGAGCTTGGGCGAGAGATAGGGCTCGCGCCGCCGCACCTGCGCCGCCGTGAGCCATTCCACCGGCAGGCCGAGGGACTGCTGTAGCGCGAACAAGTGCCGGAGCCGCGCGAGATCGTCGGCGGTGAGGGCGATGGTGAGCGTGCCTTCGGTGCGCAGGTCCACGCTCGCGCCCGCTGCCTGTTCCAGCTCGGCGGCGAACGCCGGCCACAAGAGTTGGCTGGCGCGGTTGAGGGTGAGCAGGCCTTCCTCCCCCGGCTCGGCCTCGGCGCAGGCGGCGAGCATGCCGGCGGCAGCGCGGCTCGCGCCCTGGCCGGTTTCCCCGGCCTCGAAGACCTCCACCGGGCAGCCCGCCTGCGCAAGCCGCCATGCGAGGGCAAGGCCGATGACCCCGCCGCCGGCAACGGCGACGCGCGGTCGTGCAGAGGCAGTGGCGCCCGAGCCGGCTGAAGAAGAAGTAGACATGAAGGTCGACAAGCTGGCGCTCATCGGCGTCTCCCTACGCTGGAATGACCCAGACAGGTTCGATGGGTGTGATCTCAGCCGCGCATGATGCGTGGCACCCCAGGCCGTCCTGGTATTATCCATGCCTGAGCCGGGATCGCAAGGCCCCCAAAGCCGACTCGACGTCTCTATTTGTTCCCTGTATGTTCCGATCCAGCGAACAGGGAGGACCCAGATGAAGCTGTATTGGGCGCCGCACACGCGTGCCTTCCGCACCCTCTGGCTGATGGAGGAGGCCGGCGCGCCCTATGAGCGGGAGCTGGTGGATATCCGCACCGGCGCGCAGGACGATCCCGCCTTCCGCCGCATCAATCCCATGGGCAAGGTGCCGGCCCTGAGCGACGGCGATGTTCACCTCGCCGAGAGCGGCGCCATCTGCGCCTATGTGGCGGAGCAGGTCCCGGCGGCAAACCTCGCCCCGCCGGTGGGCGATCCGCTGCGGGCGCGCTACCTCTACTGGATGTTCTTTTCCGCCGGCTGCATGGAGCCGGCCTTCCTGCAGAAGATGAAGGGCATCGAACTGCCCAAGAGCGCCGCCGGCTGGGGCAGCTTCGACCTCGTCATGGAGGTGGTGGAAGAGGCGCTGAAGGACGGCCCTTATCTGCTCGGCGAACGCTTTTCCGCTGCCGACGTGATGCTGGCCATGGACCTGTGGTACGCCATCAACCTGCTCAAGGTGGTCACGCCCACGCCCCAGGTGGCGGCCTATGTGGCGCGCTGCACCGCCCGCCCCGCCTTCCACCGCGCCGAGGCCATCGAGGCGGCGGAGCTGGCCGCCCGGGCGGCCGCGGCCGGATAGGCCAACGGGCAGCCCGCAAGCATGGCCACCAAGCATGACCGTTCGCCTCGCGAACCGCATGTGCGAATCGCGAGGCGAACTGAGCCGGCTTCGGCTATGCTCCGATCATGCTGCCGCTCTTCCACTTCCTCCGGCGCCTGCGCCACGGCATGACGCTCGGGGTCCGCGTGCTCGCCGTGGACGACGCCGAGCGGGTGCTGCTGGTGCGCCATTCCTACGTGGCGGGCTGGCACCTGCCGGGGGGCGGCGTCGATGTGGGCGAGAGCGCGGAAGCCGCGGCGCGGCGCGAGCTGAAGGAAGAGACCAACGTGGAGGCCGACGGGCCGCTCGCTCTGGCCGGCGTTTTCTTCAATCCCCGCGTGGGCGGACGCGACCATGTGGTGCTGTACCGCACCGCCGGGCTCATCGTGGGTCCACGGCCGGAGCGCAACCTGGAGATTGTCGCCGCCGAGTTCTTTGCGCCCGACGCCCTGCCGGAGGACCTGTCGCCAGCCACCGGCCGTCGCGTGGCGGAATGGCGCGGCGCGCCGTCCGGCGATCGCTGGTAAGCGCCCGGCCACCGACGGGACGCGACGCCGCGGAAACCGCTTTTCCAATGCGGGGTTCCGGCAGTGGCGCCAAGGTGCGCCTTGCCGGGGAGTGCCTTGCCCGGAAGTACCTCGCCAAGGTGCGCCTTGCCGAGGAGTTCCTTGCCAACCCCGGGCCACCTGCTTAAGTGCGGCCCATCGGTCCTGTCCGCCTCCGGCGGCCGGTGTGCCCTGAAGGAGCTTGAGTCATGTCGCTCGACGCGGACCAGATCGTCGAACGCCGCCGCCTGCGGCGGAAGGTCACTTTCTGGCGCACGCTGGGCGTGCTCGCCGCCGTCGCGGCCATCGCGGTGGGGGTGGCCTCCGTGGCGGGCGACAGCGTTTCAGCGGCATCGCCCCATGTGGCGCGGGTGACCATCGGCGGCGTCATCCGCAACGACCGCGCCCGGGTCGAACTCTTGGAAGAGATCGGCCGCTCGCGGGCGCGGGCGGTGATCTTGTCCATCGACAGCCCCGGCGGCACCGTCACCGGCTCCGAGCAAGTGTTCGACGCCCTGCGCCGCCTTTCCGAGAAGAAGCCGGTGGTGGCCGTGGTGGAAGGCATCGCCGCGTCAGGGGCCTATATCGCGGCGCTGGGCGCCGACCACATCGTGGCCCGGCGCAACGCGCTGGTGGGCTCGGTGGGCGTCATCTACCAGTATCCCAACGTCACCGAGCTGCTGAAGACCGTGGGCGTGACCATGGAGGACATCAAGTCCTCGCCGCTCAAGGCCTCGCCCAATCCCTACACCCCCACCACGCCGGAAGCCCGGGCGGCGGTGGATTCGCTGGTGAAGGACAGCTACGGCTGGTTCAAGGGCCTGGTGAGCGAGCGCCGCAAGCTCACCGACGAAAAGCTCGCCACGGTGACGGACGGGCGCGTCTTCACCGGCCACCAGGGCCTCGCGCTTCAGCTGGTGGACGAACTGGGCGACGAACGCACCGCCCGGGCCTGGCTTGCCCGCGAAAAGGGCGTGCCGGAAAACCTCAAGGTGCGCAGCTGGCGCACGCGGGAGGTGGGCGACGAGTTCGGCTGGCTGCTCGGCGCGGCGCGCGGCGTGGTCACGGCGCTCGGTTTCCCCCAGGCGGCCGAGTTCCTCACCCAGACTGCCCGCGGCGCGCTGGAGCGCGCCCAGCTTGACGGTCTACTGGCCCTCTGGCACCCTCGCACCGATGGGTGACAAGGGCTTGAGGCTCCTGCAATAAACGCGGCAATCCGTCGCCGGACGGCACCATGTCCGCCGAACCCAGCGGATCGTTCGAACCCAGCGGATCGTTCTCGAGGGAAATGCGGCCATCATGATCAAGTCCGAACTGGTCCAGAAGATCGCCGAAGCCAACCCGCACCTTTACCAGCGGGATGTGGAGAACATCGTCAACGCCATCCTGGAGCAGGTGGCCTCCGCGCTCGAACGTGGTGATCGCGTGGAACTGCGCGGCTTCGGCGCCTTCTCGGTGAAGAAGCGCGACGCCCGCGTGGGCCGCAACCCGCGCACCGGCAAGCAGGTGGACGTGAGCGAAAAGACCGTTCCCTATTTCAAGACCGGCAAGGAGATGCGCGAGCGTCTCAACACCGGAAAGTAGGCGCCCGTGGCCCGCATCCTCTCCATCCTCATCGGCCTGCCGCTCTCCATCGTGGCGGTGGCCCTCGCCGTGGCGAACCGCAAGTCCGTCACCCTCTCCCTCGACCCGTTCTCGCCGGATGCGCCCGCGCTTTCGGTGACGCTGCCTTTGTTCGCGCTGGTGTTCGCCGCGCTGATCGTGGGCGTGCTGGCCGGCGGCATCGTGGTGTGGGCCCGGCAAGGCCGCTTCCGCCGCGCGGCGCGCGAAGCCAAGCGCGAACTGAAGCGGGTCGCGCCCGCCCCGCAGTCCTCTTCCACCGCCCTCGGCCTGCCGGCCCCGCGCGGCTGAACCCGGGTCAGCCCTGTTCGGACGACGCGCCCAGCCCATCGGCCTGACTTCACCGGCCCCGCTTCACCGGCCTGGCTTCATGGGCTTGGCCGGATCGGCCTGACCTGGTGTCAGTGCCCCGGCCGCCGGGGCGGGGCCCGTTCCCCGCGTGCCCGCTCGGCGCGCTCGATGAGATATTTCGCCACCAGCGTGAACAGCGCCACCCCCGCCAGGACCGTCGCGGCGGCGAAGGCGGCGAGCACATGGCTGTCCTGGTACAGAAGCTCGATCTGCAGGGCGAGCGTCGAGGTCTGGCCGCGGATGTTGCCGGACACCACCGAGACCGCGCCGAACTCGCCCATCACCCGCGCGTTGCACAAGGCCGCGCCGTAGAGCAGGGCGAAGCGCACGTTGGGCAAAGTGACCAGCCGCAGCACGTCGAAGCCGTTGGCGCCGAGGCTCACCGCCGCCTCTTCCTCGTCGCGCCCCTGCGCCATCATCAGCGGCACCAGCTCGCGCACCACGAACGGCGCGGTGACGAACATGCTGGCGAGGATGATGGCCGGCAGCGCGAACACGATTTTGATGTCGTGGGCCTGTAGGAACGGGCCGAACAGCCCCTGCCCGCCATAGACGAACAGATAGGCGACGCCGGCCACGATGGGCGAGATGGAGAAGGGCAGCTCCACCACCGCCAGCAGCAGGTTGCGGCCGGGAAAGCTGAACTTGGTGACCGCCCAGGCCGCGGCGATGCCGAAGCCCACATTCACCGGCACGCAGACGAGGGCGGTGATGAGCGTGAGGCCGATGGCGTGCAGCGTATCCGGCCGCACCAAAGCCTCGGCATAGGCTGAAAAGCCGCGCGCGAACGCCTCGGAGAAGATGACCGCGAGCGGCGCGATGAGGGCCACCGCCGTGGTGGCGAGCACCAGGGTGAGCAGCACCGTCCGCGTGCGCAGCCCATCCCCCACGCGGTGGCGATTGCGGTTGACCGGAGCCGCCATCTCAGCCCTCCCCCAGCGCGCTGCGCTGGTGCCAGGCCTGCACCGCGTTGACCACCAGCAGCATCAGGAAGGCAAGCCCCAGCATGGTCACCGCGATGGCGGCGGCGGCGGCATAGTCATATTCCTCCAGCCGGATGAAGGTGAGCAGCGCCACGATCTCGGTGCGGAACGGCTGGTTGCCGGCGATGAACACCACCGCGCCGAACTCCCCCAGGGAGCGGGCGAAGGCGAGGGAGGTTCCGGCCAGGAAGGCGGGGAACAGGGTGGGGAAAATCACCCGGCGGAAGGTGGTGAAATCCGAGGCGCCCAGCGTCGCCGCCGCCTCCTCCAGCTCGGGCTCCATGTCTTCCAGCACCGGTTGCACGGTGCGCACCACGAAGGGAATAGAGGTAAAGGCCATGGCGCAGACGATGCCGGCTGGCGCATAGGCCACCTGGATGCCCCATTGGGCCAGCGGCGCGCCGAACCAGCCGTTCTTCGCGAACAGCGTGGTGAGCGCGAGGCCCGCCACCGCCGTGGGCAGGGCGAAGGGCACGTCCACCATGGCATCCAGCAGGCGCTTGCCGGGAAACTCGTAGCGCACCAGCACCCAGGCCAGGCCCAGCCCGTAGACCGCATTGAACAGGGCGGCCACGGCGGCAGTGGCGATGGTGATCTGGAACGACGCCAGCGTGCGCGGCGAGGTGATGATGGCGATATAGCCCCAGAACCCCACGTCCGCCGCCTTCAGCAGCAGCGCGCCGATGGGCAGCATCACGATCAGGGCGAGGTAGAGCAGCGTCAGCCCCAGGGAGAGGCGGAAGCCGGGAATGACGCTGCGCCGGGCCGGGCCGGCCCCGGCCGGAAATGCGAAACGAAGGCGGGGCATGAACACGGCCCTGTCGGCTGTCTGGCTTGGGGAGAACGCGCCGGGCACGCTCCATAATGCGGCACACCGCGCGAAGGGCCGTTATGACGCGGCGCGATCTGAATGTCATTCCGCCACGGGAGAAAAAATATCTCACGTAATCGAGATGTGTTTTCCCGGCACAAAAAAGGACCGCGTCCGTGCGGCCCTCTTCCACGCGTCTTTTCGCCGGCTCAGAAGCCCGGCAGCTCGAACCGGCTAGGCAGCGGCGAGCGAATGCCGCTGATGGGACCGGTGCCGGCTGCGCCACCGCCGTCATAGGTCGGGTAGAACCAGCCGGACGGCAGGGCGTAGTCCAGATACGACTTGGAACCGGGCTTCACCACGGTGCCGGCGTCCAGATAAGAGCGGCGGGTGATCTCGATGCGGCTACGCTTCTTGACGGTGGTCTGGGCCGAGGCGTCATCGGCCGAAACGACAGAGGCGACGCCCGTCAGCGCCACCGCGGACGTCACCGCAAGCGCCACCCGGAACGCCGCGGCGATGGTGAAGTACGGCGCGACACGCATGACATCCTCCTGAAACGGCACAGCCGCCGCCCCTGCCTGAATTAGGACACTCTTGGTCCTGGTGCAAGGAAACGCGGGGGTGCAGGGGGATGTTCCGCGAGCGTGGAGCCCGGCGCGTTGCGCTGGCGCAACAGTTCGTCGTCGGCTCGCGGAGGCGCACGCGCGCGATCTTCAAATTTGCAAGCGCGTGCCGTTCGGCCTAAAACCCCCGTTCCGGCCATCAGGGCCGGCAGATTCCGAGGACTATCATGGGTTACAAGGTCGCCGTCGTCGGCGCCACGGGCAACGTGGGCCGGGAGATCCTCTCGATCCTCGCCGAGCGGGGCTTTCCCGCGGACGAGGTTGTGGCGCTTGCATCGCGCCGCTCGCAGGGCGTGGAAGTCTCCTTCGGTGACAAAACCCTCAAGGTCAAGGCGCTCGAAACCTACGACTTCTCCGACACCGATATCTGCCTGATGTCGGCCGGCGGCACCGTGTCGAAGGAATGGTCGCCGAAGATCGGCGCGCAGGGCTGCGTCGTCATCGACAATTCGTCGCAATGGCGGATGGATCCGGACGTGCCGCTGATCGTGCCCGAGGTGAATGCGGACGCCATCGTCGGCTTCACCAAGAAGAACATCATCGCCAATCCCAACTGCTCCACGGCGCAGCTGGTGGTGGCGCTGAAGCCGCTGCACGATGCCGCCACCATCAAGCGCGTGGTGGTCTCCACCTACCAGTCCGTTTCCGGCGCCGGCAAGGACGCCATGGACGAGCTGTTCACCCAGACCCGCGCCATCTTCGTCTCCGATCCGGTGGAGCCGAAGAAGTTCCCCAAGCGCATCGCCTTCAACCTCATTCCCCAGATCGACGTCTTCCTCGACGACGGCTCGACCAAGGAAGAGTGGAAGATGGTGGCCGAGACCAAGAAGATCCTCGATCCGAAGATCAAGCTGACGGCCACCTGCGTGCGCGTGCCGGTGTTCATCTCCCACTCGGAATCAGTGAACGTCGAGTTCGAGAAGGAGCTGTCGGCCGAGGACGCGCGCAAGATCCTGCGCGAGGCCCCCGGCATCATCGTCATCGACACCCGCGAGCCGGGCGGCTACGCCACCCCGCACGAGGCGGCCGGCGAGGACGCCACCTTCATCTCGCGCCTGCGCGATGATCCGACCGTGGATAACGCCATCAACTTCTGGTGCGTGTCCGACAATCTGCGCAAGGGCGCCGCGCTCAACGCGGTGCAGATCGCCGAGGTGCTGGTGAACCGCAAGCTCATCACCGCCCGCAGCAAGGCGGCCTGAACGCGCCTGCGCATCCCGAAAGACCGCGAACGGCCCTCTCCGGAGGGCCGTTTTCGTTTGTGCGGCCGTCAGGGGATCGGATCGGCGGCGGGAGCCGGTCTCCGCCGCCCCACCCGCTGGGCGATGGCCACCACCACCGCCACGGCGAGGGCGAACAGCAGCGTCTCGGCATCGGGCCGCTCGCCGTTGATGGGCCAGGCGAGGCCCACCGTCACGAAGGTCTGGAGCAGTTGCATCTGCCCCACCCGCGCGATGCCGCCCAGCGCCAGCCCGGCATTCCAGAAGAAGAAGCCGATGAACTGGCTGAACAGGCCGAGATAGACCAGCGCCGCCCACGATTCCCCCGCCACCGGCCGCCCCCACGGAAAGGTGACGAGCGCCGCCGGCACCGTGACCGGCAGGGCGAGGATGAGCATGAAGGCGATCACCTCCCAGCCTGCCATGCGCCGGGCGAGCCGCCCCGAGACCGCATAGCCGGCGGCGCAGATCACCACGGCGAGGAACAGCAGCATGTCGCCATGGCCGAACCCGCCCGCCGCCCCGTTGCGCAGGGCGAAGGCCGCCACCAGCCCCGCCCCGACAGCGCTCGCCGCAAACAGGCCGAGGCCGGGGCGCTCCCCGGCCAGCACGGTGGCGGCGATGGCGGTGCATAACGGCAGCAGGCCGAGCACGATGCCGCCATGGGCCGCAGGCACGGTCTGCGTGGCGACCCCGATGAGGAGGGGAAAGCCGAACACCAAAGCGAGGGTGGCCAGCAGCAGGTCGCGCCGGGTCTGGCGCGCGCCGAACGGCCACGGCCGGCGCAGCACGAGGACCACGGCCAGCGCGCAAATCCCCGCCAGCGCCGCGCGGCCGAAGCTGATGAACCACGGGCTGAGATCGTGCAACGCAAGCCGCGTCATGGGCAGCGTCGCGCCGAACATGACCACAGCGACGAGGCCGAGGACAAGGCCCAGGGACGATTGGCGATTCGGGCGGCGGTCCATGGATGCCTTGTGACGCGTGCTGCCGGTGGTGGTCCCCCGCTGCTTAGGGGACCGGCCGCCCGGGCGATAACAAATCCGGCTGATGGCAGCATCAGCGCGCCTGATGGATGGGACCAGATAGGGGGTGAAACGCCCGCCCGCCCCCGCTATGGTGGCGCCGCCCCGCCAGGGGCGATCCGGCGCAGCCGCGCGTTTCCTCATAACGCAAACCCGCGCCGGCTGGTGTCCAACGCGTTTTCTGCGCGCGAGCCGGTCTCCGCTTCGCCTAAAACGCCCTGACGAGTGTTGCGATGATCCAAGCCCAGCGCCCCGGCCACGACGTGGACCCCAAGCTGCTCGAAATCCTGGTGTGCCCCCTCACCAAGGCGCCGCTGGAATATGACCGCGAACGCCAGGAGCTGGTGTCCCGCGCTGCGCGCCTCGCCTATCCCATCCGCGACGGCATCCCGATCATGCTCGCCGACGAGGCCCGCCAGCTCGACGAGAGCGAACTCTCCCGCTGAGGGCAGGGCCTCCGCGCCCTGCCCCGCCCCACGCTGGGGAACGGACTTGAGTCTACAGCGCCTCGCCGCGCAGCAGCTTCGGCACCTGCCCGGTGAGGCCCGCCGCGTCGCGGATGAACAGGCCCTTGAGGCGCGGCATCCGGTCCACCAGACCGAGGCCGAGGTCGCGCACCGCCCGCAGCGCATCGGACCGGTTGGAGAACAGGCGGTTCAGCCCGTCCGTCGCCACCCCCATGGCCAGGGTGTCGAACCGCCGCCAGCGCTGGTAGCGCTCCAGCACCGCCGGTCCGGCGAAATCGAGCCCCACCCGGGCGGCGTCCGTCACCGCCTCGGCCAGCGCCGCCACGTCGCGCAGGCCCATGTTGAGCCCCTGCCCGGCGATGGGGTGGATGAGATGGGCCGCATCCCCCACCAGAGCGAGGCGCTCGCCGATGAAGGTGCGTGCCATGGCGAAGCCCAGGGGATAGGCGCGCGGCTTGGTCACCGGCTTCACCCAGCCGAGCCGATGGCCGAAGCGCTGCTCCAGCTCTTCCTGGAAGACGATGGACGGCAGCGCGACGATGCGGTCGGCATCCTCCGTGCGCTCGGTCCAGACGATGGAGGAGCGGTTGCCCGGCAGGGGCAAGATGGCGAACGGGCCGGGGGGCAGGAAATGCTCTTCCGCCCGGCCCTCGTGGGGCCGCTCGTGCTCCACCGAGAAGGTGATGCCGCTCTGGCCATAGCCCCAGGCCACGTTGGCGATGCCCGCCATGCCGCGGATGCGCGACCTGGCGCCGTCGCAGGCCACCAGAAGCTGCGCCTTGAGCGCCGGCGCGCCGGCGGCCGAAAGGGTCACGCCGGAGCGGTCGGCAGTGAAATCGTCCACCGACTGGGCGCGCAGGTCGATGCCGGCGGAGCGCGCCGCATCGATGAGGGCGTATTGCAGGTCGGCGTTGGGCACCATGTGGGCGAAAGCCTCGCCCGGCTCCACATCCCCGTCGAAGGTGAGGAAGGTGGGCCGCGCCACGTCCTTGGTGCGGCTGTCGGTGACCACCATGGTCTCCATGGGCTGCGCCCTGGCCGCCACGTGCTGCCAGACACCAAGGGTGGTCAGCATGCGCCGCGCGCCGGCAGCGATGGCCGAGCAGCGGCCGTCATCCACCGTGGCGTGGGACAGATAGGGGTCGAACAGCACGATGTCGGCATCGGGCCCGAGCCCCTGGCGCAGGGCCAGCGCGAGGCTGAGGCCGGCCAGCCCGCCACCCACGATGGCCACATCCGCCCGTGCAGCCGCCGCCGTCGCGGCAAAGCCGGCTTCGGCATGCGGCATCCCGGCCTGAGGCATCTCAGCTTGGGGCTCGGACGTGTTCAGCCCGGTCATCGCTTCACTCCTTAGAACCTGTTTCCCGGCGGACCCGCCCGGCCGGGGCCGACCATCTATCCGTTCCATCTATCCGTTTCGCCGCTCGTCGTCCCGCCCTATAGGGAAGGCATCTGACGCAAAGGGACTTGACGCAATCCGCGCAAGCATGGCGTGTTCGGACACCACCCCATCCCTCCGGAGCGCCGAGCGCACCGGCTTTCAGCGAGCCAAGCCCTATGACCGGATCACCGTCCGACGTGGATACGCTTCTGGGCATCCTCGACCTCGAACCCCTTGAGATCAACCTGTTCCGCGGTCGCACCGTGACCCCGGACGGGGGCCGGGTGTTCGGTGGGCAGGTGGTGGCGCAGGCGCTGGTGGCGGCGCGGCGCACGGTGGACGCCGATCGCGTCGCCCATTCCCTGCACGGCTATTTCTTGCTGGGCGGCGATCCGCGGGTGCCCATCATCTATGACGTGGACCGCATCCGCGACGGGCGTTCCTTCACCACCCGTCGCGTGGTGGCGATCCAGCACGGGCAGGCCATCTTCAGCATGGCCGTGTCGTTCCATCTGGTGGAAGACGGGCTGCACCACCAGGGCGCCATGCCGGACGTACCGGCACCGGAGGACCTGCCCTCGGACGATGCCTGGCGCGACAAGCTGATGGCGCGCTTTCCCTCCGCCGCCAAGCGCGACTGGATGGCGCTGCGGCCGCTGGAGGTGAAACCCACCTCCCTCGACCCCGCCTATCTCGGCGCGCCCGGGGCGCGGCCCAGCATGTGGCTGCGCACCCGTGGCCCGCTGCCGGACGATCTGCCCACACATCAGGCGGTGCTTGCCTACGCTTCGGACCTTGCCCTGCTCCAGGCCGCCCTGCTGCCCCATGGCAAATCGGTGTTCGACCGCGACATGCAGGTGGCGAGCCTCGATCATGCCCTGTGGTTCCACCGCCCGTTCCGATCCGACGAGTGGTTGCTCTATACCCAGGAGAGCCCCACGGCGGCCGGCGCGCGCGGATTTTGCCGCGGCGAAATCTACACCCGCGACGGCACGCTGGTGGCTTCAGCGGCACAGGAAGGCCTGATGCGACCCGTTATCCCGCGCTGAAGGCCCCTAAAAGGTATCAAGGCACTCCATCTCGCGCTTGCGAAGACAAAATGCTGATATCTTAGGCGTATTGATCAATAAATAGGCATAAAAAGCGGCGAGCCAGCGGCAAAGCGAGGGCCTTCCGTCGCGTGGCCTAAAATTAGGCACGGCGAATGCCCGCCCCTATGACTTGGCACGGTACTTGATTCCCTCCTATGCAGGCTTGCCAGCCGCGGCGTGGATCTCCGACCCGCTCAGCGAAGCCGCCGCGAGAAAACAGCCGACACGCGTCATTGGCGGCGCATCGGCATCAGGGAACAGGGACCGATCCATGAAGATCGTCATGGCCATCATCAAGCCATTCAAGCTGGAGGAGGTGCGCGACGCCCTCACCGGTATCGGTGTCCACGGCCTCACCGTGACCGAGGTGAAGGGATACGGCCGTCAGAAGGGCCACACCGAGATCTACCGCGGCGCCGAATACGCCGTGAGCTTCCTGCCGAAGCTGAAGATCGAGGTCGCGGTGTCCGCCGACCAGGTCTCCAAGGTGGTGGAAGCCATCACCGCGTCCGCCAAGACCGGCCAGATCGGCGACGGCAAGATTTTCGTCCTGCCGATCGAGCACGCCGTGCGCATCCGCACGGGCGAGACCGACGCCGACGCGCTTTGAGCCTTTCTCATTCGACGGAGCTTTCATCCATGACGTTCAAGACGTGGTCCCGCGTGGGGCTTCCCGCGCTTCTTCTGGCGACGGCATTTGCCTTGCCGGTGCTGGCCCAGACGGCCGCACCCGCAGCCGACGCCACGACGACTGCAGCAGCAGCCGCTGCCGCACCCACCGTGAACAAGGGCGACGTGGCGTGGATGCTCACGTCCTCGCTGCTCGTGCTCATGATGGCCGTGCCCGGCCTGTTCCTGTTCTACGGCGGCCTCCTGCGCGCCAAGAACATGCTCTCCATGCTCATGCAGGTCGGCTACTGCGTGGCCATCGTCGGCCTCATCTGGGTGCTGTACGGCTACTCCCTGGCCTTCACCGGCGGCTCGCCCTTCATCGGCGGCTTCTCCAAGGCGTTCCTGTCGGGCGTGACCCTCGAATCCCTCGCCGCCACCTTCTCGGTGGGCGTGGCCATCCCCGAGCTGGTCTACGTCGCGTTCCAGATGACCTTCGCCATGATCACGCCCGCGCTGATCTTCGGCGCGTTCGCGGAGCGCACCAAGTTCACCGCCGTGGTGCTGTTCGTGCCGCTGTGGGTGACCTTCGTGTACTTCCCGGTGGCGCACATGGTGTGGTACTGGGCCGGCCCGGATGCCATCGACGCCGCTGCCAAGGCCGTGGCTGCCGCGGCTGACGGCACCGCCAAGACCGCCGCCCAGGCCGCCCTCGACGGCGTGCTCGCCGACGCCGGCTACATCTTCGCCCTCGGCGCCATCGACTTTGCCGGCGGCACCGTGGTGCACATCAATGCCGGTATCGCCGGCCTCGTCGCCTGCATCATGGTCGGCAAGCGCCTGGGCTACGGCAAGGAGGCGCTCTCGCCCCACTCGCTGACCCTCACCATGGTCGGCGCCGCCCTGCTGTGGGTCGGCTGGTTCGGCTTCAACGCCGGCTCCAACCTCGAGGCCAACGCGGTCACCGGCCTCGCCATGATGAACACCTTCATCGCCACCTGCGCCGCGGCCATCTCCTGGATGTTCGTGGAATGGCTGGTGAAGGGCAAGCCCTCCATGCTGGGCCTCGCCTCGGGCATCGTCGCCGGCCTCGTGGCCGTGACGCCGCCGTCGGGCTTCTCCGGCATCATGGGCTCGCTGGTGCTGGGCCTCGTCGTCAGCCCCATCTGCTTCATCTTCTGCACGGCCATCAAGAACGCGCTCGGCTATGACGACGCGCTCGACGTGTTCGGCGTGCATGGCGTGGGCGGCATCGTGGGCGCCATCGCCACCGGCATCCTGGTGAGCCCGTCCCTCGGCGGCACCGGCATCTTCGACTACACCACCGGCGCCGTTGCCTCCTACGACATGGCCACCCAGGTCATCGCCCAGCTCAAGGCCGTCGGCGTCACCGTCGTGTGGTCGGGTGTCGGCACCGCGGTGATCCTGTTCATCATCTCCGTGGTCGTCGGCCTGCGTCCCTCCACCGACGTGGAGCGCGAGGGCCTCGACATCAACGAGCACGGCGAGCGCGCCTACCACTCATGAGCTTTCCGGGGCGACGCGCCTTCGGGTGCGCCGCTCCGCCGAGATAAAAAGAGGGGAACGAAGAAGAGCCTCGGCACCTCGGTGCCGGGGCTTTTTTCATGGCCGCGAAGGGGATCCAGACCGGGCGCCGCGCGGGCCTTGCTCCTTCGCCGGCTCCGGCTGCGCTCATCTGCGGGCTTTTCGCGACGCGGGGCGCCTGCTAGAAGCCGGACCATGTGCGGATCTTTTCAGTGCGGCGGGGTCCTCCCCCGCCCCGGCGCGCCGGGCGTGGCGCGAATTATCGGCCCGGCCCCCCGCCGGCGCGCCTGAGCGCGCGGGGGCCGCCGGGTTTGTTTCGCCTGATCCGACCTTTCATGCCCCGAGCATTCCATGACCTCACCTGACACTTCCGCACCTGAAGCTGCCGCCCCTGAAGCTGCCGCCCCTGAAGCTGCCGCACCTGATACGTCCGCCGCCCCGGACTATTCCAAGACCCTGCTGCTGCCGCAAACCCAATTCCCCATGCGCGCGGGCCTGCCGAAGCTGGAGCCGGAGTTGCTTGCCCGCTGGGCCCGCACCGACCTCTATGGCCGCCTGCGCGAGCAGGGCCGCGGCCGCGCCCGCTTCGTGCTGCACGACGGCCCGCCCTATGCCAACGGCAACATCCACATCGGCCACGCGCTCAACAAGATCCTGAAGGACGTGGTGACGCGCTCCCAGCAGATGCTGGGCTACGATTCCAACTACGTGCCCGGCTGGGACTGCCACGGCCTGCCCATCGAGTGGAAGATCGAGGAAGACAATTACCGCAAGAAGGGCAAGGTGAAGCCCGACTTCACCGACGCTTCGGCCATGGTGGCCTTCCGCCAGGAATGCCGCGCCTATGCCGAGGAGTGGGTGGGCAAGCAGCGCGAGGAATTCAAGCGCCTCGGCGTGGAAGGTGACTGGGACCACCCCTACACCACCATGGCGTTCGCGGCGGAAGCCCAGATCGCCCGCGAGATCATGAAGTTCGCCGAGAACGGGCTTTTGTACCGTGGCTCGAAGCCGGTGATGTGGTCCGTGGTGGAGAAGACGGCGCTGGCCGAGGCCGAGGTGGAGTATCAGGATTTTACGAGTGATACGGTGTGGGTGAAGTTTCCGGTGGCGTCCGAAGGCGACCTGAAAGGCGCCACGGTCGTCATCTGGACGACCACCCCCTGGACCCTTCCCGGCAACCGCGCCATCTCCTATTCGTCCAAGATCTCCTATGGCCTCTATGAGGTCACCGATGCCCCGGCCGACAATTGGGCCAAGGCCGGAGACAAGCTTATCCTCGCCGACAAGCTGGCGGAGGATGTCTTCAAGCAGGCGCGCGTCACCAGCTTCGCGCGGCGCTGCGACGTGCTGGCGGATGTGCTCGGCACCATCATCTGCGCCCACCCCCTCGCGCCCCTCGGCTACAGCTTCATGGTCCCCCTGCTCGACGGCGACCATGTCACCGACGATGCGGGCACCGGCTTCGTGCATACCGCGCCGGGCCATGGCCGCGAGGATTTCGAGATCTGGACCCACCATCGCCGCTGGCTGGAAGAGCGTGGCATCAGCCCCGCCATCCCCTACACGGTGGACGCGGACAGCTTCTACACCACGCAGGCGCCCGGCTTCGAAGGCCGCCGCGTCATCACCGAGAAGGGCGAGAAGGGCGACGCCAACACCGCCGTCATCGACGCCCTGATCGCCCAAGGCAACCTGCTCGCCCGGGGCCGGGTGAAGCACCAGTATCCGCACTCCTGGCGCTCCAAGAAGCCGGTGATCTTCCGCAACACGCCGCAATGGTTCATCGCCATGGACCAGGACATCCCGCCCCAATCCCCTCTCCCGCTTGCGGGGGAGGGTCAGGGAGGGGGAAGGACCGGTGCCACGAACGCCGACCTGACCTTGTCCGCAGCCGCGGGGG